>NZ_JBEGHS010000001.1:0-1047191 GCF_040676365.1 Sphingobium sp. LMA1-1-1.1
CATAGGGCGGATCCTTCTCATCGCCGATCATCCCGATCGACCCTTCAAAGCCAAGCTGCCGCAGCGATATCCCCGCCTGGGCACCAGCATGACCCGCGCCCACGATCAGAACGTCATAATAACTCATTCGTTCAGCCCTTCAACCAACGGCAGGGTGCTGCCATTCTGCCTCTCTACAGGTTCCACCGCATTGTCATTGGCGATGCCGGCGGGCATCGATGCCTGGCCGACCATTTGTTCGGACCAGTGCCGGAAAGGCAGGACGCTGCCGTTCCGCCGCCACTCATCGACTTGAGTCAGATCGACATCCGCGAACAACCATTGACCGTCATTGGCATGGCCGATGGCAAAGATGCCGTCATCCGGGGTGATGCCATCCGGCGGGCCATAGACGCCCGCCGCGCCGTAATTTTCATCGAGCGAGGGTAACCAGGGGGCAAGTCCCACCGTTGGCGCCTGTACCACATAGCATTGATTTTCGAGCGCGCGCGCCTGTCCGCCGATCCGCACCCGCCAATAGCCCTGCATGCTGTCGGTCGCCGAAGGTACGAGGATGATCCGCGCTCCGGCCTCAGCCTGCGCGCGCGCGATCAATGGGAATTCCGAGTCGTAGCAGATGGAGATGCCGACCGGGCCGAAGGGCGTGTCCAGAGTGTTGATCCGCGTGCCGCCCGAAATACCCCAGATTTCGCGTTCGAAGCGGGTCATCACGATCTTGTCCTGCCAGCCCATGCTGCCGTCAGGACAGAAAAGCCGCGCGCGGTTGACGATCAACCCGCGGTCGTCGCGCACCGGGCCGCTGCCCGCCACGATCACCAGCCCATGGCGTCTGGCGAGACGCCGGTGCAGTTCGTCCGCCCGGTCGCTGAGTGCCATCACCAGTTCCAATGAGCGCTGAAGGTCGGATGCAGCCGCCGGATCGCAGCCAGCCAGTTCCATCGCTGCATATTCTGGGAAAAGCAGCAGTTGAGCACCCTGGCCAGCCGCCTCTGCCACCCATAGGCTGATCTTGGCTTCCCACGCTTCATAGCTTGGCAGCAGCTCGATCGGATATTGTGCCGCCGCGATCCGAACTTCTTCCACCTTCGTCCCGTTCCCCCGGTTAATGCCTTTCCGACGGCGGATTTTGATCTGATGGGATCAGATCACCGCCCGAATGCTACATTCCTCGTATTTCCTGACCGGCGATCGGTTCGGATCGCCTGGAAATCATTCTAGAATTTCTTGATCCAGAAGCGCATGAGATGTTCGCTATCCTGCACATCCCCGACCTCCTTCCACCACAGATGCGTGTCGTAGTGAGGGGCAAGGCGATAGCCGCGCTTTTGCCAGAAATCATGCAAATCCCGCGTGTCATCGGGACGGCGCGGATCGTTTTCCTCCCGCACCACAGCGCAAAAGGCGGTGCAATCCGCACCGGCTGCTTTAGCTGCGGCTTCCCGTTCGTCGAAAAAGCGATGGCCGATGCCCTGTCCGCGAAATTGCGGAAGCAGAACCGATTCCCCGAAATAGTGAGTCGTTCCGATATCGACCCCGGCAGCCAGAAAGGGTCGCTTGATCACGTCCGATTGCGTCGCCATGGGTGAAGCGGTCGCCATGCCGACGGGAATGTCGCCGACCCGCGCGACGATGACGATCGCGTCGTCAGCGCTCAGAAATTCGTCCAGATAGGCCGCCTCATAATCCAGGCTGCCATCATAGAGATAGGGCCACGTCCTGAACACAGTCATGCGCAGCGTCGCGAGCGCGCGCAGCGACAGGTCGTCGCGGCCGATCCGCTCTACCACCAGCGGCGCGGCCTGATCGGCCATCATGCCGCTTCGCTGACCTGCCGCAGCCAGTCGGCGAGGTTGTAATGGTTGCTGACCCGCGCGATCCGGCCGTCGACAATGTCGAAAAAGGTGCCGACCCGAAGCCGATAGCGTTGACCGTGCGCGGGCGGCAGATCGCTGTCGGTCAGGAGATATTCGCCCTCCAGCTGGAATTCGGCCGCCGCGCGGGTACCGTCCGACGAGCTCAGGAAGACCGGATCGATCACCTGCTCGCGGTAGCAGCGGTTCATGTGATCGAGAAACGCAGCGAAGGCGGCCTTGCCATGGCGCGGTTCGCCCTGCGAGGGCTCATGCACGACATCCTCCGTCAGCAGGTCGAGCATGGCCCCGGCATCGCCACGGTTGAAGGCGGCATAATAGCGGGACAGAAGGGTTTCGTTCATCAGTCCTCCGGCGCGATGGTGACGCGCAATCCATCCAGTTCCGCCGTCAGCGCAATCTGGCAGGATAGGCGCGACAGGCCATTGCGATGGTCGCTGCTGTCGAGCAGGTCATTCTCGTCTTCGCTGACCGACGAGGTTTCGGGGCCTTCCTCCACATAGACATGGCAGGTCGCACAGGAACAGCATCCGCCGCAAAGCGCGAGCAGCTCGTCAAGGCCATTGTCCCGGATCGCTTCCATCAGCGACAGACCAGCCTCGGCCTGCACTGCATGTTCGGTGCCATCGCGACCAGTCACGAAAATCTGAACCATCAATCAATCCTTGCTGAGGCGGGCCGCATGCCAGCGCAAATGGTCGGCCATGAAAGTTGAAATGAAATAATAGCTATGGTCATAGCCTTCGCGCAGGTTGAGCGTCAGGTCGATGCCTGCCGCCTCGCAAGCGCTTTTGAGAAGTTCCGGCCGCAATTCCTTTTCCAGGAAAGGATCCGCGCCGCCCTGGTCGACCAGCAGGTCCGGCACGCGGGCGCCGTCCTCGATCAGCGCCACCGCATCATGCAGGCGCCATGTCGCGCGATCTTCGCCCAGATAGCCGGTCAGCGCCTTTTCCCCCCAGGGCACCTGGCCGGGCGCGACGATGGGCGCAAAGGCCGACACCGATGCATATTTGCCCGGATTGCGGAGCGCGACGGTGAGGGCACCGTGACCACCCATGCTATGGCCCATGATCGACTGGCGATCCATGTCCACGGGGAAATTTTCCGCGATCAGGGCAGGCAGTTCTTCGGTCACATAGGACCACATCCGATAATGGCGGTCGAAGGGCGGCTGCGTCGCGTCGACATAGAAGCCGGCACCCAGACCGAAATCATAGGCTCCAGCCGGATCATCCGGCACGCCTTCTCCGCGCGGCGAGGTGTCGGGCGCGACGAAGATCAGGCCGAGTTCCGCGCAAGCCGCACGAAACTCGCCTTTTTCCGTAACATTGGCGTGGGTGCAGGTCAGCCCGGACAGATACCAGACGACCGGCAGCTTCGTCCCGGGCTGATGCGGGGGAACGAAGACCGAAAAGGTCATCTCTGTCCCGGTGGCGGCAGAGGCATGTTTATACACGCCCTGCTCACCGCCGAAGGACCGGTTCGTGCTGACCTGCTCCATCGCCATGGGTCAGTTGCCGTCCGTGAAGGTGTAGGCGCAGACCTTGTTGCCTGCCGGATCGCGCAGGTAACCGGCATAGGCGCCGGGCAGGTGGCCGCGCGGACCGGCCGCACCCTCATCCGTACCGCCGGCGGCCACTCCCGCCGCATGGAAGGCATCGACCTCTGCCGGGCTGGCAGCGGAGAAACCGATCGTCACGCCGTTGCTGCTGGGCTCGCCGCCATTGCCGGGCTTCAGCACCAGGAATGCGGGCTTGTCCTTGCCGTAGAGGAAGCAGCTGTCGCCAAAGGGACCCATGTTCTTGATGCCGAGCGCACCCAGCGCCGCGTCATAGAACTTCGTCGATGCGGCAAGATCGCTCGCGCCGATGCATGTATGCGAAAAGACCTCGTTTCCGGAAATCACTGGATCGGCCATTTTTTCTCTCCTTGCAGGTGGAAGTAACTAGGGTCAGAAGACGACGACCGAGCGGATGCTCTTGCCGGCGTGCATCAGGTCGAAAGCGGTATTGATCTCTTCCAGGCCCATGACATGGGTGATCATCGGGTCGATCTCGATCTTGCCGGTCATGTACATGTCGACGATCTTGGGAACGTCGGTGCGGCCCTTGGCGCCGCCGAAGGCGGTGCCGCGCCAGTTGCGGCCCGTCACAAGCTGGAAGGGACGGGTCGAGATTTCCTTGCCCGCCTCGGCCACGCCGATGATGATCGAGGTGCCCCAACCGCGATGGCATGCCTCCAGCGCGGTGCGCATCACCTCGGTATTGCCGGTCGCGTCGAACGTATAGTCGGCGCCGCCATCAGTCAGCTCGACCACCTTCGCCACCGTTTCCTCGCGCGACAGGCCCTTTGAATTGAGGAAGTCGGTCATGCCGAACTTGCGGCCCCATTCCTCGCGATCGGGGTTGAGGTCGACGCCGATGATCTTTTTGGCGCCGGCAAGGCGCGCGCCCTGGATCACGTTGAGGCCGATGCCGCCGAGGCCGAAGACGACGACATTGTCGCCGACCTGAACCTTGGCCGTATTGATGACCGCGCCGACGCCCGTCGTCACGCCGCAGCCGATGTAGCAGCTGGACTGGAAGGGGGCGTCCTCACGGATCTTCGCCACTGCAATCTCGGGCAGGACGGTGAAGTTCGAGAAGGTCGAGCAGCCCATATAGTGGAAGATCGGCTGGCCCTTGTAGGAAAAGCGCGTCGTGCCGTCAGGCATCAGCCCCTTGCCCTGCGTGGCGCGGATCGCGGTGCACAGGTTCGTCTTGCCGGACAGGCAGCTTTTGCACTGGCGGCATTCGGGCGTGTAGAGCGGGATCACATGGTCCCCCGGCTTCACGCTGGTTACGCCGGGGCCAACCTCACGCACGATGCCCGCGCCCTCATGGCCCAGGATCGAGGGGAAGATGCCCTCGCTGTCGAAACCGTCCAGCGTATAGGCGTCGGTATGGCAGATGCCGGTCGCCATGATCTCGACAAGAACTTCACCGGCCTTGGGGCCTTCCAGGTCTACTTCCACGATCTCTAGCGGCTTTTTTGCTTCAAAGGCGACTGCGGCGCGGGTTTTCATGTCTCAGTCCTCATTCCGTTCTGATTTTTTTAGAAGCGAGCATGCCGTGGCATGGCTGGTAAGCTTCGCGCCCATGCGAATGATGGCAGCAAACCACGGAAGGCCCTCTTGATGCCGGACACTAGCGCTTTTTCAGCGAAGTGATAATATGATCTTTTCGCAAAAGTTTATTTCTCTGAAGGGATAATGAGATGTCCGCCTGGGACGGTATCGACGAGTTCATCAGCGTCGCTACGACGGGGTCCTTCACACACGGTGCAAAGAGCCTGGGAATGTCGACAACCCATGTCAGCCGGTCGATCATGGCCCTGGAGCAACGGCTCCAGGCGCAACTTTTTCACCGCACCACCCGCACCGTCAAACTGACGGACACAGGTCGCATTTTCCTGGAGCGATGCGAGCGCATTGCTCAGGACAGGGATGAGGCAATTGCGCTTGTCGGGGACAGTGGAGACCTGTTGGGCGAACTGCGCGTTACGTGTTCGACAGCGCTGGGCGAGCGGTTCGTGGCGCCGATCATCCGACGCTTTGCCATGCAGCATCCCAAGCTGAACGTGATCATCGAACTGTCCAATCGTGTCATCGACCTGGTTGGCGAAGGGTTTGATCTCGCGATAAGAACAGGTTCGGTAAGTGATACCCGGCTGATAGCGACACAGGTGGCGTCTCGAAGCCTCTACACCTGCGCCGCGCCAAGCTATCTTGCATCTGCGGGGCGCCCGAAGCGTATTGAGGACCTGGCGTCCCATGAATGCATCGCCGGTACGGCGGCGACATGGCATTTCAAGGTCAGCGAACGCGAAATCATCCATCGACCCAGGGGGCGCTTCAGGTGCAATAGCGGCCATGCCGTGATGGAAGCCTGCGTTTCGGGTCTGGGCATTTGCCAGTTACCTGATTTCTACGTCCTGCCCTATCTCAAGCATGGCATGGTGGAACTGCTTTTCGATGATCTGCAACCCAATGACGAGCCGATCTGGGCGGTCTATCCGCAGCGTCGTCATCTGTCGCAGAAGGTCCAGCAAGTCGTGAATTGCCTGGTGCACGAGCTTGGGCCGGCCATCAACAGTCGTCGAACGTTGAGTTGATACACGCTGCGCACTGCGTCGGAATTGACGCAGTGCGCGCGCTCCAGCCGCATCGGCGCCTGCCCGGTCAGCGCCAGCCCAGCGCGGGCGCGACATGGGTCAGGATAGCCTCCAGCACATGGGCGTTATAGTCGACGCCAAGCTGGTTAGGCACGGTCAGCAACAGGGTGTCGGCCTCGGCAATGGCTTCGTCCTCCCGCAACTGTTCGATCAGCCTGTCGGGTTCGGCGGCATAGGATCGACCGAAAACCGCGCGCATATTGTCGATCACGCCGATCTGGTCCGCGCTGTCATCCCGTCCGAAATAACGCCTGTCGCGTTCGTCAACGAGCGCGAAGATCGAGCGCGACACGGACACCCTTGGCTGGCGATCATGACCGGCAGCGGCCCAGGCTTCGCGGTAGGCCCGTATTTGCCTGGCCTGCTGAATGTGAAAGGGTTCGCCGGTCTCGTCGGCCTTGAGTGTCGAGCTTTGCAGGTTCATGCCCATGCGCGCTGCCCATTCCGCGGTTGCGTTCGATGCCGAACCCCACCAGATCCGGTCGCGCAGCCCAGCCGAATGTGGCTCGAGTCGTAGCTTGCCGGGCGGATTGGGAAACATCGGGCGTGGGTTGGGCTCGGCAAAACCCTCGCCCTTGAGCAATCTGAGGAATACCTCGCCATGCCGGCGCCCCATGTCGGAGCCGCTTTCGCCTTGAGCCGGCGCATAGCCGAAATGGCGCCATCCATCGATCACCTGTTCCGGCGATCCCCGGCTGATGCCAAGCTGTAGCCGCCCGCCGGCGATGAGGTCCGCCGCCCCGGCATCTTCGACCATGTAGAGCGGGTTTTCATACCGCATGTCTATGACGCCGGTGCCGATTTCGATCCGCTTCGTGCGAGCGCCGACGGCCGCCAGCAATGGAAAGGGCGAAGCGAGCTGGCGCGCGAAGTGATGCACGCGAAAATAGGCTCCATCGAGTCCCAGTTCCTCAGCCGCGACCGCGAGGTCGATCGATTGATGCAGGACATCCGATGCTGTGCGGGTCTCCGAGAAGGCTGCGTCGGACCAGTGACCGAAGGAAAGGAATCCGATCTTCTTCACAAGCGCTCCCATTTTTCAAATGGTGGCGGTCAATATGCGCCGCCCGCCAGCGTGGCAATGCCTTTTCGAGCAGCTTCGGTCGAGTTGAATCGGATCGCCGTTCCGGATTGGGTTATGCACGTCCAGCATGGCAAACCGCCTCTGGCCCTGCATGATCCTGGCCGCCTTGTGATATCGGTATGATCGAAAAGACTATGACATGTTTCGCCTTATCCGATGGACTGCTAGGAAAGCGGGGCGGAGGCGCATCAATGGCTAAAGAAAAACAGCTTTCCAAGGGGACGGCAGAGGGTGCTGGAGGTGCATCGAAGGAGGTGCGTGGTCCTGGCAGGCGCTTGCATGGCGCGATTGCGCACAAGCTGGGAACGGCGATATTGTCCGGCCAATATGCTCCGGGCGATGTCTTGTCGGGTGAAGTCGCCTTTTCCGAGGAACTGGAAGTGTCGCGCAGCGCCTATCGCGAGGCGATACAGGTGCTGACCGCAAAGGGGCTGGTCGAAAGCAGGCCCAAGGCGGGGACCCGGGTATTGCCGCGCAATCGCTGGAACCTGCTGGATCCCGAGGTGCTGGCCTGGGCCTTTGCCGGGGAACCGGACGTGCAGTTCGTGCGCGATCTGTTCGAACTGCGGGCCATAGTCGAACCCGCGGCGGCTCGACTCGCGGCGCAGCGACGGACCAAGGAAGACATCAGGCTGATGAAGGACGCCCTGGCTGCCATGCGCCGCCATACGCTGGCGACCGATGCCGGGCGCGGGGCGGACCGCGACTTTCACAATGCGATCCTGAATGCGACGCGCAACGACGCATTGCGGACGCTATCGGCCAGCATCGGCGCGGCGGTGAACTGGACCACCCAATACAAGCAAAGGGCACGCGCCTTGCCGCGCAATCCCATTCCGGACCATGCGCGCGTGTTTGACGCTATTGCGGCCGGAGACGCAGCCGCAGCGGCGGAGGCTATGGGCGTGCTCGTCGACCTGGCGCTGGAGGATACGGCGAGTGCCATGGCACGGTGACGGGATAAGGAAAAGGCCGAAGCGGACATCCCGCTTCGGCCTTTTCCGACTTCGAGCTTTCCGTCACCCGATCTGCTGATCAGGCAGCGCGTGGGTCGGCCTGGACCCCCAAAGTGCGTAGAAGAGGATATAGAGTTCGCACAGCGCCGTCAGCAGGAAGCTGGTCTGCAACCCGAAATGGTCCGCCAGCCAGCCCTGCACCACCACCAGCGCGCCACCGGCGATGGCCATGATCAAAAGACCCGATCCTTCCTCGGTCAACGGTCCAAGCCCCTTGATGCCGAGGGTGAAGATCGTCGGGAACATGATCGAGTGGAACAGGCCGACCAGGATCAGCGACCACATGGCGACAGGCCCTTGAGCGAAGACGGTGATCATCATCACGATGAAGGCGCCGACGGAAAAGGCAGCCAGCACCTTGCCCGCATCGATCCGCTGCATGATCGCCGATCCCGCGAACCGGCCGACCATCATGCCGCCCCAGAGGAAGGTCAGGTAACGGCCCGCCTGTTCATGGGTAAGATTGGCGATGTCGGGTTGGCTGACGAAGTTCACGAACAGGTTGGCGACGCCGATTTCCGCGATCAGGTAGATGAAGATCGCCGGAATGCCGAACACCAGGTTGCGGTGCGCCCAGAGCGAATGTTTCTTCCGCTCCTCCTTGGCGAGGCGCGTCGCGGCCGCGCCCATGGCGGGCAGCGGGAAACGCGCGATCACCACCGCCAGCACGACCAGCACGACGGCAACCAGGCCATAGGGCAGGATCACCGACTGGGCATCGGCCAGCCGCTCAGCCTGCGTCAGCACGATGTCGCCCTGCGCGGTGCCGCCCTTCGATCGGCCAAGGATCAGGTAAGCGCCGAACATCGGAGCGAGCATGGTGCCGGCCGAGTTCATCGCCTGGACCAGGTTCAGGCGCGAGGACGCGGTTTCCGGTTTGCCGACCACCGCTACATAGGGGTTGGCAGCCACCTGAAGCAGGGTGATGCCGCTGGCGATCACGAACAGCATGATCAGCGTCACGCCATAAGAGGGGATGGACGCCGCCAGCATCATGCCCAACGCGCCTGCCGCCATGATCAGCAGGCCGGTGACCAGCGACTTCTGGTAACCGACGCGTTCGATCAGCTTGGCCGAGGGAATGGACGCGACGAAATAGGCGATGAACCATACCGACTCGATCAATGTCGTCTGCGTATAGCTGAGCTCGAACACGCTGCGCAGGTGCGGCAGCAGCGTGTTGTTGATGACCGTGATGAAGCCCCACATGAAAAAGAGGCTGGCCAGCAACGTCAGGGCAGGGCCGTAGCGCGTGCCGGGATTATGGGCCGCGGCGGGCGCCGCAGTGGGGGAAATGGGTCCTGCCATTCATCCTTCTCCGGAAGAGTCGAAACGGGGCGCACCTGAACGGGGTTGCGCCTGATTATTTTGTATGAGTATATCTCCTCCAACGGCGCGTCAATCGCGTCAAGGGAGGAACCGCATGCGAAAGGCCTTTATGAACAGATCGGTGTTGTCAACGTTGTCATACGGTGCTGCCCTCATGATGACAAGCTCGACAGTGCTGGCGGCGGAGGCGAGCCGCGCGCCGGCCGGCACGCTGGCCGATGGAACCGCGATCGAGTCAATCACGCTGAAGAACGGGCAGGGCGTGTCGGCCACCATCCTTACCTATGGCGCGACGCTGCAGAAGCTGACCGGGCCGGATCGCAATGGCCGGATCGCGGACGTCCTGCTGGGCTATGATGATCTTGCCGGCTATGTCGACCATCCCAATTATTTCGGCGTGACCGTCGGCCGTTATGCCAATCGCATCGCCGGCGGCAGGTTCACGCTGGACGGCAAAAGCTATCAATTGCCGCTCAACGACAAGGTCAATTCGCTGCATGGCGGCGGCAAGGGCTTCGACAAGCAGCCATGGAGAGTCGTGTCGCTGAAGGATGGGCCGACCGCCACGCTGGTCCTGGCCCTCACCAGCCCGGACGGCGACGCCGGCTATCCGGGGCAGCTCGACGCCACCGTCACCTATACGCTGGACGAAGCAGGTAATCTGGGCATCGCCTTCGACGCGAGGACCAGCAAGCCGACCATCGTCAACATGACCAACCATGCGATCTTCGATCTGGCAGGTGAAGGGTCGAGGGACGGCGCGCTGGGCCATCTGCTGACCATCCCGGCCAAGGCGTTCACGCCCGTGGACGCCAATCTGATCCCGACCGGCGAACTGAAGCCGGTGGAGGGTACGGTTTTCGATTTTCGTGCGCCGCGCCGCGTCGCGGACGGGATCCGCGACGGGCGCGATGCGCAGATCGTCGCTGGACGCGGCTATGACCATAATTTTGCATTGGACAAGGGTGCGACCAAGGCGCCCGAACTTGCCGCGCGTCTGGAAGATCCGGCTTCGGGCCGCGTGCTCGACGTGCTGACCACAGAACCGGGCGTGCAATTCTACACGGGCAATTTCCTCGATGGCACGCTGATCGGCAAGCAGGGGCATCTCTACCGCATGGGCGACGGCATTGCGCTGGAGCCGCAGAAATTCCCCAATTCGCCCAACCAGCCCAAATTCCTGTCGGCGCGGGTGGATCCGGGCAAGCCCTATCACCATCAGATGGTCTACCGCCTGTCGGTCAAGCGCTGAAGGGATGTCCGGCATGGCTGAATGGCGCAAGATCGACCGCGGCGTGCGTGATACGCTGGGCGAGGGGACTTTATGGTCGGCTCGGGAGAATGCGGTCTATTGGACCGACATAGTCGCGCCGGCGCTCAATCGTCTGTCGCTCGCCGACGGCGTCATCCAGCGCTGGGCCATGCCCGAACCGCTCGGCTGGGTGGTTCAACGGGCGGGCGGGGGCTTCGTTGGCGGCTTCCAGAGCGGGTTCAAATGGTTGACGCTCGATCCTCTGACGATCACGCCGCTGGGCGATCCCGAACCGCATCTGCCCGGCAGCCGCATGAACGACGGCAAGGCGGATGAGAGCGGCGCCATCTGGTGCGGCACCATGGACATGACGGGAGGGCAGGACGTTGGCTTGCTCTACCGGCTCGATCCTGATGGCGGCTGGGCGATCGCGGACAGCGGCTATCGCGTGCCCAATGGTCCCGCCTTCTCGCCCGGCGGTGACTGGCTCTATCACAGCGACACGGCGCGGCGGCAGATATACCGTTTCTCCCGGACGGCCGGCGGCGGCCTGGCAGACCGCCAGCCTTTCATCCGTTTTGCCGAGGAGGATGGCTATCCCGATGGCATGACCGTCGATGCCGACGGGCATCTTTGGGTCGCCCATTGGGGCGGCGGACGGATCAGCCGATTCACGCCGGAGGGCAGGCTCGATCGATCGATAGCGCTGCCTGCCGGACAGGTGACGAACATCTGTTTCGCCGGAGAGAGACTGGATCGCATGTTCGTCAGTTCGGCGGCAATCGGCCTGCCGGAAAGCGAGTATGATGGTGCGCTTTTTGAAGTCTTCCCCGGCACGCATGGGCTGCCGACCAACCTGTACGCGGGGTAGGCGGCAGGCCGGACGAGTCGATGGCGATCATTTTCCGCCATCAAGCCTGTCCTGCTTCCCCTTCATCCGCCAAAGGTCTAAAGGCGGCGGCATGAACGACCTTGCCATATCATCGCCGCCAGCCGTCAGGGGGCAAAGCTGGAAAGTCACCTTCCCTTGCACGCGCGCCGAGGCCGAGGCGCTGGATGGCGACATCGCCGCCTTTGCCCTGATGGATCGGCCCCCCGTGCTGATGACCAGCGAGGCGGAACCCGACAATGAACATAGCTGGCGGCTGGACGCCTATTTCGAAGGTCGGCCCAGCCAGGCCGCGATCCGGCTGCTCCGTTCGCTTGTGCCCAGCGCCGCCGGCGTCAAGCCGCTGGTCGAGCAATTGCCGGACGAAGACTGGGTAACGCTCAGCCAGCAGGGGCTGGAACCCGTCACTGCCGGGCGCTTCCACGTCCGCAACCTGCCCAGTGATCCTGCGGCGCCCGGCCATGTCAATTTCCTGATCGAGGCGAGCCGCGCGTTCGGAACCGGCCAGCATGAAACGACGGCGGGTTGTCTGATCATGCTCGACCGCATGCGCCGGATCGGCATGCGCTTCGGCAATGTCGCGGACATCGGCACGGGAACAGGCCTGCTCGCCTTTGCCGCGCTGCATCTTTGGTCGCACGCCTATGCAACCGCGTCTGACATCGACCCGGTCGCGGTCGAGATCAGCGCAGCCAATGCGGCAGTGAATGGCGTTACCCTTGGCAAAGGCCAGGGGCAACTGGCGCTCTACGCGGCGGCGGGGGTGGATCACCCGGCGATCGCTACGCGCGCGCCTTATGACCTGCTGATCGCGAATATCCTGGCCGGTCCGCTGATCGAACTTGCCCCGTCGCTCTGCGCGATGGTGGAGGAAGGCGGCACCATCCTGCTTGCAGGCTTGCTGCAGGAACAGGCCGACGCGGTGCTCGCCGCCTATCGTGCCCAGGGGATGCGTCTGGCCGAGCGTACCGACCGGGGCGATTGGCCCACGCTCCGCCTGCGCAAGCGGCCCCGGATCGGGTGGAAACGACCGACGCGCATAGACGGCAATGCTCGCGGAGAAGCCCCCGGCTTTGGCAGTCTCTGATCCGACGGCGGGAGGCATTTGGAGCGCCGTTGCATCAGATGCAGGTGGCGCGCTCCGGATTCATATTGTCGCATCGTCATAAGTGGATGATCGATTTCCACTTGTGACAATGTCCTAATCCACAAATCCTGCGCCAAGCAGCAGAAGCAATTTCACGTCGATGGCGAAACCGTCCTTCCGCCATGCCGCGATCCTTTCATGGATGGCGTTCAGCGGAACGCGATGAACCCGGATGTCCTCGCCCTCCACACCGCCGCCTTCCCCGGTTTTCACCAGGTCATGCGCCCGGAACAGGCTGAAGCTTTCCGACACCATGCCGGGTGAGCTATAATATTCACCCAGATTTTCCAGACGGCCCGGACGGTAGCCGGTCTCCTCCTCCAGTTCCCGGGTAGCGGCCAGCATGGCTTCCTCGCCTTCTTCCTGGTCGCCCACCAGCCCGGCGGGAAGTTCGATGCAGCGGCGGCCCAGCGGTACGCGGAATTGGTCGACCAGCAGCACGTGCCGTCCATCTGCCGCCTCATCCACGGCCAGGATGACGGCGGCATGGATGCCCCGTGCCCTGCCCACATATTCCCAGCGCCCCCGCCGCTTGGCCGTGATGAATCTCCCCTCCCACATGATCTCTTCGGGGGAGGTTCCGTCATGTTCGCTCATAGTTCGATCAGCCTGTCGGGCAATTCGTTGGGATTGTCGCCGGTCGCGGGAAAATGTTCGGCCAGCACCCGGCCGACCTGCCGTACAGCTTCCGCCATGCCTTCAGCGGCGCGACCTGCCTGTGCACCATCCACCAGCGCGGCCATCGCCTTGCCCCAGACCTCGGGCGCGACCTTTTCATTGATCGCTGCATCCGCGACGAGTTCCGCCCGATGTTCATCCAGCGAGAGATAGATGAGCACGCCGGTCCGCCCGCGCGTTCGTCCCTGCGCAACAGCGCGGAACAGCGTGATGGCGCGGCGGCGCACACGGCGGGCCTTGGTGGCCTTTGGCGTCAGCGCCATGCGCAGCGGCATCCAGGCGAGCGCATAGCGGACGATCAGGAATTTGAGGATCAGCAGGCCCAGCAGGACCGTCAGCAGCTTCCAATCCTCGATCTCATGTTCCCAGCTTTGCAGCAGCCAGGAACAGAGGCGGCGAAACTGCTGCGGGAAGGCTGCCGCCACCGAAAGGGCCAGGAACACCACGCCTATCGCCCAGTGCAGTCCGGCGTCATGATAGGCGTCGGACCGGCGTGCCACGATGGTGACGATCTCACCATCGGTAGCCTTCTCCGCTTCGACGACGGCGGCCGTTACGTGGTCGCGATCGGCTTCGTTCATGATCAGGCGCATCACCAGTCTCCCGAGGCGCCGCCGCCGCCGAAGCTGCCGCCGCCGCCGGAGAAGCCGTCGCTTCCGCCGCCCCAGCCGCCCCCGCCCCAGCCCGATCCGCCCCCGCCGCCCCAGCCGGAATCGCCGGGCCCCCAGAGGATGATCGGTCCTGACCCGCCCCGATAGCGGCGTCCTTTGCCTCGTCCGGCAAGCATGGCGACGATGATGATCGCGACGACGATGAGCCAGAATATCAGCATGAATGTCCCGCCATCGTCCGACGCGTCGCGTGCTTTGGCCTCGGCCTGCGCCGCAAGTGCCCTGGCTTCTTCAGGCGGCAGGCTCAGCAGCTTGCCAATCGCATCCACCCCTGCATCGATGCCGCCCGGCAAGTCGCCTGCCTTGAATCGGGGCGTGATGTCGTTCCGGATGATCTGGGAAGAGAGCGCATCGGTCATGATGCCCTCCAGACCGTAGCCGACCTCGATCCGGACCTTGCGCTCCTTGGGGGCAATGATCAGCAGTGCGCCGTCATTCCTGTCCTTGGAGCCGATGCCCCAGGCGCGGCCGAGCTGATAGCCATAATCGGATATGTCATAACCCTGAAGGTCCGGCAGGGTCGCAACCACCAACTGACGCCCGCTCTGCTTTTCCAGCGCAGCAAGCTTGTCGGTCAGGGCCTGTTTCTGCTGCGCGGACAGCAGGGAGGCGTCGTCCACCACCCGCCCTGTCAGCTTGGGAAAGGTCTGGGCCTGCGCGGCAGGCGCAATTCCCGCCATCCCCGCGGCAGGCAGGAAAGCCAGCAGCGCGAGGATCAGGAGCAGGCGGCGGAGCATCACCGGCTCAGTTGCCGAAATCGACCTTCGGCGCCTCTTCCGCGCCTGGCGTCGTGGCCTGGAACGGGGTCATGGGTTTGGCGCCATGGATGATCTTGGCGCCGATCGCATCGGGGAAGGTGCGGATGCGGGTATTATAGGCGCGCACCGCTTCATTATAGTCGCGGATGGCGACAGCGATGCGGTTCTCCGTTCCTTCAAGCTGCGACTGCAGATCAAGGAAATTCTGGTTGGTCTTGAGCTCGGGATAGGCTTCGACCGAAGCGAGCAGACGGCCCAGCCCTTGGCTCAACTGCGCCTGCGCCTGCTGGAACTGCTGCACCTTGGCTGGGTCGGACAGATCGGCCGCAGTGACCTGGACCGAAGTCGCCTTGGCGCGGGCTTCCGTCACCTTTACCAGCGTGTCCTGTTCCTGCTTGCCCGCGGCCTTCACCGTGGCCACGAGGTTGCCGACCAGATTGGCCCGGCGCTGATATTGGGCCTGCACGTCGGCCCATTTGGCCTTGGCGACCTCTTCTGCGGCAGGGACGCTGTTGATGCCGCAGGCGCTGAGCGCAAAGGCGCCCAACAGAGGCAGGAGGAAAAGTCGGAACTGGCGCAGGATCGTCATGGAACATCCTCAGGCTTGTTTCGTGTGACGAAATAGGCGGTTGTTGAAGCCTGCGCAACGGTCCATGCTGTCAATATCGCAATCAGGACAAGGGGTTCGCCATGGGGCTGATTTCCGAATTCAAGACGTTCATCAATCGCGGCAATGTCATGGACCTGGCCGTCGGCGTGATCATCGGCGGCGCATTCGCAACCATCACCAAGTCGCTGACGGACGATCTGATCATGCCGGTCGTCGGCTATATCTTCGGGGGCGCCGACTTTTCCGGCTATTTCATCCGGCTGGGAGAGATTCCCGCCGGGTTCAAGGGCAATCCGAACAGCTATGCCGATCTGAAGGCCGCCAATGTCGCCATGTTCGGCTGGGGTGAATTCCTGACGGTCTTCGTCAATTTCCTGATCCTGGCCTTCATCATTTTCCTGCTGGTCAGGGCAGTGAACAAGCTGATGCCCAAGCCCGATGAGGCGCCGGCGGCCACGCCGGAGGACGTGCTACTGCTGCGCGAAATTCGGGATTCCCTTAAAAAATAGGTCGTTTCTGCGACGAAAGGAGCCTGCGGCGGGAACCATATTTCCCGCGACCAGTTGATGGGCGTCAGGGTTCCGGGCATCCGGTCCCCTTGCCGAATGACGTCAGCCCATGGGGGCGCAACAGGAGAAAACGCCGTGAAAACCTTCGTATCAGTCCTTGGCCTTGCCAGCCTGATCGCACTTGCTGCGTGCGATTCCAAGCAGGAGAACAAGGTCGAGAACGCGTATGAGAATCAGGCGGACGCCATCGACAACCAGGCTGACAATATGGAAGCGATGGCCGACAATCTGAGCGGCAATGCCGAAAATGCCGCTGAAAACGCTGCCGACGCGCTGGAGAACAAGGCGGATGCCACCCGCGAAGCCGGCGAGAAGGCGGCCGACGCGGTTGAGAAGAACCAGACGCACTGATCCAGGCTTTCTACCCGAGCCGCAGGGGGCGTCGCGACGGTCTGTCGCGGCGCCCCTTTCTTTTGCATTGCGGGATCGGTCCTCTTTAACGGGGATTTAACCACGGCTGCTTCATGGTCCGCCGCCTATCCATGAGGCGGTGGAATGGACGAGTTACTCCAGGAATTCATATCGGAAACGCGCGAGACGTTGGAAGCGTTGGCGGGGGAGGTCGTCGCCTGGGAAGCGGACCCTGCGGACCGCGATCGCCTGGATGCCATTTTCCGCTTCTTCCATACGGTGAAGGGGAGTTGTGGTTTCCTGAACCTGCCGCGCTTCGAACGGTTGAGCCACGCCGCCGAGGATGTTCTTTCGGAAATCCGGGCGGGCAAGCGGATTGCCGATCCTGCTACTGTCAGCGCCGTGCTGGGCATCATGGATCGCATCGCGGAACTTGCCGAGGCGGTGGCCATTGGCGCCGCGTTGCCGCAGGAGAATGACGATTATCTGATCGCGGCCCTGACCGGCAGGCTCGCTGAGACGGAACCCACCGTAACGGACGAGGAGATGTCGGCGCCGATTGTCATGCGGACTTCCGCGGGACAATCGGCGCCGCGTACGATCCGCTTGCCGCTGTCGCTGATCGACCAATTGATGAATGGCGTGTCGGACATGGTGCTGGCGCGGAACGAACTGTCGCGCAAGCTCCGAGAACGGTCGACTGATCCGGAACTGGAAAGCGCCTTCGAACGGCTGTCGACCTGCGTCGCTGACATGCGTGACGCCATTTCCAAGACTCGGATGCAGCGCGTCGATCGATTGTTCACTGCCATCCCGCGCATGGTTCGCGACCTCAGCAGGGAATTGGGCAAGCGCATTGACCTCAGCCTTGAGGGCGGCGATGTCGAAATGGATCGCGAAATGGTCGAGATGGTCGTCGACCCGCTTACCCATATCGTCCGCAACAGCATCGACCATGGCATAGAAGCGCCCGAAAAGCGCCGCGCGCTGGGCAAGCCCGAGGCGGGGCGGCTGAGGCTGGAGGCGCGTCAGTCGGGCAATCAGATCGTCATCGAGATTTCCGACGATGGGCAGGGCATCAATACCGGCCGCCTGGTCGACAAGGCGGTGGCGGCGGGTCGCCTGACGCCGGATGGCGCAGCGCGAATGAGCGAGGCGGAAAGGCTCGACCTGATCTTCCACCCCGGCCTTTCGACCGCGAACCAGGTCACGGCCATTTCCGGACGCGGCGTCGGCATGGACGTGGTCCGCGCGAATGTGGAGCGGATCGGCGGGGTCATCGCGCTCGACAACCGTCCGGGCTGCGGGCTGACCATAACCTTGCGGGTGCCGCTGACGCTGACGATCATTCCGGGACTGATCGTGCGAGCAGGCGACCTGCATTTCGCCATTCCGCGCGCTGCGGTCGTGGAAATATTGCATGACAACAATGAGATGCTGACCATCGCGGAAGTGGGCGGCGCCAAGATCGCGACGATCCGGTCGGTCCGCCATTCCATGATCGACCTGGAAGATGTGCTGGGCATGGAACGGGTCGCGCAGCCCGGACCGCGCGTATTGATGGTGGTGCGTTCCGCAACCGGCGTTCCCTTTGCCATGGGCGTGTCGGCGGTCGAAAATCACGAGGAATTGGTGATCCGTCCCGCCTCGCCGCTTGTGATGGCGTCGGGTGTCTATGCCGGCATGACCTTGCCCGACAATGGTAAGCCGATGCTGTTGCTGGATGCGGCGGGACTGGCCAATGCGGCGCGTTTGCCCAACATCGTCGACGACCAGGCGGAGGGCCGGGTGGGGCAAAAGGAAGAAGCGCAGGGCGTCGAGATGGTGTCCGCCTTGCGGTTCGAGGAATATTCGGGGGAGCGGCGACTGCTCAAGCTTTCGCTGATCGAGCGGGTGGAGGACATCGATGCCCGGCTGTTCGGCCAGTCGGGCGGGCGCGGCTTCGTGCGGCTGGACGGACGGCTGGTGCCGGTGGCCAATGGCCATCACGCCTTTGCCGGGGAGAAGGTCGCCGCGCTCCGCCTGCGCGATGGTACGCGGGAGGCCTGCTACCCGGTCGCCGCGGTTCTGGATATCGTGGAAATGCCTGCCGTGCCGGACATGGTGGCGATGCACGGCTTGTTGAGCGGCGTCGCCGTGATCGATGGCGAGCATCTGGAGGTGATCAACCCGTTCGCCCTCTTCGCTGGACTGCCGGAACAGCCGATGGTGGAGCGGACTGGGGGGCGCTGTCTGCTGGCCGACAGCGAGGATGGCTGGACCCGTGAAATATTGGCGCCGCTGCTTCGCCAGGCCGGGCATGAGGTGGTGATGGGCCTGCCCGCTGGCGAGGCGGTCGACCCGCAGGATGTGGTATTGTTCACCGGATCGGACACGTCGCCGGCCAACGAACTTCTGGGCTGCCGAATTGTCCAGTTGCGCGCGACGCCTCGTCCGACCGGCCCCCAGGACAGCAGCATCTATCGCTACGATCAGGACGCGCTGATGGCTGCGCTCGCTGGATCGGGGCGTCAGGCCGGGAGGACAGCCCAATGAACCAGCTTTACCTCTTCGCCACGTTGGCCGGTACGAGAATCGCGGTAGAGACCCGGGAGGTCGAGGCGGTGGTCAAGCTCACCGACATTTCGCCCGTGCCTGGCATGGGCGCACATGTCGCCGGCCTTTCCGCGCTGCGGAGCCGCGTGTTGACGGTCATCGACGTCGCGGCGCTGGTACGGGGGCGCAAGACACCCGCACAGCAGCGTGGCTTTGCGATCATCGCCGACATCAGTGGCCATAGCTATGGGTTGATGGTCGACGCCGTGCACGACATCTGCCAGGTGCCGGTGGGCGAATTGCCGCTGCGGGGCCAGTTGGACCCTGCCTGGATACCCTATGCTCGCAGCCTGGTGGAGCATGAGGGGCAACCCTATCTGCTCGTGTCGCTGAGCGGCTTCATTGAGGGCGGCTCGGTCACGCAGGCGGCATGATTTCGGATGGGCATGACGATCTCGTGCCGGCGTTTACCAAATCCTCGCCTTTGCTGATTAGGACTTGCACGGATGGGACGCAAAATAAGGGACGCATTATGAAAAACTGCCTGGTGGTGGATGATTCCAAGGTCATCCGCAAAGTCGCCCGCCACATATTGGAATCGCTCGACCTGTCGGTGAGCGAGGCGGTCGACGGCCGTGACGCCCTTACGCAATGCGAGACATCGGTCCCCGACGTGGTGCTGCTGGACTGGAACATGCCCGTGATGAGCGGCATGGAATTCCTCCAGGCGCTGCCGGATGCCAAGCTCTCCTCTCGGCCCAAGATCATCTTCTGCACCACCGAAAATGGCATCAGCCATATCAAGGCCGCGGTCGAAGCGGGCGCAGACGAATATGTCATGAAGCCATTCGACCGCGAAACTCTGGAAAGCAAGCTGACGATCGTCGGCGTCATCTAGGCATCGCGTCCGGATCCGGTGCCCCCGCCGGCACTCCTTGCTTGTTCAGTTCGCCTTTGTTCAGAAAGACTTGCTTCGATGACCGTTCACGTGCCGATCATGGCCTTCAGCCGGGGTGAGGATGCGCCGCTGCGCACCCTCATCGTCGACGATTCGGTCGTGGTAAGGACGGTCATAGAGCGGATATTGAATGCCGATCGCAGATTTTCCGTCACGCACAAGACCAATAGCGCCGAACATGCGCTCGGCTATTTGCGGGACCATGAGGTCGACCTGATCCTGCTCGACATAGAGCTGCCGGGACAGAGCGGCCTCATGGCACTGCCGGCAATCCTGAAGACCAATCCGCGGGCCAAGGTCGTGATCCTGTCCGGTAATTGCGGGGAGGGGAGCGCCGCGGCAGTCGAAGCTCTGGCCCTGGGTGCCAGCGACATACTGGCAAAGCCAGGTAGCGGCAGTTTTGGCGAGCAGTTTCCGCAGGCGCTGATGGACCGGCTGTCGCGCCTGTTCAGCGGCAACCCCATGGCTGTCGCGGTTCAGCCGCCCCAGCATATCGGCCCGCAGCAGGTGACCCAGCCACTCGCCTGCCTCGGCATTGGTGCATCGACCGGAGGCATCCACGCGCTGGGGCGGCTTTTCGCGGGCCTGGTTGATCCATTGGGTGTGCCGATCCTGCTGACCCAGCATCTTCCCGCCAGCTTCACCCATTATTTCGTCGAGCAACTGGGACGCATGACATTCCTGCGCGTCAAGGTGGCGGAACAGGGAGAAATACTGGTCCCGGACGTCGTCTATGTCGCGCCGGGCGACGCCAATCTCCAGCTTCGACCAGGTCTTTATGGCCGGGTTTCCGTGGTGCTGAATGCGCAGCGCACGCCCACCGGCAACCTGCCGGGCGTCGACCCGATGTTCGCCAGCATGGCCCAGGCCTATGGCGCCGGCGCGGCGGGCGTGGTGCTGACGGGCATGGGGCGGGACGGGACGGCGGGTGCACGCGAAATCGTCGCGGCCGGCGGATGGATCGTGGCGCAGGATGAAGCAAGCAGCGTCGTTTGGGGAATGCCCGGATCGGTCGCCGGAGAAGGATTGAACTGCGCCCTGCTCGAACCCCATGCGATCATGGACTTCGTGGCGCGAAGAGGAAAGAACAGAAACTGATGGCATTGCCCCCTTCGGCCGACTCCCTTTCGTCCGGTGCCGCTTCGCCGGTCCCTGCGGCACGCGGCGCGGCGCGCATTTTTTCCGGCCTGCTGGAGGCGCGCACCGGGCAGGTTTTGTCCGAAAACCGGGCATGGCGGATGGAGACGGCGCTGAAGCCCGTGCTGCGCGCCCACGGCCTGGGTGACATGGATGCGCTGGCGGCCCGGCTGATCGCACATAAGGACGCGGCGCTGGAAAACGACGTGGTCAATGCGCTGCTGAACAATGAAAGCAGTTTTTTCCGCGACCTCCAGATTTTCGACATGATCCACCGCCATATCCTGCCGCGCATTCATGCCCAGCGATCCGACAGGACGCTGCGCATCTGGAGCGCAGGCTGTTCGACAGGGCAGGAAGTCTATTCGCTGGCGATCCAGCTCTGCAACGATATGGCGAAGTGGCGCGGCTGGCGGATAGAGATATTGGCGACCGATATTTCCACTGCGGCCATAGCCCAGGCAAAAGCAGGCATCTTCACCCAGATGGATGTGCAACGCGGCTTGCCGGTGGGCGATCTGCTCAAATGGTTCGATCCTGCGGGCGATGACTGGCGAGCCAATTCGGCTCTGCGGCAGATGATCGATTTTCGAACCGACAACCTGTTCGACGCACGTGCGCCGCTGGGGGAATATGACCTTCTGCTCTGCCGCAACGTGCTCCTCTACTTCACCCCCGAACGCCGGCAGTCCGTACTGCGCCTCCTCGCGCGGCACAGCCATTCCGGCTCGGTCCTGCTGTTGGGCGCGGGCGAGACGGTGATCGGCCACAGCGAGGACTTTGTGCCTCATGCGGAATTTCGCGGCGGCTATGGACGCCGCGCCGAGGCGGTGGGGCAGGGGAATGAAGAGCGGCGGCGGGCGATCTGATCGATCTGATAGCTGCCGCGGGAAAATGCCCCAGCCCGCTTGATTGGCCTGCCGCTGTCGGCCATGGTCTGTTCGCGCCCTATCGAGGCGTTGACGGACGAATGCGAGCGACGGGCCTCTGGCGATGAACGACTTTCCCATGATCGACACGCCATCACCCAATTTCGACGAACGCGGCCTGCCGGTTTCGATGCTGGTGCTGCACTATACCGGGATGGTGGATGCGGCGACGGCGATCAACTGGCTCGTCAGCCCGGAATCCAAGGTTTCCGCCCATTATGTCGTGACCGAGGACGGGGAGGTCATTCGCATGGTGGATGAAGAAAAGCGCGCGTGGCATGCGGGCCGGGCCCATTGGCGCGGCATTGACGATATCAATTCCGCCAGCATCGGGATCGAGATCGTCAATCCAGGCCATGAATGGGGCTATCGGCCCTTTCCGGACGCGCAGATGGGGTCGCTGATCCCGCTGATCCACCAGATCGTGCAGCGCCACAAGATCACCCGCGGCAATATCGTCGGGCACAGTGACGTTGCTCCGGCCCGCAAGCAGGATCCTGGCGAGTTGTTTCCCTGGGCCCAGTTGGCGCGGCTGCGGCTGGCCCTGCCGCGCCCCACCAGGAATCTCATGGACCCGCATTGGAGCGACGGGGGCTTCATGCTGGCGCTCGAACGCTTCGGCTATGACATTGCCGAGCCGCGGGCGGCGGTGGTGGCGTTTCAGCGCCGGTTCCGGCCGGAACTGATCGACGGGATCATCGACGGAGAATGTCGCGCCATCCTGTTGGCCCTGCTGTTGCCGAAGCCGCAGGGCGACGATTGAGCGGAATGATGATGCAAAGGGATGACGAGCGCCGCTGACCTGTGTATAGGCGCCTCTGCCAGAGGGCCGGGCGGCCGCGGCGTGGCGGGTAACTTCCACGGCGAGGAAAGTCCGGGCTCCACGAAATGACGGTGCCGGCTAACGGCCGGCTGGAGTGATCCAAGGGACAGTGCAACAGAAAGCAGGTCGCTACAGCTTCGGCTCAGCGAAATTGAAAGGGTGCGGTAAGAGCGCACCGCGCCTCCGGCAACGGAAGGCGGCACGGTAAACCCCACCGGGAGCAAGACCGAATAGGGGCGGCGCGCAGTTTTAGGCTGCTAGGCCTGTTTCGGCTGAGACCGCCCGGGTTGGTTGCTTGAGGGACGGAGCGATCCGTCCCCTAGAGGAATGGTCGCCACCCCTCGCAAGAGGGGGACAGAACCCGGCTTACAGGCCCTCTGGCATTGGGATTCTCGCCATCCGACGATGGGGAGGATTTGAAATGAAGGCAATTTTCATCAGCAGCCGGGGTGGTCATCCGCCTGCGGCCTGCCTAATTTGGAACCATGGCAAGAAGCAGCCGATCCAATGACTGGGGCTTTCCCCGCTGGCGCAGCTATGGCGCATCGCGTGAGGCGCAGCAGGTGCGCCTGTGCGACCGGCATGGCTGCGACCGGCCTGGCGACTGCCCCGCGCCCAAATCGCCGAACAGCCGCGAGCGCTGGTATTTCTGTACCGATCACGCGGCGGAATATAATCGCAACTGGGATTATTTTCAGGGTCTCGACCAGGAAGAACGCGATCAGCGCGAACGTACCGAGCGGCGTGATGCGGGCGGCTATCAGAACAGCGCCTATCATGGCTGGGGCGGGCCGGGAGACGGCACCCGTTCCCGTGACGAACTGCATGCGCTGCAGGCGCTGGAACTGGAGGACGACGCCGATTTCGATGCCGTGAAGAAAAGCTGGCGGCGTCTGGCCAAGGAATATCATCCCGATGTGAAGCCTGGCGATGCACAGGCCGCCATACGCTTCCAGACGATCCAGGCCGCCTATGAAGTGCTGAGGGCCGCGGAGGAGCGTCGGACATGGAAACCGCGGGGGCGGACGGATTGAAGGATCGCATCGGGTCGAACTGGGATCATGCGGTGCTTGTCTGCCGTAAATGTTCGAAGAAGCTGGACGGTGGCTTCGGTCCTGAGGGCGACGAGCGGCTCGCCAAGGCGTTGCGGCGGCATCTTTCGCTGAAGAAGGGACGCAAGGCGGCGGCGGGGATCGTGGAGGTGAATTGCCTGGGCGTCTGTCCAAAAGGGGCAGTGACGGTCGTCGACGGCGCGCAATCCCGTGACTGGTTGCTGGTGCGGGCTGGCGCTGACCTGAATGAATTGGCCGAGGCGCTGAATCTCGTCCCGGTGGGGGAAGGCTGAGTTCAGCCTCCGCGCATTATCCGGGCCGGTTCGATCAATCCGGCATCGGACAGCAGGGGCATCAGCAATCCTTCTTCCTGGTGCAGCCGATTCATGATGCTGGCCAATATCTCACGGGTTTCGCGACAGAAGCCGGTCCATTCGCGTTCGATCCGGTCATCGCTCCATCGTGCCATATAGGCGGCAAAATCGCCGGCGATGGGAGCCATTTCGCTTTCGAGACGGGCGGCCGTGCTTCGCAGCTTTTCATGTCGCTGCCGCTGCATGTTGGGATAGAAAATCCGGTCTTCCAGCGCCAGATGCGCCATCAGCAGCCGCGCGAACTGCCAGCGCAGCGTACCCAGTCTTTGCGGAACATTGTCATCCGCGATCGCCTGACGAAAACGGACGGCCATCGCCTCTATCTCATCATGCTGCTTCTGCAAATTCTGCAAACTTTCGAGGTCCATGCGCTGTTCCCTCATCCCCGTGGGATATTCCCCCAAGCCGGGTTAAGAAACAGTTGTCGGGACTTCAAAGGTTCGAGGAGCGGGAGGCCCGCCGCGCACTGCGAGCGGCGGGCCTTCTCCAATCAGGCCGGCTGGTCGGCGCGGCTGACGCCTTGGCCGTCGAGATTCTGCGCGGCGAAGTCCCAGTTGATCGCTTCCTTGAGGACGCGGTCGGCATAGTTGGGACGTGCGTTGCGATAATCGATATAATAGGCATGCTCCCACACATCGAGGATCAGCAGGGGCTGGTGGCCCTCATGCGCGACGGGCGTGTCCGCATCATGATAGCTGGTGACTTCCAGCTTGCCGTCCTTCAGGATCAACGCAGCCCAGCCGCTGGCGAAATGACCCACCGCCTCGGCCTTCAGCTTTTCGATCAGCGCATCGACCGAATCGAAACCCTCATTGATGAGGTCCAGCAACTGGCCCGACGGCGCGGTCTTGGTGGGAGAGAGCGACTGCCAATAGAAGCTGTGGTTCCAGATCTGGCCAACCTGGTTGAACAGGCCACCCTTGCTGGACTTGATCAACTCGACCAGCGACTTGCCCTGGAGAGAGGCGTCGGCCGCGACCAGTTCATTGGCCTTCACGACATAGGCATTGTGGTGCTTGCCATGGTGGAAGTCGAAGGTTTCGGCGGTCAGGATGTCGCCAAAGGCATCCTTGGGATAGGGCAGGGGGGGCAAAACAAAGGCCATGTCGGAACTCCTCGGGTTCTTGGATCGGATGGCCGCATAACGATGATGCGGCCGGAAGGCTCCCCGCCCCTAGCAGTGTTATCGATTGACGAAAAACAGGATATTTTCGTCTAAGATACGGAAATATCCATGTGACATCGGCGTAACGATCGCATAGCATCATCGGTCAGGCCGTCAGGAGAATGCGGCGGTCGGAACTTTGGGGGAAGGGTCCATGGCAAAATTCTTCGGCAATCTGCATCTTGTCCTGGCTGCGGGGCTGCTGCTCGCGATCATAGTGATGTTCGGCGCGCATGCGGGGATGGTGGATGCGAACACGATCTTTCGATGGCTGCACCTGTTCTTCGGCATCACCTGGATCGGGCTGCTTTATTATTTCAACTTCGTCCAGATCCCCACCATGCCGAAAATTCCGGCTGAACTGAAGCCGGGCGTTTCCAAGCATATCGCGCCTGCGGCCCTGTTCTTCTTCCGCTGGGGCGCGGCCATGACGGTGCTCACGGGTCTGATCGTGGCCTGGCTGGCGGGTTATGTCGTCCAGGCGCTGACCTTGCAGCAGCCTTATCTGCTGATCGGCATCGGCATGTGGCTGGCGCTGATCATGGCGTTCAACGTCTGGTTCGTGATCTGGCCGAACCAGAAAAAGGCGCTCGGCATCGTTCCGGCAGAGGATGACGTGAAAGCGAAGGCGGCGACCACCGCGATGATGTTCAGTCGCATGAACACCCTGCTTTCGCTGGCGATGCTCTATTGCATGGTCAATTTCAGCTGATGCCTGATCAAGGGGGCGGGTGTCTGGTGACGCCTGCCCCCGGGCAGGTTTCGATCTGATCAGATCCACCGGCCTTAGAGCGCGTTGCGTTAAATCCGAATCATGCAGCGCGCTCTATGCTTTTGATGTCGCATCGTTTTTGCGCAAAACCGGTTCCCACTTTTGCGCACGATGCTCTAGCCCTGCGGCGGGGTCGTTTCGCCAACCTCGTCACTGTCGAGCGTTTCGCCCAGGTCGAGGCCGTGGCGCATCAGCATCGGGATGTTTGCGGCGGCGAACAGGACCGACACTATGGTAACGCCCCAGACCTTGACGGCGAGCCAGCTGTCGAAGCTCATCGTCCGGCGCATCACCTCATTGGCGAGCGCCATGGCCACGAAGAAGAAGGCCCAATTGCGCGACAGCTTTCGCCAGCCGGTCTCGGTCAGGCCGTCATAGGCGGCCTGGAGGAGATATTTGAGTAGCGCCTTGCCGCGCATCAACCCGGCAAACAGCATCAGTGCGAAGAAGGCGTAGATGATGGTCGGCTTGATCTGGATGAAGCTCTGGTCGCGGAAATAGATGGTGAGGCCGCCGAAGAAGAGGATCAGCAGAGCCGACAGCCAGAGCATGGGGGAGACCCGGCCGAGCTTCACGCGGGAGATGATCACGGCGATGACGATCGCAGCCATGAAGGCGGCCGTGCCGAACATCATGGCGGTGATCGGATTGCCCGGACCCCAGAGCCAGCCCGCGCCCTTGTAGGTGAGGAAGAAGACGAGGAGCGGGCCGAAGTCGAGCGCGAGGGACAGGTTGCCGTTGTGGGTGGTTTTTTTTCGATTATCCATTGTGCGCTTCCGTGCTCCTGCGAAGACAGGAGCCCAGGCCTGCCGTCTGAACTGGGCCCCTGCCTTCGCAGGAGCACGTTGTTGCCTTGGGAGGGGTCGGTTCACCGCGCATAGGCGGTTCCCGCTATCGCCCGCGCCATGTCGCCTGGATCGAAGGGGCGCAGATCCCCGATCTTCTCACCGACACCAATGGCATGGATGGGCAGGCGGTATTTCTCCGCCGCCGCGACGAGTACGCCGCCGCGCGCCGTGCCGTCCAGCTTGGTCATGACAAGGCCTGTTACCTGCGCGAATTCCTTGAACACCTCGATCTGGTTCAACGCATTCTGTCCCGTCGTCGCATCCAGCACCAGCACAACGTCATGCGGCGCCGCCGGGTTCAACCGGCCGAGCACGCGGCGAATCTTCGCCAGTTCATCCATCAGTTCGGTCTTGTTCTGGAGACGGCCCGCCGTGTCGACGATCAGCACGTCGATGCCGGTGGCGGTGGCCTGCTTGACCGCGTCGAAGACGATGCCCGCCGCGTCGCCGCCTTCCTTGCCCGCGACGATGGGAATGCCCAGCCGCTCGGCCCACACCTTGAGCTGGCCGATGGCGGCGGCGCGGAAGGTGTCGCCCGCCGCCAGCATCACGCCATAATCCTGCTCCAGGAAGAGGTTGGCGAGCTTGGCGATGGTGGTGGTCTTGCCCGATCCGTTAACGCCGATGACCAGGATCACCTGCGGACGGGGGAAAGCCTCTATCTCCAGCGGACGGGCAACGGGAGCGAGAACCTTCTCGATTTCCTCCGCGATGATCTCCCGCAGATAATCTTCGGTCAGTTCGCGATTGTAGCGGCCCTCGGACAGGCGGTCGCGCACGCGGGCGGCCATGGCGGGGCCAAGGTCGCTGATAATCAGCGCTTCCTCGATCTCGTCCAGCGTCTGTTCGTCCAGAGCCGCCTTGGTGAAGAGGCCGGTGAGATTTTCGCCGAGCTTGTCGGACGTGCGCTTGAGGCCGCCGAAGAGCCGATCGCGCCAGGATGTTTCAGCCATGTCTATCCACCAGCGTCATCCTCACCTGCGCGGGAATGAGCGAAAAATTGTCTTTCACGCCGCCTCTTGCGCGATCAGCGCGCCATTCTCAAGGGCCGTGATGGTCGCAGGGACGATGGAGGAGGGCGATTGCGGCGTCGCAAATCGCACGGGCGCGAAATTTTCGGCATGGCCGGAAAGGCCGTTGCGCTCCACCAGCACGGATTGCCGGCTGCCGATCAGGCTGCGCAGCCAGCTTTCCCGTTGCGCCTCGCAGGCCGAACGAAGGCGGGCGGCGCGGGCTTTTATCACGGCCCGGTCAACCTGCGGCATGCGGGCGGCGGGGGTGCCCGCGCGCGGGGAATAAGGAAAGATATGGCCATGGACGACGGCGCATTGCTCGATCAGCCTGACGCTGTTTTCGAACATGGCATCATCCTCTGTCGGAAAGCCGGCGATGATGTCTGCGCCGATGCTGATGTCCGGACGGGCAGCCTTGAGGCGTTCGACGATCGCTATGGCTTCGGCGCGGCTGTGACGGCGCTTCATGCGCTTCAGGACCATGTCGTCCCCGGCCTGGAGCGACAGATGCAGATGCGGCATCATGCGCGGCTCATGGGCGAGGAGGTCGAACAGCCGTTCGTCGATCTCCACGCTGTCGAGCGAGGAAAGGCGCAGGCGGGAAAGGTCGGGCACGCCCTTCAGGATGCGTTCGACAAGCAGGCCGAGCGAGGGCGCGCCGGGCAGGTCCGGGCCATAGCTGGTGACGTCCACGCCGGTAAGCACGATTTCCCTGTACCCCGCGCCGACCAGTTCACGCGCCTTGTCGATCACCGCGCCTGCGGGCACGGAACGGCTGTTTCCCCGGCCAAAGGGGATGATGCAGAAGGTGCAGCGATGGTCGCAGCCATTTTGGACTTCAAGGAAGGCGCGGGCATGTTCGGCGAAGGCGCTCGCCATATGCGGCGCGGTTTCGCGTACCGCCATGATGTCGGATACCCGGGCCTTCTCCGACGCGTGGGCCGTGTAGTGGGCGGGGTCCATCTTGTCGCGGTTGCCGATCACCGCATCGACCTCGGCCATTTTCGTGAAGGTTTCCGGCTCCGTCTGCGCGGCGCAGCCGGTCACCATGATTCGCGCATCGGGTCGGTCCCGGTGGGCGCGGCGGATGGCCTGGCGGGTCTGGCGAACCGCCTCGGCCGTCACCGCGCAACTGTTCACGACGATCAGGTCATCCTGTCCGTCGGCCATTTCGCGGCCGATAATCTCTCGAATCGCCTCGCTCTCCGCGATATTGAGGCGGCAGCCGAGCGTGATGATCTGCGGCCCGCTCATCTCAGAAGCGGGCCCAGTCAGCCTCGCCGTCGAAGACATGGGTGGCAGGTCCGGTCATCATGATATGTCCGCCCGGCGCCCAGTCGATCACCAGATCGCCGCCCGGCAGGCTCACCGTGGTCGGCCCGTTCACCAGCCTGCGCCGCACCGCCGCCACCGCCGTCGCGCAGGCGCCGGTACCGCAGGCGCGGGTCAGCCCGGCGCCCCGTTCCCAGACGACCAGGCGGATGTGATTTTCCCCCACGACCTGCGCGAAGTTCACATTCACGCGCGCGGGGAAGAGCGGATCATGTTCGATCAGCGGCCCCAAACGGTCGAAGTTCACACCGTCCAGACGGTCCACGAAGAAGATCACATGCGGATTGCCGACATTGACCGCGGCCGGGGCGGGCAGGTCTTCCCAGCTTGCCGGCATGGTCAGCGTGTCCATGGCATAGGCGAGCGGGATCGCGTCCCATTCCAGCCGCGGGGCGCCCATGTCGACGCTCGCGCCGCCATCGACGCCCTTCGCGTCGAGCAGGCCCGCCTTCGTCTCGATCAGCACGTCCCGGCCGACGAACAGGGGCACGCAACGGGTCGCGTTGCCACAGGCCTCCACCTCGCTGCCGTCGCTGTTGAAGATGCGCATCGATACATCGGCGCCTTCGCTGTTGCCGATCAGGATGAGCTGGTCGCAGCCGATCCCGGCATGACGGTCGGCAATGGCCTGCGCGCGCGCAGGCGTCATGTCGATCGCGGCTTCCCGCGCGTCGATCACGACAAAGTCGTTGCCCAGTCCATGCATCTTCGAAAAACGGCCCATAGTGCGCGCGCATGTAAGGCCTGCAAGGGCAAAAGGCCAGACTATCCTGCGTTCAGCGCGGCACGCCGGCGCCCATAGAGGAAATAGACCGCCAGACCGACGGCGTTCCAGATCAGGCAGGCGAGGATGGTCTTCACCGGCAGGCTGATGAACAGATAGGCGCAGCCCAGCACCGCGCCCAGACCGACCAGCGTGGCAGCAGGCGTGCGGAAGGGTCGTTTCAGGTCGGGCATCCGCCGCCGCAGGATCAACAGGCATGCACCCACCGCGGTGAAGGCGATCAGCGTTCCCGCATTGGCGAGCGCCGCGATCTCGTCAATGGGCAGCAGGCCGGCGATGATGGCGACGAGCATGGCGGTGACGGCGGTGATCCGGGCGGGCGTGCCGCGCCGGGAGATCAGCGCCAGCCTTTGCGGCAGGAAGCCGTCGCGCGCCATGACAAGGAAGATGCGGCTCTGGCCATAGAGGAAGCCGAGCAGCACCGTGGGCAGCGCGATCACCGCCGCGATGGCGACGATCCGCGCCACCTGCCCCTGGCCCATTTCGCGCAGGATGAGCGCCAGCGGTTCCGGGCTGTCGGCAAAGCGGGTGAAGGGCATCGCGCCGATCGCCGCCGCGGCGACGAGGACGTAGATGAGGGTGCAGACGACCAGCGATCCGACGATGCCGATGGCGAGGTCGCGATCAGGGTTCTTCGCTTCCTCCGCGGCGGTGGAAATGGCGTCGAAGCCGTAAAAGGCGAAGAAGATGATCGCGGCGGCCGCCATGACGCCCCGCTCGACGCCGTCCGGTCCCGTCGACTTGGCGAAGCCGAATGGCATGAAGGGGTGAAGATTCTGCGCGTCGAAGGCGGGCAGGGCGATGGCGACGAACAGGCTGAGGGTGGCGATCTTGATGAGGACGAGCAGGCTGTTCAGCCGCGCGCTTTCATGCGTGCCGAGCATCAGCAGGCCCGCGACCACGGCGATGATGAAGATGGCCGGTGCGTTCAGGAGCCCGCCCAGTTCCGGCCCCCTGGTCAGTAACTCCGGAAAGCCCGCCGAGATCAGCAGTGGTGCGGCATAGCCCGACCAGCCCACCGCCACCGTCGACACCACCAGCGAATATTCGAGGATCAGGCTCCATCCGACGATCCATGCAATGCCTTCGCCCAGCACCGCATAGCTGTAGCTGTACGCGCTGCCGGCGGCGGGCATCATGGTGGAAAGCTCCGCATAGGCGAGGGCAGCACAGGCGCAGATCGCGCCCGCAATGGCGAAGGACAGCAGCACGGCGGGACCGGCCCGATCCGCGCCGACGCCGATCAGGGTCAGTATGCCAGTGCCGACGATCGCGCCGACGCCCAATGCCAGCAGATGCGGCCAGGACAGGGTGCGCGCCAGCCGGTGCCCTTCATGGCTGGGCATCATTGCTTCCATCGGCTTGCGGCGTGTCCAGCTCATTGGCCAAATTTCCTTTGTTCTTGGGCTATAGCCGCTCCGGGTGGATTGCGGACCTTCCATTTTCGGATTGTAAAGCGTTATAGCAGCCGTCCGAATTACCTACGAGGCTAGCGTGAAGATAGTAATCGCGGTGGCAGTGATGCTCTCCATGTTGGTCGCCACTCCGGCGGACGCCAGCGATATTGTGGGGCCGGGACGGTTCTGCGGCTATTCGCCGATGATCGATCTTCGCGATGGTGAGAAGGTCACGACTTTGGAAGGCGGGATACACGGAGGAAGCTTCCGGTGGGAAGGCGTTTTCGGTACCCTTGAAGTGTATGGGATAGGCTGGGCCCGTCGTCCTAAAGGGCGGATTGTTAAGGCTCATTCTTCCAACAGTCCTGCACGATTTGCACAAAAACGCGTGGAAGGCCTCTACCAGATAGCAATCTGGAACGGCGAACATGGCGCTGCCTATTTCACATCGCCAAAGCCGTTCACCTCGCCTCAGTTGGAGGCAATTGATCGGGTGGAGCTATTTGAGGAGGGGCAGTCCCCATCTGACTGCAAATTGCGTACTATCTTCTCTTGGGAGTGACCACGGTCTGGGCAAGTTTGGTCGCGGTTTCATCCGCCACGAACGGCAACAAATGATCGAAAGCCATCCTCCCCTTCCCAGATCGCGCCGGTTGCATCTCCCCGGTCGTTGCGCTAAAGGCGCCCTGCAATCGGGCGGTTTGCCGTCTGATACCCTGACAGATCCAGGACGCTCAAAATGGGGCATCGGATGGACGCTGGCCGGCGAGGTTTCGCCCGCCGGCGATTTTGTCGTTTGGCAGGGTAGGCACGATTTTCCGGGCCTTTCGGCCCATATGAGGTGATGATGTTCGATTCGCTAAGCGATCGTCTCGGTGGGGTATTCGACAAGCTGCGTGGGCGCGGTGCGCTGACGGAGGACGATGTCCGCGCCGCGATGCGCGAGGTGCGAATCGCGCTGCTGGAGGCCGACGTCGCGCTTCCGGTGGTCCGCCAGTTCGTCGATCAGGCGACGGAACGGGCCGTTGGCAGCGATGTGCTGCGTTCGGTCACGCCGGGGCAGATGGTCGTCAAGATCGTTTCCGACACGCTGACCGAGACGCTGGGCGCCGAAACTTCCGAACTGCTGATCGACGTGACCCCGCCCGCCGTCATCATGATGGTCGGCCTGCAGGGGTCGGGCAAGACCACCTCCACCGCGAAGATCGCCAAGCGCCTGAAGGAAAAAGAGCGCAAGAAGGTGCTGATGGCGTCGCTCGACGTTCAGCGCCCGGCGGCGCAGGAGCAGCTGGCGGTGCTGGGTACGCAGACCGACGTCGCGACCCTGCCGATCGTGCCGGGCCAGCAGCCGGTCGATATCGCCAGGCGGGCGCTGCAGTCCGCGAAGCTCCAGGGCTTCGACGTGGTGATGCTCGACACCGCGGGCCGCCTGCACGTTGACCAGGCGCTGATGGACGAGATGAAGGCGGTCGCCGAAGTCTCCAACCCGGCGGAAATCCTGCTGGTGGTGGACTCGCTGACCGGGCAGGACGCGGTCAATGTCGCGACCAGCTTTTCGGCGCAGGTGCCGCTGACCGGCGTGGTGCTGACCCGCATGGATGGCGACGCGCGTGGCGGTGCGGCGCTGTCGATGCGTGCCGTGACGGGCCGTCCGATCAAGTTCGCGGGCACGGGCGAAAAGCTGGACGCGATCGAGCCCTTCCATCCTGCGCGCGTGGCGCAGCGCATCCTGGGCATGGGTGATGTCGTATCGCTGGTCGAAAAGGCCGCCGAGACGATCGACGCCGAGGAAGCCGACAAGCTGGCCAAGAAAATGGCCAAGGGTCAGTTCGACATGAACGACCTGCGCGCTCAGCTCAATCAGATGCGCCGCATGGGCGGGCTGGGCGCGCTGGCGGGCATGCTGCCGGGCCTCAAAAAGGCGCAGCAGGCGATGGCGAACAGCGGCGCGAACGACAAGACGCTGATCCATCTGGACGCGATGATCGGATCCATGACGCCCAAGGAGCGGGAGAAGCCCGCCCTGATCAACGCCAAGCGCAAGATTCGTATCGCCAAGGGGTCCGGCACTACGGTGCAGGAAGTCAACCGGCTCCTGAAAATGCATCAGGAAATGGAAACGGCGATGAAGAAGATCCGCAAGATGGGTGGCCTGAAAGGGTTGGCCAAGATGTTCACCGGCGGCGGCATGGACAAGCTGATGGGCGGCGCGGGTGGCGCGCCGGACCTTGGCGGGCTTGGCGGATTGGGTGGTCTTGGCGGCGGCGGCAACATGCCGAACCTGCCGCCCGGTTTTCAGAATTTCATGAAGAAATAAACAGTTTCAACAGATTAGATTAGAGTAGAAAGGTCAATAACAACATGGCAACGTCCATTCGTCTTTCGCGCGGCGGTTCCAAGAAGCGTCCCTATTACCGTATCGTCGTGGCCGACAGCCGCGCCCCGCGTGACGGCAAGTTCATCGAGCGCATCGGCAGCTACAACCCCGTCCTGCCCAAGGGCGACGAGAAGCGCGTCGTTCTGGACGTCGAGCGCGCGAAGCACTGGGTTGCCGCTGGCGCGCAGCCGACCGACCGCGTTGCCCGCTTCCTGGACGCAGCCGGCGTGAAGGAACGTGCCGCCCGCAGCAACCCGAAGAAGGCCGAGCCGGGCCAGAAGGCCAAGGATCGCGCCGAAGATCGCGCTGCCAAGGCCGCTGAAGCCGTTGAAGCTGCCGAAGCCGCAAAGGCTGCCGCCGCCGAGGCTGCTGCCGCTCCCGCCGAAGAAGCCGCTGCTGAAGAAGCTGCTCCGGCCGAAGAATCGGCGGAAGGCTGAGCTCCTTGACCGACAAGCCCGTCACTCTTGCCGTCATCATCGGCGCGCATGGAGTGGCGGGCGAGGTTCGCCTGAAACTGTTCGGGGAGGGGGCCGAGACGCTCAAATCCTATGACGGTTTCGATGCGGCCGGTGCCAGGCTGACGCTGAAGTCGGTGCGCCCCGGTCCGAACGGTGCCGTCGCCCGCTTTGCAGAGATCGGCGATCGCACCGCTGCGGAGGCCCTGCGCGGCACGGAACTGACCGTCCCGCGCGCGGCTTTGCCTCCCTTGGGGGAGGGCGAATATTATCATGCCGATTTGATCGACCTGCCTTGTTTTTCCAGCGATGGCGAAGGGCTGGGGCATGTCGTCGCGGTCGAGAATTTCGGCGCGGGCGACATCATCGAGGTGGAGCGGCCCAACGGCAAGCGCTTCATGGCGCCGATGCACGCCGTGACCATTGCCGAAGGACGGGCTGTCGTCGAGGCGGCGTTCGCTATTTGATTTTTCGGTTGGCGTGCTCCTGCGAAGGCAGGCGCCCAGTCCTGCCGTCTGAACTGGACTCCTGCCTTCGCAGGAGCGCGTTGTGTAGTTCGAGGGCGAACCATGCCGAAACTTCTTGCCGCTCTCTATCTGCTCCTGATGGTCGCCGCCGGCTGGCGCCTGTTCGGCATGGCATGGTCGCGCGGGCTGAAGATCGCGGCTGCGGCGGGGCTGGTCATTCCCATCCCCATGCTGTTCCTGTTGCCCGCGTTGATGCAGCCTGACCGGCCCTTTGCGGGCCTGCTGCGCGCCATCGGCATCGCGCTGATGCTGGGGGGCGCCGTATCGCTGCTGGGCGGCATGGCGGGCGCCTGGCTGAGGGCGCGGCGGGCGTGACCTTTCGCGCGCAGATATTGACGCTCTATCCGGAGATGTTTCCTGGGCCTCTGGCGGTGTCGCTCGCCGGGCGCGCGCTGGCGGAGGGCAAATGGGCCTGCGATCCCATCCATATTCGCGACTTCGCCACGGACCGGCATCGCACAGTGGACGATACGCCCGCGGGCGGCGGTGCGGGGATGATATTGCGCGCCGACATATTGGGCCTGGCGATCGATCATGCGCTGCAAAAGGCGTCCGACCTGCCGGTCATCGCCATGACGCCGCGGGGCGCGCCGATCACCCAGGGGCGGATTCGCGAACTCGCCGCCGGTCCCGGAGCGACCATCCTCTGCGGCCGGTTCGAGGGTTTTGACGAGCGGATTTTCGAGGCGCGGCCGGTCGAACAGATCAGTATGGGTGACATCATTCTTTCCGGCGGGGAAATGGGCGCCCTGATGCTGCTGGATGCTTGCATCCGCCTGCTTCCTGGGGTAATGGGCGCCGCTTCCAGTGGGGATGAGGAGAGCTTCGAAAGCGGCCTTCTCGAATATCCCCACTATACCCGGCCCGTCATATGGGAAGGGCGCGCGATCCCCGAAGTGTTGCGATCGGGGGATCATGCGAAGATCGCCGCCTGGCGGAAACAAAGGGCGGAAGAGGACACACGGCTAAGGCGGCCGGACCTTTGGGAACGCCATATCGGCGTTCGGGACCAGTCGCCCTCTGGTGCGCAACGCGAAGAGTAGGACTTGAAGTCATGAACCTGATCCAGCAGATCGAGGCCGAGAATATCGCGGCCCTCGCCAAGGATATCCCCGAATTCCGTCCCGGCGACACGCTGCGCGTCGGCGTGAAGGTCATCGAAGGTGACCGCAGCCGCGTCCAGAATTATGAAGGCGTGTGCATCGCCCGCTCGAACAAGGGCATGGGCAGCAACTTCACCGTGCGGAAGATTTCGTTCGGTGAAGGCGTGGAGCGCGTCTTCCCGCTCTATTCGCCGAACATCGATTCGATTACCGTCGTCCGCCGTGGCGTCGTGCGTCGTGCGAAGCTCTATTATCTGCGCGGCCGCACCGGCAAGCGCGCTCGCATCGCCGAGCGCCGCGATGTGCGCAGCGAGGATTGATCGCTTTTACGCTGGCTTGACAGTTGTAAAAAAGAGACAGGCGGCGCCCCATGCGGGCGCCGCCTTTTTTATGAATTTCAGGGATTTGACGGATGAGTCCGCACCCTTTTAGATTTCCATGGCGAAACGATTTTGGGCGGCAGCGGAAATTCGTTTTTCTCTGATGGCGGTTTTGTGTCAGCACTCCGTTTCCACATATTGCTGAATATTTCTGACGATCAGGCCGCGTGGTCTGACGTACCGGTCGTGCTTACCCAAGAAACGGAAAGAAGATGAACAAGGGAAAATAAGAAAATATCGGTCGGGAGAGGCTCTCTTCATTGGAAGCAAGGGGGCTGTTCATGAATTGCAAGAGTTTCGTTTCTCGCGCCGCCATGGTTGTCGCAATCTCGTCTCCGATGGCCGTTCTGGCCCAGACCAGCGACCCGCAGGCAGCCTCCGCCACGGATGGCGCCGCGATCATCGTCACCGGCACACGGGCGACCGGCGTCACTGCGGCGGAAAGCGCAGCGCCGATCAAGGTTCTCGACAGCGAGGCGCTGACCAAGGTCGGACAACCCAATCTCAACCAGGTGCTGACGCAACTCGTCCCCTCCTTCACCGCGGAAGCCTTTGGCGGAGATACCGCGAACCTGACGCTGGCGGCCCGTCTTCGCGGCCTCAGCCCCAATCATGCGCTGGTGCTGGTCAACGGGAAGCGGCGTCACGGCACCTCCAACCTGCATGTGTTGAGTGGCCCCTACCAGGGCGCGGCCTCACCCGACCTCGACCTGATTCCGCCGGGCGCGATCGGCCGGATCGAGGTGTTGGAGGACGGCGCGGCCGCCCAATATGGGTCCGATGCGATCGCGGGCGTCATCAACATCATCCTCAAGGAGGACAAGGGCCTGATTTCCGGCAACCTGACCGCCGGGCAATATTACAAGGGCGACGGCGAAACCTATTCGGGCAGCGTCACCTTTGCGCCCGACATGGGACCGGACAGCTATCTGAATTTCACCATGTTCCACCGTTTCCACGATTTCTCGCAGAGGGGCGGCGTGGATCGCGGCATCTACAATCGCGACGGGTCGATCCGCACCGATATTTCGGCCGAGCATCAGGAGATGGCGGCCATCGGATTGCCGGGTGCGCCCTATACCAACCGTATCGTCGGGGATGCGCGATCGGAACTCACCACCATCGTCTACAATGCCGGTCATGATTTCGGCGGCGTGGAACTCTATGCCTTTGGCAGCTACGGCCGTCGCGATGCCAGCGCCTATGAAAATTATCGCCAGCCCTGGCGCGTGTCGCGGTCCCCGGTCCTGGGCGTCGCGGGCGAGCAGATCCTTTACAGCGCCGCCGGCTTCAGCCCGCGCGAGGCGATCAAGGAAGATGATTTTTCCAACACCGGCGGCATCAAGGGCGAGACGGCCGGTTTCCGATGGGACATCAGCACCACCTATGGCCAGGACTATGCCAAGCTCTACACGCTGGGTTCGGCCAACCGTTCGCTGTTCATCGACACCGGGACCACGCCTGCCAACTTCTATGACGGCTTCCTGAAGGCGTCGGAATGGACCAGCAATATCGATATCGCGAAGGAGGTCGATCTGGGCATGGCCCAGCCGGTCAATATCGCCTTCGGCGGCGAATATCGGGAAAATCGCTTCCAGATCGGCAAGGGCGACTTCGGATCGACCTATTTCGAGGGTGGCCAGTCCTATCCCGGCTTCCTGTCCACCGACGCGGGCAAGCACAAGCGGAACAACAAGGCGGCCTATCTGGACATCGCGATGAACCCGATCGAGATGTGGAAGGTCGATGGCGCCGTCCGCTATGAGGACTACAGCGATTTCGGTACCAAATGGACGTGGAAGGTGACCAGCCGCCTCGACCTGTCCGAACAGTTCGCGGTGCGCGGCACGGTCAGTTCCGGCTTCCGCGCGCCGTCGCTGCTGGAGGAATATTATTCCTCGACCAACGTCGGTCCGACCACGGCCTATGTACAGTTGCCGCCCAACTCTGCCGCCGCCAAGCTGCTCGGCTATGAAGATCTGAAGCCCGAAACCTCGCAGAATTACAGCCTTGGCCTGGTCATCCGTCCCGTGCCCAAGCTGAACATCACCATCGATGCCTATCAGGTAAAGGTGAAGAACCGGATCGTGGGAACCGGATCGATCCAGGGTCTGGCCGGCGGTGTGGTCACCAACCAGGCCGTGCTGGATGCGATTGCCGCGCATGGCAATGTGCTCGATCCCTATGTTCTTCAGAATGGCGATGCGGGCATCAACTTGTTCACCAATGGCGCCGACACCCGGACCCGCGGCGTCGATGTAACCGCCAGCTACCCGACGCCGGTGGGCAGCGGTTCCATCCTCTGGTCGCTGTCGGCCAACTATAATAAAACCAAGATCACCAGGCTGCGCATTCCAGCAGCGCTGTACGCGGAAGATGCCCGTTCGACCCTGGAAGACGCATCGCCCAAATACAAGATCATTGGCGGGGCGCTGTTCACCATGGGCGGCCTGAGCATCAACCTGCGCGAGACGATCTATGGCAAATCGTCCGAGGTCGTGATTTTCGGCACGACCAATCCGACGGTCAGGGTGCCCGAGGCTGCCATCACCGATCTGGAAGTCGGCTATGACCTGAGCAAGGCGATCAAGCTGAGCGTGGGCGCGAACAACCTGTTCAACAAGAAGGCACCGACCATGCCCAATGATGCGAGCGATATGCCGATCGACGGCGCTCGCGTGCTGGACGCCCCGCTGTCCTTCACCCCCTATGGCATCAATGGCGGCTATTATTACGCCCGCATCAATTTCAGCTTCTGACGGGCCTGACGCGGCCGCCGGGCCTTCGGGTGCGGCGGCCCTGTCCTTTTTCATTGGACCTGACGGCGGGCCACCGCGATAGGGACGGCCATGCCGCTGAACCACAGACTTGCCACGCTGGCGGATGAAACCGCCCTGGGCGCCGTCATGACATTGGCGATCGACCGCCTCCAGTCCGATTTCCTCACCCCTGGCCAGGTGCGGGCCAGCCACGGCTTCATGGGTCTCGACAGTCGCCTGATCGAAGACGGCACCTATTTCGTGATCGAGGATGGCGGCGCGATCGCGGGTTGCGGCGGGTGGAGCCGGCGCGCGACCGCCTATGGCGGCAACCATAGTGGGGGACGGGACGACCGGTTGCTCGATCCAGCGACCGACGCGGCCAGGGTGCGGGCGATGTACACCCATCCCGATCATGTGCGGAAGGGGGTGGGCACGCTGATCCTGTCGCTTTGCGAAGCGGCGGCGCGGGCGGAGGGCTTCGTGGCGCTGGAGCTGTCCGCCACCATGGCGGGCGTGCCGCTCTACCGCAGCTTCGGTTTTGTCGAGATGCGCGCCTTCGAGGACAGCGGCGTGCCGCTGATCCTGATGCGAAAGCCTATTGCCGGCCCCGATTCCGGCTGGTGAACCAGAGGCCGATCAGACTGAGCGCCGCCGCCGCCGACATATAGATGCCGACAAGCTCCACGCCCCGGACCTGGATGAGCCAGGTCGCGACGATGGGCGCCAGGGCGCCGCCGATGATCCCGCCCAGGTTGAAGGCGAAGGAGGCGCCGGTATAGCGAAGCTGCACGGGGAAGAGATGCGGCAGATAGGCGCCGAGCGGGCCGTAGACGAAGCCCATCAGGAACAGGGCGAGGCTGAGTATCAGGAAGATCGGCAGCAACTGCCCGGTGCCGATTGCGGGACCGAAGATGACGCCCATCGCCACCGTGCCGATGCAGCCCGTGGCCAGCACGCGCGTCGGGCTGCTCTTGTCCGCCCACCAGCCGGCAAGAATGATGCTGAGCGCCATGAACAGGATCGCGCCCAACTGGATCGCGAGGAAGGTCTCACGGTCGATCCCGAGCGTGGTGGTGCCGTAGCCGAGCGCGAAGGCGGTCGCGATATAATAGACGGCGAAGCAGGCCGCGCATGCGAAGGTGCCGGCGACCGCAGCGCCCAGATGGCTTTGGAGCAACGTGGCGAGCGGCACCGCGGGCGGGGGCGCTTCGGCACGGGCGGCGGCGAATTCGGGCGTCTCGGTCAGCTTGAGGCGGATCCACAGGCCCAGCAGCACCAGCACGGCGCTGCCCAGAAAGGGCAGGCGCCAGCCCCAGGCGAAGAAATCCTTGTCCGTCAGGAACATACCAAGGACCAGGAAGAGGCCGTTGGCGGCGAGGAAGCCGACCGGCGCGCCCAGTTGCGGGAACATGCCGAAACGCGCGCGCCATCCGGGAGGCGCATTCTCGACCGCCAGGAGCGCCGCGCCGCCCCATTCGCCGCCCAGCCCCAGGCCCTGGCCGAAGCGCAGCATGCAGAGGATCAACGGTGCCCACCAGCCGATGCTCTGATAGGTCGGCAGGAATCCGATGGCGAGCGTCGATCCGCCCATCAGCATCAGCGATGTCACCAGCGTCGCCTTCCGCCCGATGCGGTCGCCATAATGGCCGAACACCGCCGCGCCGAGCGGCCGGGCGAAGAAGGCAAGCGCAAGGCTGCCATAGGCCGCGAGCAACTGCGCCGAAGGGGAGGAGGCGGGGAAGAAGAGCGGCCCGAAGACCAGGCTGGCGGCCGTGGCGTAGATGTAGAAGTCGTAGAATTCGACCGCCGTGCCGATCAGGCTCGCCGCCAGTACCCGCTTGTGCCGCAGCATCGCACCGATGCCGCTCATGTCCCTCGCCCCTGCTTCCAAGGCCTGCGCGCCCCCCGATGCCATCATGTCCTCGCCCGTTTCTGGTTCAGCAATTCATAGGCCATGACCGCACAGGCGACCGCGGCGTTCAGGCTGTCTGCCTTGCCCAGCATCGGCATCTTGACCAGCAGGTCGCATTCGGCCTCATAGCTTTCGGGCAGGCCCTGCGCCTCATTGCCGACCAGCAGGAAGCTGGGGCTTTGATAATGGGGTTGCTGATAGTCGTGGCTGGCCTTCAGGCTGGTGCCGATCAGCTCGCCCGGCCCCTGGCGCAGCCAGTGCATGAATTCGCCCCATCGCGCCTGGGTGATGCTCTGGGTGAAAAGGGCGCCCATGCTGGCGCGCACCGATTCGACCGAAAAGGGGTCGACGCAATCGTCGATCAGGATCAGCCCGCCCGCCCCCACGGCGTCGCCGGTGCGTAATATGGTGCCCAGATTGCCGGGATCGCGCAGCGACTGGGCGACGATCCAGATGTCCGCCTTGCCCCGGTCCAGCTTCGCCAGCGGGGTCAGCCGGTCGCGATAGACGCCGACAACGGCCTGGGCATTGTCCTTGCCGCTGATCTTCGAGAGGATGTCGGGCGTCGTTTCGATCACGTCGCCGCCCGCCGCCTCCATCGCCGCGATCAGCTCGGCGGCGAGGGGATGGGTGGAGCCGGCATGGAAGAGCATTTCCGGCAGCACCCCTTCCTCCCGCGCTTCAGTCAGGATACGCAGCCCCTCTGCCAGGAAAAGGCCCTCCGCCTTGCGGAACTTCTTTTCGCGCAGGGAGCGGACGCGCTTCACCAGCGGGTTGGAAAATCCGGTGATTTCTCGCGCCACGATCCTGTCTCTTGCCCTTTGCCCGAAGGTCCGCCGAAACGGCCTCTCTATAGGGGGAGCGCGGAAAAGGGTAGGGGGCTTGGGCGGTGGATGCCAGGCCCCCTGACCCTTCAGAAGACCGTCGCCACCAGTTGCGTGAACGCATCGGCGCGATGGCTCATGCCATGCTTTTTCTCCGGGTCCATCTCGCCAAAGCTGATGCTGTGGCCATGCGGCTGGAAGATCGGATCATAGCCGAAACCCCGGTCCCCGCGCGGCGGCCAGGTGATGGTGCCGTCCACGCGGCCTTCGAACGCCTCCACATGGCCGTCGGGCCAGGCGAGGGCGAGGGCGCAGATGAAATGGGCGCCATGGCCCGCTTCCGGCCCCTTCGCCTGGATATTGTCCCAGACAAGCTGCATGGCGAGGCCGAAATCCTTGGTCGGACCGGCCCAGCGGGCGGAGAAGATGCCCGGATCGCCGTTCAGCGCCTCCACGCACAGGCCGCTGTCGTCGGCCAGTGCCGGGAGGCCGGCAAGGTCCGCCGCCTGCATCGCCTTCAACTCCGCATTGGCGATGAAGGTGGTGCCGGTCTCCTCCGGTTCGGGCAGGTCCAGCGCGGCGGCGGACACCGTCTCTATGCCATAGGGCGCCAGCAATTCGCCGATTTCCCGCACCTTGCCGGGATTGTGGCTGGCGATCACCAGTCGTCCCGGACCCAGTTTGCGGATCGCCTGTTCCTGCCCGAAATCGTCGCTCATTCTGTAGTCCCATATCGTCGCTCGCCGGAAACGAGCGGAAGGAAGGATTATCTCCCGGTCGCCTTGTCCTGCGCCGCGAAAATCTGCGCGCAGCCGATGCGGGCGAGGCGCAGCAGTCGCAGCAGCTCCTCCTCGTCATAGGTCGCGCCCTCGGCCGTTGCCTGCACTTCCGCGAACTTGCCGTCGCCGGTCAGGATCAGATTGGCGTCCGCCTCGGCATTGCTGTCCTCCGCATAGTCGAGGTCCAGCACCGGGGTGCCGTTATAGATGCCGCAGCTTATCGCCGCGACCTTCTGCACGATGGGATCTTCGGTAAGCGCGCCGGAGGCCAGCAGCTTGTCGATAGCGATGCGCAGCGCGACCCAGCTTCCCGAAATGGCGGCGGTGCGGGTGCCGCCATCGGCCTGGATCACGTCGCAGTCGACGACGATCTGCCGCTCGCCCAGCTTCTGGAGGTCGACCACGGCGCGGAGCGACCGGCCGATCAGGCGCTGGATTTCCTGGGTGCGGCCCGACTGCTTGCCCTTGGCGGCTTCGCGGCTGCCGCGGGTATGGGTGGCGCGGGGCAGCATCCCATATTCCGCCGTGACCCAGCCTGATCCCTTGCCGCGCAGGAAGGGCGGCACCTTTTCCTCGATGGAGGCGGTGCATAGCACGCGCGTGTCGCCGAAGCTGATCAGGCAGCTGCCCTCGGCATGGATGGTGAAGCCGGGCTCCATGGTGATTTCGCGCATCTGGTCGGGCGCGCGGCCGGAAGGACGCATAAATATTCTACTCCGAAGCGTTGTGTCGAGCGGGCTTAGCGTCGGGCGGCCCATCATGCCAGTGGCGATGCAGCCGAAAGATGCTAGAGAGCGGCCATGGGGACGAAAGCATTATCGATCGTGGCGGCCACGCTCCTGCTGGGCGGATGCGCCATGGAGCAGGCGGAACTGGAAAAGCCGACACTGGCGGGCGACACGATCAGATTTTCCGCTGGTCCCTGTTTTGGCGTCTGCCCCAGCTACACCTTGCGCGTGACCCCGGACGGGTCCGGCCTGATCGAGCCGCAGCGTTTCACCGCCATTCCCGGTCCGACCCGTTTCACCGTGACGCCGACGCAATATCGTCGCTTCCGTGCGGCGCTGGCGCAGTTCCGCCCAGCGCAGGGCACGGCCAGGCGAATCGGCCAGGGGGAAAACTGCGTCCGCTTCGCCACCGACATGCCCGCCTATGTGATAGAATGGACACGGGAAGAGGCGCCGCCCACCCGGCTGGAATTCCAGTCAGGCTGCATGGATGCCCGCTATGGCAAGCTGCGCGCCACCATTTCCGCGATTCCCAGGATGCTGGACGTAGGCCCCATGGTGAAGCCGACGAATGCGAAGGGTCGGTGACGGACGGGCTTGAGCCGCGATCGATGCTTGCCTAGATAAGGGTCATGGCGGTCACCCCGATCACCGAACTTAACGAACGCGCGCGCGACGTTTTCCGTCTGGTGGTGGAGAGTTATCTCGGCACCGGGCTGCCCGTCGGCTCGCGCACGATCAGCAAGATAGCCTCGCTCAGCCTGTCGCCAGCCTCGATCCGCAATGTCATGCAGGATCTGGAGGAACTCGGCCTGCTCGCCGCGCCGCATACGTCGGCTGGACGGATGCCGACGGAAACCGGCCTGCGGCTGTTCGTCGACGGCATGATGCAGGCTGCGGAACCCTCTTTCGAGGAACGGCGCGCGATCGAGGCGGGGATCAGCGAAGGTGGCCCGATCGAGGATGCGCTGTCCGCCGCGACCGCCGCACTGTCCGGCCTTTCGGCCTGCGCCGGCATCGTGATGGTGCCCAAGCGCGAGCCGGTGCTGCGGCAATTCGGCTTCGTTCCCCTGAACGACCGCCAGGCGCTGGCAGTGCTGGTGGGCCAGGACGGATCGATCGAGAATCGCGTCGTCGACCTGCCCGCGGGCGTGACGCCGATCATGCTGAACGAAGCGGCCAATTTCATGTCGGCGCGTTTCGGCGGGATGACGCTGGCGCAGGCGGGCGAGGCGCTGCGGCGCGAGGTGGAGGGCGATCGCAATGCCCTGCAGGGCGCGGCGCGGGTGCTGGTGGAGCAGGGCATTGCGCTCTGGTCGCGGGATGCCGACGACCGGCCGGTGCTGATCGTGAGGGGGCAGGCGAACCTGCTGGACGACGGCACCGCCGCCGATCTGGAGCGCGTGCGCCAATTGCTGGAGCAGCTTGAAGGCAAGCAGGAGATTTCCCGGCTGCTGGAAGGCGCCCTGGCGGGCAGCGCGACCAAAATATTCATCGGTTCGGAAAACAAGCTCTTTTCCCTGTCCGGTTCTTCGGTCATAGCCGCGCCCTACCGGAGCGGTGACGGCCGGGTGGTGGGCGTGGTCGGCGTCATCGGCCCGACCCGCTTGAACTATGCACGGGTGATCCCCATGGTGGATTTCACCGCACAGACGCTGTCGAGATTGATGAGATGAGCGAAGACAAGCAGAATATCGAAAATATGGAAATCGTGGACGAACTGCCCGAAGATGCGGCGCCTGGCGGCGATGCGGCGGCGGAACGGATAGCGGGCCTGGAAAACGAGCTGGCGGCCGCGAAGCAGGACGCGCTCTACGCCCATGCCGAAACGCAGAATGTGCGGCGGCGGCTGGAAAAGGAACTGGCCGATGCGCGCGCCTATGCCGCGACGGCCTTTGCCCGCGACATGCTGTCGGTGGCGGACAATCTGGGCCGCGCGCTGCAGGCGATCCCCGCCGATCTGCGCGAGGACGAGAAGTTCAAGGGCCTGGTCGCCGGGCTGGAGGCGACGGGACGGGAGCTGGAGGCCGTGTTCGGCCGTAACGGCATCGAGAAACTGGTGTCGGTCGGCCAGCCGCTCGATCCCAACAAGCATCAGGCGATGATGGAGGTGCCCTCCACCGACGCGGAACCGGGTACAGTTCTTGTGGAGATGCAGGCGGGCTATATGATCAAGGATCGGCTGCTGCGCCCGGCGCTGGTGAGCGTGGCGAAGAAGCCCGACTGATCGCTTCGGAAAACGCAATCAAGTGCCCGCCGGATCAGCGTCCGGCGGGTTTTTTCGTGGGCGAATGTCCGCCACGATCCCGTTCCCGATGCGGGCGGGAACCTGCCACGGTCGGATCAGGCCGCCTGACACCCAATATCGGAACTCGAATAAAGATATATCGTAGATCTTGACGATTGCTGTTTTTAAGATATATCTCAAACTATCATGAAACAGTTTAGAGATTCGAATATGCATCAACATCATCATCACCGTGGACATCGCCGCTTCGGCCATGGCGCCATGTTTGGACCAGGGCGCCCGGAACGGGGCGGCTTCGGGGGCCATTTTGGCGAAGCCCCCCATGGCGGCGGAAGAGGCGGACATTTTGGCGGCGGCCGGGGCGGCGGGCGTCGACGCCTGTTCGGCAACGACGCGCTCAGGCTCATCCTGCTCAAGCTGATCGCGGACGCGCCGCGCCATGGCTACGACCTGATCCGGGAGATCGAAACCCTGTCGGGCGAGGTCTATGTGCCCAGTCCGGGCGTCGTTTATCCGACCCTGACCCTGCTGGCCGACATGGGCCTGATCGCCGAGCAGCCGGGCGAAAGCAGCCGCAAGCTGTTCGCGATCACCGAGGCGGGCGCGGCCCATCTGTCCGACCATGGGGAAGGGGTGGCGCTGGTCATGGACCGGCTGCGGTCGCTGGCCCGCAAGGCGGAGCGCACCGACGGTGCGCCGATCCGCCGGGCCATGCACAATCTGGGGATGGCGGTCCGGGCGCGCCTTGAAAAGGAGGGCGCCGATGCCGAAACCATGTTCGACGTCGCTGCATTGATCGACGATGCAGCCAGCAAGATCGAAAGGCTTTGACGATGACCTTGACCGCGGATGTGCCGACCGTGCACGCCAGCCGCTATCTCCAGCAGCTATGCAAGCATTGGAGTCACAAGTTCGAAACCGCTTTCGACGCGCAGCAAGGCAGCATCGCCTTTCCCATGGGACCGATCCGGATGACGGCCGGGGCCGATGCCCTGACCGTGACGATCGAACCGCAGGAGGGCGCCGATGTGGAGCGTTTCAAGAGAGTGGTCGCGGACCATCTCGACCGCTTCGCCTTCAGGGAAGCGCCCCTGGCCTTCGACTGGCGCTAGGGGATATTGGGAACAGGGCTGAGGCGGCGGACAGCAGTTTCGGCAGCCTGATGCGCGGGATTGGCGGATACGAGCATCCGCCAGCCCGATTGCCTCTCAGGCCACTTGCCGTCCGAAATCAGTGGACGCCGCGCGCAGGGTGGACAGCTTGCCTTCCACGCTCATGAAGCCGCGTTCCAGCTGGTCGATTTCGGAGGCCACCACTTCGGTATCCTGACGGATCGCGCTGATGGTCGACGACATGGAGTCGGCGGCCAGCGCGGTTTCGTCGACTGCCGCAGTGATCATCGTCACTGTCTGCGCCTGCGCGTCCATGGCGTGGCGGATGCGTTCCGCGCTGGCCTGCACTTCGCCGACCGTGTCGCGAATGCGTTCGTTGGTTTCCACAGACTGGCGGGTCGAGGCCTGGATGTCCGCGATCTTGCCGGCGATTTCGTCAGTGGCGCGGGCCGTCTGGTTGGCGAGGCTCTTCACCTCCTGCGCGACCACCGCAAAGCCGCGGCCGGCATCGCCTGCACGGGCGGCCTCGATCGTGGCGTTGAGTGCGAGCAGGTTGGTCTGACCGGCAATATCGCGGATCAGGCCAAGGATCGATTCGATCGATTTCGCATGATCGGACAGGGTGGTCGACATGGCCACCGCGTCGCCCGACTGGCGCGCCGCGCGCTGCGCCACGTCGGCTGCGCTCTCTACCTCCGTCCGGGCGTCCTCTATGGCGCGGATCAGCCCGGCCGAGGTCCGGGCGGCTTCGCGCATGGCAAGCGCGGATTGCTCCGCAGCGGCGGCGACTTCCGAAGCCTTGCCCAGCATGCCGCGGGTCGCGGCCGATGCGTCCTTTGCCTGCTCGCGCAGTGATTCGCCGAGCTGTGACGCGCCGTCGATTTCGCCCATGATCCGCTGTTCGAACATCGTGCCAAAGCGCTGGCGCTCGTTCCGCTGCGCTTCGGCCTCGTCGCCCGCCACCACATTCGCGATCAATCCGGCATCGACCATGCTGACCTGCATCATGATCTGCACCAGCCGGCGGCGGCTGGCTTCATCCTCGGCGCGTTCCCAGATGAGGTCGACCAGCTTCTCGTTGGCGATCGCGACCGGCATCAGAACGGCGCGCAGGGGCGAGCCGTGCTTGCGCGCATGGCGGACGCAGGCAACCGAGGAAAGCGCCCATTCCCCGGCCTCATAATGGCCCAGCTTGTGGCGCACATATTCCGTCGCTTGCGTCTCGATCTTGGCGAGGGTGGCGGGACTGAGCCTGGATCGCAGTCCGTTCTGCTCGACATAGACATCATAGAAGGTGCGCGCGGCCAGGGTCGCCTGTTCACCCAGCAGGTCGCGAATCTGGCGCAGACCCTGCGCCAGCTCTCCATGCGGGTCGATATCCCTGATCATGGCAAGCAGGGCGTTTTGGGACGTGGCGGCGGAATTCATGTGCGGCAAAACCCCGATCTGGTCTTATTGTCAGCTCGGGTGATAGCGCCATTTGGTTAATCACTTCTTAGGACCGACGGATATCGAATGCGCCTGACCGGCAGGAAGCCGCTGGTCCGCATCAGGCGGCGCAAAGTCGGCATTTGCAGTGGTCGGACGGCAAAATGTTCCGCCTGTTGTGGAACGAACGGTCGATCGCGCCTTCGGGGCGGCTTGCCCTCCCGGCATATCGCTCTTAAGGGGACGAGACTCGAGGGACAACATCAGGGACGTAGGGAAGATATGGCGCGAACCACGAGCCGGCCGCTCTCGCCGCATTTGACGATCTGGAAATGGGGGCCAGCCATGGCTGTTTCCATCATGCATCGCGTGACCGGCAACGGTCTGGCGACGGTGGGCGCGATGGGACTGGTGTGGTGGTTGATGGCCGCCGCCATCGGGCCGGATGCCTATGCGACCTTCGTCGCCTGCGCGACTTCGCCGATCGGCTATCTGGTGATGGCGGGCATTAGCTGGTTCTTCTTCCAGCATCTCTGCTCTGGGCTTCGCCATTTCGTGCTCGATCTGGGCGCGGGCTATGAGCTCAAGAACAACAAGACCTGGTCAGTGCTGACCTTCGTCCTCTCGACGCTCCTCACCGTCGCCTTCTGGGCGGCCATCTGCACGGGGAAATTCTGATGGGAACCGGAACCGGAATCGGCCGCGTCCGCGGTCTTGGATCGGCCAGGCATGGCGCGCATCACTGGCTGGCGCAGCGCTATACGGCCGTCGGCAACCTGGCTCTGGTGCTGTGGCTGCTGATCAGCCTGATCGCGCTGCCGGGCCTTGACTATCAGAGCGTCCATAACTGGATCGCGCAGCCGCTGGTCGCCGTGCCGCTGATGCTGATGCTGGTCAGCATCTTCTATCACCTGCGCCTGGGCATGCAGATCATGCTGGAGGACTATGTCCACGACAAGGGCCTCAGCTTCTTCTGCATTCTGCTGCTGAACTTCTATGCCATCGGCGGCGCGTCCGCGGGCATCTTCGCGATCGCAAAGATCGCCTTCACGGGGATCGTCAAATAATGAGCGAAGCCTACAAGATCATCGACCACAGCTATGACACGGTCGTCGTGGGTGCTGGCGGTTCCGGTCTGCGCGCCACCATGGGCAGCGCGGAGGCGGGCCTGAAGACCGCCTGCATCACCAAGCTGTTCCCGACCCGCAGCCACACCGTGGCGGCGCAGGGCGGCATCGCGGCCAGCCTTGGCAACAATTCGCCCGACCACTGGACCTGGCACATGTACGACACCGTCAAGGGGTCGGACTGGCTGGGCGACCAGGACGCGATCGAATATATGGTGCGCGAAGCGCCGGCGGCCGTGATCGAGCTGGAACATGCCGGCGTGCCGTTCAGCCGCAACGACAATGGCACCATTTACCAGCGTCCGTTCGGCGGCCACATGCAGAATATGGGCGCCGGCCCGCCGGTGCAGCGCACCTGCGCCGCCGCCGACCGTACCGGCCACGCCATGCTGCACGCCCTGTACCAGCAGAGCCTGAAGTATGACGCGGACTTCTACATCGAATATTTCGCCATCGACCTGATCATGGAAGACGGCCCGAACGGCAAGGAATGCCGGGGCGTCATCGCGATCTGTATGGAGGATGGATCGATCCACCGCTTCCGCAGCAAGGCGGTGGTGCTGGCGACGGGCGGTTACGGCCGCGCCTATTTCTCCGCCACGTCGGCGCATAGCTGTACCGGCGACGGCGGCGGCATGGTACTGCGCGCGGGTCTGCCTCTCCAGGACCTGGAGTTTGTGCAGTTCCACCCGACCGGCATTTACGGCGCGGGCGTGCTGATCACCGAAGGCGCGCGCGGCGAGGGCGGGTACCTCACCAACTCCGAGGGTGAGCGCTTCATGGAGCGCTATGCGCCGTCGGCCAAGGATCTGGCGTCGCGTGACGTCGTGTCCCGCTCCATGGCGATGGAAATGCGCGAAGGGCGCGGCGTGGGTCCGAACAAGGACCACATCTACCTGCACCTCGACCATATCGATCCCAAGGTGCTGGCGGAACGCCTGCCGGGCATCACCGAAAGCGGCAAGATCTTCGCGGGCGTCGACCTGACCCGGCAGCCGTTGCCGGTGACGCCGACCGTCCACTATAATATGGGCGGCATTCCCTGCAATTATCATGGGCAGGTGGTGACCAAGGTCGGCGACGATCCGGAAGTGGTGGTGCCGGGCCTCTATGCGGTCGGCGAAGCGGCCTGCGTCTCGGTCCATGGCGCGAACCGCCTGGGTTCCAACTCGCTGATCGACCTGGTCGTGTTTGGCCGCGCAACCGGCCTGCACCTCAAGGAAACGATCAAGCCCAACGGCACGCACCGTCCGTTGCCCAAGGATGCGGCCGATCTGGCGCTTTCGCGCCTCGACCACTACCGCAATGCCAAGGGTGGCTCGCCCACGGCGAAGATCCGCCTGGAAATGCAGCACACCATGCAGAAGCATGCTGCCGTGTTCCGCGACAGCGCGCTGCTGTCGGAAGGCGTGCAGAAGATGGTGCAGGTCAATGCCAGCATGCAGGATGTCGGCGTCAGCGACCGCTCGCTGATCTGGAACACCGACCTCATCGAGACGCTGGAGCTGGACAATCTGATGAGCCAGGCGGTCTGCACCATGGTCAGCGCGGAAAACCGCAAGGAAAGCCGTGGCGCCCATGCGCATGAGGACTTCCCGAACCGCGACGACGAAAACTGGATGAAGCACACCGTGAGCTGGTTCGAGGGCTGGGGCGGCACGGGCGGCAAGGTGTCGCTCGATTACCGTCCGGTGCACGATTATACGCTCACCGACGAGGCGGAATATATCAAGCCGAAGGCGCGCGTTTACTAATACTAAGGACGGATCGACATTCAGCCCTGATGGCCTGCAAATGGCGGCCTTTCGTGCTTCCGGAACTCACCTACTGGAAGTAGGCTGCGCGCCGGGTCACGAAAAACCACCATTTTCGGCTCGTCATCATCTGAACGTCGATCCGTCCTAAAGGGCTTTCCAGGCGATCGGAACGGTCGCGAGGGACCCGGCAGATCGCAATCGCTTGAAGCTGTTATGCGGAGAGGGCGGGCTTTACAGCTCGCCCTTTTCTTTCATGCGGATATTACTGTGTCGGAACGATGGTCGCCTAAGCTGCGCTTCTTCCGTCCATGATCAGGCGGGGCCAAGGCCTCCATTCCGTCCCATCAAGGCAGCGTTTCAGGTGGCGTGGGAGCTTCCGTGCCGCGCGACGGCGACGCGGTTCCGGCCGGAACGCTTGGCCTCGTAAAGGGCCATGTCCGCGACCGCCAGCCAGCTTTCGCCGGTCGGCCAGTCGCCGCGCAGTTCCGCCACGCCGAAGCTGGCGGTTGCGCGCAGCGGCGGGGTGCCGGCTATTTCCGCGGCGGCGATCGCGTCGCAGAAGCGTTGCGCCGCCCTGGCGGCGTCCTCTATGGGCGTTTCGGGCAGCAATATGCCGAATTCCTCCCCGCCCAGCCGGCCGAGCGAATCGCTGGGTCGTTGCAGGCCGGTGCAGAGCTGGGCGATGCCGCGGATCACCTGGTCTCCGGCAGGATGGCCATAGGTGTCGTTGATATGCTTGAAATGGTCGATGTCGAACAGCAGCAGGCTGGCGGGCCGCTGATGACGTTCGAACAGGGCGATGGCGCGGTTCATTTCGCCCAGGAAAGCGCGGCGGCTGAGCGCGCCGGTCAGATGATCGCGCTCCGCGATGCGGCGCAGTTCGAGCTGTTCGACCACCAGCGCCGCGAGATTCCTGAGGATGGCGATCTGCGCCGGGTCGAACTCCCGCGGCACGGTGTCGATCGCGCAGAGCGAACCGATATTATAGCCGTCGGGCGTTTCCAGCGGGATGCCGGCATAGCTGCGGATATTGGGATCCCCCGTCACCAGCGGATTGTCGCGGAAGCACTCATCCTCCTGGGCGTCGGCAATGATCAGCGGCGCCCGCTGGCGGATGGTGTGCGCGCAGAAGGCGACATCGCGCGAGGTTTGCGTTGCGTCGAGTCCGGCCAGCGACTTGAACCATTGCCGGTCCGTATCCACCAGCGAGACGGCGGAAATCGGCACGCCCAAAATGCTGCGGACCAGATCGGTGATGCGGTCGAAAGAGGGCTCTCGCGGCGTGTCCAGAACCTCATAGCGGTTGAGCGCGGCCAGCCGCGCCGGTTCGTCCATCAGCTTGGGATCGAGCATTGCCAACCGTCCTCAACCGGCGGCGCGCCCCTTCCGCGCACCGCGATTCTCGTTCGCCATTAATCTGTGATAGTCGTTTTTGCCCCGGCTGACAAAGACTTGACGGGTGCAGCCTGTCCTATTCCTCGCCGAATTTGTCTTCGACAAGGGTCACGAGCTTGCCCAGCGAATCGGCCGCCTCAGGCCCGCTGGCGCTGATCGTGATGCTGTCGCCCATCGCCGCGCCCAGCATCATCAGGCCCATGATGGAGGTTCCGGTGACCTCGCTGCCATCCTTGCGCACCGTGATCTGCGCGGGCAGGCCGCTGGCCAGGGTCACGAATTTCGCACTGGCCCGAGCATGCAGGCCGCGCCGGTTGCTGATCCTGACTTCCTGGCTGATTTCGCTCATGTGGTGCTGCCCAACAGTTCCGATGCGACGCTGATATATTTCTGACCTGCTTCCCGCGCGGCGGCGACGGCCTGGCGCACGTCCATGACCTTGCGCGCGCTTTCCAGGCGGATCAGCATCGGCAGGTTGATGCCCGCGATCACCTCGATCTCGCCGGCCTTCAGCAGCGATATGGCAAGGTTGGACGGGGTGCCGCCGAACAGGTCGGTCAGCAGGATGACCCCGGTTCCATCGTTCACGCGCGCCACCGCGTTGGCGATGTCGGTGCGACGCATTTCCATGTCGTCCTCAGGCCCGATGCAGATGGTTTCGATCTGCTGCTGCGGACCGACCACATGCTCCATCGCGACAACGAATTCCGTCGCCAGCGCCCCGTGGGTGACGAGTACCAATCCAATCATCTTGCTTGCGTGGCCCACCTGTTTTTCATGAATTACGCTTTCGGGCCTCCCGGTCCGCGCTTCTCCAGGGCGTCCTGGGGCGCTGATTCCATATTTCGGTGCGAGACCGTGGGCGAAAAGCCCGCATCTTGCAAGTATCTGGCGACGCGTTCGGCCACATGGACCGACCTGTGGCGGCCGCCCGTGCAGCCGAACGCTACGGTAACATAGCTTTTTCCGCCCTCCGCGTAGCGGGGCAGCAGCAGGGCCAGCAATTGTTCGATGCGCCCGACCGCCTCATCATAGGCGGGATCTTCCTTGATATAGGCGGCGACGTCGGGATCGAGCCCGGTCTTGGGCCGCAGCGCATCCTCCCAATGCGGGTTGCGCAGGAAGCGCATGTCGAACAGCAGGTCCGCGTTCAGCGGCACGCCGCGCGAATAGCCGAAGGACATGATCGTCAGCACCGGGTCCGACAGCCCCTCCTGCGCGAAGCGGTTGCGAATTTCCTGCTGCAGCCCGTTGCTGGTGAGGCTGCTGGTGTCGATCACCTGATTGGCCCAGCGGCGCAGCGGTTCCGTCAATTCCCGTTCGCGGGCGATGCCATGACGGGCGGGACGGTCGGTGGCCAGCGGATGGCGGCGGCGCGTCTCCGCGAAACGGCGCTCCAGTTCCTGGCCGGAACAGTCGAGGAACAGGGTGTCCACATCATGGCCATGGCGCGTCCGCAGCGCCTTGATCCGCTGGACGATGGCGGCCGCGTCAAAGCCGCGCGTCCGCGCGTCGATGCCCAGCGCCAGGGGACGGTCCGTCCCTTCCTCATGCCCCTCCGGCAAGGGCGTGTCGAGCAGCCGGTCGAGCAGGACGAGCGGCAGATTGTCGACCACTTCCCAGCCCATATCCTCCAGCGTCTTGAGCGCGGTCGTCTTGCCCGCGCCCGACAGGCCGGACACCAGCAGGATGGTCTTCGGCGCGATTCGGCTCACAATGGGTCCGCGCCTTTCAGGCCGAGCTTCCTGACGGCGAGTTCGACCTTGATCGGGGTGGAGGCTTCGAACGGGGCGAGGCGGACGACAGGGATGTCGACGCCCGCAATCGCGCGCTGCGCGGTCTCAAGCGGCATGCGCTCCACATCGTCGCTGAGGTCGACAGCCAGGGCAACGGGAGCATTGTCGGCATGGGGCATGCCGACGAGGCCCAGGCCCCGCACCTCCATCATGCCGGCGATCCGGTCAGGCGCGCGGGCGAACAGCTGTCCCTCTATTTCCAGCAGGCGGGTATAGTCGTCGCTCACCAGCACGGCGCCGCGATCGATCAGGCGCAGCGCCAGGTCGGACTTGCCCATGCCGCTGCTGCCGCAGAGCAGGACAGCCCGGCCGTCAATCGCCACGCTGGTAGCATGCAGGGTTTCGGAAGATTGTGTCGACGCCATATCGCCTTATCGCTTTGGCGCCATATTAGCCCCTGTTGACGCTGGTGGGAATCGAATTAACCGACACGTTCTCATTATGACGCAGTTGGCCCATTACGACGCAGTTGGTGGGGCGGATCGGCTCCCGCTTTGCATCCTTATTCCGATATGATGCCCGGATCGCGCTCGACCGCCATGGGCAGCCGCACGATGAAGCAGGCGCCGCTCTGCGCGTCCTGGCGGTCCGCAATGCTGATCTTGCCCTGATGCCCCTCCACGATGGAGCGGGCGATGGCGAGGCCGAGGCCCGAATGCTTGCCGAACGCTTCATTTTCCGGCCGCACGCTGTGGAACCGGCGGAAGACATGTTCGCGTTCCGATTTCGGGACGCCTGGCCCCTGGTCCTCGACGCTGACCAGCACTTCATTGTCCGCCACGGTCGCGACGATCTGGACCAGTCCGTTGTCGGGGGAGAAGGAGATCGCGTTGTCGATGAGGTTGTCGAGCACGCGGATGATCCGCTGTTCCTCGCCCAGCACCACGGCGACATTCTTGCGCGGACGGGCAAAGGCGAGGCCGACGCCGCGAGGCACGCCGCGCGCTTCGCGGGCAACGACCATCTTTTCGATCAACAGGCCAAGGTCGATCGGCTCGAAACGGGTGCGGGACAATTGCGCATCGATGCGGGACGCTTCGGCAATGTCGGTCACCAGTCGATCGAGCCGGAGCACATCGTCCTGCGCGATCGCCATCAGTTGCGCCCGCAGATCCGGCTTGTCCACCCGGTCGAGCGCATCGAGGGCGGAGCGCAGCGAGGCGATGGGGTTCTTGAGCTCATGGCTGACATCGGCGGCGAAGGCGTCAGTGGCGTCGATCCGCTGGCGCAGCGCATGGCTCATGTCGGAAAGGGCGCGGGCGAGCATGCCGATCTCGTCCCGCCGGTCGGGCAGGCGCGGCACGGTCACCTCGCGCGCCCGGCCCAGCCGTACGCGCACCGCAGCGCGGGCGAGGCGCTGAAGCGGTTGCACGATCGTGCGCGCCAGGAACAGCGACAACAGGATCGAGGCCAGCACCGCCGCCGCCAGGACCATGCCCAGACGGAAGCGCTCTGCCCGGACAGTGCGGGTGATGTCGCGGGCATTTTCGGTCGCGAGCAGGCTGGTGCCGTCCTTCACGTTGACGGCGGCCGAAATCATGAAGGTGCGATCGGGCGCATAGCGGTTCACCGCCTGTGTGTGGCCGCTACCGCGCGCCGCCACCAGTTCGGGCCAGGCCTGCGCCCGATCGACCGCCGGTTCCTCGAAATTGGGCGGCCGGTCGGCGGACACGACCCGATCGATCACCCTGTCGAGGAAGCGGGCGACATGGCGCTGCCATTCCTCCTCCTCCGGCAGGCGAAGACGATAGCGCGGCGCGTTCATGGTGAAGCTGTCCGCGATCAGCCGTCCGGCTGCGTCATAGCGGCGGACCCGGTCCTCCGTCTGCCGCGCATAGGCGGCGATCAGCGCATTCTGCCGGTCGGCCGGTGCGTTTTCCAGGCCGATGGCCAGCAGCTTCAATTCCCGCGCCGACTGCTGCAACCGGTCGTCGACGATGCGCGTGCGGTAGCTGTCCAGGTAGAAGAAGCCGCCCGCCAGCAGCGCCAGCGCGAACACATTGACCGCCAGGATGCGCGGGGTCAGGCTGATCCGGCCGGACCAGCTCCACCCGGCGCCCGCGTCATGCTTCTTCGGAGAAACGGTAGCCGGCGCCATAGAGGGTGTCGATCGCGTTGAATTCGGGGTCGACTTCGCGGAACTTGCGGCGAAGGCGCTTGATGTGGCTGTCGATGGTGCGGTCGTCGACATAGACGTCGTCCTGATAGGCGGCATCCATCAACTGGTTGCGGTTCTTGACCACGCCGGGGCGGGTGGCAAGCGTTTCCAGGATCAGGAATTCCGTGACGGTCAGGGTCACGTCGCGGCCCATCCATTTGACCCGGTGGCGGGCGGGGTCCATTTCCAGCCGGCCGCGCACGATGGGTTCGGCGACCGGCTCGTCCGGTGTGGCGTCCACCTTGCGGGCCTCCGACCGGCGCAGGATCGCCCGAATGCGCGCGATCAGCAGCCTTTGGGAGAAGGGCTTGCTGATATAATCGTCCGCCCCCATGGCAAGGCCCAGCGCCTCGTCCAGCTCATCGGCCTTGGACGTCAGGAATATGACCGGCATATGGCTTTTCTCACGCAGCCGCCGCAGCAGTTCCAGCCCGTCCATGCGGGGCATCTTGATGTCGAACACGGCCAGATCGGCCGGGTTTTCGATCAGCGCCTTCAGCGCCGCTTCCGGATCCGAATAGAGGCGTGTCAGGAAACCTTCCGTCTGCAACGCGATGGAGACGGAGGTCAGTATGTTCTTGTCGTCGTCCACCAGGGCGATGGTTGCGGTCATGCTGCGTCCCGAAAATCGTCGGCAAGAGGAATGTCCCTGCGTTAGACGAACCCGGCTGCCCCCGCAAGGAAGGTCGGCAGGGGGGTTATGCGGTGTAGTCATGGGAATTCGGGATAAATGCAGCAGGCGTGAAGTTTTCGGGGGTTTGACGCGCTTTATGCAAAGGCCTATGCCCGATGCGTCTGCAGCAGACGGCGCCAAGCGGCAGGAAGATCGCGGCGTTGGGAGGCGGACCGATAATGATATTCAGGAGTATAGGCGTGCAGGCCAAATCCCCTTTCACCCTCGATCAGCAGGGTATTTCCACCGGCGCTGTTCAATATTGGAATCTGGGTACCGCGCCGCTGGTCGAAGCCGCGCTCGCCAATGGCGAAGGCATTTTGGCCAAGGACGGCCCGCTGGTCGTAAAGACGGGCAAGCATACCGGCCGGTCGGCCAGCGACAAGTTCATCGTCAGGGACGCGGGAACCGAATCCACCGTCTGGTGGGGCAAGACCAACGTCCCCATGACGCCGGAGCATTTCGCCGCTCTCAAGTCCGACTTTTTCGCGGCGCTGGGACAGAAGGACAAGCTCTACATCGCGGACCTGTTCGGCGGATCGCAGCCCGAGCACCGCGTCAATGTGCGCATCATCAACGAATTCGCGTGGCACAACCTGTTCATCCGCACGCTGCTGGTCCGTCCGGGCGCGGATGAGCTGGCGGGCTTCATGCCTGAATATACGATCATCGACCTGCCGACCTTCCGCGCCGATCCGGCGCGCCACGGCAGCCGCAGCGAAACCGTCATCGCGGTCAACTTCACCGAGAAGCTGATCCTGATCGGCGGCACCCGCTATGCCGGCGAGATGAAGAAGTCGGTGTTCGGCATCCTCAACTATCTGCTGCCCACGCGCGGCGTGATGCCCATGCATTGTTCGGCGAATATCGGCCCGAACGGCGACACCGCCGTCTTCTTCGGCCTGTCGGGCACGGGCAAGACCACCCTGTCGGCCGATGCCAGCCGCACGCTGATCGGCGATGACGAGCATGGCTGGTCGGACACCGCCGTCTTCAATTTCGAGGGCGGCTGCTATGCCAAGATGATCAACCTGTCGGCCGAGGCCGAGCCGGAGATCTTCGCCACCACCAAGCGTTTCGGCACGGTGCTGGAAAATGTCGTGATCGACGAGGAAACGCGCGAGATCGACCTGGACGACAACAGCCTGGCCGAGAACAGCCGCGGTTCCTACCCGATCGACTTCATCCCGAACGCGTCGGAGAAGAATCTGGGGCCGGTGCCGAAGAACATCATCTTCCTGACCGCCGATGCCTATGGAGTGCTGCCGCCGATTGCGCGTCTGACGCCGGACCAGGCCATGTATCACTTCCTGTCGGGCTATACCGCGCGTGTCGCGGGGACCGAGATCGGCGTGACGGAGCCTTCGGCGACCTTCTCCACCTGTTTCGGCGCGCCCTTCATGCCGCGCCATCCGTCGGTCTACGGCAATCTGCTGAAGGAGAGGATCAACAAGGGCGGCGTCACCTGCTGGCTGGTCAATACCGGCTGGACCGGCGGCAAATATGGCGTTGGCCAGCGCATGCCGATCAAGGTGACCCGCGCGTTGCTGAACGCGGCGCTGGACGGCAGCCTCAACGATGCCGAATTCCGCACCGACCCCAATTTCGGGTTCCAGGTGCCGGTGGCGGTGCCGGGCGTCGATAAGACCATCCTCGATCCGCGGGCGACCTGGAACGACAAGGCGGCCTATGACGAGACGGCGGGCAAGCTGGTAAAGCAGTTTGTCGACAATTTCGCCCAGTTCGAAAATCATGTCGACGCCTCCGTGCGCGAGGCGGCACTGACGGCCGCCTGACAGGCGCGACCCCTTTCGAAGGAGGCCGGTGGAGAGATCTTCCGGCCTCCTTCGTTTTCGGCCAACCTCTTTCGCTTTCGATCTGCCGGCCGCAATGCTATCCTGTGGCAAATCATTGGCGGGACATGAGCTATGGCGCTTTTTGACGATTTGATCGGAAATATGGGCGGACTGGAGGCGGTGGCCGCCAGGATCGGCCTTCAGCCTGAGCAGATGCAGGCCCTGATGAGCGAAATAGGCGGCAAGATCGGGGCGGGCGAAACCGATGTCGCTGCTCTTGCGACCACGGCTGCCGAGCATGGCGTGTCGGCCGACAAATTGCAGGAACTGTTTGCGCAGTTCGGCGGACCTGAAGCGATATTATCGAAGATCGGTGGGCTGTTCGACCGGGACGGCGACGGCAATCCGCTCAACGAACTGGGCGGCCTTGCAAAGGGTCTCTTCGGCTGACAATTCGCGCGGCCTTCCCTGTCCAGGGGCCGGGATCGCGATGGTAAGCGGGCATTTTCGACCGGCTTTTGCTGCCGATGGTGAAAGCATACCCCCGATGGGGTATGCTTTTGGATAGAGAATCCCTTATAAGCTGGCCCTGGGGATGGACGTGTCGGTGTCCGAAGCAGGGGAAGTCATCATGCCGGGGGGTCTGCTGCGCGGCGCCGCCGCCATTGCCATGCTGTTGAGCGGCCAAGCGCAGGCGCATGGCCTATCTTCCTTCAGCGAGCGGATGTGGGACGGTGCGTGCACGCCCGCCTATCGTGCATTGCTTGGGCCGCGACCCGGCGATCCTTCCTGCTGTGTTCCCGGACGCCGGGCCGTGCCGCCCCTTTGCCCGCGGTCCTGAACCGAGGCGGATGGCCATCAGCTTTCGCCCCGACAAGTTTTTTTCACCTTGCCTTGGAACGCCCCAGGGGGCATTCGCGCTGCATCGCCTATTGCGAAGCTGACGCAACTGACGCTCTTGCCCAGCGACAGTCGCCCTGAATCTGGCAGGGGAAAAGGTTTGAACGACGTGACGATCGAAAAGCCGGCATTGGAACCGACCGGCGCGCTTTCCGTGGAAACCGTGCTGTCGGTGCGGCATTGGAACGAGCATCTTTTCAGCTTCCGCATCACGCGGCCGGCCAGCTTCCGCTTCCGGTCGGGCGAGTTCGTGATGATCGGGCTGCAAGGCGATAATGGCAAGCCGTTGCTGCGCGCCTATTCCGTCGCCAGCCCCGCCTGGGACGAGGAACTGGAATTCCTGTCGATCAAGGTGCAGGACGGCCCGCTGACGTCCAGGCTGCAATTGATCCAGCCGGGCGACCAGATCTATCTTGGGCGCAAGCCGACCGGGACGCTCGTCACCGACGCCTTGTTGCCCGGCAAGCGATTGTTCATGCTGTCGACCGGCACGGGCCTGGCGCCTTTCCTCAGCCTGGCGCGCGATCCGGACGTCTACGAATTTTATGAGCAGGTCGTGGTCGTGCATTCGGTGCGCCGTGTCAGCGACCTTGCCTTTCATGACGAGCTGTCAGGCAAGCTGGCGGAAGATCCGCTGGTGGCTGAGCAGGCGGCAAACCAGTTTCACTATGTGCCGACCGTGACGCGCGAACCGTTTCGGAACAATGCGCGCATCGACAAGCTGATGGAAACCGGCACCTTGTTCGAAGGCATTCCGGGCGAGGCGAGGTTCAATCCGGAAACCGACCGGATCATGATGTGCGGCAGCATGGAGATGATCAAGCAGTTCGGCGCCTATTTCGAGGAACAGGGCTTTGCCGAAGGCTCCAACGCCGCGCCGGGCGCCTATGTGATCGAGCGCGCCTTCGTAGGCTGATCGCACCGGGACGGACTTCCGTTCCGACGGACTGCAAAGGGCGGATTTCCACTTCCGGCGCTTGCGCGGCCTCCTATTGGCCGCGCGCGTGGAGGCGGTCTTGCGGCTGGCGTACGAGCAGCTCAAGAGCGCCAAGGAGCAGGCGGCGATCCGTGCTGCGGTCGAGGCGCAGCAATTTGCGGATACGGTCATTGGCGAGAGTCGCCAGCGCGCCGACGCCGACGCGCAGATGCAGGCTTCCACCGCGGCGGTCGCGCAACAGGATGCCGCAGCAGCCAATGCACGGGCCGAGGCCGCCGAGCGTGCAGCCACCATGTTTTGCGTGATGGAAAAGAGTGACCCGGAACAATCGCGGATGGCGCGCTTTTTCCACTTGCCGAATGCAAATCCGACCAGATGACAGCGAACGGCACCGCCGGTCCCCCTTCTATGGGACCGACCGGCCAGGAAATTACGGAAAGCCGAAAGTTCGCGCGGCGATCTGATCTGGATTAAGAAAATATCCGCTTTCCGCATGTCTGTTGCGCGCCGACCGCTCGGTGCAGCATGAGGGCGATGGATATTATCGTGCCGGGGTGACGATCCTTGCAACCATGCCGGACGCCGCCGGGAAGAGCCGGTTTTCCACTCCGCCTGTCGTCAGCAGTGGCTGGCACGGCTCCTGGAGGGCCCAGGCGACTGGCTGGCTGCCGAGGTTGAAGGCGCAGAGCAGCCGTTCATCCTCATGCGCGCGTTCGAAAAGGAGCAGGTCATCGGGAGCGTCCCGGAAATGGATGGCGCCCGCCCGCAATGCAAGCGACCCGTTGCGCAGCGCCAGCACCCGTCGCGTCCAGTGCAGGAGGGAATCCGGCCGCGCCTCCTGCACGTCGACGGCAAGGGCGCGATGCGTTTCCCCCATTGGCAGCCACGGCCTGGCCTCGGAAAACCCCATATAGGGCGCATCGGACCGCCATGGCATCGGCGTTCGCGCGCCATCGCGGGATAGGGTCATCGGCCAGTTGGCGATGGCTTCGGGATCCTGCAGATCTTCGAAGGCGATGTTGACCTGCGGCAGCCCCAGCTCCTCGCCATAATAAAGGAAGATATTGCCGCGCAGACAGGCCAGCAGCAGTATCTTCATCCGGCAATAGGCTTCCGCATCCAAGCCCTTGGCCCAACGCGAGACGGCGCGGGGAGCATCGTGATTTTCGAACGCCCAACTTGGCCAGCCCGCATGAGTCTGGGCTGGCCATTTGACAAGCGCCGCCCTCAGGAAATCGGCGCTCAGGTCCGGCGCATAGAGAAAATCGAAGCCATAAGCGGTGTTCAGCCGGCTATTCCCCTGGGTGAAGGTCTTCATTTCGATGTCGCTGTTTTCGCCGCCGACTTCGGCCACGGTAAAGCGGTCTTCATATTCGTCGAAGACTTTCCGGACCTTTTCCAGAAACAGCGGAATGTCGGGATGGCTCTGGCTGTATTTCTTGATCTGGAAATCAAAGGGGCGCGTGCGGACCTTGCCGTCTTCGGGGGCGGGCGGGTTGTCGCGCAGTCCCGGGTCGTGCATCGAATGGTTGATCGCGTCGATACGAAAACCGTCGACGCCCCGGTCCAGCCAGAAGCGGATGATGTCGAACACGCTTTCCTGCACCTGAGGATGATGCAGGTGCAGTTGCGGCTGCTGCGTCAGGAACTGGTGCATATAATATTGGCCGCGCCGCGCATCCCAGGTCCAGGCCGGGCCTCCGAAAACCGACTGCCAGTTGTTGGGCGGCGTTCCATCCGGCTTTGGATCGGCCCAGACATACCAGTCCGCCCTGGCATTGTCGCGGCTTGAGCGGCTTTCGACGAACCAGGGGTGCTCATCGGACGTATGCGCCCAGACCTGATCGACGATGATGCGCAGGCCCAGTTCATGCGCCCGTGCCACCAGGGCGTCGAAATCCGCAAGCGTGCCGAAGATCGGGTCGACATCGCAATAGTCCGACACGTCATAGCCGAAATCGCGCATGGGGCTCTTGAAGAAGGGAGAAAGCCAGATGGCATCCACCCCAAGCGATGCGACATAGGGCAGATGCGCGGTGATGCCCGGAAGGTCGCCTATGCCGTCACCATTGGAATCGGCGAAGCTGCGGGGATAGATCTGGTAAATGGCGGCGCCGCGCCACCAGGGCAGTTTTTTCTCCGTCATGGGGCAGGACCACTCCACGCATTGATTGCATATATTGCCTTTCTGGATGGACTGTGGCGCTTTTCATAGGGGTCTTGATCGCCGCCCGCTTGGTCCGGGGTCCGCCAGCGGCTATCCAGCCCGCTTGGAAGAGGGAGATATGCACCCGATGGAGATGTTCGAACTGGTGATCGTGATGCTGCTGGCGATCATCGTCCTGCATTATGCGGCCAACAGGCTGGGCCTGCCGCCGGCCGTCGCGCTGCTGGCCGGGGGCGCGCTGTTCGCCTTTTTGCCGGGCTTGCCGGTGATCTCGCTCGACCCGCAACTGGTGCTCGTGATCTTCCTGCCGCCGCTGTTGATGGATGGCGCCTGGTTCATCGCGCTGCGGCACCTTCGGCGGCATATGTTCGGCATAATGGCGCTTGCCCTGGGGGCGGTGGTCTTCACCACGGTCGTCGTGGCCGTGGTTGCGCACTGGCTGGTGCCGGGCCTGCCCTGGGCAGCCTGCGCGGCCCTGGGCGCCATTGTCTCGCCGCCTGACGCCGTGTCCGCCCGCGCCGTGTTGCAGCGTGTCCATCTGCCCCGCCGCCTCTCCATCCTGCTGGAAGGGGAAAGCCTGTTCAACGACGCCACGGGGCTGGTGCTCTTCCGCTTCGCTATAGCTGCGGTAGCCACTGGCGCCTTCAGCATGGTCGACGCCTTGCAGAGCTTCGTCATCCTGGCCGCGGGCGGCGCGCTGATCGGCATCGCCGTCGGTGCGCTCTGGGTGCTGGCGGTCAAGCGGCTGGACGACAAATATCTGATGATCGCTTCCTCGCTGCTGGCGCCATGGGCATCCTATCTGCTGGCGGAATCCATCCATGTCTCGGGCGTGATCGCGACGGTCACCACCGGCCTTATCTGCGGCTGGTACCAGCATGTCGTCTTCCCTGCCATGGTCAGGATGAACGGCACGGCCTTCTGGGCGGTGATGATCTTCCTGATGGAGGCCTTTGTGTTCCTCCTCATCGGATCGTCGCTGCGCGACGTGATCGAACGCGTGGGCGGTTTCGGGGTGGTGCTGGACGAGATGGCATTGCCTGTCCTGGCGATCCTGGCGGCGCTGACCGTCGCCCGTTTCCTCTGGGTTTTCGGATCGGACGCGGTGATCGCCGGGCTGAGGGCGACCGGCCTGTGCGGTTATCGCCCTATGGGGTTCCGGGCGGCCACCATATTGAGCTGGGCGGGGATGCGCGGGGTGGTGACGCTGGCCGTGGCGCTCAGCGTCCCGGCGGACTTCCCCGGCCGCGACTTCATCCTGACGGCGTCTTTCGCTGTCATCATCGGCACCGTGCTGCTGCAGGGAACGACGCTGGGCGCCGTGATCCGGCTGGTGAAGCTGGAGGAACCGGAAAGCGACCGCCCGCGCATGACGATGAGCGAGGCCGAAGCCGCCATAGCACAGGCGCAGGTCGGCGTCGTGGAGCGGCACGCCTATGATGCGGAGGGCACGCTGCTTCATCCAAGGCTGCTCGAACGGTATCGGCGCCATGCCGAATTGTCGGCCGACTATGCCGGGCAAGAGGAACAGTTTTCGGAGACGCTCCACGCTCATTTCGATCTGGTGCTGAAGGCGATCGCCGCGGGTCGGGCGGAATTGCTGCGCCTCCACCGGACCGGAGAGATTGACGAAAAGACGCTTCAGGAACTGGAGCGCGACCTGGACCTGGAGGAACTGAGCGCTCTTTCGGCCAAGGCATGACCTGCCGGAGCCTGGCCTCATGGCATAGGGTGGGCACATTCCCATAAGCGCCGCGCGGCTGCATCGTCCGTCGCCCGCATCTTTCCGGCTCGTCCCTTGCGCGCCCGATTGACAGGACGCGTCATCGGGACGAAAAGAACAAATAGGGAACATTATATGGCTGAGTCGGTGAAGACCCTTGCTGCCCTCAGGCGGCATATCGCATCGCTGGAGAGCGTTCCAGCCGCGCAGCCGCATGCGCGCGTGGAAACCGGATATGCCCCGCTCGACCAGGCGCTGGATGGAGGTTTGGCGCGGGGCCGGGTGCATGAATTCTTCGCCGCGACGGAGGAAATGGCGGCGGCGGCAGGCCTGGCCTCCATCCTCGCGAGGTTGGCGGCAGGAGAAGCGCCTTTGCTCTGGCTGCGCACGGCGGCGGCCGGTCGATCCGGAGGGATGCTCTATGGCCCCGGATTGGCGGCATTGGGCATTGATCCGTCGCGGCTGCTGATCGGCATGATGGCCGATGATGCCATGCTGTTGCGGGCGGCGGTCGATGCGCTGCGTTGCCCCGCCTTGGGATCGCTGGTGGTGGAATTGCGCGGTCCGGCGCCTTTGCTCGACCTGACGGCCAGCCGACGGCTGGCGCTGGCGGCGGAGGCATCCGGCGTCACGGCCTTCATGCTGCGCGTGGGCGGCGACCCAGTGCCCAGCGCAGCGGACACGCGCTGGCGCGTGGCGGCGGCGCCCTCACCGACCTTGCCGGGAGGCGGGCCGGGAAGAAGCGCCTTCGACCTGTATCTGATGCGGCGGCGGGCGGGGCGGGATGGGCTTGGCTGGCGGCTGGTCTGGAACAATGGCCTGGGCATGTTTGAACAGAGTGGAGGTGGGCGCGATGAACGCCATGACCTTGGAAAGGGCGCTTGGGAACAGGATGCCTGGGAACGGAATGGCAGCGGGCAGGATGCAGGCGGAAAGGACGGCGCAGGACGAGATCGGCAGGCGCCGCTATCTGGCGCTGTGGTTCCCGTTCCTGCCGATCGACCGGCTGCGGATCGCGCGGCCTGATCTCTGGACGGCGCAGGGCGAAGGGCCGGGCGTCGTCGTTGAGCAGGTGCGCGGCGCGATGCGGCTCGCGACGCTCGACGCGGATGCCCTGGCACTGGGCCTGACGCCCGGCATGACGCTGGCCGATGCGCGTGCGCGCGAGCCCGATCTGCGCGTGTTCGATGCCGATCCCCATGGCGATCAGGATTGGCTGGAGCGGCTGTGCGACGGTTGCGCCCGCTATACGCCGGTGGCGGCGCTGGATTCGCCCTTCGGCCTGATGCTCGACATTACCGGCTGTGCGCATCTCTGGGGCGGTGAGGAGATGTTGGCGCGCGAAGCGACAAAACGGCTGGAGCGCCATGGCATGCGGGTGCGTCATGCCCTTGCCGGAACGGCGGAGGGTGCGCACGCCCTGTGCCGTTTTCCGGTCGGGGCGACGGCGGATGAGGATGCGGCGCTGCGACGCCTGCCGGTGGAGGCATTGCGGCTGGAGGAGGGAAGCGCGGTGGCGCTGCGTCGCGCGGGGCTTCGTACCGTGGGCGATCTGGCAGCGCGACCGGCGGCGGTGCTGGCGTCGCGCTTCGGCGAGGAGGCTGTGGATGCGCTGAATAACCTGCTCGGCCTTGGCCGGCGGCCGCTCGCGCCCCGGCAGTTGCGCCCGGCGATCCGGATCGAGCGGCGTTTTGCCGAACCCATGGGCAGCACCGCCTTTGCCCTCAGGACGCTGGAGGAGATGGCGGCCGAGGCGGGGGATCGCCTTAGCGAACGCGGCCAGGGGGGGCGGCGCTTCGAGGCGCTGTTCTTTCGCAGCGATGGCCTTGCCTTTCCATTGCGGGTGGAAACGGGCCTGCCGGTGCGCGATGCGCCTGCGATCATGCGATTGGTGCAGGAACGGATCGATGCGCTGTCCGATCCGCTCGATCCCGGTTTCGGTTTCGACATGTTGCGCCTCACGGTGCCGCAGACAGAACCGATGGCGCCGACGCAACTGGCGCTGGAGGGTGGAGAAGCACGTCGCGAGGAAAGCGTCTCCGCCCTGGTCGACCGGCTGTCGATCAGGGCGGGCCGGGCGCGCATCCAGCGGCTTCATCCGAGGGACAGCCATATCCCCGAACAGGCCCAGCTTGCACTGCCCGCAGTGGAAAGCCGGGCGCCCATGAACTGGCCGCAAGGCGCGCAGGAGGAGCCGCCCATGCGCCCGCTCCATCTATTCGATCCGCCCCAGCCGATCGATGTGGTGGCAGAGGTGCCCGACGGCCCGCCCCATCGTTTCCGGTGGCGCAAGGTATTGCATGAAGTGACGCGCTATGAAGGCCCCGAACGCATCGCGCCCCAGTGGTGGACCGCCAGCGATGGCGCGCTGGGAGGCGAAAGCGTGGGGCTGACCCGCGATTATTACCGGGTCGAGGATGCGCGTGGACGGCGTTACTGGATTTTTCGTCATGGACTTTACGGCGCCGAGGCAGAGCATCCCGGCTGGTACATCCATGGCCTGTTCGCATGAAACGGCATGGCAAGGGGCCTGATCCGTCCAGGCCCAGATCAATCGACAGGCGCGAACGGAATGCGCTGGAAGCCGGGCGGGAAAAGGGGCGGCGCAAATCGCGCGGCGAGCCTCCGCCGGTCGAGCCGGAGGCGCCGCCCTTTGCCGAGTTGGTGGCGGCCACCAATTTCTCCTTCCTGCGCGGCGCATCCCATCCGCAGGACATGGTGACATGCGCTATTGCCCAGGGGCTTGAAGGGTTGGGAATAGCCGACCGCAATAGCGTCGCCGGAGTAGTTCGCGCCCATGTCGCGCGCAAGCATTGGCCCGAACGGATGCGCGCCGGCTTGCTGGAGGCGCGCAAGGAAGCGGGACAGCCGCTGGAACTCGATGCAGAGGAGGAGCGCGCCTGCCGGACCGACCTGCGGCTGATCGTCGGCGCCAGGCTGGTCTTCGTGGACGGCACGCCGGACATCGTCGCCTATCCGGCGACGCGGCGGGGCTGGGGCGAACTCACCAAATTGCTGACCGTCGGCAATCTCCGATCGGTGAAGGGCGATTGCATCCTGCGTTATGAGGATCTGACGGCTTATCTGGATGACCTGCTGCTGATCGTGATGCCTGGCTCGACCGCGACCCGGCAGACCGCGCATCGCCAGCCGGTGAAATATGATTATGACGACCGGCCGTCGAAGGAAGCGATCAGACAGGGTCATCTCAGCCTCGTGCCGCCGCCTGCTCCGTCCGACCTGGAAGGATTGCTGGCCCGATTGTCGCGCCTTGCCCCGCGCCGGGTCTGGCTGGCGGCGGCATTGCGCCGGGACGGACGGGACGCGCGGCGGCTGGCGCAGTTCAAGGCTTTGTCCGTGGCGACGGGCGTACCATTGCTGGCGACCATGGACGCGCTCTATGCCGGCGCGGCGCAGCGCCCCTTGCAGGATGTGCTGAGCTGTATCCGCGAAGGCACCGGCATCGCCAAGGCAGGACGCTTGCTGGAGGCGAATGCGGAAAGGCATATCCATAGTCCCGCCGAAATGGCCCATCTGTTTCGCGATTGCCCCGAGGCGGTGGCGGAAAGCATAGGGTTCCTGAACCGGGTGCATTTCACGCTGGATCAGCTTTCCTACGAATATCCCCATGAGCCCGTGCCGGAAGGATGGACGGCGCAGCAATGGCTGGAGGAATTGACCTGGTCCGCCGCTCACGCCCGCTATGGCGCGCGTCTTCCCCGGAAGGCGCGCCAGTTGCTGGAAGAAGAGTTCGGTCTCATCGCCAAGCGCAACTATGCCTATTATTTCCTGACCGTGCATGACATCGTCGCCTTCGCCCGGACGAAGGGAATCCTTTGCCAGGGACGCGGATCGGCGGCGAACAGCATGGTGTGCTTCCTGCTGGGCGTGACGTCCATCGACCCTCTCAGGCACGATCTGCTCTTTTCGCGCTTCGTATCCGAAGAACGCAATGAACCGCCCGACATCGACGTCGATTTCGAGCATGAGCGGCGCGAGGAGGTCATGCAATATATCTATGAACGCTATGGCCGCCATCGTGCCGGGATCGCCGCGACCGTCATCCATTACCGTTCGCGCAGCGCCGTGCGGGAAGTGGCGAAGGTGCTGGGCCTTAGCGAGGATGTAGCCGCCCGCCTCTCCAGCACGGTCTGGGGCAGCTATTCCAGCGACATGAACGATGCGCGGATCGTGGAGGCGGGCTTCGCGCTCGACAATCCGCAGATCGCGCAGTTGAAGGCGATCGTCGACCAATTGCTGTCCCAGCCTTTTCCGCGTCATCTCTCGCAGCATGTGGGGGGATTCGTGCTGACGCAGAACCGGCTCGACGAGACGGTGCCGCTGCACCATGCGGCGATGGAGGATCGCAGTTTCATCGAATGGGACAAGGATGACATCGACGCCCTTGGTCTGATGAAGGTCGACGTGCTGGCGCTGGGGATGCTGAGCTGCATCCGCCGGGCGTTCGACCTGATGCGGGAACAGGGGCTGGGCGACCATCAGCTGACGGTCGATCTCGATGCGCAGGATGAGGCCGTCTACGACATGCTGTGCAAGGGCGACAGCATCGGCGTCTTTCAGGTCGAAAGCCGGGCGCAGATCAACATGCTGCCGCGCCTGAAGCCGCGTTCGATCTATGACCTGACCGTGCAGGTGGCGATCGTCCGCCCCGGACCGATCGAGGGCAATATGGTCCATCCCTATCTGCGGCGACGATGCGGGGATGAGAAGGTCAGCTATCCGCGACCGTCGCCGCATCATGGGCCAGCCGATGAGCTGGAGAAACTGCTTGGCGAGACCTATGGCGTGCCGCTGTTCCAGGAGCAGGCGATGAAGCTTGCCATCGTTGCGGCGGATTTCACCCCGACGGAAGCCGATGCCCTGCGCCGCGCCATGGCGACATTCCGCAATGTCGGCACCATTCACCATTTTCGCGAGAAGATGATCAGGGGCATGGTGAAGCGGGGTTATGAAGCGGAATTCGCGGAACGCTGCTTCAGGCAGATCGAGGGTTTTGGCAGCTACGGCTTTCCCGAAAGCCATGCGTTGTCCTTCGCGCGGCTGGTCTATGTGTCGGCCTGGATCAAATGTCATCAGCCCGCGGTGTTCGCCTGCGCGCTGCTCAATTCGCAGCCCATGGGCTTTTACGCTCCCGCCCAGATCGTGCGGGATGCGCGGGATCATGGCGTCACCGTGCATGATGTCGATGTGAATATGAGCGGGTGGGACAATGCGCTCGAACCGCTGCTGCGGTCGCGGGACAGCGGGCGGGGCGAGGGGGAGGGACGGGCTCTGGCGCTGCGTCTGGGACTGCGTCAGGTGGATGGTTTTCGACAGGATTGGGCGAAGCAACTGGTCGCGGCGCGGAAGGAAGGGCTGTTTTCCACCATGGAAGAACTGGCGCGGCGCGCGGGATTGCCGGCACGGGCGTTGCGGTTGCTGGCAGATGCCGATGCCTGCCGGTCGCTGGGACGGGACCGGCGGGCCGCCCTCTGGGAAGCGCGGCGGACGCCCGCGAATGAACTGCCCCTGTTTGCCGCCGCCAAGGCGCAGGAATTGGGGGAAGAGCCGGATGCGATGCTGCCCGCCATGGCTCTGTCCGAACATGTCGAGGCCGATTATCTGGTGACGCGCCTGTCGCTCAAGGGGCATCCGATGCAATTCCTGCGCCCGGTCTTCGCGGCGGAGGGGGTGCTGAGCTGTGCCCGGACTTCGGCGGCGAAGAACGGGACGCTGGTGAAGACCGCCGGTGTGGTGCTGGTGCGGCAGCGGCCGGGCAAGGGCAATGCGGTCTTCATCACCATCGAGGATGAGACGGGGATCACCAATGTCCTGCTGTGGGCACGGCTGTTCGAACTGCAGCGGCGCCCGGTCATGGCGTCGCGACTGATGCTGGTCGAAGGGGAAGTGCAGCGCAGCAAGGAAGGCGTGGTCCACCTGATGGCTTCCCGCGTGCACGACCGGACTGCGGAATTGTCGCGGCTTTCTCAAACCGATGTGCAGGAACCTTCCCGCATGCGCCACGATCACGCCCGCGGACATCCGCGCGATGTTCGGATATTGCCGCAATCGCGCGATTTTCATTGAGGGGTGGCTGTCGCAACAGGCCACAGGAATGCGCCACGGCACTTCTGCTTCTTTCCGCCCAAGAAGTATCAACTCCTTGAGTTTATTGGTGACCCCTACGGGAATCGAACCCGTGTTTCAGCCGTGAAAGGGCCGCGTCCTAGACCGCTAGACGAAGGGGCCACAGCAGGTTCGCTTGGGCGTCGCTGCGAAGCGAGGCGGGCATTAGGCGGTGGCTCCGGAACGGTCAACCCCCTTTTCGTCATGAAAATGACGCAGGGCAAAAAATTGCCGATCCGCTGCTCAATCGGCCCAGGCGGCATCCTCCAGATGCAGTTCGGCGGCGGGGCGCGGCCCCCAATCGTCGATCTTCGCCCGGCCCGCGATCCACAGGCGCCGGTCGCGGGGCGCGCCAAGAATGGCCTGACCCAGATCGGATTCCGCCTGGCGGAAGGCGATGGTCTTGATCGAGCGGCCGTCATCGCCCGCCATGATGGCGCGCAAATGTCCGTTGCCGACGATGTCCGCCTTTACCACCCGCATCGGTCCGGACGCGATGAGCGGTGCAGGCCATCCCGCGCCATAGGGACCGCCGGCGTCGATGGCGGCGACGAAGTCCGGATTGACGCCCGCAGGCGCCAGCACGGCGTCGATCAGCAACGCGCGGTCGTCCCGCGCCCTCGCCACCGCATTGGCAAGGCGCTCGTCGAGAAAGTCGGCCAGCGCATCGATCTTGTCCGCCGCGACCGTCAGGCCGGCAGCCATGGCATGGCCGCCGCCCGCGACCAGCAGGCCGCTGTCCTTCGCCGCCAGGACCGCCGCGCCCAGGTCGACGCCGGAGATGGAGCGGCCCGATCCCTTGCCGGTCCCATCCTCATCGATGGCGACGACGATGGCGGGACGTCTGGCCTTCTCCTTGATGCGTCCTGCGACTATGCCGATCACGCCGGGATGCCAGCCTGCGCCCGACACCAGCGCCACCGCCCGATTGCCCTGCGCGGCAAGACGCTCTTCCGCCTCCGCCTGCACGGCCGCCTCTATGACCCGGCGTTCCTCGTTGAGCTGGTCCAGTTCCCGGGCGATGCTGGCTGCCTCCGCCGGGTCTTCGGTGGTGAGCAGCCGCACGCCCAGATCCGCCTTGCCCACGCGTCCGCCGGCGTTGATGCGGGGGCCAAGCGCGAAGCCCAGATCATGGCAAAGCGGCGCCCGCGTCAGGCGGCTGGCGTCGATCAGGGCGGAAAGGCCGATATTGCGGCGCTTCGCCATGATCTTGAGGCCCTGCGCGACGAATGCGCGGTTGAGCCCCTTCAGTTGCGCCACGTCCGCCACCGTGCCGAGCGCGACGATGTCGAGCAGTTCCATCAACGGCGGCTCGGCGCGCTGGGCGAACCAGCCGCGCCCGCGCAGCACGCGGATCAACGCCGCACCAAGGAGGAAGGCGACGCCCACCGCCGCCAGATGACCATGCGCTGCTGCTTCTTCCGCTTCGTCAAGGCGATTGGGGTTCACCAGCGCCAACGCTTCGGGCAGGGCGGCGGCACATTTATGATGGTCGACGACGACGACATCGACGCCCGCCGATTTGGCCATGGCAAGCGCGTCGAACGCCTGCGCGCCGCAGTCCACCGTGACGATCAGCGTCGCGCCCTCTCGCGCCAGCCTGACGAGCGCCTCGCCGGATGGGCCATAGCCTTCCATCAGCCGGTCGGGGATATAGGGTCGCGCCGCAAGTCCCAGATCGCGCAGCAGGCGGATCAGCAGCGCTGCGCTGGTCGCGCCGTCCACGTCATAATCGCCGAAGATGCGCACATCCTCGCCGCGCACCACCGCATCGGCCAGCCGTTCGGCGGCGGCGTCCATGTCGCGGAACAGGCTGGGGTCGGGCATGAAATGGCGGATGGTGGGGTTGCGATGCGCCTCTACCGCATCGCGCGGGCAGCCGCGCGCCAGCAGCAATTGCGTGACCAGATCATCCGGGCGATAGCCGGGATCGCGCCCGTCGCCATTGCCCCCGCGCCACCGCCAGGGCTGGCCAAGGATAGAACGGGTGATGTTGAGCGCGATGGTCATGCGGCCGGTCTAGACCGGTTGGGATTCGGAGGGAAGCACCCCTCTTCATGACGCGGGCGGAACTTTGGCAACCCGCTGCGCGTATTGGCTGTTCCCGCCCTGCATGGGCGAAGGGCAAAAGGGGCAAAGCGGTTTCCATGGGTTCAAGGCAGAAGCGGGTCCGGCGAGCCTTGGGTCTGATGATGATGGCGTCCTCTTCCCTCCCACTGATGGCGCAGACGCCGCCTCTGTCGCAACAGCAGGAAGAACCGATCCTGCCCGATAGCGAGTTCGAGGCGCGCCTGCCCGGCGTGGAAGAGGTCCCCGCTGACAAAAGCGCGCCTTTGCCCTCGATCGATCAGTGGATCGATGAACAGATGCCGGCAGCCGGCGCTGCGCAGCAATTGCCTCCGCCGACCGAACCGCAGGAGGAGCGTGAACTGGCGCAGCCGCTGCCCCCGCTCGACAGCGTGCAGGTTCCGGTACAGGTCGCGACCGACAACAGCCCTGATGAAAAGACGCAGGCGGTACGTTATTCGGTCGTGGTGGATGGCTTCGGCAAGACGGGTCTGGAGCCGGCGTTTCGCGATTCTTCCGCCCTGATCGATGGCGACGGCAAGGCTGATACGGCGGCCATGGTGCAGGCCCGCGCCCATGAGGATGAGGCGCTGGCCGTACGGCTGCTCTATTCGGAAGGCTATTATGACGCGACCGCGCTCGCATCGCTCGACCAGGCGAATGACGGGGCGTTGAAGGCGGTCATCTCGGTTACGCCGGGCAAGCGCTACCGGATCGGGGACATTGTGATCAATGCCGGGCAGACCGTGCCGCCTGGCCTGATCCGCGACAGCCTGCCGCTCAGGACCGGCGATTATATCGTCGCGGCCGCGGTCGAGGGGGCGGAGGCCAATGTCGGCGTCAAGCTGCCGGAAAATGGCTATCCCTTCGCCAAGCTGGGGCAGCGGGACATATTGCTCGATCCCGCAACCACGACGGGAGACTATACCCTGCCGGTGGAGACGGGACCGCGCGGATCGTTCCGGGGGATCACCACCACGGGCGAAAGGCAGGCGTTCGGCGCCGATCATATGAAGGTCATCAGCCGGTTCAAGCCGGGCGAGCTCTACGACAGCCGCAAGGTGGACGACCTGCGCCGGGCGCTGGTGGCGACGGGGTTGTTTTCCAGCATCTCGGTCGATCCGGTCAGGACGAACGAGCCGGGGCCCGACGGCACCGAATATGTCGACCTGACGGTCGCGCAGGAAGCAGGCAAGCCGCGCACGCTGGCGGGCGAGCTGGGCTATGGCACGGGCCAGGGCTTCCGCGCCGAGGGAAGCTGGACCCATCGCAACCTCTTCCCGCCCGAGGGCGCGCTGATCGCCAGCGTGATCGCCGGAACGCAGGAACAGGGCGCGTCGGGCACCTTCCGCCGTTCCAATGCGGGCAAGCGCGACAAGACCTTCCAGGCTGGCGTCACGCTCAACCACCAGAATTACGATGCCTATGAAGCCTATACGGCGGGCCTCAACATCGGCTGGTCGCGCCAGTCGACACCGATCTTCCAGAAGCGCTGGACCTACAGCTATGGCGCTGAAGTCCTGCTGACCAACGAACAGGTGGTTGTCGATCCGGCGACGGCGGACAAGGTGCGGCGGACCTATTTCATCGGCGGCCTGCCGCTGCAGCTCGGTTATGACAGGTCCAACGACCTGCTCAATCCCACACGGGGGTTCCGCGCCAATCTGCGGGCCGAACCGGAGGGATCGTTGCAGGGCAGCTTTTCGCCCTATCTGCGCGCGACTTTCGACCTCACCGGCTATTATCCCTTGTCGGACAGCCTGGTGATCGCCGCGCGCACGCGCGTCGGCACCATCAGCGGGGTGAACCGGGATGACGTCGCGCCTTCCCGGCGCATCTATGCGGGCGGCGGCGGGTCGGTTCGCGGCTATGGCTATCAGGAACTGGGGCCCAAGGACGCGAACAACGACCCCATAGGCGGCCGGTCCGTCAATGAGTTCGCGGTCGAGGGCCGCTACCGCTTCGGCGATTATGGCGTGGTCGCCTTCGTCGATGCGGGCCAGGTCTATGAAAGCTCCATGCCGCAATTTTCCAACATCCGTTACGGCGCGGGCGTGGGCGGGCGCTTCTACACCAATTTCGGACCCTTCCGCGCCGACATAGCCATGCCGATCAACCGGCAGCCGGGCGAGTCCAAATTCGCGCTCTACATTGGCATCGGGCAGGCATTCTGATGGTTGAGGAAACCCCGACCGTCGTCGTCAGTCGCCCGCTGTGGCAGAAGATCCTCCTGTGGGTCGTCGGACTGGTCGCAGCCCTCGTCCTGCTGGTGGCCGGGCTGCTGCTGTTCCTGAACAGCCAGCCGGGCAAGGCCTTCCTGATCCGTCAGATCGCCGGGCTGAAGCTGGAATCCGGCATGGGCATATCGGTCGGCCGGATCGAGGGGTCGATCTACAGTGACATGGTGATCCATGACCTGGTGCTGCGCGACCCGAAGGGGCCGTTCGCCGCATCCCCGCGCGTCCATATGGTGTGGAGTCCCTTTCGCTACATCAACAACCATATTTCGGTGCGGCTGCTGGAAAGCCCGCTGGTGGTGCTGGCGCGCAGTCCGCAGTTCAACCTGACGCAGAGCGACCCCAATGCGCCGATCCTGCCGGACCTCGACATCGATGTCGACCGGCTGAAGATCGCAAGGTTCCTCGTCGCCAGGCCAGTGATCGGCCAGAAGCGGGAGATTGCGATCGACGGCGTGACTCATATCGCCGACGGCCGGGCCATAGTGTCGGCCAATGCGGTGGTGGACAGCGGTGACCGTCTTCAGGCCAGGCTGGACGCCGTGCCCGCGCAAAATCGCCTGTCCATGAAGGGTATGCTGACCGCGCCCAGGGGCGGCGTGATCGCGGCGATGAGCGGCCTTACCGACGGCTTCACCGCGACGCTGGACGGGAAGGGCACCTGGCAGGCGTGGAACGGGCGGCTGGTCGCAACGTCGGGCAAAGGCGAGCTGGCGAATGTCGCGCTTGCCGCCCGCGACGGCAATTTCACGGCGAAGGGACCGCTGCGGCCGGGACTGGTCTTCGCCGGGACGGTCGATCGGCTGACGGTGCCCGCGCTCGACCTGGACGTGTTCGCGGGACTGAACCAGCGGCGCGTGAACCTCAAGGGTTCATTGAAATCCCGCGCCTTGTCCGCCACCGCGCAGGGTCTGGTCGACCTGGGCCAAAGTCGGTTCAGCGCGCTCAGGATCGACGCCGCCCTGCTCACGCCCGGCGCGATCATGGAGAAGGTGAGGGGCCGGGACGTGCGCGCTTCGGTGATCCTGGACGGGCCGATGGCGACGCCCTTCATCGATTATGACGTCACGGCGAAGGAGATTGCCTTCGACGCCACGGGCATCGAAAACCTGAAGTCCAGCGGGCGCGCGGTGATCGATGCGGACCGCATCCGCATTCCGGTAAGCGCCACCGCCAGCCGCGTCACCGGCCTCAATGCGGCGGCGGGCGGCCTGCTCAACAATCTGCGTGTGAAGGGCGATTTCGCCTATGCCGCGGGCAAGCTCATCAGCGACAATCTGAAGATCGACAGCGACCGGGTGGACGCCACGGCCATCGTTCTGGCGGACATGGACAATGCCATCTATCGCGGCGCGCTCAAGGGCCGGGTCAACGACTACAGGATCGACGGGGTCGGCATCGTCAATCTCAACACCGATGTGAAACTGGTTCCAGGGCCCAAGGGCGGCTTCGGCCTGTCCGGCCGTTTCGGCGTGCGCACGGCGCGCTGGGACAATGCATCGGTTCGCGATTTCCTGGGCGGCAATGCCATTGCTTCCGGCACCATCGGCATGACGCCGGAGGGCAGGTTCACGCTCAACGGCTTGAAGGGCGCAGCGCCCAACTTCCGGATCCACAGCGGTTCGGGCAGCTATGACACCGACGGTCGGATCGCCTTCGACGCCAGGGCGACATCGAACCAATATGGGCCGCTGGCGCTGACCGTGCGCGGCACGATGGAGCGGCCCAATGCCGTGCTCCGCGCCGCAAGGCCCAATGTCGGCGTGCAACTTCATGACGTGGTGGCGAAATTGAATGGCGAGGCGGAGGGCTATCGGCTCGAAGCGACCGGCGGGTCGGCCTATGGCCCGTTCTTCGCCAATGTGCTGATCCATACCGCCAGGGGGCCGCTCACCATCGACATAGCCAAGGCGCGCTTCGCCGGTATCGACATGAACGGTCGCGTGCAGCAGAGCGCCGCCGGTCCCTTCACCGGGCAGCTTGCCATGAACGGTTCCGGCGTGACCGGCGCGGTTCGCCTGACGGCGGTGGGCAAGGCGCAGGGCGCGCAGTTGAACGCCACCGCCAGCAATGCCAAACTGCCGGGCGAAGCGGATGTCGTGATCGGCCGGGCGTTGATCACGGCGAACATGGTGCTGGCCGACCAGCCGCAGATCACCGCCGATGTGCAGATGGCGAATGCGGCCTATGGCGATTATGTCGTGCGCAAGGCGCGGGCGCGGGTCGACTATCGCGGCGGGCGCGGACGGGCGCAACTGGTGGCGGACGGATCGACCGGCGTGCCTTTCTCCATCGCGATGAATGCCGCGCTGCGACCCACCCTCTATGCCGTCGCGCTGGAGGGGCGGGCGAGCAACGTCCCCTTCCGCTTCGCCCGGCCGGCGATCATCCGCGTCGAGAAAGCCGGATATCGTCTTGACCCGGCGACGCTGGTGCTGCCGCAGGGGCGCGTCGACCTGGCCGGGCATTTCGGCCAGCAAATGGCGATGCAGGCGCGGTTCAAGGATTTTGACCTGGCCGTCGTCAACATGGCCTCGCCGGGACTGGGGATTGGCGGGAAAGCGACCGGCACGCTGGATTTCGCGCAGAATGGGTCCGCCTTCCCGACCGCGACCACGCGCCTTGCGATCACCGACTTCCGCCGGTCCAGCCTGACCGCCGTTTCCGATCCAGTATCCATGGCGATCGAAGGCAAGCTGTCGAGCGCGGGCGGGGACATGCGTGGACTTATCCGGCGGGGCAATGCGACGCTTGGGCGCTTCGTCGCGACCCTGGCGCCGCCGGGACCGGGCGCCGGCTGGGCGGAGCAGCTTGCGTCCGCGCCCCTGGGCGGCGGCATTCGCTATGCCGGGCCGGCCGATGTGCTCTTCTCCTTCGCGGGCTTGGCCGACCAGCAGTTGACCGGGCCGATCGCGGTCGCGGCGGATTTTGGCGGACGGCTGACCGCGCCCAGCCTCAACGGCATCGTCCGCGCCAATGCGCTGAGTTATGAAAATGAGACGTTCGGGACGCGCGTCACGCAGATGCGGCTGGACGGGCGCTTCACCAATGACCGGCTGGACCTGCGCGATTTTTCCGGGCGGGCGGGCGAAGGCACGGTGCAGGCCAGCGGCACGGTGGGACTGGCGGCGGAAAGCGGCTATCCGATAAACATCGCCGTGAAGCTGAACCGCGCCCGCCTGGCGCGCAGTGAGGCGATCACCAGCGTCGTCAGCGGCACGCTCTCCATCACCAACGGCCCGACCACTGGCGGCCTGATAAAGGGCGACCTGTCGCTTCCCGAAACCCGTTATCGCGTCGCCTGGCAGGGGGGCAGCGACATCCGGCAGTTGACAGGCGTGCGCCGCAAGGGCGAGGGGACCGACCTGCTGGACCGCCGCGTGGCGGCACGGCAGGCGGCCGCCAAACCGACGGCGTGGAATCTGGACGTGCGCGTGCGGGCCGATAACGAAATCTACGTGACCGGCATGGGGCTCGATTCCGAATGGAAGACGAACATGCGCGTCACCGGCACGGCGACCGATCCGCGCGTGGTCGGCAAGATAGAGGTTATACGCGGCCGTTACAGCTTCTCAGGCCATCAGTTCGATCTGGAGCAGGGCGTCATCACCTTCAACGGGCCGATGATGAACCCGACACTGGCGATCCGCGCCGAAACGCGGATCGATGATGTGACGGCGGGCATCGCCGTGGGCGGTTCGGCGCAGCGGCCCGACATCGCCTTCGTTTCCACGCCGACGCTGCCGCAGGACGAGATATTGGCGCGGATCCTGTTCGGGGACAATGTGGCGAATCTGTCAGCCACCCAGGCGATCCAGTTGGCGGCGGCACTCAATGGGCTGCGCGGCGGCGGCGGCGGACTCAATCCGATGGGCAAGCTGCAAAATGCGTCGGGCGTGGACCGCATCGGCATTGTCGGTGGGGATGAGGCGACCGGGCGCGGCACGTCGCTCGCGGTCGGGCAGCATATCTCCAACAACATCTATGTGGAGGTGATCACCGATCCCAAGGGCTTCACCGCCACCCAGCTCGAAATCTCCCTGTCCAAGACGCTCAGCCTGTTGTCGAAGACAGGCACGAATGCGGGATCATCGGCCAATTTACGCTATTCGAAGGATTATTGATGCCGTTTCAGGGTCGGGTGCGGCTGGATCAGCCTTCCACGGCTGGTCATGGCATGACCGGTCGGCTCAGCGCGTGCCTGCATTGTCCGCCGCCGCCGGAACCGCGGCGCCCTCGGGCGTCTGGGCCTTGGACGCGAAGATTCGCAGGCTGTCGAGCGTCTTTTCCGCCATGGTCTGATATTGCTCGCTCAGCATTTCGGGATAGACGAAGCTGGCCGTGACGATCGAACCGTCCGGCTGTTGAATCATGCGCAGCGCGACATTGTTGCCTTCGCCGTCATTGGCTGTCCCGCGATACTCCCTGTCGCCGATATAATCGCCGCTCACCCCTTCGGAGCCCTCGCTCACGGTCGAGACGATCTGTTGCAGTGTCTGGTCGCCGTCCTTCTTCTGCCAGAAGATGCGGACGTCCGCGCCTGCGCCGGGATCCTGGTAGACGACGCCGTCCGCATTGCTGGAAGCCGCATCCTTCTGCCAGCCTTCCGGGAAGGTGATGGAGAAGCCCCGTTCGACATTGACGTAATTGCGCGATTCGGGCGTGTCCGCCTTCGCCTCGGCCATCGCCTTGGCGGCGGCGGCATTGGCGGCGGCGGCGAGTTGGTCCTGGCTCGGCAGATCCTCCACCGGTTCCGCGCGGCCGCAGGCGACCAGCAGGAGCAGGGGCAGGACGAGCGACGAGGTGGCGGCGAGGGTGGCGCTTTTCATCGCTCTCCCAAAGCATAGGTGCCGCGATAATTCAACGTCGCAACCGATCACGGCGCGATGGGGTGATGGCGGTGCGGGGCGTTCAGTCCGAACCGGTGGCCGGTCAGGCGGCGCTGTCGATGCCCAGTTCCGCCAACTTGCGATAGAGGGTCGAGCGACCGATGCCTAGCCGCCGGGCCACTTCGGTCATGCGCCCGCGATAATGGCCGATGGCCAACCGAATGACGTCCGCCTCGATCTCCGCCAGTTGGCGGATATGGCCGTCCCCTTCGAACAGGGTAATGCCCGCGACCTCCCGATGCGGTTGCGGCACGATGCGCAGCCGACCATGGGGCGCATCGCCATGGGCGCGCCCGCGGATCTGCGCGGCGATCTGCGGAAAATCCTGGGGTGTCAGGGCATCGCCCTCGCACAGCACGGCGGCGCGGAACAGCGCGTTCTGAAGCTGGCGCACATTGCCCGGCCAATCATGCTGCATCAGTAGGGCCAGCGCGTCGTCGGTCAGGCCAAGGCCGCGCAATCCCGGCTGCGTCGCGATGCGGGCAAGCAGATGGCGGCACAGCGCCGGCACGTCGCCCAACCGCTCGCGCAGCGGCGGAATGGTGAGTTGCACGACGTTGAGGCGGTAATAAAGGTCTTCGCGGAAGCGCCCTGCTTCGATCTCGTCATGCAAGCGCTTGTTGGTGGCGGCGATGACGCGCACGTCGACATGGATCGGGCGGCGCGCGCCGATCGGCTGGACTTCGCCGTCCTGGAGCACGCGCAGCAGCTTGACCTGCGCGTCCAGCGGCATTTCGCTGACCTCGTCGAGGAAGATCGTGCCCATGTCGGCGGCAACGAATTTGCCGATCTGCCGGTCGAATGCGCCGGTGAAGGCGCCGCGTTCATGGCCGAACAGGTCGGATTCCACCAGATTGGCAGGGATGGCGCCGCAATTCACGGTGATCATGGCCTGCTTGTGGCGGGGCGACGCCGCGTGGATGGCGCGGGCGATCACATCCTTGCCGACGCCGCTTTCGCCCTCGATCAGCACGGGCACGCGGGCGCGGGCCGCCTTGGCCGCTATGGCGAGCGCGGCGCGGAACTGCGGTGCGGCGCCGACCACGTCCTCGAAGGAGAGGGCGGCGGGGATCTTCTCCGTCAGCGGGCGCAATTCGCCCTTGCCATGCTCCCCATTCAGCGTGGCGTTAAGCGCGGCGAGCAGCCTTTCAGGCGCGATCGGCTTGGCAAGATAGTCGGTCGCGCCGGCCCGCATCGCTTCCACCGCTACGGCGACATTATTGTGCGCGGTCAGGATCAACAGGGGCAGTGCCGGGCGACGGGCCCGCAATTCTCGGATCAGGCCTGCCGGCTCATAATTCGGGCTCCATTGATCGAGCAGGACGGCATCCAGCCGCATTCCATCCTGCGTGCCCAGCATCGCGATCGCGGTATCGCCGTCATTGACGAAGATGGTGCGCCATCCCGCCCTGGCGGCGAGAGCGGACACCAGCCTGCGCTGTGCCGGCTCGTCGTCGATCAACATCAGCATGGGAATGCCGTCGCGCGCCATCCTTACCCCTCATATGCGAACTGGCGCTGAAGTTAGGGAGGAGGGGTAAAGACCGCCTTAACCGCAAAAATTTTCTTGTTCGCTGAAGGCTTGAGGGGGACAAGGCTTGACGATAAGAGGATGCCCGCGAAACGGACAGAGAGGGACAGTGCATGGCTTCGGACGGCAATATGAAGAGCGCAACCCAGACCTATGAAGGGTTTGTCGCCCTCATCAAATGGGGAACCATCGCCTGCGCCCTGGTCGCGGCATTGGTCATATTGCTGATCGCCAGGTAGGGCATTCTGCGCAAAAGCGGGCATTGAATGTCCGCTTGAAACTGATGCGACGACTGGATCCGGAGCGTGTCGCCTGCAGTTCGCGCAATGCGGTCCCAGTTCCCCGGACATCTGGCCTGTTCCTGAACAGGGCGGTTCGTTCCTCCACCTGACCGCTGCGGTTCCAGAGCAACAGGACTGCCGGTCCCGGAATCCCGTCATGAGGGGGGAGCAGATGATCCCGTTCCTTCTCCTTTCCTTTTTGGCGGCTTCCATTGTCGGGGCGTTCGTCTCATCGCGGGCGCGGCCTGATGACGGCTGGGCGCTCGTTTTCGTGCTTCAGTTGCTCTCGTCCGCCATTCTTGTCGGCGGATTGATCGTCTCGGCGGAAGCGGGCAGCAGCATCGCTCGAACACTGGGCCTCCTGTCGATCGTCGCGGGCAGCGCCGCGTTTTGTGGGGGTTTCGTGGCAGCGCAGCGGCTGGACGTGCCGCCGGGGCCATGATGGAAGGCGCGAACGCGACGATCCTCGTCGGTTGGTCGCTGTCCGCCATATTATCGGCGGCGGCGTTGCTGGTCTCGATTGCGGGTGATCTCCGGCGCGGCACGCATCTGGCGGCTGCCGCGTTGATGGTCGCAGCGGCCTTGGCCCTCTATACCCATGACGTCATGGCTCTTCCGCAAATCTGCGCGGCGTTGATCACCGGAGGCGCCGTGGGCCTTGTATTGGGTCGTGGCATTCCCCGATCCCGGATCCCCTTGCTGATGAGCGGTCTTGTCGGCCTGGCCGGTCTGGCTGCCGTGCTGGTCGGAGGAGCGGCTTTGCGCGATCCCCACGCCTTCGGCCTGCTGGACGATGTGTCCGATCGACTGCGCATCGTGGGCGCCACCGGCATTGGCGCTGGCGTCTCGTGCGGGGCGATGGCTTGCGGAGGGGCGACCGCCATGTTGCGCGGCGGACGGGCGGATCGCTGGCATATTCTCATTATCGCCGTCCTGCTGCTGGCGGCGGGCGGAGCCACGGCGGCCTTTATCGCGGCGCCGGATCCGGCCCGGCTCCTCGCCTGCATCGCCGTCGCGCTGGTGGCGGGCTGGGCGGTCACGAAACGAGCCTTGCTGGCGGGAATGGGGCCAGCGCTGGCGGTAGTGAGCGGCTTTGCCGGCTGGGCCGTGGCGGCATCCGCTTTCCTGATGGAAAACATGCCGATGGCCGTCGCGGGCGGACTGGCGGGCGCGGCGGGCAGTCTTTTCGGCATTCGGCTTTGCGTCTTTGCGGAGAGGAAGGGGCTTGCCCATGCGGGGCGCCGTCCCTAACGGTTTGCGTCAAGGGACAGGCCCGTCCGGCCTTGTCGGCGTATGGGATAAGCGGATCCATGAAGAAGCTCGGTCTGATAGGCGGTCTTAGCTGGACGTCGACGGCGCGCTATTATCAGATCATCAACCAGGCCGTTTACCGCGCCCGGGGTGGCCAGCACAGCGCGCCGCTGCTGATCGAGAGCCTGGATTTCGCGGACATAGGCCGCTCCACCACAGAGGAGGAGTGGGCTCATGCTTCCGACGTGTTGACCGCGTCGGCCCGGCGGCTGGAGCAGGGCGGCGCGGCAGCGTTGCTGATCTGCGCCAATTCCATGCATCGCGTCTATGACGAGGTGCAGGCGGGCGTCGGCATTCCGATCATCAACATCGCCGACGCCGTGGGACGCAAGATGAAGGCCGACGGCATCGAAAAGGCCGCGCTGATCGGTACGCGCAATGTCATGACGGAGAAATTCTACCGCCAGCGGCTGGTGGCGCATGGCATATCATTGCTGCCGCCCGACATGGAACTAGCCGAGAGAATCGACCGCATCGTCTATGATGAGCTGACCATCGGGAAGGTCAGCCGCGAGTCCGAACGCTATATGAAGTCGGAACTCACCGATATTGCCAAGGAGAATGTGCAGGCGGCGATCCTGGCCTGCACCGAACTGGAGATGATCGTCGACGTGCGGGCGAACGTGCTGCCGATTTATGACGGCACCAGCATTCATGCGCGGGCGGGGGTCGACGTGATCCTGGGCGATTGAATCGGTCGGCGCATGCCGCGCGGCGCCGATCTTCCCCAGCAATAAAATGCTTTCGGGGGTCTGGCTGTTTTGCCGCTTAATGGTTACATGGGCCGCCACGAATCCCCCAGCAATCATGCCCAGCCCCGCATGAGACGCGCAACAGAAAGTGGCTTTACATGGACATCCGCCTCGGCCTCACCTTCGACGACGTGCTTTTGCAGCCCGCCGAATCCGACGTGCTGCCCAGTCAGGCGGATACCAGCACCCATGTGACCCGCGCGATCAAGCTGAACATCCCGATCCTCTCGTCCGCCATGGACACGGTGACGGAGGCGGACATGGCGATCGTCATGGCGCAGCTTGGCGGCCTTGGCGTCCTGCACCGCAACCTGTCCGTCGAGGAACAGGCGGACGCCGTACGGGCGGTCAAGCGCTTTGAAAGCGGCATGGTGGTGAACCCCATCACCATCACGCCCGACGCCACGCTGGCCGATGCGCAGATGCTGATGACCCGGCACAAGATCAGCGGCATTCCGGTGGTCGAGGCATCGGGCAAGCTGGTCGGCATCCTCACCAATCGTGACGTGCGCTTTGCCGAAAATCCGGCGCAGCCGGTCAGTGAACTGATGACCCATGACAATCTGGCCACGGTGAAGACCGGCGTCGGCCAGGACGAGGCGAGGCGCCTGCTGCACCAGCGCCGGATCGAAAAGCTGCTGGTGGTGGACGATAATTATCATTGTGTCGGCCTGATCACCGTCAAGGACATTGAAAAGGCCGTCACCTATCCGCAGGCGACCAAGGACGCATCGGGCCGCCTGCGCGTGGCGGCGGCATCGACCGTCGGCGACAAGGGGCTGGAACGCAGCAAGGCGCTGATCGATGCGGAATGCGACCTGATCGTCATCGACACCGCCCATGGCCACAGCCGGCAGGTGGCCGTCGCGGTGGAGGCGGTGAAGAAACTGTCCAACCATGTTCAGGTGGTCGCCGGCAACGTCGCCACCGCCGAGGCGACCAAGGCCCTGATCGGGGCCGGTGCCGACTGCGTCAAGGTGGGGATCGGGCCAGGCTCCATCTGCACCACACGGGTCGTCGCTGGCGTCGGCGTGCCGCAGTTGACCGCCGTCATGGATTCGGCGGAGGAAGCGGCCAGGCACGGCGTTCCGGTGATCGCGGATGGCGGCCTGCGCACCTCCGGCGACGTGGCGAAGGCGCTCGCTGCGGGCGCGGGCTGCGTCATGGTCGGATCGCTGCTCGCCGGTACCGCCGAGGCGCCGGGCGAAACCTTCCTCTATCAGGGCCGCGCCTATAAGAGCTATCGCGGCATGGGCAGCGTCGGGGCGATGGCGCGCGGCTCCGCCGACCGCTATTTCCAGGCCGACATCAAGGACCAGATGAAACTGGTGCCGGAGGGGATCGAGGGCCAGGTTCCCTTCAAGGGGCCGGCCAAGGACGTCATCCACCAGCTTGTCGGCGGCGTGAAGGCGGCGATGGGCTATACCGGCAGCGCCACCATCAAGGATTTGCAGGAGCGGGCGCGCTTCGTCCAGATCACCAATGCGGGCCTGTCGGAAAGCCACGTCCATGACGTGACCATCACGCGGGAAGCCCCCAATTATCCGACGCGGTAATCCCATTTTGAATGCTGTTCCCTTCGCGGGACAGGGGCATGGCGCATGACCCCGTCCGCGCGAGTCCAGGCCGCGATCGAACTGCTCGACGCCATCATATCGTCGGCGCGGGATGGCGGCCCGGCCGCCGACACGCTGATCGCGCGCTATTTCAAGGATCGGCGCTATGCCGGGTCGCGCGACCGGCGGGTGGTGCGCGACCATGTTTATGACGCCGTGCGTCGCGCGGCGGAGCGTCCCGAAAGCGGGCGCGCTGCGATGGTCGGGCTGGCTCGCGAGCGTCCGGAACTGGTCGCGCTGTTCGACGGATCGACCCATGCGCCGGCGCCGATTGCCGATGATGAAGTGGGATCGGCGGCGGGCGTCGTGCCCCGCTGGATCGACCCGTTGCTGGCGGTGCCCGTGGAACGGGACGCCTTGTTGGGCCGGGCGCCCGTCGATCTGCGCGTCAACAGGTTGAAGGCCGATCCTGACAGGGTTGCGCCGCTCTATCCCGATGCAGTGAGATTATCCGGCTTGCCCGACGCGCTGCGCCTGCCCGAAGGCGCGCCGGTCGAGCAGAGCGACCCCTGGAAATGGGGGCAGGTCGAGGTGCAGGACGCCGGGAGCCAGCTGATCTCCGCCGCTTGCGGGGCGCAGCCGGGGATGACCGTGATCGATCTCTGCGCCGGGGCAGGGGGCAAGACGCTGGCGCTGGCGAGCGCCATGGCGGGCAAGGGCATGCTGATCGCCGCCGACACCATCCGATCGCGGCTTTCGCGGCTTGATCCGCGGGCGGAGCGGGCAGGGGCCACCTTCATCGAGACGCTGCTGCTGGATCAGGGGCATGAGGCGGGCGCGCTGGAAAGTCTGCACGGCCGCGCAGACGTGGTGCTGGTCGATGCGCCCTGTTCGGGCACCGGCACCTGGCGCCGCAATCCGGAGGCGCGCTGGCGGCTGACTCCCGCGCGGCTCGACCGGCTGGTGGCGGAGCAGGCGCGGATACTGGATTTTGCCGCGCCCTTGTTGGCGCCGGGCGGCTTGTTGGTCTACGCTACCTGCGCGCTGACGGACCGGGAGGGGCGGGATCAGGTGCGGGCATTCCTGGCACGGCATGTTGGATGGAGGGCCGAACCCTTCGATGCGCCGATGGGCCGGCCCCATGGCGACGGATTGCTGCTGACGCCGGGGCATGACGGGACGGACGGTTTCTATTTCGCGCGGCTGCGACGGGCAGCGTGAAAGAGTCGATGGACAAGCGCCCGCAAAATCGCGAGACTTGGACGGAATCAGCGCCTGAAACATGGCTGGAGTTGTGCATGCGTTTTACCCCCGCCTCGATCGCCCTGGCACTATTGTTGACCACCGTTTCCAGCGTTGGGCTGACGCAACGGCCGGATTCGCAGATTTCACCGCTGTCCGTCGAATGGCAGAAGGCGGGGGAAGCGGCGCGCAAGACGGGTAATTATCAGGGTGCCACGGATGCACTGGAAAGCGCGCTGGCCGTCGATCCGCGCAACCGCATGGCCTATATCGAACTGGCCGAAGTGGCGCGGGCGCAGGGGCTGCAAGGCAAGGCGATCCGCCTGTATCGCGAAGCGCTGCTGCTGGAGCCCAATGACGTCGCCGCCCTGGTCGGCCAGGGCGAAGCGATGGTCGAGAAGGGCGCCATTGCCAAGGCAAAGGAGAATCTCGCGCAGGCACAAGGGCTGTGCAAGGCCAATTGCGCGGCTGTGGGCCAACTGGCGGTGGCGATAGAGAAAGGTCCGCCCGCTACCGTGCTGAGCGCCAAGGACAAGGTGCCCGCGCCCAAGGCTGCCGAAACCGAGACGCCTTGACGCGTTTGTCGGGGGTGTTTTTGGCCATTTGTCCTTGTCGGGCGGATTCAAATTTTACTTCTGCGATGATACAATCGGGGTAGCCCAGAAACCCAAGGTCAGCCATTTGGCGGGCGGTCGAAAATCAGCTTCTGTCAGCTTACCGACGGAAGCGGAGGCGGCGGTCAGCTCCGTCACTTGGCTGATATATCGGTCGGCATTTTTCAGCAGCATGCCGTTAGCTGTCCTGCACTCACGGGTGTCGCCTTCGGAAGCACGGATGGTCGTTCGCCAACTACAGCTGTAGCCGCGAATAAACTCGGATTTCCTGGGATTTTCGGCCTCCCATTTCGAAGGTGAGTACAGCAAACTTCCTCCGGTTCGCGATATCGCAAGTTCAAGTGGAACCCCGTCTTCATCGCTGTCGAACCGCACCATAGCGCCGGGCCATTTCAGCAGCATCTGTCGGAGATTTCGCTGTTCCCATTTCCAGGTCGCGATGTTGTCTCCCAAGCGTCTTATCATTTGCGCCTTTGACGCTCCGTTCCAGGCGTTTCGCCCATAAAGGATGACCTGGTCATTGGGGCCGTGCTTCGCATCCGGATCGAGGGGAGCCATCCATGTGGGCCATTCCAGCAGGTCGACAGGAACAGAAAGCTCATCTCGGCCCAAAGCGCGGCGAACCAATGAAACCGCCCTGTAATGCCTTTCGATTGACCCTCGGCGATCATAATTTTTCTGCCAAAGAACAATCCCATCGTCCGTCAAACATTTGTCACTATACCGATCGGTTCCGTCGAAGGACCAGATATGGCATTTTTCATCAAGAACCGTATCTTCACGCTTGCCAAGATAAACCGTTGTTCCACGAGATTTTGCGGATCCACTGATTATCAGCGTCTCTCGATGCCTTGGCGGGCCAGAATATTGAATGGATATCCCGCTTTTGAGGTCCGTTATATTGGTGTGGGTCCAACCAAACTGATATCTATCTTCTCTCAGGACATTCGCGGACCGATAGACGATAACCTTGTCATCAGGTGCATCCGTTCGTTCCATAACGGCAACATAGTCGGTTGCGCCGGGGCTGCTGAAGACTGTTTTGTCTCCCTCTTTGATGAAGAACGGGCCATTGCCGGAGAATGTGCCGAAGCTTGTGTCTCGGGGCAGCATATCCTTGCCAGACGAACCGCTACACCCGGCGACAGCCAAGGCGATGATGATCATTCTCAACAAACAGGCCCACTTCGATAAGTTGTTCGTTATCTACGCAAACTTGAATTACCAAATCCTCACTCCGGCTGACCAAGGACGTTTGGCAGGCTGATACGATTCAGTTCGTCATCACCCATAGCTGCCGCTATTGCCATCCATTTCATGAACGCGGTGGCCATCCTCAGGCCAATGACCGCTTCCCAAGCCTTGCAAAAATGCTCTAGGGCGGGCGGCATGACCAATATCTTTCTCGTCATGGCAGGGGGCGCTGTCGGATCGGCCTTGCGCTATCTGACCGGGCGTCTTGCTTTCCACATGATGCCCGGTGCGTCCTGGCCATGGGGGACGTTCGCCGCTAATGTCGTTGGCGGGTTCGTCATGGGCCTGCTCGCCGGGTGGCTGGCGCGCTTCAACACCTCGGCGGGCGAGCCGATCCGTCTGCTGCTGGCGGTCGGTCTGCTCGGCGGCTTCACCACCTTTTCTTCCTTCAGCCTGGAAACCGTGCTGATGATGGAGCGCGGGCAGATGGGCGTCGCGCTCGCCTATGTGGTCCTTTCCGTCATCGGTGCGGTGGGCGCGTTGGCCGGCGGCCTGGCCTTTATGAGGAGCATCGCATGAAGGGCCGACCTCCCGCCAAGGGCTCTGGCCCTCGCAAACCGGGCGCTGCGGCTCCGGGCCGTGCGCGCGGCGCGGCGAAGGCCGCTCGCGCCCGCAAGCCAGATGCGCCCAAGGCTGCCGCCCGATCCGCTGCAAAGGCGCCGGCCGCCAAGGCGTCCGGGGCAAAGCCCGCCGCCCGGCCCGCCGCCTCTTCGCCGGCGAAGGGCGTGTCGCTGGACGTGCGGCAGTTCCGCGTGGCGGCAGATGACGATGGCATACGGCTCGACCGCTGGTTCCAGCGGCATCTGCCTGACATCGGCTTCAACAGCGTCTCCCGCTGGGCGCGCACTGGCCAGTTGCGCGTCGATGGCGCCCGTGCCGCGCCGGGCGACCGCGTCGCCGAGGGACAGACCATCCGTGTCCCTCCTGCCGAGCCCAAGGCCCCCGAAACCGCGAAGCCCAGACGCGTCCGCCCGCAACTGACGGACGATCAGGCGGCCTTTGCCCAGGGGCTCGTCATCCATCGCGACGCGCAGGCCATCGTCATCAACAAGCCGCCCGGTCTTGCCACGCAGGGCGGCACGAAGACGGAAGATCATGTCGACGGCCTGCTCGACGCGCTGGAGTTCGACCTTGACCAGCGGCCCAAGCTTGTCCACCGGCTGGACAAGGACACGTCCGGCGCGCTGCTCATCGCGCGCACGGCCCGCTCGGCCGCCTTCTTCGCCAAGGCTTTTTCCAGCCGTACGGCGCGCAAGGTTTATTGGGCCATCGTCATGGGCGTGCCCTCCATCGAGGATGGCATGATCGAACTGCCGATCGCCAAGCAGCCGGGCACCGGCGGCGAGAAGATGCATGTGGATGAGAAGGAGGGGCTTCCCTCCCGCTCGCGCTATCGCGTGATCGAGCGTGCGGGCAATCGTGCCGCCTGGGTCGAACTGCAACCCTATACCGGTCGCACCCATCAGTTGCGCGTCCATATGGCGGCGATCGGCCATCCCATCGTCGGCGACGGCAAATATGGCGGCAAGGAGGCCTTTCTGAGCGGCACGATCAGCCGCAAGATGCACCTTCACGCCCGTCGCATCCGGGTCGATCATCCCGACGGTGGCCGGGTCGACGTGCGCGCCGACTTGCCCGATCATTTTGCCGCCAGCCTTGCCTCGCTGGGCTTTGACTTCTCCGCCGGTGACCTGCCGCTGGACGAGGAAATCGCCCGCGCGCCCACGCGGGAGGATGAGAAGAAGGCGGCCCGCGCCCACGCCAAGCAGATCCGCAAGGACCGCAAGGGCGAACGGCGGGCGCGTGGTTCTGGCGGAGCGCCGCGCAGGAAGTCATGACCAACAAGCTCGCCGTATTCGATTGCGATGGCACGCTGGTCGACAGCCAGCACAGCATCTGCGCGGCCATGATCCGCGCATTCGAGGGCGAAAATCTGGTCGCGCCGGATCGCGCGACGATCCTGTCGGTGGTCGGCCTTTCGCTTCCGCTAGCCATGGCGCGCCTGCTTCCCGATGCGGAGGTCGATTATCATGATCATCTGTCGGACCGCTACAAGCTGGCATTCCAGCAGCTTCGCCACGAAAATGCGGTGTCGGAACCCCTTTATCCCGGCATTGCGGAACTGATCCGCGAACTGGATGCCGATGGCTGGCTGCTGGGCGTGGCTACCGGCAAATCGGACCGCGGATTGCAACTCTGCCTTGGGCATCATGGCATCCACGCCCATTTCGTGACGTTGCAGACCGCCGATCGCCATCCCTCCAAGCCGCATCCCTCCATGCTGCTTACCGCCATGGCAGAGGCGGGGGCAACGCCCCAAAGCACGGTGATGATCGGCGATACCAGCTTCGACATAGACATGGCGCTGTCTGCCGGTACGCGCGCTCTGGGCGTCGGCTGGGGCTATCACACGCCGCAGGAACTGGTCAGCGCAGGGGCGCACAGCGTTGCCATGGACAGCGCCGAACTGCGCGGCCATATCCACGCTTGCCATATGGATGCCCGATGACAGGCACGCCGCCCGTTCCGCCCGTTCCGCCCGTGGACCCGGACCGGGTCGCCCGCCAGCGCTTCTTCGCGCTTGGCCTGTTCCGGCTGTCGGGCGCGCTGCTGGTGATGTTCGGCTTTCTCGTGCTGATGCAGCGCTTTCATTGGGTGCAGGGAAACAGGGCGAAGGCCATGGGCGCGATCTTCGTCATCGTCGGCCTGTTCCAGTTCGTCATCGTTCCGCGTCTGCTGCTCGCATTGTTCAGGAAACCGCCGCAATCATGAAACGCTTCTACCAGGATGCTGCCGTCGTTGCGGGCGAATCCGGTTTTGAAATCCACCTTGACGGCCGCCCGGTCCGTACGCCGGCTCGTGAGCCACTGGCGTTGCCCACCCATAGGCTTGCAGAGGCGGTTGCGGAAGAATGGCGCGCGCAGGGCGATGTGGTCGACCCCCGATCCATGCCGTTCACCGGCCTCGCCAACGGAGCCATCGACCAGATCGCGCCCAATCGGGAGAGCTTTGCCGCTGGGATTGCCCGCTATGCCGAGAGCGACCTGCTCTGCTATCGCGCGGAAGGTCCGACGGAGCTTGTCGTCCGGGAGTCGGCGGCCTGGGATCCGCTGCTGGAATGGGCCATGGCGCGCTACGACGTCGCCTTTCGGGTGACGCAGGGTATCATTCCGGTCGCTCAGCCCGACGAGACGCTGGCACGGCTGACGGCGGTCGTGACAGCCTTTGATCCTTTTACCCTGGCAGGCCTTTCGACGCTGGTGACGCTGTCCGGCTCGCTGGTCTGTGGTCTGGCGGTGGTGGAGGGCGGCCACGATGCCGACCTGATCTGGACGGCTGCCGAGATCGACGAAGCATGGGAAGTCGAACAATGGGGCGAGGACAAGGAGGCGGCGGCCCGGTCAGCGCAGCGCAGGCACGAATTTGCCATGGCACGAGCCTTTTGTGAGACGACTCGCGCCTGACCGGGTGGGAATGACGCGGCGTCTTCGTTCAATATCAACAGGCGGGCCATCCCCTCGCGCCCGCATTCGTTGCATGACCGAGGAGTGCGCCATCTTGCTGTCCCGTTTTTCCCTCTTTGCCCTGATCACCCTGTCCGCGCCGCTTGCGCTATCGGCCCCTGCGCTGGCCCAGCAGGCGGCCCAGGCCGCTCCCGCCGCGGGGCAGATGAGCTCGGCACAGATCGCCGCCTTCAACCAGGCCGTAACTGATTTCACCGCCGGACAGACCGCGCAGCAGGCTGGCGACAATGCCGCCGCCGCCGCGAAATATGAAGCCGCACTGCCCGCCATCCGCACGGCGGTGCAGGCCGATCCCGCCAGGATCGACAATGTGAATTTCCTCGCCAATGCGCTTTATGCAGATGCGGCGGCGCAGGGCGCGCTTGGTCGGATGGACAAGGTGATCGCGCTTTACACCGAATCCGCGCCCTATTGGCGCAAGCTGGCGGAAGCGAAGCCGACCGACGCCGCCAGCCGCAATATCTTCGCTGGCATATTGATCCAGATGGGCAATCAGAAGCTGGTCGGCGGTGACAAGACGGCTGCGGACCCGCTCTATGAGGAGGCCCTTGCCCTCGCGCGCAAGTCAGTCGCGGAAAATGGCAAGGATGCGGTGTCCCGGAACATCCTGCTGTCCGCGCTGATCGGTGCCAGCCAGACCGCAAACGACCCGGCCCTGTCCGCCGAGGCGCTGACCATGGGCAAGGCCATGCTGAGCGACGGCACCATCGATGCGATGAACAAGCCCTCGATCGAGGCGATGACGGGTACGAAAGCGGGCTGACGCCGCTTTCGTACTTTGGTTCAGTCGTGCTCCCGCATCGGCTTGCGCCGTAGCGCGGGTCGCGGGAGCAGGCCGTATTTCAACCAGGTCAGTCCCGCTTCAAGCCGCTATGCCCACGATCTTGTCGGCATAGAGCAGGCGACCGGGACCCATCAGGCCGATAAATTGCGGCAGCATATGGCGGGCAAGCGCGAAACAGCCCTCGCTGCGGCCAATCTTGCCCCAGGTGGCGATATGGTTTTCGCTGACATAATCGGCGCCATGTACAACGATGGCGCGCATTTCCGCATTGTTGTTCTGGGGATCCAGGCCCGCCAGGCGCATTGCCCGGCCATGTTGGCCCTCATAGATTTCGCTGGTCTTGAAGGCACCGGAACTGCTCGCCATCGAATTGGGCTCATTGGAAAAGCTCTGGAGCCAGCCCGAATGTTCCGGGTCGGAACCGCGGCCATGGGCGACGAGATAGGAGCTTGTCTGGCCGCCGATCAGATCGACGACATGGAAGCGCAATTCGCGTGACGGCGCGTTGAAATCGGCCAGTGCGACCCGGTCGCGCAGGGTGAACATGTGACCGTGCTGATCCAGAGCAGCCTTTGCGCGCTCCAGCAGTTGTGCATAGGGCTGGGTAGCGAGCGGTCCGGTCGATGCCGGGCGTGGCGCAGGGGGAACAGCCGGTTGCGGCTGCATTTCGCCCAGCGGAGCGGCGCGCCCCGCACTGTCGGCCAGAAACGAAAAAGCCAGCCCGCTCAAAGCGAGCTTGGTAAAACTGCGACGATCCATGAATCGCAATATAGCAAAGGAGCAGCGCCAGTCCAAGGGCGGGGCAGTGTCGTCCCCGCCGTCAGTCCCGGCAATGACCGTAAAACCGCCGTCCCGCCTCCTTTTCGGGGCGGGGCGATCGCGAAGGGGACGCCGGGTCCTATTCCGTGGCGTTGGCGCCTTCGTCTCCGCCGAGGCGCGCGGTCATGCCGGTCGCGGCGGCATCGTCCTCGATTTGCTGCTGTTCGGAAATGCTGGGCGGCGGCGCGGGTTCCGGCGCGGCATTGTTGCTCGGCTCGGGCGCCGGCGCGACGGGTTCTTCCTGGATGACGTTCTCCGCAGGCGGCTCGACCAGATTATTGGTCACTGGCGCCTCTTCCTCCTTCTTGCCGCAGGCGGCGAGGACGAGCGTGCCGGCGAGGGCGACAAGGGCGAATTTGCGCATGAAGATCAATCCTTGGATGCGATGGAGGTGGCGGGCGCGGCGGTCGGATCCACGCGGCGGCTGGACGCTTCGATCTTCTCGGCCAGCAGCTTGTCCCAGCCATAGGGATCGGAACGGAAGCTCATCGTGCCATTATTGCCGGCAAAGGCTGTCCAGTAGAGCAGGTACACGGCCACTTCCTTGGGCAGCGACACCCTCTGGGTCTTGCCGGTATCGATCAGCGACTGGATCTTGCCCGCCAGATCGGGATTGCCGGCCACCATCAGTTCCGCCAACGGAACGGGCTTTTCCAGGCGGATGCAGCCATGGCTCGCCAATCGGTCATAGCTCGAAAACTTCGCCCGTGACGGCGTATCGTGCAGATAGACGGCGAACGGGTTGTTGAAGTCGAACTTCAACCGGCCGAGCGCGCTGTTGGGGCCCGCCGGCTGCACTATCCGCTCGCCAGTCTCCGGCGTGCCGACAATCTTGTAGCCTTGCCGGATCAGCGTGGCGCGCCCCTTGGGCCACAATTCGCGCTTCGCGATGGAGGCGGGGACGTTCCAGGGCGGATTGACGACGATCGAATGGATGCTGGACGACAGCATCGGCGTCGCATTGTCCGGCGCGCCGGTGACGGCGCGCATCGACGTCACGGGTTCATCACCCTCGAACACTGTCAGCACCGCCGCGGCGATGTTCACCTGCACCCGGTTAACCGGCAACTCGCGGGGCATCCAGCGCCAGCGTTCCATATTCGCCATGATCGCGGCGATGCGGTCGTCCACCGGCACGTTCAATTCCTTGAGCGTCCGCGCGTCGAGCAGGCCGGTGGGATTGAGACCATAGCGCCGCTGCGCCCGCTGCAGAACATCAACCAGCTTCTCGGTGGGCGTGACGCTCTTGTCCTCGATCGCGATGCGCGCGCGCACGACGTCGGGGGAGGAGTGCGCCGTCAGGGTCGGCCAGCCTCCCGCGTCGCGAATCCGCTCGTAATTGGCCAGGCCCTTGCGAAGTCCGTCATAGCCGGCATAGGGCGGCGTCAGGCTGAGCGCCCATTGCGGCAGCCTGTCCTCGCTGATCGCCTTGGCAAGGCCGGGGCGAGGATCGAAGCGCGCCGGCCGCAAAGCCCAGATCTCCAGGAAATCGGCGGTGTCCACGCGGCCCGTGCTCAACGCCTTCGCTCGATCCAGCACGGCGGACAGAAGGGCATCGCCCTTGAGCGTCTCGGTCGCTCTGGCTCGCGCCATCAGCCCCTGAACCGCGCCACCCCTGAGCCAGTCGTTCAGCCATTTTTCCTGCGCTGCCGTCGGTTGCGGTAGTGGCACGGGCGGCGGCGTCACCATCGCGGGCGGCAGTATCACCTGAGGCGCCGGCGGTTGAGACGAGGGCGCCGGGATGGTCGGCGCGACCGTCGGCGGCTGCGCCACTGTCGGGCTCGCGACAGCGCTCAGGAGGGAAATAATGGAAAAACGGATCAATTCGGGACGGTTCATGCTGGACCAGATAGCGCAAAGCCCGCATCGTTCAAACTCGAAGATAGCGGATAAGATGATGCTGCATGTCGTTCACCATCCGGCTTATGTCTCTCCGGCAACAGAGGGCAGTTCCTTTCGCTTCGACAAATATGGGCTTGTGATGGAAGCGCTGAGCATGGCGGCGACAGCCTTTACCGTGCATGAACCCGCCCCGATGCCGCGCGCGTGGATAGAGGCGGTTCACGATCCGGCCTATGTCGAAGAGGTGGCGACGCAGACTGTTCCTCGGGAAAAGGAAAGGCGCATCGGCTTTTCCGTGACGGAGCGGGTGTCGCGCCGCTCCATGCTGTCGCCCGGCGGCACGTGGCTGGCGGCGCGGCTCGCCATGCAGCATGGCTATGCTGCCAATGCGGCGGGCGGCAGCCATCACGCGCTGCCCGACAGTGGGGCGGGATATTGCGTGTTCAACGACCTTGCCATCGCCGCCCACCGGCTGATCGAGGAGCGGGGGGTGAACCGCATATTGATCCTCGACCTCGACGTCCATCAGGGCGACGGTACGGCGGTGATGACTGGGGGACGGAGCGAAATCTTCACCCTCTCCATCCATGCGGAACGGAATTTCCCCGTGCGCAAGGCTCGCTCGACACTTGATATCGGCCTTCCCGATGGAACGGGCGATGAGGCCTATATGGATGCGTTGATGAAGGTTTTCCCGCGAACGCTCGACGATTTCCAGCCTGACCTGATCCTCTATCAGGCCGGCGTCGACCCGCATGTGGATGACCGGCTGGGGCGGCTGGCGCTCAGCGACGCAGGGCTGGACCGCCGGGACCGCGCGGTGATGCGCTGCGCGCGCAGTCGCGCTATTCCGCTGGCCAGCACCATGGGCGGCGGCTATGGCGAGGATCGAATGGCCGTTGCCCGCCGACATGCGGAATGCATGATCCGCCTGGCGGAAGAGGCGATGGGGGCTGGGGGCTATAGCCCGACCCTTTAGAGCGGATTTCGATCTGATTGAATCAGATCCCCGCTCTGGTTTCCTTGTTTTCCGCGATTTCTTAACCAGCGATCGGTTCCGATCGCTTGGAAATCGCTCTAATGCACCGTATCGGGGTTCACCGATTGGGCTTCGGGCGCATGCCGGCTTTCCATGATTTTCGCGGCAACCAGTCCCGCCGCGACCAGGGCGACGAAATCGCTGAAGGCCAGATAAAGAATGTAGCCCCACGGCGCATGGTTGAACACGGCCTGGCCGATATGCAGCCACAGCACCGCCGCCAGTGCGAACAGGACCGTTGCTCTCATCCTGCTGTCTGCGTCCACGAACCGCAGCATCAGCGCGATGATGACGCCGACGACCAGCGCCAGGATCAGGCCGCCGATCAGCGCGCTGGCGTCAGTCACGGGAAATCCGCCATTATTGTAGAAGATCGTTGCGACCGGACCCTTGCCGTAAAGGATGGTGCCCTGGGCGGTGGACGGATCGGGAATCACATAGACGCCGGTGCCGGATGGCGTCAGCGCCTGCGCGAGGGCGGCCTGCAGGTTGCTGCCGGCGGCGGCCTCCGCACGGTGAAAGGCGAGGGCGCTGAGCGGCGTCCCCCAGAAGATGAAACCGACAATATAGAGTGTGACGCCGCCGATCAGGCCGCCCAACAGGGTCTTGAACATATGCCCTCCTGTCCTCTCAATGGCTGAGAGGCTGACGGACAAACGCCAAAGCCGCAATATCTTTCCCGACGGGCGATCAGTCGGCCGTGCGGGAAGCCTTTTCCGCGATGCCCGACACGCCCTCTCTCCGGTCGAGTTCGTCCAGCACATCGTCCAGGGAAATGTCGAGATCGGCCAGCAGCACCAGCAGGTGGAACAGCAGGTCCGCGCTTTCGCCTATCGCTCCGTCGCGATCCGACGCCATGGCGGCGATCACCGTCTCCACGGCCTCCTCGCCGACCTTCTGCGCGATCTTGGCCCGGCCGCGTGCGGTCAGCCTCGCCACATAGGACTGGTCGGGATCGGCCTCCCGCCTTTGGCGGATGGTTCGTTCAAGGTCGAAAAGGGTCGCGCGCATGGCGCCATGAAGCGCCACGCGCGCGAGCCGTCAAACGAAAATTTACTTGCGCTTGCGCCGGGCAACGAAAACCCGTGCGCCGAGCGCTGCGGCGCCAAGGCCGAACAGCGCCATCTGCTCCGGTTCGGGCACTGGCGTCGGCGCGCCGCCGGACGACGAACCGCCGCCGGAGCTGCTGGAACCGCCGCACTTCTTGCCCCAGCACCACGTCGCTTCCGCCGGAGCCGCCGCACCCATCAGAGCGACCACGCCGGCGGCCAGAAGCAGCTTGTTCACATTCATCATCTTCACCCCGCTGTTGATTAGGTCAGGTGGGCGAAGAGATGCAGGCATCGTGCCATTCGAGCGAATTGCAGGCCTCGCGGGGCCGTCATGGTTAATGCCGATCTGCCTTCATTGGTTAATGTAAAGGCAACCGACATTTTCGGAGCAACCGGGTCGATCAGGTGGCCCGAACGGCGATGCCCGCGGCAGCCAGCGCCTGATGCGCTTCAGCAATGCTATGTTGACCGAAGTGAAATATGGAGGCCGCGAGCACCGCGCTGGCATGCCCCTCGACAACACCTTCGACCAGATGATGCAGCGTGCCCACGCCGCCGCTGGCGATCACGGGTACCGACACCGCGTCGGCGATGGTACGGGTAAGGGCAAGGTCATAGCCCGCCTTGGTGCCGTCCCCATCCATGGACGTGACCAGCAGTTCGCCGGCGCCCAGTTCGGCAAGACGCACCGCATGCTCCAGCGCATCGATGCCGGTGGGCTTGCGGCCGCCATGGGTGAAGATTTCCCAACGGCCGTCGCCCACCCGTCGCGCATCGACCGAGCCGACGATGCACTGGCTGCCGAAGCGGTCGGCAATGTCGGCCACCACCTCCGGCCGGGCGACCGCCGCGCTGTTCACCGCGACCTTGTCCGCGCCGGCCAGCAGCAAGGCGCGGGCATCCTCCGGGCTGCGCACGCCGCCACCCACGGTCACCGGCATGAAGCAGACCTCCGCCGTGCGCCGGACCACGTCGATGATCGTGCCGCGCGCCTCATGCGTGGCGGTGATGTCGAGGAAGCAGAGCTCGTCCGCACCCGCCGCGTCATAGATCTTCGCCTGCTCGACCGGATCGCCCGCATCGCGCAGATCGATGAAGTTCACGCCCTTGACCACGCGGCCATTGGCGACGTCCAGGCAGGGGATGACGCGGGTGCGGACAGTCATGCCGCCGCCTGCGCCACCGCCAGCGCCGCCTTCAGGTCCAGCCGCCCGTCATAGAGCGCGCGGCCCGTGATCACGCCCTCAATGCCCTCGTCGGCATGCAGGCTCAGCACGCGAATGTCCGCGATCCCGGCGACGCCGCCGCTGGCGATCACCGGAATGTCGGTGGCGCGGGCCAGATCGACGGTCGCGTCGATATTGCAGCCCTTGAGCAGGCCGTCGCGGCCGACATCGGTGAACAGCAGGCTGGCCACGCCCGCATCCTCGAACCGGCGGGCAAGGTCGACCACTGGCATGTCGGACTTCTCCGCCCAGCCATCGGTCGCGACGAAGCCGTCCCGCGCATCCACCGCCACCACGATCCCGCCGGGGAAGTCCCGCGCGGCCGCCTTGACGAAGTCCGGATCCTTGAGCGCCGCCGTGCCGATGACGATGCGCGATACGCCGAGGTCGAACCAGCGTTCCACCGCCTCCCGATTGCGGATGCCGCCGCCCAGTTGCACATGGCCGGGAAAGGCCGCGACGATCGCCTCGACAGCCTCGGCATTGACCGCGCGGCCCGCAAAGCTGCCGTCCAGGTCCACCACATGCAGATGCTGCGCGCCCGCTTGCGCGAACAGCACCGCCTGGGCGGCTGGATTGTCGCCATAGACGGTGGCGCGGTTCATGTCGCCCTCGGCCAGGCGGACGACCTGGCCGCCCTTGAGGTCGATGGCGGGGAAGACGATCAGGCTCATATTATCCTCGGCGGTTTCAGGGACGCCAATCCAGAAAACGGGACAGGAAGGAAAGGCCATAGCTCTGGCTCTTTTCCGGGTGAAACTGGCAGCCGATGATCGTGTCGCGCGCCACCGCGGCGACCAGCGGCCCGCCATGATCGGTGACGGCGGCGACATCCGCCTGGTCGGCGGCCTCGAAATGATAGCTGTGCAGGAAATAGGCCTCGCCCGCATGTAGCAGCGGCGGCGTGCCGCGCAGCATCACGTCGTTCCAGCCCATGTGCGGCACCTTGATCGCGGGGTCGCTCGGCTCGATCAGCCTGACGGTGCCGGCTATCCAGCCCAGGCCTTCATGGCGGCCGAACTCTTCCCCGGCATCGGCCAGCAACTGCATGCCCACGCACACGCCCAGGAAAGGCACGCCGCGCTTGTGGACGGCTTCGTTCATCGCCTCCACCATGCCGGGGATCGCGACCAGCGCGTCGCGGCAGGCGCGGAAGGCGCCGACGCCGGGCAGGACGATGCGATCCGCCCTGGTTACGACTTCCGGATCGGCGGTGATGACGGCGTGATCCGCCCCCGCCTTGCGCAGGGCGTTATGCACCGAATGAAGGTTGCCCGCGCCATAGTCGATCAGGGCAAGCGCTGTCACAGCATCCCCTTGGTCGAGGGAATGGCGTCTGCCTTGCGCGGGTCGATCTCCACCGCCTGCCGCAACGCGCGGGCGAGGCCCTTGAAGCAGCTTTCGACGATATGGTGATTGTTGCTGCCGTAGAGATTTTCGATGTGCAGCGTGATCCCGGCGGCCTGGGCGAAGCTGTGGAAGAAATGCTCCACCATCTCGCTGTCCCATTCCCCGATGCTCTGGACGGTGAGGCCCACCTTGAACACCAGCCAGGGGCGGCCGGAAATGTCCAGCGACACGCGGGTCAGCGTCTCGTCCATCGGGGAATAGACGCTGCCGTAGCGGGAAATGCCGCGTTTGTCGCCAAGCGCCTTCGCCACCGCCTCGCCAATGGCGATCGCCGTGTCCTCGGTCGTGTGATGCTGGTCCACATGCAGGTCGCCGACCGTCTTCACGTCCATGTCGATCAGCGAATGACGAGACAGCTGCTCGATCATGTGATCCAGGAAGCCAATGCCCGTCGAAACGGTATAGATGCCGGTGCCGTCCAGGTTGACGGTCACGTCGATCTGCGTTTCCGCAGTATTGCGGTGAATGTCGGCCGTGCGCATGGCTGCGCCCTATAGCGCACTGTGCCCGTCTTGCAATGTGCTCGGGCAATCTTTGGCGCGGACTTGACCCGCGCCGCTGCGCCGTTAGGACATTGGCGCATGAGCGACGACCTGCCCGACAGCCTGATTCCCTATGATGAAATCGTGCAGGAGGCCCTGCGCGCAGTGGTTGGCCGCGTGCTGGGTGAGATCGAGCGGTCCGGTGGCCTGCCGGGGACGCATCATTTCTACATCACCTTCAAGACTCAGGCGGCCGGAGTGGATATTCCCCGCCATCTGGTCGAGCGCTTTCCCGACGAAATGACCATCGTGCTCCAGAACAAATTCTGGGATCTGAAGGTCAGTGACGACGAATTCGGGGTCAGCCTGACCTTCAACCAGGTGGCGGCGCACCTGACGATTCCGTTCGCCGCGATCACCGCCTTCGTCGATCCGGCGGTGAATTTCGCGCTTCAGTTCCAGGCGCAGGCCGACATTGCCCCAGAACCGCATGAAGAGGCGGAAAATGACGCGCCGCAGGTGACGACGGAGGACGGCTCCAACGTCGTGACGGTTGACTTCGGCAAGAAGAAATAAGGCTGGAATAACGGGTCGAGCCTCCCCAGATTGACGGCACTCCGGCGATTTCATGGGAGTGCCCGACTTGAACGACAGCCGCATCGAAACCGACAGCATCGGCGCCATTGACGTGCCGGCCAGCGCCTATTGGGGCGCGCAGACCCAGCGAAGCATCGAGAATTTTCCCTTCGGCGCGGGCGAACGCATGCCGATCGGCATCATCCATGCGCTGGCCATCGTGAAACAGGCGGCGGCGCGGGTGAATCGCGGCCACGGGCTTGAGTCGGGCTTGGCCGATGCCATAGAGGCTGCCGCGGCCGAGGTCGTCGCAGGCAGGCATGACGACCAGTTCCCGCTCGTCATCTGGCAGACCGGCAGCGGTACCCAATCCAACATGAACGTCAATGAGGTGATCGCCGGCATCGCCAACGAGGGCATGACGGGCAGGCGCGGCGGCAAGAGCCCCGTCCACCCCAACGACCATGTGAACGTGGGCCAGTCGTCCAATGACAGCTTTCCGACCGCCCTGCACATCGCGGCGGCGCGGGCCGTAACGGCGGAACTGTTTCCGGCGCTCGACCGGCTCCACGCCGCGCTCGACGCCAAGGCGAAGGCCTGGGACGGCATCGTCAAGATCGGCCGCACGCATTTGCAGGACGCGACGCCGCTCACGCTGGGTCAGGAATTTTCCGGCTATGCCCATCAACTCTACCGCGGCCGCAAGCGGATCGAGCCGGCGGTCATGCACGGCATGATGGCGCTGGCGCAGGGCGGTACGGCGGTCGGCACCGGCCTCAATGCGCCCAAGGGCTTCGACGTGGCGGTGGCGAAGGAGATCGCTGCGCTGACCGGCCTGCCGTTCCGGGCCGCCGACAACAAGTTCGAGGCACTCGCCTCCAATGACCCGCTGGTCCATCTGTCCTCTACCCTCGCGACGCTGGCGGTGGCGCTGACCAAGATCGCCAATGACATCCGCCTGCTCGGCAGCGGGCCGCGCTCCGGCCTTGGCGAACTCGACCTGCCGGCCAATGAGCCGGGCAGCTCCATCATGCCGGGCAAGGTCAATCCCACCCAGTGCGAGATGCTGACCATGGTCGCCGCACAGGTGATCGGCAATCACCAGGCGGCGACGGTAGGCGGCCTGCAGGGGCATCTGGAACTCAATGTCTTCAAGCCGATGATCGGCGCTGCGGTGCTGCGGTCGATCCATCTGCTGAGCGTGGGGATGGAGAGCTTTGCCGAACGCTGCATCGATGGGCTGGAGGCGAATGAGAGGCGGATTGCCGAGCTGGTCGACCGCTCGCTCATGCTGGTCACTGCGCTGGCGCCGGAGATTGGCTATGACAATGCCGCCAGGATCGCGAAACATGCGCATGCCGAAGGGCTGACGCTGAAGGAGGCGGGCCTGCAACTGGGGCTGGTCGACGAGGCAAGCTTCGACCGGCTTGTTCGACCGGAAAATATGGTTTGATCCACATCACCATGGTGGAACCCGACGCGCTGCGGTACATTCATGTCCCATGAGGAAAAAATCGTCTGACAAGCCCGTCATCGCCGTCCGCTCGCCCCGCAAGGACGGGCTGCTGAGAAAGGTAGCCCGCGTCGGCGCGACCGTCGTTGCTGCGCGTGTGGCCGCCGATACCGGCAAGAAGGGCGTGATCGGCCTGTTGGCGGGCATGGGCGCAAAACGGCTCATCATGCGCCATCCCATGGGCACGCTGTTCGTGACCGGCGCCTATATGGCCGGCAAGGTCTATGAGGCGAAGCGCGAGGCGGATCGCAAGCGCATGGCCAAGGCCCTGCCGGACGCCAGCCCGCCGCCCATCCTGATCGAGGAGGCGCGCAAGGCTCGCAAGGGCTGACGGCGCGACAGAGTCCCCCTTGCCAAATCCCGTCCATGGCGCCAAGAGCGGCCATGGCCGACAGCAGCTCCATAGAGACGCCCGATTTCAAGCGCCGCGGCGTCCTGTTCGTTCTTTCCTCCCCGTCCGGCGCCGGTAAATCGACCATTGCGCGCAAGTTGCTGGCCGCCGAGCCGGATCTTGCCATGTCCGTGTCGGCGACGACCCGCCCGATGCGGCCGGGAGAGGTCGACGGCAAGGATTATCATTTCGTCGATCTGGAGGAATTCCGGCGCATGACCGCCGATCATGAGTTCCTGGAATGGGCGCATGTCTTCGGCCAGCGCTATGGCACGCCCCGCGCTGCGGTGGAGGCGATGTTGAAGTCGGGCCGCGACGTTCTGTTCGATATCGATTGGCAGGGCGCGCAGCAGCTCCACCAGATTGCGGGCGGGGACGTGGTGCGGGTGTTCATCCTGCCGCCGTCGATGGAGGAACTGGAGCGTCGCCTGCGCGGACGGGCGACCGACAGCAATGAGGTGATCGAGGGTCGCATGTCCCGCGCCGCTGGAGAGATCGCGCATTGGGACGGCTATGATTATGTCCTGTGCAATGTGGATGCGGACGATTGTTTCCAGCGCGTCCAGACCATCCTGCATGCCGAGCGCATGAAGCGCAGCCGGCAGACGGGCCTCATCGGCTTCATCCGCAGGCTGAGCCGCTATCACCAGGAAGATTGAGGGAAGCCAGGCCAGGCCTATCCCTCAAAACCCGCTGGTTCAGCCCAATCGGGATGGACCCAGGCCATCGCCTTGAACAGCGTTCCCATTGCATCGTCGGCGGTCAGCCGCAGGCGCGCTGCCTCCACCTCTTCCGCGCGGGCCGGCGTCGTGCGGGCCAGTTGATCGGCGCGGGCGTCGATGCCGAGCTGACGCAGGAAGGCGCCCTGACCGACCGGTCCCAGCACCCGCAGCCCTGCCTGTCGCGCCATGTTGCCGATCATGGTGAAGTCGACATGGGTGGTGAGGTCGCTTTCGCCCGGCTCGATGAAAGGGTCCGCGAAACGGTGCGCGCGCACCGCCTGCAACGTATCCCCCAGAGCCGGCCCCTCATAGCCATAGTCTATGATGATAGCTGCGCCGCCCTGCCGCGCGATCCTGTGTGCGAGTTCCAGCGCGATCGCCGTGCCCGCCAGCGGCATCTCCAGTATCGCACCTTCCGGCGCTTCGGTGGCAAGGGGCGGGATGCCCGATTCGACGCGGCGATAGCCGGTGACGGGCGCGAAGCGATCGGGCTGGTCCGGATCGGGGCAGATCACCACCCGTTCGCGCCATTCCCCGCCGCTGCGCACGATCTGCCGCACGGGCAAGGCGTCGAAAAATTCGTTCGCGACGACCAGCAACGGACCCTGTTCTGGCAGGCCGGAGACGGCATCGTGATGCAGGACATTGGGGATCAGCGTCCTTTGCCGTTCACGCAGGCTGGGGCTGGTCTCCACGAAATGGACCCGGGGGACGAAGGATATGCTGGCCATCGCCCGTAGCGCGTCGGAGGCGAGCGTAGCGCGACCGGGGCCGAGTTCGACATAGCCGATATCCGGCCGGCTGCCCGACCGCATCCAGACGTCCGCCAGGCACAGCCCCACCAGTTCTCCGAACATCTGGCTGATTTCCGGCGCGGTGGTGAAGTCGCCAGCGGCGCCCAGCGGGTCCCGCGTGCCGTAATAATGCTGGTTCGCCTCCGCCATATAATGGGCGATGGAAATCGGTCCGCCTGACGCGATCTGGCGCGCCAGGCGTTCCGACAGGCTCAGCTCAACTGACACTCGCGCTGCCCGCTATCGGTTCCACGCGTATGCGGCGGCTCCGGGCGGTGAAGATCAGGTACAGGCCGCCCAGGATCATCGGCACGCACAGCCACTGGCCCATGTGCAGGCCGGTGCGGGCCGCGAATTCCATGAGCTGCGCGTCGGCTTCACGGAAATATTCGACCCCGAAGCGGAAGATGCCATAGCAGAGCAGGAAGATGCCCACCAACATGCCGGGCTTGTAGCGCGCGCGGGTTTTCCAGAAGGCAAAGGCAAGGATCAGGAACAGCACGATGCCCTCCAGGAAAGCCTCGTAAAGCTGGCTGGGATGGCGGGGGAAGGGGCCGCCGGTCGGGAAGACGATCGCCCAGGGCACATCGGTTTCCTTGCCCCACAGCTCCCCGTTCACGAAATTGGCGAGCCGGCCGAAGAACAGGCCGAACGGTACGCAGCAGGCAACGAAATCATGGATGCGCAGCCAGGAGAGCTTTTCCTTGCGCGCCATGTAGAGAATGCCGAGCGACACGCCGACCGCGCCGCCGTGAAAGGACATGCCGCCGTTCCACAGCTTGAAGATGTCGAGCGGATGGCGAAGGATTTCGGGCTGGTAGAAGAACACATAGGCCAGCCGCCCGCCGATGATGATGCCCAGCGTCGCATAGAAGATCATGTCGTCCGCATGGCGGCGCGCCATGGGGGAACCGGGCTGGGCAATCAGCTTCAGCAGATACCAGTAGCCGATCAATATGCCCGCCAGATAGGCGAGGCTGTACCATTTCAGCGTGAAGAAGCCGAGGTCGAGGGCAACCGGGCTGAGGCCGAGCTGGTCGAAGCGGATGGCCCCCGAAGCGGCGGCGGCAAGGTCAAGGATCAAGTTGGCGTTCCCCTTGGGAAATTCGGTCCCCGCCATAGAGCAAGGTGGGGGACTGAGGGAAGGGAGGAAGTTGATCGACCTGCTTCAGGAAGGCTGCATGTCGACCGCAGCCATGATGGGGCGCACCCGCAATGACATGTCCCGTCGCATCCCGGATGCAGAAAGGGAGCCGACGCGCAGTCCAATGCGCCGGCTCCCTCTGCGTTGATGCCCTGCGACCCAAGGCTCTCAACGACTGCACCGCCAAGACGGCGCAGCGATGTGTTACCCGTGCAGCTTCAGCGCCGTTTCCGCTATGCGGCGGCCCTGGTAGCGCGCGCCTTCCAGTTCTTCTTCGCCCGGCTGGCGGCTACCGTCGCCACCGGTCAGCGTGGTCGCGCCATAGGGCGCACCCCCGCGTACCTTGTCGACGCCCATCTGCGCGGCAAAGCCATAGTCGAGGCCGACGATGACCATGCCGAAATGCAGCAGGTTGGTGATGATCGAGAACAGCGTGGTTTCCTGTCCGCCATGCTGGCTTGCCGTAGAGGTGAAGGCGCCGCCCACCTTGCCGTTCAGCGCGCCGCGTGCCCAAAGGCCGCCGGCCTGGTCCAGAAACGCCGCCATCTGGCTCGACATGCGGCCGAAACGGGTGCCGGTGCCGACGATGATCGCGTCATAGTCGGCCAGATCGGCGACGCTCGCAATCGGGGCTTCCTGATCGAGCTTGAAATGAGCAGCCTGCGCGACTTCCAGCGGCGCCGTTTCGGGCACGCGCTTGATGTCGACCTGCGCCCCTGCGGCGGCGGCGCCTTCCGCCACGGCCTTCGCCATCGTCTCGATGTGGCCGTAGGAGGAGTAGTAGAGAACCAGAACTTTAGCCATGTGCGTCTCCATTTCATCTAATGCATTGTTAATAAAAAGGTTTCAAAACAGTTGGCCGCCTGCGCCGGGGGAGGGGAAGAGCGCAGGCGGCCTTTCGGCCTGCCCAGAGGGAGGAAGGGCGGGCCTTATTCGCTGTCCACCAGGACGATTTCGGCGTCCTCGATGGCGGTGATGACGATGGGCGCGCCGCCGATGATCGCAGCGCCGTCCCGCGCCTCGAAAATCTGGCCGTCAATCTCGATCCGGCCGGTTGCCGGAACCAGATAGAGGTGGCGCCCCTCGGCACTGTCGTAGGTCACGCTCTCGCCCGCCTTGACGGTTCCGCCGAGCAGCCTGACGTCGGCGCGGACGCGCAACGCCTCGCCATCCTCGGCGTGGCCGCTTGCCAGAACGACCAGCCCGCCCGATCGGTCGCCCTTCGGAAAAGGCTTGGCGCCCCAGCATGGCTGACCGCCCTTGGAGCGCGGCGTGACCCAGATCTGAAAGAGGGTCGTCGTCTCGTCTTCCAGATTATATTCGGCATGGCGGATGCCGGTGCCCGCGCTCATCACCTGGACGTCGCCGGCCTCGGTACGACCTCTGTTGCCCAGGCTGTCCTGATGGGTGATCGCGCCCTTGCGGACATAGGTGATGATCTCCATGTCCGCATGCGGATGCGGCGGAAAACCCGAACGGGGGCGTATTTCATCATCGTTCCAGACGCGGATCGCGCCCCAGTTCATGCGGGCGGGATCATGATAGTCGCCAAAGGAAAAATGGTGACGCGCATTCAGCCAGCCATGATCGGCATGACCGAGGGACGCGAAGGGGCGACGCTCGATCAGGCTCCCTACTGTCATACTCATGATCAATGCCTTTCGATTGCGATGCCGGACGGTTCCGGCTTGCTTAATCCCCATCTAGCGATCAGGATCGTTTCTTGAATAAGCAGCATTGAAACGGATTGTTTCCTTATGCGTCTTCCGGATTTCGAGGCATGGGCGATGTTCGCCGCCGTGGTCGAACATCGCAGCTTCACCGACGCCGCCAAGGCACTGAGCGTGTCCAAGGCCACCGTGTCCAAGGCCGTAACGCGCCTGGAGCAGCATCTGGACACCAGCCTGTTCAGCCGCACCAGCCGTCGCCTCGCGCTGACCGAAAGCGGCAGGCGGCTGGCCGATCATGCGGCGCGCATCCTGTCCGAGGGGCAGGCAGCGGAGGAAGCGGCCAGAGATGAAACGGCCGAACTTTCCGGCATTGTCAGGCTCGGCGCACCGATGACCTTCGGCTTGCTCCGCATCGCACCGCTGGTCGCCGAGTTCACGAAGCAGAACCCGCTGGTCGACATCGACCTCCACCTCTCCGACGCACGCATCGACCTGGTGGAAATGGGCCTGGACGCCACCATCCGCATCGCCGACATGCCCGACAGTTCGCTTCGGGCCCGACGCCTGGCCGATGTCGAACTGCATGTGGTGGCGTCGCCCGCCTATCTGGCGGAACGGGGACGCCCCGCCCATCCGTCCGACCTGGGCAGCCATGATTGCCTCTGCTATTCCAACACGCCGACGCCTGAGGTCTGGCGCTTTTCGGGGCCGGGCCAGCAGAATGTCGTGGTGCAGGTACGCGCCCGCCTGACTGTCAACAGCGGCGAGGCGATGCTGCCGGCCCTGCGTGCCGGGGTCGGCATTGCCCGTCTGCCCGACTTCATCGTCGGGCAAGCGCTGGCCGCTGGTGAACTGGAAGAACTGTTGGTGGACTGGCGGCCGCCGCCGATCGGCATCCATCTGGTGACGCCGCCGTCGCGGTTGCGGCCCGCGCGGGTCGATGCGGTGCTGGATTTCCTCACCCGCCATCATGGCTGCTGAGTTCTCGTTTCGAAGACGAATCCATATTGACTCCATCTGAATCATTTCGTGTTCAAAACGTTGAAAACAGATTCAAAATAGCACGACTCGTGGAATTCTGCCGGTTAGCGAAAAATTAACCTTTGTCCTTCAGAAGTTTTTTGGTTAATGAATTGGAGCGGTCGTCGTTCTCTGGGGGTGAACGGAACCGCTACGCAAAGGGGCTTCACATGCGCGTGCTGCTAATCGAAGACGAACCGACGACGGCCAAGGCGATCGAGCTGATGCTCACCACCGAGGGGTTCAACGTCTACACGACCGACCTGGGCGAAGAAGGTCTCGACCTCGGCAAGCTCTACGACTACGACATCATCTGCCTCGACCTGAACCTGCCGGACATGCACGGCTATGACGTGCTCAAGAAGCTCCGTGCGGCGAAGGTGCAAACGCCCGTGCTGATCCTGTCCGGCGTGGCGGAAATGGACAGCAAGGTTCGCTCCTTCGGCTTCGGCGCCGACGATTATGTGACGAAGCCCTTCCATCGCGAGGAACTGATCGCCCGCATCCATGCGGTGGTCCGTCGGTCCAAGGGGCATTCGCAGTCGGTTATCCGCACCGGCAAGCTGGCGGTGAACCTGGACGCCAAGACCGTGGAAGTGGACGGCAACCGCGTCCACCTGACCGGCAAGGAATATGCGATGCTGGAGCTGCTCTCGCTCCGCAAGGGCACGACGCTGACCAAGGAAATGTTCCTGAACCACCTTTATGGCGGCATGGACGAACCCGAACTCAAGATCATCGACGTCTTCATCTGCAAGCTGCGCAAGAAACTGGCGCTGGCCTGCGGCGGGGAAAATTACATCGAGACCGTATGGGGCCGCGGCTATGTGCTGCGCGATCCCGACGAAGCCGAGGAATTCGCGACCAAGGTCGCCTGACCGTACCATAGCGACGGAAGAAAAGGCTGCCGGTTCCAGTGGGATCGGCGGCCTTCTTCATTCATGTGTTCTGCGACGGGCAGAACCTGACGGCTCCGGAAAGATGCGAAATCATCGCCACTTATTATCGGTGTCCGGCCCCTGTGCACGCGTCCGAAAGCCAGGCCGTTTCGTTTCGATCGAGGGACGGAATGCGTCAGGCACATGATATCCTTCGGTCGGCCGATCGATAGTGACGCGGTTTCTGACCGCCTCCGGATTGATCTCGGCCGTCAGTTGCACGCCAAAGCTCTGCCCCTTGCGCCACGCGATCCGACCATGGGCAGGCCGGCAGTCGGGCAGGAGGATGACCACGCTCTCTCCCACGGCGAGTTCGCGGTCGCACCGCCCGCCCAGGCCCATTTCCGAAACGTCGCGGACCAATATGTCGATCTCACCATGATCTGGATGACGCATACGTGCCTTCAGCAGTCTGCGCTGGCGATCATGAAGCCGCTTGGAAGCAAAATCGGAATCCGAAACGGACATTCCGTACCGTATCTCTTCAATATGGTGCCGCGACGCACCTTTGGCGACCTTCGGTTCCGTTCGACATGGCCGAAGGAACCCTATGATGTGCAATCTAGACCTTTAGGCGCGCCATGAAAAGCGCGATCATCTTAAACCATTTATATCAAAGGCTTTTGATGCCCGGTTCAGAAAGCGTGAAGGCTGGCGATCCGGTGAGGATCGCCAGCCTTCGATCAGGCGGGGAGGCGGCAATAGGGCTGAAAGCCGGGCGGGGACATGCCGCCTCCGGGCGAGGTCAGTTGGCCGCCTGATCCGAGTTTGTCGAACTGCCTGAACCGGATGCCTGTCCGCTGCCCGACATCTGCCCGGAGGCATCAACGGATGCCAGGCCGTTTGCGCTGTTCGCCGCGCCGCTGGCGGCGCCCGCAACGCTGCCCGCGGCATTGCCGGCTACAGTACGGGTGTCATTCGCGGCATTGGCGGCGCGGTCGCGCGCTGCCCCTGCGGTGGCGCTGGCACGGTCCCTGGCCTCGCCTGCGGTTGTGGCGGCGCGATCCCGCGCTGCGCCGACGGTGCTGCCGGCCTGGTCGCGCAGGCCACCCACGGCGTTGCGCACGTCGCCGGTGCCAAGCGTGTCGGCCGTCAGGCTGCCGCTTGCCGATCCGCTGGCAGAACCCGAAGCGTTGCCGCTGTGGCTCTTGCCGTGGCGGCTGACCGATCCGGAGGCAGAACCGTTGCCGCTGCCATGGCCGGAACCGCTGGCGCCGACGCGGCCATTCTCCAGGTCGATGCTGCGGTCGAGGCCAACGCCGCCCGAACCGCTCAGCGTACCGCCCAGCGATCCGCCCACGCCGCCCATGCCGCCCAGCGCGCCGCCCAGGCCGCCGCCGAGCATGCCGCCGCCACCGCCACCCAGCAACTGGGCAGAGGCGGGCGCGGCGGTGAGAGCAGCGAGAGCGGCGGTAGCAATCAGGAATTGGACTTTCATCGATCGTCTCCTTGTTCGTTGTCGATCCGATGGCAGGACAACGGAAGGGCGATCCACTTTAATCCCCGAATGTCATAAAAATTTTTCAAATATTTGAAAATCAATCATTATTTCTGCAATTGCCGCAAATGACGCTGAGCCCGGCATTGCGCTTTGCTTCCGCGCGCAAGGCTTGCACGCTGCCGGTAGCGAACAGCCGCCCCGCCACCAGCGGCGCCGCGAAGGACGTGCCGCGAACCTTGCCCTTGCCGCCATCGACCCGCGCTGCATTCATGTCGGCCCCCGGCGCTGCGAAGTCGACGTGACGCGCTCGCCCGGCCTCGGGCAGGACACGGCCGCGCCCGTCTATGCCGGTGACGGCGACTACCCCGGCATAGGAGGCGGGATAGGCCGGAGGGGCGGCCGGACCGTCATTGCCTACCGCCGCGACAATGGACAGGCCGTGTTCCCGTGCCAGTCGGATCGCGCCGGCAAGCAGCGGATTGTCCGGCCCCACCAGGCTGACCGTCACCACTTCGGTCCCGCGCGCCACCATCCAGCCCAGCGCCCGCGCAATCGCGAAGGCGCTGCCGCCCGCCGGATCATCGCCATAGACATCCGCCACCAGCAGCGGCGCGCCAGGCGCCGCACCCCTGATGCTGCCTGTCCCGCTGATCAGGGAGGCTACCGCTGTCCCATGTGCGCTGGCGCGAGGAGCGCCGCGGGCGAAGCCCCGCTGCTCGATCACGCCGGTCAGCGCCGGGTGGCGGGCGACGCCGCCGTCGATCAGGCCTGCCACCTTGCCGCGAGCCGTCCCGCTCTCCGCCAGTGCGGCTGCGGAAATGCCGATCGAAGGTCCGCTGGGGAAATAGAGATTGTCGGCGCTGGCCTGTGCCTCCGGCGCGAGCGATCGAACCTGTTTCAACGCGCGCGACAGGCTGCGGCCCTGCGGCACGGTCAGACGCGCGATGTTTAGGTCCAGCCCTTCTATGGCCGCATTTTCCACGCCATAGCCGGCTGAACGCAGCGCCTCGACGCTTTCCGTCCGCGCTCCGGTCAGCAATATCACCCCGCGCCGCGCCGGCTGGCGCCGGTCGTCCAGTTCCACCTCATCCCCATGCCGCCGCAGCAGATCGTCGATTCGCGCCGCCCGCGCCGCTACCAGCCGGTCGGCCAGCCGCGCGGGCGACAATTGGTCGAGCCCAGCCTGATCCAGCGCGCCGTCCACCCGGTCCAGCACTTGCGGCACGATGCCGCCCACTGGTCCGCTGACCTGACCCAGGGTGCCGCCGGTCGCGGGTAACAACTGCGCCTGCGCGCCCGGTGCGGTCAGCAGCAGGCCTGCGACGATCCATGGACGCGTGAATTTCATCTCGACCTCTCTACCACCGACCTTTTCACAATCGGACTGCTTTACGGTCCTTTCGCTCTCAAAATGATTCATTGCGAAAAAATTTCCGATACAAGTTCCGTGCTCAGGGATGAAACGTGCGGCGATGGTCGTTTCATCCTTCAGGAAGCTGAATGGAGACCGGATGTCGTTCGAAAGCGATCTGTTGGCGATCCTGCCCCGGCTGCGCCGCTTTGCCGCCAGCCTGTCGCGGGACCGCGCCGATGCGGACGATCTTTGCCAGGCGGCGTTGGAAAAGGCGCTCCGGGCACGCGATCAATGGCAGCCGGGGACAAGACTGGATAGCTGGATGTATCGGATCATGCGCAATCTCTGGATCGATGAGGGCCGCTCCCGGCAGCGCGCCGCCCGCACCTTCGCGCCGGAGGAGGCCGGCGAGCATGTCGGCCATGCGGGCGACCGGGATGTGGAGGCGCATGTCATGCTGTCCGACGTCGACCGCGCCATGCACAGCCTGCCCGAGGAGCAGCGGGAGGCGATCGCGCTCGTACTGGTGGAGGGGCTGTCCTACAAGGAGGCGGCGGAGGTGCTGGACATTCCGATGGGCACGTTGACGTCGCGGCTGGTACGCGGGCGCGGCGCGCTCATCGAACTGCTGGGGGAAGCGGCATGACGGATATCGACGAAACCATGCTGATCGCCCTGGTGGATGGCGAACTGGACGAGGTGAGCCGGCGGCGCATCGAGCGTGCGGTGGCGGAAGACCCGGCTTTGGCGGCCCGGCTGGATATGCATGTCCGCCTGCGGGAGCGGTTGGCGGATCATTATGCGCCGATCGAGGCCGAGCCTGTGCCGGCTGCGATGCGGGCCTTGTTGCAGGCGGAGGCGAAGGTCGTCCCCCTCGCTCGTCCGGTGGCGGCGCGGCGGCACGCCTGGATGACGGGCGGCGCGATTGCCGCGAGCCTGTTGCTGGGTCTTGGCATCGGACATTTTTCTGGCGGCGGCGGCGACAGTCCGGTCGCGGTGGAGCAGGGCACCATGGTCGCGCAGGGCGAACTGGCATCAGCGCTTGAAACCCAACTGGCTTCCGCTCAGGACAGCGTGCCGATTCGCATCGGCCTCAGCTTCCGGCGCAAGGGCGGCGGCTGGTGCCGCAGCTTCGAAGGGCAGGCCATTTCGGGCGTCGCCTGTCGCCAGGAGCAGGGCTGGCAAGTGCAGCAGCTTGTGCCGGGTTCGGGGCAGGAGACTGCCTATCGGCAAGCGTCTTCGGGCGATGCGCGCCTCATGGCGACTGTCGATGCCCTGATGGATGGCTCCCCCCTCGATGCCGCGCAGGAGAAAGCGGCCAAGGCCAGGCGCTGGCAATAGGACAGGCCGGGAAAGCTGGTCAGGCCCCGGTCTGCAGAAACCAGCGCCTGTCCTCTTCCAGCCCGATGGCGGTCAACAGGCCGCTGCGGAAGGCGCCGGTGTCGATGCCGATCCGGTTGGGCTGCACGTCCACATCGTCGCTGATGCTGTGGCCATGAACGATCATCTTGCCGAAATGGTGGCGATGGTTCAGGAAATCGCCCCTGATCCATCGCAGATCGGCGGCAATCTGCGCGTCGAGGGCGATCCGCGGCCGAACCCCGGCATGTACGAAGAGATAGTCGCCAAGCGGCAGCATATCGGGGAAAGCGTCCAGAAAATCGACATGATCGCGGGGGACATGCGCCAGCATCCATTGCGCGATCGCCTCGTCGTCCATCCCGACGCTCTGCCCGGGCTCCAGGCCGTAGCTTGCCAGCGTCTCCACCCCGCCATAACGACGGAAGAGGGCGGCGGCCCGCACATTTCCGCGCGCCGCCGCCACGAACATTTCCTCATGATTGCCCTTGAGGAAATGGACGTCCTCGCCCGCATGCGCCAGGTTGATCGCCCGTTCGACCACTTGCCGCGACTGCGGTCCCCGGTCGACCAGATCGCCCAGCAGGATCAGCAGCCGGGGCAAAGGGCGTCTGTCCGCTTCGTCCAGCGCGATCCTGTCGAGCAATTGGGCAAAAAGGTCGTCGCGGCCGTGAACGTCACCTATGGCATAGACGCGCCTGTCCGGGCCCACGCTGGGGGAGGGCGCGTCGTCCGGCGCCTTCCGCCTGCGGAACGGGATCAGCATGGCAGGCTTGCCTCACACATCATGCCGCCAATGTCGCACAGCGTTACAGGCGCGGCAATGTCACGCCCTGCTGCCCCATATATTTGCCCGCCCGGTCGGCATAGCTGGTCTCGCACGGTTCGTTGCCCTTGAGGAACAGGAACTGGCACGCGCCCTCATTGGCGTAGATCTTGGCGGGAAGCGGCGTCGTGTTGGAAAATTCCAGCGTGACATGCCCTTCCCAGCCGGGTTCCAGCGGTGTCACGTTCACGATGATGCCGCACCGCGCATAGGTGGATTTGCCAAGGCAGATCACCAGCACGTCGCGGGGCACGCGAAAATATTCGACCGTGCGGGCCAGCGCGAAGCTGTTCGGCGGGATGATGCAGACGTCGGTCTTGCGGTCGACGAAGCTGTTGGCGGCGAAATCCTTGGGATCGACCACGGCGCTGTCGACATTGGTGAAGATCTTGAACTCGTCCGCCACCCGCGCATCATAGCCGTAGGAGGAAAGGCCATAGCTGATGCAGCCGTCGCGTCGCTGGCTCTCCACGAACGGCTCGATCATGGCGTTGTTTTGCGCCTGTTCGCGAATCCACTTATCCGACAATATCGACATGGCTGTTCAGCTCTTTCCGGGGGTGATGCCCAAATCGGCAGGACCGAAGGCAAGGGGCAGAAGGTCGGCGACGCGATGTTCGACCAGCGCGTCTCCTTCCGGTGCAGCGCAATAGATGGCGAGCGTCCGCCCGGCCATCTGCTCGGCTTCGTTCATGACCTGGCGGCATCGGCCGCAGGGGGTGACGATGGCCTCGCCCGATGCGACGCCGTCCGCGCCCATGGCGCCGCCCACGACCGCGATCGCCTCGACATCGGCAAGGCGGCCCTGGGTATTCGCCGCCGCCAGCGCCACCGTTTCGGCGCATAGTGACAGGCCGTAACTCGCATTCTCGAAATTGCAGCCGGTCACGACCTGCCCGTCGGTCAGCCGCACCGCCGCGCCGACGGCGAAGCGACTATAGGGCGCATGCGCATGGCGCATCGCCTCCCTTGCCGCCTCGATCAGCTTTTCCGTCGCATTCATCGTGCCATCACATCCCATCGCACCGGACCGTCGATGCCGTCGATATGCCGCATATCATTGGCTGTCCACATCACCCATCTGCGCTTCCCGCTATCGGGCGCGAAGAAATTGCGGTCCAGCCACAAAGTCCGGTTGATCCCCGATGCAATGGCATATCGGGCATCGAAATCGTCGCTGACATTCAGCAGGACCGGCGTGCCCGCATGACTTTCGATCAGGTTGATGAGCGTGTTCAGTTCCGAAAGCACTGCATCCTGCCCCGGCCGGGCGCGGCAGCCCGGCTCGAACGCCAGCCTGATGACCGGCGGCAGGGCGGCATTGTCGCGCGGCACCATGGCCATGAAGCCGGTGGCCTGTTCCGAGGCACTGGCGCAGAGGCTGAAATCGAGCGCAGCGCCATAGCGCATCCCTGCCGCGCGCGCTGCGGCCCAGTTCGCCTCGAACGCCGGATCGCGAAAGCGCCCGCCGCGCGAGGCGCGGATATAGGCGAAATCGGTTCCCTGCGCCGCCAGCGTGCCCCAGTCGATCGAGCCATTGTCCGATGATACCGACACGCCCTGCGTCGGGAACGCCTCCCGATCGGGGGCCCATTCGCGCGCGTAGAGCCATCCGCCCAGCGCCATCAGGCCCAGGACGGCAAGAAGCAGGCAGAAACGAGCCATGAAATGGCCGGCGCTGATGATACGGATGCCCCTTACCCCTTGATATGCAGGACGCAGATCAGCGTGAACAGGCGACGGGCCGTGTCGAAGTCGACCTTGATCTTGCCGTCCAGCCGCTCGATCAGTGTCTCGGCGGCAGCATTGTGGATGCCCCGGCGTGCCATGTCCACCGTTTCGATCTGCTGCGGTGAAGCATTGCTGATCGCCTGGTAATAGCTGTCGCAGATCGCGAAATAATCGCGGATCGGGCGGCGGAACCGCCCAAGGCTCAGAATGATCGCCTCCAGCGGGTCGCCATTTTCACGGCGTATCTCTATGACCAGCCGGCCTTCCTCGACGCGCAGATGCACCTTGTAGGGGCCGGCATAGCCGTCCTCATGGCTGCGCTGCGGCTCGAAATAATTATCCTCCAGCAGGTCGAAGATGGCGATGCGCCGCTCCTGCTCCACATCGGCATTGCGCCAGAGGATCGTCCGCTCGTCGAGCGTGATATCGATGATGCGCGGATCGGCCATGAACGCTATGGTCAGTGCGGCGGAGCACAGGGAAATGCAACCGGGAAAAGCAGGGCGCCGGGTTGTCCACAGCTTTTCCCAATCGTTTCAATGTCGGACCTTGCGCGCCGCCGTCAGCGAAGCGATGAGGGGGCAATGGTCGAACTCGTGCAAATCAACCCCGCCGCAGAAACCGGCATCACCGAACTCCCGCGCAACGTCGAGGCGGAGGCCGCGCTGCTGGGCGCGCTCATGATCGACAACCGCATTGCCGAGGATGTGCAGCTCAAGCTGAAGCCAGAGCATTTTTTCGAGCCCTTGCACGGCCGCATCTACGAAGCGGTGATGCGGCTGGTCGAACGCGACATGGTCGCCAACCCCGTGACGCTGAAACCGATGCTGGAGCAGGATCCGGCGCTCAAGGAACTGGGCGGTGTCGGCTATCTGGCGCAATTGACGGGCAATGGCGCCGCGTTGCTGGGTGCGCGCGACTTCGCGGCGCAGATCTATGACCTCGCCCTGCTGCGCCAACTTGTCCATGTCGGGCGCGAACTGGTTGAAAGCGCTCTCGACACCAGCGAGGACGTGAATCCACGCGAACAGATCGAGCAGGCTGAGGTCGCCCTTTACAAGGTTTCCGAAGGGGAGGGGGAAACCGGCTCGGTCAAGAGCTTCGCCACCGCCACGACCATGGCGGTCCAGATCGCGGAGCGGGCGCTCAACAGTGGCGGGCATGTGTCGGGCATCACCACCGGCATCAACAGCCTGAACGAAAAGATCGGCGGCATGCACAATTCGGATCTCATGATCCTTGCGGGTCGTCCGGGCATGGGCAAGACGTCGCTGGCGACCAATATCGCCTATAATGCCGCCTCGCGCTGGCTGCGCGACAATGCGGACGGCATTTCGCCGGAAAAGAACATGGGCGCGAAGACCGCCTTTTTCAGCCTGGAAATGTCCGCCGACCAGCTCGCCACGCGCGTGCTGGCGGAACAGTCGGGGATCAGCGGCGAAGCGCTGCGCATGGGCAAGATCAGCCGGTCAGACTTCCAGAATCTTTCGCGGGCAGCGCGCGAGTTGCAGGAATTGCCGCTGTTCATCGACGACACGCCTGGCCTGACCATCGCCGCGCTGCGCACGCGCGCCCGCCGTTTGAAGCGGCGGCATGACATTGGTTTCGTCGTGGTCGACTATCTCCAACTGCTCCAGGGCACGGGTAAGGGCGATAATCGCGTCAACGAAATTTCGGAAATTTCCCGCGGCCTCAAAACCTTGGCCAAGGAACTCAACTGCCCGGTTCTGGCGCTGTCCCAGCTCAGCCGCGCCGTCGAACAGCGCGAGGACAAACGGCCCCAATTGTCCGACCTTCGCGAATCAGGCTCCATCGAGCAGGACGCGGACATGGTCTGGTTCGTGTTCCGCGAGGATTATTATGTCGCCGCGAAGGAGCCGGGGAACAAGGAGAGTTCCGAGCATCTGGAATGGGCGCAGGAGATGGAGCGCATCTACGGCCTTGCCGAAGTGATCATCGCCAAGCAGCGCCATGGCTCGACCGGGCGCATCCGCATGAAGTTCGATGCGAAGATCACCCGCTTCTCCGATCTGGCGGAGGGCAGCTACATGGACGATTATGAATAGCGGCGCGATGCGCAGGAAAATGGGCGCAGGAAAATGGTTCAGCCCGAAACGAAGGCCTGAAAGACCAGCGCGAGCCCGATCATGCTGACCAGATAGGCGATCGTCCGCACCACGGGCACGCCCATGCCGTAGAGCGGGAGATACACGGCCCGCGCACCCAGCCAGAGCCAGCCGCCGATCGCTGTCATCCCGCTGGTTTTCCCCACGATCACCACGCCGATCAGGGTGATGATCGCGATGGGATAGGTTTCCAGGAAATTGGCCTGCGCCCGCACCAGCCGCCCACCGACGGGATCAAGCGGCGGCAATTCCTCATCCCGCGCACCCATATTCCACTTGGTGCCATATTGCCGCGTCTTGATATGCGCCGCCGCGAAGATGTGGACCAGCAGCAGCACGCAACTCCACGCCAATATCTTCAGCTCGACGGCCATATCCTGTCCTCCGCTCGGTCTGTCATGAACGGCGACCATATCGCGCCTGAAGGGCGCGCGCCATCAGTCTCCGTTCCGGCATAAGACGATGGCTCGCTCCGGGGCCGGCTCCGGGGTTGCTGCCCGGCTGTCAGGTCAACCGGACATGCGCGTCGCGGGCAGGATGTCCTTTTCGGTCAGAACACCGGCTGGTTGGCCGGATCGTCCGGATCGGCGATGGGGGAGGGGATTGGCGTCACCGGCGTGTGAATGCCGCACTCCACCTTGTCCCAACCACGCCAGCGGCCGGCGCGCGGGTCTTCGCCCGGCAGCACCTTGGACGTGCACGGTTCGCAACCGATGGACAGATAGCCTTGCGCCTCCAGCGGGTGGCGCGGCAGCTTTTCCGCCTCGAAATAGGCCTCCAGATCGTCCTTCGTCCAGTCGCCCAGCGGATTGATCTTCAGACGGCCGTCTTCGATCTCGAAACGGGGCAGGTTCTGCCGCGTCACCGACTGAAACGCCTTCCGTCCGGAAATCCAGGCATCCAGGCCATTTTTCGCGCGGCTCATCGGTTCGACCTTGCGGATCTCGCAGCAGCCATCGGGGTCGTAGGACCAGCGCAGGCCCGTCTCGTCCTTCTTCGCCAGCACGTCCGCATCCGGCACGACCGTCCGGCTGTCGGTAAAGCCCAGTGTGCTGATCAGCGTTTCGCGATAATCCAGCGTCTCACGAAACATCTTGAGCGTGTCGACGAAGATCACCGGCACGGTCCTGTCCGCCTTCGCCACCAGCGACAGCAGAACCGCGCTTTCCGTGCCGAAGGAGGAGACGACGGCGACATTCCCCGCCAGCCCCTCGGCAAAGACGGTCCTGAGCATCGAAAGCGTGTCGACGCCACTGAAGCGCGCATTGAGAGCATCCGCGTCCGCCTGGGTAAAGGCGGGGCGGGCATCGATCACGTCAAGCTTGCGGGCAGGTTCAGCCATTTGCAGTCTCCGGGTGCCGCTTCGCCCAGACTGGGCGGCGGCCGTCGATCGTCTTCTGATAGACATCGTCATAACGGCGGAGCGCGCGCTCCACGGCGGCATCGTCCAGCGCCTTGTCGGGCCGGAAGCTGTCGAAGCCGCAGCGGCGCATCGCGACGATCTGGTCCACCAGCACATCGCCCACGGCGCGCAGCTCGCCGATATAGCCGGCCTCGCGCAATATCCGCGCCGCCGAATAGCCGCGCCCGTCGCCGAACGCCGGGAAATTCACCTCCACCAGCGACAACCTGTCCAGATGGGGCAGCAATTCGCGGGCATCCTCGCCCGCTTCGATCCGGACGGCGGTCGAATTGGACTGGCCGGTGAAGGATTCGACCGTGACGGCCGGTTCCTGGCCGACTTCGCCTTCGCGGAAGGAGAGGAACTCAACCATAGATCGCCTCCTTGAAGGGCTTCATGCCAAGACGGCGATAGGTGTCGAGGAAGCGTTCACCTTCCTCCCGCTGCGCAAGATAGATGTTGGTGACCTTCTCGATCGCATCGACCACGCCGTCCTCCGAAAAGCCGGGTCCGGTGATCTGCCCGACGCTTGCATCCTCCGCACCCGATCCGCCGAGCGAGAGCTGGAAATTCTCCACGCCCTTCCGGTCCACGCCCAGCACGCCGATATGGCCGGCATGATGATGGCCGCAGGCATTGATGCAGCCGGAAATCTTGACCTTCAGCTCGCCCAGTTCCTTCTGCCGGTCCGCCGCGGCGAACCGTTCCGACAGCTTCTGCGCCAGCGGGATGGAGCGGGCATTGGCAAGGCTGCAATAATCCAGGCCGGGGCAGGCGATGATGTCGGTGATCAGGTCCAGATTGGCCTCCGCCAGTCCGGCCTCGTCCAGCTTTTGCCAGACGGCGTGGAGGTCCGCCTTCTTCACATGCGGCAGGACCAGGTTCTGCGCATGGGTGACGCGCAGTTCGTCGAGCGAGTATTGCTCGGCCAGGTCCGCCACCAGCGCGATCTGCTCTGCCGAGGCATCGCCCGGAATGCCGCCGCGCGGCTTCAGGCTGATGTTGACGATGGCATAGCCCGGTTGCTTGTGCGCCGCGACCTGCCGGTCCACCCACAGGGCAAAGGCTGGATCGTTGCGATCGACGCTGCCGTCCAGGCCCGTTTCATAGGCGGGACCAGCGAAATAGGCGCGGATGCGGTCCAGTTCCTCGGTCGGCGGGTTGAGGCCCAGCGTCCGCATATGGGCGAATTCTTCCTCGACCTGCCGCTTATATTCCTCGACACCCAGCTCGTGGACCAGGATCTTGATCCGCGCCTTGTACTTGTTGTCGCGCCGGCCATAGCGGTTATAGACGCGCAGGCACGCCTCCAGATAGGAGACGATCTCCTCTTCGGGCACGAAATCCCTGATGAGCGGGGCAACCATCGGGGTGCGGCCCATGCCGCCGCCGGCATAGACCTCCGCACCGATCCGGCCGTCGCGCGACACCAGCTTCAGGCCGATGTCGTGCAGCCGCATGGCGGAACGGTCTTCCTCGCTTGCGATCACCGCGATCTTGAACTTGCGCGGCAGGTAGGTGAATTCGGGATGGAAGGTCGACCATTGGCGCAGCAGTTCCGCCCAGGGGCGCGGATCGGCCACCTCGTCCGCCGACACCCCGGCATATTGGTCGGAAGAGATGTTGCGGATGCAATTGCCGCTGGTCTGGATGGCATGCATCTCGACCGTCGCCAGTTCGGCAAGGATGTCCGGCGCGTCGGCCAGCTTGATCCAGTTATATTGCAGGTTCTGCCGCGTCGTGAAGTGGCCGTAGCCCCGGTCATATTTCGCCGCGATCTCTCCCAGCTTGCGCATCTGACGGGCGCTCAGCGTGCCATAGGGGATGGCGACGCGCAGCATATAGGCGTGAAGCTGGAGATAGAGGCCGTTCATCAGCCGCAGCGGCTTGAACTGGTCCTCCGTCAGTTGCCCGGCCAGACGGCGCTGGGTCTGGTCGCGAAATTCCTCGACGCGGGCGTCGACGATGGACTGGTCGTAGCTGTCGTAACGATACATGGTTCAGATCACCCAGTTGCCGGCATCGGCGTCATTCGGTTTCAGCGTCAGGTCGGGGCGCACCGTTGGCCCCAGAGCGCGGATGCGGTCCTTGATATGTGCGGGGCGCACGCCCTCTCCGGTCACGGTCGCATCGATCACATAGGCGCCCACGACCCGCAACGCGGCTTCCTCCGCGCGGGCCAGATCCTCGCCCTTGTCGCTCACGTCGACGGAATCGCCGACCTGCCGCGACCAGCCGTCGCCCGCCCACCAGATCACGTCCCCGGTGCCGAGGTCATTGCCGGTCAAAATCTTCACTTGTCAGTCTCCGCCCCAAATGTCTCCTGCGCGACCCAGCCGGCCAGCACATCCTGCGCCAGCGCATAGGCCGCAACCTCTCCCACCACAATCAGGGCGGGACTTTTCACCTTTTCCCGCGCCACCATCTCGCCCAGATCGGCAAGCAAGGTGCGCAGCGTCCGCATGTCGGCGCGCGTGCCGTTTTCCAGCACGGCCACGGGAATCGCCGGGGACACGCCGTCGGCGATCAGCTTGTCGGCAATGTCTGCCGCCGTCGCCACGCCCATATAGATGACGAGCGTGCGCCCCGCGCCGGCCAGGCCCGACCAGTCCTGATCGGTCAGCCCCTTGCATTGCCCCGCAACGAAGCTGACCGCGCTCGCCGCTGCGCGGTGGGTGAGGGGCAGCTGCGCCTGCGCGGCACAGCCGACGGCGGCGCTGATGCCCGGCACGATCTCCACCGGCACCCCGGCGGCGCGGCATGCCTCCATCTCCTCGCCGCCGCGGCCGAAGATGAAGGGGTCGCCGCCCTTCAGCCGGACGACCCGGCGCCCGGCGAGCGCCAGTTCGACGAGCAGGGCATTGATCCCGTCCTGCGGCACCGAATGACGGCTGCGCTGCTTGGCGACCGAGATCAGTTCGGCTTGCGGGGAGGCAAGCGCCAATATCTCGACGGAAACCAGCCCGTCATGCACGATCACCTCGGCCTCGCCGATCAACCGCGCCGCGCGCAGCGTCAACAGTTCCGGATCGCCCGGACCAGCACCGACAAGGGTGACAGTGGCAGTGGGAGTTTCAGCCATGCTGGGCAGATGGCGAAATCGGCCCGTGGTTTCAATTCAGAATGCATTGGCCAGGGCGAAGGAAAATTTGGGAGGGGTCGATCTGACGCCGTCGCCCCGACCCGACGCTCAATCGCCCATCGTGCTGGTGTCGATGTCCTTCAGGCCGACGCCGATGGACGCGCGCGGCTGCTCGATTTCCACCGACACGACCGGATAGGCGCAATAATCCGCCGCATAATAGGCGCTGGGCCGATGGTTCCCGGAAATGCCCACCCCGCCAAAGGGCGCGGAGGAGGATGCTCCGTTGGTGGGGCGGTTCCAGTTGACGATGCCCGCCCGGATATTGGCCCAGAACTGGTTATATTGTTCCGGCGATCCCCCGATCAAAGCCGCGGACAGGCCGTAGCGGGTGTTGTTCGCCTCCCGGATCGCGGATTCGAAATCCGGGACGCGGACGACCTGCAACAAGGGGCCGAACAGTTCGATGTCGGGCCGTTCGGCCATGGCGGTCACGTCGATGATCGCTGGCGTGACGAAGGGCAGCCCCTTGGTCGTGCGGACCATATGCTTGATCGGCTTGCCGCCGTTGCTCATCAGGTAGAGGAAGCTCTCCGTCAGCTGATCGGCCGCCTGATTGTCGATCACCGGGCCCATATAGGGCGCGGGGTCGGCATGGGGATGATCGACGATCAGCCGGTCGGCCAGCTTCTTGACCTCTCCGACCAGCGTGTCTGCCAACTCGTCCTTGACGATCAGCCGGCTCGCCGCGGTGCAGCGCTGCCCGCTCGACAGGAAGGCCGACTGCACGATCAGCGTCGCGGCGCTGGGGACGTCTGCCGTATCCCAGGCGACGATCGGGTTGTTCCCGCCCATTTCCAGCGCCAGTATCTTGCCCGGATTGGCGGCGAACTGCCGGTTGATCGCAATGCCCGTCTGGGCCGACCCGGTGAAGAGGATACCACTCACATCGGGATGGGCGGCCAGCGCCTTGCCCTCATCCGGGCCACCCAGCACCAGCCGGACGGCATCCTCCGGCACGCCGGCCTCATGGTAGAGGCGCACCAGCATTTCACCTACCGCAGGCGTCTTTTCCGATGGCTTGAAGACGACGGCATTGCCTGCCAGCAGGGCAGGTACGATGTGACCGTTGGGCAGATGCGCCGGGAAATTATAGGGGCCCAGCACCGCCATGACGCCATGGGGCTTGTGCCGCACGGACTGGCGAGCGCCCATTGCCGCCTCCAGCCGCCTTTGTCCGGTGCGTTCGGAAAAGGCGGCGACGGATATATCGACCTTGTTCATCACCGCCGTCACTTCGGTCCGCGCATCCCACAGGGGCTTGCCGGTCTCGCGCGCGATCAGGTCTGCCAGCGCCTCTTCATTGGCGCGCACGACATTGACGAAGCGGCGCAGCGTTTCGATGCGATAGGCGATGGGCTGGGCGGCCCATCTGGGCCAGGCGGCACAGGCGCGGGCAACCTCCGTCGCCACATCGCTGGCAGTCCCCTGCCACAGAAGTTCGCCAGTGGCGGGTTCGAACGAAGTCAGCGCGGCGGACATGCTGCCGATATGGCAATTAATTCCGCTTTAGGGAAGAGCCTGGCTCCCGATAGAAGCTCCGCTCAGGGCACGCCTGGCGCCTCCCCCAAAGCATCGCCCATGCGCCGGATCGCAGCCACCTTGGCATGCAGCGGCGTCCAGTCATCATCCCTGTCGATGGCGCTCCAGATCGCCTCCACCTCATCGATATGCATGGAGCAGGGCAGCGGATCGGCCCAATAGCCATGATCCTTCGGCCCCTTTGCCTCAAATCCGGCAATGGCCTCGCGAAAAGCGGCCCATTCTTCCCCGGCATAGGGCGCGCCGTCGCGCGGATCGCCGCCACGCCAGTCATGGAAGAAGATGTCGATGGGCCTTTGGCTGGCGATCATGCCTCGCACGGCGGCCTCGACCATGGTGGAGGCGTCATCCGTCGGCTCCACGCCCAGCCGCCAGCAGAAGCGGCGCGCCATCGCCTCGGCATAGAGTGCCGGAAAACGCTCCAACTGCTCGACCAGCGGTTCCGCCTCCACCAGCGGACGCAGCGACACGGCAAGCTGCGCCGCGTCCCAATGGATCGCCTCCGCCTGCCGTCCGAAGGCATAGAGGCCGGCATGGTCGAAATAGGCGGCTGTGAATCCCGGCTCCCATAGCGGCGTGAACCGCCACGGGCCATAGTCGAAGCTTTCGCCCGTCACATTGATATTGTCGCTGTTCAGCACGCCATGGACGAAGCCCGCCACCATATAGCTTGCCGCCAGATCGGCCGTGCGCTCCACGACCCGGCCCAGCAATTGCGCCGGCGGATTGTCCCCTGGCACTTCGCCATAAAGCTTCGTCAGCGCATAGTCGACCAGCCGCTCCAGCAGCGCCCTGTCGTCGAAATAGGCGGCGCGCTGGAATGACCCGATGCGGATATGCGAGTGGCTGAGCCGCACCATCACCGCGGCGCGGGTGGGGGAGGGTTCGTCATGGCGCTCCAGCGCCTCGCCCGTCTCTATGATGGAAAATGTCTTGGAGGTGTTGACGCCCAGCGCTTCGAGCATCTCCGTCGCCAATATTTCCCGCATGCCGCCCTTCAGCGTCAGCCGTCCGTCGCCGAAGCGGCTGTAGGGCGTCCGGCCCGAACCCTTTGTGCCCAGGTCCAGCAGCCGACCCGCCCCGTCGCGCAGTTGCGCGAACAGGAAGCCGCGGCCGTCCCCGATATCGGGATTGTACACGCGGAACTGATGCCCATGATAGCGCAGCGCCAAGGGCTGGGGCAGCGATCCCTCCAAAGGCCGGAATCGCCCGAAATGCGCCAGCCATTCCTCCTCGCCCAGCTCGCCCAGGCCCACCGCATCTGCCCAGCGATCGTTGCGGAAACGCAGGATGGCCTGGGGAAAGTCGGCGGCCGCGACGGGGTCGGCGAAATCGGGCTGCAGCGCGGCGATTTCATTCGCGGGGCTGAATTTGGCGGGTTGCAGGGCAGGGCGCATGCGGCGATATGGGGGATGCAGGGTGGAAGGATCAAGCAGCTTGAGCAGCTATGGCGACGGATACTGGTGGTCCCCCGATGGACTGAGGCTCCATTATCGCGATTATGCTGGCGGGGATGACGGTCGTCCGCCCTTGCTCTGCCTGCCCGGCCTGACGCGCAACGCCCGCGATTTCGAGCCTCTCGCCGCGCGCCTTGCCGGACAATGGCGCCTCATCTGCCCCGACATGCGCGGTCGTGCCGAAAGCGCGCAGGCGAAGGATCCGATGACCTATGTCCCGCTCACCTATCTGCAGGACATCAGCCGCCTGCTGGCGGATCTGGGCATCACCCGCTTCGTCGCCATCGGCACGTCGCTGGGCGGCATCATCACCATGCTGATCGCGGCTACCCACCGCGAGTGGCTGGCGGGCGCGCTGCTCAACGATGTCGGGCCGACACTGGAGGAGGCGGGGCTTGCGCGTATCCGCACCCATGTCGGCATCGGCCAGTCCCATCCAAGCTGGGTTCACGCCGCTCGCGCATTGGCGGAATCCAATCGCGACATCTATCCCGGCTATGGCCTCGATCAATGGCTGGCCATGGCCAAGCGGCTCTACCGCCTGAACAGCTCGGGCCGGATCGTCCTTGACTATGACATGCGCATAGCCGAGCCGCTGCGGGTCGCCGGCAGCGAGGCGAGCGTCGACATGTGGCCGGTCATGCAGGCCTTCCGCGGAATCCCGACGCTGGTGCTGCGCGGCGAGCGCTCCGACCTGCTTTCCGCCGCCACTGCCGCCCGAATGGTGGAGGAGATCGGCCCCGGCGCGGAGTGCGCGGTCATCTCCAATGTCGGTCATGCCCCGGTCCTCGATGAGCCTGAATCCGTTGCCGCCATTGATCGGCTGCTGGAGCGGGTCCTGAATGGCTGAAGCGGCTTGAGCTGGATGGAGCGTTTCTCCGCGCGGCAGTCTCGGCAGATCGACGGCCCGCCCCGGTTGCTGCATGTCCACGGCAGCTTCTCCCTTGGCGGCAAGGAGGCGCGCGCCGTGCGCCTGATGAACCTTTGGGGTGATCGCGCCCGTCACAGCATCGTCAGCGCCGCGCCCCGATTGATGAGCGCGCGCGACGCCATCGATCCCGCAACGCCCGTCGATTTCCCGGAGGCGCCACCGCTGGCCGGCAGGCCGAGCATGGCGCGGTTCAGGGCCATTGCGGCTTTCCTTGCGGATTATGACCTTGTCCTCAGCTATAATTGGGGCGCGATGGATGCGGTGATGGCGCAGCGTATCCATGGCGGCCCGCCGCTGGTTCACCATGAGGACGGCTTCAACGCGGATGAGGCGGGCGGGCTCAAGCCTCAGCGCAACCTCTATCGCCGCCTGGCGCTTCAGCGGGCCCATGCGCTGGTCGTCCCGTCCGTCCGGCTCGACGGCATTGCGCGCGATGTGTGGCGTCAGCCGCCTCGCAAGGTCCATCTGATCCGCAACGGCATAGATACGGCGCGCTATGCCCTGCCGCCCCTGCCGAACGCCATTCCAGCCCTCGACCGGACGGCCGGCAAGCTGCTGGTGGGGACGGTGGCCGGCCTGCGCCCGGTCAAGAATATCCGTCGCCTCGTCCGCGCCGTCGCGCCGCATCGCGACCGGCTTCAACTGGTTGTGGTGGGGGAGGGGCCAGAGCGCGAGGCCATATTGGCGGAAGCGGGAAATCATGGCCTGGCCGACATCTGCATGGCCGGGTTCCTGCCGGAACCCTGGCGCTTCATGGGTCTGTTTGACATCTTCGCCTTGTCTTCCGACAGCGAGCAATTTCCGATCTCGCTGGTGGAGGCGATGGCGGCGGGCCTCCCGGTCGCATCTACCGATGTGGGCGACGTCGCGACCATGGTCGCGCCCGAAAACCGCCCGTTCGTCGTTCCGAACGAAACGGCCCTGTCCTCCGCGCTCGGCACCCTCGCCGACGATGCCGACCTGCGGCAACGGCTTGGCGAGGCGAATTGCCACCGCGCCAGGCGCGATTTTGCCGAAACGGCGATGGTGGATGCCTATGCCGCCCTTTATGGCCAGGCACTATCCAGCCCCCATATTTTGCGGTAGGGCGCGCCCAACTATTCGTCATCCGACCGTAAAGCTGCTATAGGGCGGCGTTCATGTGGTCGGGGGCCACGGGATTTTTGCGCGGGAGATTGCGTTGTTCAAGGGGTTGAAGCCCATCGTTTACGGCGGCCGGGAAGTCTGGCCCTTGGTAGAAGGCGGCAAGGGGGTGGCCGTTTCCAACCATGCCAGTTCCGGCGCCTGGGCGGCCGCCGGCGGCATCGGCACGGTGTCGGCCGTCAACGCGGACAGCTATGACAGCTTCGGCAACGTCATTCCCCAGATCTATCACGGCCGCACCCGTCGCGACCGCCATGAAGAACTGATCGCCTATGCCATAGACGGCGCGGTCGAACAGGTGAAGCGGGCCTTCGAAATCGCGGGCGGCAAGGGCGCGATCAACATCAACGTGCTGTGGGAGATGGGCGGCGCGCAGCGCGTCCTCCACGGTGTGCTGGAAAAGACCAGGGGAATGGTCGCGGGCGTGACCTGCGGCGCGGGCATGCCCTACAAGCTGTCGGAGATCGCCGCCTCCTACGGCGTCAACTATCTGCCCATCGTCAGTTCCGGCCGCGCCTTCCGCGCGCTCTGGAAGCGCGCCTATTCGAAGGCGTCGGAATGGCTGGCGGCGGTGGTCTATGAAGACCCGTGGCTGGCGGGCGGCCATAACGGCCTGTCCAACGCCGAAGATCCCAAGGTGCCACAGGATCCCTATCCTCGCGTCCGCGACCTGCGCGCCACCATGCGGGAGGGGGGCATTTCCGACGATGTGCCCATCGTGATGGCCGGCGGTGTGTGGGCGCTCAAGGATTGGAACGACTGGATCGACAATCCGGAACTGGGCGCGATCGCCTTCCAGTTCGGCACCCGGCCGCTGCTGACGCAGGAAAGCCCGATCCCGCAGGCGTGGAAGGAAAGGCTGATGCAGCTCGAACCCGGCGACGTGCTGCTCCATCGCTTCTCTCCCACCGGCTTCTACAGCTCAGCTGTGCGCAACCCCTTTCTGCGCCAGCTTGAAGCCCGTTCCGAACGGCAGATTCCGTTCAGCACCGAACAGGCGGGCGACCATACGCATCAGCTTGATGCAGGCGTGAAGGGCAAGAATTTCTGGGTGACGCGTGGCGACCTGCTGCGCGCTCGCGAATGGGTGGGGCGTGGTTTCACCTCCGCGCTCAAGACGCCGGACAACACGCTGGTCTTCGTCACCGAGGACGAAAGGGCAGAAATCCGCAAGGACCAGACCGATTGCATGGGCTGCCTCAGCCAGTGCGCCTTTTCGAGCTGGATGGATAGCGAGACCAACTCGACCGGCCGCCTGGCCGATCCGCGCAGCTTCTGCATCCAGAAGTCGCTGCAGGAGGCGGTGCATGGCGGCGACCTTGACAAGAACCTGCTCTTCGCCGGCCATGGTGCCTATAAGTTCAAGCAGGATCCCTTCTATTCCAACGGGTTCGTGCCGACCGTGAAGCAGCTTGTCGATCGCATCCTGACGGGCGACTGATGGCGGACATTCAGGGATTGGCGGTGCTGCATTACGACACGCCGCATTTTGATGTCGTGCGTCCGGGACAGTTCGTCCTTTGCGCGGTTTCGGGCGCGCGGATCGATCTGGAAGACCTCAAATATTGGAGCGCGGAGTTTCAGGAGGCCTATCGCGGGCCGGAGGAAGCAACTCGCTCCTTCCTGAAGCATCGCGGCGCGGATTTTCGCTAGGCGCCATAATCAGCCTGATTGCCGTAAATCCTGCTGCGCGGCCTCATTTCCGGTTGGGCTCTGGCCCTTCAAGGCCGTATTTTTTCCTTTTGGCGCGCTAATGGCGCAGCTTGCCGCACTTATCCTGTTCCTTTATCCGCGCTGATGGTTTATCCTCTGTGAACGAAGCGGCGAAGATCGCTCGAACAAGGAAGGATGGTAATGATGTCGCGGATCGACATTTTTGGTGATCGCATTTGTGTCGTGACGAGCCTGCTGATCGTGGGCTGGTTCATCTACAACGTTGCATTCTGATCGGCGTTTCACCCTCATCCTCGAACATATTGCCCTGACTCGTCGGCGGATGCCGGACTTGGTATCGGTGAAACCTGCCGCCTGACTGCCCCTAAGCAAAACTATCTTTCATATATCTACAATAGAAGTAGAGATAATCGCGAGCGCAGTGCTCCGCGGCTTTTGAAGGATGTCAGCTTGCTCCGCGTCACCAACGGCTAAAGCGCACGGTACCGAAGCGACGACGCCAGGTTTCGTGTTCCTCCTCGACAGGAGAAGACGATGACCCAGAATGCCATTCGCACCCGCCGACAGCGCCCGTTCGGCGCCAGCCCGCAGATCCATATCCCGCATTCCTCCTGGAACCGCGCCAATCGTTCAGCCGAAGGCGCGGCTCCGTTCAAGCCGGACGAATTCTGGAGTCGGCTCGGCCTTTGAACGGCGAGTGGGATTTTCCCGCGGATCAGCTTTCGGGAGCGCGGGCATTCATGCTTGCGCTCCCGTCCTCATTTGCCGTCGGGCAATGCCTGTCCTCTTCCCGGCGTCCTGCTCGTTGCCTGCCGGAAGGGAAGGCTGGCTGTCCCGCTACACCCCCGGCCGCCTTGTCAGAATAGGGTTCATGTATGCGCCCTGTCGATCCGTCGACGTTCGAAAATCCCTTTCGCTATTCCATGTCGATGCCGACGACCCAACAAAAAAGCCGCCCGGTGAGGGGCGGCTTCTCTGTTTTGGTCCGGAAAGGGAAACTCAGGCTTCTTCGGCCGGCGCTTCTTCGGCTTCCACGGCGATTTCGCCGGGTTCCGCATTCGGATCATAATCTTCGGTAAAGCCGCTCTCGTCCTTTTCGAACAGATCGGCCATCACGTCGACGCCCTGCGACTGCAGTTCGGCTTCTTCGGGCGAGCGGGCGACGTTCACCGTGATGGTCACGGCGACTTCGGGGTGCAGCGCGACCTTGACGTCGAACACGCCCAGCGTCTTGATCGGGCGTTCCAGCACGACCATCGCCTTGGTGACGTTGGTGATGCCTTCGGCATGCAGCGCTTCGACGACGTCACGGACGGCGACCGAGCCGTAGAGGTGGCCGGCGTTCGACGACTGGCGGATCAGGACGATCTGCTTGCCGTTCACGCCTTCGGCAGCCTTTTCGGCGTCCGTGCGGCGGGCGGCGTTGTCGGCCTCGATCTTCGCGCGGTTCGCTTCGAAGACCTTCTTGTTGGCGTTGTTGGAGCGCAGCGCCTTCTTGTTGGGCAGCAGGTAGTTACGGGCGTAACCGTCCTTCACGGTGACGACGTCACCAATGGCGCCCAGCTTCTCGATCCGTTCGAGGAGAATGATTTCCATGAGTCTTACTCCCTCACTTCACGATGTAGGGCAGCAGGCCCAGGTGACGGGCGCGCTTGATGGCCTGGGCCAGCTCGCGCTGCTTCTTGGCGGAAACCGCGGTGATGCGGCTGGGGACGATCTTGCCGCGCTCGGACACGAAGCCCTGCAGCAGACGGACGTCCTTGTAATCGATCTTCGGCGCATCCTTGGCGGCGAAGGGGCAGCTCTTGCGGCGGCGGAAAAACGGGCGTGCCATGATTCAGATCTCCTTATTCGCCGGCGGCTTCTTCGCGCTCGCGGCGCGGGCCACGATCGCCGCGGTCACCACGATCGCCGCGCGGACCGCGCTCGGCGCGTTCCTGCTTGCGCATCATGACCGACGGGCCGGTTTCCAGCTCATCGACCTTGATGGTCATGTAGCGGATGATGTCTTCGTTGATCTGGGTCTGGCGCTCCAGTTCCGCCACGACGCCGGCGGGGGCATCGATGTTCAGCATCACATAATGCGCCTTGCGGTTCTTGGCGATCTTGTAGGCGAGGCTGCGCAGGCCCCAGGTTTCCACCTTGGTCACCTTGCCAGCATTTTCCTCGACGATCTTGGTGGCGGTTTCCGCCAGAGCGTCCACCTGCGCCTGTGCCAGATCCTGGCGCGCAAGGAACACATGCTCGTAAAGAGCCATGGGTATTGCCTCATCTGTTGGCCGATCGCTGACGCCCACCCCATGTGGAACGCCCCTCCGGCTGTCGTCCAAATGCATTCATCCGCGCGGCCGCGAGTCACCCCAAGCCGTGCGAAGCGGCGCCTATGACGGAAATGCGGTGGAAAGGCAAGGATGGATTGGCGCAGAAGGATGCGGCAAATACGCCGTTGGCCTTGAGCTTGTCGAAGCCGTCTACTTCCCCTTATCCTTGTCGGCAAGAAACAGAAAGCACTTCGGCGTTCCGTCGAGGCGGTGGCCCGATCGAGCGATAGGAACGAATGCGGGTTGGCAAGGGGGGAATGTAGATGGCGGTCGGGATCGCGGCGCTTTCGCTGATTTTGCTGATGATCGCGGCCTATCGGGGGATGAGCGTCATCGTGATGGCGCCGCTGCTGGCGATGCTGGCCGTCTTCCTGACCGATCCTGCTGCCGTGCCCGCGGTCTTTTCCGGCCTGTTCATGGACAAGGTCGGCAGTTTCCTGAAGCTCTACTTTCCCGTTTTCCTGCTGGGCGCATTGTTCGGGAAGCTGATCGAGATTTCGGGCTTCTCGCGGGTGATCGTGACGGCCGTGATCCGGCTGGTGGGCGCCGACCGCGCGATCCCGGCGATCATGCTGGTGACCGCGCTGCTGACCTATGGCGGCGTGTCGGTCTTTGTCGCGGTGTTCGCCGTCTATCCCTTCGCCGCGGAGATGTTCCGGCAGGGCGACATTCCCAAGCGGCTCGTGCCCGCGACCATCGGCCTTGGCGCCATCACCTTCACCATGGATGCGATGCCGGGAACGCCGCAGATCCAGAACATCATTCCCACCAGCTTCTTCGGCACGACCGCCTGGGCCGCGCCGGTGCTGGGGCTGATCGGATCTGCCTGCATCATGGGGCTGGGCCTCGCCTATCTGGGCTGGCGTCGGCGGACGATGCGCGCGGCGGGGGAGGGCTATGGCGCGCCCGAGACGCTGTTGAACGAACCCGAAGCAGCGGACATGGGCGAGAGAGCCGCGCATCCGCTGATTGCCCTTCTGCCGCTGCTGGTGGTGGGATTGGGCAATCTGACGTTGACCATGCTGATCCCGCGCCTGGTGCCAGGGGCGGATGTCAGCGTGTCGCTGGCCGGCCTGACCGATCCCGTCACCGTGAAGGTGGCGCAGGTCGCCGCCCTCTGGGCCGTGGAGGGCGCATTGCTGCTGGGCATCGCAACGATCCTGCTCTTCGCCTTCGCGCAGGTGGCGCGGCGATTTGCCGATGGGGCAAAGGCAGCAGTGGGCGGCGCGCTGCTGGCGGGGATGAACACGGCGGTCGAATATGGCTTCGGCGCGGTGATCGCCGCGCTGCCGGGCTTTCTGATCGTGAAGGAAGCGTTGAAGGCGGTGCCCGACCCGCTGATCAATGAGGCGATCACCGTGACCTCGCTTGCCGGGATCACCGGCTCGGCTTCGGGTGGGCTGTCCATCGCTCTGGCGGCCATGGCGGAACAGTTCGCCGCGGTGGGCGATGCGGCGGGCATCCCGCGCGAGGTGCTGCACAGGGTGGCATCGATGGCCAGCGGCGGCATGGACAGCCTGCCGCATAATGGCGCCATCATAACCTTGCTCGCCGTGACCGGCCTGACCCACCGGCAGGCCTATAAGGACATTTTCGCCTTGACCCTGATCAAGACCTTCACCGTGTTCATGGTGATCGCGGTCTATTATCTGACAGGGTGGGTTTAGACGGACCCCGGAGCATGGCTCCGGGGTCCGATCTTATCGACCGGCGATCGGTTCCGATCGCCTTGAAATCGCTCTAGCGGATCGCGCCGGTGATGACCGAGGCGATGATGCCGCTGGTGACCGCGACCAGAAGGGCGTCATTGCCCGACCGGACCCAGTGATAACCGCGCGGCGGCGTGCGCAGGCGATAACCGCGATAATTGTCGATCACGCGATAGTTGCTCGCATAACGGCGGTCGAAGCGCTGGCCCTTCGCCCAGCGGCGATGATTGTCCTTGCGGACCACCGTGGTCTTGGTGACGGTGCGGCCGTGGGGGCCATGCTTCACCACCTGATGCACTTCTCTCTGGGGTGCTGCCTGCGCCTGGCTGGCGACCATGGGGCTTGCGATCATGGTGGTGGCGGTCAGGGCCGCCAGAAACTTCCTGAACATGGACTTGCTCCTTCTTCTATCTTGCCGCCGGCTGTCCCGGCGTTGAAGCAGAAGTAGGATTTATTTGTCGCACGCTTGTGCCATCGACCAGCAAGGAGTGTCGGAAATTGTAACAGAAAGGGAATAGGGCTGAACTTCCATTCAGGATTATTCTGTTGGCCTCGACCTATTCATGGCGCAGCGCGTCTATGGGATTGAGCGCGGCGGCACGGCGCGCCGGGAAATAGCCGAATACAACCCCGATCGCCGCAGAAAAGAGGAAGGCGATCGCATTCACCTTCACGTCGAAGATGAAGGGCACCTGCATCAGCGGTGCTATGGCGACGGAGGCGACAAGCGCAAGGAACAGGCCGATCAACCCGCCCAGGCAGGACAGCACGATCGCCTCCACCAGAAACTGCATCAGCACTTCGCGCGCGACCGCGCCGATGGCAAGGCGGATGCCGATCTCGCGGGTACGTTCGGTGACGGACACCAGCATGATGTTCATGATGCCGATGCCGCCGACCAGCAGGGAAATCGCCGCCACCGCCGCCACGATCTGCGTCAATATGGTGGTGGTGCCGGTCAGCGTGTCGCTGATCTGCTTGGTATCGAAGACGTTGAAATTGTCCTCCGCCCCTGGCTTGATCTTGCGCCGCTCGCGCATGAGCTCCTCCAGGCTCGTCTGGACGACACTGGTGTCATAGGCGTCGTCCACGGCGACCATGATCTGGCTGATGTCGCGGTCGCCGGTGAAACGGCGCTGGACGAACTTGATCGGCATGACGACGACGTCGTCCTGATCACCGAAGCCGCCCTGGCCACGCGTGGCGAGCGCGCCGATCACCTGGCAGGAAACGCCCTTGATCCGCATGCGCTTGCCGACGGGATCATTGCCCTGGAACAGGTTGGTGCGCACCGTGTTGCCGATGATGCAGACGGGCTTTCCCGCCTCTTCCTCCTCCGGCATGAAGAGGCGGCCCGTATCGGCCTTCCAGCTTTGCACCTCGAAATAGGCGGCGGTGGTGCCATAGACGGTGGTGGACCAGTTGCTGCCTTCATAGATTGCCGTGCCGCTCGACTGCACCATCGGCGCGACCGCGCGGACGCCGGTCAGCTGATTTTCGATGGCGGTGAGGTCGGCCGGCTTGAAGTCGGGCGGGCGCGGGCCGCCACCGCCCCGGCCGAAACCCTGTCCCGGGCGAAGCTGCAGCACATTGGCGCCCAGCGAACTGATCTGCTCGCGTACGGCGGCGGTCGCGCCATTGCCCAGCGTCACCATGGTGACGACCGCCGCCACCCCGATGATGATGCCCAGCGTGGTGAGGAAGCTGCGCAGCTTGTGCCGGTTGATCGCGCGGAAGGCGAGGATGACGGTGGTGCCCAGCATTTTCAGCGCGCGCCCTTGCGCAGTTTCGTCACCCTTGCGGGAATGACAGATAGAGCGAAGCCGGTCACGCCGTGACCCCCTGCTCGACGCGTTCCACCAGCCCGTCCTTGAAATGGACGATGGTCCGCGCAAAGGCGGCCATGTCCGGTTCATGCGTGACCATCAGCACGGTGATGCCGCCATTGCGGTTGAGATCGGTCAGCAGTTCCATGATCTCCACCGATCGTTCGGAATCCAGATTGCCGGTCGGTTCGTCGGCCAGCAGCACGTCGGGCTGGGTCACGATGGCGCGGGCAATGGCGACGCGCTGCTGCTGGCCGCCGGACAGTTCGGCGGGCGTGTGGTCCCACCAGTCCTTGAGGCCTACCTTGTCCAGCGCGGCCATGCCCGCCTCATAACGGGTCTTCTTGTCTTCGCCGCGATAGAGCAGCGGCAGCTCTACATTCTCCAGCGCGGTGGTGCGGGAAAGAAGGTTGAACCCCTGGAACACGAAGCCAAGATAACGGCGGCGCAGCAGCGCGCGTTGATCGCGGTCCAGCGTTTCGACATGGCGGCCCTTGAACAGGAACGATCCGCCGGAAGGCACGTCGAGGCAGCCCAATATGTTCATCGTCGTCGACTTGCCGGAACCGGACGGCCCCATGACCGCCACGAAATCGCCCTGCGTGATGTCGAGGTCGATGCCCTTCAGCGCCTGAAACGCCGTGGGGCCGGATCCGTAGATCTTGGTTACACCGCGAAGGGAGATGATCGGGTCTGTCGCCATGGGCGTCAGGTTCCGCTCTGGCGGCCGGAGCCACGCGGTTCGCGGGTCGGGCCCTGGGGCGCAGCCGGAGCGACGGGGGCGGTTTCCGGCTTCCCGTCGCCCGAATTGCCGAGCTTGCTGACGGTGGCGGGGCTGCCGTCGGTGGACGCGCCACCGTCTGACCTGCGGTTGCGGTCACGCGGCCCCCCGGCCTGCGATCCACCCTGCGGGCCGCCATTGGCCTGATCCTCTGCCGGGGCCTGCTGGCCGCTGGCAAGCTGGCCCGTGATGACGCGCATGCCGGGCTTGAGGTCGCCGCCGGTGATGACGGTACGCGCGCCATCGCTCGCACCGACGGTCACCTGCACCGCCTTGGGGTTGCCGTCCTCGCCGATGACGTAGACGGTCTGGCTGCTGCCCATTCCGAAGCTGACCTGCCGGCTCGCCCCGCCCCGGCGGAAACGGCGGGGACCGGGGATGATCTGGCTGGTGATGCCGCCGTCATTCTTGCCCGCGCTGGGCTTGAAGCGGAGCGCGCTGTTGGGGACGAGCAGCACGTCATGCAGTTCCTGCGTCACGATGTCGGCGGTCGCGGTCATGCCGGGGCGCAATATCTCGTCCTTGTTGTCCACTGACAGCACAGCCGTATAGGCCACCACCGCTCCCGCCGTGCTGCTGGCCGTGCTGCTGCCCGACGAGGAGGACGAACTGCTGCTGGCGCTGTTGGAGCCGACATTGACCCGCGTCACCCTTGCCGGAAAGGTGCGGCCGGGGAAGGCGTCGACGGAGAAATTGGCGCTCTGGCCATCCTTCACCTGTCCGACATCCGCCTCGTCCACCGAAACCTCGACCTCCATCTGTGTCAGGTCTTCCGCAATGGTGAAGAGCACCGGCGCGTTGAGCGAGGCGGCGACGGTCTGGCCCGGCTCTATATCGCGGGACAGCACGACGCCGGTCACCGGCGATACGATCTGCGCGATGGAAAGATTGGTCTGGGCCGTGGAAAGCTGGGCCTGCGAAACGTGCACCTGCGCCTGCGCCGAGCGCAGATTGGCGAGCGCGGAACTGTAGTCCGCGCGGGCGGCGTCCAGTTCCGTCTTGGCGGGAACGCGTCCGCCCGAGAGCCTGAAGACGTTGAGCTGGCGGTCCAGCGTCGCCTTGGCCAGCGCCGCCTGCGCTTCCGCCTGCGCCACGCTGGCCTGCGAGGAAGAAAGCTGCGCGCGGTTCTGGTTGATCGCGTCGACCAGCCGCCGGGTGTCAAGTTCGGCCAGCTTCTGTCCCTTGGTCACGCGATCGTTCACATCGACATAGACCGCCGTGATCTTGCCCGATTGTTCGGAACCGACATCGACCTGGTTGATGGGCTTCAGATTGCCGGTTGCGGAAACGGAGACGGTAAGGTCGCCCTTCCGCACCTCGCGCGTCGCATAGCTCGGCTTGTCGTCCCCCGAAAAGCATCGCGCAAGCAGCAGGACGAGGATCAGCAGGGCGACGCCGACGGCGCCGCGCACCGCCCATTTGCGCCACGGCTTCTGAGGCCGCGCCCCCAGAAAGTCGTTGAGGTCCTGATCGCTGGTCACATCGTTACTCATTGGGGCGATTTTCCATGTTCTGCCAGCCGCCGCCCAGCGCATTGTAGAGCTGGGCAAGGCCAAGGACCTCGTCGGATTGCGCGCTGGCAAGGCTGTTGCGCGCGTTCAAAAGGCTGTTCTCGCTCTGGGACAGCGTCTGGAAGTCGATCAGGCCCGCCTGATACTGGCTGCGCGCCAGGATCGCCGCGTTGTTCGACGCTTCATAGGCGGTCGCGAACTCCGCCTTGCGGGCGCGGGCGCTCGACAGCGATGCCATGGCATTCTCCACATCCTCCAGCGCGGTCAGCACCGTCTGCTTGTAGGCGGCGAAGGCAGCGTCGGTGGCGGCCCGCTGCGAACGCACCTGCGACGCCAGGCGGCCGCCATCGAAGATGACCTGCGCCACATTGGCGAAGACGCCGCCGGTGATGAGGCTGAACAGGTCTTTGAAACTGTTCGAAGTGGTGCCGATATTGCCGCTCAACCCCAGCGAAGGGTAAAGCCGCGCCTGCGCCACGCCGATGCGCGCGGTCGCGGCTGCCAGCGCCCGCTCGGCGGAACGCACGTCGGGGCGCTGGCGCAGCGTGTCCGCTGGAATGCCGGTTGTGATCTGCGTGGAGGCAGCGGGGATCGGGGCAGGGGTTTCAAGGCTCCGGGTCGCCTCGCCAGGAGCCTGGCCCGTGAGCACGGCAATGCGGTTGAGGCTGCCCCGGAGGCTGGCCTCAAGCTGGGGCACGGTCGCGTTGGTCTGCGCCAGTTGCGCCCGCGCCTGCTCCGCGTCGAGCGAGGAGACGAGGCCTGCCTGGAGCCGCCAGTTGGCGATGTCGTAATTGTCGCGCTGGATCGCCTGCGTCTCGCGCGCGACGCGCAACTGCGCCTGCGCCAGGCGCGCCTGCACATAGTTGGTGACGAGTTCGGAAATGATCGTCGCCCGCACATTGGCGAGGTCGTAGCCGGAGGCGGCCAGATCGGCCCGCGCCGCTTCGGCCGACCGGGAAAGCTCGCCGAACAGGTCGACCTGCCAGCTTGCACTGGCGCTGACCGAATAGCTGCTCGACCAGTTTGACCCGCCGCCGCCGATGGGATTGCCGCTGGGGTCCAGCCGCCCGCCCGCGTCGCGGCTGCTGTAATTGCGTCCGCCGCTGGCCGAACCGTTCACCTGCGGCAGGAAGGCGGCGCGCGCCTGCCGCAACGACTCCCGCGCCTGGCGAAGGCGCGCCTGCGCCTGCACGATATCCAGATTGCCGGCGATCGCCTGGTCGATAAGGGCACTGAGCGCCGGATCGTCGAGGCGCCTCCACCAGGTGGCAAGCTCCGCCTCGTCGACCGGAGCGGCGGCGCCCTCCATATAGGTGGCCGGCACGCCAAGCGACGCGGGAGCGGGGGCGCGATAGCCGGGACCGGCCGCGCAGCCCGACAGGACCAGCGCGGTTCCCGCGATCCATGCAATGCGATATCGCACCTTTTCCTTAAACTCCGTCATCGTTAAAGGCGGTCCACCAAATAGAACTGCCGAATTGGGCCGGGTGCCTCAACGGTGTTTGTGTCTCAAAGTGTAACGACTTTGAAAAATTGCGCTTTTGCAGGCGCGCGCATGTAGAAGGTGGATGATGAGGGCATTTCTTTTTCCGGGGCAGGGCAGTCAGTCGGTCGGCATGGGCAAGGCGCTGGCAGACGCGAGCCCGGCCGCGAAGGAGCTGTTTCAGGAGGTCGACGACGCTCTGTCGCAGCATTTGTTCCGCATCATGACGGAAGGTCCGGAAAGCGACCTGACGCTCACGGAAAATGCGCAGCCCGCGATCATGGCCAATGCATTGGCGACACTGCGGGTGATGCAGAAGGAAGGCGGTTTCTCCCTGGCCGAAAAGGGCGATTTCGTCGCCGGCCACTCGCTGGGCGAATATAGCGCGCTCTGTGCCGCCGAAGCGTTCGATATCGGCACCACTGCCAGGCTGCTGAAGCTGCGCGGGCAGGCGATGCAGGCCGCTGTGCCGGTTGGCGAGGGCGCCATGGCGGCGCTGCTGGGCGCCGACATCGAAAAGGCGCAGGCGCTGGCGGAGGCCGCCGCCGAAGGCGAGGTCTGCACCGTCGCCAATGACAATGATCCGACGCAGGTGGTGATTTCCGGCCATCGCGGCGCGATCGAGCGCGCCGTCGCCCTGGTGAAGGAGCATGGCATCAAGCGCGGCGTGCTGCTGCCCGTGTCAGCGCCCTTCCACTGCCCGCTGATGCAGCCGGCCGCCGATGTGATGGCGCAGGCGCTGGGCAATGCCCCGATCAACACGCCGCTGCTGCCGGTCTATGCCAATGTGCTCGCAAGCGCGATCGCCGATCCGGAGGAAATCAAGCTGCGCCTCGTCGAGCAGGTGACGGGCCGCGTGCGCTGGCGCGAATCCGTCGCCGCCATGTGGGATGCGGGCGTCACCGAATTCGTCGAGCTGGGCGGCAAGGTGCTGGGTCCGATGGTCAAGCGGATAGCGCCCGACGCCACGGTCCGCAGCATCGTGACGATGGACGATGTAGAGGCGGCATTGGGGGCATTGTGAGCAACGACAAGGGAAGCGATGCGAACGCCGCTCCCATCCTGACCAGCCGCGACGGGGCCGTGCTGACGGTCACGCTGAACATGCCCGATCGGCGCAATCCGATCTCCGATCCGGCGATGGTCGATGCCCTTTGCGCCTTGTTCGAGGAGGCGGAGCGCGACCTGTCGGTGCATGTGGCGATCCTGACAGGCGCGGGAAGCGCCTTTTCCTCAGGCGGGGACCTCAATGCGATGCGCCCCGACGCCGGCGGCCTGCGCGCATCACTGCCGGCGCAGACGCGGCGCAATTACCGGGTGGGAATCCAGCGGCTGCCGCTGTTGTTCCAGGCGCTCGAGCTGCCGGTGATCGCGGCGGTCAACGGCCCGGCCATGGGCGCGGGCTGCGACCTGGCCCTGATGTGCGATGTCAGGATCGCGGCGCAGTCGGCCAGATTCGCCGAGTCCTTCGTCAAGCTGGGCATAATTTCCGGCGATGGCGGCGCGTGGCTGCTGCCGCGCATCATCGGCTTTTCCAAGGCTTCGGAACTGGCGCTGACAGGCGAGACCATCGATGCCGAAGAGGCGCTGCGGATCGGGTTGGTGAGCGAGGTGGTGCCGGATGGCGATCTGCTCGCCGCCGCCCGCAAGGTCGCCGACAGGATCGCGGCCAATCCGCCCCATGCGACGCGGATGACCAAGCGGCTGCTGCGCGCGGCGCAGACGGCGGAATTGAACCAGATCATGGAAATGGCGGGCGCGATGCAGGCGCTGGCCCATGCGACGGCGGATCATGATGAGGCGATCGACGCCTTTTTCGAACGCCGGGCGCCGAACTTCAAGGGAGACTGACATGTTCGATCTGACAGGCATGACCGCGCTGGTGACTGGCGCTTCGGGGGGCATCGGCTCCGCCATTGCAAGGGCCCTCGCGGCGCAGGGCGCCACGCTCGCCCTTTCGGGCAGCAATGAGGAGAAGCTGAAGGCCTTTGCCGCGGAACTGGGCGGCGATCACAGGACGCTGGTCTGCAACCTCGGCGATCCCGCGGCGGTCGACGGACTGGTCGGCCAGGCAGTGGAGGCGCTGGGCGGCAAGATCGACATTCTCGTCAACAATGCCGGCATCACCCGCGACAACCTGATCCTGCGCATGAAGGACGATGAATGGTCCGACGTGATCGCCGTCAATCTGGAGGCTGCCTTCCGTCTGGCCCGCGCCGCCGCCAAGCCGATGATGAAGGCGCGTTTCGGCCGCATCATCTCGATCACCTCGGTCGTTGGGGTCACCGGCAATCCGGGGCAGGCCAACTATGCCGCGTCCAAGGCGGGCATCATCGGCATGTCCAAGTCGCTGGGCCAGGAACTGGCGAGCCGCGGGATCACCGTGAACTGCGTCGCGCCCGGCTTCATCCGATCCGCCATGACCGACGCGCTGAACGATGCGCAGAAGGGCGCGATCCTGGCCAGGATCCCGGCCGGCGATCTGGGCACGGGCGAGGATATCGGCGCGGCCGTCGTCTATCTCGCCAGCAAGGAAGCGGGCTATGTCACTGGCCAGACGCTGCACGTGAACGGCGGCATGGCGATGATCTGAAGGGCACGGAAGCGCAAGACGCGGGCCCATGTCCATCGCCCGGAAATTTTCGGCATTTGCAAAATGGCGGCCTTGTGCCATCGGGACCGGCGAGTCGAATGCAGGTGGGGCGATGCCATCCGATTGTTTCTTGCCTCTTGCCTCTCGTTGGGCTTGCCTCTAGGGCATGCCTTAACAAATATTCAGAACCATCAACGATACCCAGTAAGAAGGACCACTCATGAGTGAGACCGCGGATCGCGTAAAGAAAATCGTCGTCGAGCATCTGGGCGTCGAAGCCGAAAAGGTGACCGAGGATGCAAGCTTCATCGACGATCTGGGCGCTGACAGCCTGGACATCGTTGAGCTGGTGATGGCGTTCGAGGAAGAGTTCGGCGTCGAAATCCCTGACGATGCGGCGGAGAAGATCGCCACCGTCAAGGACGCCATCGATTATATCGACAGCAAGCAGTAAGAACGTCTGGCGGCCTGCCCGACACCGGGCGGGCGCAGCGTTTTAAAAGGAAATGGCTCCTCCTGTCCGGCAAAACCGGGTCTTGGGGAGCCTTTTCGTATCTGCTCCCCGTTCACAAGACCGTCTTGAATGGCTAGATGAACGGCGTTGAGCCAAAGAAGAATTTTCGGAGCAAGCATATGCGTCGTGTTGTCGTCACCGGCCTTGGCATGGTCAGCCCGCTTGGCGGGGATGTGGAAACGACCTGGAAGAACATCATCGCTTCCAGATCCGGCGCGGCGACGATCACCCGCTTCGACGCCAGCGAATATAAGTGCCGCATCGCCTGTGAAGTGAAGCCGGCCGATCATGAATATGGCTATGACGCCGGCCTTGATGTCGATCACAAGATCCAGCGGCAGGTCGACCCGTTCATCGTCTTCGGCATTTCCGCCGCCAGCCAGGCGCTGCGCGACGCCGGCCTTGACAATATGAGCGAGGAGGAGCGGCTGCGCGCCGGCTGCTCCATCGGTTCTGGCATTGGAGGCCTGCCGGGCATTGAAAGCGAATCGCTGGTGCTGGCGAACAAGGGACCGGGCAGGGTCAGCCCGCATTTCGTCCATGGACGGCTCATCAACCTGATCTCTGGGCAGGTGTCGATCAAATATGGCCTGATGGGCCCCAATCATGCCGTCGTGACGGCCTGCTCCACCGGCGCCCATTCCATTGGCGATGCCGCGCGCATGATCGCGATGGATGATGCCGACGTGATGCTGGCGGGCGGCGCGGAAAGCGCGATCTGCCCGATCGGCATCGCCGGCTTCGCGCAGGCCCGCGCGCTGTCGACCGCCTTCAACGACGCGCCGGAAAAGGCCTCGCGGCCCTATGACGTCAACCGCGACGGCTTTGTCATGGGCGAGGGCGCCGGCGTCGTCGTTCTGGAAGAATATGAGCGGGCCAAGGCGCGCGGCGCGAAAATCTATGCGGAGGTGATCGGTTATGGCCTGTCGGGCGACGCCTATCACGTCACGGCGCCCCATCCCGAAGGCAGTGGCGGCTATCGCTCGATGGAAATGGCCCTCAAAAAGTCGGGCCTCAGCCTTGCCGACATCGACTATGTAAACGCACACGGCACCTCGACCCCGCTGGGTGACGAGCTGGAACTGGGCGCGGTGAAGCGGCTGTTCGGCGAACATCTGGGCACCATGTCGATGAGCTCGACCAAGTCGGCGATCGGCCACCTGCTGGGCGGCGCGGGCGCGGTGGAGAGCATCTTCTGCATCCTGGCGCTCCGTGACCAGATCGTCCCGCCGACGTTGAACCTCGACGAGCCGAGCGAAAGCTGCAAGGGCGTCGACCTGGTTCCGCATGTCGCCAAGGAGCGCAAGGTGCGCGCCGTGCTGAACAATTCGTTCGGCTTCGGCGGCACCAATGCCTCGCTCATCATGAAGGCGGTCTGAGGCACCCGGGATGCGGCGGCTTGGCTTTGGCATGGTGCTGATCGGCCTGGCCGTCGCCGCTTTCATCGCTTTCCGATTTGTCTATGGCTGGACCGAGGCAGGGCCGGCGACGAAGGACATCACCATCGTCGTGCCCGAAGGTGCGACCATCGCGGACGCGGCCATTCTCCTGAAACAGAAGGGCGCGGTGCGCTCGGCCGACGCGTTCCTGACGCGGGCCAAGGTCTTCGGTCGGGGCAAGTCGATCAAGGCCGGGGAATTCCTGATCCCCCAGGGTGCCAGCAACTCCGACATCTTCCGTATCCTGGGCGGCGGCAAGACGCTGACCCGGCTCGTGACCATACCGGAGGGGATGCCCTCCATATTGGTGCACGAACGGCTGATGGCGAATGAGGAACTGACCGGCGACATATCCGTGCCGGCGGAAGGCAGCGTGCTGCCTGACAGCTATGCCTTCGACAAGGGCGAAAGCCGGGCGGTGGTTCTGAAGCGGATGCAGGATGCGATGAACAGGACCCTGGCCAAAATGTGGGCCGAAAGGGCGCCGAACACCGCCGCCAGGACACCGAAGGAAGCCATTGTCCTGGCCAGCATCGTCGAGAAGGAAACGGCGGTGCCCGCGGAACGGCCGACCGTCGCCGGAGTATACGGCAATCGGCTGAAGGCGCGCATGATGTTGCAGGCCGATCCGACGATCATCTATCCGATCACCAGGGGCAAGCCGCTTGGCCGGCGGATCAGAAAGTCGGAAATCGCGGCGGTCAACGATTATAATACATATGCGATGATCGGCCTGCCCAAGGGACCGATCGCCAATCCCGGACGCCTGTCCATCCTGGCGGTCCTGCACCCGGCGGAGACGAAGGCGCTCTACTTCGTCGCGGATGGGAAGGGCGGACATATCTTCGCGGATACGCTGCAGGAGCATAATGAGAATGTCCGCAAATGGTTTGAGATCCGCCGGGCGAGGGGGGAACTCTAGGACGGGTCGCCTGATGTTCCGGCGTCCTCCTTCATTAAATTGCGGGCCGCCGCATGCGAATTTGCATGAGGGGTCTTTGCCCGGCCTGCGTATTGTCGGCGAGACTATTTTGTTGTGCATCGAGATTTTCCCCACTGCCGGATGAGGCCGGCCGGAAATCGCCCTGTGGAGTGCAAGTGATGAGCGACCTCGATCAGCTGCTGGGCCAGGTGGCCGCCCGCATGCGGCATATCCCCGCCGACCCCCGTCTGGAAGCGCTGGAGGATGGGGTGATGGCCGGTGTCGCCCGGCGCCGCGAACGGGCGGTGGCGCGCCGCAGCCTCGCCCTGGCCGGGATAGTCGCGATCGGCATCGGATGGGCGGGCAGCCTGGTGCCGGGCAGTCCCGCGCAGGCCGCATCACGGCCCGCGATCATCGGCATGTCGGATTACGCGCCATCGCGCCTGCTGGGGCAGTGAGCCATGCGCGGGCGGCACATGAGGGGCGGGGCATGATGGGCTTAGGGGCATGAAGGGAATCGCCCGCTACGGGCTGGTGGCGCTTGTCGCCTTTGCAGCGGCGCTGGCGGCGGTGCTGGTGGCAAGGGTCTGGATAGCGCCGGAACCGCGCGTGGAGAGCGAGGTTCACGCCCTGATCCACGAAAAGCTCAAGCTCGATCCGGCGCAGGAGCAGCGCATTCACGCGCTGGAGAGCGATTTTGCCCAACGCCGCGCGTCGTTGGAGGCGGAGATGCGCGCCGACAATGCGCGACTGGCGCAGGCGATCGCGGCCGAACATGGCTATGGCCCGAAGGTGGCGGAAGCCGTCGATCGCTCGCACCATGTCATGGGAATGCTGCAGAAGGAAACGCTGAAGCATATCTTCGCCATGCGTGCCGTGCTGCGACCGGATCAGGCGGCGCAGTTTGATGCCGCTGTCGTCAATGCGCTGACCCGGCCAGCCGCGGTTCCGCCGGATCGGTGAACGCTTCGCTGGCCCGATGCAGCGATGCGGAACTGGCCGCGCTGGCGCTCGCCGGGCAGCAAAGCGCCTATGGCGAATTGATGCGCCGCCATCGGGAAGCTGTGTTCCGGGTGGCGCGGGGGCATGTCGGTGATGCGACAGAGGCGCTCGACATCACGCAGGAGACGTTCATCTCCGCCTTCACCGCCCTTGCCCGCTATGACGGCACGCGACCCTTTCGGCTGTGGATAGCGCGGATTGCCGTCAACAAATGCCGTGATTGGGCGCGGCGCAGGGCGGTGCGGCGATTCTTCACCTTCGCGCGGCCGATCGAGGAAGCGACAGCCGTCGCGGACAACCTGCCGACGCCCGAGGAGGCGGTCGGATCGCAAGCGGAACTGGCGCATATCCACGCGGCCATCGCGTCTCTCCCAGGCAATCTCAAGGATGTGCTGGTGCTGCGCACATTAGAGGGGGTGAGCCAGGCGGAGGCCGCGCAGATATTGGGCATCAGCGAGAAGGCGGTCGAAACGCGCCTCTACCGCGCACGCAACAAATTGGCCGAAGGGTTGAGGGATGGAGCGGCTGACCGCGTATAAGGGGGAAACCGCCCTTATTGCAGAGCTTTCCATGTCCTTCTCCCTTCCCGACGTCGATCGTCGCACCCTTGTCCGCAGCCTCTCGGGCCTGGGCGGCGCGCTGGCGCTGGGCCGGGTTTTCCCCGCCTGGGCGCAAAGCGGAACGGCGGGCCTGTCCCCGGCGCCGGGCATGTTGCAGGGCGAGACGATCGCCCTCACCGTGGCGGAGGGGCATTTTTCGGTTGGCGGCCGTTCGGCCCATGCCGTGCTGATCAACGGCACGCTGCCTGCTCCCCTCATCCGCCTTCGGGAAGGGCAGAATGTCCGGCTCTCGGTCACCAACCGGCTGCGGGAGGATACGTCGATCCACTGGCACGGCCTGATCGTGCCCTTTCAGATGGATGGAGTGCCGGGGGTCAGCTTCCCCGGCATTCGCCCCGGCGAGACCTTCACCTATGAATTTCCGGTCCGTCAGTCAGGCACCTATTGGTATCACAGCCATTCCGGCATGCAGGAGGCGGTCGGTCACTATGGTCCGATCGTGATCGATCCGGCCGGGGCCGACCCGGTGGAATTCACGCGCGAGCATGTCATCGTCCTGTCCGACTGGAGCCCGATCCACCCGCATGTCCTGTTGAAGCGCCTCAAACAGGCGGGCGGCTATTTCAACATGCAGAAGCAGACATTGTCGGGACTGCTCGCCGGAAAGGACCAGGGCGTCAAGGATCGCCTTGAATGGGGGGCCATGCGCATGGACCCGACCGACATATCCGACGTCACCGGATCGACCTACAGCTTTCTGGTGAACGGCCATGGCACGGCGGAGAACTGGACGGGCCTGTTCACGCCGGGCGAGCGGGTGCGGCTTCGCATCATCAATGCGGCGGCGATGACCAATTTCAATCTGCGCCTGCCGGGCCTGCCGATGACGGTCGTGCAGTGCGACGGCCAGCATGTGCAGCCGGTCGAAACCGACGAGCTGCAGATCGGCATTGCCGAAACCTATGACGTGGTGGTGCAGCCCCCGGAAGCGAAACCCTATGCCCTCGTTGCGGAGGCGATAGACCGTTCGGGCCTGGTGCGGGCGACGCTGGCGCCCCGCATGGGCCTTGCGGCGGATGTGCCGCCGCTGCGCGACCGGCCGCTGCTGGGCATGAAGGACATGGGCATGGACATGTCGGGAATGGACATGGGGCAGGGCGGCGTCATCGACCTCAGCGAGCCCGCCAATGAGAGCATGGCCGGCCATTCGATGAAGATGCGCGACAAATCGGTGGCGCCGCAGGTGAAGATGGGGCCTGGCGTCGCGACGCTCTCACCCATGCCTGCGGACCGGACCGCCGATCGTCCTACCGGGCTGGAGAGCGTCGATCATCGGGTGCTGACCTATGCCGATCTGAAATCGCTGACGCCCCATGCGGACACGCGCCCGCCGACGCGCACGCTGGACATCCACCTGACCGCGAACATGGAACGCTATATGTGGTCCTTCGACGGGGTGAAACTGTCCGACGGGGCAGCCCCCATTCCCTTCCGTCACATGGAACGGGTGCGGGTCAACCTCATCAACGACACGATGATGCCGCACCCGATCCACCTGCACGGCCATTTCTTCCAGCTGGTGACCGGGGCGGGCGACCATGATCCGCTCAAGCATACGGTGAATGTGCTGCCGGGAGGAAAGGTGAGTTTCGATCTTACCGCGGACGCGCTGGGGGATTGGGCCTTTCACTGCCACATGTTGATGCACATGCACGCAGGGATGATGCGGGTCGTGACCGTCCGGCATGCGGAGGAAGCAGCATGAAGCCGCTGCTTGCCGCCACGGCGCTGCTGCTTGCCGCCGCCGCCTTTCCCGCCCGGGCACAGGACCACGGTCAGATGGATCATGGGCAGATGGATCATGGCGCGATGGAGCAGGAGGATCATTCGGCCCATCAGGCGCCGGCTGCAGACGCCCATGCCGGTCATGACGGGCCCGCGTCCGATGGCGACATTCCCGCAGGCACGGCGCCCTCCGTCCCGGCTGATCATGCCGCCGATGCCTTTTACAACTCCGCCGAAATGGCACGCGCCCGCGCTGCCATGCTGAAGGAAAGCGGCGGCATGGCCTTTTCCCAGCTCATGCTTGATCGGCTGGAATATCGGATGGGCAAGGGCGCGGACGGCTATCATTGGGAGGGGGAAGGCTGGATCGGCGGCGACATCAACCGCTTCGCCTTTAAGACGGAGGGGGAGGGCGCGTTCGGCGGTCCGCTGGAACGTGCGGAAGTGCAGGCGCTCTACAGCCGCGCCATCGACCCCTGGTTCAACCTGGAAGCAGGCGTCCGCCACGATATCCGCCCCGATCCCCGGCGGACCTATGCGGTGGTTGGGATCGAGGGCCTTGCTCCCTATTGGTTCGAGGTGTCGGCCCAGGCCTTCCTGTCGAACAGGGGCGACGCCCATCTGCGGCTGGAGGGCAGCTATGACCAGCGCATTAGCCAGCGGCTGATCCTGCAACCCGCCGCGGAGATCAACGTCGCGGCCCAGGACGTGCCCGAACTCGGCATCGGCTCGGGCGTGTCCGATGTCGAGCTGGGACTGCGGCTGCGCTATGAATTCGCCCGCGAATTCGCGCCCTATGTCGGCGTCAACTGGGAACGAAAGCTGGGCGACACCGCTCGCTTTGCCCGTGCTGATGGAGAGCGGGCTTCGGCCACCAGCCTCGTGATGGGCGTGCGATTCTGGTTCTGATCGCTCCCTGATCGACAACAGGAACCGGCGGCCTCGCCATCCGTTGGAAAGGGCAGGTCTTTCAACGGAAAGGAGTGCCGCATGATCCGTCTGGCCATCATTTCGCTCGTGATCGCCGCCGTGCTCGCCATATTGGGCTTTGGCGGCGCGGCGGGCACGTTCGTGGGTATCGCGAAGTTCCTGTTCGTGCTGGCGATCGCGCTGTTCGTCATCTTCCTTGTCCTTGGCCTGATGGCTGGCAAGGGCATCAAGAATGCGATAGATCGATAACCCATGACGCAGATCGGTGCTGGAGTGGACGAAACCGGGCGGTTGATCCGCGACGAGTCAGGGTTTCTGCTCCAGCGCGATCTGGGCGGCAGCTTCCGCCTTGTCCTGCTGCGCGTCCCCGTCGACCATGTGGAAAAACGCGTGCGGGTGCAGGGCTATTATGCCGGCGACGGCATAGTGGAGGTGGAGGGAGTGGCTGCGGCCTGACGGCGCGCAGCCCTCCATCCGTTTACGGAGTAAACGACTCGCGGGGGTCGGGCGACGTCATGACGTCATGCGTGCTGACGAAACGGGCGCACGCCCCGACACCTCGGTTATTCTCCAGCGGCAGTGCGGTTTCGCAATAGGCGCACTCCGCCATCAGGCGTCCGACCATCCACTGGCTGCGACCGCAACTGGGGCAGTGATTGGCTTCCCCCGGATGATAATGAATGATGTAACCCCTTAAGGCCGGGTCGAAAGACCTGCCGGTGGCGAGGGTGGAAACTGGGCGCATCGTCTCTTCCTCCTCAGACATATATCTCGGCATCGATATGAAATCCGGAATTGCCCCCGAGCTTCACACCAGCATTGATGCAACGACGAACGTCAGAGCGAGCGACCCTTTATCATCTCTGCAAGGCCCGCTCCTTGCACCAGAACGCGACCGCAGCCCAATGTATCCCGCGCTTGATCGCGCCGTCTACAAGAAAGATTCGCCCGGCCTGTGCCATTTCGCGCCTTCGCATTTGACTTGAGGCGCGCAGGCGCTATGGCGGCGCGCATCGGGACATATTCGCTTCGGCCATGAGTGGGGGCGCATCCCGCCACCTTGCCGTCCGGTATTTTCGCCGTCCGGCGAGCTTCTGGTGGAATAGCGTCATCCTGCCTGCTCCTGGCCCGGCAACTGCGAGGAGACGCACGACTCATGACCGCCATCGGACAGGATACACTTGGCACGCGCGACACCTTGAAGGTGGGCGGCAAGGACATTGCCTATTATTCGCTGAAGAAGGCCGCGGCCAAGCTGGGCGACGTCTCGCGCCTGCCCTTCTCGATGAAGGTGCTGCTGGAAAACCTGCTCCGCTTCGAGGACGGCGTCACCGTCACCACCGCCGACATCCAGGCGATCGTCGACTGGCAGAATGACAAGGGCAAGGCCGAACGGGAGATTCAGTATCGCCCCGCCCGCGTGCTGATGCAGGACTTTACCGGCGTTCCCTGCGTCGTCGACCTCGCCGCGATGCGCGACGCGATGACTGCGCTGGGCGCCGACGCCAGCAAGATCAACCCGCAGGTGCCGGTCCACCTCGTCATCGACCACTCGGTCATGGTCGACGAATTCGGTACGCCCAAGGCGTTCGAGCAGAATGTGGAAATTGAATATCAGCGCAATATGGAGCGCTATGACTTCCTGAAATGGGGTTCCAAGTCGCTCGCCAATTTCTATGCCGTGCCCCCGGGCACCGGCATCTGCCATCAGGTGAACCTGGAAAATATCGCGCAGGCGGTCTGGTCGAGCGAAGGCCCTGACGGCGTCACCGTCGCCTATCCCGACACCTGCGTCGGCACTGACAGCCACACCACCATGATCAACGGTCTGGGCGTGCTGGGCTGGGGCGTCGGTGGTATCGAGGCTGAGGCCGCGATGCTGGGCCAGCCCGTCTCCATGCTCATTCCCGAAGTGGTCGGCTTCCGCTTCACCGGTGAATTGAAGGAAGGCGTCACCGCCACGGACCTTGTCCTCACCTGCACCCAGATGCTGCGCGCCCGTGGCGTGGTCGGCCGCTTCGTCGAATATTTCGGCCCCGGCCTTGCCACCCTGTCGCTCGCCGATCGCGCGACGCTGGCCAATATGGCGCCGGAATATGGCGCGACCTGCGGCTTCTTCGGCATTGACGACAAGACGCTGGACTATATGCGTCTCACCGGTCGCACCGAAGAGAATATCGCGCTGGTCGAAGCCTATGCGAAGGAGCAGGGCTTCTGGATCGATCCGGCGGTCGAACCGGTTTTCACCGACACGCTGGAGCTGGACCTCTCGACCGTCGTTCCCAGCCTTGCAGGGCCGAAGCGTCCGCAGGATCGCGTTGCGCTGCCGGACGTGGACGATGTCTTCAACGCCGACATGGAAAAGGTGTACAAGAAGGCCCAGGCTCGCGTTCCGGTGGAAGGCAAGGATTTCGACATTGGCGACGGCGACGTCACCATCGCCGCGATCACCAGCTGCACCAACACCTCGAACCCCGGCGTCCTCGTCGCGGCCGGCCTCGTTGCCAAGAAGGCGAACGAACTGGGCCTGAAGCCCAAGCCCTGGGTAAAGACCTCGCTGGCGCCGGGATCGCAGGTGGTTACCGACTATCTGGAAAAGGCCGGGCTTCAGTCGCATCTCGACGCCATAGGCTTCAACCTGGTCGGCTATGGCTGCACCACCTGCATCGGCAACTCCGGTCCGCTGGCCGAGCCGATCAGCAAGGCGATCAACGAAAACGGCCTGGTCGCCGCCGCCGTCATCTCCGGTAACCGCAATTTCGAAGGCCGCGTGTCTCCCGACGTGCGCGCCAACTTCCTGGCCTCGCCGCCGCTGGTCGTCGCCTATGCGCTGAAGGGTACGGTGGTCGAAGACTTCATCACCACGCCGATCGGCACGGGCAAGGACGGCCAGCAGGTGTTCCTGAAGGACATCTGGCCGACCAATGACGAAGTCGCCTCGACCATGGCGGGCTGCATGGACCGCCAGATGTTCCAGGCGCGCTACGCCAATGTGTACAAGGGCGACGCCCACTGGCAGGCGATCAACGTCACGGGTTCGGCTACCTACAGCTGGCGCGCTGGTTCGACCTATGTCGCCAACCCGCCCTATTTCGAGGGTCTGACCATGACCCCGAAGCCGGTCACCGACATTGTCGAGGCCAAGCCGCTGGCCATTTTCGGGGACTCGATCACCACCGACCATATTTCGCCGGCCGGCTCGATCAAGGCGACCAGCCCCGCGGGCAAGTGGCTGCAGGAGCGTCAGGTGGCGCAGGCCGACTTCAACAGCTACGGCGCCCGCCGCGGCCATCACGAAGTCATGATGCGCGGCACCTTCGCCAATATCCGCATCAAGAACCTGATGCTGGACGGCGTCGAGGGCGGCATGACCCGTTATGAAGGCGAAGTCATGCCGATCTACGACGCGGCGATGAAGCACAAGGCCGACGGCACTCCGCTGGTCGTCATCGGCGGCAAGGAATATGGCACCGGGTCGTCGCGCGACTGGGCAGCGAAGGGCACCAACCTGCTGGGCGTGCGCGCGGTCATCGTGGAAAGCTTCGAGCGCATCCACCGTTCGAACCTGGTCGGCATGGGCGTCCTGCCGCTCCAGTTCAAGGACGGTCAGAACAAGGACACGTTCGGCCTCACCGGCGACGAAACCTTCACCATCCAGAATGTCGCCGGCCTGAAGCCGCGCCAGGATGTGGAAGTGATCGTGAAGCGCGCCGACGGTTCCACCTTCACCTTCACCGCGCTGTGCCGCATCGATACCGTCAACGAACTGGATTATTTCCTGAACGGCGGCATCCTGCAATATGTGCTGCGCAAGCTGGCCGCCTGACCGGCGCACGCATGACTGAAGGAAAAGAGGCTCTCTCCGCAAGGGGGGAGCCTCTTTCCTTGGGAGAGGGGCCTGGAGCGGTTTCCAAGCGACCGAGCCAGACCATCATTATCCATGGGGGATGGATTGCCGATCCTGATTGAAATCGCCGGCTGGGCGGGTGCGCTGTTGATCCTGGGCGCCTATCTGCTCGTATCGAGCGGCCATGCCTCGGGCAGGTCCACCCTCTTCCAGGGGATGAACACGCTGGGTTCCGGGCTGTTCGTCATCAACACCTGGTGGCACGGCGCCATCCCGTCGACGGTCGTCAACATCATCTGGTTCGCGATCGGGACCAGCACATTGATCCGCATCGCCCGCCGATAGCCTTCATTTCAAAAACCCAAGAAAGGCTGGGGTGGCCGGCCATGCCGTCTTTGGCTAGAGCGATTTCCAGGCGATCGGAACCGATCGCTGGTCAAGAAATCGCGGAAAACAAGGAAACCAGAGCGGCGATCTGATTCAATCAGATCGAAATCCGCTCTGGCAGCATGGCGGAAATGAAAACAGCGCTGATTGTCCGACATGTGCCGCGAGAGGGTGCGGCAGGCTATCTCCAGCCGATCGAAGCTGCCGGCTATCGGATCGAGCGGATCGACGTCGCCAGCGCCGACTTTGCCGATGTCGATCTCTGCACCCCTGACCTGCTTATCATGATGGGCGGCCCGATGGGCGTTTACGAACATGATCTGCACCCCTGGATTCCGCTCCAGATCGCAAAGCTCGCCGCCCGGCTGGAACAGGATCTGCCGACCCTGGGCGTGTGCCTGGGCAGCCAGATGATCGCCGCGGCGCTCGGCGCGTCCGTCTATTCCGGCGGGCGGATGGAACTGGGTTTCGCGCCGGTCATGTTGAACCGGGCGGGAGCCGAATCGCCGCTGCGCCATCTGGACGGGGTTCCCGTTCTGCATTGGCATAGCGACACGTTCGACCTGCCGGCCGGCGTCGAACTGCTGGCCTCCACCGAAAATTACGCGCATCAGGCCTTTCGCCGCGGATCCAAGCTGCTGGCGCTGCAATTCCACGCGGAAATGGGCGAAGATCCGCGTTTCGAGGATTGGCTCACCCATTTCTGGGCTGATCTCGACATAGCGAAGCAATGCGGCATCGCCCTGCGGCAGGACCATGCCGACCATGGCCCGGCGGCCGTCGCAGCCGGTCGCGCAATGATCGCCGAATGGCTGAGCGGGATCGAGAGCCGGACGTCGTGATTTCCTGACCAGCGATCGGCTTTGATCGCCTGGGAAATCGTCCTAAAACTCGACCTCCAGTTCCTCGACCTCATCCTTCTCCCGGCGGGCGGCGTCGATCCATTCGCGCATCAGTTCCCAATCGTTGCTCCAGTTGCAATAGGCCGCCGATTGCGCCGACAGCGCCACCGCGTAGGTCAGGAAGCGCTGCGCCACCGGCGCGAACATGGCGTCGGCCACGCTCGCCCTTTCCCCGAACAGCCAGGGGCCGCCATAGGTGTTCAGGCATTCGGTCCAGATTTCCTCGATCCGTTCGATGTCCTGCTTGGCCCCTGAAAAGACCGGAAATTTGTCGTGCCGTACCTTGAGGTTCATCGGCAGCGCCGATCGCAGGTTGATGAAGCCGGAGTGAATCTCGCCCGAAACCGATCGGCAATGCGCCCGCGCGATCCGCTCTTCGGGATAAAGCCCGGCATGCGGGTAAAGTTCATGCAGATATTCCGCAATTGCGAGCGTGTCCCAGACGCTCGCCCCCTCATGGGTCAGGCGGGGAACCAGAACCGACGGCGACAAAAGCAGCAATTCCGCCCGGTTTTCAGGATCATCGAGCGCGATCGTCTTCTCGACGACTTTCAGGCCCGCCATGCGGCACAACAACCATCCGCGCAGGGACCAGGATGAATAAGTCTTGCTGGAAATGGTCAGTTCGGCGTCGGCCATGGCATTCCTCCCGCTTCATCCCTATGTTCCCATCAATCATGATGCGGTGCAATATGGAAAACCTGTATAACGGTTTTTGCATGGGACCGAATCGGCACCGGAAGAGCTTAGGACGCGTTTGAGCAAGATGATGATGCTATATAGCGGCTATCAGGCCTGGAACGACATGATGGCCCCTGCGCGCTTGGGTGCTCAGATCGCACTTTCCTTCAGGGACAAGATGGGTCCGGTGGCGGATTGGGCCATGCCGCGCCGCATGTTCGCGTTGATGGACGTGTTCCAGGGTGCGAAGCTGACCCATCATCGGCCTGCCTATGGCATAACGCAGGTGCACAGCGGCAATGCCGTCGTGGCCGTGAGGGAAGAGGTGGCGCTGGACCTGCCTTTCGGGAACCTGCTGCATTTCGTGAAGGACGATGTGGAGGCGCCCCAGCCCAAGGTGCTGGTGGTCGCGCCCATGTCGGGCCACTTCGCGACCCTGCTGCGCAACACGGTGCAGACGCTTCTGCGTGATCATGACGTGTACATCACCGATTGGAAGAACGCCCGCGACGTACCGCTGAGCGCCGGAAGGTTCGGCTTCGACGACTATGTCGACTACATAATGATGTTCATGCGGGAAATCGGGCCGGGATCGCATCTGGTTTCGGTCTGCCAGCCCTGCGTGCCGGCCATGGTGGCGGTGTCGATCATGTCGGAGGACAAGGATGCGGCGACGCCGCGGTCCATGACTCTGATGGGCGGGCCGATCGATACCCGCGCTGCTCCGACTGTGGTCAACGAACTCGCCAATGAACAGTCGATCGAATGGTTCGAGGATAATCTGATCAGTCTGGTGCCGATGCGCTATGCTGGGCGCGGCCGGCGCGTCTACCCCGGTTTCCTTCAGCTTTCGGCCTTCATGTCGATGAACATGGACCGGCATGGCTCGGCCCATCGGGAACTTTACCAACTGCTGGCCGATGGCAAGCAGGTCGAAGCGAACAAGATCAAGACCTTTTACGAGGAATATTTCGCCGTGCTCGACATGACGGCGGAATTCTATCTGGAAACGGTCGACAAGGTGTTCCAGCGGACATTGCTGGCCAAGGGTGAACTCACCTATCGCGGGCGGAAGGTCAATCCCGGCGCGATCCACAAGACCGCGCTGCTGACGGTCGAGGGTGAAAAGGATGATGTCTGCGCCGTGGGCCAGACCGCTGCCGCCCATGTGCTCTGCACCGGCCTGCGCCCGCATATGAAACGCCATCATCTTCAACCCGGCGTCGGCCATTATGGCGTCTTTTCCGGCAGCAAATGGGAAAAGCAGGTTTATCCTCAGGTGCGGAACATGATCCTGGCCATGAACTGAGGGCTGTCGGACGCCGTCTGCGTCCCCTTTTGAGGGAGCATCAAGGGTCTCAGCCCTCGGGGCGGGTCCAGATCCATGTGCCGCCGATCAGGGCCGCGGCCAGCGGGATCAGAAACCAGGGAAAGGGCGATAGCAGCAGCGCCAGCACCGCGCTGAACGCAAAGGCGGCCAATGCCGCCTTCTTTCCCCGCCGGCTGATCGCTCCCTTTTCCCGCCAGCGCCGGATATGCGGGCCAAAATGGCGATGCTCCAGCAATCGGGCCTCCAGCGCCGGGCTGGATCGCGCAAAGCAGAATGCCGCCAGGATCATGAACGGCACGGTCGGCAGGAGAGGCAGGAAGGCGCCGATCGCGCCCAGCCCCAGGGACAGGAAACCGCAGGCAAGGTAGAAGTGCCGCCGCATCAGGCAGCGGGCAGCCGCAGCCGGACCAGCACGCCGCCCAGATCCTCGCTCTCCTCCAGCGCGACCGACCCGCCATAGATTTCCGCCACGTCCCGCACGATGGCAAGGCCAAGGCCCGTCCCCGGCTTCCCCGAATCCAGCCTGACGCCCCGGTCGAAAATGCGCGTGCGGTCTGCCTGGGGAATGCCCGTGCCGTCATCCTCGACCAGGATTTCGACCATGGATCCCTTGCGTCCGACCGTCGCAAACACGCTGCCACCGCCATATTTTGCGGCATTCTCGATCAGATTGCCCAGCATTTCGTCCAGATCCTGCCTTTCGACCCGCACGGCGGCCTCCTTGTCGCCGTCCATGTCGATGCGCACTTCGGGATAAAGCCGCTGGACGGCGCGTTCTACCGCGTCCAGGCTGGCCCATACTTCCGCCCGGCTATGCGCCGCGCCGCGCCGGCCGACCGCTCGCGCCCGCGCCAGATGATGGTCGACCTGGCGGCGCATCGTCGTCGCTTCCCGGATCACGGTGTCGCCCAGGTCGGGCGATTGCGCGGTCGCCGCGTTCATGATTACGGTCAATGGCGTCTTCAGCGCATGGGCAAGGTTGCCCGCATGGGTCCGCGCTTCCTCCGCCTGCCGTTCATTATGGGCGAGCAGCGCGTTGAGCTCCTCCACCATCGGCAGCACCTCGGCGGGCATCGGCTCGGTCACGCGGTTCTTCTCACCCGCGCGCATCCGCACGATCTCGTGGCGAACCTTGCGCAGCGGGCGCAGCCCGTAGATCGTCTGCAGGGTCGCCAGCACGATCAGCCCCAGCGCCAGCAGGGCAAAGCTCTCGAACAGGGTCGAACGCAGCGTCTTTATCTGCGCGTCCAGCCCCTCGCGCGCCTGCGCCACCATGAACATCCATCGCGTGTTTGACCCGGGCAGGATGATGCTGCGTTCCATGACGCGCAGGTCTTCGCCCGGAAACTGGTTGCTGTCATAGATATGCGGCGCGTCGTCATGATGCTCCGGATTGACCTTCAGCGCCCGGTCCCACAGCGAACGCGACCGCCAGTCCTCATGCCCCTTGCCGCTGATCTGGTAGTAAATGCCGCTATTGGGCTCCAGGAAACGCTGATCGGCGGGCTCGCGGTTGAACAGCACCTCGCCGTCCGGCCCGATCTCCGCCGATGCGATCATGGCGGTCAGGACATAGTTCATCCCGTCGTCGAAATTGCGCGTGATCGCATCGGACAGCACGCGGTCGAGCGCCAGCCCGCCGCCCAGCAGCAGCAGGCTGATCCACAGCGCCGCGATGCCGATCATGCGGCGGCTGAGCGATCCGGTGGAACGGACCTGCGGAGGGGAGGGGGGATCGGTCAAAAAAAGCCGAAACCTTCGTTTCCGTTCGCCCCGCGCTTGTCGAAGGGCTTCATTTTCCTTGAAGAACCAGGCTCGACAAGCTCAGCCGAACGGAAGGAGGGGGTTTATCGCCCCGGCTCGTCCAGGCTGTAGCCCAGGCCCCGGATGGTCGTGATGACATCCGCGCCCAGCTTCTTGCGGATGCGGGTCACGAATACCTCGATCGTGTTGGAATCGCGGTCGAAATCCTGGTCGTAGATATGCTCGATCAGTTCGGTGCGGCTCACGACCTTGCCCTTGTGGTGGAGGAGGTAGGACAGCAGCTTATATTCCTGCGCGGTGAGCTTCACCGGCTCGCCCTTCAGCGTCACCTTGCCCGATCGCGTGTCCAGCCGCACGTCGCCCGCCGTCAGCTCGCTCGACGCATTGCCCGACGCGCGACGGATCAGCGCGCGCAGCCGGGCGATCAGTTCCTCGCTCTGGAACGGCTTGGCCAGATAATCGTCAGCGCCTGCGTCCAGTCCGGCCACCTTGTCGGACCAGCTGTCCCGCGCCGTCAGCACCAGTACCGGAAAGCTGCGCCCTTCCTTGCGCCAGCGGTCCAGCACGGTAAGGCCGTCAATGGTGGGCAGGCCCAGGTCCAGGACGACCGCGTCATAGCTTTCGGTCGCGCCCAGGAAATGCCCGTCCTCGCCATCGTCGGCCAGATCCACGGCATAGCCCGCGCCCTCCAGCGTGTTCCGGAGCTGTTGCCCCAGGCTAGGTTCATCTTCGACGATCAGCAGACGCATATGGCCCCGTTTCTGTTGTTATGTCCAAAGGACAAGGCGGTACGCGCCTGTCAGCGCGCCCAGCCGATTATATCGCCCGTGCGACCGTCCGCATCAACCCATACCACCTTGCCGTCCTTCACATATTTGAGGCGGTATCGATTGGTGGACGGGTTGAATTCGCTGCCCAGATAGGTGGCGCCGCCCATGGCGGCATCCACCCGGCGCTTGATGACGGAAAACGGCATGACCTGCCCGTCCAGCATCGCGCGGCGCGCGGCATCCTGCTCGTCGCGCTGGCTGCTGGCCTGGGCAGGCGGATTGGCGGCGAAAAGCGCCGCCATGACCCCCATGGCTGCTATCAGTCTTAACCGCTTCATTTCCATGACCTTGGCATAGCGGGCAGCCATTGAACAGGTGGTGAATGACGATGAGGGGGGTCGGGTTCCGGTATATGCCCCCTCCCGCAGGGTGGGAGGGGGCAGGGGGCCGGCGCTACATCAGCGATGATCTTCCAGGATGATCTTCGGCGATGAGGCTATCCCGCGCTTATTTCTCCAGCGCATATTGCACGGTCAGCGTCACCGATGACCCGACCTGTCCCGGTTCCACGGGCGTGGCAGGCGCTGAATCCGCCTTGAACCGCGCCGCCGCCATCATCGGCACGGGCGGCTGCCCGCCGCTGTTGCTCTCCGTCAGCGAAACCAGCCGTGCCGAGCGGTATCCGGCCGCCTGCGCGTAGAAATCCGCCTGCGCCCTGGCGCTCTTGAGTGCGGCCGAGCGTGCCTGCGCCAGCATCGGCGCCGGATCGCTGATCGAGAAGCTGGGCCCGCTCACATTGGTCGCGCCCGCATCGACCATGGTATCGAGCAGCCCGCCCACCTTCCGGATGTCGCGCAGCTTCACCGATAGCTGGTTCGACGCCTCATATCCGATGAAGCGCGGCGCGGAAGCCTGACCGTCGCGGTTGCTATAGTCATATTGGGCGCTCAGATTGATCCCACTGGTCTGGATGTCCTTCTTCGGAATGCCCGCCTTCACCAGCGCCGCGATCAGCTTGTCCATCTGCGCCGCATTGTCGCGCATCGCCTGCGCCGCGGTCTGGGCGCGGGTCTGGACCCCGGTGCCCACCGTCGCCATGTCGGGCGCCGCCTCCACGGTTTCGGTGACGTTCAACGTCACCACCGGCGCGGTTTCTGCAATGGTCACGCTGGTCTGCGCAGCGGCCGCGACGGGCAGGGCAGCGGCGGCAACGACAGCAGAGGCCATCAGGGCGAACATGGATTTCACAGGGCTTTCTCCTCAAAAAGCGATGCAGCGACATTGTGACGGCTGCGATGAATGGACGCTGACATGCGCTGAAAGCCGTCAGACAGCTTCCGGTTCCCCCTCTTGCCCCAGCTTTCCAGAACGCCTAGCTGCACGGCCATGGCGGCTCCCATTCTCTCCTTCGAAAATCTTGGCCTCTCACAGGGCACCCATTGGCTTTTCCGCAATCTCGACATTTTCGTCGGGGAACGGGACCGGCTGGCGCTGATCGGCCGCAACGGGGCGGGAAAGACCACGCTGCTCAAGCTGATCGCCGGTCAGATCGAACCGGACGAGGGCACCCGATCCTTCCGGCCCGGCGCCCGCGTCATCATGCTGGAGCAGGATCCGGATGTTTCCGGCTTCGCCACGCTGCGGGACTTCGCGCTGGCCGGCCAGTTCGCCCCGCCCGCCCATGAGGTCGACGCCATCGCCAGCCAGCTCGGCACCGATCTCAACCGTGAAGCCGCCACCGCATCGGGGGGCGAACGCCGTCGCGCCGCCATTGCCCGCGCCCTGGCGAGCGAGCCGGACCTGCTGCTGCTCGACGAACCGACCAACCATCTCGACATCGACGCGATCGACTGGCTGGAAGGGTGGCTCGGCCGCTATAACGGCGCCTTCATCGTCATCAGCCATGACCGCGCCTTCCTCACCCGCCTGACGCGCCAGACGCTCTGGCTCGACAGGGGCGGCATCCGCCGCAATGAAATCGGCTTTGGCGGTTTCGATGAGTGGATGGAGGCCGTCTATGCCGAGGAAGCCCGCGCCGCCGAAAAGCTGGACGCCAAGCTGAAGATCGAGGCGCACTGGCTGGAACGCGGCGTCACCGCCCGGCGCAAGCGCAACCAGGGCCGCCTCGCCAAATTATGGGAAATGCGCGCCCAACGCGCCGCCATGGTGGGTCCGCAGGGCGTCGCGAAAATTGCCGTCGCCAGCGACGACAACAAGACGAAAAGCGTCATCACCGCCGAACATGTCACCAAGCAATTCGGGGATCGCACAGTCATCAAGGACTTCTCGCTGCGCATCCAGCGCGGCGACCGCATCGGCATCGTTGGCGGCAACGGCGCGGGCAAGACCACGCTCCTGAAACTGCTGACCGGCGAACTCGCGCCCGACAGCGGCGAGATTCGCCAGGCCAGGTCGCTCGACATGATCTTCATCGACCAGCAGCGCAGCCTGATGCAGCCCGACCGGCGGGTCCGCGACGTCCTGGCCGAAGGCGGTGACTGGATCGACGTGCGCGGCACGCGCAAGCATGTCCACGGCTATCTCAAGGAATTCCTCTTCGACCCCTCCCTGGCGGAGGCGCGGGTCGGCACCTTGTCGGGCGGCGAACGCTCGCGCCTGCTGTTCGCGCGCGAATTCGCCCGCGAATCGAACCTGCTGGTGCTGGACGAGCCGACCAACGACCTCGACCTCGAGACGCTCGACCTGCTTCAGGAGGTCATTGCCGATTATGAAGGCACCGTGCTGATTGTCAGCCACGATCGCGACTTTCTCGACCGCACCGTGACGGTCACGCTCGGGCTGGACGGTTCCGGCACCATCGACGTGATCGTCGGCGGCTATGCGGACTGGGTCGCCAAGCGCCAGCCGAAGAACGCGCCGAGGACGGAGAAAAAGAGTGCCGCGCCGCCCCCGCCGAAAAGCGCATCGACCAAGCTCAGCTACAAGGACCAGCGCGACTTGGACCTGCTGCCAAAGCGGATCGAGGAGATAGAGGCGGCCATTGCGCGGGACGAGGAAGCGCTGGCCGATCCCAATCTCTACGGCCGCGACCCCGGCAGGTTCGACCTGCTCACCAGGGCGATCGAAAAGGCCCGCGTCGAAAAGGAAGCGGCGGAGGAACGCTGGTTGGAACTGGCGGAAAAGGCTGAAGGGCTGGGCGCCTGAAGCGATTTCCAGGAAGCCCTTGCGCCGATCGCCTCATCTGTTAGCCAAGGGCAGCCAGAGGGGAAAGGCGCATGGAACAATCCGCGACGATGCAGGACGAAGACGTGATCGACGGCCATCATGCGGTCCATTATGTCAATCGCGTCGGCTGGCTGCGCGCTGCCGTTCTGGGGGCCAATGACGGCATCGTCTCCACCGCCAGCCTGCTCACCGGCATCGCGGCGTCGGGGGCGGCGCGGGACACCATCCTTCTGTCGGGCATTGCCGCGCTGGTTGCGGGCGCCATGTCGATGGCGGCGGGCGAATATGTGTCCGTCAGCGCCCAGTCCGATACGGAGCGCGCCGACCTGGCCAAGGAGAAGAAGGCGCTGGCCCAGCAGCCCCATGTGGAATGGCAGGAATTGCGCGACATCTATGTCGATCGCGGCCTGACTGCGGAGCTTGCGGGCCAGGTGGCGACGCAGTTGATGAATGTCGACGCGCTCGCCGCCCATGCGCGGGACGAACTGGGCATTTCCGACATCAGCACAGCGCGCCCGGTTCAGGCGGCGCTGACCTCTGCCGCGACTTTCTCCGTCGGCGCGATCGCCCCCGTGCTGGCCGCCGTCGCCAGTCCGGGGCACGCGATCGCCGCTGTCGCCCTCGTATCGCTGCTGTGCCTGGCGGTGCTGGGCTATGTCGGCGCGCGCCTGGGCGGCGGCGGAATAGCGCGAGCAGTGGCGCGCGTCGTCTTCTGGGGTGTTTTCGCGATGCTTGCGACATCCGGGGTAGGCAAGCTTTTCGGCGCGGCCATATGATGGGGGCAAGCCATCCGGTCCGAAGGAGAATATGACATGACAGATATCCAGCAGATTCCGCTCAAGACCATCAAGGGCGCCGACGCCAGCCTGGCCGACTATGCGGGGAAGGTGGTTCTGGTGGTCAACGTCGCCTCCAAATGCGGCCTGACCCCGCAATATGAAGGGCTGGAACAGCTTTATCGCGACTATAAGGACAAGGGGCTGGTCGTCGCTGGATTCCCCGCCAATGATTTCGGCGCCCAGGAACCGGGCAGCAACGAAGAGATCGCGACCTTCTGCACCACCAATTTCGGCGTCGATTTCCCGATGTTCGAAAAGATCGTCGTCACCGGCCCGGAAAAGCACCCGCTCTACGCGGCGCTGACCGGCGCGCAGCCCGCGGCGCGGGGGGAAGGCGCCCAGTTTCGCGAAAAGCTGGTCGGCTATGGCATCACGCCCAATCCCGAACCTGAAGTGCTCTGGAATTTCGAGAAATTCCTGATCGCGAAGGACGGCAGCGTGGCGGCCCGTTTCGCACCCACGACCGCGCCCGATGATGCGGATCTGGTGGCGGCGGTAGAGGCCGAACTCGCGAAATAACGCCCAGCGCCGCCCCATGAACCAGACGCTGCTGCCGCAGATCGGCCCGGTGCTTGAGACGCTCAGCATCGTCGGCACTTTCGTCTTCGCGGCATCCGGCGCGCTGGCGGCGGCGCGCCTGCGGCAGACGCTGGTCACCTTCGCCTTCTTCGCACTGGTGACGGGGGTAGGGGGCGGAACGGTTCGCGACCTGTTGATCGGCGCGCCGGTCTTCTGGGTCCGCGACGCCGTGCCCGCGATCGCATGCATGTTGGCCGCGCTGCTCGTCTGGTGCACGCCGCGCCGCTGGTGGAGCGACAGCGCGCTCGACTGGCTGGACGCGGTCGGGCTCGCCGCCTTCGCTGTCTATGGCGCGGCCAAGGCGATGAGCTACGGCGTGCCGCCGCTGGTGGCGGCGATGATGGGCGTCGTTACCGGCTGCGTCGGCGGCATCATGCGCGACCTGCTGGCGGGGGAGCCGTCCATAGTGCTGCGTCCGGAACTTTATGTGACGGCCGCGGCGCTTGCATCGGGGCTGTTCGTCTTCCTGCGCTGGCTGGGACTCGACATTCCCGTGGCCGGTTTGATCGCCGCCTGCCTTGGTTTCCTGTTGCGGGCCGTTGCGATGCGCAGGGGGTTGGCGCTGCCGCACTATCGGTCTCAGGACTGAACCGGCGCCGGCGGGTTCATCCGCCGCGCGCCGGACAGCCATCCTCCGGCCAGGTCAGCCATGCGCCTTCCTGCGCCGGGTTTCCCAACCCTTTCTGGCGGCTGCGGAGCGATCGGCCGCCGGTCGCCGCGCCGATGCCGCGCCGCCCTTCTTCCCGCCCTTGCGCGAAGAGACATGGCTGTCGGGCTTCCCCCGGCCGGATCCGGATTTGTTGCCGCCGCCCGATTCCTTGTTGACGGTGGCCCAGGCGCGCCGTTCCGCTTCCTTGCGGGATACGCCGCGATCCTCATAACCCTGTTCGATATGCTCCGCCTTGCGCTTCTGCTTGCCGGTATAGCTGTTCTTGTCACCCTGGGGCATGATCTTCTCCTTCTCCTTGCAACTGTTCCTTGCATGCGGCGTCAACGATCGATGCGGCGCGACGTTCACTTCGCTGCACAGGCGTCACGATAAGGGAACAGAGCGGTTCGGCCGGCGTTCATCAGCACATGGAGCAGCGCAATCTTCTGGAACGGCTGGCGCGGCATCTGGCGGCCGCCAATCCCGCTCTCGGCCCCGATCACTGGCAGGAGCAGGTGGAGGCCGCCGCTGGTCTGCTCGCCATCATCAAGGATCCCGACGATGTCATGTTGCAGGCGGGCGACGACCACGTCTGGCGGGCGATGATCGATGCGGCACTGCGGCAGCGCTGGGCGATCGCATCCGCCCCGGCCGCGGAGCCGCCGGGCGGCACCGATGAGGAGGGCGACATCCCGCTGACGCCTGACATCGTCAGCGGCAATCGGGCCGAATGGGTCCATCTGCATGAACCACAGGAGAAGCCGAAATGAAGGGGTTGTTGAAACTGGCATTTCTCACCGGGCTGGGCACCGTGGCCTGGCGGGGTTGGAAGGAATGGCAGGCTGGCCGCAACGCATATGACCATCGCGGGACGGGCTTCTCTTCCGGCCCGGTGCGCGACGCCGGCCCGCACGAACAGCATATCGACGCGCGCGATTGGGACATGGTGGACGAGCAGGTGGATGAAAGCTTCCCTGCCAGCGACCCGCCGGGCAATTATCGCGGGCTGCATTGAGGCGCGATTGAGGCGCAGGGCCGCCGCCCTGTTCGGTCCGCCTATATCGATCCGACCCTTTGCCAATCCATTGCGCCAGGCATGCCCCGCCTCTATTGAGGCGGCTGCCGGTCCCACGCCGGGGCCAACAGGGGAATAACATCAATGCCTTCGGGTCTGATCGCGCTGCTCGATGACGTAGCGGGGATTGCCAAGCTTGCGGCCAGTTCGCTGGATGATGTTGCCGCTGCCGCGGGCAAGGCCGGGTCGAAGGCGGCGGGCGTGGTGATCGACGATACGGCAGTCACGCCGCGCTATGTCATGGGCCTGACGGCGGACCGCGAACTCCCCATCATCTGGAAGATCGCCAAGGGTTCGCTGCGCAACAAGCTGCTGTTCCTGCTTCCCGCCGCCCTGGTGCTGAGCGCCTTCGCGCCCTGGTTGCTGCCTCCCCTGCTGATGCTGGGCGGTGCCTTTCTCTGTTTCGAAGCGGCGGAAAAGCTGCTCGAAGCGGTGCAGGGCGGTCATGACCTGGTCGAAGAAGCGCTGGAAACGCACAGCTCCAGCGAATTGGAGGAGCAGAAGGTTTCCGGCGCGATCCGCACCGACTTCATTCTGTCGGGCGAAATCATGGCGATCGCCCTCGGCACCGTCGCGGCGGAACCGATCTGGGAACAGGCGATCATCCTGATCGTCGTCGCCTTCCTGATCACCGCGGGCGTCTATGGCGTTGTCGGCTTCATCGTGAAGATGGACGATATCGGCCTGCATCTGGCGGAGCGGCGTTCGGCTGGCGCGCGGGTGCTGGGGCGGGCGATGGTGAAGGCCATGCCGGTGCTGATGCGGATGTTGGGCGTTGTCGGCACCGCGGCCATGCTCTGGGTCGGCGGCGGGCTGATCGTCCATGGGCTTCACGAATTTCATTGGGATCTCGTTCCCGGCGCCATCCACCATGTCGCGCAAGGCGCGGCCCACGGCCTGCCCGCCATCGCTCCGGTGGTGGAATGGGTGGTGAACGCTGTGGGCGCCGGCATTGTCGGGCTGATCGTTGGCGGCATCGTCGTCGCCCTGTTGCACCTCTTCAAAAAGCACTGACCGATGCGTTCACCCTGGCGCCTGGAGGCCGGGGCGCTGACGGCGCTCGCACTGCCGATGATCGCGGGCAACATCGCCTGGGCCGGCATCGCCGCGACCGACCTGCTGCTGCTGGGCCGGCTGGGTGCGGGCGCGGTGGCGTCTGGCGCGCTGGCGATCAACCTGTTCAATGCGTTGCTGATCTTCGGCATGGGGCTGGTGACCGCCGCCGCGCCGTTGATCGCCACGGAGCGGGGGCGTCGGCGGCATTCGGTGCGGGACGTCCGGCGGACCGTGCATCAGACGCTGCGCGCGGCCACCCTGTTCGTGCTGCCCGCCTGGGCGCTGCTGTGGGAAAGCCGATCCATCCTGCTGCTGATGGGGCAGGATGCGGAACTGGCGGCCCAGGCGGGCGAACTGATGCGCGGCCTGCAATGGGCGCTGCTGCCCTTTCTGGGATTCACCACGCTGCGCAACTTCATCTCCGCGCTCGAACGGCCCGTCTGGGGCCTGATCATCATGGTCTGCGCGATCCCGTTCAATGTGCTGGTGGGCTGGACGCTGATCTTCGGCCATTTCGGTTTCCCCGCGCTAGGGATCTTCGGCGCGGGAATCGCCAGCAGTCTGTCCTCCTCCTTCCTGTTCATCGGGCTGCTTGCGGTCATACTGATCGACCGGCGGTTCCGTCGCTACCGCCTGCTAGGGCGATTCTGGACCCGTGACCGGGAACGGCACCGGGCCGTCTGGGCGCTGGGCCTGCCGATCGCGATCACCCTGGGGCTGGAGACGACGGTGTTCAACGCCTCCGCCTTCCTGATGGGATTGATCGACCGCGACTCGCTGGCGGCGCATGCCGTCGCGATCCAGATCGCCGCGCTGGTCTTCATGGTGCCCATGGGCATTGGCCAGGCGGCGACCGTGCGCGTGGGCCTCGCTTATGGGAAGGGCGACCTGGCGGGGGTCGGTCGTGCGGGCTGGCTGGCGCTGGCGATCGGGACGGGGTTCGCCCTGATCGCGGCGGCGATGCTCATCGCCTTTCCGCGCCTTCTGATATCCGCTTTCCTGGACCTTGCCGATCCCGCCAACCGGCGGACCGCGACGCTTGCGGTCAGCTTCCTGGGCGTCGCGGCGCTGTTCCAGCTGGTGGACGCGGCCCAGGCCGTGGGGGCAGGGGTGCTAAGGGGCATTCGGGATACGCGCGTGCCGATGATCTTTGCCCTGATCGGCTATTGGGTGATCGGCATCGGAGTCGGCGTCGTCCTGGCCTTTCCGCTGGGGTTGCAGGGCCTTGGCATCTGGCTGGGCCTTGCAAGCGGGCTGGGCGTGGTCGCGCTGTTGCTGGTGGCGCGCTGGGTCTTGCGGGAGAGGCTGCACCTTGTGTCGCACAGGCGAAACGCCTGATCCCGCCTGGCGTGCAAGTTGTATGGCAAGTTGCACGGCGAGGTGATGGTGCGACGCACAAAGCAATTGAACCGGCGCGTCAAATCGGTAATGAAAAGCAGATTATGACCGCTCCTACCATGTTCTTCGAGGCGATTGCGCTTCAGAAATGTCTGATGGCGACCTACAACAAGATGGTCGTGAAGCTGGCCCCGCATATCCTCTATACGCGCCATGACGAGATGTTCATCGACGCGGTCACGATCGAGCGTGACGGCCGCCCCCCCAGGGAACTGAAGCTGGGCACGTTCAAGCTCGCCGGATTGAACGACGTCAGCCTGATCGACGAAAAGTTCGAGGCGATGCACGGCCTCTATGATCAGGGCGACAGCAAATATAAGGGCGTGACCCTGTTCGCTGTCGAGCCGGAGAGCGCAGCGGCCTGAAGCCGCGACGCGGGCATGAAAACGGAAAATGGGGCGGTCCTGCGGGACTGCCCCGTTTTCGTTCGGGCCCATTTTCGTTCAGGCCATTTTCGTTCACTGGCATGCGGTAACAGGTTTACAGCGCATAGGGGCCTTCACCGCCGGTGCTTGCCCCGCTTCGCCCCCATATGCCGTATATTGGCCGGCCGCCCGCGCCGGACGCTGCCGGGCCGGACGCGATCCTTCTTGAAGCTAGGACGCTGGGGCAGGGCATCGGGCAGTTCGAAGCGCAAGGCCCCGTTGATCGGGTCCGCTTCGGCCAGCCGCAATTGCAGCCGCTGGCCGATCGTATATCGGTCCCCGCTCTCCACGCCCTCCAGCGCCCGCCCCGCCTCGTCAAAGAAGAAGCGCTCGTCGCCCAGGGTCGATACCGGCACCAGCCCGTCGCCGCCCAGCCCCTCGACCGTGGCGAAGAAGCCGAAGCTCTGCACCCCGGTGATCCGCGCCTCCACCAGGTCGCCGACATGCGCCGCCAGGAATGCCGCGACATAGCGGTCGATCGTCTCGCGTTCCGCCTCCATGGCGCGGCGCTCATGCTGGCTGATCATCTCGCCGACGCGGGCCATATTCTCCATATCCTCCCCGCTCAACGAGGATCGGTCGGGTATATCCCCCTTGGGCGCGGGCAGCTCCAGCCCATAGGCGCCCACCAGCGCCCGATGCACCAGCAGGTCCGCATAGCGCCGGATCGGCGAGGTGAAATGCGCATAGGACCCCAGGGCCAGCCCAAAATGCCCCTGATTGGCGGGTGCATAATAGGCCTGCGTCTGGGTGCGCAGGATCTGCTCCATGATCTGGGGCTTCTCCTCCGCTTCGCCGACCCGGGCGATCAGCCGGTTGAAGGTGGCGGGCTTCACCACCTGGCCCAGGGCGAATTCGATGTCGAAGGTCGCAAGATAGTCCTTCAGCGCCACCAGCTTGTCCCGGCTCGGCGGTTCATGGACGCGGTACATGACCGGCGCCTTCTTCGCCTCCAGCGCCTTTGCCGCCGCGACATTGGCGGCGACCATATAATCCTCGATCAGCATATGCGCGTCGAGCCGCTCGCGCACCGCGACGCTGACGATCTTGCCATATTCGTCCAGCACCACCCGCCGCTCCGGCAGGTCCAGCGCCAGCGGCTCGCGCTTGTCCCGCGCCTTGCGCAGCAACGCCCAGCAGGCCCAGAGCGGCTTCAGCGCCGTTTCCAGAAGCGGCTCATCCCGCGTGCCGTCGATCGCCGCCTGCGCGTCCTCATAGGCCAGCACCGCCGCCACCCGGATCACCGCGCGGGAAAAGCGCCAGCTCTTCATCTTGCCCGCGGCATCCAGCACAAAATGACAGGCCAGCGCCGCTCGGTCCTCCCCCGCGCGCAGCGAACACATGTCGGAGGAAAGCTGGTGCGGCAGCATGGGCACCACCAGATCGGGGAAATAGACGCTGTTGCCGCGCTTCCGCGCCTCCCGGTCCAGCGCGCTGCCCGGCCGCACATAATAGCTGACGTCCGCGATCGCGACGATCGCCTTGTAGCCGCCCTCATTGGCCGGATCATCGTCCGGCGCGGCCCAGACCGCATCATCATGGTCCCGCGCGTCGACCGGGTCTATGGCGACGATGGGCAGGTGCCGCAGATCCTCCCGCTTCTCCTCATGCAGGGGGAGTCTGGAAGCCGCCACCGCCTCTTCCTCGACCCGCTCGGAAAAGACGTGGGGAATGCCGTGCTTGTGGATGGCGATCAGGCTGAAGCTGCGCGGCGCGAAGGGATCGCCCAATATGTCCGTCACCCGCGCCGTGATCCGGGGCGGGCGCCCTACCGGCTCGGCGAGCACCAGATCGCCCTTCTTCGCCGTGCCGGGGTCCGATATCGGCGTGTCCCGCCGAATGCGCTTGTCGACCGGGCGCAGCCACAGCTTGCCGCCGTCCGCCTCCTCGACCACGCCCAGCAATTCCTCGCTCGCCTTGGCAAGCTTCTTCATCGGATGCGCGACCCAGCCGCGCCCCGCTTCCTCGGTTCGCGCCAGGATCCGGTCGCCGATCGTCAGCGCGCCCCTCTTGCCCCGCTCCACGATGCGCAGCCGGGGCGCGGGCTGCCCCTCCGCCTCCCAGCGTTCCGGCGTGGCGATCAGGGTGGTGTCGTCGACATCGACGATGCGCAGCACGGTGACCTTCGGCACGCCGCCCATCTTGTGGAAGGCCCGCGCCGGACCGATGTCGATCAGCCCTTCGTCCGCCATGTCCTTCAGCAGCGCCTTGAGCGCGATCTTCTCCTGCCCCTTGAGACCGAACGCCTTTGCGATCTCCCGCTTTCCGGCCGGCTGGTCGGATGTGGCGATGAAATCCATCACCTGCTCGCGCGTCGGGAAACCGGCGGGCCGGACCTTGGTCCGGGCGGGATCGGATTTCTTCTTCTTTTCGGTGGATGCCATGGACCAGCTATAGGGAGAGCGGTTCCGCCGCGCCAGTGCGGACCGCTTCAAAGTGTGGACCGCTTCAAATCGGGGCGGCAAGATCGGGAAGCGGATTTCGTGGAGTATCCGACCGGGTGGACAGGGAAGGCCTGAAGGGCTGCCTTCTCTCAAGCGCGCCCCGTGCTCCTGCGCAGGCAGGAGCCCAGTCCTGCCCTTGGTGAATCATCGCAACAGCTGAACTGGACTCCTGCCTGCGCAGGAGCACAGGACGCTCAATGGCCAATAACGCCCATCACCGCCAAAGCCCCAGCAACAGCGCCGCCAGTCCGTGCTCGTCGGGTTTTGCGACCCGCGGCGCGCCATAGCCCCGGCACTCCAGGCAATCGGCCCGCACGCCCGCGCCGCTCACCAGCGCGCGCACATCGGCAATGGCCTGCAATGCCCAGTTCCGCTGCACGATCGCCTGCCGCCCCAGCAGGTCGCGTCCGACCATGGCAGACGACGTCCCGGCATCATCCTCATCCTCCCGATCGATGATCGACTGGACGAATTCGGCGAACTTGTCGGGTTCCTTGGCGATGCGATAGGGCTTGGCCTTGGCCGGATCGACCTTTGCCAGCTTCGCCGCCTCGGCAATCGCCTCCTCCAGCCCGCCGAAGCGATCCACCAGCCCGATCTGCCGCGCCGTGCCGCCGTCCCAGACGCGACCCTGCGCGATGGCGTCGATCTGCTGGGGGGTCTTGCGCCGCGATTGCGCGACCAGCCCGACGAAGCGGCCGTAAATATCCTCGACCCCCATCTGCATGATCCGGTCGAATTCCGGTGTCGTGCCGCCGGCAATGTCCGGCTGGCCCGACAGCGGCGTCGTCTTCACCCCGTCCGTGGTGACGCCCATCTTCGCCAGCGTTCCCTCGAAACTGGGTATGATGCCGAACACGCCGATCGATCCGGTGATCGTATCGGGCTCCGCAAAGATCACATCGGCAGGCGTCGACACCCAATAGCCGCCGCTCGCCGCCACATTGCCCATCGATACCACGACGGGCAGTCCCTCGGATTTCGCTTCCATGATGGCGCTGCGGATCTTCTCCGACGCCATGACCGATCCGCCGGGCGAATCGACCCGGACCACCAGCGCCTTCAGATCCTTTTCCGCCAGCGTCTTGCGCAGCAGCGCCGAAATCGTGTCGCCCGCCGCCGTGCCCGGCCCGGCCTCGCCATCGACGATGTCGCCGGCAATGGTCAGCACGCCGATATCCCCGCCATTGGCGGGCTTGTGCGCCTTCATGTAGTTGCCAAGGTCGATGGCCGCGAAGTCGCCCGCCTTGTCGTCCGGTGCATCGCCCACGATCTCGGCCACCCGCGCGCCGAACGCCGCTTCGTCGCCCATCCTGTCGACCAGCCCGGCGCCCATCGCCGCCTTCGCCAGATTGCCGCCAGCGGCCTCGGCCAGGCTCGCAGGATCACGCACATAGGCCGCCAGCCTGGCCTTGGGCCGGGCCTTTGCGACTTCCTGCTGCCAATCTTCCCAAAGCGCGTCCGCCAGCGCCTGGTTGGCCTGTTTCGCTTCGGGGGACTGATCGGTCCGCGTGAAGGGCTCGACGAAGCTCTTGTAGGTGCCGACGCGATAGACATGGGTGTTGACGCCCAGCTTGTCGATCAGCCCCTTGTAATAGAGCCCTGAACCGCCGCGCCCGACGATGGCGACGCCGCCCAGCGGGTCCACCCAGCTTTCGCTCGCATGCGTGGCCAGTTGATAGCTGTCGTCGCTGTAGATGGTCGCATAGGCGAAGACCGGCTTCTTCGCCGCGCGCACCGCGTCCAGCGCCTTGCCGACCCGCGCCAGTGCGACCTGGCCGCCGCCCATGAAGCCGTCCAGGTTCAGCACGACGGCCTTCACCTTCCGGTCGTCCCGCGCGGCATCCAGCGCGGCGACGATGTCGGCCAGCCCATATTCCTTCGCCCGGTCGTTCCGGCCGGTCAGCAGCGCCATCGGATCGACTTCCGACGGCTGCTCGACGATGGTCCCGTCCAGTTTCAGCAGCAGCGCGCCGCTGCCGACGCTCTGCGCGGGTTTGGGCGACCAGGACAGGGCGGCATAGAGCGCCCCGAAGAACATCAGCAGGAACAGCAGTACCAACCCGTCCTTGATGGCGACCAATATGCGCCACATGCCCTTCACAAATGCCAAGTTGCCGGTTCCTTCCTTCAGCTCCTGCCTGGGCTATCCCATCGACGGACCGACTGCAATGTGGGGGCGTGCGGGGACCGCGCAAGCTTGCGTCGGATATTTCCGGCGCTATGGGAGGGCGCAATTCTTCGCTTCTCGTGCAGGAGACACGCTTCATGCCCACGCTCGTCCTCATCCGTCATGGCCAGTCGGCCTGGAACCTTGAAAACCGCTTCACCGGCTGGTGGGACGTGGACGTGACCGAAAAGGGCGCGGAGGAAGCCCGCGCCGCGGGCCGCCTGCTCAGGGAAAAGGGGCTGGATTTCGACCAGTGCTACACCTCCGTCCAGACCCGCGCGATCAAGACGCTGAACCTGGTGCTGGAGGAAATGGGCCGCCTGTGGCTGCCGGTCGAGAAGGACTGGCGCCTCAACGAGCGTCATTATGGCGGCCTCACCGGCCTCAACAAGGCGGAGACGGCGGCCAGGCATGGTGACGATCAGGTGAAGATCTGGCGCCGCAGCTTCGACACGCCGCCGCCGCCGCTGGAGGCGGGCAGCGAATTCGACCTGTCGAAGGACCGCCGCTATGCCGGCATCGCCATTCCGTCCACGGAATCGCTGAAGGACACCATCGCCCGCGTCCTGCCCTATTGGGAGGAGCGCATCGCCCCCGACCTCAAGGCCGGCAAGCGCGTCGTCATCTCTGCCCATGGCAATTCGCTCCGCGCTCTGGTGAAGCACCTCTCCAACATTCCGGACGATGAGATCACCGAACTGGAAATCCCCACCGGCCAGCCCATCGTCTACGACCTCGACGACGACCTGGCGGCCAGGGACCGCTATTATCTTTCGGAGCGGTAAAAATCCGACCTGCTCCCGCGCGGGGCGGCTGATGGGGTGGAACGAACCAAAATCCCGCATTGCCCCCCGCCAGTCCTCCCGCTAAGGGGCTTTGCTTTCCGCATTGGCAGGGAAGTGCGAAGCGAATGACCGGGGCAGTCGAAGCCGTGCAAGTCGGTATCATCATGGGCAGCCGATCCGATTGGGAAACGATGCGGCACGCGTCGGAAACGCTCGATGCGCTCGGCGTAACCCATGAATGCAAGGTCGTCTCCGCCCACCGCACGCCCCAGCGTCTCTACGATTATGCCACGGGCGCGGTCGGCCGGGGGCTGAGGGTCATCATCGCCGGCGCCGGCGGGGCGGCGCATCTCCCCGGCATGACCGCATCGATGACGCGCCTGCCCGTGCTGGGCGTGCCCGTGGAGTCCAAGGCGTTGAAGGGCATGGACAGCCTGCTGTCCATTGTTCAGATGCCGGGCGGCGTTCCCGTCGGCACGCTCGCCATCGGCAAGCCGGGCGCGATCAACGCCGCGCTGTTCGCCGCCTCCATCCTCGCCACGACGGACGCGGCGCTGGCGCAGCGTCTCGACGCCTGGCGCGAAAAGCAGACCAACGACGTAGCGGACACGCCCGAATAAGATGACCACCATCCCGCCCGGCTCCACCATCGGCATCCTCGGCGGCGGCCAGTTGGGCCGCATGATCGCCATCGCCGCCGCGCAGCTTGGCTATCGCACGCACATCTATGCGCCGGAAGGCAGCGGCCCCGCCGCCGATGTCTCGCCGCGCTGGACCCAGGGCGCCTATGAGGATGCCGATGCGCTGGCGGCCTTCGCCGACAGCGTCGACGTCGTCACCTATGAGTTCGAGAATATCGATCCCTCGGCGGTCGAAGTCCTCGCCACCCACGGCCTCGTCCGCCCCGGCGCCCATGCGCTGCGGGTCGCGCAGGACCGCCTGGCGGAAAAGCGCTTCGTCTGCGACCTGGGCGGCCTGACGGCGCCCTTCGCCCCGGTCGACAGCCTCGACGACCTTGAAGAGGCGCTCGACCAGATCGGCAGCCGCGCGATCCTCAAGACCAATCGCATGGGCTATGACGGCAAGGGGCAGGCGCGCCTTTCCGACCCCGGCGACGCGGTCGGCGCATGGAACGCCATCGGCCGCCAGAGCGCCATATTGGAGGGCTTCGTCACTTTCGCGGAGGAATTTTCCGTCATCCTCGTCCGCAGCGCGCAGGGCGACATCCGCTTCTGGGACAGCGCCGTCAATGTCCACAAGGACGGCATTCTGGACAGTTCGACGGTTCCGGCCGGCCCGCTGATCGAAGGCCAGCTTGCCGAAGCCCGCGCCCTCGCGTCGAAAGTCGCCGAAGCGCTCGACTATGTCGGCGTCCTGACGCTGGAATTCTTCGCCAGCGCCGACGGCCCGGTCTTCAACGAAATGGCCCCACGCGTCCACAATAGCGGCCACTGGACCATCGAAGGCGCGGTGACCAGCCAGTTCGAAAACCATGTCCGCGCGATCTGCGGCCTGCCGCTGGGCGACACCGGCCTTGCCGCGGCAAGGGTCGAGATGCGCAACCTGATCGGGGTCGAGGCCAATGACTGGCTTCAGATCCTGTCCGACCCGGCCAATCATCTGCACCTCTATGGCAAGCATGAGGCACGCCCCGGCCGCAAAATGGGCCATGTCACGCGCCTGACCCTCTGATCGACCAGCCGCTCTCGCCAGTGTCCGGCGGGCAAATAGCCGGTCCCGTCCCCTGTCAGGGCCCTTCTCTTCTTCCTGAAGGGCGTTAGGTAAGGCCCATGACCAGCTCATCCGAAATCGTCCTCATCCTTGCCCGCGCCGACAATGGCGTGATCGGCAAGGATGGCGACCTGCCCTGGCGCCTGCCCGCCGACCTGAAGCATTTCAAGGCGCTCACCCTCGGGCACCCGATGATCATGGGGCGCAAGACCTTCGATAGCCTGCCCGGCCTCCTTCCCGGCCGCCGCCATATCGTCCTCACCCGCGACCAAGGCTGGACGGGGGAGGGGGCGGAAACCGCCCATGGCCCGCACGAAGCCATCGCCATGGCCGGCGCCTCCATGGCTGCCGTCATCGGCGGCGCGGATATCTATGGTCTCTTCCTCCCGCTCGCGCACCGCATCGAACTCACCGAAGTCCATGCCGACGTGGACGGCGACACCCGCATCGCCTATCCCGACCCCGCTGAATGGCGGGAAAGCGCGCGGCAGGACCATCCGGCCGAAAATGGCCGCCCCGCCTACAGCTTCGTCACTTTCCATCGCAGGGCAGGCGCCGCCGCGCATTGCCAGCGGCCGGACGCGCCCCTATAGCGCCCCCCATGGAGCGGCTGCACAGCAGCGCCCCGATGCCCGCCCATCTGCGCGGCAGCATCATGGCGCTGGGGAATTTCGACGGATTTCACGCCGGGCACCAGGCCGTGGCCCGCCGCGCCATGGATCTTGCCCGCGCGCAGGGCCGCCCGGCGATCATCGCCACCTTCGATCCGCATCCGATGCGGCTCTTTCGCCCGGAAACACCCTGGTTCCGCCTGACCAGCCTGAACCAGCGCGAACGCCTCTTCGCCCGGGCCGGCGCCGACGCCATGCTGGTGTTCGACTTCACCCGCGAACTGGCCGCGCTGGACCCGCTGTCCTTCGTCCGCCTGCTGGTCGAATGGGGCGTGGCCGGCGTCGTCACCGGGGAGGATTTCACCTTCGGCAAGGATCGCGCTGGCTCCACCCAAACCCTTGCGGAACTGGGCGGCCCCCTTGGCCTCGTCGCCCAGGCCGTGCCGCCCGTCACCGGCACGGACGGCGGGATCATCTCCTCCACCGGCATCCGCAAGGCGCTCCAGTCCGGCGACTGCGCGACCGCCACCCGCCTGCTGACGCGCCCCTTCGCGATTGAAGGCGTGGTCCAGCATGGCGACAAGCTTGGGCGCACCATCGGCTTTCCCACGGCCAATATTGACCTCGGCCATTATCTGCGGCCCCGCTACGGCATCTACGCGGTGCGCGGGCTTCTCCCCGACGGCAGGGTGCTGGACGGCGCGGCCAATCTGGGCATCCGCCCCAGCTTCGATCCGCCCAAGGAACTGCTGGAGCCGCATTTCTTCGACTTCGCCGAAAACCTCTATGATCAGGTCATCGAGGTCCAGCTCATCCACTTCCTCCGACCCGAAGCCAGATATGACGGCCTCGACCCGCTGATGGCGGCGATCGCGAAGGATTGCGAGGACGCACGGCAAATCCTTGCGGGAACGCCACACCTCGCCTAATGCCGCGCGGTTGAATTAACGCGCGCGGACCCAAATGACCGACCAGCCTAGCCAAGAAACCAAAGATTATAAGAGCACCGTTTTCCTGCCCGTCACCGACTTTCCGATGAAAGCGGGTCTCGCGCAGAAGGAACCGGCCATTCTCGCGCGCTGGGAGGAAATGGACCTTTACGGCAAGCTGCGCGATCGGCGGAAGGGCCGGACGCGCTTCATCCTCCACGACGGCCCGCCCTATGCCAATGGCGACATTCATATGGGCCATGCGATGAACAAGGTGCTGAAGGACATCATCGTCCGCAGCCAGTCGCTGCTCGGCAAGGACGCGCCCTATGTCCCCGGCTGGGACTGCCACGGCCTTCCGATCGAATGGAAGATCGAGGAGGAATATCGCAAGAAGAAGCAGAACAAGGACGAGGTTGCGCCCCAAGAATTCCGCGCCCAGTGCCGCGCCTATGCGGACAAGTGGGTGGGCGTGCAGAAGGAACAGTTCAAGCGCCTTGGCGTCATGGGCGATTGGGACGATCCCTATCTCACCATGAAGTTCGACGCCGAAGCCACGATCGTCGGCGAACTGCTGAAATTCGCGGAAAGCGGCCAGCTCTATCGCGGCGCCAAGCCCGTCATGTGGTCCCCGGTCGAAAAGACCGCGCTGGCCGAGGCGGAGGTCGAATATGAAGACATCGTCTCGACCCAGATCGACGTGGCGTTCGAGATCGTGGAAGCGCCCGAGGTGCCAAAACTTATCGGCGCTTTTGCGGTAATCTGGACCACGACGCCTTGGACGATCCCGGTTAACCAAGCCCTCGCGTATAATGATTCATTTGAGAAAACAGATTACGACGCCTGCTACGGTGTCTTCAAGGCCTCGGATGGTCGGCGATATGTTCTTTCCAAGGCATTGGCTGATGCGTTTTCGGCGCGAACTGGACTCGAACTCGATCTTGAAACAACGCTCTCGGACGACGCGCTGAAGGGAGCAGTCGCCCGCCACCCGATGCACGCCCTCGGCGGCTTCTTCGCCAAGCCCCGCCCATTCCTCGCAGGTGATTTCGTCACCACCGACGCGGGCACCGGCCTAGTCCACATGGCGCCCGACCATGGCGAGGACGACTTCGCGCTCTGCAAGGCGAACGGCATCAACCCGGTCTTCGCCGTCGAGAATGACGGCAAATATCGCGAGGACTGGCTCTGGCTTGGCGGTCAGGGATCGGTCATCAACCCGAAATTCGTCAGCAAGGACGGCCCGATCTGCTCGGACCTGCGCGAAGCCGGCGGGCTGCTGGCCGCGTCCGACGATTTCAAGCACAGCTATCCCCATAGCTGGCGCTCCAAGGCGAAGATCATCTTCCGCTGCACCCCCCAATGGTTCATCCCGATGGACCAGCGGCAGGCGGGCGCGGTGGTCGAAGCGGGCGAGGGCATCCTGCCCACCCCGATCGTCACCAACGACCCGACCCTGCGCGAACTGGCGCTCGACGCGATCGAACACACCCGCTGGGTGCCGGAACGCTCGACCAACCGCATCCGCTCGATGGTGGAGGGCCGCCCCGACTGGGTGATCAGCCGCCAGCGCGCCTGGGGCGTGCCCATCGCGCTCTATGTTCATCGCAAGACCGGCGAATATCTTGTTGATAAGGCGGTCAATGCCCGCATCATAGAGGCATTCAAGGGCGCAGGTGCCGACGCCTGGTTCGGCGCCGACCATCAGGCGCTGCTCGGCCCCGATTACGACCTCAACGACTATGAGGTGGTGAACGACATTCTCGACGTCTGGTTCGACAGCGGCTCGACCCACAGCTTCGTGGTGGAAGGCCGCTATGGCCCCGATGCCCGCGCCGACCTCTATCTCGAAGGCTCCGACCAGCATCGCGGCTGGTTCCAGTCGTCCCTGCTGGAGAGCAGCGGCACCCGCGGCCGCGCGCCCTATGACGCCGTCCTCACCCACGGTTTCGCGCTGGACGGGCAGGGCCGCAAGATGTCGAAGAGCCTCGGCAATGTGGTCGACCCGCTGAAGATCATCGCCGAAAGCGGCTCCGACATTCTCCGCGTCTGGGTCGCCAGCACCGACTATTTCGACGACGTCCGCATCGGCAAGGAAGTGCTGGCCGGCTCCTCCGACGCCTATCGGAAATTACGCAATACTTTCCGTTACCTGCTCGGCGCTCTTTCTGATTTCTCCGAAGAGGAGAGGTTGCCCGTCGCTCAGATGCCGGAACTGGAGCGCTACATGCTCCATCTGCTGGCAAAGCTCGACGCCGATCTCCGCAGCGTGGTCGACAAGGCGGCCGACAGCGAGAACTGGCTGGAATTCAGCCGCTACACCCGCGCGCTGATGGATTTCGCGAACAGCGACCTTTCGGCCTTCTTCTTCGATATCCGCAAGGACTGCCTCTATTGCGACGCGAAGGCGGACCCGAAGCGCCGCGCCTACCGCACCGTGCTCGACACGCTGTTCCACGCACTGGTCCGCTACGCCGCGCCGATCATCCCCTTCACGGCTGAGGAAGTGTGGCAAAGTCGCTATCCAAACCCCGAAGAAAGCGTCCATTTCCTTGAATGGCCGGAGGTCGATGCCGCCTGGCTCGACCAGGGTCTGGATGACAAATGGGCCGAAATCCGCAACCAGCGCGATCAGGTCAACGAAGCCATAGAGCCGCTGCGCCGCGAAAAGATCATCCGCTCCAGCCTGGAGGCCGATGTCACCATGGGCCAGTTGGTCCCCAGTGACGGTGTGAACTTCGCCGAAATCGCCATCGTTGCCCGTATCGAAACGGGCAAGGGCGACGGCATCATCGTTCAGCCAAGCGAATGGCACAAATGCGGCCGCTGCTGGCGCCTGCTGCCCGAAGTCCAGGAAGACGGCACGCTTTGTCAGCGTTGTGACGAGGTGCTCGCCGGATAAAACTTCCTTCTGTCCTACAGCCGGATTCCTCGGCTATAGCCCTGACGACGCAGGCTGTGGCGAGTGAACAAGACAATAATGGCGTTTTTCTGGGGTTCTATCGTGTCACCTATGTCGCTCAAATCCGTGCCGGTTCAGCGCTGATGGCCGCCGTCAACCACCGCCCCCTGGGCCTGGCCGTCGCGATCGTCACGCTGGTGCTGGACCAACTGGTCAAATATACGGTCACCTATCCGCTGGCGCTGAAAAGCCGGATGGACGAGGGCATAGAGATCCTGCCGATCTTCCGCCTGCGCTGGCTGGAAAATCGCGGCGTTTCCATGGGCTTCTTCCACGCCGACACCAACCTGATGCGCTGGATACTCGTCGGCATGACCATGCTGATCGCGGGCTTCGTGGCAGTGTGGATGTGGCGCGAAAAGGCGCGTCAGGACGTTGTCGCGCTTGGGCTGGTGCTGGGCGGCGCCATCGGCAATATCGTCGATCGCATGCGCCTTGGCTATGTGGTTGATTATGCCGACCTGCATTTCGGCGAGTGGCGACCTTTCCTGATTTTCAACCTGGCCGACGCGGCCATCACTTTCGGCGTGCTGATCCTGCTTGCGCGGGCGCTTCTGCTGCGCGAGAAGGGCGCAAAGACGGAGTCAATGAACTGATGCGTAAACTGATCCTCGCCGCTGGCCTGATTTCGATGCTGTCCGCTTGCGGCGGTGGCGGCGGCCTCTTCAACCGTTCACGTCCCGACGAATTCGCCGTTTCGCGTCAGGCTCCGCTGGTGATCCCGCCTGACTTCGCGCTGGTTCCGCCCGCGCCCGGCACGCCTGCCGCGGCCTCCGTCGATTCGAGCAAGGCTGCGATGGAGGCGATGTTCGGTGGTCCCGCCGCCCGCAGCCCGGGCGAAAGTGCCACGCTGAACGCCGCCGGGCGCGCCAACGCGGCTGCCGGCATCCGTTCTTCCGTCGGTGATCCTGCAACCGAAGTGGTCGACAAGGGCGCCACTACCCGCGACATCATCGCCGCTCCCGAAGGTGACGGCCAGGACGCGCGCGCGGCCACGCCGCAATAATCGGTCAGCGGGATTCAGGGCTGGTTCTCGACGAAATCCTTGAACCGGCCCAAAGTCCCGTCCCACTGGCTTTCGACCTTCGCGAGCCAATCCCTGGCCTCTGCAACGCCCTTGGGCCGTAAACGGAACAGCGCCTCCCGTCCCGACCTGGTCCGGTTGACCAGCCCGGCGCCGAGCAGGACGTCCAGATGCTTGGCCACCGCCTGACGGCTGATCGGCAATCCGTGGCCCAACTGACCGATCGAACGCTCTCCCCCATCGGAAAGGCGGCCGATCAGGTCCAGCCGCGTCGCATCGCCCAGGGCCGCGAACAGCCGGGCCGGCGCAGCGTCAACGTTCGGCATAATCGCGAATATTCTTCACCTGCTCGGTCCAGCCGCCGTCATTGTCCCGCATGACATTACTCCGGCGTGGTTCGGGTACCCCGTCGAACCCGCTTTCCCTGACGGTCAGCCGCGTGCCCGCCGCGACCGGCTCCAATATGAACTCGACCAGCGTCCATTCGGCCACGGCTACGCCGCTTTCCATCAATTGCTTGTCGCCTCCGGTCGCCGGCCATTCATAGGCGAATCGCGTCATCGGCTCGATCGCCACGACCCGCGCTTCCCAGCGATAATCCTCATATCCCGGATAGGTCATGTGCCCGGTCGATGCCTGACCCACGACAAAGGGCTGGTCCAGCGCAACCCGGAACCAGCTTCCGAACTTTTTATGATCGATCAGCGCATCCCACACCCTCTCGACGGGCGCAGCGATCTCTATCGTCTTGATGATGGAATCAGGCATATAGGCAACCTCCAGATTGCCTATATAGACTTTCAAGCAGATCATGCAACCCTATGGTTGCCTATTACGCCCGAACTTCGCTCCCTATGCCAGCGCTGTTGTGACGCAGCGCGGTCAGCACGGTGTCGACAATGGCACTCGCGTCCAGCCGCGCGTCGGCATATTGCTTTTCCGGCTTGTCCTGGTCCTGGAAGACGTCAGGCAGCCGCATGGTCCGCAATTTGAGGCCGTTGTCGATCAGTCCCTGGTCGCTGGCCAGCGTCAGCACATGGGCACCAAGGCCGCCAACAGACCCTTCCTCGATGGTCACGGCGACCTCATGCGTGGTCAACAATCTGCGGATCAGCGCTTCGTCCAGCGGCTTGGCGAAGCGCAGATCCGCAACGGTGGCGGACAGCCCCTTGGCCTCCAGCGTTTCCGCGGCCTTCAGCGCTTCCTCCAGCCGGGTACCGAGTGACAGGATCGCCACTTGCCGTCCCTCCCGTACGATCCTGCCCTTGCCGATTTCCAGCCTTTCCGGCGTGGCGGGCAGGGCGACGCCCGTGCCGTTGCCGCGCGGATAGCGCACCGCAATCGGCCCCTCGTCGTACAGGGCGCAGCTATGCACCATATGGACCAGTTCCGCCTCGTCCGCTGCCGCCATCACGACGAAATTGGGCAGGCTGGCGAGATAGGTCACGTCAAAGCTGCCGGCATGGGTCGATCCGTCGGCGCCGACCAGGCCGGCGCGGTCGATGGCGAAGCGCACCGGCAGATTCTGGATCGCCACGTCATGCACGACCTGATCATAGGCGCGCTGCAGGAAGGTCGAATAAATGGCGCAGAAGGGCCGCATGCCCTGCGCGGCAAGCCCGGCTGCGAAGGTTACGGCATGCTGTTCGGCAATGCCGACGTCGAAGGTCCGGTCGGGAAAGGCGGCGCCGAACTTGTCCAGCCCGGTTCCCGAAGGCATGGCCGCCGTGATCGCGCATATCGTCGGGTCGCGTTGTGCCTCAGCGATCAGCGCCTGGGCGAAGACGCCGGTATAGCTCGGCGGGCCGGGGGGAGCCTTGTCCTGCGTGCCGGTGACGACGTCGAACTTCTGAACGCCATGATATTTGTCCGCCGCTGCTTCGGCCGGGGCATAGCCCTTGCCCTTCTGCGTCACGACATGGACGAGGCACGGCCCCTCCGCCGCGTCGCGGACATTTTCCAGCACCGGGATCAACTGGTCGAGATTATGCCCGTCGATCGGCCCGACATAATAGAATCCCAGTTCCTCGAACAGCGTGCCGCCCATCGCCATGCCGCGCGCAAATTCGTCGGTCTTGCGCGCCGCGTTGTGAAGCGGGCGCGGAAGGCGCCGCGCGAGCCGCTTGGCAAGGTCGCGCAGGCCCAGAAACTCCCGGCTGGACACCAGCCGCGCCAGATAGGCGGAAAGGCCGCCGACCGGCGGTGCGATCGACATGTCATTGTCGTTGAGGATCACGATCAGCCGGTTGCCGGCCTCCCGGGCGTTGTTCATCGCCTCATAGGCCATGCCCGCCGACATGGAGCCGTCGCCAATGACGGCGATCGCCTTGCCGGGCTGGCCCTTCATCCTGTTCGCCACCGCAAAGCCGAGGGCCGCGCTGATCGAGGTGGAGCTGTGCGCCGCGCCGAACGGATCGAACTCGCTCTCCGCCCGCTTGGTGAAGCCGCTGAGGCCGCCGCCCTGCCGCAGCGTGCGGATGCGGTCGCGCCGCCCGGTCAGGATCTTGTGCGGATAGCATTGATGGCCGACGTCCCACACCAGCCTGTCGTTCGGCGTGTCGAACACATAATGAATCGCCGTGGTCAGTTCCACCACGCCAAGGCCGGAGCCCAGATGACCGCCCGTCACGCCGACGGCGGAAATCATCTCCTGCCGCAATTCATCGGCCAGTTGCCGAAGCTGACCCGATTGCAGCTTTCGCAGGTCCGCGGGCCAGACGACCTGGTCGAGCAGCGGGGTGGAAGGACGATCGTTCATATAAGACATAGACTCCCGGCCGCGCTAAGCCGTTCCGATTCGAAGCGCAACGCCATCACGCGGCGCATCTGGCGCAGAGGCCCAATATCTCGATGACGGGTCGATCCGGGTGAAAACCCTCGCCGCGGGCGACGGCGCGGACCTTGTCCGTCACCTTGTCGTCGTCGACATGCGCCGCCTGCTTGCAGCGGGTGCAGACGAGGAAGATGCAGTCATGGTGACAGCCCGGATGCGCATTGGCGATATAGGCATTGGCGCTTTCCACCCGCATCGCGATGTTGTTGTTCACGAACAGGTCGAGGATGCGATAGACGCTGTTGGGGGCGACCCGCTTGCCACGCGCCTTGGATACGCTGTCGGCGATGTCATAGGCTGATGCCGGGGTATTTTGCGCTGCCAGAGCGTCGAAAATGGCTGCGCGCATCGGCGTCCATTGCTCCTGGCTCGCCTCCAGCGTGGCGCGGGCTGCATCCGCCAGGCTGTCGCCTGACGGTTCAAGATGGTCATGATGATGATGATCGGCCATGGGTTCAATCTAAGCCTGGGTTGGTGCGGGGGCAAGTGGCGGCCTGGATCTGTCATCCCCGCCAGTAGATCCAGGCAGTCCATATCCAGCCTGCGATCATCAGCGTTCCGCCGATGGGCGTGACCGCGCCCAGCCATTTCGGCGCGCCGAGTGCCATGGCATAGAGAGAGAACGCGAAGATCGCCGCTCCGCCCAGTTGCAGCGCCGCCGGACCCCGCGCCACCCCCATGATGGCAAGCGCGCCGACCGCATGGATCAGTTGATACAGCCCGCCGGTGCGCAACCATTCCGCTGCCTGCGGATTGGCCGCGCCATGCGCGCCAAAGGCGCCTGCCGCTATCGCCACGGCTGCCGACAATGCCGCCAGAACACCGATCATGCTTCTTCCTCCCCGTCGCCGCGCGCCAGCAGGCGCATTCGCCTGCCTGGTCGATACATTAATTCCTTCGCAGCCATCAGAGTGCCATGCTCGATCTGCAGTTCCATGCGCTGCTCGTCATTGCGGCGATACTGCCGCTCCACCTCCTCCACCTCACCGGCCGGAACGCCGAGCGCTTCCATCGCCTGCACGCCCATGCAGATAGCCGATTCGAACACCTCGCGCACGACCCCGGCCAGATCCATGTCCCTGAGCGCCAGCAATTGCCGGCGGTCGAAGGCGCGTACCAGCAAGGCCGCCTGGGGAAAGGCCTCGGCTATGGGTTCCAGCACCCGCGCGTCGAGCGAAGGATCATCGATGCAGAAGGCGATCAGTCGCGCCTCTTCCCCGCCCGAACGGCGCAGCAGGTCGATGCGCGTGCCGTCGCCATAATAGACCTTCATGTCGAAGCGGCTGGACACCTCGATCTGGGACGGCTTCTTGTCGATCAACACGACGCCGAAGCCATGGCCCATCAGCATCTGGGCGACCGTCTGCCCGAACCGGCCATAGCCCACGATGATCGCGGTGCCGCGCGGCGCGTCTTCGGGAACGGAAAAGTCCCCCTTCACCTTGGGTTTGGCGAATTCCAGCTTGCGCGCGAACAGCATCAGGAAGGGCGTCGTCGCCATGGAGAAGGTGACGATCGCACTGAACAGGCTGGCGGCCTGGGGCGCGATCAGCAGGGCGCCCTGCGCCTGTGCGAACAGCACGAAGCCGAATTCGCCGCCCTGGCTCAACAGCAGGCCCGAGCCGATGGCCTGGTTCCATTCCATGCCGAACAATCGGGCAAGGCCGGTGATCAACGCGGCCTTGGTCAGCACCAATATCACCGCCATGCCGATGACGAACAGGGGATTGGCCGCCACCGCATGCAGGTCCAGCACCATGCCGACTGCCAGGAAGAACAGGCCGAGCAGGATGGAACGGAAGGGTTCGACATCCGCCTCTATCTCGTGCCGGTAGGGCGAATCCGCCAGCATCACGCCGGCCACGAAAGCGCCGAGCGCGGTGGAAAGGTGCAGCGCGTGCATCAGCGCCGCCGCTGCCAGCACGGTGAACAGGCCGACCACGACGAACAGTTCCCGCTCGCCCAGGCGCCCCACCAGGCGGAGCAGCGGACGCAGGATGAACCGGCCGGCCAGCACCAGCCCGGCAATGGCGGCCACTGTATAGCCGGCCATCATCCATCCCGGCGGACCGCCCACATCGGCCGGATTGCGGGACAGGGCCGCCACGATGGTGATCAGCGGGACGATCGAGAGATCCTGGAACAGCAGGATCGAGAACACCTTTTCACCAAAGGGCGAATTGATCCGCCCGCTGCTTTTGAGGCCCGGCAGCACCTGCGCCGTGGAGGACAGCGCCAGGGGCAGTCCCAGCGCGATGGCCGCGCCCCAGGTGAAGCCCGTGGTGTAGAAGATGATCGCCGTCAGCGCGCAGCCGCACAGCACCACCTGCGCCGCGCCCAGGGCAAAGATGTCGCGCTTCAGCCGCCATAGGCGGGCCGGATGCAATTCGAGCCCGACGAGGAACAACAGCAGCACGATGCCGATCTCGGCTATGGCGAGCTTCGATTCCGCTCCGCCGACGAGCCTCAGTCCCTGCGGCCCCACCAGCGCGCCCGCGACCAGATAACCGAGCACGGCGCCCAATCCCAGGCGGCGGAACAGGATGACGAACAGGACCGCCGCGCCGAGCAGGATAACGCCCTCGGACAATAATATGTCGGTAGCGGACACGGGAACCACGGCTGTCGACGCAAGCTGATCCTGCATCAGGCGTCGGCCATGCGCGCCGCTTCGGCAATGGCTTCGAAGCCCAGCCGGATGGAGGCGTGGCGAGCCGGATAGTCGCGGGCAGGGGCAAGGACAGCCAGCCCCGGCCAGAAATCTAGTTCATCGCTCTCCCCCGCCAGATAGGCGGTGAGCCGGTCCCGCGCGTCCGCCAGTTCATCGGCGGTAAGGCCGATCGCCTGCGCAGCCATCAGTGCCGCGGATGCCTGCCCCAGGGCGCAGGCCTTCACGTCCAGCCCGATGTCGGCGATCCGGCCATTTTCCATCCTGACGTCAGCGGTCACCCGCGACCCGCAGGTGGGCGACCGCTTCTCGACGCTCGCCTGCGCGTCGGGCAGCCGCCTGTGATGGGGTATGTTCGCGGCCAGCCGCAAAATGTCCTTGTTGTAGAGGGGGGCGCTCATGCCGATCCATGTAGGGCAGGAAGCGCGCCGGAGAAAGGGCGGATGGGGCCGCGAATGGCGCGGACGGTGAAAATAGTGTCGCGCGCCGGCGCAGGCAGAAGCGCATCATCGCCCGCCGCCATCAAGGTTGTTGATCGGCGGCGGCGGGCGCGGTCGGAACGATGATGCGCGGCGGGGGCGTGCCCGGCTGCGGTCCGGGAGTTGTCGGCTGCGGCCCTTGCGGCTGGTCGATCGGAAGGCGGATCTGGCCGTTCCCGACGTTCACCGTCACCCCCTGCGTGTCCAGGCCCACGCTCATATTGCCCAGCCCCGCCTCCGTAGCGACATTGGCGATGGCGTTGACCAGATCGCTGTCCTTGCTTTCCTCCGGCGCATCCTCGACCGGCTCGTTGATCGCTCCCGCCATGAAGTTGCGCCAGATGCGGGCCGGCACGCCGCCTCCCGCCGCGCCGCCGGGCAGGGGGCTGTTATCGTCATTGCCGATCCACACCGCCGTCACCAGCCCGCCTGCATAGCCGACGAAGATCGCGTCGCGGCTGTCCTGGGTCGTGCCGGTCTTGCCGAAAGTGCTGGTGCGCAGGGCGGCCGCGCTGCCGGTGCCGCGATTGGCGGCGGAAGACAGCAGGTCGCGGATCATTTCCAGCTGGTCGTCGCTGAAATGCTTCTGGCGGCTCAGCAACCGGTCGAACCAGCCCTGTTCTTCCGGAGGCAGGCCATGGGCCGGCACCGGATATGCGCCCGCCGCCACCGCCGCATAGGCTTCCGTCAATTCGACGAGCGGTATTTCCGACGTGCCGAGCGCCAGGCTCAGATCCTCCGTCAAGGGAGCGGTCACGCCCAGATCGCGCGCCACCTTGATGACATTGTCGACGCCCACCTTCTGCGTCAGCCTGACCGCCGCGACATTGCTCGATGCGGCGAAGGCCTGCCGCAATGTGATGCGCCCACGATATTTGCCGCCATGATTGGCCGGGCGATAGCTGCCCGTGGTGATCGGCGTGTCCTCGATGAAGTCATCGGGCGTCATGCCGGCGCGGAAGGCAGCCAGATAAACGAACAGCTTGAAGGTCGAACCCGGCTGCCTCCTGGCCTGAACGGCGCGGTTGAAGGCGCTTTCGCCATAGTTCCTGCCGCCGACCATCGCCACCACGCTGCCGTCCGGCTTCATCGCCACCAACGCGGCCTGCGCCTTGCCCAGCGGCGCGCGGCGGATCGCGGCCTCCGCCAGCCTCTGTATGCGCCAGTCCAGCGTAGTCGTCACATTCTGCGCACCATAGACCGCGCCGGCCCGGTCCCGCGCCTGCGGCAGCACCCAGTCCGCGAAATAGGTACCGCTGGTCGGATCGGGCGCATCTTGCACATTGAGCCGCGCCGGGGGCAGGGCGTCGCGTTCCGCCTTGCTGATATAGCCCGCCTCGACCATGGCCTGCGTCACCAGGGCGGCACGATCGCGCGCGCCCTTCAGGTTGGTGGTCGGGGCAAGGCGGGACGGCGCCTTCAGCAATCCCGCCAGCATCGCGGCCTGGGGGATCGTCAACCTTTCCGGCTGGCGGTTGAAATAGTGCAGCGATGCCGCGCGCAGGCCATAGACATTGTCCCCGAAATAGACGTTGGACAGGTATCGCTCCAATATCTGGTCCTTGGTCAGCCATGCCTCCAGCCAGAAGGCGATCAGCGCTTCGCGCGCCTTGCGTCCGAAGGTGCGGTCGCTGGAAAGGAACACCCCCTTGGCAAGCTGCTGCGTGATCGTGCTGCCGCCCTGGGAGGAACCGCTGGACCAGAGATTGTGCCAGGCCGCGCGCGCTATGCCGCGAGGGTCGACGCCCCAATGGTTATAGAATCGTCGGTCCTCGATCGCCATGAAGGCCTGCGGCACATGCTTGGGCAGGGCAGCGATGGTAACCGGCTTGTCGATGATCGCGCCGCGCCGCGCAATCAGATGGCCGTCCGCCGACATCAGGCTGATGCTGGGCGGCGCGATCGGCTTGAGCGATCGCGACATGGGCGCGGTGACCGCAAGCCAGGCGACAAGGATCATCAGCAGCGCCAGCAGCGCCGCGACGACCCACCCGGCTATCTGCGCCCGGCGCTTCCACGGCCGGGGCGGCGCGAAGGCGCTGGGCGGGCCGGCGCCGAAGGCGCGCTCTGGCAGGGCATCCGGGTCGGGAGTCGTCAGGGGGTCGTTCATTGCTTCGGCCATGCTGTGTTATTTGCTTGATACAGTCAAGCATGTCCCGTGGCGGGACAGGCACGGATTAACCGTAAACAGCGGTCTTTCCGATGGTAAAGAATCCGTTAACCTGCTGCCCATGAGAAGAACTCTGGTCCTGACGAGCGAGTCGACCCGCCACCCGTTCCGCCAACGGTTGCCGCGCCATGTGCTGCGCCCAGCCGTTGCAGAGGCGAGCCGCGATCGCGCGCCGCCGTCCGACGACAATGACTGGAAGCTGTTCATGCTGAGCTTCGGCGCCTTCTTCACGGCTTTCTACAGCTTCATTTTCTAGTTTTTCGGCGACCTGCCACCGGGAAGAGCGTCCGCGCTTCCGCCCGAAGGCAGGAGATTCGCCGGTATCGCCGTCTCAATCGCACGCCTTGTGCAATGTCCATGCGATCCACGCGCAGGGCAGGCACAGCGCCGCCACCAGCAGCAATTGGTTCACCACCGACAGGCCGGCGATGCTGAGGCTGATCGTCAGCAGCGACCCCAGCACCATCGCCCCTGAATTGACGATGTTGTTGGCCGCGACGGTCCGTGCCGCCTCGCACTTCTCGACGGTCGTGGTGAGGAAGGCGTAGAGCGGCACCACGAACATCCCCCCGAACGTCGCCACGCAAAGCAGGCAGAGCGACAAGGGGATCGCCAGCGGATGATGGAGGAAACCGGACAGGCTGAGCATCCTGCCGTCCGACCCGGCCATCCATAGGTCGCATATGATGTGGAAGGCGATGATGCTGATGCCCATGCCGATGACGGACGCAGGCGCATATCGGGCCGAGACATGGCCGCTCAGCAAGCGATTGATCGCCACCGATCCAATGGCGATGCCGATCGAAAAAATGCCCAGGAACAGGCTGGCTACCGATTTGTCGGCGCTCAGCACATTCTTGACCAGCGGCGGAAACTGGATGAACAGCACGGTGCCGACCGCCCAGAAGAAGCTGATAGCCATGATGGCGAGATAGAGCCGCCGGATGTGCATCGTTCCCCGCACCAGCGTGATCGAGGATCGGATGATGTGGAAGTCGATCGGCTGCCGCTCCAGCAGGGATGGTGCCGCGGGCACGTTGCGCCCCGTCAGCCAGCCGATAATGGCCGTCAGGATGATGCAGGCCGCTGCCGCCTGCACCGGGATGATCCCTGCCAATATCGTCCCGGCAAGGATGGCGATGTAAGTTCCGGCCTCGACCAGTCCGGTTCCGCCCAGCACTTCCTCGTCATGCAGATGCTGGGGAAGGATCGCATATTTGATCGGGCCGAAGAAGGTCGAATGGACCCCCATGGCGAACAGCGCGAGCAGAAGGAGAGGGATGGCGAGCAGATGCACGGCCACCCCGCTCCAGATGAGCGCCAGCCCGACCGCGCCGACCGTCATGATGACGATTTCGGCCGCCTTGACGATGCGGATGATCGCGGCCTTGTCGCGCTGGTCGGCAAGCTGGCCGGACAGGGCGGACATCAGGAAGAAGGGGAGGATGAACACGCCGGTCGCCAGCGCGCTGAACCAGGTTTCCGACTTCTCGTCATTGTAGACGGAATAGACGACGAACAGCACCATCGCATTCTTGAACAGGTTGTCGTTGAACGCGCCGAGGAGCTGAGTGATGAAAAGCGGCAGAAAACGTCGCTTGTTGAGGAGCCTTAGAGAGGCTTGCATGGGCGAGGGGGTCTTCTTCGCTGTGGATGAGCGTGGCGGGGTCTAGCGATAGAAGACGGGTGAGCACAAGCCCTCCGCGCCGAATGTCGACGCCCAATCATCCCGCCATGTTGCACGCCTGCTTGTGCGGCGGCCCCGACTGTGGCAGTTCGCCGCCATGCTGACGCTGCCTAATCTGCTGACGCTTTCGCGCATATTGACGGTGCCGCTGCTGGTCGCGCTGCTGTGGCCGGCGGAGGTCGGTGCGCGCTGGACGACCGGCTACATGCTGGCCTTCGCGCTTTACTGCCTGATGGGGATCACCGATTATTTCGACGGCTATCTGGCAAGGGCGCAGGGCGCCGTATCGAAACTGGGCATTTTTCTTGATCCCATAGCGGACAAGATCATGGTCGGCGCCGTGATCCTGATGCTGGCCGCCACCCGCGATATTTCCGGCATCCATATCGCTGCGGCGATGATCATCCTGCTGCGGGAGATCGCGGTGTCGGGCCTGCGCGAGTTTCTTGCCGGACTCCAGGTTTCCGTGCCGGTGTCGCGCCTCGCCAAATGGAAGACGACCTGCCAGCTCATCGCGCTGGGTGCCCTGATTCTAGCCGGCGCAGTGCCGCAATTCCCCTTTGTTCAATTGGTCGGCATCGCCACGCTCTGGGCGGCGGCGATCTTGACCCTCGTTACGGGTTGGGACTATCTGCGCGTCGGCATCAAGCATATGGATTGAACCGTGTCCGACCTGACGCTCGTCTATTTCGCCTGGGTTCGTGAGGCCATTGGCCGCGATGAGGAACAGGTCGAACGGCCTGCCGCCGATGTCACCATCAGTGCGCTCATCGCTACGCTGGCCACGCGGGGGGCAGGCTATGCCGAAGCCTTCGCCCGTCCGGAAAAGCTGCGCGCGGCGCTCGACCAGCATTTCGTGCCGCTGGACAGCGTGATTGGCGACGCGAAGGAACTGGCCATCTTTCCCCCGGTAACGGGCGGATGAGCCGCATCTCCATCCAGCTTGGCGATTTCGATCCCGGCGCGGAACTCGCCGCGCTGGAGGCTTTTGGTGGTGGCGGCGTCGCCAGCTTCACCGGCATCGTCCGGGGGGATGGCGATCTGGTCGCGCTCGAACTTGAACATTATCCTGCGATGACGACGGTACAGGTCGAACGCATCGTGGCGGAGGCATGCGAGCGCTGGCCTTTGCTTGGCGTGCGAGTGATCCACCGTTTCGGACGGCTGGTTCCGGGCGAGAGGATCGTGTTCGTGGGCACGGCATCCCGTCACCGAACAGCGGCGCTGGAGGCTTGCGCCTTCCTCATCGACTGGCTGAAATCCCGTGCGCCCTTCTGGAAGAAGGAACATTTTGCCGAGCGCACCGCCTGGGTGGATGCCCGCGCCGAGGATGATGAGAAGGCGGAGAGCTGGCAGCGTTGAGCCTGTCATGCACCTGTCTTGTTTTCCGCTATTTCTCGACCAGCGATAGGTTCCGATCCCCTGGAAGTCGCTCCAGGATCCGTCCTAGGCAGCCGCGCTGATCTCCTGCAGGTCCGCTGCGTCGCGCAGCAGTTCCGCCAACAGCCGAAACTCCTTGTCGCGCGGGCTGTTCTTCCGCCAAACCAGCGCGATGTCCCGATGCGCGCGTTCCGAACGAAGCGGGCGAGCGGTAATCTGCGTGTGGTTGAGCAAACCGCTGGCTATCGCCATTTCGGGCATGATGGTCATCCCCAGACCGTTGTCGACCATCTGGACCAGCGTATGCAGGGACGTTCCCATCATCATCGCGCTCGCGCGAATTTCCGGCCGGTTGCACGCCGCCAACGCATGGTCCTTCAGGCAGTGCCCGTCCTCCAGCAGCAACAGCTTGGTCTCGTCGATCATCTCGGGTGAGATCCATTCGGGCGGATCGCGCGGGTCGTCGCGGGGAAAGGCGACATAAAGCCGGTCCTGGAACAGAAATTCGCTGTCCAGTTCCCCAGTCGGAAAGGGCAGGGCGAGCAGCACGCAATCCACATTGCCGTGCCGCAGGGACTCGATGGCCGCCTGTGTCGTTTCCTCGCGCAGATAGAGTTTCAGTTCCGGTCGCTCGCCACGCAGCCGGGGCAGCAGCCGGGGGAGCAGGAAGGGGGCGATGGTGGGAATGACGCTCATCCGCAGTTCGCCCGTCAACGGCTTGCCCGACGCCTCGGCGATGGCGGCCAGTTCTTCGGCCTCGCGCAGCACCCGATGCGCCTTTTCAACGATACGATCGCCCAGAGCGGTGAAGCGGACGACCCGCCGCGTCCGCTCGACCAGCGTGATGCCGATCAGCGATTCCAGCTCGCGAATACCGGCGGACAGCGTCGACTGGGTGACGAAGCAGCTATCCGCGGCCTTGCCGAAATGGCCATGCTCCTTCAGCGCGACAAGATATTGAAGCTGCTTGAGGGTGGGCATGTAACTGGACATTGATCGCTTTCCTCGATTGGAAAGCCCAATATAATTAACTCAACCAATATATCCAAGCCATTTGGCCACGCCGAACAGCGATGTGAGGGTCAGGATCGATCCCACGGCGATGAAGAGGGTTCTGGGCGCGACATGCCGGGCCAGCATCGCGCCGAAAGGTGCGGCGATCACGCCACCGATCAAAAGGCCGACCGTGTAGGTGGTGAAGGTTTCCCAGCCCAGATGCAGCAGGAAGGTCAGGCTGATGGCGGTCGTCAGGATGAATTCGACGCTGTTCACCGTGCCGATGGTATGGCGCGGGCTGGATCCCTGGATCAGCAGGTTCGACGTCACCACAGGCCCCCATCCGCCGCCGCCCGTGGCATCCATGAAGCCCCCGACCAGGCCGAGCGGCGCCACCCATTTGGGATTGCGCGCCTGGGGCGGATAATGAAAACCGCGCCATATCAGGTAGACGCCGATCGCCGTCAGATAGGCCTGCACAAAGGGTTTGATCACCGCCCCGTCCACATTGGACAGCAGATAGGCCCCGGCCACGCCCCCGACCACGCCCGGAATGATGAGGCGCGCGAACAGGCGCCAGTCGACATTTCTGTGAAGGATGTGGCTGATGGCCGACACGCCCGTCGTGAAGGTTTCGGCCGCATGGACGCTTGCCGACGCCCTGCTGGGCGGCACGCCCAGCGCCAGGAGGAGCGTGCTGGAAATGACGCCATAGGCCATGCCGAGGGCGCCGTCGATCATCTGGGCGCCGAAACCGATGAGAATGAAGGGCAGGACTTCGCCGAAACGGGCGATCAATATGTCGATCATTCACTGGTCCCTGTTACATTGTCTACCGCTTTGATTGGTATATCACGGGCCGCCAAGAAACTTTCTGTTTTATCGGACGAAGCCGAAATAGCCCACCATCTGGAAAATTCATCCTTTTGCGCTTATGTACCGCCTGGTCGGTTTTCATCAGGGGCGCTTCATGCTGCGCAATCTTATTGCCTATCTGGATTCGGTCAAAGCTCGCGATCCTGCTCCGCGTTCGCGCGCCGAAATTCTGCTCTATCCGGGTGTCTGGTCGCTGGCCTTTCACCGGGTCGCGCATCGGCTTTACAGGGCGCGCCTCTATTTCCTGGCCCGCGCGGTGAACCATTTTTCCCGGTTCCTGACCGGCAACGACATTCACCCCGGCGCGCGCATCGGCAAGCGCTTCTTCATCGATCATGGCTTCACCGTGATCGGGGAGACGGCCGAGATCGGGAATGACGTCACCCTCTACCAGAATGTGACATTGGGGGGGACGGACCCCGCCAATGGCATCGCCGGGAAGCGCCATCCGACGCTGGAAGACGGCGTGATCGTCGGTTCCGGTGCCCAGGTGCTGGGTCCGGTGCGCGTGGGCGCCCGTGCCCGCGTCGGCGCCAACGCCGTCGTGACCAAGGATGTGAAGGAGGGCGCGACCATGGTCGGCATTCCCGCGCGTCCCATGCTGGTCGACGTGACGGCCTATCAGCGGGAATTCCTGCCCTATGGCACGCCTTGCTCCGACTGCGTCGACCCGGACAAGCAGAAGCTGGAAATGCTCCAGCTTGAAATCGACCAGTTGCAGAAGCGCCTCGCCGACCTGCTGGCCGAACGGAGCAATGCGCCTGCGGATCATCTTGCCGAGCTCAGGGAGCGTGGCCGCGCCTGATGAGCAATGTGACGCCGTTTCCGTCGCAAGCGGCCCGGGGCGCGGCTGGCCCGGCCGGTCAGACCGGGTTCGATCGCCTCGAACTTCAGCGTATCATGGATCTTTACGGCCGCATGGTCGCGGCCGGGCATTGGCGCGATTACGCCATTGACATGGGGCGGGAAGCGGCGATCTTCTCCGCATTCCGCCGGTCCGCCGAGCGACCGGAATTCCGCATCGAAAAGCGGCCCTCGCTGCGTCATCGCCAGGGCATGTGGGCCTTGATCGGGGAGGCAGGCCATGTGTTGAAGCGCGGCGCCGAGCTTCAGGGCATACTCGCGCCCGTGGAACGCCGGCTGCTCAAGATCGTGGGGGATTGATCCGCTGCCTCGTGAAGGCGCGGATGGATCGTTCCCTATAATAATGCGGCTTTTCCCTGGCCCGTCTCTCAGACCCGTTCATTTTTATCGAAACATGCGCATCGTTGACGCTACGGCGTTCGACGGCCATGCGCCCGCCGCCGCAAGGTCGCCAAATTCGATCTTTTGTCGCGCTGTGCGAGGTGATAGCGCGTTTCCGTAAATCATGAAGGAGGGGCCTGGCCCATGAGTTTGCCGGCATTTTTGGAGGGCCGTTTGTCCCTGCCGCTGATCGGCTCGCCGATGTTCATCATCTCGCAGCCGGCGCTCGTCATCGCCCAGTGCCGCGCCGGGATCGTGGGCGCCTTTCCTTCGCTCAACGCCCGTCCGTCGGGCGTGTTCGAACAATGGCTCCAGCAATTGGGGGAAGCCCTGACGGACAGGGACGCGCCCTTCGCGGTCAACCTGATCGTGCACAAGACCAACAGCCGGCTGGAGGAGGATCTCGCTCTCTGCGTCAAATATCGCGTGCCGATCGTGATCACTTCGCTGGGCGCGCGGGAGGATGTGAACGAGGCGGTGCACAGCTACGGCGGCATCGTCCTTCATGACGTCATCAACAATATCTTCGCGCGCAAGGCGATCGAAAAGGGCGCGGATGGCCTGATCGCCGTGGCCGCGGGGGCAGGCGGTCATGCCGGCACCCTCTCGCCCTTTGCGCTGGTCGAGGAAATCCGCGCCTGGTTCGACGGGCCGCTCGCTCTCTCAGGCGCGATAGCGACCGGCCGCTCGATCGCGGCGGCGCGGATGATGGGGGCTGACTTCGCCTATATGGGGTCATCCTTCATCGCGACCGAGGAAGCCAATGCCGAGCTCGCCTACAAGCAGATGATCGTCGACAGCGGGTCGGCCGACATTGTCTATTCCGACTATTTCACCGGCGTGCTCGGCAATTATCTGCGCCCCAGCATCACCGCTGCCGGGCTGGACGCAGACAATCTGCCCAAGGCTTCGCAAATGGATTTTTCCAGCGCTTCAGGTGGCGCAAAGGCGTGGCGCGATGTCTGGGGCGCGGGCCAGGGCATTGGCGCAATCCGCGGCGTCCAGCCTGCCGCCGACTTCATCGCCCAGCTCCGATCCGAATATCAGGCCGCCATTGCCGCCTTCAAAGCATAGCGGGGCCAGGCCCTTCGCAGGAAAAACTAGGCCCCAGGACGTCCCACCCAGCCTTCTGCCTTATGGCCGGATCAGAGGAAGTCCCGCAGTTCCGCGATGAAGCGGTCGAACTGGTCATGATGCAGCCAATGGCCGGCATCCGCGAATTCGACCAGCCGCGCATCCTGGAAATGCGCGGCGCGTCCGTCCTTCACCGGATTGGACGCCCAGCTATCCAGCCCCAGGCACAGGAGCGTGGGGCATGCGATCCGCTCCCAGAACTGCGGCAGGCTGATGTCGGACCAGGCCTGCGGCGCGGGATCATGGAGATAGGGGTCGAATTTCCAGCGATAGCTACCATCCTCGTTGCGATTGACGCCATGGATGGTGAGATGCATCGCCTGCTCGACCGACAGATGGTCGTTGCGTTCCCGCATGCGCGCGACCGCGGCCTCGATGGTCGGGTAATGCCGCCGCGTCTGGCGCGCGCGCCCTCGCCGCTTCTCGATCCACTGCAGCCACTGGTCCGGTTCGGCCTTTTGCGCCTGCTCCTCGATCCGGCCCGGCGACAGGCCCAGCCCTTCAATGGCGACGACCTTGGCGACCCTTTCCGGGAAAAGCCCGGCATAGCGGAGCGCGATCGAGCCGCCCAGCGAATGGCCGACCAATATCACCGGCTCCCGGCCCAGTTGCTCGATCAACTGCGCCAGATCGTAGACATAGTTCGCCGTCATATAGGAACCCTCGGCCGACCAGGCGCTGTCGCCATGGCCACGCAGGTCCGGTGCGATGACATGATAATCCTTCGCCAGTGCCCGCGCCGTCCAGTCCCAGCTGCGGGCGTGGTCGAACCCGCCATGCACCAGGATCAGCGTCGGGGCTGCACTGTTGCCCCAATCCAGATAGTGGAGGCGCATGCGCAGCGACGTGTAGAAATGGGAAGTCGGCGCGGCTTGCCTGTTCATGCGATCCTGCGGAAGAGGGTACGGGGGAGGGACGACGTTCATGTCTCTTTGGCGAACTTCCCGACGCATGCAAGGGGCTAGGGCAAGGAAATCCTTGCTTTACGCCTGTTTCGTCAAGCTTTGGTAACGATCGCCGCCTACAGGTTGTCGGACGGCGGGGCCAACCGCACGAGCTTCTGGCCGCCCTGCGTCACCGCTGTCACGATGCGCGCCAGCTCCGCCTGCTTGAACGGTTTGTCCAGCCGGGGCCGTCGCGTCATGTTGGGCGGCAATTCGGCAAAGCCGGTGATGATCACCACGGGCAGGCCGGAGAATCGTTCGTCGATCTGATCGGCAAGCTGGGTTCCCGTCATGCCCGGCATGGCATAGTCGGTGATGACCAGGTCGACGCTGCCTTTTTCCAGCACGCGCAGCGCGTCCCGTCCCGACGTCGCCTGGAATACGGTATGCCCCAGTTCCTCCAGCATGCCGGCGGTGTTCGTCAGCACCAGGTCATCGTCGTCGACCGCGAGGATCACCAGCGGCTCGGCCAGCGCCAGCATGTCGGGTATGTCCGCGACATCCTCCCTGACCTCGTCGGCCGGCGCCCAGGGCAGCCACAGCGATACCGTAGTCCCCTTGCCCGGCTCGCTGGCGATGGTCAGCAAACCGCCGCATTGTTCGGCAAAGCCATGCACCATCGACAGGCCCAGGCCCGTGCCCTTGCCGACCCCCTTGGTCGTGAAAAACGGTTCGCGCGCGCGTTCCAGCGTGGCTGCGTCCATGCCCTCGCCTTCATCGATCACGGACAGGCGCACATAGCGACCATCCGCCAGGTCGGGGCGCTGCGCCTTCGACAGCGTAGCCTCCGCGCCCTCTATGATGATCCTCCCGCCGTCCGGCATGGCGTCGCGGGCGTTGACCGCCAGGTTGAGCAGAGCCAGTTCCAGTTGCGCCGGATCGGCATGGGCGGCGCTCAGTTGCAGGGGAAAGCGGGTCTCTATGGCCACACCGTTGCCCAGGGTCGTCTTCAACAGGTCCGCCATGTCCCGGACCAGCGTCACGCAATCCACGCTTCGCAGCTTCAGTTCCTGCTTGCGCGCGAAGGCGAGCATGCGCTGCGTCAGCGTCGCGCCGCGCTCCGCCGCCGTCATCGCATTGTCGATATAGCGGGATATGTCCGCCCCGCTCGCCAGCCGCTGCCGCGCCAGGTCCAGACTGCCGACGATCACGGCCAGCAGATTGTTGAAATCATGGGCGACGCCGCCAGTCAGCTTGCCGATGGCATCCATCTTCTGCGCCTGGAACACCACTTCCCGCGCTTCTTCCAGCGCCAGTTGCGTCTCCCTTCGCTCGGTCAGGTCGCGCGTGATCTTGGCAAAGCCGATCAATTCACCCTGCGCGCTGCGGATCGTATCGATGATGACATGCGCCCAGAATCGGGATCCGTCCTTGCGGATGCGCCACCCCTCGGCCTCGAACCGGCCCTCGCGCGCCGCCGTATCCAGCGCTCTGGAGGGCAGCCCCGCCATGCGGTCCTCCTCCGAATAGAAGCGAGAGAAATTCTGACCCAATATCTCTTCGGTCTTGTATCCCTTGAAGCGTTCCGCGCCCGGATTCCAGCTCGTGATCGTCCCCACGGGGTCGAGCATGTAGATCGCATAGTCGGTGACGCCCTGCACCAGAAGACGGAAGCGTTCCTCGCTGCGCCGCAATTCCTCCTCGGCGGCGCGGCGCTCCGTCAGGTCGCGGGTGACCTTGGCGAAGCCGATGAGCCGGCCGCCGGGTTCGCGGATGGGATCGATGACGACATGCGCCCAGAAACGCGATCCGTCCTTGCGCACGCGCCATCCCTCCGCCTCGAACCGCCCGGCATGTTCGGCGGTCTCCAGCGCCCGGGCGGGAAGTCCGGCCGCCTGATCCTCCGCCGTGTAGAAGCGGGAAAAATGCTGGCCGATGATCTCTTCGGCATCATAGCCCTTGAAACGCCGCGCGCCGGCGTTCCAACTCGCGACGATGCCGGTTTCCGACAGCATGTAGATGGCATAGTCGGTAACATTCTGGACCAGCAACTCGAAGCGGTTTCCAGATCCTTCCGGCGCCGCCGTGTGCATTTGGGCATTCCCGTCGAATAGCGTGTCCGTTTCCTGCAACGCGCAGCCGCAGGGGACGTTCCGTTTGCGAAAGAAATTGTCGGCATGGGCGGAGCCCGCGCGGCATTGACTTGCCCGTGCCCTACGCGCCAAGGAGGCGCCCATAGCAGCAGGATGGGACGCATATGGGCATGACCGAAGGGGTAACCGTCGTCGGCGAAGCGATGCTGGAGTTGAGCCGCGCTTCGGGGGAGGGTGGTCCGGACGGCGGCTGGAATTTGCGTTATGGCGGCGACGTCATCAATACCGCGATCCATCTGGCCCGCTGCGGCGACCAGGTGCGCTTCGCCAGCGCGATCGGCGCCGATCCCATGAGCGCGGAACTGCGCGCCGCATGGGAGGGGGAGGGGGTCGACACGTCCCTGCTGCTCGCGGCGGAGGGAAGGCTACCCGGCCTCTATGCCATAGAAACCGATGCGCAGGGCGAACGCAGCTTTCACTATTGGCGGGGAGAGGCGGCCGCCAGGCGCATGTTCGACCTGCCGGGAAGCGCCGCCATGATGGAACAGGCGGCCCGGTCGAAACTGCTGTATTTCTCGCTGATCACCCTGGCCATATTGCCCGAAGAGGCGCGCGAGAAGCTGCTTGGCCTGTGCGGCACGGTCCGTGCCAATGGCGGCAAGGTGGCGTTCGACGGCAATTATCGCGCCCGGCTCTGGCCCGATGCGGACACGGCCCGGCAGTGGCGGGACCGGGCGATCGCCGTCAGCGACATGGGCCTGCCGACCCTCGCTGACGAAGTGGAGATGGGCGAAGTCGACGATGCCGGGGACGCCGCCCGCCGCTGGGGCGCGGATGAAGGCCGGGAGGTCGTTGTGAAGCTCGGCGCGGAGGGATGCCTGGTGGACGGGCGGATCGTTGCTCCTCCGGCAAAGCTGAGCGTCGTCGATTCGAGCGGCGCGGGCGACGCGTTCAACGGCGGCTATCTCCACGCCCGTCTCGCCGGCCGCACCCCCGGCGAAGCGGCGATCGCCGGGCATCGTCTGGCCGGCTGGAATATCGGCCGCCGCGGCGCCATACCGGCCCGCGATGCCGAGGCACCCTATGCCGATCTCTGAAACTCTCCGCCGTGATCGCGTTGACGGCACCAGGATCAAAGGCTAAGCCGCGTTCCACCCGGGCGGGTGTAGCTCAATGGCAGAGCAGAAGCTTCCCAAGCTTACGACGAGGGTTCGATTCCCTTCACCCGCTCCAATTCTCGATCTCAGGACATTCCCGACAGCTTTATAAATCGCTGAAATATGCGGTATTTTTCGGGTCATCCGGCTCGTGAAATCTCCCTTCATGCCATGGAAGCCCAGGCAAAAGTGGGGCCTTTTTCGAAAATAGCGGGCCAAAAAAATGCACGAGGCCCCCGTGGCCGGTTCGTCTGGTCGGTGACGAAGACGGGCAAGGTCGGCCTGACCTCGGCGCAGCTTTCCATGCTGCTCGAAGGCATTGACTGGCGACGCCCGCATCGGACAGATCGCTCCGCCGCCAGTCATAAGATCCTCCATCGTTCAATTTTCTGGATCATTCGTCTCCAAATAAGTGGATGTTCCCGAATTGCAGATCCTGTCAGATCGCCGTGGCAAAAACATCGCTGGAGCGGTGCCGTGGCGCAGGTTCTCGTTCTCTATCATTCGACTTACGGGGACGTCGAGAGGATGGCGCAGGCAGCAATTCAAGAATCTGGCCCGCGCCAGCGCGGCACTCTAAATCGGCACCGAGGAAAACATGCGCATCCTTGAAACTGAAATCACAATCGACGCCTCGCCCCATGCTGTATGGAGCGTTCTAGACGATCTGGATAGCTATCCAGAGTGGAACAAGCTGGTGCCGGATCTGACTGGTCGGACCACGGTGGGCCAGACCGTGCGCGGCACACTCGTGCAGGCCAACCTGCCAGATGTCGCCCTTCAGCCTGAACTCACGAGGATCGTTGGCGCTCGCGAACTACGTTGGCTGACGGATGTACCAGGAGAGCAGGGCTTTACGGCCGAGCACTGCTTCATCCTGGAGCCGCTTCAAGATGGCACTACCCGTGTGAGGCATTTCGAAAATTTCGATGGACCTTTTTCCGAAATCATGTGGCCGGGGATCGATATCCACAGCCGTGTCGCATACAACCAGATGAACGTTGACCTGAAGGCTCGGGTTGAAGCTCTGGCTTCAGCCAATATTGCCATACATCCCTGCGTTGACGCCGGGCAAAGGCCGCAATCAGAAGAACCTGTCGAGCACCTGACTTGCAAATGTACATCCGATCCCGTCGAAGCGAGCGTCGTGGGTCCGGTCTACCACAGTCATTTGTGCGGATGCAGCAAGTGTTGGAAGCCCGAAGGCGCACTCTTCGCATTGACTGCCGTTGCGCCGTCCAGTTCGATCCAGATCCGCTCCAACGCTGCTAAGTTGGCCATTGTCGACGAGAACCAGTCGATCCAGCGACACGCTTGTACCTCTTGTGGTGCCCACATGGTGGGCAAGGTTCCAAACCCTGATCATCACTTCTACGGCCTAGATTTCCTGCATCCCGAACTAGGCAATGTGCCGCCGCGTGCCCCTGAATTTGCGGGATTTGTCTCGTCAATTGTAGAGACCGGTACCCCCGCCTCGAAAATGAGCGGTATCCGGCGTCAACTAGCTGATAATAATATTGCAGCTTATGACGCCTTCTCACCGGAGCTAATGGACTTGATCGCTTGGCACAAGGTGAAGATCTCAAGGGCAGCTTCACTTTCTTCTAAGAGCCCGATTCATAATCATTCGACGTAATTTCATGGCCTTGCGATGCGGCGCGCGAAGATCTGGACCGAGGCGATGAAGAGCCACGCGGTTGCCGATGCGATAGTCTGCTCGAAGTCTTTGGCGAGGCGTCGGTTCCGTTTCAGCCATGCCAGCGTGCGTTCCACCACCCAACGCCCGGGCAGCACTTCGAAGCCTTTCACCGCTCCATTTTCCCGTCCTCAGACATGGCGATAACTTTCAGGCCATATCTCGACGCGCGTCGGCCTGCACAGGCTTTGTTCGCGCGGATATCCTCCCGCCGTGCAGGTCTGCCGCATCAAAGCGGCAGGCCGACATAATTTTCGGCGATGGTCGTCTGCGCCGCGACGGACGAGGCGATATAATCCAGGTCCGCGAGCTGCATCCGCCTGTCAAACGCGTCATTGTCCGGGAAACGATGCATCAGCCGCGTCAGTTGCCAGGAGAAGCGCTCCGCCTTCCAAATCCGGGCGAGGGCGCGGTCCGAATAGCCGGCAATGGCGTCATTGTCGCCGCGCCGGAAATAGGCGACCAGCGCCTCCGACAGGTAATGGACGTCGGATGCCGCAAGATTGAGCCCCTTCGCCCCGGTCGGCGGCACGATATGCGCGCTGTCGCCAGCCAGCATGAGGCGGCCGTGACGCATCGGTTCGAACACGAAGGATCGCAGCGGCGCGATCGACTTTTCCAGCGATGGCCCCCGGACGATCTGCGCGCCCGCTTCCGGCCCCAGCCTGATGGCCAGTTCATCCCATAGCCGCTCGTCCGGCCAGTCCTCGACCTTCTCGTCCAGCGGAACCTGGATATAATAGCGGCTGCGCGTCTCCGAACGCATGGACGCCAGTGCGAAGCCGCGATCATGATTGGCGTAGATCAGTTCATGATTGCAGGGCGGCACGTCGGCCAGGATGCCCAGCCAGCCGAAGGGATAGATTTTTTCGAAGGGCTTTCCCACCGATGCTGGAATGGCGGCACGGGAAGGGCCATGAAATCCGTCGCAGCCGCAGATGAACTGCGCATCGATCCGCCGGGTTGCGCCATTTTCGGTAAAGCTGAGATAGGGCGCGTCCCCCTCCAGGTCGTGGAGCGCCACGTCCCCCGCTTCGTAGATCACGTTGAGGCCGCGTTCGAGCGCCGCGTCCATCAGGTCACGCGTCAATTCCGTCTGTCCATAGACCATGACCTGCCGGCCGGTGAGCGCGGCGACGTCGATGCGGATGAGGCGTTCGCCATCCGCCAGATGGAAGCCGTCATGCGGCAGCCCCTCCCGGTGCATCCGTTCGCCCAGGCCCAGCCGGTCCATCAGATCGGTCGTCGTCCGCTCCAGAACCCCGGCGCGAATGCGTCCAAGCACATAATCGGCCGAGGCCCGCTCCACGACGACGACGTCCAGCCCCTCGGCGCGCAGCAAATGGCCCAGCAAAAGGCCGGCCGGTCCCGCGCCGACAATGGCGACTTGCGTTTTCATGGCGCTGTTCCTCTCATGTCTTGTCCGGCTTCTTCTGGCGCGGACGGGGCTTGCCTGCCATGGCTATGCCAGCATATAGATTGGACGATCCAACAGTTTTTTGGGCGTCATGAGCACAGCCGTTCCGACCTTCTACCTCTATGGTGAGCCGCAAAGGGCAGTCGAAGCCGGCTTTGTCCATGTGGAAAGCCTCGACGATCGATCGCGACCCAGCGAATGGACGATCCAGCCGCACATCCATCGCGATCTCAACCATGTCATCCTGATCTGCGAAGGCGGCGGGGCCATGCGCGCCGACGGTGACACGGTGTCGTTCGATGCCCCCTGTCTGCTGCTCGTCCCCGCCGGGATAATCCACGGCTTTACCTGGCTTCGCGAATCTCTCGGCTGGGTGACGACGATTTCCGACAGCTACCTGCAACATCTCCTCAGCCGCGACGATGATCTTCAACCGCTGTTCCGCGCTCCACATGCGGTCTCGCTGCCGCCAGCCGATTTCGCGGAGGCGGAGGCGGCCATCCAGCGCATGGCGAGGGAACTTGCCTGGTCAGGCCCCGGCCAGCGCGGCGCGGTGGAAGCGCTGCTTCTCGGCCTGCTGGTTCAGGCGCTTCGCCATGCGGCCCCCGGCGATGCTGGTGCCGCCAGCAGCGGCAGGCAGGCCCGCCTCGTGGCCCGCCTGCGCGAACGCATCGAACAGCGCTTTCGGGAACGGGATCCGGTTGCCGCCCATGCCCTCGCGCTCGGCGTCAGCGAAACGACGCTGCGCCAGGCCTGCTCCTATGTCGCGGGCATGTCTCCGGCCGCCATGGTCGATGAACGCGCCCTGTTGGAGGCGCGCCGCCTGCTCATCTATTCCAATCTTTCGATCGCGGAAATTGCCTATGCGATCGGCTTTGACGACCCGGCCTATTTCTCCCGCTTCTTTACTCGCCATGTGGGGCGCCCGCCCAGCGACTGGCGAGCCGGCGGAGGCGGGGCCAGCCGGTCGTCATGAAACGTCCAGCGGTTCGCCTTCCCAGATTTCCGTATCGACCTGCGCCTGGGCGGATTGCGGATAGCGCGGGCCGGAAACGGCGCCCCGACTGAACAGGGCATCCGCCTGCGCCAGCGCGTCCGCTGATATGGACATGGACAATGTCGCCATATTCTCCGCCAGATGGTCGGGACTGGCGGTCCCCGGAATAGGCAGGACATGGTCTCCACGCGCCAGCAGCCACGCAAGGCTGAGTTGAGATGTCGTGCAGCCCGCCGATCGCGCAATGGCCGCGAGTTTGCCGGCCAGAAGCAGATTGGCCTCGACATGAGGCGACCTGAAACGCGGCAGCGTGGCCCGCAGGTCGGGCGGTTCCACTGCGGAGGGCGGCAGGGACCCCGTCAGCATCCCCCGTCCAAGCGGTGAGAACGCAACAAAGGCGGTTCCCAGCTCCCTGCACGCATCCAGGACCGCAATTTCCGCATTGCGGGTGAGCAGCGAATATTCCGTCTGCATCGCGGCGATCGGGTGCACGGCATGGGCGCGCCGCAATGTCGCCGCCGACATTTCGGACAGGCCGATCGCCCCGATCTTCCCGGCCTCGACCGCCCGCGCCAGGGCGCCGACCGAGTCCTCTATCGGCACCTTGGGGTCCAGCCGGTGCAGATAGTACAGGTCGATATGGTCGGTGTTCAGCCGCCGCAGCGAATCCTCAAGAACACGGCCAATGGCCTCCGGCGATCCATCCAGACCACGTTTCCCGTCGATCTCCGCGAGCACGCACTTGCTGGCCAGGGTGAATTCGGAACGGCGATGCATGATCGCGCGCCCCAGCAATTGCTCATTGGCGCCAAAACCATAGAGCGCGGCCGTGTCGAAGAATGTGACGCCCAGGTCCAGCGCGCGAAGCAACAGGCGCTCGGCATCGGCCGGTTCGGGCTTGGGCAGATAGGCGTGCGACAGGCTCATGCAGCCCAGCCCAATCGCGGACACGCTGGCTGAACCGACCCTGCGCTGCGGCAACTGGACCACGGACCTTCCTCCTTCCTCGGGAGCAGGGACAATGCCCCGCTCCCCGATCATCCTATGCGAGCTGCTTTTCCAGTTCGCCCAGTACGCGATAGCAGTCAAACACCTTGGCGACGCTGGAATTGGGTTCGCGGCCTTCGCGGATCGCGCTGACGAACTCGCGGTCCTGCAATTCGATGCCGTTCATCGACACGGCGACCTTGCTGACGTCGATCGGTTCTTCCTTGCCGTTCACCAGATCGTCATACCGCGCGATATAGGTGCCCTTGTCGCCGATATAGCGGAAGAAGGTGCCGAGCGGCCCGTCATTGTTGAAGCTCAGCGACAGGGTGCAGATCGCGCCGGTTTCGCTCTTGAGCTGGATCGACATGTCCATGGCGATGCCCAGTTCGGGATGGATCGGCCCCTGCATGGCATGGGCATCGACGATCCGGCCGGCCTGATAGGCAAAGAGGTCCACGGTATGCGCGGCGTGATGCCACAGCAGATGGTCGGTCCAGCTGCGCGGCTCGCCCTTGGCATTGATGTTCCTGCGGCGGAAGAAATAGGTCTGGACGTCCATCTGCTGGATGTTCAGCTCGCCCGCGCTGATCAGATTATGGACATATTGGTGCGATGGATTGAAACGGCGGGTATGACCGACCATGCACACCAGGCCGGTTTCCTGCTGCTTCGCGAGCACGGCCTGCGCATCGGCCCAGCTGTCGGCCAGCGGGATTTCGACCTGGACATGCTTGCCCGCATTCATGCAGGCGATCGCCTGGTCCGCATGCATCTGCGTCGGGGTGCACAGGATCACCGCGTCGACATCGTCGCGGGCCAGCGTTTCATCAAGGTTGGTGGTGGCATGGCCGATGCCATATTTGGCGGCGATCGCCTGGGTCGGTTCCAGATTGCGGCCGACCAGCGAGGTGACGGTCACGCCGTCGATATTCCTGAGGCCATCGAGATGCTTTTCGCCGAACGCTCCGGCGCCCGCCAGGGCAATACGCATATCCGTCATTCCTTCTTCACTTGGTTCGTTTCACCCGCTCTCCAGCCGGCGAAAACTCTCATCCATATTCTCGTGCGCGCTGCGAAGCCTGGTGACGGACTCGACATAGGCCGGGTCTCTCGTATCCAGCAGAACGGCGGGCCACTGGGCCTGATGTTCCGCCACCGCCGTCCGAAACCGCGACACCGCCTTGCGGAAGCCGTCGAACTGCGGCGTATCGCAACCTGGCCGGCCCGCACTCACCAGCGGAATGAGAGCCCCGATCTGCTCTGCCATCCGCCGTCGCAGTCGCACCACTTCCTGCCGCCACCCATCCGTCCCGGCGCTTGAAGCCGCGGCGATCTGCCGGTGAAGGAGCTGTACCTCGGCAAGCACCTGCCCGATGTCGAAGAAACGGCCGGTCACCCGATCGTTCCCACGCAACCCCGTAATGCCTGTGTCATATGACCCTCCCTTGACGCCCGTCTCCCTCTTGCCGGGGATTTTCGGGCGATGTGCCTCATGTCGGAGCGATAGGCGGTCCTCCTTCGCTGCCGGTCATGTCATATCCTTCGCCATTATCCGGCCGCAGCACAAGATGGCCGATCGCGGTGTTGGAACAGGGCACATGATAATGGCGGTGGAGCGCGCGGGTCTTGCTGCCCAACGCGCCGCGCATGATGAGCCACATCACCATCTCGATGCCCTCGCTGCCTGTTTCGCGCAGATATTCGATATGCGGGATGCGGCGCAGATGGTCGCTCTCCCCGATCAGGCCGTCAAGGAAGCGATTGTCCCATTCCCTGTTGATGAGGCCCGCGCGCGCCCCCTGAAGCTGGTGGCTCATGCCGCCCGTGCCCCATATCTGCACGTTCAGGTCCTCGGGGAAGCTCGCCACCGCCCTGGCGATCGCCTCGCCCAGCGCCCAGCAGCGATTGCCCGACGGCGGCGGATAGGTGACGACATTGACCGCCAGCGGAACGACCTTGCACGGCCAGGCGTCGGGCTTGCCGAACATCATGGAAAGCGGGACGGTCAGGCCGTGGTCGACATCCATCTCGTTGATGATGGTCATGTCGAACTCGTCCAGGATCAGGCTCTGGGCGATATGCCAGGCGAGGTCGGGATGCCCCTCCACATCGGGGACGGCGCGCGGCCCCCAACCTTCGTCGGCGGGCTTGTAGCGTTCGCCGCAGCCGATGGCGAAGGTCGGGATGACCTTCATGTCGAAGGCCGACGCATGATCGTTGTAGACCAGGATCACGACGTCGGGCTTCTCCGTCTTCTCCCACTCGCGGGTCCAGTCATAGCCGGCGAAGATGGGCCCGAAATACTCGTCCCGGTCCTTGCCGAAATCCGACGCGACGCCCAGCAGCGGCACATGGCTTGATGCGACGCCTGCGGTAATGCGGGCCATCAGCGTTTCTCCTTGATGGACCGAAGCCCTTCGGGGGAGCGGCCCCCTTTGTTCATCATCTCCCGATATTCGGGAAAGCTCATGTCGGTCATCGTGCTGACCGCCTCGGCAAAGGGCAGGCCGTCCGTCGAGAACAGCTTGGACAGGAAATAGATGTTCCCGCCCAGGTCCAGGCACGCATTATAGTCGCGCGCCAGCAACGCCTGCTTCTGCGCCTCGGTCAGCGGCCATTCGTCCATATAGGCGCGCTCGTCCGCCTTGAACCGCTCGCGATTCTCCGCCTTCATCAGGCTCATGGCGAACTGGTTCATGTGATAGCCCTGCCGCGCGCGCTTCGCGGTAAAGACGCGCGTGCCCGGAATATCCTCGAACTCGGCGAGATATTCATGAATGTCCTGATGCGCGGGGCGTTCGGTCGTCATAGTCCCCGCTCCCTCAGCATCGCGTCCAGCCGCGGGAAGACGCGGCGGGCATTGCCCTCGAAGATGGCGTGCTTTTCCTCCGCGCTGATGTCGAGCGCGTCGACATAGCGCTTGGTGTCGTCGAAATAATGACCTGTGGTCGGGTCGATCCCGCGCACGGCACCGACCATTTCGGATCCGAACAGGATATTCTTGTTGTCGATCACATCCGCCAGCAGGTCGATGCCCGGCTGGTGATAGACGCAGGTGTCGAAGAAGATGTTGTTCATCAGATGCGTGTCGAGGCTGGGCTTCTTGAGCATGTCGGCCAGCCCGCGATAGCGCCCCCAATGATAGGGCACGGCGCCCCCGCCATGCGGAATGATGAAGCGGAGGGTGGGGAAATCAGCGAACAGGTCTCCCTCCAGCAACTGCATGAAGGCGATCGTGTCGGCCGCGATATAATAGCCGCCGGTCGCATGCATCGCCGGGTTGCAGCTCCCCGAAACATGGATCATCGCCGGCACGTCCAGCTCCACCATCTTCTCGTAGAACGGGTACCAGTAACGGTCGGTGAGCGGCGGATGCCGGAAATGCCCGCCGCCCGGATCGGGATTGAGGTTGCAGCCGATGAAGCCCATGTCGACGCAACGTTCCAGTTCCGCGATACTGTTCGCCATGTCGGCCTGCGGCGACTGCGGCAACATGCACACGCCGGCAAATGTGTCGGGGAACATGGCCACGACCCTGGCGATCAGGTCGTTGCAGCGGATCGCCCATTCCCTGGCGACTTCCGCATCCCCGAAATGGGGCGCCATGGCCGATGCGCGGGGGGAGAAGATGGTCAGGTCAGCGCCGCGTTCCCTGATCAGGCGCAGCTGGTTGGACTCGATGGTGTCGCGGATCTCGTCGTCGGAAATTTCCGGATAGGCGGGGGCGGGCACGCCTGCCTTGTATGCCGCCTTCTGTTCCTCGCGCCAGGCGTCATGCCCCTTGGGCAATACGGTATAATGGCCGTGACAGTCGATGATCAGGCTCATGCGGCATCCGCCTTTCGTGCATTTGATTGAATGATCTGGCTGATCTTCGCGCCCAGCCCCTTGCCCGGCGCTTTCACGCCCAGCGCGCCGATCGCGTGCTGCCGTTCCACCGTGCCCCGGCTCATCGCGGCGCCGGTGCCCAGCCCGTCGAGCGTGCGGACCACCTCTTCCATTTCGGCGGCGCGGCGCAGGCCATGGATCATCATGCGGTCCAGATTATAGTCCGCCCGGTCGCCCCATGATTGCGCCTTGTCGCTGGCGTCCAGGGAAGCGAGCACTTCCTCGCGCACGCCCGCTGCCTCGGCCGCCAGCACGCATTCGGCGGTCAGCGCCTCCAGCCCCTTCACCATGACGGATCGGATCATCTTGATGGAGGAAGCGCGGCCGACGTTTTCGCCGACCAGATTGATGTTCGAAAAGCCAAGGGCCGCGAGCCGGGACGCGGCCTGCGCGGCCATGGACCCGCTCAGCAGCAGCGGAACGGACAGGCGCGCCGGGTTGACCGGCGCCATCACCGCCACGTCGACATAATGGCCGCCCGCCGCCTCGACCAGGCGCGCGGCCTGCTCCTTCGTCTGGGGGGCGACGCTGTTCATGTCGCAATAGATCGATCCAGCGCGCAGCCATGCCGCCGCCGCCTCCGCCACGGCCAGCGCCTGGTCCGCGGTCACCAGCGACATCACCAGATCGACGCCGGACAAGGCCTGCTCCATAAACGGCGCATATGTCACGCCGGCTGCGGCATAGGCATCCCGCATCGCCTGCGCGTCGGCGGGATCATCTGTCTTGCGGTCGAACACATGGGCGCGCGCGCCCCATTTGCCTGACCCTGCAAAGGTGGACCCTGCCTCGCCAAATCCGATCAGACCCAGTTCCTGCTCCATGCAGCGGGGCATGGCGCATAGCCCGGCGGTCCGCCAATCGAATCCATGCGCCCCTTATAAGAATTTACGAATATATGTTGCCCGCCTCGGTTTCCACGGCGTCCAGGAAACGGGCCTGCAGGCGCGTCGGACGCCAGCCCGCCCGAATGGTGACGCCGATGGTCCGGCTGACCGAACCGGGTGCCGGACCGATGCCGGCGACAATCCCCACCTCCAGTTCCAGCGCGAGCTGGTCGACCGACAGCAGCGTCAGATAATCGCCGCCCAGCAGCAACTGCCGGATCGTCATCACCGAACCGCACTCGATCGGCACGGCCGGCAACGTTCCGCCCAGCGCGGCGAACATCCGTTGCCACAATTGCCGCAGCGGTGCGCCTTCGGGCGGCAATATCCAGGGAAAACGGCGCAGGTCATCGGGGGTCCACCCGCCTGCCAGCGGATGTCCCGCCCGCCCGATGATGATCGGCCGATCCTCGAACAGCGGCCTTTGCACCAGATCCTGCCCGATCGAAGGGTCGCGCAGCGCGCCGATCATCATGTCGATCTCCCCGTCGCGCAGCGGCCCGACAAGCTCCGCATGGGAGCCTTCATGGACGCTGATGTCGACATGCGGGAAGCTTGCGCGGAAACTTGCGATCGCGGCGGGGAGAAGGCGCGCGCGCGACAGCGGCATGGCGCCGACGATGATCCGCCCGCCTTCCTGCCCGCCTATGTCGGCCATGTCTTCCAGCCCGGACCGCAGCTCCGCCAGCGCCAGCCGCAACCGTCGCGCCAGCGCCGCGCCCTGCCGCGTCAGCACCAGCCCTCGACCCCGCCGCTCCGCCAGTCTGTAGCCCATGGCCAGGCCCAGATCGCTTACCGCCCGGTGCAGCGAAGGTTCGGTCACGCCCGCTTCGGCCGCCGCCGCGGGGTAGCTGCCCGCCCGCGCCAGCGTCACGAATGCGCGGATCTGCGCCGCCGTGACCCGGCTGCTGCCGATCAGGCGCAATGCCGCGTCCACGCGCGGCGCCAGCGCCAGCGCCGCCTCGGTCGGGGCCATGCCGCCCGGCTGCCGTTCGAACAGCGGCAGTCCCAGTTGCGCCTCCAGCTTCGCGATGCCCTGGGTCACGGCGGGTTGCGTCAGATTGACCGCGCGGGCGCCCAGCGAGACGCTCCCCCGCTCGACGACGGCGGCCATGGCCGCAAGATGACGGATATTGAACTGGTCAGGAGCCATGGTGGATAATTAGCAAAAATTTATGGCCGGCGCATAGATCGGATTTGTCCCCATTCACCGCCTCGTTCATGGAAATGCGAATTGCATTGCATGGGGAGCAGGATCATGTCCGGCGTCGTTGTCCAGAATATCGAGCGGGCGGACCTCTCCGTCATTGACGGCCTCGCCCGATGCGGCGTCGCCACCGTGCACGAGGCGCAGGGCCGCACCGGCCTGCTGGCGCCCTATATGCGCCCCATCTACCCCGGCGCGCGGATCGCGGGCAGCGCGGTCACCATTTCGGCACCGCCGGGCGACAACTGGATGGTCCATGTCGCCATCGAGCAGTTGAAGGAAGGCGATGTCCTCCTCCTCGCGCCCACCAGCCCCTGCACCGACGGCTATTTCGGCGATCTCCTCGCAACCTCGGCACTGGCGCGGGGTTGCCGCGGGCTGATCATCGACGCCGGGGTGCGCGACGTGCGCGATCTGAAGCAGATGGACTTCCCCGTCTGGTCGAAGGCGGTACACGCCCAGGGCACGATCAAGGCGACGCTCGGCAGCGTGAACGTGCCCGTCGTCTGCGCCAACGCCCTGGTCAATCCGGGCGATGTCGTGATCGCGGACGATGACGGCGTCTGCATCGTGCCGCGCGCGAATGCCGCAGCGGTGCTGGAAAAGGCGCAGGCGCGCGAGGCGGCGGAGGAGGCGAAGCGCGTGCGGCTGGCGGCCGGGGAACTGGGTCTCGACATCTACAACATGCGGCCGCGCCTGGAAGAAATGGGGCTGAAATATGTCTGATCCCCATCGGTCCGCCCGCGTGATGTGGATGCGCGGCGGCACGTCCAAGGGCGGCTATTTCCTGAGCGAAGACCTGCCCACCGACGTCGCCGCGCGCGACGCCTTCCTGTTGCGGATCATGGGTTCGCCCGACCCGCGCCAGATCGACGGCATGGGCGGCGCCGATCCGCTGACTAGCAAGGTTGCGGTGGTGAAGAAGTCGGAGCGGGAGGGTGTCGACGTCGATTACCTCTTCCTTCAGGTCTTCGTGGACCAGGCCATCGTCAGCGACGCGCAGAATTGCGGCAACATCCTTGCGGGCGTCGGCCCCTTCGCCATCGAGCGCGGTCTCGTCGACGCGCCGGACGATGAAACCTGCGTCGCCATATTCATGGAGAATACGGGGCAGATCGCCATTGCCACGGTGAGCACGCCCGGCGGCAAGCCGTGCTATGACGGTGCAGCCAGGATCGACGGCGTGCCGGGCTCCGCAGCGCCCGTCCCACTGGAGTTTCGCGACACGGCCGGCTCATCCTGCGGCGCGCTGCTACCCACCGGCAATGCCTTCGATGTGGTGGAGGGCGTGCGCGTCACATTGATCGACAACGGCATGCCCTGCGTCGTGATGAAGGCGCAGGACGTCGGCATCAGCGGCTATGAGGACCGCGAGACGCTGGACAATGACGCCGCGCTCAAATCACGGATAGAGGCGATCCGCCTGGCCGTGGGCGAACGGATGAACCTGGGCGACGTCCGGGAAAAATCGGTCCCCAAGATGATGCTGGTCGCGACGCCCCGCAGCGGTGGCGCGGTCACGGTGCGCAGCTTCATCCCGCATCGCGCCCATGCCTCGATCGGCGTGTTGGGCGCGGTCAGCGTTGCCACGGCCTGCCTGATAGAGGGTTCTCCTGCCGCCGAGGTTGCAAGCGTTCCTTCCGGCCCGCGCAAGATATTGTCGGTCGAACATCCAACCGGCGAAACCACCTGCGTGATGGAACTGGACGAAAGCGGCGCCGTCACCAGCGCGGCCATGCTGCGCACCGCCCGCAAGTTGATGGATGGAGAAGTTTTCGCATGAGCGCCCCAGAAAGCAACCGGATCGTTTCCTGGCACGCAAACCCCTCTGTCCCCAGCTTCATCCCGCCGGCGGGGGCGGTCGACGCGCATTGCCATGTCTTCGGCCCGATGGCGCAGTTCCCCTTCAGTCCCAAGGCCAAATATCTTCCTGAAGATGCCGGCCCGGACATGCTGTTCGCGCTGCGCGACCGGCTGGGTTTCGCGCGCAACGTCATCGTACAGGCAAGCTGCCATGGCACCGACAACAGCGCGACCCTGAACGGCATCGCAAGGTCGGCCGGCATGGCGCGCGGCGTCGCCGTGGTCGATCCCGCCATCACCGACGCCGAACTCGAACGACTGCACGAAGGCGGTATGCGGGGCGTGCGCTTCAATTTCCTCAAGCGGCTGGTCGACGACGCGCCCAAGGACAAGTTCCTGGAAATCGCAAAGCGTATCCAGTCGCTCGGCTGGCATGTGGTGGTCTATTTCGAAGCGGACATATTGGAGGAAATGCGTCCTTTCCTGGACGCGATTCCGACCCTGATCGTGATCGATCATATGGGACGGCCCGACGTCAGCCAGGGCCTGGACGGCATGGACATGAAGGCGTTCCGCCGCCTGCTCGACAGTCGTGATGATATATGGACCAAGGTGACCTGCCCTGACCGGCTCGATCCCAAGGGTGCGCCCTGGGACGATTTTGCCCGCTCCGTCGCGCCGCTGGTGGCGGATTATCAGGATCGGGTGCTGTGGGGCACCGACTGGCCGCATCCCAATATGGAAAAGGCCATTCCCGACGATGGCGCGCTGGTCGACATGATCCCCCGCATAGCCCCGACCGTAGAGTTGCAGCGCAAGCTGCTCGTCGACAATCCCATGCGCCTTTACTGGCCGGAAGGCTGACGGCGATTTTCCCCGGTCAAGCTGCGTGGTTTGATTGCAGTCTCGGCTTGCGGAGGATCAGATGTTCGCGGCTCTTACGGCTCGTAATCGCGGCATGGGAAGATCGCCATCGGCTGTTTGCGATATCCAGTCGATGAACCCGCCGATGCGTTTCGCGACCTTTGCGCCGTGGCCCTGGTGAATATCGGCAAGCCGATGGGCCAGATATGGGTTGGAAAAGCGATCAAGCGTCGTTGCGACATAGTCCCTGGCCTCATCACCCATTCCGTGCCGTGCGAAGCCGGGGATCACTTCGTCGTTGAAAACATCGCGTAGCGCAGCGGCTTCGTCCGGGTCGTGCATGGCATCGAGAACCGTCATCTCCCGCCGGGCGCCTGCTCGCGCCCAACGGTCGGCAAGCCAGCTATGGCCGAGATTCAGAATGTGTAACTTCAGGCGTTCGAACCGTTCCAGTTCATCGGTGATCACGATTGCGGGATGGCTGAAGGGCAGGGCAAGGCCAGGCCGGCTCCCGATCGCCCATAGTGCATAGGGTTCGGCAATCGCGCCCAGCGGTTCCAGCGGCTCGCTGACGATGCGGTCGACGAGCGTATCGGGCCAAAGGCAATCTGCATCGAGCCACCGAAGAAAGTCGGCAGGCAAAGCCAATGCGCGGGCCAGTTCGGCCACAGAGCGATGCAGCGCCTGGCCATTCGATGGAACCAGTTCGCAAGGCAGGATGGTGATGCCCCCCTTCGCAGCGGCCCAGCGGCGGTACAGCAGCGCCAGCAGCAGCAGGGCAAAACCGCCGCGAGGCGGTTCATCGCCCACCATGGCGGCCGCAGCGGTTTCGGCGTCGCCCGGCACGACATAGCCGCTGTCACCGGTGTTCGAGACTACATGTGTCGCTTTGGTTGTGAAAAGGTCGCGGATTTTCGTCCAATCCGTCGCAACTGCATAGCCCGCAACCACACTGCGCACCCGCGTCGTACCCTCGACCGGGTTACCGTCGATCAGCCCGCGTATGATCACGTCGAAACCGGCCGGGTCGCCAAAGGCCGTGACGCGGCTGGTGCGGGCAGCGTCGCGCGTGGTCTTGACCACGACAACGGGGGGCACGTCCGCGCCGGCGAGGCGCGCTTCATGCGCGAACAGGTCGACATGCGCCTGCAGGAATCGGCTTGTTCCAAACTGGATGATCACGCCGTCTCATTGCATGAAAGAAAATGAAATAACATATATAAAAATAGACGTGAGATTCTTCAGCCTGAAAAGGAGGGGAATGGAAAGACGTCATACATAACTACTCATACATAAAATTGTTCCTCGGCGAATTATCACGCCTTTGACCAGGGCGGCTTGTGAATCTGGCTTACGCATTATCGCTCCGGCAAGACAGGATAAACCTTGTGTCGGTTAAGGTGAGCGCATCCATGGAAAATCCGAACCCGGCGCCAGTGCATGGTCATCGAGCGCTTGCCTTCTTCAATATTGTATGACTAATAAGCATGTCTTGATCGAACGCGGTCTTTGGATCGCGCTTGAATGGGCAGCGCGGTGGAAGCCAGCCATCGGCATTGTTCTGGCAACGGATTCCGTCGCGCGACGATCGATAATCAAAAGGGGTGAAGGAATGCTGCGTTCGCTTTATTGGGCCAGTGCCGGATTGGCCATGATCGCCGCAGGGCCGGCATTCGCGGACGATCTTGCCGCAACCGGCGGATGGAGCGCCAATACCAAGGGTCAGGCTGCAACCCCACCGATGGGCTGGAACAGCTGGAACGCTTTTCATGGCGACATTGACGAGGAAAAGGTTCTCGCATCGGCGAACGTCATCGTTAACAGCGGACTTGCCGCCAAGGGCTTCAAGAGCATCAATATCGACGACGGCTGGTGGTTGAAGCGCGATATGGCGACAGGTCGCGTGATAATCCGCACAAAGACATTCCCGTCGGCGGCGATGCCGGACGGCTCCACCAGCTTCAGGCCGTTGACCGACCGGCTGCACGCAATGGGACTTCGGGCGGGGATTTATTCGGATATCGGGCGCAACACCTGCGGGCAGGTCTTTGGCAACGGTTCGAGCACGAACCCGGAGGGGTCTGTGGCCGAGCGCGAAGTCGGGCTTTACGGCCATGTGGATCAGGACATCGGGATCTTCTTCAAGGAATGGGGTTTCGACTACATCAAGGTCGATGGTTGCGGCATCCGTGCCCTGCCGGCTTCCAGTCCATTGGTGAAGAATGGCACCTATCGCGCCTTTCCACCCTTGATCGACTTCGATTCCATCCAGCGCACCGATGTCAAGGCGGTCCGCGGGTTGTTCGAGGAGGTTGCGCAGGCGCTGGACCGACACAATCCGGACGGGCAATATACCTTCTCGCTATGCATCTGGGGATCGGCGGACGTCCGCAGCTGGGCCGCCAAGGTCGGCAACCTGTCGCGAACGAGCGAGGATATCACCCCGCAGTGGAGCCGGATGCTTCACAACATGGACACGGCGGCGCGGCGCGAGCTTTATGCGCACCCTGGGTCGTGGAACGATCCCGACATGCTGTTTATCGGCAGCGGCGAGTTCGACGCCGCCCATATGACCGAAGCGCGCAGCCATTTCAGCATGTGGGCCATGCTCAACGCACCGCTGATCATCGGCTTCGATCTTCGCAAGGCCAATGCCGAACAGCTTGCCGTCCTGGGCAACAGCGCGATCATTGCGCTCAACCAGGATCCTGGCGGGCATCAGGCCGTCCTGGCTTATGATTCCAACGATCTGCAAATCTACGTCAAGACGCTGGCGAACGGAGACAAGGCGGTTGCCCTCCTCAATCGGACCAGCGCCCCGATCGAAGCGGACCTGACGGCTGCACAGCTTAAGCTGGCCTCCGACGCGCAGATCGGCATGACCGATCTGTGGAGCGGCAAGACCATGCAGTTCGTCGGGGAGACCAAGCTGCCGGTGGGCCCCCGCGAGACGCTGGTCTATCGCGTCTCGGGCCGGCATTTGCTGCCCAATGGATCTTATCTGTCAGAGCTGCCCGGCAATGTCTATCCGGCGGTCGATGGCGTCACGGCGCGCCAGCTCGATCCCATGATTCATCGCGGGCTGGGGCCGTGGACGGGCACGCGGGGCGGGGGCGAACCGCCGCGTTACGCCGGTTGGGGCGGCGCTCGCGCCGATCGCGCTCCATTGGGCCAGGAACTGAGCATTTACGGCACCAAATTTCCGTACGGTATCGGAATCATGGCCAATTCTCGGATCGAGGTGCGCAATCCGGGCAAGCGAAAGCTGGTTGCACAGGTAGGGATCGACGATTCAGGTGATGCCGGCGGGCGCCGGGTTCGGTTTGAAATTTATGGTGACCGAAAGCTCCTGTCCCAATCAGCATGGCAGGCTGCGGGAACAGCTCCAGCATCGATTGAGGCATCGGTTGCCGGTTATCGCATCATTGAACTGGTTGCCCGGACTGACCGGCCCGGCGGTGGTGATTTCCCGGTAAGCTGGGGCAACGCGGCACTGACCGACTGAGGGATGGCATAGCCGCGTCCTGCCGGTTCAGGGTTGGTCGTCATCTCTGAACCGGCAGGCGTGATATGCGCCCATCCCGATTTCAGCAGCTCCCGCCTTACATCAATGAACGGGGCGTTCCCGTAGACCGATAGAGGGAGGAGGCGGACAGCCAATTAGGCCATCCGCCGGGAATGATTTCGATCACGAGGCCGGATGGATCACTTCTTGCCGGCACCCTCCAGCAGGGCGTCGAGACCTTGCTGGTCCTTGATCTCGGTCGTCCAGCGGTTGATGAGGTCACCTGTATCCCACAGGAAGGGACAAAGGCCGTTCTCCAATGCCTTTTGGGTCACATATTTCATCCAATGTGCCCGCGAGGCCAGGTGCTTTTCCAGATCCAGCGGCGTCGTGCGCCGTGGCGCGCCATATTCGCCCAGCATGACCTGTATGCCCTTGCTTACGAACATCTGGTTGGCAAGCGCCATATGGTCGTCGACAGTGGGCTCTTCACCCCAGGTGGCGTTGCGATCCGGCTCGATCGTCGAATGGAAGTCCTTACCCCAATAATAGAACATCCGACCCCATGACGCGTCCTCGGACAGGATGCAGAAATTGGGAGGACTGTAGAAATGGGGTTCCACCATCAACCGGTCGCTCACAGTGTCGGTCGGCATATGCGTCCACAAGGTCTTGGACAGGTCCATGTTGACGTTGGGAAGCTGTAGTACCAGCACGCGATAGGCGTTCCTTCCGCCGGTGGAGCGGACCGCGTCGATGAAGCTTTGGTGATAGCTGTATAGAACGTCCATCTGCGTGGTCGTGTCGCAGTTCGGCTCGTTCGCGCTGGCGAAGATCAGCCGCTCGTCAAAGTCACGCATATGCGTGGCGATCTGCTCCCAGAACGCCTTTTGTTTCGCGTTGACGGCATCCTTCTTTTCAACCGTGACGTTGTTTTCGAGCCAGCCGCCGTCCCAGTGGATGTTGAGCATGACGTACAAGTCGGCGTTGATGCAATATTGCACCACTTCCCTGACGCGATCGAGCCAGCTCGCCTTGATCTTCGCCGTGGCCTGGTCTGCATATTGATCCCACGCGCAGGGCAGGCGGATCGCATCGAAGCCGGATGCCTTGGCCTTGTCGACAAATGCCTGGGTGATCATCGGATTGCCCCAGAAGGTTTCCCCGCCCGTGGCTTCCAGCGTGTTGCCGATGTTCAGCCCGAGCTTGAACTTTGCGGCAACCTCTTCGGCGGTTCCCATGCCGGTCGAGATCGCGGAGATCGGGTTCACATTGTAGCTGGGGTAGAGGCTGGGCGGAGGGGGTGGTGGAGGAGGCGGCGGAGGAGGTGGCGACGGCGGCGGTGGTGGGGGCGGGGCTAATCCTGATTCGCTGCCGCCGCCGCAACCCGCGGTTGCCAAGGCAAGGGCTGACACGACTAGCTCACGACGCCGCAGTTTCACACGCTCTCTCCATGGTTTAGCTCATGATGGAACGCCGCCTGTTCGGTTGATGGCGTCCCGATTTTATGCCCTATCGCTCCAAGACCGTCAGAGCGGGGATTTTGCGCATATAAAAATAATAGTTCACAATTGCAAAAGAAACTCATACAAATTATGCTTTGGAGGATGATTGCGGAGGTCCTCGCATCGCGATGCCAGCGGGATACCGAAAGATGCATTGCTACATTTCTCGCGATCTGCAATGATTACTCAGACAATAATGCGAATCCGGCCGAGGAGCATGTGCAATTCGCGTTGCCGCCAGAATTTCCCGGCTCGCCATTGGTGGGATCGCAAATTGCAGGGATGGGTGATCGCCGCGATTAGCCGGGTGGAGAGAAGGGTGCCGAGTGGAGCATTGTGACGAACATCGTGGTCGCTATCGATCTTGGGATCCAGCGCGATTGCTGCACAGCAGTGCAAATTTTAAAAATCAACTTGCATATATGCAAAAACCTTCCCTAGTTGTGAATCATGGGAAAGGATAAGAATTTGTGGGGCAATGCACGGCTTGCGCCAATCGGCTTTGGTGGGGCGGTCATCGGCAATCTCTACCGGGCTGTGCGCGACATTGACTCGGTCCACGCGGTGCACCGTGCGTGGCGAAGCGGTGTTCGGTATTTCGACACGGCGCCCTATTACGGCATGGGTTTGTCGGAGCAGCGTCTAAGAGTGGCCCTTTGCGATCTGCCGCGCGATCAGTTCGTCATTTCGACCAAGGTCGGACGCCTGCTCGACCCGACAAGCGAAAGCCTGCACCCCATGCGCGACGGATTTGCCGACCCGCTGCCGAACAAGGTGCACTTCGACTACAGCTATGATGGGGTGATGCGCTCGTTTGAAGAGAGCCTGCGCCGGCTGGGGTTGGATCGCATTGAGCTGCTCTACGCGCATGATCTGGGATCGTTGACGCACGGAGCGATGCATTCGCACCATTTTGCGCAGTTCGCGGAGGGTGGTTACCGGGCCATGGACGAACTGCGCGCCAGCGGGGCGGTGGACGCGATCGGGCTTGGCGTCAATGAGACCGCGGTGATCGACCAGGCCATGGCGGTCGGACGCTTCGATTGCTTCCTGCTGGCCGGGCGTTACACCTTGCTGGAACAGGAACCGCTGAACGGATTTTTCGATCGTGTCGCAGCCCATGGGGCGCGGATCGTGGCCGGCGGCGTCTACAACAGCGGTATTCTGGCGACTGGAACGCGCTCGGGCCAACCCGTCTATTTCGACTATGCGCCTGCGCCGCCCGAGATAATCGCGCGGGTCGGCCGGATCGAGGCGCTCTGCTATGAGGCCGGAGTGCCCCTGGCCGCCGCGGCGCTGCAATTCACCCGCGCGCATCCTGTTATCGCGTCGGTTCTGGTCGGGCTTGGCAGAGCCGATCTGGTCGACCGCACGCTGGCCCTCGCGAGCACCCCGATCCCGTCATCTTTCTGGACGGCGCTGAAGGATGAAGGAGTTATTCCGGACAACGCGCCGGTCCCGGTGGTCCAAGAGTTGCAAGGCTGACGCGGATGATCGATGCGCATCAGCACTTCTGGCAGTTGGCCAATCCGTTCACTGACTGGCCAACCCCCGACCTGGCGTTGATCCACCGGGATTTCCTTCCTGCCGACCTCGCGCCGCTGCTGGCTGATGCCGGCGTGACCGGAACCGTTCTCGTCCAGGCGGCTCCGGCGGTCGAGGAAACCCGCTTCATCCTGAAACTTGCCGAGCGGGCCGCCCATGTCAAAGCGGTGGTCGGCTGGATCGACTTTGCCGCGACGGATGCACTGGAACAGCTATCCGCGCTGGTTCGCCGTCCCCTGCTCAAGGGATTGCGCCCGATGATCCAGGGCGAGCCTGAACCGGGCTGGATATTACAGTCGGCGTTCGGCCCCTTGCTGGAGGCGATGGCCGTCGCCGGGCTGCGCTTCGATGCGCTGGTGCTTCAGCACCAGATCGACGATATTGTCGCGCTCGCCGCGCAGCATCCCGATTTGCTTATCGTGCTCGATCATTGCGGCAAACCGGCCATCGCTTCCGGCGACAGCGCTGCATGGCGGAATTCCATCGCGCGGCTGGCGGCGCAACCGAACGTCTATTGCAAGGTTTCGGGCCTGTGGACCGAGGCAGGCGATGATTGGTCGGCGGCGACGATTGCCCCTTATGTCGAGGCGGTTCGCGCCGCCTTCGGTACGCAGCGGCTGATGTGGGGCAGCGACTGGCCGGTATTGAATCTGGCCGGGGGATATCGGGACTGGCTCGACCAGGCCCTGGCCCTGTTCGATGATCTCGACCCTGGCGAACGCGCCGCCGTGTTCGGCGGCAACGCGGCACGCTTCTATGGATTTTCTTATGACTGATCGCGTCCGGGTCATTGCCCTGCACCCCGCCGACAATGTGGTTATCTGCGTCGCTCCCATCGATGCAGGGGAGCAGGTGGAAATCGATGGGGCACCAGTGATCGCGGCAGGCGCGGTCGGCCTGGGGCACAAGCTGGCGCGCCGCGATTTGGCGAGCGGCGACAAGGTGATGCGCTATGGCATCCCGATCGGCACCATGACCAGCCCTGCAGCAAGAGGAGAACATGTGCACCGGCACAACCTGCGCAGCGACTATATTCCGTCGCACGAACGCGACGTGCTGCGGGACGGAGATCCGACATGAACGATGCTCCTGTCCTTTGGAATGGCTATCTTCGGCCCGACGGGCGCAAAGGCATTCGCAACGTCGTGCTGGTCGCTTATCTGGTCGAGTGCGCGCATCATGTCGCGCGCCGGATCGTGACGGAGGTGGCGGACGATAATGTCCAGCTGATCGGTTTTCCCGGCTGCTTCCCCAATGCCTATGCCGATACGATGATGACCCGACTGGCGACCCATCCCAATGTGGGCGGGGTCTTGTTGCTCTCGCTGGGCTGCGAGGGGTTCGACCGCGAAGGGTTGGCGGAACGGATTGCCCGATCCGGCCGCCCGGTGGAGACGCTGGTCATCCAGCAGCAGGGCGGCACGCGCAAGACGATCGAGGCCGGCGTGGCCAAGGCACGCGAACTGCTCGCCGTCAGCGCCGAAAGCACGCCACGGGTGCAAATGGGGATTGCCGACCTCGTCGTCGGGACGATTTGCGGCGGGTCCGACGGGACCAGTGGCATCACCGCCAATCCGGCCGTTGGTCGAACCTTCGACCGGCTGATCGCGGAACAGGGAACCTGCATCTTCGAGGAAACCGGTGAACTCATCGGTTGCGAGCAGATCATGGCCGAACGAGCGATCACGCCCGAACTTGGCGTCTTGATCGAACAGGTAGTGGAAAAGGCCGAGCGCTATTATACCGTCCTTGGTTATGGCAGCTTTTCGCCCGGCAACGCCGAAGGCGGGCTGACGACGCAGGAGGAAAAGTCGCTCGGAGCCTATTCTAAATCCGGAAACAGCCCGATTTCGGGCTTGCTCAAACCCGGCGACCATCCTTCCGGACCTGGGCTTTACCTGCTGGACGTGGTGCCTGATGGCGAAGTCCGTTTCGGCTTTCCCAATATTTCGGACAATGCCGAAATCGTCGAACTGATTGCCTGCGGTTGCCATCTGGTCCTGTTCACCACCGGGCGCGGTTCCGTGGTCGGATCGGCGATCAGTCCGGTCATCAAGATCTGCGCCAACCCCGAAACCTATGCCCGCATGTCGAGCGACATGGATGTGGACGCAGGGCGCATCCTGGCGGGTGCGGCCGATCTGGATCAGGTCGCCGACGAGATCTACGACGCTGTGGTCGATGTCGCAGGAGGCAGGCAAAGCCTTTCAGAAGAACTCGGCCACCAGGAATTCATCCTGACCTACAAGCAGTTCGAGGCGGCAGGTCCGGCCTGCCTGCCGAACAGGAGTCGAACATGACCCCCAGTCCCTTCGGCCTCACTGGCAAGAGGGCGCTGGTGACGGGCGCCGGGCAGGGGATCGGCAAAGCCTGCGCCGAATTGCTGGCAACGCAGGGCGCGGATGTCCTGGCGATCGACCGCAATGCCGAAACATTGGCGGCGCTGGCGGGATGCCGCACCCGCCTTGTCGATGTGACCGACCCTGAATCAATCGCCGCGCTTTTCGCGCAGGAGGGTGCGGCCTGGGACATTCTGGTCAATTGCGTCGGCAAGGTTCATGGCGGCACGCTGCTTGACAGTACCGAGGCCGATCTTGACGAAGCCTATGCGATCAACGTGGCGGCGATGGTCCAGGTGATCCGCGCCGTCCTGCCTGGCATGATCGGTGCGGGGGGTGGTTCGATCGTCAATATCGCCTCGGTCGCCGGCGCGATCATCGGCGTGCCCGATCGCTTCGTTTACAACACGACGAAGGCCGCCGTCGTCGGCCTGACCAAAGCCATCGCCGTGGACCATGTTGCCGAGGGCATTCGCTGCAATGCGGTTTGTCCAGGCACGGTCCGTTCGCCCTCGCTGGAGGAGCGGCTGCGCGTGACGGGTGATTTCGACGCGGCGCTTGCCCGGTTTTCAGCGCGGCAGCCAGTTGGGCGATTGGGCAAGCCGGAGGAAGTGGCGGCGGTCGTCCTGTGGCTGGCCAGCGATGCGGCGGCTTTCGTGACCGGGCAATGCCATGTCATCGACGGAGGCTGGTCCAACGCCTGACGGCAGGTGATCAAAGGAAAAGCAAAAAGGGGAGGGTGCGCAGTGTCATCCATGCATTACGAAGCAGCAGAGCCGTCAAAGAGCCATGCCGATGGCCGGGCGACCCTGGTAGAGCGCCGCTTCCTGGTGGCTTTCGCGGTGGTTACCAGCCTGTTCTTCATGTGGGCAATAGCCAATAATTTCAATGATATCCTGATCAAGCAGTTCCAGAAGGCGCTGGAACTGTCGCGGATGGAGTCGGGCCTGGTCCAGACGGCCTTCTACTTCGGCTATTTCACCTTCGCCCTTCCTGCCGGATGGTTCATTGCCCGGCACGGCTACAAGGCAGGCATCATCGCGGGGCTTGGCCTTTACGCGGCCGGCGCGCTGCTGTTCTGGCCGGCGGCCGGAGTGCGCGCCTTCGGCTTTTTCCTTGTGGCGCTCTACATCATTGCCGCGGGTCTCGCCTTTCTGGAAACCGCGGCCAATCCGCTGATCGCTGCCATGGGTCGGGAGGAGAGCGCGGCGCAGCGCCTGACTTTTGCGCAAAGCTTCAACGGGCTTGGCGGCGTGATCGCGCCCTTTCTGGGCGGCGCCCTGATCTTTTCGGGCATCGAGCACAGCGCCGCCGAATTGTCGGCCATGCAACCCGCGCAGATCGAAGCCTATCGTGCGGCCGAAGCCCTTGCGGTACGGCTGCCCTATCTTGCGCTGGCTGCCGTTGTCCTCACCCTTGCCGCGATCGTGGCGCTGACGCGTTTTCCCGTGATCGCCGAAGGGCAGGGTATCGATCAATCCGGTGGCGGACTGGGTGCTGCGCTGCGCCGCCCACGCCTGCGGGCGGCGATCCTGGCCCAGTTCTTCTATGTCGGCGCACAGGTGACGGTGTGGAGCTATTTCATCAATTTCGCTCAGGACCAGACCGACATTGGTGAGAAACTGGCCGCGCAATGGCTGGGCATCAGTCTGTTTCTGTTCATGGTCGGGCGGTTCGCCGGCGCGGGGCTCATGCGCTATGTCCCCGCACCGCGACTGCTGACGGGCTATGCATTAATCGCGGCGGTGCTGTGCGGCGTCGCGATGAGCGCGGGAGGAATGATCGCGGTCGTCGCGTTGGGACTGACCAGCCTGTTCATGTCGATCATGTTCCCGACCATCTTCACGCTCGGCCTTGCCGGACTGGGGCCGAGCAAGCGAATTGCCTCTTCGCTGATCGTCATGGCGATTATCGGCGGAGCCATCTTCCCGCCGCTGACCGGCCTTATGGCGGAGCGGCTTCATTCGCTGGCAATGGCGATGTTCGTGCCGCTGGTCTGTTTCCTAGTGATCGCCTGGTTCGGCCGCCGGGTCACCCGTAACATGGCGATGGGAGGAGCCTGATGGCACGGCAGGTCTATGTGCTCGATCTCAGCGACGAGGCGCTGGCGGAAGAATATGAGCGGTGGCATCGACCGGGCAACGTGCCCGCGCGGGTGTTGCAGGACATCCTTGATGCCGGCAATACGCTGATGGAGATTTATCGTACCGGCGACAGGCTGGTGATGATTACGGAGACTGCGGGCGACGTGGAGCCTCAAGATCGGACTGGCAGCGCGGAATCCCAGGCCTGGGAGGCGCAGATGGACCGGTTCCAGAAGCCGGTGCCGTCAGCCGGCAGTGGCGTGAAATGGCAGCCTGCCGAACGCATTTTCATGCTGGCTGAACATCTGCGGAAGGATGTTTGACGCGATGGTTTCCGCTGGGGAAGCGCGCAAGCACGGTTAGGACGGATCGACATTCAGATGATGACGAGCCGAAAATGGTGGTTTTTCGTGACCCGGCGCGCAGCCTACTTTCAGTAGGTGAGCACCGGAAGCACGAAAGGCCAACATTTGCAGGCCGTCAGGGCTGAATGTCGATCCGTCCTAGGGCTGGTAGCCCAGCCGATCGGAAATCCGCTCCGTCGTGCGGCGCAGCATGTCGCGCGCCGCGTCCATTTCGACCTTCTGCGACCCGTCGATCAATGAGAGGAACGGAATGGTCAGGGCCGCAACCACATCCTTGTCGAAACCGAAGATGGGGAAGCTGATGTCGGTGACGCCGTAGGTTATCGGGCTGGGACGACTGTCGAAACCGGCCAGGCGGATCGCCTCCCGCCGCTCCGCCAGCCATTCGCGGTCGACCGTCACATGCCGTTCTTCCTCAACCTCGCGCACGATCCGGTCGACCCGTGCCTGGTTGGAATAGGCCAGGATCACCTGGCCCGAACAACTTTTGAGGATGTCGACGATAGTACCGACCTTCAGGGAAAATCCCCGCGTGCCAGGCTGCTCCTCACGCGCGACGACCATCCCGTGGCCCGTGGCGGGCACCACCAGATGGCAGGATTGGCCCGTTTCCAGCGCCAGCCCCTGCATTTCGGGTAAAGCGGCCCGCACCAGATCCTGCGATGGCGTGGCCCGGAACGCAACGTCCAGAAGCTTGTAGCTCACCGTGTATCGGTCTGTTGTCTGGGACTTACGCAAATATCCCAGATTCTCCATCACGACGATGATCCGGAAAAGCTCGCCCACCGTTCGCCCCAGATCGGCGGCGATTTCGCTGACCAGCGCCCCTTTGGGGTGGGTGGCGAGGTATTCGAGAACCTCAAAGGTCTTTTCGACTGCTGGTGCCGCGTAGGCGCGCTTGAGTTCGGATCGCGGCACGTTCGTTCATCCCCCTGGCATTCGATGGCGGCACCGTCATCCGATTTCGTCAATCGAAGGCTCAATTGCAACTTGAAAATATGTTTGTAAATATGCAAACAAGTGCAGACGATCACCTCATAGAGGTGCGCATCAGGGGAGAATCGGATGTCGGGCTTTACCAAGCGCCAATTACTTGGGGCACCGTTGGCGGCTGCCTTGAGTTCGGCGCTCGCTCCTGCGAGCGCCAGTGCGCGGCAGGGCGTGGCCAGGATCGCCGGCGGCCGTTTTGATTCGTCGGTCGCAAGTCTGAACAATTATGAAGTCCCTTCCTGGTTCGCCGACGCCAAATTCGGGATCTGGGCACATTGGGGTCCCCAGGCGGTTCCGGGGCAGGGCGACTGGTATGCGCGCTTCATGTATGTTCCCGGCCATCCGCATTACGACCATCACCTCAAGGCCTACGGTCATCCTTCGGAAAAGGGCTATAAGGACATCATTCCGCTCTGGATGGCGGAGAGGTTCGATCCCGATGCGCTGATGACGAAATACAAGGCGGCGGGAGCCAAATATTTCGTCTCCATGGGTGTTCATCACGACAATTTCGACCTGTGGCGCTCGCGCCATCACCGCTGGAATGCGGCGGAGATGGGGCCGAAACGCGACATTGTCGGTGCGTGGCAGGCGGCGGCAAAGCGCCAGGGGCTGCGCTTTGGCGTGTCCGAGCATCTGGGGGCAAGCTATACCTGGTGGCATCCCAGCCACCTATATGATCAGTTCTGGCCTATGCTCGGCCGATCCTATGACGGTAGCGACGCCCGCTTTGCCGACCTCTACCACGACAACCGGGGTGAACCGTTCATCAATACCCCGGAGTCCTGGTATACCAAGAATCCGGCCTTTCACCGCCACTGGTTCGACCGGATCAGCGATCTGATCGACAGCTACCAGCCCGACCTGTTGTACAGCGACGGCGGCCTGCCGTTCGGGGAGACCGGGCGCAGCCTGCTCGCCCATTTCTATAACAGCAGCATAGCGCGGACCGGCAAGCTTGAAGCGGTCTATAATTGCAAGCAGACCGGCTCCGGTGAATTCCATCGCAACGCGGTGGTGCAGGACGTAGAGCGCGGGGTGCTCAAGGGCATTCAGGATCGGCCCTGGCAGACCGATACGTCCAACGCGGACTGGTTCTTCAGCGAGAACTTTCCCCATAAATCGACAGCGACGGTCATCGGCCTGCTGGCTGACATCGTCAGCAAGAACGGCAATCTCTTGCTGAACGTCACGCTCTATCCCGATGGCAGCCTGCCGCCGGAATCCGACCAGTTGCTGGTCGAACTGGCCGCATGGATGAAGGTCAACGCCGCCGCTATCCATGGCACGCGCCCGTGGAAGATCCACGGCGAGGGGCCGACCGAAACGCAGGACGGGATGTTTCGGGAAGACGTGGCCTATACGGCGCAGGACATACGGTTCACCACAGGTGGTGGGGCCCTCTATGCGATCACTCTGGGCGAACCGCGCGGTCGCGTTTCGATCGCGTCGCTGGCCGCCGGCAATCCCCATGACCAGCGTCGGATCAGGCGCGTCACATTGCTGGGCAATCCTGCGCAACTCCATTTCCAACAGGACAGCGCGGCCCTGACGGTGACGCTGCCGGACCGACTGCCGAGCCGCCTGGCAAGCGCCCTGCGGATCGATTTCGCATGATAGGAAGGAAAGTTCAGTGAAGATGGGTGGTGAAGGGTCTTGTCCGGGACGCGGCCATTGAAGGCGATTCTGTGCGACGCGCCATTCGCGCTTTCGGTGATAGAACGAGCCCGGCCTCAGCCCGGTCCGGGTGAAGTTCTGCTGAAGATCGCGCGGGTCGGTTTGTGCGGTACCGATTATCATATTTATTCGGGGACCCAGCCTTACCTCTCCTACCCGCGGGTGATGGGGCACGAGATTTCAGGCACGGTTGCCGCGACCGGGGAAGATTCCGCCTTCGGCATTGGTCAGTTGGTGACCGTCAATCCCTATCTGGCCTGCGGCGAATGCCGTGCCTGCCGCCGCGGCAAGCCCAATTGCTGCAGCAACATCTCCGTTCTTGGCGTGCACCAGGACGGTGCAATGAGCGAATATGTGCTTGTGCCGGAAAGGGCACTGATAGACGCTACCGGGCTGTCGCCCGACCACGCTGCGATGGTTGAGTTCCTCGCGATTGGCGCTCATGCAGTGTCTCGCGCGGCTGTGCGCCGCAACGATCGTGTGCTGGTTGTCGGGGCAGGACCGATCGGCGTCGCTGCGGCGTTGTTCGCGAAGCTCGATGGTGCAGATGTGACCTTGATCGACACGCGGCAGGCCCGGCTTGATCATGCCCGCGAGAAGATTGGCATTGCCCACACAATATTGGTTTCCGATCAGTTGAAAGCCGATCTGGCGGCGGCAACGGACGGAGAATTCTTTGACTGCGTTTTCGATGCGACGGGTAATATCCAGGCGATGTCCGCAGGTCTTGCCTATGTCGCGCACGGCGGCACTTATGTGCTGGTGAGCGTCGTCAAGGATGACCTGATTTTCCCGGATCCCGAATTTCACAGGCGTGAAACGACCTTGCTGAGCAGCCGAAACGCCACTGCGGGTGATTTTGACAGAGTAATAGCTGCCATATGCAGTGGAAAGTTGCCGATGCGTGCTCTTCATACGCACAGCGTGGCGATGAACGACCTGCCGCGCGATCTGCCCAACCTGATCGATCAGGCTGATTTCGTCCTCAAGGCAATTGTGGTCATGTGAGTCATAAATATTTGATTTATAGACAATTTAATCAGTCTGATGGTTCGAACTACAACGCTTTAAACGCCAGGAGGGTAGAAATGTCTGAGGATTATTTTTCTTGCAGAGCCTTGCGCTAAACGACCAATTTGGTTACCTATTCAATTACTCGGACAAAATGATTCGAGGGTTCGTCTGGCGTGATATCGGCTTGATCCGATGCGCGATTGTCTAACGGATTTTATAACTGATGGCTCGGTTGGGGGCCAACCTCGTGGAGGGGGCATGATGGGAAAAGTTTCCATGCATTCAAATGGGATGCTGTTTGCGGGCGCGTCGTCGCTCGCGCTGGCCATTTGTGCGACAAGTACGCCGGCATTCGCGCAAAGCACGGACGCGGCAACCAGCAAAAAAGCCGAAGATTCGGGCTCGGATTCCACGATCATCGTGACCGGCTTGCGCGGAGCGTTGCAGACGGCTGCCGTGCGCAAGAAGAATGCGGACACCGTGATGGACTCCATCACGGCGACGGATATCGGTGCCTTCCCCGACAAGTCGGTTGCGGAGGCTTTGCAGCGCGTGCCCGGCATCACGGTCAACCGTTTCGCAGTGAGCAGTGACACCGCGCACTTCTCTGCCGAACCTAACGGCGTGATCATCCGCGGCCTCCCGCAGGTCCGCAACGAGTTCAACGGCCGCGACACCTTCTCTGCGAACAGTAGTCGAGGCCTGTCGTGGAGTGACGTTCCGGCGGAGTTGCTGGGCGGCGTCGACATCTACAAGAACCAGACGGCGGACCTGATCGAGGGCGGTATCGCCGGTTCGGTCAACTTGCGTACGCGCGTTCCCTTCGACGCGAAGGGGGAACTGATACAGATCGGTGCCAAGGCTAATTATGGAGACGCGGCCAAGAAATGGTCACCGGATCTCAACGCATATTACAGCAATCGCTGGAACACCGGAATCGGTGAAATCGGTATTATGGGGCATGTCGCCTACTCGCACGTCAATACTGCATCTCTGGGTCTGCAGTCCTACCGCGCGGGCGTTTTTACTGGAGGTATGATTTCCGGCAGCCAGGACGTCAACGCCCAGTTTGGACCAGGTGCTGTCGTCATTCCGACTGGCGTAAATATGCTGGACACCACATATGAGCGTAAGCGGACGGGTGTTGCTGCGGCCGCGCAATGGCGAAGCAACGACCAGAAATGGCTAGCGACTTTCCAGTATATTCGCTCGAACTATAACAATGTAATGCGCGAGCATGGCGTTGGCGTCAACATGTTCGGAATTCCCAGCTCCGATCCGAATTACCGTTTCCAGCCGGGCTACAGCGACATTCCAGTGCCAGCCCCGGGGACCGACCCGTTTACCTTCGGGCAGGATGGCTTCATTGATCGCGGCACATTCAACATGGCTGGCGGCTGGTGGGGTCCTCCGGCGGATGAAGCCAACATGGCACTCAACTCGGATGGCACCGCCATGATCCGCAGCTGTTATGGGGGGAACACCTATCCTGAGGGCTATTGCTCGGCATCTGACCAGCACGGTGTAGGCGTCAATGCAAGCAACCGCTATTCCAAAGGTCAGAATATGACCCAGGAAGGCGGGTTCAACCTCAAATATGAGGCGACCGATAATCTTCGGTTCAATTTCGACGCACAATATGTCGATTCGACTATCAAGTTGTACGATGCTGCACTGACTTTGTCGTCATGGGCAGATGTCGAACTTGACAACCTCGGTACGCACCCGCGTATTTTGGCATTCAACGCGCCGACGAACATCGCCCAATCTCCGGGCGGACTTTCGAATCCCAACAATTATTATATCCACGACCTTGCGGACAATGTTCAGGACAGTTCGGGTCAGGAAGTGGCCATGCGCTTCGACGGCGAATGGAATACTCCGTTCGACTGGGCAGATACCGTCAAGTTCGGCGTACGCTATGCCGATCGCGATCAGCGGGTGCAAGGCAGCTCCTATAACTGGGCCAACATTGCCAATACCTGGACGCAAGGCTGCCAGTACATCTACTTCAACGCGGATTCGAAGCCGGGATCGTGCACCAGCAATGGCGTTACGACGACGTTCAACGGCTACCCCGCGAATTTCTACAAGGTGGGAGAGTTTGGCAATCCGTTCTTCGGCGGCTCGCTTGGCATGTTCCCACATGTTCCTTTCTCGTTCCTTGCCAATCACCAGCTTGACCTGTTCAGCCGCGACAAGATTTCAAATCCTGATCCAGTTACCGGCGCGGGTGGTATCGGTTCCTTTATCCCGGTCTGTAGCCGTAATGGTCAGCCAGGCACTGGCGTTCCGACGGAAATGCCCAACAGCTGTTTCGCGCAAAACGAAATCGCCGACGTGTCGGAAACGACCCGCTCTGCTTATCTGATGGTGAAGTTTGGCGGAAACGACACCTTGCACATTGGTGGGGTAAGGGTTAGCGGCAATATCGGCGTGCGTTACATCAACACGCGTGTAAAGAGCTTGGGCTTTGAACAGTATCCGCGGCTTCAGGCCAGCCCGGAAACTGCCTGTCCGTCCACTCCGCTCGTTCCGGGCGGGTTGACGGGCAATGCGTCGCCGCCGCCGCTGCCGCAACCAGGCCAGCCTGTCCAGGTACCCTATAGCTCCATCTGCTATATGTCTCCTGAAGATGTCCAGTTTGCCATGGGTGACGGGACAGGCAAGCCCATCAACATCAAGGTGTCGCAGAATCATATCCTGCCCAGCTTCAACCTGCGCTTTGATTTCTCGCCCAAATGGGTGATGCGTCTTGCCGCGTCGAAGGCAATGTCACGACCCGATATGGGACTGTTGAGAAGCTATCTGAGTGTCAGTCAGAACTTGCCGGGCACTTCGCCTGATGATCCGCGGTGGATCAAGGACGCGCAGGGCAATATCATAGGCGCGGCGCCTGAATATATGGCCAGCGCGTTCAATGCGCGTCTGAAGCCAACGACTGCATGGCAATTCGACGTGTCGCTTGAGCATTATTTTGCCAATGCCGGCATGTTCAGTCTCGCGCTGTTCCACAAGCAGTTTTACGACTATATCCAGTTCGGGCGCTTCTTTGCGGAAGTTACCAATAACGGCGTGACCCGGACGGTTCAGGTCAGTGGCCCTGCAAACGGCAAGGGTGCGAAGATCCAGGGCGCCGAGGTCGCTTATAACCGCTTCTTCGACTTCTTGCCCGAACCGTTCAATCACTTCGGCATACAGGCCAACTACACCTTCATCCGTAACAAGGGTGTGCCGAATTCGAACCTGGCGTCCATGTGGCCGGGGGTTTACACGCCCAGCACGATCAATCCGGGATCGCTCGAAGGGCTATCGAAGCATTCCTTCAACCTCGTCGGCCTGTTTGAGAAGGGGCCGTTCGGCGCAAGGCTCGCGTACAACTGGCGGAGTCGATATCTTATCACCGCCGCCGACTGCTGCGTTGGCTTGCCGGTCTGGTCGAAGGCCTTGGGCTATCTCGACGGATCGATCCGCTACAGCGTGAACAAGAATATCGAACTGAGCATCGAAGGTAGCAATCTGCTCAATACCAAGACTGTAACCGAGCAGCAGATGTCCGATTCCCAGAGCCCTGAAGGCAAGATGATCCTGATGCAGAATAGCTGGTTCCGGCAGGATCGCAGGTTCACCTTCGGCGTGCGGTGGAAGATGGGCGGCTAAGACAAGCGGAGCGGGAATAGGGGGCGCTCCTGCGGGTGAGGCCCCCTTTCTTTTTTGGCCATGAATTTGTAGCCAGAGATTTCACAACGGCCTCATGCGGACGGATGGTTTAGGATGGGCGAACCTCTGGATATCGTGATTTTGGGCGGTGGGACGGCTGGTTGGATGGCGGCAACCGCTCTCGTGACATTTCTGCCTTCGTCCCGTTGCCGCGTGCGTTTGGTTGAATCGGAGGAAATCGGAATTGTTGGCGTCGGCGAGGCGACGCTGCCGCAAATGAAGAATTTCAACGACGCGATTGGCGTCAATGAAGCGGAAATGATGCGGGCCACCAAGGGCGCGTTCAAACTTGGCATCGAATTTGTCGACTGGGGTACGAAGGGTTCGCGTTATATCCATCCCTTTGGCACGCACGGAACGGCCGATACGGCCCACGTCTTTCATCATCGATGGGTAAGAGCCCTGCGCAGCGGCTGGGAATCCGATATTCAGGAATATTCGTTCGCCGTGCAAGCAGCGCGAATGCGCCGATTCAACTTTCCGAGCACGGATCAGGCGGCGATCGATTCGACCTTTTCCTACGCCTACCATTTCGACGCCAGTCTTTATTCCGTGTTTCTTCGTGGACTTGCCGAACAGCGCGGGGTAATCCGCACCGAAGGCAAGGTCCGGGAAATCGTTCGCGATCCGCAAAGCGGCGATGTCCGTTCGCTGACACTAGAATCCGGAGAGTCGATTACTGGCGACCTGTTTATCGATTGTTCCGGCTTTCGTTCACTGCTGCTGGACAAGACTCTTGGAGTGGCGTGGGAAGACTGGTCCAAGTGGTTGCCATGCGATCGTGCCTTTGCCGTTCCCAGCGAGCGCGGCGAGTTTACTCCGTTCACGCGTTCCACGGCAATGGAGGCCGGCTGGCGCTGGCGCATCCCCTTGCAGCATCGTACCGGCAATGGTTATGTCTGCTCATCGTCCTTCATCAAGGAGGAGGACGCGGCCGCTTCGCTGCTACGCAGCCTGGATGCCAAACCTCTGGCAGAGCCGCGCATGCTCAGGTTCCAGGCGGGCAGGCGCGTCGTCAGCTGGGAAAAGAACTGCGTTGCCATCGGTCTTGCCAGCGGATTCCTGGAACCGTTGGAATCCACCAGCATCTACCTCATTCAGGTCGCGGTCCTTCAGCTTCTGCCATTACTCCCGATGAAGCGGATCGACCCGCGGCTGCGGGATGAATTCAACCGCCTGATCGACATGGAGTATGAACGGATCCGGGATTTCCTGATCCTGCACTATAAGCTCAACACGCGCGATGACGCCGAAATCTGGCGCTATTGCGCCGCCATGGAGGTTCCTGACAGCCTAAACCACAAGATCGAGATCTTCCGCCACAGCGGGATCATAAAGCGCTATCATGGGCTGTTTTCGCCGCCGAGTTGGCTGAGCGTGTTCGTTGGTCAGGGTCTTGTTCCTGAGGGCTATAGCCGGCTGGCAGATACAGAGCCGGAGGATGACATGATCGCGGGTCTGGATGCCTTGCGCACCACGATCCGTGACAAGGTCGGGCAAATGCCCAGCCACGATGATTTCATCGCCGATTATTGCGCGCCGGAATCCCCGCTGGCTGCGGTTACCGAGGAGGTCAGACCGTGAGGCCGGTAAACGATGTGGTGGTGATCGGCCGCGATGCTCCCGTCTGGATGGCTGCCGCGGCAATTGTTCGCTCGCTGGGCGCCGCAGGGGTCAAGGTGCGGGTGATCGAATTGCCCAGCCTGTTGAAAGCGACCGATTGCTATTCCGCGCTTCCCGCTCTGGACGGCTATCATTTGCGTGTCGGTCTGAACGATCGGCTCGTGTGGACAACGTGCAAGGCCGTGCCTGTGGCGGGCCAGCGTTTCAATGGCTGGGGCGGCGCTGGCGCCCCGTTTCTCCACGGCTATGATCGTGAAATCGCTGATGCGCCCCTCGAGTTTACGCATTTCTGGACCAAGGCCCGCCAGGATGGACTGCGGTCCGAGTTCGAGGCTTTCTCGCTCGCTGCCATGGCAGCGCGGGCTGGCCGTGTCCCTGTCCCGCAGGACGGCGCCTCCCTCCGCGCGACATTCGGCTATAACATCGATGCCCGCTCCTATGCCGTGCTGCTGCGGCATTGCACGCTCGGGCTGGGCATTGGAGCGAAGGAGGCCACGCTTGCGGACGTCGAGGTCGACGGGGACCGGATCGCGGCTGTCGTGCTTGATGACGGTGAACGGGTGGAGGCCGACCTGTTTGTCGATGCCTCCGGACCGGAAGGGCGGCTGATCGGTCGCTTGCCGGGCACCGAACTGGAGTCCTGGCGTGAATGGCTGCCATGCGACCGCGTCATGGTCGCGTCGGCCAGAGCACTTCAGCCGCTACCCTCGTTCAGCCAGATTTCGGCATTCGCGCAGGGGTGGATCGGGCTCTTTCCGATGCAGAATCGCACGAGCGTCGTTGCCGTATATGACAGCCGCCAAATATCCGACCAGGAAATGGCGCAAAGCCTGCCAAGCCTCGCGCGGGCGCCGGTCAACAGCGAGGTGGCGGTGTCGCCGCTCAACCAGGGCATTCGTCGTCGCTGTTGGGTAGGGAACTGCGTAGCGATCGGCGAAGCCGCCTTTTCACTTGAGCCGCTTGATGCCGTGCAGTTGCATATGACTCATAATTGCATCTCGCAACTGATGGCGCTGTTTCCAGTCGAAGCGGGGCAGTTTCCCGAAGCGCAGACCTATGACGACATCATTCGTTGTGTCGCTTCCAATCTGCGCGATTTCCAGATCTTGCATTACAAGCTCAATCACCGGATTGGAGAGTTGTTCTGGGACCGTTGTCGCGAAACGGTCGTACCTGAAACTTTGCAACGCAAACTCGATATCTTCGCCGCGCGAGGGCATGTTCCGCTCAATGATTTCGAGACGTTTCAGACGAGTAGCTGGGCCAGTTCGTTCATCGGTCACGGGTTGATGCCGCAAAGCTTCGATCCCCGGCTTGATGCAATCGAAGAGCGCGAGCAGATTGCCGAAGTGCACCTGCGAATGAAAGCTGTCATCAGCCAGGTCGAAGCTTTTCCATCAGTGGAAGATTTTATCGCACCGACACAACAGCAAGGTCAGGCGCGAGCTGCCCCTTTGCGACAGGAACAGTTGTGAACATCCGCAGCGTGTCCGCCTTCGAAGTCGTTCGTCGCCCCGGTGCGTCAAAGTGTTCGGGCGTGCGCCGGCTTGATGCTCCCCGACGAGCGGATCATAGAAAGGGGTGGAGGCGAGGTGCTTTGCCCGAAGGCACTCGATCCACGTCCTCCGCATGCGATCTGGTCGGACCGACCAGATCGCATGCGGGCTTCGGGGTTGCGGTTGATCGTTGCCGATCAGCTCCGCTTGAGTACACCTGTGAAGTGGTGGATGCTGTCGCCGGTGCGAACGGTAATCGTGATCGGAAGATCGGCATCGGCCGTGGACTTCTTGTTCCGTTTCGGCATCTCGAACACCAAATATCCTCCCGAAGCAGCCTGAGGAGCCACCTGGTCTGGCATCAGCAGCTGATAAAGGGCGTCCAGTGTCTTGCCGCCGGGTTGCAGATATTCGTCATCGAGATTGCGCCTGAGCGATTCGAAATCGGTCTGGCGCGTTCCGATATTTGGAGCCGCCGCGGGAGAGTTGCCGGGCATCCCCGATTGGGTTTGTCCCATCAGCGACGACAGCGTGCTGTTGTTCTGTGCGGTGACGGCTGCTGCGCGGTTCTGCTCCCGCTTGATGAGGCCATAGCCACGATCAAACTCCGCGAGCGGGACCTTCTTGAGTTCGGAACCATCGGCCAGGGTGAGAGTCACATCGTCCGGGCCGAATTCAAACGGCTCGGTTCCGAGGTTCATGACGAGAACCCGGATGGTTCCCCGCTTGTCGGCTGCAAGGCCGGGGGCGACAATTCGTACAAGGGCGCGATCGGTCTTGTCATCCACCGCGTGGAGGCCGGCGTGGCCCTTCACCGTAGCGCCATTCGCAGGCTGCAGGTTCACCATGTAGCCATTGGCCAGCGCCGCGCCAGAAACCGAAAGTGCCGCCGCAGCCAAAAAGAGTTTTCGCAAACGCATGAACTTGCTTCCTTCGGTTGTGCAATATGGGGTGCTGCTGTTACAGGTACAAAAATCAGACAATTGCGTCAATGATCCGGCTCGCCAGTGGAACTGCCGAATAATCTGCCTGGACCGCTGAGAAAATGAGAGAGGAAACAGAACCGATGACATGGAAAATCCTTACCGCAGCAGCCTTCGTGGCGGCCATGGTTGAACCAGCGATTGCCCAGACCATACCTACGGGGCCGTTGCCGGGAACGGTGGACAGCACTGCGGCCGCCCGCAACGACAGGGCTCAGGTCGAAGGATATAACCGGATCGTCAATGAGGGCGTAAAGGTTTCCAGTCCAGGCGACCGTCGCGCGGCAAAAAGGAAAAACGGCCCGATTCTCGCTACTCCGGCCGATTTCGTCCCTGGGGCGGCCGTGCGGGACAAAAATGGCGTCCAGGTCGCAACCATCAAGGAACTCGATGAGGATGGCGCTGTTGTCAGCGCCGACAACAGGTTGGCCAAGCTGCCCATCAATTCTTTTGGCAAGGATTCCGCCGGGTTGATGATCGGCATCTCGGCCGACGAATTCCGGGCCGCCATTGCAAATACCTCGGTTCCCGCTGTGCAGGAATCCAAGATCGTCGACGCAACGGCCGCAGACATGACGCCGGGTGCCGTCATTCGTGACAGCGAGGGCGTGCCGATTGGCACGGTCGAAAAAGTGCTCGACACCGGCGTTGTCGTGGTCACCGATGGGAAGAAGGTCAAAATGGCGCTCAACTCCTTCGCGAAGGACGAGAAGGGCTTGATGATCGGCATTACGGCCAGCGAACTGAAGGCGGCGATCAACAAATAGCATCGCTCGCCGGCAGCGTTGCCCAAATTGGAACGATAAATTTGGAGGGGTATTGCCCTGGCGTTGTGGTTGCGCCTCCAATCCGTGGCGGCGGCGACTGCCTTATGGGATTTGCTGATGACCTGGACCATTTTCGTTTGTCGGATGGGCAGGCGAAGGTGGAGCGGACGCGGCACCGAAAATCAGCGTCAGGACAAGTTGTGCGTCGCTCAGTTGCCATCGGGCGGCGAAAGTTTTTGCGTTCGAAATAAGATGTTTGGTCAGGCGATGGCGGCGACCGTCGCGGGCGAAGCAGGGAGCAAGAGTTTCAGCCATGTTACGAAGTTTGAGGCTGCTGGTTTGCGTTGTCGCTGCAACCATGTCGTTCGTATGTCCGACGGCCTTTGCCAAGGAAGCGAAGACGGTAATCGCCATTCCGGAAGGACGGACACGGACCATCTTTAATGCCGATTGGCATTTCGCTTTGGGATCGCACTGGGGGGCAGAGGCGGCCAATTTCGATGATGCAGCATGGGCACGGATTGGATTGCCGCACAGCTTCAGCATGCCTTATTTTCGGGCGCCCGACTTCTACACCGGCGACGGATGGTACCGCAAATCCTTCCACCTCGCCAAGATTCCCGTGGGACGGCGCCTGGAATTGGAGTTCGAGGGCGCCTTTCAAGACGCGCGGATTTATGTGAACGGCGTCGAAATCGCGCGACACAAGGGCGGCTATACCGGTTTTCCGGTAGACATCACCAAGGCGGTGCGCCCAGGACGCAATGTAATCGCGGTATTGGTCAACAACGAATGGCAGCCAACATTACCGCCCAGGGCGGGTGAGCATGTGTTCAGCGGCGGCCTCTATCGCGACGTCTGGCTAGTCACGACCGACGAAGTGCATGTGCCCTGGACCGGAACGAGGATCACCACACCGGAACTGTCGGAGTCGTCCGGCCGGGTCGCGGCCGAGACCGAGGTTCGCAATGCTGGATCGACGTCTGCCGACGTCACGGTGCGGACGAGCGTGGTCGACGGCCATGGTCGAGCCATATCGACATTGCCCGACCAGCGGTTGACGGTAGCCCCGGGCAGCACGGCGATCGCTCGGCAATTGTCCGCGCCCATAGCGCGGCCTGGCTTGTGGAGCCCGGAAAGTCCCGTGCTGTACCGGGCGATCACCAGCCTGATCGTGAATGGCCGCGAGCGGGATCGGTTCGACACCGAATTCGGCTTCCGATGGTTTGAATGGACCGCGGATCGCGGCTTCTTCCTGAACGGCAAGCACCGTTACTTCCGCGGCGCCAACGTTCATCAGGATCAGGCGGGCTGGGGGGATGCGGTCACCAACGGTGCGATCGAACGCGATGTCAAAATGATCAAGGATGCGGGGTTCGATTTTATCCGCGGCTCACATTATCCGCACGATCCCCATTTTGCTGAGGCCACCGATCGCCTTGGCGTGATGTTCCTGTCGGAAATGAATTTCTGGGGAACCGCGGGGTTCCGCAATCCATGGGGTGCTTCGGCCTATCCGACCGATCCCGCTCATCGGGCAGAGTTCGACGCGAACGCCAAGCAGCAATTGACCGAGATGATCCGCATCGACCGCAATCGGCCTTCGATCGTGGTTTGGGGGATGGACAATGAAGCGTTCTTCACTGCGCCCGAAACCATGCCGGACGTGCGGCGGCTGCTTTCGGAAATGGTCGCGCTGACGCATCAGCTTGATCCGACCCGTCCTGCCGCGATCGATGGCGCGCAGCGCGGCGACATCGACAAGCTGGGCGACATTGCCGGCTATAATGGCGACGGCGCCAGCCTGTTTGCCGATCCCGGCATTCCCAATTTCGTCGCCGAATATGGCACCACCATGACCAATCGGCCGGGTAAATATGAACCGGGCTGGGACGATCTGGTCAATACCCGCGGCGCGGACAAGACCAAGGAAGGTTCGTGGCGGCTGCCCTGGCGGTCGGGCGAGGTGATTTGGGCGGGTTTCGATCACGGCTCGATCGCGGGCAAACGGTTCGGCGGCATGGGCATGATCGATTATTTCCGCCTGCCCAAGCGGCAATATTACTGGTATCGCAACGCCTATGCCGGAGTGCCGCCGCCGGTCTGGCCCGTTGCCGGGGAACCGGCGGCCTTGCGGATCACGACCAGCGCCCCCACCATCACGCGCGGCGACGGCACCGACGACGTGCAGGTGATCGTCAGCGTGGTCGACAGCCAGGGACGCCGGCTGAGCAACAGCCCGCCGGTCCGGCTGAGCATAGAGGCCGGGCCGGGCGAGTTGCCCACCGGGCGCAGCATCGACTTTGCTCCCGATAGCGACATCGAGATCCGCGATGGCGAGGCGGCGATCGCCTTGCGCAGTTGGCAGGCCGGGATTACCCGGCTGCGCGCAACTTCGCCGGGACTCAAGGACGGGCTGGCGACAGTGCGAACGCTGAAGGGCCCGCCATTCGTGCCCGGAAAGACCGCGCTTGCCGCGCCGCGCCCCTACACGGCCTTTGTCAGGCAGCAGAGCGAACGCCCAGGAGATGGCGAATTCGGGCTCAACAACCCGACCTTCGCCAGCAGCAGTGCGCCGGCCCACAGCTCGCGCCTGGCAAATGACGGCGATCCGTCAACCTATTGGAGTCCGGCACCGGGCGATGGCGAAATGACCCTCGCTATCGACCTGGAACGGGTGGTTGAGGTGCATTCACTGAACATCACCTTCCCGCAATCGGCGCCCTATGGCTTCATGGCTGAAATTCTCGATGAGCAGGGGCAGTGGCGCAAGCTTGCCGAGAATTTCCCGGGCATGGAAGACGCGATCACGCGGAAGCTCGAAACCGATCCGGTGATCGGACGGCGTGTGCGCATCCGCTTCTGGCCGCCCAAGGACGCGATGGTCGGGATCTCTGAATTGCGGGTCACTGGCGCCCTGCAGAACTGACAAGAACAAGGGGAATGTGGATGATGAAAATGGTCAACCGGCGCGCGCTGCAGCCGTCTCTGGCTCTGGCTTTGGCCGCGGCGCTGCTTGCCGGCACGCCGGCACAGGCGGACCGGCGAGTGGCGGCCGATATGAGCGCAATCGCGGGCGACACCAACCAGATGTGGCGCGACAGCGTGGGCGCGGACCATGGCGGACTGTTGTTGCGGCGTGAAAATGTCGATCAGTTGGAACTGACTCAGCGCGAGATCGGATTCCGCTATATCCGCTTCCACGCGATCTTCCTGCATGACACCGATCCCTATCGCGAGATCGATGGACGACCCTATTATAATTTCGACCGGGTGGCACAGGTCTATGCCAACGCGCTCAAAGCGGGGATCAAGCCGTTCGTCGAGGTCGGCTTCATGCCGACCGACCTCGCCAGCGACAGCCGCACGATCTTTCACTGGAAGGGCAACGGTTCGCCGCCCAAGGACTGGCAGAAGTGGTCGGATTTCATCACCGCATTCACCAGGGACATGGAAGCACGGTTCGGCCGCGAGGAAGTGCGCAGCTGGCGTTTTGAGGTGTGGAATGAGCCGAACCTCGATGGCTTCTGGACCAAAGGGGATCAGGCCAGTTATTTCAAACTCTACGACACGACCGTCCGCGCGATCAAAGGCGTCGATCCCGAATTGAAGGTGGGCGGCCCGGCGACTGCCGGGGCAGCCTGGGTTCCTGAGTTCCTTGCGCACGCCAGGCAGGTCGGTTCACCCGTCGATTTCGTGACGACCCATACCTATGGCGTTACCGGGGGCTTCTTCGATGAGAAGGGTGAGGGCGACAACCGGCTCGTGCTCGATCGCCGTGCGGTCATCAACGATGTTGACAAGGTGCGCGGGGAGATCGACCGTTCGCCCTTTCCCGGCTTGCCTCTCTACATCACCGAATGGAGCACCAGCTACAATCCGCGTGACCCGATACACGATACCTATCTCAACGCGGCGTTCATTCTCAACAAGCTGAAGGGCACCGAGAAGACGGCGCAGTCGATGAGCTATTGGGTCTATAGCGACCTGTTCGAGGAAGCAGGGCCGCCGCCGACACCCTTTCATGGGGGCTTCGGATTGCTCACGCGCGAGGGTGTGCGCAAGCCCTCCTACTTCGCCTATCGCTACCTTTCGCAGCTGGGCAAATCCGAGTTGCGGAACGGCGATGAGGAAAGCTGGCTGACCCGTGATGGCGACAATTTCTCCGGACTGATCTGGAACTACACGATCCCCGATCAAAAGCTGTCCAACCGGCCTTACTATACGCGGATTCATCCTGCGCAGAAGCTGGAGCCGGTGCGCCTGTCGCTGGCAGCAGTAAAGCCGGGCTCCTATCGCTTGCGCGTGTACCGAACCGGATACCGGGCTAACGACGCCTACACCACCTATATGGAATGGGGACGGCCGGACAAGCTGACCGACCAGCAACTGGCCCGCCTGCAAGCTCAGACCCGAGACACGCCGGAATTGGACCGGACCGTCAAGGTCGGCGTCGATGGTCGGTTCGAGCAAAAGCTTGATATCCGGACGAACGACATGTTGCTGGTGAAACTCGACCGGCAGTAACCGCCCTGGCTTAAGGCAAAGGGGCAAACAGAGAAAAGTCTGGCAGGGGATGCGCCTTCAGTTCCGGCGCATCGCCAATCGCATGGATCGATGCGTTCGAGCCATCGAACGCAGGCCATTTAGAGAGTCCCTTGCGGCCCGGCTTGCCGGTGCTGGCAAAGGCAATGACGGTTTCGGCGAGCTGGTCCGCAAGTTTTCGATCCTTCTCGCTCCACGCGCGCGGATCGACCGAGAGGTTGTCGAACAGATACTGGATTTCGGTGCCGTGCCCCGCACCGCAAGCATAATAGCATGGGCCAGCCGCTTTGGTTGGCTGGTGCGCGAAATAGTAGACATAGGGTGCGGAGCGTCCGTACCGGGCCTGCAACCGCGCCCAGTGCACCATCCGCCAACCCCACCAGTCATTGACGAACCGGACCATCGATTCCCGCGCCTGCGCATCGGTCGTGGCGGGGTAGGCGGCCAGCATCGCGGGTGAAGGGGACTGGGGCAAAAGCTCGCCCATCAACCCGGCGCTATTCCTGGCGTCGAAAGTGGTTCCGCCGGTCAGGTCTTTGCTTTCTTCCGCATTCCAACCGACCAGGAGTGGCACGTCGTTCTGCACACCGTCGCGGTAGGTCGTGGTCATGTCGGAACGGAGCAGGTGCCCGTCAATGTGGACGTTCGGTTGCCAGATGTGCTGTTGCAACTGTTCCACGCTCATCGCGCGCAAGGCTGTCAGATTGGTGGCCCCAGCCGTCCTGGCGAACACCTCGCCATTTGCTTCGGCGGTACGATTGTCGGTAAAGCGATGACTGTCCTCCGGGTTGATCGGCAGCGCATCGTTCCCGCTTTGGGCGATGGCCCTGTGGAACAGGCCTTTGGCAAGCGGCGAAGCGACCAGCACGGCGACCGATTCTCCGCCGGACGAACTGCCCATGATCGTCACCCGGCCCGGATCGCCGCCAAAGGCAGCGATATTGTCCTTCACCCAGCGCAAGGCGGCGATCTGATCGTGGATGCCCTGATTGCCCGAGACATTATCTGGCGATTCGCGCCTGAGCTCAGGGTGGGCAAAGAAACCGAAAACGCCGACCCGATAATTCAGGCTGACCACGATGGCACCGCGCTTTGCCAGATTGGCGCCATGCTGGTTGGGCTGGGTGGGTGTGCCGCCTTTCATGGCGCCACCGTGGATCCACACGATGACAGGCAGGTCTTTCGCCTCACGCGGCGCCCAGACGTTCAGGTAAAGGCAGTCTTCGCTCTTGGGGTTGGAAACCCAGGTCACGGTCTGTGCACAGGCGGGTGAAAAGGCGCGCGTCTCACGCTGGCCTGTCCATGGCACGACCGGTTGGGGCCTTCGCCAGCGCAAATCGTCCAAGGGAGGCGCGGCGAAGGGCACGCCCAGATATTCGTCAACACCCGCCTGCCGCGTTCCGACAATGGCCCCGCCGCTGACCTCAAGCGGCCGGGTTGCGGTTTGCGCGAGAGCGGAGCCGGGCCAGGCCGGCACAAGCAGTCCCGCCACCAGCAGGGCCTTCAATTTGCGCATGGCGCTGCTCCCCTGATCTGGCGTTCCGGACTATTTCTGGTCGATCTTCAGCGAGAAACCCGAGGCCGGGAGACCTGCGGGGTTATAGAGGTTGACGATAGGACTGGCCTGCCAGAGGTAGCGCACCTCGACCGCCTCCGGGTCGGCGGGCAGGGTCACCGTGTCGCCCGCAACCTCGCCGTGGACGAAGCGGCACTGCACGGCTGCATTACACAGTTCGAAACCGATTGCGCCGGCTCCGGCCATGGCGACCAGAGGTCCATGGCCAAAGCGCACCTCGATGCCCTTGGCGGTGCGCGATATGCCTGTCGGCGAAGGCCCCCGATCCTCGACCGCTTCGCCAAGCGCCAGATGGCGTGCAGCCAAGGCAAGCCTGCGCCCGACGTCCTGCTTGTTGGTCGGGTGGATATCCGCGACCTGGCCGATATCGACCGCGCTGGCCATGCCGACCTGGGGATCGGCGTCGGCAACCTGACGCTGAACGTCGCGCAATTGGCCCCATGGGTCGTCCGTTGGGGTGGAAACCAGCGGCCCCCAATTGGCGAGTTGAACCATGATGAAGGGCGTCGCGCCAAATCGCTTGCGCCAATCGGCAATCATCAGCGGCATGAGCTTGGCATAGCCCTTGGCATCGCCAGCATTGGCCTCCCCCTGATACCATGCGAAGCCCTTGACCGGGTAGTTGTGGAGCGGGGCGATCATGCCGCTGAACAGCGTGGTTCGTCCGGCGCCGCCCGTCCACGGCGCAGAGGGAAGCGCGCCAATCTGGTTTATCGGAGCGCCGGCTGCAAAACTCCATTTTTCCAGCGGGATGCTGGTTCCATCCGCCAGAGTGAGATTGCGTGGACCATCGCCCCACAGACCGCCGCCGCCGCCGCTGTCGACCACCGTAATGTCGATCAGATTTTTGCCCGGCTTGAGCGTGCCGCGCGGAACGGGGTAGTTGCGCAGGGTCGTCCATCCGCGCTCCACTCCCACGCTTTTGCCGTTGACCCGCGTGAAATCCGCGTCGTCTATGGCGCCGAGCGAAAGTTTCGCGCCTTGCTTCGCTTGCGCCGCGGTCAGGGTGATCGTGGCGCGATAATAGCCAATCCCGTCGAAGTTCGCGAGCGACGGCACCCCCCAGCTTTCCCACAAGCGCAGGCCCGGCACATCCTGCCATTTCGCGTCGGCGGGCGCGGTCTCCCTTTCGCCCAGCGCATTGCGGGTCATGCTGGTCCACTCTGCTGATGCCGCCTGCGGATCGCGGGCGTAGGTATCGAGCAGCGCAAGTTCGCCGGTGTAGCGAGGGATCGTCTGCAAGGCCTCACGGCTGATCCACTCCTCGATCGGCGATCCGCCCCAACTGGCGGCGACAAGGCCGATCGGTATTTGCTGGTGAAGCTGCAATTCGCGCCCCATGATGAAGCAGGCGGCCGAGAAATCGGCAGCCGAGGCGGGTGTTGAGACCTGCCAGGGGGTGGGGGCGGTAAACCGGTCCTGCGGCCGCGGGCTGGATTGCCGCGGAACGTTCAGCAGGCGCAGCATCGTGTTGCCTGCGCTGGCTACTTCGGCGTCCGAATTGGTCACGTGGCGCAGCGTGAATTCCATGTTCGACTGGCCCGAACAGAGCCAGACATCACCGACCATGATGTCGTCCAGGCTGATGACCTCGGTGCCGCTGCGCAGCGTGACGGCATAGGGACCACCAGCCCCGCGCGGTGGAAGGGTGATGCGCCAACGCCCTTGCGGATCGGCATTGGCCGAATAGTTTTCGGCTCCGATCGCAACCGTCACCTTGCTGCCAGGCGCGGCCTGGCCGCTGATAGGGATCGGACGATCGCGCTGAATGACCGCGTGGGAGGAAAGGGGCGTATCGAGTTCCAACGTCTGTGCGGATGCGATTGCAGGCATTGCAGATGCAGACAGCAGGAACAGGGCAGGGATCAGCTTCATTTCGGGCCTTTCAAGTTCGGGCGGAGGTTCCGGAAGGCAGATCGGCTCTCTCGTCTGGCCGTCCTCCGCCGCCGCGACATGGCAGCACGCCCTGACAGCTGGATCGCCCCGTGCGTTTTCCGGATCGATGCCCCTTCCTCTCGGTTGATGTCATGGCTAACGAAGGATAATAAATCAGACAATAGAGATTCGAGGGAGGAGATGACTTGTTCAGTCTTGAACGGCGCAACCTGCTTGCCGGAGGCCTCGGCCTTGGCGCCATGATGTCGGCTTCGGCCCCGGCGGTAACCTTCCAGCCGAACTGGACGTCGCTGGTGGATGGCTGGGAAACCCCGCAATGGTTCCGTGATGCCAAGTTCGGCATATGGGCTCATTGGGGACCGCAATGCCAGCCGGAGGCGGGCGACTGGTACGGCCGGTTGATGTATCTTCCTGGCAGCGGCGCCTACCAGCATCACCTTTCCAATTACGGCCATCCTGCCGACACCGGATTCATGGAGATCATCAATCGCTGGAAGGCGGAGGCCTGGGATCCGGCCGCTCTTCTGAAGCGCTACAGGCAGGTGGGCGCCAGATACTTCATGGCGATGGCCGGCCACCACGACAATTTCGACCTTTACGATAGCAGCCATCATTCGTGGAACGCGACGCGTGTGGGGCCGAAGCGGGATATTGTGGCCGGGTGGGAAAAGGCGGCCCGCGCCGAAGGTCTGCCCTTTGGTGTCAGCAATCATATCGCCCATGCCTGGCACTGGTATCAGCCCGCCTATGGCTATGATCCCGAAGGCCCGCGCGCGGGACAGCGCTATGATGCTTTCCGCCTGCGCAAGGAGGACGGCCAGGGCAAGTGGTGGGAAGGGCTCGACCCGCAGGAGCTTTATGTCGGGCCAGCTTTCGTCGCTCCGGACGGCATTGCCAGCAACAAGGCGATGGAATCCTGGCACGACGTCCATGACGGGCGCTGGCTGGAACAGGCGGCGGCAAAGAACCCCGCCTTCGTCCGCAATTGGCTGCTGCGCCAGAACGAACTGGTCGACCGGTACAAGCCCGACATGGTCTATTTCGACAACACGCGAATACCTTTCGGTTCAGTGGGCCTGGAAGCCGTGGCTCATTACTATAATCGTGCGATCGAATGGCATGGCAGCCCGAACGTAGTGCTGACGTCGAAGATTCTGACCGACTATATGCAGGGCGGCCTGATGAACGATGTCGAACGCGGCTTCTCTCCGGTCATGCGCGAGCAGCCCTGGCAGACCTGCACCTGCATCGGTGACTGGCATTACAACCGCGGACGGTTCGACCATAAGAGCTACGTACCGGCGCAAAAGGTCATCCAACGCCTGAGCGACATCGTGTCGAAGAACGGCAACCTGCTGCTGTCTGTGCCTGTGCGCGGTGACGGAACGATCGACAGCGAGGAGGAGAAGATCCTCGACGGCATTGCCGCCTGGCTGAAGGTCAATGGCGACGCGGCGATCTTCGGCAGCCGTCCCTGGCGCAGCTTCGGCGAGGGGCCGACCAGCGTACCCGGCGGACGGATGGATGAAGGCAGCGCGAGCGACTTCACCGAGCGGGACGTGCGTTTCACCACCAACAAGGGCGCGCTTTATGCCATCATGCTGCTGTGGCCGACCGACACGGCGCGGATAACGTCCCTTGGCAGGCGCGCGCTGGGTGGTGCGACCATAGCGAAGGCCGAACTGGTGGGCGGCGGAAAGCTGGGTTGGAAGCAGGACGACGATGCGCTGGAGATCAACTTCCCCAAGCCAGCGCCGGGGCAGATGGTGCCGGTGGTGAAGCTGCAAGGGGCGGGGCTGCTTTCTGCATCCTGACCGCAATGAAAAGGCCGGCCCTGACAGGATCAGGGCCGGCCTTTTTCATGTCGACGGAGATTTGCCCGGTCGCCTCACCGCATGGTGATGGTGACCGGATTGCCGTCGTAGACGATTGAATATTTGCCGTTCTCCGCGAAGTCGATCGGCTGCCGCGTCGCCTTGTCGTAGAAGCGAACCGAGATTGCGCGCTTCCCCGGCATGCCGGAGAATTCGCCTTCGCGCTTGCCGATGGTCAAGCTGTGCGCGGCGTCGTTCCACTGGATCGCGACACGCGAGAAAGCGCCCTTGCGGTAGCCTTCGCTGGTGCCATCGTCTTCGTAGAGCGAATAGCTCCCGTCCGCACCTGTAAAGACGTGCAGCACGATGGGGCCATCCGGCTCTTCGCCCGTGTGTTGGATCGCCGGCCCGGTCGGCACGATGGATCCGGCACGAACGAACAAAGGCATGCGCTCATAGGGCGCAGCGGCGTCGATCTCTTGCCCGCCGGTATGGAAGGCACCGCTATTGAAGTCGTACCAGCCCGAACCGGCGGGCAAGTAGACCTTGCGGCTACGCGCCTTGAAATCGGTGACCGGAGCGACGAGGAATGCCGGGCCGAACATATATTGATCGTCGATGTTCCAGACCTTGCGGTCAGACCCGAAATCCTGGACCAGACCGCGCATTATCGATCCATCCTTGAACCAGGTATCGGCTGCGGTGGTGTAGATGTAGGGCAGCAGCCGGTAGCGCAGCTTGTCGTACCAGATCATCGATTCCTGCATCGCTGGATCCTTGTCCGAGATCAGGTAGATTTCCCGGAACGGCGTTTCCCCGTGGCTGCGGAACAGTGGCGAGAAGGCGCCGAACTGGAACCAGCGCAGGTTGAGTTCGCGCCATTCCGCCAGATGCGCGGGGTCCTGGTTGGTATAGCGGTCTTCAACCGCAAAGCCGCCAATATCATGCGTCCAGTTGGGCAGGCCGGACATCGAGACGTTAACGCCAGCCGAAATCTGCTCGCGCAGATTGTCCCACCGCGCGGCCACATCGCCCGACCAGATCGCCGCGCTGGCGCGTTGCAGGCCACCAAAACCCGAACGGGTCAGGATGAAGGGGCGAACGTCCGGCCGTGCCTCGCGCAGCCCCTCGGCAACGCCTTCGACATGGACAAGCGGATAGCTGTTGAACAGCGGTTCCGCAGCGCCGATCGCCGTCGGCCCCATGGTCTTGATGCGCTGTTCGATCGACAGGTTGGAGTGGATATCCGGTTCGGTCGCGTCGAGCCACCAGGCGTCGAAGCCCTTCGATACCAGTTCGCGCTTGATCTGGTCGAAGTACATCTTGCGCGCGCCGGGCGAATAGGCATCGTAGTCGGTGTTGAGATATCCCGGCCCGACCCAGTCGAGATTCTTCATTTCAAGATTGCCGTGATAGAGCCAGCCGTTCTTGTCCAGCTCCTTGGCGTTTTCGGTGTTGGGATAGAATTTGGGCCAGACTGAAATCATGACCCGCGCATCAAGCGCGTGAATTTCATCGACCATGCCCTGGGGATCGGGGAATCGCTTGGGATCGAACCTGTGGCTGCCCCATTGGTCCTGCGGCCAGTAGAACCAGTCCTGCACGATATTGTCGATCGGGATCTCGCGCTTGCGATATTCACGCAGCACGCCAAGCAGTTCGTCCTGGGTTTCGTAACGCTGCCGGCTTTGCCAGAAGCCATAGGCCCATTGGGGCAGCAGCGTCGCCTTGCCGGTCAGCTTCCGGTAGCCTGCAATGGACTTGTCGATCGAGCCGCCACCAACGAAATAATAGTCCACCGCCTTTCCGGTATCCGATGTCATCCACAGCGAATGCCGGTCCTTCTGGGGCAGGGGATTGTTGTGCAGGAACGCCATATATCCGGCGTTGGGGGTCCATTCGATGCGGATCTTGACCGGCTTGCCGGCAGTCATCGGCAGTTTGAAATTATGATACCAGGGGTTCCAGTTCTGACGCCAGTGATCCATGACCAGCTTGCCGTCGGCATAGACCTTGAAATAGCTTGATCCATATATCTGGAATCGGTGCTCGCCGGTCGTGTCCGCCGTCACGTCGCCTGTCCAGACCACCTGCTGTTCCTGGGTCACGACGCCTGCGGTGTTCTGCCCGCTGTCGGCTGACGCCTTGGTCGTGGCCTTTGCCGCCGCCGGCCATTTCGCCTGGTCCTCGATATATTGATAGTCGATCACATCTTCCTGACGCAGCGCGGCGCGCGACTTGCCCAGGAAATATTCGGCCTTCCAGCCCGGCTTGCCGTCGCTCGTGACCTTCAGATCCTTGCCGACGAATTCATAGGGGCGTGGATTGCCGAAGCGGGTGATGCCGTCATTGTCCCACAGCAGGCCGTATCCCCGCGTCGAAACGACATAGGGCACGGCTATCGCCATATTGTGCTGGGCGAGTTCGACGTCCTCGCCATTATAGTTCATCTGGCCGTTCTGGTGCTGGCCCAGGCCATAAAAGCCCTCGTCGGTACCGGGATTGAACTGCTGGGACACGGTGAACCAGCGCTTGCCTTCCACGTCACGCGGGCGAAACGCACTACGCCCCGATTCCGTCAGGACAGCTTTGCCCGCGCGATCCAGAAAGCTGACCTGTCCACTGGCCAGATTGATCACCGCGCTCGCGCCGGGCAGCTTCAGCGTGACGCTGCCTTTGGACTGGGTGACCACCGGCTTTCCCGCTGGTTTGGCATTGACCATGAGGCTTTCGGGGACCTCGTTGAAATCGCCGGTGGGTACCGCAGTGACGCGGAAGCTATCATCGCCATAGGCGATCACGCGGACCCGCTTGGCGGCACCGGCGTCAGGAGTGACCACAACGCCGTTGTCGATGGGTTGATAGCTGCCGGCGATGGCCGAGGTGCTCGCGGTGGCGAGCAGCGCAAACAGCGCGATACGGGAAAGGGACATGGCTGTATTGCTCCGGCTGATCAGTTGGGATTGCCGACGGGTATCGGCGGCGTGCCTTTGACGGCGGCGAATGTGATGCGCAGCACCTGCTCGCGATCGGTGAAGTTGAGGCCGTAATCGATCGAATCGCCGTTCCAGACGCGACGGAAAATCCATTTGCCGTTGTCGTAACGACCTTCTTCGACGCGCAGCATCATCATCGATTCAAACGGCGCCGGTTTGGAAAGGCCGAAATAGACGCGCGCCTTGAAGCCGGTGACGAGGAACTCGTTTTCGGCGATCTGGGCAACTGCGAGACCGCCGACCGGCTCGGCATTGCCGGTGGGCTTGTCCGTGCCGAACTGCCACTGACCGAAGGTAACGGTCATGTTGTACTTGCCCATGTCGACCTTCTGGCTGTGCTCGGCTTTCGGGTCGGTCGGTTCAGCCACGCCCCAGGTCTTGCCCTGCGCTGCCCAGGCGGCCCATTCCCGCTGCATCGGCGCGAACAGCCGATAGTTACGGGCGAATAATTCCATCGTCGCGTCGTCGAGATCCTTGGCGCCGAGCGGATAATTATAATAGCCTGTGTAGTCCATGCCGAACGGGGCGAAGCCAATCGAACCGCGGCCGACGACCGGGAAGAAAAACCTCGCAAAATCCCGGTCGTTCCCGGTTTCCGGGACGATCAGCGCGTTGTCAGGCCGGTCGTAATAGTCGAGATACGCCATGTAGGCCGCGTGGTCGCGAGTGTAGATATCCGGCGCCACGATATCGATCGCCGGAGCGGCGGCCTTGTACACGTCGATGACAAAGTGCACCGGGCCTCCGCTCGAATAGGTGGTCGCAGGCTGGCGGCCGAAGGCGCCGGCCAGCGCCGCGTTCACGTACATCGGCAGGGGCTTCACGGCCTTGCCGGCAGCGGCGATCTCGTCGATGTAGCTGGCGATCGACCAGGCATGGAAGAATTCGTCGGCATCGCCGCCGAAAACCTGACGCCATGTGCCCGACTGCTTCTTCATCTGCTTGAGTAGTGGGGCGGGCACCTGCCCATCAAAGAGCTTTTGCGCGATCGGGGAAAAATCGCGGACCGATCCATAGGAACCGACCTCATTTTCCGGCTGAACCATGATCACGGTGTTCTGCGGGTCGTTCTTCTTGAGATATTCCATCAGCTTCACGAAGGCCCGCTTGTCGGCCTCCAGCGTCGATCGATAGTGCGGCGAGAGGGCGTAATGGACCTCGCCTTTGGCATTGATCATGTGCGGGAAGCGCTTCTGGTCGAGCTTGACCCAGGCCGGCGCGTAAGCCGGCGCGGTGTTCTTCCAGGTTCCGAACCATAGCAGGACGAGCCGAACATTGTTTGCCCTGGCCTGGGGCAGGAGGGTGTCGAGAAAGGAGAAGTCGAATTTCCCCTCCACAGGTTCGATCTGTTCCCATCCGACCGGGACTTCGACCGTATTGGCGTGCATCTTTCGGATCGCAGGCCAGACCTCGGGAAGCATGTCGGGGTAGTTGGCCGAATTGTTGACCTGTGCTCCCAGCATCAGGAATGGCTTGCCGTCCACAATGAGCGCATGATTGCCGCCCCTGCTTTCCAGGCGCGGGATCGGATGCTCTGTCTGGGCCGCGACCGGCGCCGCGAGCAGCGCAAGCAGCAGCGCAAGGCATTTCTTCACGCTTTGCATGACATTTTCCCTTTCCAGGCGTCGTCAGTTTCGCGGCGGGCAGAAGCCGCCGGGCGCCTGTGTCGTCAATTCCACATTGGCGATCGATACGGTCAGCGGGCCGGTCGCGGACAGGCTCCATGCGGGGTGGACATGCGCCATGTCGCCGCCGCCGCGCTGGGCGAAGCATTTGAGCGGGATGCGCACCGTTTTCCATCCCCCGGCCGTGCGGAACAGGTCGGTTGCATTGATCGTGCCCCAACCCATTGTGAGCGTGATCGAACCGCTTGCGGGGCGATCGACCCGGTAGACCATCTGCAACATCATCTCGGCATTGGTTTCAAAGCCAAGGTCGATATCCTCGCCGTCGATCGTCGCCTTCCCATTGGCCGCCGATCGCCAGCTCAATTGCATCGCGCCCTCCTGGCGCATCGCCGAATCCACCGCTGTGCGGGTGATCGCGGGATCGATCTGCAGCGTAAATGGCTTTTGGACGTGCCCATCGATGTAGTAGCGGCTCTTGTTGATCGGGGTGCCGTCGATTCCGGGAACCTCGTCGAGCGATCCCACCTTGCCCGGCTTCGCGTAACTCAGCCCATATCCGAAGGGGAACAGCGGGTCGTAGCTCGGTTGGCCCCGGTTGAGGAGAAACTGGGCTGCTGTCCTGGGCCAGCTGAAGGAAAGCCGGCCGGTAAAGTCCTGGCGTGGCTGACCCTCGGCATCGCCGACCAGCACATCGGCTATCCCGCCCCCCTCGCTTCCGGGCAACCAGGCGGCAACAAAGGCGTCGGACTGGTTCAGTTCCGGATTGACCCACATCGGACGGCCGGACAGGAATACGGAGACAACCGGGATACCGGCAGCCTTCAACTTCTTGAGCAGCGCGAGGGCTTTCTTGTCGCCAGGCTCGAATTCCAGGGAGCGGATATCGCCGCTGCCCTCGGCATAGGGTTTCTCGCCGAACACCACGATCGCCAGGTCGGGCCTGGTGGCATAGCTTCCGTCCGCGCTGAAGGTCGCGCTGCCGCCGCTCGATTTCATGGCTTCCGCGATCCCGGAAAAGATCGACTGGGCATTGGGGAAATCGGCATTGGTGTTGCCGTCCCCCTGCCAGGAAAGCGTCCAGCCCCCGGATTGCTGGCCAATGTCGTTCCCGGCGCTTCCCGCGACCAGGATATTCGCGGCTGCTTTCACCGGCAGCACGCCATCATTCTTCAGGAGAACGAGCGATTTGCGGACCGCTTCCCGCGCCAGTGCCCGGTGTTCCGGCGACCCGATCATATCGCTGCGTTGTTCGAACGGTCGGGCCGGGTTGAAGAGTCCGGCCTTGAACTTGACGCGCAGGATCCGCCTGACGGCATCGTCGATCCGGGCCATCGGGATCACCCCTGCGCGCACCTGCTTCACGGTATTATCGAACAGCCCCTTCCAGCTATCGGGTGCCATTGCCATGTCGAGCCCGGCATTGAAGGAGGCCGGGCAGTCTGTCGCGGTACAGCCGGGAATCTGGGCATGTCCGTTCCAGTCTCCGACAATGAAACCGTCAAAGCCCATCCGTTTCTTGAGAACATCGGTCAGCAGGGACTTGTTGCCGTGCATCTTGACGCCTTGCCAGCTGTTGAAGCTCGCCATGATGGTGTGCGTTCCGGCGTTGATCGCCGGAGGATAGCCCGCCGCATGAATGGCGATCAGCTGGCCTTCAGGGATATCGGTGTCGCCCTGGTCGATACCGTTGGTGGTACCGCCGTCGCCCAGAAAATGCTTGGCGCTGGCGGAGACATTTCCGGTCTGGATGGAGCCCGTTCCCGGCTTGCCTTGCAGTCCCTCGATCATGCGACCCGCATAGGCGGCGACGAGAGAAGGATCCTCCGAATAGCTTTCGTAGGTTCGGCCCCAGCGATCATTCTGCGCGACCGCCAGCGTTGGAGCAAAGGCCCAGTCGATCCCTGCCGCCGTGATCTCCTTTGCAGTGGCGTCCCCGATGCGACGGATCAGGTCAGGGTCGTTCGCGGCGCCCAGCGCTATATTGTGGGGAAACAGCGTTGCCCCGACCACATTGTTGTTGCCATGCACCGCGTCGATCGCGAACATGATCGGGATGGGCACGTGACCCGGACGCTTCTGCATTGCGATCTGGTTGAAGGCGTGCGCAGTCGCGATCCACGGCCCGGCAGGAGAACGGTCGGGCGCGCCGATCGGCGGCGAACTGCCGCCGGCAAGGATCGAGCCGAGCGGGTATTTGACAAGGTCCTCCGGCTGGATCGCCGACGTATCGGCCTGGATCATCTGTCCGACTTTTTCTTCCAGCGACAGCTTGGCCAATAATGCGGTGATCTTCGCTTCCGTCCGGTCGTCGATCAGGCCCGCGCTGCGTGCCTGCGGCCATTTGGCAGGATCGGCCACGCCCCGTGTTTCGGCTTGGGCAGGCAGAGCGTTAGTCGCCGCCAACAAAAATGGCAGCGTCAGGCCTGACATTGCGGCCCGCTTGTGGCTAACTCTCATTTCAGACAATTCCTCCCAAACAACCATTTCTATTTGTCATACAAAATAGATGCCCGCCTATCAAGATCGGGTCGCAAGCAGGATGAAGATTTTGCTCGCGCGTTGCGCAATGCGGCAATTTGACCCTTGATCCGGAGGCACCATCAACGAAATAGCCCGACGTTGCTGCCAGGACGGGCGCACCTGCCCAAGCTTTGGGGCGGGATCAGTCGATTGGACGGATCCGAATTGCCGCACCACCACCGTCGGTCATTGCGATGGTCAGGGAATCGCGGCTGGTGACGGTGATGGATTTCGTAGTCACTTCGTTGGGCGTCGCGCCGTCCTGCCAGATTTGCGCCTCGAACCGGCCCGTGCCGAGCAGGGTGAGCGGGACGATCACGTTTCGTGCACCGCCGGCGTTCATCGCGCCGATGAACCAATCACGCCCTTTGCGTCGCGCGAGAACGATGTGGCTGTCGGGCGTGCCGTCGATGAAGCGGGTCTCGTCCCAGGCCGTCGGGACGATCCTGATGAAGTCGAACCCGCTCGCATTGGCGTAGGCTTCCGGCGCGTCGGACACCATCTGGAGCGGGCTGTCGTAGACCACATACATGGCGAGCGCCTGACCCCGGCTGTTCTGGCTTACCGGCATTGATCCGTCGCTGGGTCCGGCGGCTTTCCCGCCGTTGCGGAAGCCGCCGGGGGTGTAGTCCATGGGACCCGCGAGCATGCGCGTATAGGCCAGCTTGACATTGTGCGCCGGCGTGACGGCGCCCCAGCCAATCTTGTCATACTCCGCACCCATCACCCCTTCCTGGGTGATATAGTTGGGATAGGTCCGCTGCATCCCTGCAGGCAGGAAAGCGGCATGCATGTCGAGCAGGAGTCTGCGCTTGGCGGTCTCGCGCGCCGCGCGCGTGTAGAATTCGACCATCTGCTGATCCTGCCGGTCCATGAAGTCGACCTTGATCCCCTTTATGCCCCAATTCCTGTAGTGGTCGAGCACCTCTTCCATCCGCGGTTCGAGATGTTCCCAGTGAACCCACAGCAGGAGGTCGACGCCCTTGCCCTCGGCATATTTGACGAGCGCTGGTATATCGATCCCGAATTCGGCGCGCAGGATGTCGGTGTCCTTGTTGGCGGCGCAGCAGCCGCCGGAATTCAGGGCCCAGCCGGCGTCGATCAGGAAATAAGGCAGCCCGGAATCGGCAGCGAAGTCGATGAACTTGCGATAGCGTTCCATGGTGGGCTTTTCGCTTTGCGTTGGGCCTGACCACCAGTCCCAGGCGGCCTTGCCGGGCTTCACCCAGGAGAAATCTCCGCTCGGCTGGTGCGCCAGGTTGCCGACGAGCTCAGAGGATATGAGGTCGCCGGCCCGGTCGCCCAGCATCATCACCCGCCAGGCCGTTTCAACGCCATTGCTTGACTGAACGGCAACCGAAGGACGGTCCTTGCGCGGGGTCAACTCCACTTGCAGCCTATCTCCGGAACGGCGCAGGGTTGAACCGGTATATCCTTCTATCCCCGACTGCAGAATGGCGAAATGATTGCGGCCCGAAGGCGTGGCGCAGGTTGCCAGATGGTCATAGAGCTTGTTGGGGTCGAGTGCGGAGACCGGGATGTCTTGCCATTCCCGCTCATGCGAGCCGCTGGTTTCGGTGAAAAGACAATGCGTACCGGCGGGCAGGCGATAGCCGGTTCGCTCGCCGGCGATGGCGACCGGTCTGCCGGTGGGGATGACATAGCGAAACGCAACGCCGTCATTATAGGCGCGCGCCTCTATTTCGAGGACGCGTCCGCCTGCGCCGGTTTCCTGGAAGCGGATGGTCGCACCATTGTAGTGATCGGTCGCCTGGCTGGCCTTGGTCGCAATCAATGGCAAGGTGCGATTGACCGAGCGACGTTGAACCTTCATCGATTCAAGGGCTCGGTATGGTGGCGCGTCGGCCAGGACAATGCCGAGCGGGGCCTCGTTGGCGATGGTTTCGCCGTTGCGCGTGACCGAATAGGTCGTGCCGTCCGTAGCGATACGCATTTCAACGGATCTGTCGGGCGAGGTGATGGCGATCGCCGATGTGGCTGCGAGGGCGAGAGCGAGCACTGTCTGATCTCCATTTACGATTCATTCTTATCGGGATGGATTTGCTGCGCGCCGCACCAGCGGCTCCGTCGCAATCCATCTGTCCGTGGATATGTCAGACATAAAATTCAGGCAATCGTGAATTTTTCTTACGGCCTTTAAGGCAGTCGGGCTATTCTGGCCGCATGACCCGTTCGACCGCGCAATCATGGGGCCAGTGGATCGCATATCTAACCGGTCTATCACATATAAAAATTCATTTTCATCAGACGAATCATAATTGTCTGATTGAAGGGGGATTCTGTCGATCCCTTGCATAGAATAGCGAATGTTCTAAGAGTTATTCCATTATTGGGTGAAAGCGCGTAACCGGCTGGTCAGCAGGGCTTCTGTGGACGTTGTGTTCTGTGCGGTGGAAAGGTAATTAATGAAAAAAATCGCCGCCCGGAAGGATGCCGTCAATGACGGCAAGAGATTACGCATACATGGTACGATCGCGCGCGACATCGGCATCGCTATTGTATCGGGCCGCTATAAGCCGGGAGAATTGTTGCTCGGCGAAGTCGATGCCAGCGAGCGATTGAAGATTTCGCGGACGGCCTATCGCGAATCACTGCGGATCCTGTCGGCTAAGGGCCTGGTCGAATCGCGCCCGAAGACCGGAACCAAGGTCTGTGCGCACGACAAATGGCACTTGCTGGACCCCGATGTGCTGCAATGGATGTTCGAGTTCGAACCGAGCGATTTCTTGCTTGAGAGCCTTTTCGAACTGCGCCGCTTTGTCGAACCTGAGGCTGCAGCCTTGGCCGCCATACGGCGGAACAGCGAACAGGTCGCTCGGATGGAGACGGCGATCAACAACATGGCCAAGCACACTCTTGGAACGGAGGCGGGTCGTGAGGCGGACAAGGATTTCCATTCTGCCTTGCTCGAGGCCACCGGAAATCCGTTCATCATGACGCTTACTGGCGGAGTCAGCGCGGCCGTTGCCTGGACGACGGTTTTCAAGCATCGAGTGGCGCCGCTGCGCCGCGATGCCATTCCCGATCACCGCCGGGTTTTCGAATGCGTCAAGGCCGGTGATCCGGACGCTGCACGTAAGGCCATGGCTGATCTGGTTCATCTGGCCCTGCTGGATACCAAGCCAGTAGCGACCCAAACCCGATAAGTCACTACGCGGCCGGAACCGGCGTTGGAAATTTGCTGTCAGCCGGCAGCAAAGCCATGCCCTTTTGCGACATCATCGCAGTCAGATTGACTTGTCTGACTTAATCCTTCAAATGATGGGCGAGTGACGCTGTCAACCTGTGGGGGGAAGCCGGATTTCGTTCCAGCCAGCTCGGCTGCATAATCTGGTTCATGGCTGCTGCGGAGCGTCGCGGCGATGGCCTCTGCTTCCCCGAAGGCCGCAGCCTGCCGCCATGCAAGAAAATGGACGATGGGAGAATGGGAATGAAGTGGTTGCATCGCGTGACGATGGGGGCCGCTGCCTTGATGGTTGCCTCGGGCGTCGGCGCACAGGTTGCGGTTAACGTGTCGGTGGATACGACCAAAGCCGGACCGAAGATCGAGCGCGCGGTTTACGGTCAGTTTGCAGAGCATCTGGGCCGGGGGATCTATGAAGGCATCTGGGTCGGCCCTGACTCGAGCATTCCCAATATCAACGGTTACCGCAAGGATGTGGTTGACGCCCTGCGCAGGATCAAGGTGCCCGTGATCCGTTGGCCCGGCGGTTGCTTTGCGGATGATTATGACTGGCGCGACGGCATCGGGCCGACCGCGCAGCGGCCTGAGCGGATGAACAAGTTTTGGGGCGGTGTGCCGGAGAGCAATACGTTCGGCACGCACGAGTTCATGAACTTTTCCGAATTGATCGGCGCGGATGCCTATGTTGCCGCGAACATGGGTTCTGCCACGCCGCGCGACACCGCGCAGTGGATGGAATATATGACCGCCGGCGGAACCTCCACTCTTGCCAGGGAGCGCCGCGCCAATGGCCGGGACAAGCCCTGGACAGTGAAGTATATCGGCGTCGGCAATGAAAGCTGGGGCTGCGGAGGGGAAATGCGTGCCGAATTTGCCGCAGACCTGAGCCGCCAGTTCGGTTCCTATGCGCGCCTTCACGCACCCGGAACCTTCCGCGTGGCGAGTGGCGGTAGCGCTGATGATTTCAACTGGACCGATGTCATGATGGAACGGGCCGGCAAGATCTTCGATGGGATCGGCCTCCATTATTATACGATCCCGGGAGACTGGGCGAAGAAGGGTCAGGCGACCGGCTTTACCGAACGGGAATGGGCCGTGACCTTGCGCAACGCCATGGCTCTGGATGGCATGATTGCGAAGCACGAAGCCATCATGGACAAGCATGATCCGAAGAAGCGCGTTGCCCTGGTGGTTGACGAGTGGGGCACCTGGTACGATCAGGAGCCGGGATCGACGCCGGGCTTCCTCTACCAGCAGAACACGATTCGCGATGCTGAGGTGGCGGCGCTGACGCTCAACATCTTCCATCGTCATACCGAACGTGTGAAGATGGCCAATATCGCCCAGATGGTGAACGTGTTGCAGGCGATGATCCTGACAGACAAGGGCCGGATGACCCTGACGCCGACCTATCATCTGTTCGACCTTTATCTTCCATTCCAGGGAGCGACACCGTTCCCTGCGACGGTAAGCGGCCCCCATTATGTGCTGGGTAATGTCGATCTGCCGATGGTCGACGCTTCCGCGGCGAAGGATGCAAACGGCAAGATGTGGCTGGCGCTGGTCAATCTCGATCCCAACAAGTCGGCACGGGTCACCACCAATCTCACCGGCAAGGGGCAGGGCCGGGTGTTGAAGGGCGCGGCAATGGATTCGCACAACAGCTTCGACAAGCCTGAAACCGTAAAGCCGGTCGCCTATTCCGGGCGCATGGTGAACGGCAAACTTGTCTTCGATCTGCCTGCAAAGGCTGTTGCGGTGGTCGCGATCGACTGAACTCGCCCATGCACGGCGGTCGGCGTTCGTCCAGCGGGGGCGAGCGCCGACCATCGGCCTGGAGCATTTCCACTATGAGTGGAAATGCTCTGGTCTTCTGATGCCGCATTATCGGAGCCGTTGACCGTAAACGGCAAATTTGAACATATTCCAAGTCCGCCATCGCGCAGGCGGCCTCATCGCGCGCCAACTGTCGCCGGTTGCGACAGGCCACCGATCAGACCCGGTCGACTTTCCACCAGCAGCGTGACGACATGTTCCTCGCTGCCGGCGGGCACTGTCACGTCCAGCGGAGCCTCCACGAAGCCAAGCTTCTCCGCGACCTTGCGCCCGTCCAGCCAGATCTCCGCACGCCCGACGATCCCGCCGAAGCGCAATATTCCGCCATTGGCCTGTACGCGGCGTCGGGGGACGAAGGTGGCGCGCAGCGAGATCCAGTTGCCTTCGCCCTGCGCTGCTTCGATCTGGCCCGTGCCGAGCCATAGCCAGCTGTTCATGTCGGAATCTATCGGTTTCCGCATCGGATCCGGCTTGTCCGAGGATGCCGGGGATTGCCGCCAGCCTTCAAGCGTCTGCACCGAAGGGGTTGGGGCAACTTGTGCGCGCGGGGTGGTTGCGACGCGCGCGATGCTCACCTGTCCGGTTCTGAGGTCCTCCGCCTGGGCAGTCAGGCGAAGCGGGCCCGCTCCGGAATCGGCGCGCACGATGACCTGTGCAAGCCCGTTGAACAGCTTGCGGTTATCACCCTTTTCGGGCTCGTGGCTGTTCGGATCGCCATTGCCCAGACCGATGATCGCGCCGCCCGAGATCGCGAATTGGACAGGAAGTTGCGCCGTCGGAACATGGCGGCCGCGGGCATCGACCGCATCGACGGTGATCGGCTGCGCATCCTCGCCGTCGCCCGACATGACGGTTCGGTCCGGCGTAAGGCGCAGGGCAACGGGTGCGCCGGTGGTCTCGACAAGGGCGTGGGCTACCCGCCTTCCGCCGCGATAGCCCACCGCTTCAAGGCGGCCTGGCGCCCAGGGAACCTGCCAGCGCGGCATTTCGAAGCGATCGACCACCTTTTCGCCGAGCGGCCGCGCATTGAGGAACAGGGCGACGCGTTCGACATTGGTCATGGCCATTACTGTGATCGGCTCGCCTTCGCGCCCGGCCCAGTTCCAGTGGGGGGCAAGGTCGAGCAGCGGCCGGTCGTCGACCCATTGGGCCCTGTGCAGCCAATATGCGGTCTTGGGAAAGCCGCACAGATCCATGATCCCGAAAAAAGAGGACGCTGAAGGCCATTCATAGGGGGTGGGCTCGCCCCGATAATCGAAGCCGGTCCAGACGAAAGCTCCCGCCACGAACGGCCTCGTCGCGACCGCCTTCCATGCCTCGCGATGCGTATTGCCCCAGCTGGAACGCTCATCGTCATAGGATGCGAAGACATGATGGTCAGGATTATTCTGGAAGGCGCCGCGCGTCATGAAGGCGCTGGTGTCTTCCGAGCTGGTGATCGGTAGGTCCGGATGCGCCGCATGGAAACGGTCATACAGGCCGGGCTGGTAATTGAAGCCCACCACGTCGACCGCTTGGCTGACATTATGCGGTGTGAACAGGCCGGCGTTCATGGCCGCGGTAACCGGACGGCTGGGGTCGAGCGCCTTGACCTCGCTGGCCATCCGGCGGACCATTTCATATCCGGCCTCGCTGCCCTGCATCGGCTCTTCGTTGAACACCGACCACATGATCACGCTGGGCCGGTTGCGATCGCGTCGCACCAGCCATCGCAACTGTTCGATATAGTCCGGGCTGGTGTTGAAATTGCGGTTCTCGTTCATGACCAGCATGCCAAGCCGGTCGCAGGCGTCGAGCAGTTCGACCGGCGGTGCATTGTGCGAACAACGGATCGCATTGGAACCCATGTCCTTCAGCCTGCGGATCCTCCATTCCCACAGCGCATCGGGCATCGCGACCCCGACCCCGGCATGGTCCTGGTGATTGCAGCTTCCCTTGATCTTGAACGGCTGGTCATTCAGGAAGAAGCCCTTGTCGGCATCGAAACGGAAGGTGCGGAATCCGATCCGCAGCACGCGCTGGTCCTCCGCATCCGTCGGACCCGCAAGGGAAAGCCGCAGGGTGTAGAGATTGGGATCATCGACGGACCAGAGGCGAGGGGAGGGGACCGCCAGTTCGAGTTTCGCCTCGGCGCTGCCTAGCGGAGGGACCTTGGCTTCGACCGTGCCCTTGGCGACGGTGCGACCCTCGGCATCGCTCAGCACCGCGTTGAGCGTCGCCATGGCCTCGGTCTTGAGAATGCTGGCCAGCGAAGCGGTGACTGGCACGGTCCATCGGCCATCGATGCCGCGCCGGGGATCGGCATGGACGCCGTCGGTCCGGATATGGACCGGCGGTCGCGTGGCAAGCCAGGCGTGGCGGTAAAGGCCCGCCCCTTCATACCACCAGCCTTCCATCTTTTCCGCGTCGACCCGGATTGCGATAATATTGAGATCATCGCCGAAACGCGCGGTCGGGGTCAGGTCGATATAGATGGAATTATACCCGCTCCAATTGTGGGCTGCGACCGATCCGTTGATCCAGATCGTGGCATTTGTCGCGATTGCGCCAAATTGCAGTTCAAGATATTTGCCGCGATCCGCCGGGTCGAGCCGCACCGCCCGCCGGTACCAGGCATAGCCGCGCTGGCGATAGCCTTGCGAGGGGTTGGCATCGCGGTCGAACGGCATGTCGACGGCCCAGTCGTGCGGCAGGTTGACAAGCGGCCAGTCCGAATCGTCGAAATTGACCGCTGCGGCGCCCTGAGCCTGACCCGCCTTGGCATTGGCATAGCTCCAGCCATGGCCTTTTATCGCGGGAAAGGGGATATCGCCCTGGTGAAACTGCCAGGCCCGGTCCAGCAGCAGGCGTCCGGGTTCTTCCGGCTCGGGGGGCAGGGACATCGTGGTGCGCGGGGGCGGCATCGGCAGTTGGAGACCGGCCGGCTCGGCGGGGATCCGCGCACCGGCCTTCGCGAGCGGGGCCGAGGCAGCCACGCAGCCGATCGAGGCCAGAAATTCACGACGTTCCATCGGGCGATAGTTCCCTTGTCGATTGTGGGCTGGCCTGCCTTTTCCGGGCAGGGTTATGTCGAAGATGCTGGGATCAGGCCGTGGCTGGCGGCAAAAGCCGTGAACAGCTTGGGCCAGATGGAGGCTGGCTGGGAGGGGGGCAGGCGGACGCCGAAACCATGCCCACCTGCTTCGAAGACATGTAGCGTCACGAGCCGCCTGGCGGCCCGCATCGCGTCATACATGGCCAGGCTGTTCGCCGAGGGAACGGCGTCGTCGTCGATCGTGCTGAGCAGGAAAACGGGCGGCGTATCGGCTGTCACGCGCCGGTTGACGGAGGCCGCGGCCAAAGCTGCGGGGGACGCCCCCGCGCCCAAAAGGTTGTCGCGCGAGCCGGTGTGGGTGAAATCGGAATCGAGGCTGATGACGGGATAGATCAGTCCGGCCACATCTGGTCGCGCCGGCAACCTGTCGGCGGTATCGACGGGGGCATAGATGGCCTCGTCGAACCGGGTCGCCAGCGAGCCTGCAAGGTGACCGCCGGCGGAAAAACCCAGCACGCCGACGCGGCCTGGATCAATACCGAAGCGGCTTGCATTGTGGCGGATGATGCGCATGGCGCGCTGCGCATCCTGCAAGGGCACCAGGCCCCGATCATGCCAGCCTTCGCCCGGAAGGCGGTAGGAGAGGATTAAAGCGGTAACGCCCAGGGCGTTGAGCCATTCCGCCTGGCTGACGCCTTCATTGTCATAGGACAGGAAAGCATATGAGCCGCCCGGCACCAGCAGCACCGCGGCGCCATTTGGCCGGGATGGACGCCATATCTCTATGGTCGGTCGGGCGATGCCGCGTATCCAGCGATCGGGTTTGGCTGGATTTCGCGCCTGATCGTCGATCCGGTGCTCGACGGGTATTGCGGGGTTGTAACCGGGGGGCAGGTCGGGCCAGAGTTCCACCGCTTCGGACGTGCGGGACTTGGCGGCCTGTGCAAGGGTCGGGGCCATTGCAAGGGCAGCGCCGGCGCCCATGAATGTACGGCGGCCCAGCTTCACGCGTCGATCTTTCGGGCATTGGTCATGGCGATGGTGTCGGTCATAATTCCTCCCTGGCTGTTCAATTTTGTATGAGTATAAGGTAAGCGCCGTAGCGGTCAACGCGCTCCGTAGCGCTGGGGCCGGACAAGGTTCGTTATCGCCGAGAGGTGATCTGTTGGGAGGATTTCAATGCGGACAGGACAGGCTCTTTTGCGGGTCGGGTCGTTTCTGGCAGGCGCGTGCCTTTTCGCTGCGCAGGCTCAGGCGCAGGTTGACGCCGGCCCCTGGCCCGGCGGCAGGAAGACCGCCGTGGTCCTGAGCTACGACGACTCGCTTGCCTCGCAACTTGAAATCGCCTTGCCCGCGCTGGATGCGGTGGCTCTGAAGGGCACATTCTTTCTGATCGGCAGCCAGATCCGTCCGGAGCAGGTCGAACGATGGCGGGCTGCCGCTGCCGAAGGGCACGAGCTTGGCAACCATACGGTTCGCCATGCCTGTCCGCAGGCCAGCTATCCCCCCGCGCGCAGGCTCGACACCAGCGACTCCTATGACGTGGAAATGATGATCGCCGAAATCCGCACGATGAACAGCATGCTGACGGCGATCGACGGAAAGCTCCGGCACGGTCTCGCAACGCCCTGCGGACAACATCTGGCGGGGGGCGTGGACTATCTGCCCGCGCTTCGTGCCAGCGGCCTCGTCCGCTATACCCGCAGCGCTGGGTCGTCGGACAAAAGGGAACTGGACCCGATGGACCTGCCGTGCATCTGGTTCGATGAAAAGGCCAGCGGCACCGACATGATCGCCGCGGTCCACCAGGCCGAGCGCACAGGGGGGCTGCTGATAATCGGATTTCACGGTGTGGGCGGCGATTATCTCAAGGTGAACGCCGAAGCGCATGCGCAGCTCCTCGCCTATCTGAAGGCAAATTCGAAAACCATATGGGTCGCGCCGCTCATGACGGTCATGGAATATGCCGCCCGCTGAGGAAGAATAGGCAAGATCCTGTCCAGCGCCGTCCTTGGAGCTAGCTGGACGGTTCGAGAATGAATATCGCAGTGTCGCGCGGCGCCAATGTGACTTTCAGTTCAGCCGCAGTGTCGCCGCGCACCGCGCCGGTCCAGGCATCGACGATCCGCATCGTCCGTCCGCCAAGATTGGCCGAACGCTGCGAATGGTCGTCGGCCAATGGTTCCGCCTTCCAGTCGATGGCATGGCTACGCGCCGTGGACGTGCGATTGAGAATGGCCACCGCCCAACGATCGCCCGAAAGCGGGCGGGCCCAGATTTCGACTTCCGGCGTCTTGAACCAGGGGAAGCCCTGAATGCCCAGCGCGTCCTGATCGATGGCGACGATGCGCGGATTGGTCAGGATCTTGGCGATCTCGGGCTTCATCCCGACAATATCGGTTCCCGCGATCAGGGGCGCTGCCAGCATCGCCCACAGCGCGAAATGCGATCGGTTTTCCGACAGGCTGGGAAGATTGCCGACCTCCATCATGTCGGGGTCGTTCCAGTGTCCGGGGCCAGCGGCCTTGCGCAGTGCCACCTGCTTGTCGAGAATCTCGAGCACGCCAAGGCTGCTCCAACTGCCATGACTGACCTGGCACGACCAGCAATTGGTGATGTCGCCGGTGGTGCGCCAAAGGTGGCCGACATTCTGCGCCCATTCCCACGGCTTGTTGTCGCCCCATTCGCAGATCGAGAAAACCACCGGGCGACCGGCGCGGTACAGGGCATCGCGCATCGTGGCATAGGCCTCGCGCGGGTTGCGCTGATCAGGACCGGCGCCGGTGTTGCACCAGTCATATTTCAGATAATCGACCCCCCAGCGGGCATATTGCAGAGCGTCCTGATATTCATGCCCCCGACTGCCGGGGCGGCCGCCGCAGGTCTTCGCTCCCGCGTCGGAATAAAGGCCGAACTTCAGGCCGCGGGCGTGGACATAATCCGCCAGAGCCTTCATGCCGGAGGGGAAACGCACAGGATCAGCCTGGATGAAGCCGTCCCTGTCCCGTTCACCTTGCCAGCAATCGTCGATGTTCACATAGACATAGCCCGCATCGCGCATTCCGTTGGCGACCATGGCGTCGGCGGTCCTGCGGATCAGGGTTTCATCGATGTTGCAGCCATGGTGGTTCCAGCTGTTCCATCCCATCGGTGGCGTAGGGGCCAGATCAGGAAACTTCTGCGCCAGGGCCGGGCTCGCGGCGAGCGCCAGCCCGCCGAAGGTCGCCATCAGCTTCTTTAGGATCATGTCCATTCATCCCGTTGAAACACGGATCGGTTGTCAGTTGTCGAAGCGCAGCACCGTGGCGCGGCCGTCATAGCTGATGGAGCGCGTTGCCGGAGCGGCGGCGATGCCGCCCCCATGCCCGTTGCCGATGACCACGATGTTCAGCTGGCGCTGCCGGACCATGCCCGGGAAGCTGCCCTGCCGCGCACCGATCGACAGCGTGCGTCGGGCATCATCCCACCGCAGCTTATAGCGCGCGGACTGGCCGCGTTCATAGGCGTAGGTCTCGTTGTCGTCTTCGTATATCGTGAACGTGCCGTCGGCGCCGGGATAGACCCGGATTTCCAGCGGTGCGTCGGGTTTCTCCGTGGCATATTGCACGACCGGGCCCATGGGGATGATCGAACCGGCCCTGACGTAGAGCGGCAGAATGTCCAGCGACGCGTCGCGTTCAACGGTCCGCCCGCCTTGCAGGCGCTGGTTGTTCCAGAAATCATACCAATCCCCGCCCTGGGGCAGGTAGGTCGTCATCTTCAGGTCGTGCGACGGCGTGGCCGCAGCAAGCGCCTTGAGCTCGGTCGGCGTGCGCCAGCCGAAGCGCAGGCTCCGGCCGCCGCCGGCCTGGTAATATTCGATCCGCACCGCCACCCGTTGCCCCTTGTGCAGCGTGCGCCTGGTCGAGGCATAGCGGGCGCCCGATTCCTTCCAGTCCTCGACGACCTTCTCGCCGTCCAGGAACAGGCGGTAGCCATCGTCGCCCGCCACGCCGATTTCATATTCGCCCTCTTCGGGGGCGATCAGTTCCCCCTCCCAGCGCGCCGAAAAGTCGTTGAGCGATTTCAGCCCGGCCGGCATGTCCGCCAGCGGCGGTCCCGGCCAGTTATAATCCATCTTCGTGTCGACCAGCTTCGGTCCCGCCGGCGTGGCAAGATCGCGGCCCTGGAAATATTGCACCGAAAGGCCCGGCCGGCCATCGGCCGTGCGCAGGACAGTGGCCGGCACGGTTTCAGCTGGCGGTTGCACCAGATTGTACATTGGCCGGCTGACCGGATGGACAAGCATCGACGAGCCGAACATGAAACTGTCGTTGATGTCGTAGGTGGCCTTGTCCGCGGCGAAATCCATCTGGAGCGGACGCATCAGGGTATAGCCGTCGGAGGTGACCTTCGCGCTCAGGCTGTAGATGTAGGGCAGCAGTCGATAGCGCAGATGGACGGCGTTCAGCAGCGACTGATACATCGCCGGATCCTTGTCCTTGAAGATATAGGGCTCGCGCTCGATGCTGGTGCCGTGGACCCGCATCAGCGGATTGAACGCCGCATATTGGAACCATCGGGCGAACAGTTCGCGATAGGCCGGATTATTCTCCCCGCCGGGAAAGTCGTCGACGAAGAAGCCGCCGGTATCCTGCGTCCAGTAAGGGTTGCCGGTAACCGTCACGTTGACGCCGCCCGCGATCTGCTTCCTGAACGTTGCCCAGCTCGCGATCGTGTCGCCCGACCAGGATGAGGCGCCCGTCCGTTGCGCGCCTGCCCAGGCGGACCGGGTCAGCGTAAGCACGCGCTTGTTGCTCGTCGCGCGCTGGCCGTCATACACCCCCTCGGTGGTCAGCAATGTGTAGGGGTTCAGGTAGCGCGAAAAATCTCCCATCGCGTTGCGGCCAAGTGCCTTGATATCCCGCACATTCTCCTGGGGATCCCACATCGCCGATGTCACCTCGACCTCGGTGCCGTCCATCCACAGCGCATCCACGCCCTTGTCGAGCAGACCCGACTTCACATATTTGAAATAGATCTCGCGGCCCTTGGCGCTGTAGGCGTCGTAGACCCGCGCCTTCTTGGATATCCAGTGCAGCGGGGCGAAGCGCAGGCCCGACTGGTCGAGTTCATGGGCCAGGGCGGTGTCGTTGCCCACCGATGGCCAGATGGAGATCATCAGCTTCAGGTTGAGGTCGTGCAACGTCTTGGTCATCGCCTGCGGATCGGGATAGCGCTCGCGATCCCAGATCATGCCCGACCAGCTGCCATCCTTGTCACTGCCCCAATATTGCCAGTCCTGGACGATGTAGTCGAGCGGGAACCCCTCGCGTCGAAAGTTGCGCGCCACTTCGATCAGCCGGTCCTGGGTGGGATAGCGTTCCTTCGACATGAACAGGCCGAAAGCCTGCTTGGGATACATCGGAGCCTTCCCGGTCAGGCGGCGATAGGCGCCGACCACCGCATCCATGTTGCCGCCCGCCATCAGATAATAATCGACGCCGCCTGGCGCGTCCTCGGCCCACAGCTTCGCGCCGTCGGCACCGTCGGAAAAGCGCATCTGCGAATAGGTGTCCCACAAAACGCCATAGCCTTCTGTCGACATCATGACCGGAATGATGATGCCGATATTGGTCTGGACCAGCAGCAGGTCCTTGCCCCGCCGGTTGACCTGTTCATCGTCGGTGAAACCGAACCCGTAAATCGCCTCATCGGGCTTCAGCGTGAAGCGGTTCTCCACTTCATAGGTCGGTGCGCCGGAAATGGTCCTGGGACTCACTGACTGCGGCGCGCCGGCCTTTTCCCGCGTCAGCAGTTTGCCGGAGGCATCGAAGAAGCTGATGGCGCCATCGCTCTTGTCGATCATCACGCGCAGCTTTTCGCCGCTCATCGTCAGCGCGGCGGCAGTTTCCTTGATCGAAAATCCTGTTGTTGCGGGCGGGCCAAGCACGACGAGACTGGGCTGGTTCCAGTAGGAATGTCCCAGGCTGGCGTTCACGCGGACAATGTCGGGGGCATAGAACAGGACCGTCTTCACGGTCCCGTCGAGCTGATATTGCACACCGTTCGTCAGTCGGACGAACCGAAAACCCGGCTGGGCAGAAACGACGGAGTCCGCAATCTGGCCGGTCGCGGAAAGCCCGCTGCGGGGCGTATCTGCCATGGCGGGCACCGCTTGAAGCGCTGTCAACGCCAAGGCCGCAGGGCCGAAATAGGGTATGATGTTCATCCTCGCCCTCGGAAATTGTCTGAGTAGATCGCCTGTGCCACGTCGCGAGACGTTATTCAAGCATCACGCGATCTCCCCCATATCGTCGTCGATCAATATAGGCTGGCGCGGGACATCCGGTCTCTTTCGGCCAGGCGTTCGAAGCGATCGCAAACACGCCCTGAACGGCTTAAAGGATGCGCATGGCGGGGGGTATCCACGCCCCGATCATCCTGTGGTGAATGCCGTGCTTCGCCGCCAACTCGGCTGAGGTCAGTTCACCCCGAATGGCCTCGTTCGGCGTGGGCCAGCCATTCGTAAGCGACCGCCTTGAAGTTGTTGGACGCCGCCACCGTCGCCGCGATCCGGTCCAGCTTGACCCGCTCGGCCGGGCGTTCGCCTCGCGTCAGCAGCTTGCGGGCGGCGTCGCGTCGTTCGCGTGCATCGCGGGCCCCCGTGTCAGGCCACACGCCGAAGGCGAGGGTCTTCTGCTTGCCGAGATAGCGGTAGTTCATCCGCCAGTAGCGCCCACCCTTGGGCGTCACATAGAGGAACAACCCGTCGCCGTCGGTGAGCTTGTCACGCCCCTTGGCGGCTTTGATAGCACCGCCGAAAGCGCTATGATGGTGTCTCCCCATCAAGGAGCGGTGGACACCGTCAAATGTACCATCGGATTATTGGTATGCGGTGATATCCAGCTACTCCGTATGATCGGAGTATGTCACAGAAAACCCGCATAAACAGCCATTTACGAGACGCAATGGCACCTTCCGAGAAGGGAATATGGTGACCCCTACGGGAATCGAACCCGTGTTTCAGCCGTGAGAGGGCCGCGTCCTGACCGCTAGACGAAGGGGCCACAAGCCGCTCAGGCAGCGAGTGAGGTGCCGCGTTTAGGATCGCGTGCCGACGCCGTCAAGGGAAACTCGCACGACTTATTGCGGCACATAAAAAACCACCCCATGCGATTCGCACGGGGTGGCCAAGGTTCAGGGAGGAGACGCCTCCAAAGGGGGAGGCGCCCATACGACACACCCGAAAGGGGGGCAGGTGCGCCGTATGTTCAGTAAATAGAGAAAGTCGCGCGGTGTTTCAAGTGGCACCGTGCAACCTTTTTCCTTAAATATCTGTCACAAATGCGTAATTTGCTTAAGCGTTCGCTGCTTCCGGCGCGGAGGGCACGGCAATCGGGCCCTTCCCCTGCGCGACCTGCGCCTCGAACAGTTCACGCATGAGCTGAAGCGAAAAGAGGTGCGCATAGATCAGCGGCAACATGCCGTTCTGACTGATCTTGCGAAGCTGGTCGCCCCGCATGTCGCGCAGCTTTTCCTCGTTCACCATGCGAAAACCGCGATAAACGAAGGGCTGCTCATTGCCCGGCACCTGAATGGCGACTTCGCCGTCCATCAGCAGGTCGAGATCCTTGAGATCCTTCATGAACTGACCGGTGCGCGCCGCAGCCTGCTCGAAATCCTCGCAGAATTTCAGCACGCCCTGCGTTAGTTCACTGGGTTTGCCGTCCTCGAACAGGGGCTGGCCCTCCTCGAATGTGCCCAGCGCGTCGCTCGTCGGATCGAAGCAGAGCGAGAGTTCGTCGCTGTCGGGACGCAGCTTTGCCAGCATCCAGGGATAGCGGCGGACGTAAGCGGGCACATAGGCCGGTCCGCGCAGCTTCCCTTCGTCGTCGAGGAAGGTGTTGACCCCTTCATTGAGACCCATCAGCGCCAGCGGAACCGACTCATCGCCAGCAGAAAAAATAATCGGTACGAAGCGCTGGGCGGCGACAAATTCGTCGACAGTCAGCGGGATGGCATGCTGCGTCGTCAGGAACGGCGCCGAATCGACCGTGCGGCTGCGCCAGGCGACATGATCGACGCTGCTCAGCGGAATGAGGTCGTTGTAGAAGACGGGAAGACCGTTCGCGGGCGCGCTTGCCATGATGTGCTAGTCCATTTCCAACAAAAAGCGGCGCATATTTCCTTGCGCCGCGAGCTTGATACTGGGCCGAGTAGGATAAAGCCGTTGAGCGTGGGAGGCAATCGCTTTGTCGATACCCCGTGCTCCGGCCGAGGCGCCTTCAGCCTTCGTCCGGCCGAGGGATCAGCTTGTCCGGGTTCATGATGCCCTGCGGGTCGAAAGCAGCCTTGATCGCTCGCATCGCGTGCAGGCGTGCGGGACTGGCAAGGCGGCCGAGTTCCGCCCGCTTCATCTGGCCGATGCCGTGCTCGGCGGAAATGGAGCCGCCCGCTGCGACGACCGCGTCATGGACGAAGGCGTTGATTGCCTGCCCCTGCGCCGCGATCCAGGCCGGCCCGTCGGTCGTGCCCCTTGGTGCGCGGACGTGAAAATGGACGTTGCCATCGCCCAGATGCCCGAAGGAGGAAGCTGTCGTGCCCGGGAAAGCCCTTTCAGCCGCAGCCGCCGCATCCACCATGAAGGCGGGCATGCGGGCGACCGGGACGCTGATGTCATATTGAAGCGCCGGTCCCTGGGCCCGTTCCGATTCCGATAGCGATTCGCGAATACGCCAGAAGGCGTCGGCCTGCGCTTCATTGGCGGCGATCGCGGCATCGACGGCAATGCCCTGTTCCAGCGCGGCGGTCAGAGCGCCTTCCAATCGTTCGGCTGGGCCGGGATCGCGCAGATCGCCATGGTCTATCTCGATCAACACGTGCCAGGGCGTGCGCGTCGCGATCGGGCAGCGGGTGCCGGGAATGTGCGAGAGGACATGGCCCAGTCCGTCGTCGGCAATCACCTCGAACCCCTCGACGCTGTCGCCCAGATGCGCTTCGCAAAGCCGAAGCAGAGCCAGTGCGTCGGTGGGCGAGGGGACCCCGATCCAGGCGACGGCGCGCGCGGCAATCGCGGGTACGAGGCGCAGTGAAGCGGCAGTGATGATCCCCAGGGTCCCCTCGGCGCCGATCAGCAACTGCTTGATGTCATAGCCGCGATTGTCCTTCTTGAGCGCGTCCAGGCCATGGAAGATGCTGCCGTCAGGCAGGACAGCCTCCAATCCTTCCACCAGAGCGCGCATGGTGCCGTGGCGCAGCACCTGCGTGCCGCCGGCATTGGTGGAAATGAGGCCGCCGATCGTGGCCGAACCCTTGGCCCCAAGGCTCAGGGGAAAGCGGCGACCAGCCGCGGCGGCGGCATCGTGGAGGTTCGAGAGGATGACGCCCGCTTCGCAGACAGCCAGATTGTCTTGCGGGGACAGGCTGCGGATATGGTTCATCCGGCGCAGCGACAGGACCAGGGCGGAACCGTCTGGCGGAGGCGTGGCCCCGCCCACCATGGAAGTGTTGCCGCCTTGCGGGACAAGGGGCACGGAAAGATTGGCGGCAAGCTGGACGGCGGCCGCGACCTGCCGTGTCGTTTCAGGCTGAAGAATGGCGGCCGCTGCGCCATGATAGCGACCGCGCCAGTCGCTGAGCCACGGGGCGATATCGTCCGCATCGGTCACGACACGCTTTTCCCCCAACAGGGTCGTGAATTGCGCGATAACATCTTGTCCTATCATGGGACTGTCCTATGCCTTGGAATTCATCGGCGGTTCAACCTCTGGCACATAGCGTCTCCGTCCCAAAAGGGGTTCGACTTGTTTCATTCTGTCCTGCTGCTGTTGACGGCGCCGGCCGCCGAGCCCGTGCAATGGGCGCAACTGACGATCGAGCAACGCGTCATCATCCGCGTGCCGATGGCGAAGAGGGGCAGGGCGCCCGCTCGTCCCGCGCCGCAGGCGAGGAACGACTGGAAGGAGAAGAAGGGGCCGCGGTGCATCGCGCTGCGCTCGATTCGGTCGGCAAGCATATTGATGGACAACGCCATAGACCTGCTGCTGGCGGACAACCACCGCTATCGCGCAAGGCTGGAGCGCGGGTGCAACAGCATGGGTTTCTATTCCGGCTTCTATGTCGAGCCCGATGAGGACGGCTCGCTCTGTTCCGGACGGGACGAGTTGCAGGCGCGGAGCGGATCGAGTTGCGCGATCGACAGTTTCCGCCGCCTGGAGCAGGCCGATCCCGACGATTAACGCCATATCTTCGCGATTTTCTTGACAAGAGGCCGATATTTTCGCAAGGCGCGCCCGATTTCCCCTGCGCTTTTCGCGCGGGTGGAGAGCCTCCTGTCCCGGACCCTTGAATGACCTTTGCCGATCTCGGCCTTTCCGACGAATTATTGAAGGCCGTTATCGAGGCCGGATATGACACGCCCACGCCTATCCAGGCCCAGGCCATCCCTCCCGTGCTGATGATGAAGGACATCATCGGCATCGCGCAGACGGGGACGGGCAAGACGGCCAGTTTCGTGCTGCCGATGATCGACATCCTTGCCCATGGCCGTGCCCGGGCGCTGATGCCGCGATCATTGATCCTGGAGCCGACGCGGGAACTCGCGGCACAGGTGGCGGAGAATTTCGAGAAATACGGCAAATATCACAAGCTCAACATGGCGCTGCTGATTGGCGGCGTGCAGATGGGTGATCAGCTCAAGGCGCTGGAAAAGGGCGTGGATGTCCTGATCGCGACGCCCGGCCGCCTGATGGACCTGTTCCAGCGGGGCAAGATCCTGCTCAACGGTTGCAGCATGCTGGTGATCGACGAAGCCGACCGGATGCTCGACATGGGCTTCATTCCCGATATCGAGGAAATCTGCACCAAACTGCCGGCGCAGCGACAGACGCTGCTGTTTTCCGCGACAATGCCGGCGCCGATCAAGAAGCTGGCTGATCGCTTCCTCAGCAACCCCAAGTCGATTGAGGTGGCGCGGCCCGCCACCGCCTCCACCAACATCACCCAGCGGCTGGTGAAGGTGGATTCGCGCAAGAAGCGCGAGGCCCTGCGCGCGATGCTGGATGCAGAGGACGTGCTGAGCGCGGTGATCTTCTGCAACCGCAAGACGACGGTGAGGGAACTCAACAAGAGCCTTCAGCGCCACGGCTACAAGTCGGGCGAGATCCATGGCGATATCGACCAGTCGGCGCGCATCGCTGAACTGGAGCGGTTCCGGGCCGGGACCGTCAACATTCTGGTGGCGTCGGACGTGGCGGCCCGCGGGCTGGACATCAAGGGCGTGAGCCATGTGTTCAACTTCGATGCGCCCTGGCATCCGGACGATTATGTCCACCGCATCGGGCGCACCGGGCGTGCGGGGGCGAAGGGCGTCGCCTACACCTTTGTGACGTCGGATGATGCAGAGGCGATCGACAACATCCAGAAGCTGATCAAGCAGAAGATCGAGACGATCGACGCCCCTGCCGCCGCTGCTCCTGCCGCAAAGGCGAAGGAGGAGCCGCGCCGTCCCGAAAAGGATCGCAGGTCGGACAAGCGCCGCGACGACCGTCGGGAGGAACCGCGTGCCGCGAGGTCTGTCGATAATGGCGTCCGGCCGCGGCGGCCCGAACCCGTGGACGATGGCCCCGACGAGGGCTGGAACGGACCGGTCCCGGAATTTCTTTCAGTGGGATTCGGCATTTAAGGGCGCCATTGCGGGCTGGCTCGAACTGCATACTCCTTTCATCTGCGGATCGCGGCCCTTCGACGGGTATTTCGGCAGGCCCCTTTAACCCACCTGGCGTTTCGCCAGTTTCCTTGCCAGCGTTCGCCGGTGCATACCCAGGCGCCTTGCCGCTTCGGAGATATTGAAGTCGCTGTCCTTCAACACTTCGTGGATATGTTCCCATTCCAGCGTCTTGATCGATGTCGGGCGCGGCGCCAGTGGTGTGGATGGATCGCCGGCAGAGCGGGCGAAGGCGGCCTCTATATCATCGGTGTTTGAGGGTTTGGCGAGATAGTTGGACGCGCCCAGCTTGATCGCCTCTACCGCCGTCGCGATGCTGGCAAAGCCGGTCAGTACGACGATCACCATCGCCGGATCATGGGCATGCAATGTCTGCACGCACAGGAGGCCGGACTCCGCGCCCAGCTTCAGGTCGACCACCGCGAAGCCAGGTCTGCTGCCAGCCAATATCGTTTCCAGCGCCGCATGGCTGTCCGCCGTCAGCACGCCATAGCCCCGCCGTTCGAAGGAGCGCTTCAGAGTCTTGGCGAAGGCCGCATCATCTTCGACAATCACCAGCAGGCGATCCGTCATGGTCCCGTCTCCTCCTCCAGCGCCACTGTACCGAGCGGTAGCCGCAGCAGGATGAGCGCACCGCCATCCGCGCCGTTGCTCGCGCTGACGCTTCCGCCCAGCTTGCGCACGACATTGACAACAAGGAAGAGGCCCAGGCCGTGGCCCTGTTTGCCTTTGCTCGACCGATAGGGCTTGCCGAAATCTTCCAGCATGGCGTCGGAAAAGCCGCCGCCATTGTCGCGCACGGCGATATTGAGCGAGCTGCTGTCCCGTCCGATCAGCAGGTCGATATAGCTCGCCCCGGCTTCCCGCGCATTGTCAAGCAGGTTGCCAATGGCCTGGCGGATGACCGGATCAGCGATGATCCGCGGATAGTCATGCGGTCCGAAATCGCAGCGCAGGGGCATGCCGGGATTGGCCCTGCGCCATTCCGTGGCGATGCCTTCGATGAAATCGGGCACATTGGTCACCGCCGGCGCCTCGCCCCGCGCCTCGCCCGAGGAAAGGAGTATGCCCGTAACGATTTCCTTGCAGCGCTGGACCGCCGCCTGCATTTCCTCGACCTCTTCGATCAGCGAGGGATGGACCGTGATCTCCGGCATATGCTTCCAGTCGCCCAGCACGACCGCAAGCTGGGAGAGGGGGGTGCCCAGCTCATGCGCCGCACCGGATGCAAGCAGGCCCATGCGAACGATATGCTCCTCCTCCGCCGCCTGTTGCCTCAGACGGGCGAGATAGGCGTCCCGCGCCTGGAGATTGCGGGTTACCGGCAGCACGAAGAGCACCAGCAGCACCGCGATCATCGTCAAACAGACCCAGGTGCCGACGATATGCAGGTCGAACAAATGCCCTTCCAGCGCGCCGTGCAGGTCAAGCGGCCGATAGTGCAGCGCCAGCAGCCCCGCGCATAGTGCCGATACGAAGACGATGCCCCAGATGCTCCAGCGGTCCAGCAGCACCGCGCCCAGTGCTACCTGCACCAGATAAAGCGAGATGAACGGGTTGGTCGCGCCCCCCGAAAGATAGAGCTGCGCCGTCAGCAGCAGCACGTCGAACAGCAGCGACAGGAACAGTTCTGCGTGGGAAACGTCCGTCCGCTTGCGCAGCGCGCCGAAACTGAGGCCATTCATCAATATCGCCATGCCGGCGATCAGCAGCATCGGTGCGATCGGCAGGCGGATGTCCATGACAAAATGCACGGCGAGGATGGTGATCAACTGCCCCGCAATAGCCAGCCACCGCAATTGCACCAGCAGCGCCAGATTCTTGCGACCCGCCGCGTGGGCGGGCCACTGGCTGGGCTGCCAGAGGGTGCTGATCGGCAGGTTCCGGTTCATTCCCGACGGTCTTTTCGCTCCTGGCGCATAACGAAGATGTACGCGCCCGCGACCATCGCCGCCAGCGCGAACCATGTGATCGCATATTGCAGATGATTGTTCGGAAATGCGACGACGGTCAGGCCGCCGACAGGGAAGGCGTCGGGATCGGCGGCGGCATCGGCGTCGATGAAATAATTGGCCAATGGTCCCCTGATCCCGCGTGCCACAGCGATGGCCGCGACGTCGCGGGAAAACCAGCGGTCGCTTGCCGGGTCGTTGGAGCGCAGGAAACCGCCGCCCGGCTCGCTGAGCCGCAGCAGGCCGGAAACCGTCACTTCTCCCGAAGGACGCATATAGTCGCGTCGGCGGTCGGGCGGCACGAATCCACGATTGATGATGACCGTGAACCCCTCATCGGTGATGAGGGGCGTCAACACCCAGAAACCCGCCCCCCGCACCGTGACGGCCTGCACCAGGGCAACGCTGTCGTGCACGAAGTGGCCGGAAATCCGTACCCGGCGATATTCGTCGACCCTTGCGGCCGTGCGGGGAGCGGGGATGGCGGGGGCATGAATGCGCGCGTCGACACGGGCGATCAGGTCACGCTTCCAGGCGAGGCGCTGAACCTGCCAGGCGCCGAGGGCACAAAATCCTGCAAAAAAGAAAAGGGCGATCAGCGTCAGGCCGATCAGAAAGGCCGGGGAGCGCCTGGAGCGCTCCCCGTCTTGGGCCGTTGTCACGGCATCTCGCTCATATTCTGCATGACGCGCATTTCCTGAGTCGGACCCATGTCCATCTCCATCTGCGCATGTGGCATCATGTTCGCGTTCAGATGATACATGACCCACAAGGATCCCGAGAGGACGATGACGACCAGCACCACGGTCAACATCATGGCCATGAACGACCAGCCCCCTTCGACGCGGGTGTTCATGTGCAGGAAGTAGATCATGTGGACGACGACCTGTACCGCGGCGAAGCCCATGATGACGATGCCGGTCAGTTGCGGATCGTGCAGCGCGCCGCTCATCACCAGCCAGAATGGAATGGCCGTCAGGATCACCGACAGGCCGAACCCGATCATGTAGCTGCCGATGCTGCCGTGCGAATGGGCGTCATGATGATCGTCATGATGGTGGTCATGGCCACCGTGCGGATGGACGGCGTCGTTCACCGGAGCACTCCCATCAGATAGACAAAGGTGAAGACGCCGATCCAGATGACGTCGAGAAAGTGCCAGAACATCGACAGGCACATCAGCCGCCGCTTGTTGGCCGGGATCAGGCCCTTCTTCGCGACCTGAACCATCAGCGTGATCAGCCAGACCGAACCGAAGGTGACGTGCAGTCCGTGGGTGCCGACCAGCGTGAAGAAGGAGGACAGGAACGCCGAACGCCACGGCCCCGCGCCCTCATGAATGAGGTGCGAGAATTCGTAGAGTTCGATGAACAGGAACGCCCCGCCGAACAGCAGCGTGACGAACAGCCAGCCCTGCGTCGCGCTGACCCGGTTCTTCTCCATGGCCAGCATGGCAAAGCCGTATGTGATCGAGGAAAAGAGCAGCATCGCGGTGTTGAGCGCGACGAGCGGAAGGTCGAACAGGTCCTTTGGTCCCGGTCCGCCGGCAAAGCTGCCGCCCAGCACCGCATAGGTGGCGAAGAGGATGGCGAAGATGAGACAGTCGCTCATCAGATACATCCAGAAGCCCAGCATGGTGCTGTGGCCTTCATGGAGGTGCGGTTCCTCAGGCAGGTGATAGGCCCGGGGTTCCATCGTTGCAGTGGCGCTGCTCATGCGTGTCAGACTCCCGCCGCGAGGATTTGCGTGCGCTCTTCCTCGGTGCGCGTCACATCCTCCGCCGGGATGTAGAAGTCGCGCTTGTAGTTGAAGGTGTGGCCGATGGCGACCGCGACGATCCCGATGAAACTCAGTGCCGCGAGCCACCAGATGTACCAGATGAGGGCGAAGCCGCACAGCGTCGCCAGCCCCGCCAGGATCACGCCTGCACCCGTGCTGCTCGGCATGTGGATCGGCTTGTAGCCGCTCAGCGGGCGCTGATAGCCGTTCTTCTTCATGTCCGCCCATGTGTCGCCGTCATACACGACGGGCGTGAAGGCGAAATTATACTCCGGCGGGGGTGAGCTGGTCGCCCATTCAAGGGTACGGCCGTCCCAGGGATCGCCGGTCGGATCGCGAAGCTCCTCGCGTTTCCAGATGGACACGGCGAACTGGATCAGCATGGCGCCGATGCCCATCGCGATGATGCCGGCGCCGATCGCGGCGATGACGAACCAGGGCTGCAGCGAGGGGTCGTCCAGCACGCGCAGACGGCGCGTGACGCCCATCAGGCCCAGCACGTAAAGCGGGCCGAAAGCCAGCCAGAAGCCGATGTTCCAGCACCAGAAGCTGACCTTGCCCCAGAAGACGTTCAACTTGAACCCGAAGGCCTTGGGCCACCAGTAGTTGATCGCCGCGAACAGGCCGAACAACACGCCGCCGATGATCACATTGTGGAAATGCGCGATCAGGAACAGCGAGTTGTGGAGCACGAAGTCCGCAGGTGGGACCGCCAGCAACACGCCGGTCATGCCGCCGACCGTGAAGGTCAGCATGAATGCGACGGCCCACATCATCGGCAGTTCGAAACGGATCTTGCCGCGGTACATGGTGAACAGCCAGTTGAACAGCTTGGCGCCCGTCGGGATCGAGATGATCATCGTCGTGATGCCGAAGAAGCTGTTGACGCTGGCGCCCGAACCCATGGTGAAGAAGTGGTGCAGCCACACCAGATAGGACAGCACCATGATGGTGCAGGTCGCATAGACCATGGAGGTGTAGCCGAAGAGCCGCTTGCCGCAGAAGGTCGAGACCACTTCGGAGAAGACACCGAACAGCGGCAGTATGAGGATGTAGACTTCCGGATGGCCCCAGATCCAGATGAGGTTGACGTACATCATCGGATTGCCGCCAAAATCATTGGTGAAAAAGGCGGTGCCGGCATAGCGGTCCAGCGATAGCAGGACGAGCGTGGCGGTCAGGATCGGGAAGGAGGCGACGATCAGGACGTTGGCGCAGAGCGAGGTCCAGGTGAACACCGGCATCTTCATGAGCGACATGCCCGGCGCGCGCATCTTGACGATGGTCGCGATCAGGTTGATGCCCGATAATGTCGTGCCGACGCCCGCCACCTGCAGCGCCCAGATATAATAGTCGACGCCGGTCGCCGGACTGTATGCGATGCCCGACAGCGGCGGATAGGCAAGCCAACCGGTCTGCGCGAATTCGCCCAGGAACAGCGACATCATGACCAGCACCGCGCCGCCTGTCGTCATCCAGAAGGAAAAATTGTTGAGGAAGGGGAAGCTGACGTCGCGCGCGCCGATCTGAAGCGGGACGATATAGTTCATGAGGCCGGTGATGAACGGCATCGCCACGAAGAAGATCATGATCACGCCGTGGGCGGTGAACACCTGGTCGTAGTGATGGGCATTCAGATAGCCTTCGGAGCCGTTGAAGGCCCAGGCCTGCTGGATGCGCATCATGATCGCATCGGCAAAGCCGCGCAGGAACATGACGAGGCCCAGCACCATGTACATGATGCCGATCTTCTTGTGATCGACGCTGGTGAACCATTCCTTCCAGAGATAGCCCCAGAGCCTGAAATAGGTGAGCGCCGCGACCAGCGCCGCGCCGCCCAGCACCACCGCGACGAAAGTCGCGACGACGATGGGCTCATGCCATGGGAAGCTGTCCCATGTCAGACGACCGAAGATCATCTGTGCTGTTGTCATTGTGCCAGTCATGGGCCTTACCGATGCTGCGCGTGCGCATCAGCGCCGCTGTGGGAAGAGTGATCGCCCGGAATCCGAGATGCGCCCCTTGCGCCATCGGCAGCCGGAGCGTCGGGAGCCGTCTCCTGCCCCTTGTTCTGGTCCGACTGTTCGATCACATGGCTGTCGGGAAAGTCGTAGCGCAGGCCGTTGGTGTCGCGCGCCGATTCCTTGCCTGCGCCGCCCATCATGTTGACGTGCATCAACTCGCTCATGCAGCGCTGGCCGGGGCGCGGGCAAAGATTGACCACGGCGTCGAACAGCTTGGGATCGACGGCCGAGAAATAGGCGACCGGCGCCTTCTCGCTGGGCTTGGCCAGGGTCAGATAGACGTTGCGGTCAAGGCTGGCACGGCTTGCCTTTACCCTGGCGGCCCAGGCGTCGAATGCGGCCCTGTCCAGCGCTCTGTAGGCGAAGCGCATGTGGGTGAAACCGGCGCCCGAATAGTTGGCGGATATGCCGGTGCCCGCGACCGGACGGTTTGCAACCGCGTGCAACTGCGTCTTCATGCCGGGCATGGCATAGATCTGGCCCGCGAGTTCAGGCACGTAGAAGCTGTTCATCACGGTGGAGGCGGTGATGTCGAACCGCACCGGCACATTCACGGGCAGCGCCAGCTCGTTGACCGTGGCGATGCCCAGTTCGGGGTAGATGAACAGCCATTTCCAATCGAGAGCGACGACCTCGACCGTCAGCGGCTTCACCTTGGGGTCGATCGCCGTCCTGGCGTCGATGCGCTCCAGCGGCCGATAGGGGTCGAGCTTGTGCGTGCTGACCCAGGTCAACGCGCCCAGGCAGATGATGATCAGCAGGGGCGCCGACCAGATCAGCAGTTCCAGCTTGGTGGAATGGTCCCAATCCGGATCATAATCCTTGTCCGCCGCCTGGTTCGCTGCGCGGTAGCGCCAAGCGAAGAAGACGACCAGCGCCATGACAGGGACGACGATCAGCAGCATCAGCGCGGTCGAAATCAGGATCAGATCGCGCTGCTGCACCGCAATATCGCCCGACGGGTTCATGACGACCCAGTTGCAGCCCGTGAGCGGCAGCGCCAGAATCGGAGCGGGCCAACGGAAAATCCAGGCCCGATCAAAGGGGAGGGGGTTTGACATGATCGGGCGCCTATCGTTTCCGCAAGGAGTCGAACAGTGGGCAATTTGTCCCATAGTGCGCAGATGCAAAAAATGCTTGAAGCATGGGATACTGCTTAGATTCCGTGGGTTTTCTGCTATGTTGGCTATCCGTAGCCGCCGGCAGAACAAAAGATGGTTCCGGTGGCTTAGCCAAGGAGCGGATGCCGATGAGTTCACAGGCCATGACCTTCACCTCCCGATCGCTGGAGGATGATGCGCGCCTGATCAATGCGCGGGACCACAAGATCGCGCCGGGTGATATTTCCATTGGTGTGATCATTGGTCGCACCTCCGAATTTTTCGATTTCTTCGTTTACGCCATCGCCTCGGTCATCGTGTTTCCGAGCCTGGTGTTCCCCTATGTGGATGCCCTGACCGGCACCCTCTATTCCTTCGCGATCTTTGCCGTCGCCTTCATCACGCGGCCGATCGGTTCGCTGATCTTCATGGCGATCGATCGTCGCTACGGCCGTGGAACGAAGCTGACCGTCGCGCTGTTCCTGCTCGGCGGTTCGACCGCGTCCATCGCGTTCATGCCCGGTTATGCGACCATTGGCCATTATGCTGCGTTAGTGCTGATCATCTTGCGAGCCGCACAGGGCATTGCGCTTGGCGGCACCTGGGATGGTCTGGCTTCGCTGCTGTCGCTGAACGCGCCGCAGCATCAGCGCGGCTGGTACGCGATGGTGCCCCAACTCGGTGCGCCGCTGGCCTTGCTGGTGGCGAGCGGGCTGTTCGCCTTCTTCCTGCTTACCCTGACGCGCGCGGACTTCCTTGACTGGGGCTGGCGCTATCCTTTCTTCGTCGCCTTTGCCATCAATGTCGTCGCGCTGTTCGCCCGGCTGCGCATCGTGGTGACGCATGAATTCGAGCGCCTGTTCGAGCAGAAGGACCTTCAACCGTCCGAAATCCTGCCGACTGTCAAGGCGGAAGGGCGCAACATCATCATCGGCGCCTTCGCTCCGCTGGCCAGTTTCGCCCTTTTCCACATGGTGACGGTGTTCCCGTTGAGCTGGGTCGCGCTCTTCACCAACCAGCCGCTGGAACGGTTCCTGATCATCGAGATGATTGGCGCGTCCGTGGGCTTGCTGGCGATCGTCGTGTCCGGCTTCATCGCCGACCAGATCGGCCGCCGCTCGCTGCTGGCATGGTCGGCGCTTGGGATCGCGATCTTCAGCGTCATGGCGCCGCTGCTGCTGAACGGCGGCGACCTGGGTGAGGTAGCCTTCATGATCCTGGGCTTCATGCTGCTCGGCCTCGCTTTCGGCCAGTCGTCCGGCGTGGTCGCGTCCAATTTCGCAACGGAGGCGCGCTATACCGGATCGGCGCTGACGTCCGACCTGGCCTGGCTGGTCGGCGCCGGTTTCGCGCCTTTGGTGGCCTTGCTGCTATCGGTGAAATTCGGGCTGGCCGCATCGGGCATCTACCTGCTGTCCGGCGCGGTGGCGACGATGGTAGCCCTTTACATCAATAAGGAACTGGCGGGGCGCGATCGCTAAGACGGCGACGCCATCCATGAAAAGGGGCCAGGAAAGGAAGCTTTCTCTGGCCCTTTTCATATTCGCCGGAATTGCGCAGAGGCAGCGGTCCTGTTCAAGGGCGCCGACATTTCCATCGGCGCGCATTCACATGTTTCGGACGGAATCCCGCATGCGCGCCAACGCCTTCCGGTCGAACCAGCCTGTCGGAAGGGAGCGGGGCCGGAACTGCGGCAACCATTGGGCATATAGGCTGTCCATACGCCCCGGCAGTCCCGAAACGCCTTCGCGGGCCATGATGTCCGAAACGATCCGGTTCTGATAAAAACGAACCGAATAATTGATCATCCGTCGATATTGCATGCGCAGGGTGGAAGGCCTCAGCAGGCTGACAGGCTCGCAGCGGAAACCCGCCTCCTCGCAGGCCAGGATGCGCTCCCGCCGCCAATCGGCGTCGCAACCCAGATCGGTGTGTGCCCATGCCGCCACCAGACCGTCGTCGCCGATCAGGTCCTCGGGCAGCCGCAGCCGCGTCGAACGGATCGCCGCGACGAAACGCCCCGACAGGGCGTAGAGATCGCCGAACAATCCCCGTTCCTCGCGCAACCGCTGGCGATAGGATTGTGCGGAACGCCCGTTCATCGGCATTCCAGCGGCCGCATTCGCCTCAGGCTGCGCGGCGAGATCGGACACCAGTGCGTCGATCGATCCAGCCTCGATCTCCGCATCGCCGTCCATGAAGACAACCGCATCCTCTCCGCCGCCCAGCAGGTGATGGACGAAATGGTTCCAGGTTCTTGCCTTGCCCCCAGCCGCCAGATCGTGAACGATGACATGGGCCCGCCCGCCGGATGCTTCCCGCGCTCGCGCCGCAGTATGATCGCTCGACCCGTTCACCAGAACATGGAACACGGTGTCCGCCCGATCGAGCGGCAGGGAAGCGAGGCAGAGTCCGATCCGCCGTTCCTCCTGATGCGCGAAGATGCCGACCGCGACGTTCATGATCCCTGGCGGAAATCCCAGCTTGGCTGGCCATGCCGGGTGACGTCCAGCCCCTCCGCCTCTTCGCGCGCGCTGATCCGGGCGGGACTGACCACAGACAGCATCAGCGCAATGATCGCTGTGCCGGCCATTGCCCAAAGCGCCACCGCCAAGATGCCGATCGACTGAGCCACGAAGGCGCCGCCAAGGCTGATGCCCGTTGCGAAACCGACTCCGCCCAAAGCGGGCAGCACGAAGAAGAGCAGCAGCAGCACGCCCGTCAGCCCGCCCAGTCCGTGGATCACGAAAATGTCGGCCGCATCGTCGATGCGCCGGCCCAGCAAGGCCTTGGCCAGACGGCAGATGATGGCGGCGATCATCCCGATCGCCATTGCCCCGCCCGGCCCGACCAGGGGAGCGCAGGCGGAGATCGCCACCAGCCCTGCCAACAGGCCCGAAACCAGCCCATTGGCGGTGACGCGTCCCTTGTCGATCCGTTCTACCAGCATCCATCCGAAGAGGCCCGCGCAAGCGGCGAAATGGCCGTTCAAAACAGCCGTCGCCGCATTGTCCGTCGCGCCGAACGACCATCCGCCCAATATGCCGGCCCAGCCGATCCACAACAGCAGGCCGCCTGAAATGCCCAGCACCGGGGCATGTCCCGAAGAGGGGGCGCGCCGTTTGCCGACGACGAGCGCCAGCGCCAGCGCGGAAAATCCGGCGGTCAGATGAACGACGAGCGCACCAGCGAAATCCATGACGCCCAGATTGGCGAGCCACCCGCCGCCCCAGACCCAGTGCACCACCGGCGCATAGACCAGCAACAGCCACAGCAGCGTGAACATTGCCATCCATCCCAGCCGCACCCGCCCGGCCACCGCGCCGGGTAGCAGGCCCGCGGCAAGCATCGCCAGCGCCATCTGGAACAGCACGAAAGTCGATTCCGGCACGGTCAACCCGTCGCGGAGCGCACCCAGATTGGCCAGCAACAGATGCGCCCTTCCGCCCAGCCATCCGCTGCCCGGCGCATAGGCCAGGCTGTAGCCGACAAGCGCCCACAGCAGCGAAACGCTGGCGGCAACCACCAATCCCTGCACGCCTGTCGTCAGGGCGCTACGCATGGGAGCCAGCCCCGCATGGCGCAGCGCCAATCCCGGCAGTGCCGCCAGCAGCACCAGCAGGGCGCACAGCATCATCCAGGCCGTATCGCCGCTGTCCGCCACGGCGACTTGCGCAAAAGCGGGCTGGGGCGTCACCATGATCAGGAACAGGGTAATGGCGGGCAGGCGATGCATAAGGAAATCCGGCGGTCCATATCCTGCCCGCCCTACCGCATCTGAGGTAAAGACTTGCCTAACCCTGGCTATTTCCTGGACGTTCCGGAGTTCATGAAGCCTAATAGGCCTCCCCGCCGCAACTGATCCGGCCCGTTCCGCGATTGTCGACGCTGCAGGCCGCTTTGCCGGCCACCGTCACGTCGCCTGATCCGGATGCCGAAACCTTGGCCGATACCTCCGCCGTTAGCGCCACATTTCCCGGGCCGTCATTCGCCACGGTGGCCTGGCGGACCCGCAGGCCTTCCGCCATCACCGCTCCGGGACCGGTGACCCGGATGGACGCGACGCCGGTCCGACCGGAGAGGGTCGCCCGGCCGGCTCCGGCCACGCCCAGGCTGAGTTGATCAAGATCCACCGCCGCGACGCTGATGTCCCCATTGCCGCCCAGCACGATCTCCCCGCGCAGCCCTTTCATCCGGCTGACCGACACCGATCCGCCGCCGGTCAGCACCACGCGGCCGAGATCTCCCGTCGATAGGCGCAACACCGCGCGCCCGCCGGATTTTTCGCCCGGCCGGGGCCGCTCCATGGTGACGGAGAGGAGGCGGCCGGACACGTCCACCTTCAGCCGGTCCAGCACTCCCTGATCGCCCTCCGCCCGGGCCGAAGCGCCCGCGCCAGTCGTGATCACCACCTCAACCGGTGCATCGACGCGGATGGCGTCAAAGCTGGTGATGGTGAAGCCGCGCGTGGCGGCCATGGCCGGAGCGATCCATGCCATCATGGCGCCTGACAGGAGCAGCAAACGAGGCAGCGACATGGCGATCTCCCAATCTTTAGCGTCGATTCTGATAGGGACGGGCCGTAGCGGTTCCAAGCCCCTTGTTCGTCGCACCGGATCAGGCAAGATCGTCCGGGTTTCGAAAAGGGGCATGTGGCTGATGCGCAAGTGGATTTTCGCTCTTCTGCTGGGCTTGATCAGCACTGCGGGCGCTGCCGCGCCGGATGATCGGGGCCAGGCCTGGTGGAACCATGTTCGCACGCTCGCCGACGATGGCTTTGAGGGGCGGGGCACTGGCAGGCCGGGCTATGACAGGGCGGCCGACTATGTGATCGGTCGGCTTCGGGCGCTGGGGCTGAAGCCTGCGGGAACCCACGGTTACAAACAGCCCATTGCCTTTACCGAGCAGGTGATCCTGTCGAAGGAGAGCCACGCTTCGCTGAAGGGAGCAGGTGGAGAGACTGCGCTGTCGGTGCCGGCTGACATCATTTTTTCCGGAGGAGGCGGCCCGGTCCCGGAAACCGTGACTGCGCCTCTGGTCTTCGCCGGCTATGGCCTGCACCTGCCGGAGGTGGGGCATGATGATTTTGCGGGCCTGGACCTTAAAGGCAAGATCGTGGTGGTCATATCGGGCGGCCCGGTCGGCATCTCCGGTGCGCTCAAGTCCCATGCGCGTTCGGAACGGGCGGCATGGTTGGCAAAGCAGGGCGCGCTGGGGCTGGTCCAGCTTGTGACGCCCAGGCAGGTCGAGATTCCCTGGGACAGGCGCGTGGCGCTGGCCAGCCAACCGGCCCTGTACTTCCGCGACGCGGCCCTGCGGGAGACCCTGACGCCCTTCCTGGTCGCTCAGTTCGACCCAGCGAAATCCGCGATGCTCTTTGCCGGTTCGGGCCATGATTTCGATCAGATCGCTGCGGCTGCCGACAGTTCCGGTCCGGTCCCGGCTTTCCCGCTTGCGCAGCATCTGGACGCCAGGGTGGCGGCGAAGCGAGCGGATCTCTCCTCGCCCAATATCCTGGCGGTCATGCCCGGCGCAGACCCGCGGCTCAAAAAGGAATATGTCGTCCTGTCCGCCCATCTCGACGGATATGGCATCGGCACGCCGATCAACGGGGATGCGATCTACAATGGCGCGCTCGACAATGCATCTGGCGTGGCAAGCCTGCTGGAAATTGCGCGGACGCTGGTCGGCGGGAAGGTGAAGCCGCGCCGATCCATCCTTTTCGCGATCGTCACTGCCGAGGAGAAGGGCCTGCTCGGCTCCAGCTATTTCGTGCGGCGTCCGACAGTGCGGCAAAGGGCGATGGTGGCTGACCTGAATTTCGACATGGCGCTGCCGATCTTCCCGCTCACCAGCGTGACCCCGATCGGCTATGACCAGAGCAGCCTGGGCAAGGACGCCGAAGCGGTGAGCATGGCAATGAACCTGCCAATCACGCCCGATCCCTTCCCTGATCGGAACGTCTTCGTCCGCTCCGACCAATATAGCTTCATCCGGATGGGTATCCCCGCGCTGTTCTTCAAATATGGGTTCAAGGCGGGCACGCCCGAGGCGGTGGTCGAACGGGCATGGCGCGCCAATATCTACCATTCGCCCAGGGACGATGCGAACCAGCCGGTGATGCCGGCCGAAGCGGCCAGGCTCAACGATTATGTCGCCGCCGTCGCGCTGCGTATCGCCAATGCTGATCGGCGACCGGCCTGGAACGAAGACAGCTTCTTCCGCCGCTTCGGCAAATAGAGCGCTGCTGCTTGATCCGAGGAGGGCAGGGGCCTAAACACCGGGCCATGACCCATGCCTCCTATCCGGCGCTTCGCCTGCGCCGCACCCGTGCCTCCGCCTGGAGCCGGGCAATGCACGCCGAGAACCGCCTGACGCCCAGCGACTTCATCTGGCCCCTGTTCGTCACCGAGGGACAGGGGGTGGAGGAACCGATCGGGTCGCTTCCCGGCGTTTCGCGCTGGTCGGTGGACCTGATGGTCGAGCGCGCGAGAGACGCGCAGGCGGCGGGCATTCCCTGCCTCGCGCTTTTCCCCAATACGCAGCCGGAGCGTCGCAGCGACGATGGGGAGGAGGCGCTCAATCCCGATAATCTGATGTGTCGTGCCATTCGCGCCATAAAGGATGCGGTGCCCGACATCGGCGTCCTTACTGACGTGGCCCTCGACCCCTATACAGCGCACGGGCAGGACGGGCTGCTGGACGAAGCGGGCTATGTCGTCAATGACGCCACCATCGACGTGCTGATCGGCCAGGCGCTGAACCAGGCCGCGGCAGGCGCGGACATCATCGCGCCCAGCGACATGATGGACGGCCGCGTCGGCGCCATCCGCGAGGCGCTGGAGGAGGAAGGCCACGCCAATGTGCAGATCATGGCCTATGCCGCCAAATATGCGAGCGCCTTCTACGGTCCGTTTCGCGATGCGGTGGGCTCCGGCGGGCTGCTGAAGGGCAACAAGAAGACCTACCAGATGGACCCCGCCAACAGTGCGGAAGCGCTGCGCGAGGTTGCGCTGGACATTGCGGAAGGCGCCGACAGCGTGATGGTGAAGCCGGGCCTGCCCTATCTGGACATCATCCGCCAGGTGAAGGATCGGTTCGAAGTACCGGTCTTCGCCTATCAGGTGTCGGGTGAATATGCGATGCTGGAGGCCGCCGCCGCCGTGGGGGCGGGGGACCGCGATGCGCTGGTGCTGGAAACCTTGCTGGCGTTCAAGCGTGCCGGCTGCTCAGGCGTCCTGACCTATCATGCGCTCCACGCGGCGCGGCTGCTGGGAGCCTGACATGGCCGATCATCCCCGCCATGAACATCCCGAAGTTTCGATCATCCCCTTCAACGGCAAGGCGCCCAGGATCCACCCCAGCGCCTTCATCGCGCCGGGATGCCGGATCATCGGAGATGTGGAGATCGGCCCGGACGTCAGCATCTGGTATAATTGCGTGATCCGGGCGGATGTGAACTTCGTCCATATCGGCGCCCGCACCAATATCCAGGACGGTTCGGTCGTGCATTGCGACAGCCCCGGCGATCATATCGACGGGCGGCCGTCCGAGGGTTGGCCGACGATCATCGGGGAGGATGTGCTGATTGGCCATATGGCGATGGTTCATGGTTGCGTGCTGAAGGACCGCGCCTTTGTGGGGCTGGGCGCCATCGTCATGAGCGGCGGTACGGTGGAGAGCGATGCCATGCTCGCGGCGGGCGCGCTGCTCTCGCCGGGCAAGACGGTGCCTCACCGCCAGCTTTGGGCTGGCCGCCCGGCCAAATATATGCGCGACCTGTCCGACGAAGTGCTGATCGACATGCGTGAAGGGGTCGAACATTATGTGCATAATGGCAAGGCGCATAAGGGCGCGGTGAAGGCAGCGTTCTCGGGGGAATGAGGCGCGCCTGCCGCGGAGGCGGGCCTGCCTTGCTGCGCATTACGGTTGAGCCAGTAGCCCCTTGAGCACATCGAGCCGGTCATTCTGGCTGTCGACAATCGCCAGCACCGATGCGCGCGCAGCATCGATCGTTTCGATGCCGCCGCTGACCTTCCCTTCGGCCGCCGCATTGCTGCGCTCGACATAGAGTACGTCCAGGCTGGCAAGCGCCGAAACGCTGCCGTTACGCGCCGATTCCAATGCGCTGAGCGCGGTCTGTGCCGCCACCCAGGCCTCGCTGGAAACCGCCGATCCCGAAGCAGCCCGCGCTGCCTTGTCCGCTGCTGGCCAGGCTTTGTCGAATGCGGTGCCGCCCGCCTGCGCCTGCGCGGTCAGCCGGTCGACACTCTGGACAAGCTCCGGTTCAGGCGCGACCGGGGAGGGCTGCGCCGCCGCCTCAGCAATGGGCGCATCCTCTATGGCGCGCTTGGCGAGCGAGGGGTAGCCCTGGAAGCTGCTGGCGCAACCAGAGAGAAACAGTGCCAGGGATGGAAGCAGCCGACGCAGATTCATGCTTCGCATCTAGGATGAGCCGTGCCGGGAGGCAAGCTTAGCGAGGCAGGGCGGCGGCTTCCCGCGCAAGCGCCTCGATCTTCGCCGGATCGACCGGCCCCTTGGGCACGACCCAGCTTCCGCCCACGCATTTGATGAAGGGCTCTGCCAGCCATTTGGGCGCGCTTTCCGCCGTGATGCCGCCGGTCGGGCAGAAGCGCGCCTGATGCAGCGGCGCCGCCAGCGCCTTGAGGGCCGGCAAACCGCCCGATGTTTCCGCGGGAAAGAATTTGAAGTGCGACAAGCCCATGTCCATGCCGCGCATGATATCGCCTGCCGTCGCCGTGCCGGGCAGGAACGGAATGCCCGCCGCGATGGCCGCCTTCCCGAGGGGTTCGGTCAGGCCGGGGCTGACGATGAAGCGCGCGCCCGCCTCCATTGCTTCATCCAGTTGCGTCGGATTGAGGACAGTGCCCGCACCGACGACGGCACCCTCGACCTGCGCCATTTCACGAATCACGTCCAGCGCCGCTGGCGTTCGCAGCGTCACTTCCAGCGCGGGCAGTCCGCCCTTCACCAGCGCCCGTGCGATAGGCAGGGCATCCTCGACCCGGTCGACCACCAGCACCGGGATCACCGGCGCCAGTTCCATCACCTGTTCAACGCTCAAGGCCATTATTTCTTCTCCCGAAAGGCTGCAGCCGCACCGTACAGCCCGATTTCGTCATGCAGGGCGAAGCGGATCGGCACCGACTTCATCAGGCTTTCAAATCGCCCCTTGGCAGTGAAGCGCTGATGGAAACTGGATTGCGGCAATATGTCCTTCATCCGCTGGGTCAGTCCACCCGCCAGCACCACCGTATGCGGTCCCTGCGCCAGCGCCAGGTCGCCCGCGACCGAGCCGTAGGACATGCAGAACCGTTCCAGCGCCCTGCGCGCAAATTCGTCGGTTCCCTCTATGGCGGCCTGCCACAGCTCGGCATCCTCCATCAGAACGACCCGGTCGTGGCCGATGGTCGCCATCGCCTTGTAGATGTTGTTGAGGCCCGGTCCCGACACGATACGTTCGGTCGATACGCGCAGGAACTTGTCGCGCAGATAGGCGAGGATCTTTTCCTCCAGCGGGTCGAGCGGGGCGAAGTCCAGATGTCCGCCCTCCGTCGCGATGACATGCGGCTCGCCATCGTCAAAGGCGATCATCGCAACGCCCAGCCCGGTACCGGGGCCAAGGATCGTCACTCCGCCATCGCGTGGAAAGGGCCTGTCTTCGCCGAACAGCAGCGGCAGATTTTCCTTGGGCAGGCGCGCCACGGCGTGGGCGACCGCCTCGAAATCGTTGACCAGCCGCAAATGCCGGAGGCCCAGTTCCTCGTCCAGCGTATCGGGCCGGATGACCCATGCGCTGTTGGTGAGCTTGATGACCTCGCGCCCGATCGCCGTCGCGAAGGCTATGGAAGCGGAGCTTGGCAGATTGCCGCCCTCGTCCTTGACGAAGGCCGCCCAGCAGGCCTGGAGGCTTGGATAGTCGGCTACCTTATATTTGCGCGCCTTTCCCAATGTGGGCACATTGCGGGCATCGAGCCGCGCGCGGGCGAAACGGGCGTTGGTGCCGCCAATGTCGGCGGCGATGATGTCGGTCATATCACTCTCCTCCCGTTCGGGCTGAACATGTCAGCGCCCTGCATTTCTCTTCAAGAAAATGAGCAGCCCTTCGACAGGCTCCGGGTGAACGGGAATAATTCAGTTTAAACTTCGGTTTCCATGGCTGCCAGTATGGGCGATGCGCCCGCTTCGGCAAGATCGCTATGGTGGCGGAACAGCGCGAACAATTCGCGGCCGGTGTCATAGGGGGCGGGGGGAGGTGTCGGCATTTCGCGACTGTCCCATTCGGCCGTGTCGACCAGCGCCTCGATCTGGCCGTTCTCGGCACAGACTCGCACCAGATCGCCGTCGCGCAGTTTGGCGATGGGGCCACCGCCCAAGGCCTCCGGCGACAAATGGATCGCCGCGGGCACCTTGCCCGAAGCGCCTGACATGCGCCCGTCCGTCACCAGGGCGACGCGGAAACCCCGATCCTGCAACACGCCCAGCGCAGGGGTCAGCTTGTGCAATTCCGGCATGCCGTTTGCCCTTGGCCCCTGGAACCGCACCACGACGATCACATCGCGTTCCAGTTCACCCGCCTTGAAGGCGCGCAGCACATCGTCCTGATCGTGGAAGACGGCCGCCGGAGCCTCGATGGTCCAGCGCTCCTTGTCGACCGCGCTCACCTTCATGACGCAGCGCCCCAGATTGCCGGCCAGAAGCCGCATGCCGCCGTCCGGATTGAACGCATCGGACACCGGCCGGAGGATCGACAGATCCCGCGATTCGGGCACATCCTTCCAGACCAGCGCTTCATTCTCCAGCACCGGCTCCTTGCCGTAATCCGCCAGGCCTTGCCGCGCTACGGTCAGGATGTCGCCGTGCAGCAGTCCGTTGCCGAGCAGTTCGCGGATCACATAGCTGATGCCGCCCGCCGCATGGAAATTGTTCACATCGCCCGATCCGTTGGGATAAACCCGCGCCAGCAGCGGCACGACGTCGGAAATCTCCGCGAAATCCGTCCAGTCGATGACAATGCCCGCAGCCCTTGCGATGGCCGGCAGGTGGATCGCGTGATTGGTCGATCCGCCGGTAGCCATCAGGCCGATGATCGCGTTGACGATCGCCTTTTCGTCGACGCAGTGTCCCAATGGTCGATAATCATCATTGGACTGTCCCTCCTTGGTCCAACCGATGCGCGACAATTGATGCACCGCCGCCCGCGTCAGCTCCTGTCGCAACTTAGTACCCGGATGGATGAAGGATGCGGCGGGCATGTGCAGTCCCATCATCTCCATCATCATCTGGTTACTGTTCGCCGTACCGTAAAAGGTGCAGGTGCCCGCGCCATGATAGCTGGCGCTTTCAGATTCCAGCAATTCCTCCTTGCCGACCTTGCCCTCGGCATAGAGCTGGCGGATGCGCACTTTCTCCTTGTTGGCGAGGCCGGAAGGCATCGGCCCCGCCGGAACCAGAATGGTCGGCAGGTGCCCGAAACGGAGCGCGCCGATCAGCAGGCCCGGCACGATCTTGTCGCAGATGCCCAGAAGCAGCGCGCCTTCGAACATCGCATGGGACAGGGCGATGGCGGTTCCCAGCGCGATGGTGTCGCGGGAAAAGAGCGACAGGTCCATGCCTGCCTGCCCCTGCGTCACGCCGTCGCACATGGCCGGAACGCCGCCTGCGACCTGCGCGGTGCAGCCGACCTCCCGCGCCGCCAGCTTGATCTGCTCGGGGTAGCGGCCATAGGGCTGATGCGCGGAGAGCATGTCGTTATAGGCAGTGACTATTCCGATGTTCATCGCTCCGCCCGTGCGGATGACAGCCTTGTCTTCGCCGCTTGCGGCAAAGCCGTGCGCCAGGTTTCCACAGGATAGTTGGTCACGATTGGTGCCCGCGTCACGGCCGCGCTCGATCAGGTCCAGATATTTCCGCCGCGATGCTGCGCTGCGCTGCGTGATGCGTTCGGTGACCTTGGCGATCACCGGATGAAGATCAGTCATTCCAACTTGCTCCGTCTCGTTCGATTAGGGCAATGGCTGAGGATGGCCCCCAGTTCCCGGAAGAATAGGGGGAGGGCTTCACGCCCGCTTCCTTCCACCCGTCGATGATCGAATCGATCCACGTCCATTGCGCCTCGACCTCGTCCCGGCGCACGAACAGCGTCGCGTCGCCGACCAACAGGTCCAGGATCAGCCGCTCATAGGCGATGCGGCGGCGTTGCCCGGCAAAGGCGGCGGTCAGCGACACGTCCAGCGTCACCTCCTCCAGATGCACGTCGCGCTCCAGCCCCGGTCTTTTGCTCATGATCAGCAGGCGGATATATTCCTCTGGCTGCAGGCGGATGATGAGCGTGTTCGGTTCCAGGCCGGTTCCGCCGTTGCGCCCGAAAATGGAATGGCGCACCGGCTTGAACTGGATCAATATTTCCGACTGGCGCGTCGGCATGCGCTTGCCCGTGCGCAGGTAGAAGGGGACGCCCTGCCAGCGCCAATTGTCGATATAGGCCTTCAGCGCGACGAAGGTTTCCGTGTCGGACGGCTTGCCCAATTCGTCGGCATAGCCGGTGACGATCTGCCCGCCGACCGCGCCCGGCGTATACTGGCCGCGCACGCTATGGGTCTTGACCGTCTCGGCGGTCATGGGGCGGAGCGAGCGCAACGCCTTCACCTTTTCGTCGCGCACGGCCGTGGGGTCCATGCGCGCCGGCGGTTCCATGGCGATGATCGACAGGATCTGGAGGACGTGGTTCTGCACCATGTCGCGCAAAGCGCCCACGCCGTCATAATAGGAAACCCGGCCTTCCAGCCCCACCGTCTCACCCACGGTAATCTGCACATGGTCGATGGCCGTGGCGTTCCACAGCGGTTCGAACATCACATTGCCGAAGCGCAAGGCGAGCAGGTTCTGGACCGTTTCCTTGCCCAGATAATGGTCGACGCGGAAAATCTGTTCCTCGGCGAACAGGGCGCCGATACCGTCATTCACTTGCTTGGATGATGCCAGATCCTTGCCGATCGGCTTTTCCATGGCGATTCGCGTGCGGGGGGTGATCAGGCCTGCTTCGGCCAGTCCCTGGGCGGTCGGCGCGAAGAGAGACGGGGGCGTCGAGAGATAAACGGACACGCCCTTGTCCAGCCGCCCGTCGAGCCGCTCTGCCAACGCCTTGAACTGGGCGCCATTGCCCGCCTCCACCGGTTGATAGACGATGATGTCGCGCAACTGCTTCGCGACTTCCGCATCATAGCGGTCAGCGGCAAGGAATTTCCGCAGCGCTTTGTCGATATCGTCGCGAAACTGGTCATCGGTCAGTTCTGACCGGCCCGACGCGATGATCAGGAAATCCTCCGGCAGCAGGGCGTCGGCCAGCAGATTGTACAGCGACGGGAAGATCATCCTGTGCGCCAGGTCGCCCGTGGCTCCGAACAACAGGAATGTGGCAGACGGTTCGGTCAAAGGTCTTCCCTTTTCCGTTAGTGTTTCAGGTCTGCACGAAAGCGCCCTTACACTTGGCCGCCCTCGTTACGCAAGCAGGCTATCCCGGCAAGGGTCATCTCGCAACCGCGAGAGGATGGAGGGAGTGTTTTTTGGCTGGACGCTGGCCGCCGATTTTGCCATTGGCGCTCCACCCTTGGCGTTTTCGAGGAAGATGGACCATCTTTCTCGCGGAACGCGGTTGAAGGGCATGCGGGCGTGGTGAAACTGGTAGACGCGCCGGACTCAAAATCCGGTTCCGAAAGGAGTGTCGGTTCGATTCCGACCGCCCGCACCATCTTTTTCGGATCCTGGCATCCGGCTGCCGGCCCGATGCAGGTTGCCTTCATTCATGGCTGGCTGATTTTTCTGCCTTGACCGGGGAGGTCAATTCCTTGCTGCGCCCTGCTGCCTGAACCAGGGGATCATCCGGGTGATGGCGTCTTCCACCCGGTCTGTGGATACAGCGAAGCTGAAACGGATGTGCCTGTGCCCGTCGACCGGGTCGAAATCGATTCCCGGCGCCGTCGCCACCCCGGTTTCGCGCAGCAGTTTCTGGCAGAAGGACAGGCTGTCGTTCGTGAGATGGCCGACATCCGCATAAATGTAGAAGGCGCCGTCCGGGGGAGCGATCTCCTCCAGTCCCAGGGCGGGCAGGGCAGCGAGCAGCAATTCGCGATTGCGCCGATAGGTCGCGACATGCACCTCCAGTTCATCGATGCAGTCAAAGGCCTTCAATCCGGCATGCTGGGCCAGGGAAGGGGGCGTCAGGAACAGATTTCCCATGCGCGCCCGCGCTGTTTCTATCAGATCGGGAGGAAAGACCACCCAGCCCAGCCGCCACCCGGCCATGGAAAAATATTTGGAAAAACTGTTCACGATGATGGCATCCGGCGTGAATTCCAGCATCGACCGTGCAGGTTCGCCATAGTTCAGCCCATGGTAGATCTCGTCCGAAATGATGCGGATAGCGCGCGCCCGGCAAATCTCGGCTATCCGCGCCATTTCATCGGCAGGAATGATGGTCCCGGTGGGATTGGCAGGGCTGGCGATGATCGTTCCGTCCACCCCCGAATCCAGCGCCTCCAGCGCCGCTGCGCTGATCTGATATCGTTCGGCGGATCCGCAGTCGATCTCCAGCGGCTCCAGGTAGAGCGCCTTCAACGTGTTGCGATACGCGACATAGCCGGGCCGGGCCGTCGCGACCCGCGCACCGGGCGCGAACAGGCTGGTCAGCGCCAGCACCAGCCCCGGCGACGCTCCGCACGTCAGCAGGATCTGTTCCGCTTCCACCGCCACGCCATAATATTCGCGATAGTGCCGTGCGATCCGCTCCTTCAGCGCCGGGCTTTCCCAATAGCCCATGGGATCGGTGTCGAGCACGGCATGGGCTGCCGCAATGGCAGCCGAGGGCGCACCCGTGGAAGGCTGCCCGAACTCCATGTGCAGGATGGATCGCCCTTCGGCCTCCAGCCTGTGGGCTTCGCGGCTGATGGCGATGGCGTGGAAAGGGTCGACCTGGGCAATCATGCGCCGCCTCTTATCCGCTCGGCAACCTTGTCACAATTGTTGCGTTGGCGATGGATGAATGAAACCATGCTCGATGCGCTACAATATTATGGCGCAGGCGCCGCCACCATTGCCGCCTTCATCGTCTCCCTCAATCTTGGTCGCCGCGTCACGGGTTGGGCGTTCGTCCTGTTCGTGACGTCCTCCATCGCCCTGATCGGCTGGGGCTTTCTCTCGGAGGACAGCGAAGGCATAGGCTTTCAGAATATAGCGCTGCTCCTGATCAACCTCGTCGGCGTCTGGCGTTATCTCATCTCCCGGCACAAGCCGCGCGACTGAATGTCAGGCCGAAATCCAAACCTCCACCGAAACGGCATGCTGGCATAGCGCGAGCCTGATCGGCAGTTCCTCGACGGGGCCGCCCGCCAGCGCCCGGTCATAGACCGCCCTCTTTGCCGGCCCGCCAATCTGGAGGAAGATATGTCGGCTGGCGAGAATGGCTCTTGCGCTTAACGACAACCGCTGGTGCGGGGCATCGGGCGGCATGACCGCCAGCGTCAGGGCGTCGGTGGAAAGCCCCTCCGCCAGTTCCTTCGCATCGGGAAACAAGGAAGCGGTATGCCCATCCTCACCCATGCCCAGCAGTACGATGTCGAGCGGCCAGGGCAAGCTTGCAAAGGCGGTCTCGCATTCCGCCTGTCCCGCATAGGCGTCCGCCGCATTGTTCTTCATCGGCACGAAACGCGCCGCCGCAGCCTTTCCCCGCAACAGCGTTTCGCGGATCAACCGTTCATTGCTGTCCGCATGGTCAGGAGCGACCCAGCGTTCGTCGACCAGCGTCACGATCACCTTGCCCCAATCCAGGGTCGTGTCGGAAAGAGCCTCCAGCACGGGTCGGGGCGACCGTCCGCCTGACAGCGCGATGGTCGCAACGCCCCGCCTGGCTATGGCATCGTCCAGAATCGTGACGATCCGTCGCGCCATGTCCGTTGCAGCCAGCGCGCCTTCAATGAAAAGATGTTCGGTAGGCATGTCGTTCGATCTCGGTGGACAGGAAGGCGCAGGCAGAACTCGGCGTTCACTCGCCGCGAATTTCGGTCAGCTTGCGCTCCCAGGCGAGGGCGTGGGTGACGATCTGGTCGAGATCGGCGAACCGGGGCGTCCAGGGAAACTCGGCCATGATCGCCCGATTGTCGGAGATCAGCGCATCCGGGTCGCCCGCCCGGCGTCCTTCCATCCGCCGGTCGATCTTGAGGTTCGTCACCCGGTCGACCGCGTCCAGCACCTCCAGCACCGAGAAGCCGCGCCCATAGCCGCAGTTGAGCAGGTAATTCTGCTCCGGTCTGGCCATCAACGCCTCCAATGCCAGGACATGCGCCGCCGCCAGATCGGTGACATGGATATAGTCGCGCACGCCGGTCCCGTCGGGCGTATCAAAGTCCGTTCCGAACACCGAAACATGGCTGCGCTTGCCCAGCGCGGCCTCGACCGCCACCTTGATCAGATGCGTTGCCCCCGCGGTCGATTGCCCGGTGCGCCCTTCGGGATCGGCCCCGGCCACATTGAAATAGCGCAGGGCGCAGAAGTTCACCGCATGCGCCGCGCTGACGTCGCGCAGCATATATTCGGTCATCAGCTTCGACATGCCATAGGGGTTGATCGGTCGCTGCGGCGTGCTTTCCTTGACGGGGCTTTCTTCCGGAATGCCATAGGTCGCCGCCGTCGAGGAAAAGATGAAATGCGGCACGCCCACCGCGACCACGCTCTCGATCAGGTCGCGGGTCTTGGCGCTGTTGTTATGATAATATTTGAGCGGGTTCTCGACCGATTCAGGCACCACCACCGATCCGGCAAAGTGCATCACCGCCTTTATGCCATGGTCCCGCAGCGTCTGCCGGACCAGCGGCTGGTCGGAAATGTCGCCCTCGACGAAGGTCACATCGTCGGGCACCGCCCAGCGGAATCCCGTCACCAGATTGTCGATCACGACCACGCCATAGCCAGCGTCCCGCAGCGCCAATACGGCATGGCTACCGATATAGCCCGCTCCGCCCGTGACCAGAACCGTCGGCATTTCGCTCATAAAAATAAGGTCTCCCCGGAGATATCCGGGAAGACCTAAACTAGTGGGGCAACGATTTACAGCCCATTCACGCTGCGGCGCGAGATGAAGCGGGGCGATAGAAGGTCGCGCCGCTTGCCGCCATGTCCAGCAACTGCGCGGTCGGCGCGAAGCGGTCGCCATGCATGGCGGCCAGTCGCTCCAGAACGGCCACGACATGGCCGATGCCGACCGTGTCCATATGGCTGAACGGCCCGCCGGTATAGGGCGCGAAGCCCCAGCCGAAGATCGCGCCGATATCACCATCCTCCGGCGTTTCCAGCACGCCTTCCTCAAAGCAGCGCGCACATTCGATGAGCTGGCGATAGAGCAGGCGCTCCTTGACTGCCTCCACATCGGGCTGCACGGCGGCGCGGGGGAACATATCCTCCAGACCGGCCCAGAGATGCTTCTTCTGCCCTTCGGGATAGTCATACCAGCCCTTGGCGCTTTTCCGCCCCAGTCGGCCGAGCTCGACCATGCGCGCCATTACTGCGTCGGACGGCTGCGCGACATAGGCATCGCCCAGTTCCTTCTGCGCGGCGACCACGATCTTGTGGCCCAGCTCGATGGAAACTTCGTCCCCCACCGCGAGCGGCCCCACCGGCATGCCCAGTTGCCGCCCGGCATTTTCGATCAGCGCGGGGTTGATCCCCTCGGCCACCATCTCCACGCCTTCCTGCACATAGGTGCCGAAGCAGCGCGAGGTGTAGAAGCCGCGCGAGTCATTGACGACAATCGGCGTCTTCTTGATCTGGGCGACGAAGTCGAGCGCCTTGGCGATGGCGGCAGGCCCGGTTTCCTTGCCAAGGATGATCTCCACCAGCGGCATCTTCTCGACCGGTGAGAAGAAGTGGATGCCGATGAAATTCTCCGGCTTCGACCATGCCTTCGCCAGCCTGGTGATCGGCAGGGTGGAAGTGTTGGAGCCAAAGATCGTATCCGCGCCCAGCACCTCCTCGACCTTCTTGGTCACTTCAGCCTTGATCGCGACATCCTCAAACACCGCCTCAATCACAAAGTCCGCTCCCGCGAGCGCGGCATAGTCTGTCGTGGGCGTCACGCGGGCCAGCGTCTCCGCCATCTTTTCCGGCGTCATGCCCTTGCCCAGGCGCTTCTTCAGCACATCCTCGACATGCGCCTTGCCCTTTTCCGCAAAGGCCTGATCACGGTCGAACAGCACGACCTCGATGCCCGCCTGCGCGGCAACGGTGGCTATCCCTGCACCCATCATGCCCGCGCCCAGCATGGCGAGTTTCCTCGTCGGCGCCTTGGGCTGGTCCTTCGGGCGCCGCGCGCCACGCTCGGCTGCCTGCTTGTTGACGAACAGGCTGCGGATCATGTTCGCCGCCTGCGGATCGGCGGCGACCTTGGCGAAATATTTGCTTTCGACCCGGATCGCCCGATCGATTGGCAGGAAGGCCCCTTCATAGACGGCGGAGAGCAGCGCGATCGGCGCGTTCATGTTACGCTGCGTCTGCTTGAGTGTCATCGGAAGGGCACCCGCCATGGTCTGCACGAAGGCCGGATTGAACCCACCCGCGCCGCCGGGGAATTTGAATCCCTTGACGTCCCATGGCTGAACCGAGGCGCTGGGATTGGCCTTCACCCATTCGCGCGCGGCCTGAACCGCCGTGCCCTGCGGCACGACCTGATCGACGACCTTCATCATCGCGGCGTCAGCTGGGCGGAACAGCTTGCCCTGCAACATGTACATCAGCGACGCCTGCACGCCCATGATGCGCGGCAACCGCTGCGACCCGCCGCCGCCCGGGAACAGGCCGATCAGGATTTCCGGCAATCCAAGCTGCGTCCGGGGACTGTCGCCCACGACACGGCGATGGCAGGCGAGCGCCAGTTCGAACCCGCCGCCGACGCATGTGCCCTCAATGGCGCAGGCTACCGGCTTGCCGCATGTCTCCAGCCGTCGGAACAACTGGTTCAGGACAAAGACCTTGTCGAAGATTTCAGCGGGAGAGGGGCGCCTGCCGCTTTCGCTGACCAGCATGGACCCGAAATATTTCAGGTCCATGCCCGCCATGAAGCCGCTGTCCTTGCCGGATGCGATGACGGCGCCCTTGATCGCCTCTTCAGAGGAGATGCGCGTGATCGCCTCTTCCAGATCGGCTAGGAATTCCGGGCCGATGACGTTCATCGACTGATCGGGAACATCGATCGTCAGGGTGGCAATGCCATCCGCGTCAATGTCGAAAGTGATGGTCTGCATTGGAGGCAACCTTTCCTATCTCCGTTCGTGCCGCTTGGAGGCCGGGCCTGTCGAAGACCGGTATCGAAGCATTTAATCCTTCGACCCGCCATTCCGACAGGCTCGATGGTCACTCGGCACGGACGGTTCCTATGTTCAAACGCGTTCGATGATGATGCCGGTGCCCATGCCTGCGCCGACGCACAGGTTGATGAGCGCGGTGCCCTTGCCGCTGCGCTCCAGTTCATCCAGCGCCGTGCCGAGCACCATTGCTCCGGTAGCGCCCAATGGATGGCCCATCGCGATCGCGCCGCCATTGACGTTGATCTGGCCATGATCGAGGTCCATCGCCTGCATGTAGCGCAACACCACGCTGGCAAAGGCCTCGTTCAACTCCCACAGATCGATGTCGGACTTGCTCATGCCCGCCCGGTTCAGCAGCTTGCCCGCGACGAATTCCGGCCCGGTCAGCATGATCAGTGGTTCCGAGCCGATAGAGGCCATAGCCTTTATCCTGGCGCGGGCCTTCAGCCCATATTTCTCGCCCATCGCCTTGTTGCCGACCAGCACCGCGGCCGCGCCGTCGACGATGCCGCTGCTGTTGCCGGCATGGTGGACGTGATTGACCTTCTCCAGCTCCGGATAGTGGAGCAGCGCCACGGTGTCGAAGCCGGGCATTTCCTCGCCCAGTGCCGCAAAGCTGGGCTTGAGTGCGGCCAGCGACTGCATCGTTGCGTCCGGCCGCATATGTTCGTCATGGTCGAGCACGACCTGGCCGATCACGTCCTTGACCGGCACGATCGACCTGGCGAAGCGCTTCTCATCCCAGGCCGCCTTGGCGCGGCGCTGGCTTTCGACGGCATAGGCGTCGACATCGTCCCGGCTGATCCCGAACTTGGTCGCAATCACGTCGGCGCCGATGCCCTGCGGCGCGAAATAGGTCTTGTATGCGACCGCGGGGTCCATCGCCCAGGCGCCACCATCCGACGCCATCGGCACTCGGCTCATCGACTCCACCCCGCCACCGATGGCAAGTCCTGCCTCGCCGGAATAGACCTTCGCGGCCGCCATGTTCACGGCCTCCAGCCCCGAAGCGCAGAAGCGATTGATCTGCACGCCCGGCACGGTCTGGGCATAATCGGCATTCAGCACCGCGACGCGGGCAATGTCCGCGCCCTGCTCGCCCACCGGGGTGACGCAGCCCAGGATGACGTCATCGACATCCGCGGTATCGATTTCCGTTCGGTCTCGTACCGCTTCCAGCATCTGCGTCGCCAGCTGGATGGGGGTGATTTCGTGCAGCGACCCGTCGGCCTTGCCCCGGCCTCGGGGCGTCCTGACGGCATCATAGATATAGGCTTCCATGCTATTCGTTCCTCTCCGCTGGGCGCCGGATGTTCGCTGCGAATGTATTTACGTTTACGTAAAGTGCAAGTCTCAATCGCCACCCCGCCCGACCGTAACGTCATCGGGCTGCGACGGTTGCTCTGCATCAACCGGCTGATCGCTTTGTCATTTTACCGATTCGCGGATTTGACCCGTTGGCCTTATTCCGCTTCATGGAGGGCGTGTCAGAATCGGACCCTTCCCAAGCGCCTTCGCCCTTGTCGATCCCGATCTTCCGGGCGATCTGGTGGGCCAGCCTCGCTTCCAACTTCGGCGGGCTGATCCAGTCGGTCGGCGCGCAGTGGATGATGACCTCATTGTCCGCCTCGCCCCAGATGATAGCTCTGGTTCCGGCCGCGACGACACTGCCGATCATGTTGCTCTCGCTTTGGGCAGGCGCCGTGGCGGACAATAGTGACCGGCGCGTGGTGATGCTGCTGTGCCAGCTTTTCATGCTCCTCGTTTCCGCCCTGCTGGCTCTGTTCGCCTGGATGGGGTGGGTGACCCCATGGGCGTTGCTGGGCTTCACTTTCCTTGTCGGCTGCGCCACCGCGATCAACGGACCGGCCTGGCAGGCGTCAGTGGGGGACATGGTGCCCAGGGCGGCCTTGCCCAACGCCGTTTCGCTCAATTCCATGGGTTTCAACATGGCGCGCAGCATCGGGCCGGCGCTGGGAGGGGTGATCGTGGCGGCGGCCGGTGCGGCGGCGGCCTTCCTGGTCAACGCGATCAGCTATGTGGGTCTGGTTGCGGTGCTCGCCCGCTGGCGTCCTGAACGGCCACCTCAGCTCCTTCCGCGCGAACGCATCGGTCTCGCGATGCGGGCCGGAGTCCGCTATGTCGCCATGTCGCCCAATATCCAGATCGTCCTGCTGCGAAGCGCGGCGTTCGGCATCGGGGCAAGCGCGGTGTCGGCGATGATGCCGCTGGTCGCGCGCGACCTGCTGGGTGGTGGAGCATTGACCTTTGGCGCGCTCAGTGGGGCCTTCGGCATCGGTGCGGTGCTGGGGGCGTTGTCGACGGGGCAGTTGCGACGCCGTTTTTCGGTCGAGGCCATTGTCCGCTCGGCTGCCATCGCCCTGGCGGCCGGGACGATGCTGATGGCCGTCAGCCATTGGCTGGCCCTGGCGCTGGCGGGTTTGCTGCTGGCGGGTGCCGGCTGGGTGGTCGCCCTTTCGACCTTCAACGTTTCCGTCCAGATGTCGGCGCCCCGCTGGGTCGTGGCGCGCGCCGTGGCTCTCTATCAGATGGTGGCCTTCGGCGGCATGGCCGGCGGCGCATGGCTGTTCGGCACGCTGGCGGAGGATCATGGCGTGCTCGTAGCGCTCTACGGCGCGGCGGCTGTCCAGTTCGCCTCGGCCATGATCGGATATATCCGGCCGCTCGCGCAAATAGGCGAACAGAATCTCGATCTTCAAAATCTGTGGCGGGAACCGCAGACGATGGTTCCGATCGAGCCCCGGAGCGGTCCTGTCGTCGTCACCATAGAATATCGCATAGCTGCCGGATCGGTGGTGCCCTTCCTTGCAGCGATGAGCGAACGTCGCCGCATACGCCGTCGCGATGGCGCCCATGGATGGTCGCTGCTGCGCGATCTGGGCGATCCGGAACTGTGGCTGGAGCGCTATCATGTGTCCACCTGGCTGGACTATGTCCGCCACAACAGTCGCCGGACGGTGGCCGACAGGGCGAACAGCGAAGCGATCCACGCCCTACACTGTGGGGCCAATCCGCCGATCGTGCATCGCATGCTGGAACGTCAGACGGGTTCGCTACCGCTTGGGCGTTCGGCCGATCCGCGGGAAATGGGCGATCCCATGACCGATCCCACCCGTTCCAGCTGATCTACGATTTCGGCTCCGTCCGTGGCTCAGGATCCAGATCCTCGGGCGTGTCGATGTCCCGCAGGTTGGCACCCATGGTTTCGATCTGCACACCGTGGCTGAGCAGCGCCCTTGCCCCCTGGTCGCCGCGCAAGGCCAGAAGTTCGGGAAAATGCTTGCGCCCGATGAATGCGGGGGGCGAGGATGAAAAGCCGTCGGTGCTCGCGACGACGGATCGGATGTCCTCGGCCGCGAGGCAGATCCGGTTGTAATGCGTCTGGGGCACGTCGGGCATGTCCGCCAGGCAGACCAATATGCCGCGGCATTTTCGTATCGGCATGACATGTTCGACGGCGCGGATGATGCTGCCCGACATGCCGTCTTCCGGACGGTCATTGACGATGATGGTATAGCCGCGCCGTTCCAGCCGGCGATGCAGGACCGGGGCCTGGCTTATGGGACGCACCACCGCCACCAATTCCCCAAAGATCATGGAGGCGATGGTTTCCAGCGCATGGACGAAGACGGCCTTTCCGCGCAGGTCGGCCATCAGCTTGTCTTCTTCCCCGAAACGGGAGGAAGTGCCCGCTGCAAGGAGGACGGCGGCGATCTGTTCGGTCCGCATGGTTCCGCTGCGATGATGTGTTGCGACCCCGGTTCACCCGGTTTGGTCAGCATGTGCCACCGACGGCATGGCATGTCCAGCTTGGCAAAGGGGGCTGGCGTTCGTGCGAATCAGTCGCCATATGCCGCTGAGCAACAGAGGAGTGGTGCCGTCCATGGAATATGATCCCGACGCGGAAACTGCGGGCGAGTCGGTCAAGATCCCGGTTCCCGCGAACGTGGCCGATGCTATCCGGACATTGATCCGCTGGTCTGGCGACGATCCGGAGCGGGAAGGACTGATCGAGACGCCTGAACGCGTGGCACGCGCGTGGAAGGAATATTGCCGGGGTTATGAAGATGATCCGGCCTATCATCTTTCGCGCATCTTCCATGAGGTTGGCGGTTATGACGATGTCGTCCTGTTGAAGGACATTCCGTTCCAGTCGCATTGCGAGCATCACATGGCGCCCATCGTGGGTGTTGCGCATATCGCCTATCTGCCTGGCCAATATGTCGTGGGGATATCGAAGCTGGCGCGCGTGCTGCACGCGTTCGCCCATCGCCTTCAGGTGCAGGAGCGACTGACTTCGGAGGTCGCCAATTGTATCTGGGAGAATCTGAAGCCCCAGGGCGTCGCCGTTGTGGTCGAAGCGACGCATGGTTGCATGACCGGTCGGGGCGTTCGTACGCCCAACGTCGTCATGAAGACCAGCCGCATGCTGGGCGTGTTCCGCGATGATGAGAAGAGCCGTGAAGAAGTGCTCAAGCTGATTGCATCGTGACCGAGCCGGAAGTTCCTGCCTATCGGCCCCTTGGGGGCTCCCGGCAGCGCGAGGAACAGGCCGGCGCGCGTCCGCTGGCGCAAAAGCGGCTCGTGCTGGTGACGGGCGGCCATCGGCGGCTGGGTGGCATCATCTCCGCCGCATTCGCGCAGGCCGGCTATTCGCTGGCGATCCACGGCAGTCACGATACCCGGCTGGATTCCCATCTGGCGCTGACGCTGGAAGATAATGCGACTGAATGGGACGGCTTCACCGTCGATTTCGCCGATCCGGAAGGGGCGGAGGAGTTGGTGGCGCTGGTGGCTGAGCGCTTTGGCAGGCCGCCGGACGTGCTCGTCAACAGCGCGGCGATATTCGGACAGGATCGGCTCGACAGTGTCAATGCCGGCGACCTGATGCGCCATTATGCCGTCAACTGCGCCGCGCCCACGCTGCTCACCAAAGCCTTTGCCACGGTTCCTGCGGGAACGGGCGATCGGTGCATCGTCAACATCCTCGACCAGCGGATCGACCACCCGCATGGTGACCAACTCGCCTATACGCTTTCGAAAATGGCCCTGGCGGGACTGACGCGGCTCTCCGCCTCCACACTGGCGCCGCAGATCAGGGTCAATGCCGTCGCGCCGGGTCTTACCATCGCGACGCCGGATTATGACCACGATCAGATGGAAAGACTGTCGACCCTGATGCCGCTGGCGCGTTTGCCGCAGGCGGAGGAGATCGCCCAGGCCGTGCTCTATCTGGCGGGTGCCAGCGCCGTGACGGGCCAGACGCTCTACATCGACGGTGGCGCGCATTTGCGAAGCTATGACCGGGATTTCATGCATCTGTGCCGATAGCGGCTGCGAAGATGCGGCTCCTCAAGGACTGGCCAAGCGCCGTCTCGCTGCATAGAGCGGATCGCAATGGGTCAATGAAGGGAGACTGCAATGGCATTCGAAACGATCCTGGTCGAACAACGGGATGCGGTGACTTTGGTCACGCTCAACCGCCCGCAGGCGCTGAACGCGCTGAACAGCCAGGTGCTGAAGGATCTTGGCGCAGCCTTTGCCGCCTATGATGCCGATCCGGCACAGCGTTGCCTTGTCCTGACCGGCAGCGAAAAGGCCTTCGCCGCGGGCGCCGACATCAAGGAGATGGTGGAGAAGGAAGCAGCGGACTTCTTCCTGGAGGATTTCTTCTCCGGCTGGCAGAGCAAGGTCGTCGCGACCCGCAAGCCGTGGATTGCTGCTGTTGCCGGTTTCGCGCTGGGCGGCGGGTGCGAACTGGCGATGATGGCGGACTTCATCCTGGCGGCCGACACGGCGAAATTCGGTCAACCCGAGATCAAGCTGGGCGTAGCGCCGGGCATGGGCGGGTCGCAGCGCCTGACCCGTGCCGTGGGCAAGGCGAAGGCGATGGAAATGTGCCTGACGGGCCGCATGATGGGCGCGGAAGAGGCGGAAAGCGCCGGGCTGCTCGCCCGGATCGTTCCCGCCGCCGAACTGCTCGACGATGCGCTCAAGACCGCCGCGACCATCGCCGGCATGCCGCCCATGGCCGCGATGGTGAACAAGGAAATGGTCAATCTGACATTTGAGACCGGGCTGGCCCAGGGGATATTGACCGAGCGTCGCCTGTTCCAGATCCTGACCGCGACCGAGGACAAGAAGGAAGGCATGGAAGCCTTCGTCGAAAAACGCGCGGGCGTCTGGAAGGGGCGCTGATCGGCGGGAGGGCGCGCCCTGGAAGCGCGCCTTCGCTAGAGCGATTTCCAAGCGATCGGAACCGATCGCTGGTTAAGAAATCGCGGAAAACAAGGAATCAGAGCGGCGATCTGATTCAATCAGATCGAAACCCGCTCTAAAATCGCTGAGGGAGGGGTAGGCCGCTTACTTCCCCTCCAGCATCTCGATCATCAGCGAAAAGTCCCGCGCCGCTTCGCCGCGATTGGCGAGCAATTGATAGAGCGACTCGGCGGCATTTCCCATCGGGACGCTCGCCCCCACCGAAGCGGCCGCTTCACTAGCCAGCTTCAGATCCTTCAGCATCAGCCCGACGGCGAAGCCGCCCTGATAGCCATTGTCTGACGGGCTTTGCGGCCCGACACCGGGCACCGGGCAATAGCTGGTCATCGACCAGCTCTGCCCAGACGACACGCTGGAGATATCGTAGAAGGTTTGCGGATCCAGGCCGAGCTTCTTCGCCATGGCAAAGGTTTCGCAAGTCGCGACCATCGTCGCGCCCAGCAGCATGTTGTTGCAGATCTTGGCGGCCTGGCCATTGCCGGCGCCGCCGGCGTGGATCACCGCCTTGCCCATGGCGGACAGGATCGGCTTGGCTCGGCCGAACGCCTGATCGGTGCCACCGACCATGAAGGTCAGCGTGCCACCATTGGCTGCCGCGATACCGCCTGAAACCGGGGCATCGACCATTTCGAACCCTTTCTTGGCGGCAGCCTCCTCCACGCGCCGCGCCGTCGCGACATCGATGGTCGAACAGTCGAGGAACAGCGCATCCGCCTTCGCCGCGTCGAAGACGTCGCCCGTGTAGACGCCCTCCACATGCTTGCCCGCGGGAAGCATGGTCACGACGGCATCGGCGCCCGCAACCGCCTCCGCCGCGCTGGCGCAGCGCACCGCGCCGGCTTCGGCCGCCTTGGCCAGCGCCTCTTCCGACAGGTCGAAGGCCCGCACGGCAAAGCCGTTCTTCAGCAGGTTGACGGCCATGCCGCCGCCCATGTTGCCCAGGCCGATAAAGGCGATTGTCTGGCTCATTTCAGGCACTCCTCCTGTCTTGGAGCGCGCTGCGTCAAGCCCGACGCAACTGTGCGCTCCCGTTCTTCCTTGCCGCATCCGACCTTGCAGAGGGCCTTTCGTCGCCATTCTGCGCGATGCGCCAGATTCCTAAGTTTCCGCGACTTCCTGATCAGCGACCGATTGCAATCGCCTGCACATCGCCTCTAACCGTCCAGTTGCGGCAGCGGCGTCCATTCCTTTTCCGGGGGCAGGGGCGCGAACAGGCTGTCGACAAGTTCTTCCGTCACATCCTGCGGCCGGGCCGGGCTCCATTTCGGCGCATTATCCTTGTCGAAGATGACGGCCCGCACGCCTTCAATGAAATCAGGACGGCGGATGACATGATAGCCGATGCGATATTCATTGCGCATATTGTCCGCAAAATCGGTGAAGGCCGCGCCCTCCACCATCTGCCGGAGCGCGACCTTGACCGTCTGTGGGGACTTGGTGGCGAGGGTGGCCGCCTGCTCCCGCGCCCAATCCGATCCGTCCGCTTCCAACGCAGCCAATATGTCCTCGAGCCGATCGGATGCGAAGAGGCGGTCTATCTCTTCCCGATGTGCTTCCCAGGCTGAGGGTGGTGGCACCTCGGCCATCTCATCCAGGATTTCCGCCAATGCATGGGGGCTGGCAATGATCCGGGCCTTCACTGCTTCCAGCTTATCCGACGCCATATAGTGGGTGGCGATGCCGATGGCGGCGCAATCCGCGCCCTTGATCCGCGCACCGGTCGTGGCAAGCCAGACCCCGGTCCGTCCCGGCATGCGCGGCAGGAACCAGCCGCCGCCCACGTCGGGGAACAGGCCGATGCCCGTTTCCGGCATGGCGTAGGTCGTCCGCTCCGTCGCAACGCGATAGCGCGCCGGATCGGAAATCCCGACGCCGCCGCCCATGACAATACCGTCGATGAAGGCGACGATCGGCTTTTCATAGACGAACAGCAGATGATTCATGCGATATTCGGTGAAGAAGAAGCGCTCGGCTTCGGAACAGTCGCCCTTGGCGCTGTTGGCGATCATGGCGATGTCGCCCCCGGCACAGAAACCGCGTGAGAGCCGGGGATCACCATCGGGCGAAGGCGCATGGTCGAGCATGACGGCAACGACCGAATGATCCGTTCTCCATGCCAACAGGGCATCGATGATGGCGCTGCACATCTGCGTGTTCAACGCATGGATTGCCTTCGGCCGGTTCAGCCTGATGCGTCCCACGCCATTGTCGACGGAAATCAGAACTTCATCAGTCATAAAATCTCCCGCGCTCATTGTCGCAGCATGTCGCGGGCGATGATCATGCGCATCACCTGGTTTGTGCCTTCCAGGATCGAATGCACGCGCAGGTCACGCCAGAAACGTTCAATGGGATAGTCCATCAGATAGCCATAGCCGCCATGCAGTTGCAGCGCCCGGTCGACCACGGAGGATCCGGTGTCGGTCGCCAGCCGCTTGGCCATGGCGGCGAAGCGTGTCTTGTCCGGCGCATTCTCCGTCACCTTGACGGCCGCTGCATAGAGCAGGGTGCGCGCCGCCTGCAATTCCGTTTCCATGTCTGCCAGCATGAATTGGGTGTTCTGGAAATCGGCTATGCTCTGGCCGAACTGCTTGCGCTCCTTGGTGTAGGCAAGGGTTTCGTCGATGCAGCGCTGGGCGCCGCCGAGCGAGCAGGCCCCGATGTTGAGCCGGCCGCCGTCCAGCCCCATCATCGCTATGCGGAAACCTTCGCCCTCACCACCGACCAGATTTTCCACCGGCACCCGCACGCCATCGAAATTGACCTGGGCGGTCGGCTGCGAATGCCAGCCCAGCTTGCGCTCCAGCGCGCCGAAGCTGACCCCGGGCATATCCTTTTCGATGACGAGGCAACTGATGCCCTTCGGCCCTTCGTCGCCGGTGCGGACCATGACGACATAGATTTCATTTTCTCCGCCGCCGGAGATGAACTGCTTGGAGCCGGTGACGACATAATGATCGCCGTCCCTTGCCGCCCGCGTCTTGAGCGCCGCTGCGTCGGACCCCGAGCCCGCTTCGGTCAGGCAATAGCTGCCGATCCGCTCCATCGGTACCATGGAAGGCAGATATTTGTCCTTCACCACCTTGCTACCGAAACGGTCGATCATCCAGGAAGCCATGTTGTGGATCGAAATGAAGGCGCTGGTCGACGGGCAGCCATAGGCCATCGCCTCCATGATCAGCGCCGCCTCCAACCGTCCAAGGCCGATGCCGCCGGACTCTTCCGATACATAAATGCCGCCAAAACCCAGCTCCGCCGCAGCGCGGATGGTGTCGCGGGGAAAGATATGCTTTTCGTCCCACTCCGCCGCAAAGGGCGTGATCGCATCAGCGGTGAACCTGCGCGCCATCTCCTGAATGGCCAACTGGTCCTCGGTGAGATCGAACTGGCTCACAAACTCTCCTGACGTGCGATTTGAACTTCCCTCTAGATATGATGCGGAATTGCACGCAACAACGCAGTTTTGCATAGCATCCCCGCGATTTTGCAGTTAGCGGGCGATGAATGTTCGATTGGGACGATCTCAGGGTATTTCTGGCCGTGGCGCGTACGCGCAAGATCGCGCCGGCAGCGCGGTCCCTGGGCATTGATGCGACGACGATCGCCCGGCGGCTCGCCCGTCTGGAGCGCGCTCTGGGGCCTGAACTGTTCGAAATGGGGGCGGGCGAGCGCATATTGACCGCGCACGGACAGGCGCTGCTGCGCCACGCCGAGAATGTGGAAAGCGCGGCGCTCGCGGCCATGGAGGAGGCGACGGGGCGAGGGCATCATCTGGGGGGCCAGGTGCGCCTGTCCGTGGCGGAGGGGTTTGGCACCTGGGTGCTGGCGCCGGGCCTTGCGGATTTCAACCGGCGCCATCCGGGCATCCGGCTCGATCTCATCACGGCATCGGGATTTCTCAATCCTTCGAAGCGCGAAGCCGACATGGCGGTCATGCTGGCGCGTCCGCAGCGTGGCCGGCTGTCGGTTCGGCGGATGGGCGACTATCGCCTGCATCTCTATGCGTCTCCCGCTTATCTGGCTAAGGCCGGAACGCCGCGCAATCCCGCCGACCTGCGCGCTCATGTGCTGGTCGGCTATGTGCCTGAATTCATCTTTTCGCCCGAACTCGACTATCTGGATGAGGTGGAGGCGGGGCTGGAGGCCAGTCTGCGCGCCACCAGCATCAACATGCAGCATCGCATGATCGCCGAAGGCGCCGGCATCGGCGTATTGCCCGATTTCATCGCCGCCCATGATTCCGCCCTGGCGCCGGTCATCGCCGATCAGGTGGAGATCATGCGCAGTTTCTGGCTGGTCACCCATGGCGACCTCAAGAAACTGCCGCGCATTGCGGCCGTCGCGCAATGGTTGCAGGATCGTATCGAAACCTTGAAAGCATGAGGGCGCTTTGCCAACCGGCTGCCTAAAATTCATCGACGACGCTTGTCCGGCTCGCTAAGGGAGTCCCATGATACGAACATGGTCGCGTTTCGCTCATGCAGCATAAACCAAGGTGGAGTCGGGCAGTTGCCCTGCCCAACAGCGACTTTCGCACGCGGGCGGCCGAATATCTGGATTTCCTGGCCGCTTGGGTGAAGAAACCGCGCCAGACCGCCTCCGTCGTTCCCAGCAGCCGATATCTCGCCAGATTGATGGTGGAACATATCGATCCGGAGGATGGTCGCGTGATCGAGCTGGGCGGCGGCACGGGCGTTTTCACGCGCGCCATATTGGGCACTGGCCTGCCGCCTGAAAAGCTGGAGGTCGTGGAGATCAATCCCGCCTTCGCACGCGGGCTAAGGCGTCACTTTCCGCATGTTTCGGTGCTGGAAACGCCCGCCCAGATCGTTTCCACGGCAACCGCGGGAGAGGCGGGGGAATATCAGTCGGTGATCAGCGGCCTGCCGTTGCTGGCCATGGACCGCCAGATGCACGCCGACATCCTGTCCGAAAGTTTTCGCATGCTTCGTCCGGGCGGGGCCTTCATCCAGTTCACCTATTCCTTGCGCCCGCCGGTGCATCGGGAAATACTGGATGCGCTCGGACTGGACGTGGTCCGGATCGGGCAGACGGTTCGCAACTTCCCACCCGCCACCGTTTTCCGCTTTTTCCGCAAAGGCGAATAGACGGCGGTTGCGCCCGGGGCGCGGCACCCTATCTTTGCGCTTCAAAGAATAGGGGGGCATTGCCGCGCATGGCGTCCATCATCACCGTTTCCGGCCTGACCAAGAGCTATGCTTCGGGTTTTCAGGCGCTCAAGGGCGTCGACCTGGAGATAGAGGAGGGCGAGATATTCGCGCTGCTTGGGCCGAACGGCGCCGGCAAGACGACCATGATCTCCATCATCTGCGGTAATGTAAGGCCGACCGGCGGCACCGTCACCGTAGCCGGGCACGACATCATCCGCGCCTATCGCGGTTCGCGATCGGCCATCGGGCTGGTGCCGCAGGAACTGCACACCGATGCCTTTGAGCGGGTGATCGACACCGTCACCTTCTCCCGCGGCCTGTTCGGCAAGCCGCGCAACGACGCCTATATCGAGAAGGTGCTGCGCGACCTCTCGCTCTGGGACAAGCGCCACAGCAAGATCCTGGAACTGTCCGGCGGCATGAAGCGCCGCGTGATGATCGCCAAGGCGCTCTCGCATGAACCGCGCGTGCTGTTCCTGGATGAACCGACCGCGGGTGTCGACGTCGAATTGCGGCGGGACATGTGGAAGTTGATCGGGGAACTGCGCCAGACCGGCGTCACCATCATCCTTACCACCCATTATATCGAGGAGGCGGAGGAGATGGCCGATCGCGTCGGCGTCATCAACAAGGGGGAGCTGGTTCTGGTCGAGGAGAAGACCGCTCTCATGAAGAAGCTCGGCAAGAAGACGCTGACGATCGTGCTGGCGGAGCCGCTGTCCGTCGTCCCGCCGGAGCTTGGCGAATGGCAGGTCACACTGAAGGCGGACGGCCATGAGATCGAATATATATTCGATACCCAGGCGGAGCGAACCGGCGTGTCGTCCCTTTTGCGCAGGCTGGGTGACCTGGGTCTGGGCTACAAGGATCTCAACACCGAACAGAGCAGCCTGGAGGATATCTTCGTCAGTCTGGTCCATCAGGAGCAGGCGGCATGAGTGGCTTCAACTCCGAGGGCGCAAGCCGTTTCAACCACCGTGCCATCTGGGCGATCTACAAGTTCGAATTGCACCGTTTCCGCCGCACATTGCTGACCGGACTGCTGGTGCCGGTGATCACCACCTCGCTCTATTTCGTGGTGTTCGGCGGCGCGATCGGTTCGCGCATGACGCAGATCGACGGCATTCCCTACGCGGCTTTCATCGTGCCCGGTCTGATCATGATGTCGATGTTCACCGAGAGCATCTTCAACGCGAGCTTCGGCATCTACATGCCGAAATTCACTGGCACCATCTATGAACTGTTGTCGGCTCCCGTTTCGGCGGTGGAGACGATCATCGCCTATGTCGGCGCGGCGGCTACCAAGTCGCTGATCGTCGGCACCATCATCTTCGTCACGGCCCATCTTTTCGTCGACATCCATGTCGCCCACCCGGTCGCGATGGTCGCCTTCATGATGCTGATCGCCATCAGCTTCTGCCTGTTCGGTTTCATCCTGGGCATATGGGCGCAGAGTTTCGAGCAGTTGCAGGTCATCCCCCTGCTGCTGATCATGCCGATGACCTTCCTGGGCGGCGCCTTCTATTCTATCCATATGCTGGCGGAGCCGTGGCGAACGATCACGCTGTTCAACCCGATCGTCTACCTCATCTCCGGTTTCCGCTGGACCTTCTTCGGACGGGGTGATGTCAGCATCGAGTTCAGCCTGCTGTTCGTCGCCGGCATGCTGGCGTTGTGCCTGGCCGCGATCGGCTGGATGTTCCGGACGGGCTATCGCCTCAAGAAATAGCGAACGGGCAGGCTCCCCTCTGACGCCGCTGCCCGGATTCGGGATCGATGGCAGGACGGTTCAGCTCAACCGGTCGATCGCCTCTGCATCCAGGCCGCCGGGAATGATCATGATCGGGCAGGGCAGCTTGCCCGCATCTGCACCCGCGAAGTGGGAGACCAGGACGCCCGGATGGCCACTGGCGGCCGCGCCCAGCACCAGTGCCGCGACATCGTCCATTTCATCCAGCGTGCGGCGTACGATCGTCACCGGATCCCCCTGGCGCACGGTGATGCTGGGACGGATGCCGGATTCGTCGGTCAGCGTGCCAGCGGCGCTTGTCACCAGGGCTTCGGCGCGCTGAAGTGCCTCATCCTCCATGGTTGCCTGCACGCCGCCCCACTGGACGAACTCGGCAGGGGGAATGAGGGCCAGGATGCGAACCGCACCGGCCGTCTTGGCGGCCCGTCGCGCGGCGAAACGGAGCGCCGTCTCCGCCTCTGGTGATTCGTCCACCACAACCAGATATGTCCGCATCTGCTGCGTCCCCACAGAGTAACGACCATTTGGTCTTCTTCAGAACCGGCGCGCGCTGAACCCATATGGTTAGCTGTGAACCAGTGTGGTGAAATGTGGCGGATTATGGGCGGCTGCGCAAGGCTTGCCCTTGACCGTTCCGGCCAAAGCGCCGAAACGAAGCCCATCAGCCCCACGCCGGATAAGATGAGAGGCCTTCCACCCATGAGTAAGACGATCCAGATGCCCGCCCTTTCCCCGACGATGGAAGAAGGGACGCTGGCGAAATGGCTGGTGAAGGAGGGGGATACGGTATCCTCCGGCGACCTGCTCGCGGAGATCGAGACTGACAAGGCGACCATGGAATTCGAAGCGGTCGATGAGGGCGTCGTTGCGAAGATACTGGTTGCCGAAGGATCGGAAGGTGTGAAGGTCGGCACCGTCATCGCCATCATCGCGGAAGAGGGCGAGGATGTGTCTCAGGCAGCAGCAGGAAATGCCGCTCCCAAGGCGGCGCCCGCGGAGCGTGCCGCCCCGCAGGCCCAGCCGGTCGCCGCGCAGGCACCTGCGCCCGCGGCCAAGGCGGAACCGGCGCAAGCCGGGGCCGGGAAGGACCGCGTGAAGGCCAGTCCGCTGGCCCGTCGCCTGGCCGAAGCCAAGGGCCTCGACCTTGCTGGCCTTACCGGTACGGGCCCCAATGGTCGTATCGTGAAGGCGGACCTTGAAGGCGCTGCACCTGCAGCAAAGACGCCTGCTCCCGCATCCGTCGCAGCGCCTGCGGCTGCATCTGTGACTGCTCCTGCCGCTGCGCAGGATTTCGGCATCCCGCATGAAGTCATCAAGCTCAGCGGCATGCGCAAGACGATCGCGCGGCGCCTGACGGAATCCAAGCAGCAGGTGCCCCATATTTACCTGACCGTGGATGTTCAGCTCGACAAATTGTTGAAGTTGCGCGGCGAACTCAACGCCGGCCTGGCCTCGCGAGGTGTCAAGCTGTCGGTCAACGATCTTCTGATCAAGGCGCTTGGCGTGGCGCTGATCCAGGTGCCGGAATGCAATGTGCAGTTCGCCGGCGATCAGATGCTGCAATTCCAGCGGGCGGACATTTCGGTCGCCGTGTCCATCCCAGGCGGGCTGATTACCCCGATCGTGACCGAGGCCGACAGCAAGGGCGTTGCCGCCATCTCGACCGCGATGAAGGACCTCGCCAGCCGCGCCAAGGACGGCAAGCTGAAGCCGGAGGAATATCAGGGCGGCACCGCCTCGCTCTCCAATATGGGCATGTTCGGCATCAAGCAGTTCGAGGCCGTGATCAATCCGCCGCAGGGCATGATCCTGGCCATTGGCGCCGGCGAAAAGCGGCCCTTCGTCATCGACGACTCCCTTCAGATCGCGACGGTCATGTCCGCCACCGGCAGCTTCGACCATCGCGCCATTGACGGGGCCGACGGCGCCCGCCTGATGCAGGTGTTCAAGGAGTTGGTCGAAAATCCGATCGGTATGCTGGCCTGATGTCCCCGCTGGATGAGCAGCCACCGACGGAAAGTCCGGCGGTGCGGGTCATCGCCATGCCCGCCGATACCAATCCCTATGGGGATATTTTCGGCGGCTGGCTGATGAGCCTGATGGACTCGGCGGCGGGTTCCGTCGCCGCCCGCCATAGCCATGGCCGCGCGGTTACCATCGCGGTCGAGGGCATGACCTTCCTGCGTCCGGTGGTGGTCGGCGATGAGGTTTCCGTGTTCGCAAAGCTTATTTCGGTGGGCCGTACCTCCATGAAGATCGAGGTCGAAGCCTGGCGACGGACCCGTCATGACGACCGTTCCTATCGCGTGACCAAGGCGACCTTCACCTTCGTGGCGATCGGAGAAGATCGCCAGCCCCGTTCCGTGCCCGCCTTCCCGGCGGCGTAAAAAACAAAAAAGAAAAGCGAGATAGATCATGGCTGAAAATTATGATGTTATCGTTCTGGGTTCCGGCCCCGGCGGCTATGTCGCCGCCATTCGCGCCGCCCAGCTGGGCCTGAAGACCGCGATCGTCGAGCGCGAAAATCTCGGCGGCATCTGTCTGAACTGGGGCTGCATCCCGACGAAGGCCTTGCTCCGGTCGGCAGAAATCTTCCACTATATGCAGCATGCTGGCGACTATGGCCTGGCGGCGGAGAAGATCAGCGCCGACATCGCAGCGGTGGTGAAGCGCTCGCGCGGCGTTGCCAAGCAGCTCAATCAGGGCGTCACGCACCTGATGAAGAAGAACAAGATCACCGTCCATATGGGTGAGGGCAAGCTGACCGGGAAAGGCAAGCTCAGCGTCACGCGCGACGGCAAGACCGAGGAACTGACGGCGAAGAACATCATCCTCGCCACCGGCGCGCGTGCGCGCGACCTGCCCGGTACGCCGGCTGACGGCAAGCGGGTCTGGACCTATCGCCATGCCATGACGCCGCCGGAAATGCCCAGCAAGCTGCTGGTCATCGGATCGGGCGCGATCGGTATCGAATTCGCCAGCTTCTACAATGACATGGGCGCTGACGTGACCGTGGTCGAGATGATGGACCGCATCGTGCCGGTAGAGGATGCCGATGTGTCAGCCTTCCTCGAAAAGGCGCTGAAGAAGCAGGGCATGACCATCCTGACCGGCGCCGGCGTCAGCGATATCAAGGTCAGCGCGAACGGCGTGAAGGCGAAGCTGAAGGACAAGGCGGGCAAGGAGACGGCTGCCGAATTCAGCCATATGATCGTCGCCATCGGCATCGTTCCCAATACCGAGAATATCGGCCTCAAGGAACTGGGCGTCGCCATGGACGAGCGCGGTTTCCTGAAGACCGACGAAATGTGCCGCACCAATGTCGAGGGATTGTGGGCGATCGGCGACATCACCGCGCCGCCGTGGCTGGCGCACAAGGCGAGCCATGAGGGCGTGATCACGGCCGAAGCCATTGCCGGCAAGCATCCACATGCCATGGACCCCCGCAACATCCCTGGCTGCACCTATTGCCATCCGCAGATCGCCAGCGTCGGCCTGACCGAAGCGAAGGCCAAGGAAGCCGGTTATGAGGTGAAGGTCGGCATGTTCCCCTTCATCGGCAATGGCAAGGCCATTGCGCTTGGCGAGGCCGAAGGTTTCACCAAGACGGTCTTCGACGCCAAGACCGGCGAATTGCTGGGCGCGCACATGGTCGGTGCCGAGGTGACCGAGATGATCCAGGGCTACACGATCGGCAAGACGCTGGAGACGACGGAAGCGGAACTGATGCATACGGTCTTCCCGCACCCGACGATCTCGGAATCGATGCATGAAAGCGTGCTCGCCGCTTATGGGCGCGCGCTCCATATCTGATCGGCGTAAAGCCGTGGAGAAAGGCGCGGGGGCTTTGGCCCTCGCGCTTTTTTGCGTTTTGGGGATTGCCCTTCTCCAGCGGCAGGGATGGCTGGATGGGTTGAACTTCGGACTCATGGGCGCTGCGGGACGTGCGCGGGACAGTGGCGTCGGTGCGATCGTCACCCGGATCATGCAACTCGCTTCGGCCGTGGGCGGAACGGCCGGGCGCTTCGCATTGCTGGCTGCCTGCTGCGTGGCGCTATGGCGCATGGCGCGGGCGCGTGCCCTGTGGTTGCTTTGCGCGGTTGTGGGCGGGACGCTGCTGAATCTTGCGGCCAAGCAGATATTTGCCGCGCCCCGGCCCGATCTGTTGCCGCATCTCGACCTTGTGCACAGCTACAGTTTTCCGAGCGGCCATGCGGCGGGGAATATGATCTTCTTCGGGGCACTGGCGATCCTGGGCGGGCGGCGCTCTGTCTATGTCCTGATGGCGACGGCAATCGCGCTGATCGGGATCAGCCGGGTGTGGCTGGGCGTCCATTGGCCCAGCGACGTGCTGGCCGGATGGATCGAAGGGCTGGGCTGGCTGGCGCTGTGTCGCGTCTGGCTACCAGCGGGGGGAGGGCAGGAGGAGTCGGCGGATCGGGTCATGATGCGGGGGCATTCCGTCGGCGGTGACGAAGCCATGGACCCAGAAGCTGTCGAACACCGTGGCGGCGGCAATGCACAGTAGCAGCAATGCTGATCCGCCGAACAGCACGCCGGCACCGCGGAAGGGCGCGGCGGGCATGAGGGCGAGTAGCGCGAGAGGCAGGATGGGCAGGAAATAGCGTCCCTGCGTGCCCTGAATATAGTCCGCGCCGAGCGGCGTGCCCGTGAGGTACATGGCGGTTTCTATCAGCAGCGCAACCCCGGCGGCGACGGCGAGCCACCAGAGTCTTTGTCGCCAGGAAAGACCTGTGCCCGCCCCGCTGCAAACCGCGCCGGCCAGCATCGCGAGTGCCAGCGGATAGGCCAGCAAAGGCAGCAGGATAGCGTTCCAGCCAAAGCGGCCCACGATCTGAAACGCATAGACCGGCGCGCGTTCTGTCACGCTGGTCGCCAGGACATGAAGATAGGCCAGCGGGTCGTGCAGGATCACGGCAAATTGCCGGGCGAGCGGGGCTGTCGTGACCATTTCCCCCGTTTTGCGCGACATAATATGGTAAAGCGCCTGGCTCCCGCCGGAGAACTTCATCCACATAAGGAAGGCGAGCGCACCGACCGCCATCGCGGCCAGGAGGCAATAAGGGCGAAGATCACGGCGGCTCTCTGGCCTGCGCAATCCAGCCGCCATCAACGGCAAGTAGACGCCCTTCGCCAACGCCAGCAAAGGTGCCAATAGAAGGAAGGCGAGGCCGCGCTTGGCCGTAAATCCCATAAAGCCCGCCCGCAGCGCCAGGGCGAGGCCCAGAAAGCCCGTGCCGTTGATGACCGCATCGGGGGAGAGCGAACCATTTTGATAACAGAAGGTCGGCAGCAACGCCGTGCCGATCATGGCAAAGCGACCGAAGGGCATGAGGCGGAGCGCAACAGCAAGCGCGATCAGCGCAAACAGCGCATTCACGATCCGGCCGCTGTAGAATGCACCCAAAGGTGGCAGGCCCAAAGCCTCACCGATTGTCAGCCCGATGGCGCCCGGCAGATAGAGGGTGGGCGCATAATTTGCCACATTGGGGAAATCGGCAAAGCTGCGCTCGTCGCTACGGGTTTTCCCCTCATTCCATGCCGTTTTCAGCATCGAAGGGTGGAACAGGCGAACACCGGGGGAGGTTTGCGCCGTAAAATGGACATCGTGCAGGTCGATGGCCGAGCGAGGAAGGTCCGCGCCGATCATCTCGCCACGCCTTTGGGCCAGTATGCCGCCCTCGGAAAGGAACAGCGCCTTTACATAATGCTGGTTCTCATCAGGAGCCTGAAAGGGCGGCGTGACGCAGGCAAAGAAGAGCGTCGAGATGCAGATCAACGCATAGAGCCGCTTTTCCAGGCCGGTCCATGGCGCGTGGTCCACCGTCACCGGACCTGCCAAGCTGGATATTCGTCCGTCCCGTCGCATCGATTGCCCCCTGCCCCGGGGTGGCCTAGCGGCAAGCCCTTAATATTTCGCGCCGATGGCTGATCTGCATCGACAATTTGAGTAGCGCCCGCGTCAGGGCGGGATCAGTCCTCTTCGCGGATTTCCCGTTTTGCGGGCGGGTGCAGTCGCAGACGGCTGACGCGGCGTCCGTCGCTGTCCAGGATTTCGAGCTTCCAGCCGCTTTGGTCATGCTCGATGATTTCGCCCGGCTCGGGAACGCGACCGGCGATCACGAAGGCAAGGCCGCCCAGCGTATCGACATCCTCCTCGATGTCCGCCAGCCTTTCGTCGATTTCCTTCGCGACATCCTCCAGCTCGGCGCGCGCATCGGCTTCCCAGAGGCCGCCTTCCAGCGGAACCAGCATCGCTTCGGGTTCCTCATCATGCTCGTCCTCCACCTCGCCGACGATTTCCTCGACCAGATCCTCGAAGGTGAGCAGCCCTTCCGTGCCGGAATATTCGTCGAGCACGATGGCGAGATGGGTGCGCTTGGCCCGCATTTCCGCGAGCAGATCGAGCGCGCCCATGCTTTCCGGGACATAAAGCGGCTGGCGGATCAGCGGCTCGAGCGTGTCGGGCACCGGCGCCTTGCCCGCCAATATGGCGAAGGCGTCGCGAATGTGGATCATGCCGACGATGGTGTCCAGATTTTCGCGATAGACCGGAATGCGGCTGTGTCCCGCTTCAGCGAACAGCGCGGCGAGATCGGTGAAACTGGCCTTTTCCTCGATCGCGACGATGTCGGCGCGGGGGACAGCCACGTCATCGACCGTATGTTCGGAAAAATGCAGGAGGTTGCGGACCATCTGGCGTTCGATGGCGGACAGGTCGCCCTTGGCAGGAGGGGCGGCGCCTTCCTCCTGCTCCTCCTCATCATATTCGTCGAGCGCATCCTCCAGCTCGCGGCGGAGGCTGTGGCTTTCCTCATCGCCAAAGAGCAGCGACTTCAGGCCGCTCCATAAACCGCCCTCGTGGCTGCTACTGTCCGATTCCTTCGAACCGTTGCCGTCCTTGGGACCGCCTTCCGCCATTGTACTTCCTGTTCCCTTGTTCAAAGCATCGCGTGTAAAGACCTTGCCCTGACCCTCAAAGGGCAGACGGCCTTCCGCTAAAGCCGATGCCGTGCAATATCAACGGTCCCCATAGGGATCGGAAATGCCCAGACTGATCAGCGACTGGGTTTCCAGCGCTTCCATCGCTTCGGCCTCGGCATCCTCCATATGATCATATCCCAGCAAATGAAAAGTCCCATGGACGATCAGATGCGCGGCATGATCGGCGATGGAGATGCCTTTCTCGGCGGCTTCCCTGGCGCAGACTCCTTCCGCCAGCACGATATCGCCCAGCAGCACCTCGCCATCGTCAGTGTTGGCCGTGCCCTCCAGCAGGTCGGCCTGAACCATGGGGAAAGACAGGACGTTGGTCGGCCGGTCCTTGTCCCGATAGGCGCGATTGAGACCATGCACCTCTTCATCATCGGTCAGCTTTACCGCGACCTCGTAAAAGGCCTCGTCCGTCGCGAAGGACGCATAGGGGCTGTGGACGATCGCAGCCGTCACAGCGCGCTGGGCCAGGATTTCCCAGTCGGTATCGGGCCAGCCCTCTTCGTGCAGGACGGCGACTTCAATCATTTCGGGCACTCCACGCCATGCGGATTTCAGGCATCGGGGCCCTCATAGGCCTGGACAATGCGGCCGACGACCGGGTGGCGCACCACGTCGCTGATGCCGAAAGGCACGACGGAGATGCCATCCACCCCCTCCAGTCGCGCAACGGCGTCCGCCAGGCCGGAAATGCCGGGCTGCGGCAGATCGACCTGACGGGGGTCGCCGCAGATGACCATGCGGCTGCCTTCGCCAAAACGCGTCAGGAACATCTTCATCTGGGCGACGGTGGTGTTCTGCGCTTCGTCCAGCACGATGAATGCATTGGACAGGGTGCGGCCACGCATGAAGGCGAGAGGCGCGATCTCGATCTCGCCCGATGCAATGCGGCGTTCAACCTGCTCGGCCGGCAGCGTGTCATAGAGAGCATCATAGATGGGGCGAAGATAGGGGTCGACCTTCTCCTTCATGTCGCCAGGCAGGAAGCCGAGCCGTTCACCCGCTTCAACGGCCGGCCGGGAGAGGATCAGGCGATCGACGCTGCCGGTAATGAGCTGGCTCACCGCCTGCGCGACCGCGAGATAGGTCTTGCCGGTGCCTGCCGGGCCCAGCGCGAAGATGATGTCGTTGCGGGTGAGCGCTTCCATATAGGTCACCTGCGTCGCGGAACGCGGGACGATGGTCTTCTTGCGCGTCCGGATCATGACCTTGGGCGGTTCGGCCACGTCATGCCGAATGATGCCGTCCAGCGTCGGTTCGGCGGACATGGCGATCACGGCTTCCACCGCACCGGCATCGATTTCCTGGCCGGCGACGATGCGGTTGTACAGGCCGGTCATCACGTCGCGTGCGCGCGCTGCAGCCTCGGCGTCCCCCTCGATCTGGAGCTTGTTACCGCGGGCCGCGATGTAGACGCCCAGGCGGTTTTCGATGGCTACCAGATTCTGGTCATATTGGCCGAAAAGAGCACCCAGCAGGTGCGGCCGGTCGAAAGTGACTTCAAGTCGTGCGCGCTCGGCGACTTCGGCCCGGTGGGTATGATTGGGTTTTTTCGACATTCAGCAGCCTCCCTTTTCATCAGTCACACTCGCGTAGGCGAGTATCCATCTCCCGTCGGCTAAGCCTGGTGGACAGGGCTGGAGATGGGTTCCCGTTGTCACGGGAACGACTGTAAGTAGGTTCAAGCGGCCTTCCTCCTGCTGGGTTGTCCGGCCAGACTGTTCGGGCCGGCGCTGATGATATCGACTTCCGCCATGTCGCCGATGGAAAGTTCCGGCGCAGTGACGTGGACGGACTGAAGCCAGGGCGTCTTGCCGATAAGCTGGCCCGGATGACGGCCCTTGCGCTCCAGCAAGATGTCGGTGCGGCGGCCGACCGTGGCCGCATTGAACTCGACCTGATGACGGTTGATCAGCGCCTGAAGGCGGGCAAGCCGTTCATCCATTACCTCCGCCGGGATCTGCCCGTCCATGTCGGCGGCAGGCGTACCGGGGCGCGAACTATATTTGAAGCTGTAGCATTGCGCATAGCGGACCTGTTCCACGATCCTCAGCGTATCCTCGAACTCGGCCTCGGTCTCGCCGGGGAAGCCGACGATGAAGTCGCCGGAAAGCGCTATATCCGGTCGTGCCGCCCGCACGCGATCGATGATGCGCAGATAGCTGTCTGCGCTATGGCTGCGGTTCATCGCCTTCAGCACGCGGTCGTTGCCCGACTGCACGGGCAGGTGGAGAAAGGGCATCAGCTTGGGTTCGTCGCCATGGGCAGCGATCAGTCCGTCACTCATGTCGTTGGGATGGCTGGTGGTGTAGCGGATCCGTTTCAGCGCATCGATCCTGGCCAGTTCGCGGACGAGGCCGTCCATGCCCTGGGCCCGTCCCTTGTCGTCCTCGCCGGTCCAGGCGTTGACGTTCTGGCCTAGCAAGGTGATCTCCCGCACGCCGCCGTCAACCAGCGCCTTCGCCTCGTCCAGGATCGCCGACCAGCTTCGGCTTATCTCCGCGCCACGCGTATAGGGTACCACGCAATAGGTGCAGAATTTGTCGCAGCCCTCCATGATCGTCAGGAAGGCGGTGGGCCGCGCCTGTTTGGTGCGTGCGGGGAGGGCGCCGAACTTGGACGCCAGCGGCATGTCCGTGTCGACGGCCTGCTCGCCGCGCCGCGCTTGGTCGATCAGGTCTGGCAGCCGATGATAGGCCTGGGGGCCGACGACGATGTCGACATTGCGGGCACGACGCTGGATTTCGCCGCCCTCCGCCTGCGCGACGCAGCCGGCGACGGCGATCATTGGGCGGCTGCCGTCCTCGCGGGTCATGCGGCCGATATCCGAATAGACCTTGTCCACCGCCTTTTCGCGGATGTGGCAGGTGTTGAGAATGACCAGATCCGCTTCTACGCCTTCGGCTGCTGCGGTCATGCCGCGCTCTCCCAGCATTTCTGCCATGCGCTCGCCATCATAGACGTTCATCTGGCAGCCGAAGGATTTGACGTGGAATGTCGCTGGAGTCTTTTTGGCGTCGTACCGATTCATGCGATCCAGCTATACAAGGGCTGCGGCTCAAGTAAAAGGCGCCAGGTGCGCAATGATGCTGCTGGCTATTCTTTCCTGTGCCATGGCAGTCAAGGCCTTGCGATCGGGGCAGATTGCCGGATCGAACGGCTCCAGGAAGCGCAGTGTGACGTCAAGCTTGCCGCTGCGTTCCAGTAGTCTCTTGACGTTCGCCCCGGCCGGCTCGTTGCCATGCCAGCTGATCTCGGCGGTCGCCGGGCCATAGTCGATATGGACCGGCTGAATCCGGACTGATCGCGGAGGGGGAAGGAGTACAGCCAGCAGGGCGGGCTTGAACGGCAGGAGGCCGCTGCCGTCGCTGGTCGTGCCTTCCGGGAAAAGCGCAACCGGTTGATGCCCGGCCAAGGCCGCCCGCAGGGTGTCGAGCTGGGAGGAAAGCGCTCCCCGCCTGTCGCGGGCGACAAAAAGCGTATTGTTCTGCGCTGCCAACCAACCGATGACCGGCCAGCGCGCTATGCCGTCATGCGCGACGAAGGCCGCGCCCGTGGCGCCGCCCAGGACCAATATGTCCACCCAACTCACATGATTGGCGATGATGAAGCTGTCGCCCTGAAAGGGATGACCATCGATCCGCACGCGGGCTCCGACGGCGCGGCCCGCCAACGCCAGAAAGCGCGGCGGCCAGGGTGACCGGCGGCCAATCGCGCGCCAGAACAGATGTGGGATCAGGCAGAGCAGCAGGCTCGCGGCCAGGGCCGCCAGGCGCATGATGCGACGGAATGCAGCCAAGCTGCCTCAGCTCTTGCGGTCGAGCGCGACGCCGTACAGTTCCATCCGATGGTCGACCAGGCGAAAGCCGAGCTTTTCCGCGATCTGCTTCTGAAGCTGCTCCAGTTCAGGATCGACGAATTCGATGACATTGCCGGTTTCGACATCGATCAGATGGTCGTGATGGGATTCGGGCGCAGCCTCATAGCGGGCGCGGCCATCCCCGAAATCGTGCCGGTCCAATATGCCCGCTTCCTCGAACAGGCGGACGGTGCGATAGACGGTCGCGATGGAGATGCCCGGATCGATCGCTGCGGAGCGCCTGTGCAACTCCTCCACATCCGGATGATCGCTCGCGTCGCTCAGCACCTGGGCAATGACGCGGCGCTGTTCGGTGATGCGCAGGCCCTTTTCATGGCAAAGGGCTTCGACGTCGATCTTGCGGTTCATGCAGGCTCACTTGGCTGGAATTCACGTGGACCGGAAAGAGCCTAGCGGCTTTCCTCCCACTATAAAAGGGGCGCGCCATCGGGCGCTCCCCTTTTTCCTTGGGCTTTACCTGTGTTTGCGCGCTTATTTGGGTGCGCGGACGCGACGGCGCTTGGTGCCGAGGCCGATTTTCTTGGCAAGGCTGCGGCGCTGTTCGGCATAGTTGGGAGCGACCATCGGATAGTCCGCCGGCAGGCTCCATTTCGCGCGATAATCTTCCGGCGTCATTTGATAATGAGTCATCAGGTGGCGCTTCAGCATCTTGAGCTTCTTGCCGTCTTCCAGGCAGATGATGTAGTCGGGCTTGATCGAAGATCGGACCGACACCGCCGGTTCCGGCTTCACTTCAGGCACCGCAGCCGGCGAAGCAAGGCCGGAAAGCGCGGCATGCACATTCTGGATCAGGGTAGATACGTCGGAGACGGCGACGCTGTTGTTCGAGACATGGGCCGCGACAATATCCGACGTCAAAGTAATGAGCAGTTCGCTCTGCGCTGATTCGATTTCCATTTCTTTTCCCTGCGAAGGCTATTGGTTGCGCGACCCGCCCGAGGAAAATCATTTCAGGAGCGGTATGGGTCAGCTATACCGATGATTTACGTTTTGCAAGGGCGGATGAAAATCACCTGAGCATATCGATACGAAAGCTCAGTGCATCATGAAGTTGTCCATCGTTGCCGCGATAGTAACCGGGGCGGCGATGTACATATTCAAATCCGGCTTTTTCATACAGGCTTATTGCCGTATTCGACGCGCGCACTTCCAGATTCATCGACGTAATGCCCCGCTTGCGCGCCGTTCTGAGGCTATCGCGCAGCAGTGCCTCGCCAATGCCTCTTCCGCGCCAGAGCGGGCTGACGGCCAGCAACAATAATTCGCATTCGTCGAGCACCGAGCGCACGAGGGCAAAGCCGACCGGCGCGGCATCGATCCGGGCGATGGTGAGCCATGTTCCGGGCATCGTCATCACCCCGGCGAGTTGCGGCAGCGTCCATGCTTCGCCAAAAGCCGGGTCGAAGGCGCGCGCCATGATTTCCATGGCGTCGCTCATGGCGTTCCGTTCGCCATCCTCATAGGAATGGAGCGTCAGGCCTGGGGTCATGGTGCGGCCCGTTCCGCCATAGGCCGTGCATCGGCCCCGCGGCAGTAAATGGGGGAGGGCGGCAGGGGTGCCAATCCTGCCACCAATGGATAGTCGGCGGCATCGGGATAAAGGCTGACCGCCATGCCATGGCCGCGCGCGGTCACCAATGTTTCGGCGCCGGTGCCGTAGACGGTGGAATGCTCCAATTGGTGCGCCAGTTCGGCAATGGGCGTGGAAGCCGCCTTGCCGAGCGGTTCAAGCCCATCTGCGGAAAAGGTCTGCCAGAACAATTCGCCATGGCCGCCCGTGATGGTGACGGCCACAGGTCCGCTTTGATGATATGCCGCGGCGGCCTTCGCAGCGATGATCCCGAGAGCGCTGTAGCCATGCAGCGGAATGCCCCAGGCCAGCGCCAGCGCCCGCGCCGCGGCCACGCCGATCCGCACACCCGTAAAGCTACCGGGGCCGACATCGACGGCGATCGCATCGGCACGGCCGCCGTCTGGCAAGGCGGCAATGGCGGGCAGCAGGGCCTCCGCGTGCCCGCGTCCGACGATCTCATGAAAATGACCGAGGGGCACATCATCATCGAGCAACGCCACGGACAGCGCCTGTGTCGCGGTGTCGATGACCAATATGCGCAAAGAAAACCCCTGTAGACCGCTCGCCTGATGCGATGCCCGGCTATGCGGTTAATCGATCGGCGCGGCTTTGCCAATCATTCCCGGCAAACTGTTTTTTCGCTCAGACAGCGCGAACTTCCGTCACTTCGGGCACATAATGCTTGAGTAGCTGTTCGATGCCGTTCTTCAACGTCGCTGTGGAGGAAGGGCAGCCCGAACAGGCACCCTGCATGCGCAGATAGACGGTGCCCTTGTCGAACCCGCGATAGATGATGTCACCGCCGTCATTGGCCACTGCTGGACGAACGCGCGTGTCGATCAACTCGCGAATCTGCGCGATGATCTCCTCATCTTCCGGATCGTCGGCGAATTCTTCTTCTTCCGGCACGAAAATCTCGCCGGCGGAGCCGGGCGCGAACAGCGGCATGTTGGCAGTGAAATGTTCGAGCAGGACGGAAAGAATGTCGGGTTTCACGTCGCTCCACTGCGCGCCGGGCGCGATGGTGACGGAAATGAAGTCTCCCCCGAAGAAGACGCCTGTCACGTCGCCCAGCCCGAACAGCGCGTCGGCCAGCGGCGATGCCTCCGCCTCTTCCGGTGTGGCGAAATCACGGGTGCCCATGCCCATGACCACGCGGCCGGGAATGAACTTGACGGTGGCCGGATTGGGCGTCGCTTCTGTCTCGATCAACATGCCCGCTATGTGGAGAGAAGACTGCGCAAGATCAAGCTTTCGTGCTAAATTGCGTCTCGCAAAACGCTTGGCGCCGTCGATTGAGCCCCGCCTGATGTCGAAGGGAGAGAGAAGATGAGCAACGAGACCGATATCCGCCACCGCTTCTGGACGGAATTGTCGCAAAGCCCGTTCCTGATGGTCGGCCTGAGAGGATCACCGGATCACAGCATGCCCATGACGGCGCAGCTCGATCCCGGCGCAAATCATTGCTTCTGGTTCTATACGACGCGGGAGAATCGGTTGGCCAAGGGCGGGCCGGCCATGGCGCAGTTCGCGGGCAAGGGGCATTTCCTGTTCGCCTGCGTCGACGGCACCCTGGTTGAGGAGGCGGACCCGGCGGTAATAGATCGCTATTGGACCAATGATGTCGCGAGCTGGTATCCCGGCGGGAGGCAGGACCCGCATCTGATGATGCTGCGCTTCGATCTTGGCCGCGCGGAAATCTGGCGAGCGGACATGTCGTTGGGCGGCATGTTCCGGCAGATGTTCGGCGGAGACGTGCGCGAGGAGATGCGAAGCAAGCATGTCGAGGTGACGCTTTAGGGGAGGCGAAAGGCGCCGCTTGCTTTTTCCCGACATTCCCGCCATATGCGCTGCAACGCAGCAGCGGGCTTCATGCCCCCATCAGCGATTGGCAGCGTGATCGCTTCGGCCCGGACGGGTATCGGGGCCGGCCAATGAAAGTCTGCGCCAAGCTTTGAGGCTTCCCTTTTCACGCGGGTCGTTTCGTAACCCGCCTTGCGTCCCGGCCCTGCCGGCAGGCGCCGGGGCTCATTTGTGAGTTATCATTCATGCAATTTACCGACCTTGGCCTTGCCGAGCCGATCCTGAAGGCGCTCGCCGCCAAGAAATATGGTTCGCCAACGCCCATCCAGGCGCAAGCCATTCCCGTGTTGCTCAAGGGCAAGGATCTGTGCGGCATCGCGCAGACCGGCACCGGCAAGACCGCCGCCTTCGCGCTGCCCAGCCTTGATCACTTCGCCCGCAATCCCAAGCCGACACCGCTGCAGGGTTGCCGCATGCTCGTATTGTCGCCGACGCGTGAACTGGCGGCGCAGATCGCGCAGAGTTTCCGTGACTATGGCCGCTTCCTGAAGCTGTCCGTGGAGGTCGTGTTTGGCGGCGTGCCGATCAACCGGCAGATCCGGGCGTTGGGACGGGGCGTCGATATCGTCGTCGCGACGCCGGGCCGTTTGCTCGATCTGATCGACCAGCGCGCCTTCACGATCAAGGATACCGAGATTTTCGTCCTCGATGAAGCCGACCAGATGATGGACATGGGCTTCATCCACCCGTTGAAGCGCATCGCCAAACTGCTGCCGAAGGAGCGGCAGAACCTGTTCTTCTCCGCCACCATGCCGGGTGAGATCGAGGCGCTGGCCAGTCAGTTCCTGCACGATCCGGTGAAGGTCAGCGTTGCCCCGCAATCAACGACGGCCGAGCGGGTCCGGCAGCAGGCGACCTTTGTCAATCAGGTGGAGAAGCAGGCGCTGCTCAACCTGACGATCCAGAATGAGGATATTGATCGCGCGCTCATCTTCACCCGGACCAAGCATGGCGCCGACCGGGTCGTGCGCTTTCTGGAAGGCGCAGGCATTCAGGCGGTCGCGATCCATGGCAACAAGAGCCAGGCGCAGCGCACCACCGCGCTCCAGGCCTTCCGCCATGGCCATGTGAAGCTGTTGGTAGCGACCGATATCGCGGCGCGCGGCATCGACGTGTCGGGCGTCAGCCATGTCATCAATTTCGAGCTGCCCAATGTGCCGGAGCAATATGTCCACCGTATCGGCCGCACGGCGCGGGCGGGCGCGGATGGCGTCGCAATCAGCTTCGTGGCGGACGACGAGCGGCCTTATCTGAAGGCCATCGAGCGCACGACCAAGGTGAAGCTGGACGTTGTGCCGCTGCCGGAGAATTTCGTCGAGGCGGTGCGCAATCTTCCCAAGGCCGCGCCGCAGCGCAAGGGGCGCGAGCAGACGCCGGAGCAGAAAGTGCGCCGCGCCGACGGCCAGCGCCGTTATCAGGACCAGCAGAAGCAGCAGCGCGGCAATGCCGAGCGGGCGCATCGGCCGGACGGCGAAGCCGCGAACCCGGCAAAGAAGAATTTCCGGCGGCGTCGCGGGGGCGGCGGTGTCGGCACCCATAAGGGTGCGGTTCAGAAGACCGGCGGGCGGTGAATGGCGGCCCGACTGCGGGTTTAATGATATCCGATGTGCTCCTGCCCAGGTAGGAGCCCGGTTCGCGCGATAGGATTGCAGATCGGCGGCGGGGGACCAGGTGCTCGCCGCCGCAGAACCTCCGGATGCCCAATCCGGAGGGATTTTGCGCAGCAGTCGGCGCGCTTCGTGCTTTGTCAGTGGCCATTCAGGAAAATCTCTTTAGGCTGCGCGGCCATGAGCTTTCCTTTCCGGCGTTCTGCCGCTTCGCTGTCCGTCCTTGCCCTTCTGCTTTCGGGCATTACCGCGCCTCTCTCGGCGAAAAGCGATCCAGCCGCCACGCCGGTCGCGCCGGGTTCCAGCCATGCACAGGTCAGGCCATGGCTCTATGAGAACAGCGACGTGCCCATCGATCCGGCCTGGCGCTTTGGCACATTGTCCAACGGCTTGCGCTACGCTGTCCGCCGCAACGGCGTGCCGCCGGGGCAGGTGTCGGTCAGGCTGCGGATCGACGCCGGCTCTCTGATGGAGCATCCCGATGAACTGGGATACGCCCATTTCATGGAGCATCTGACCTTCCGCGGTTCCCGCCATGTGCCGGACGGCGAATCCAAGCGCATCTGGCAGCGGCTGGGCGTCACCTTCGGCAGCGACAGCAATGCGCAGACGACCGCCACGGGAACGACCTATGCGCTCGACCTGCCGCAGACGACCCCGGCCAGCCTCGGCGAAAGCATGAAGATCCTGGCCGGCATGATGACCGATCCCAATATCGTCGACAGCGCCGTTGATGCAGAACGGGCCGTCGTGCTGGCGGAAAAGCGGGAAAGCGACGGGCCGCAGATGCGGATTTCCGACGCCACCCGGCGGCATTTCTTCGCTGGCCAGCCGCTGGCCGATCATAGCCCGATCGGCACGGTCGCGACGCTGAATGCTGTCACGGCCGCGAAGATGGAGGCTTTCCACCAGCGTTGGTACCGACCGGAAAATGCCGTGATCTCGATTGCCGGCGATATTGATCCGGCCGTGGCGGAGCAATTGATCAAGGATAATTTCGGTCCCTGGACCGTCCCGGGCAAGGGGGCACCGCTACCCGATTTCGGCGAACCCGATCCCAAGGCGCCTGCGACCCGGGTGACGGTGGAGCCGGGCGCGCCGACGGGCCTGACCATGGCCTGGCTGCGTCCCTGGAAGCCGCATGCCGACACCATCGTCTACAATCAGGACAAGCTGACCGACATGCTGGCGCTGCAGATCATCAGCCGCCGTCTGGAACAGGCTGCGCGCAGTGGTGGCAGCTTTCTTCAGGCGAGTGTGGATCAGCAGGATATCAGCCGTTCCGCCGACGGCACCTTCGTCACCATCGTGCCGGCGGGAGAGAATTGGGAAAAGGCGCTGGGCGATGTCCGCGCGATCATAGAGGATGCGAAGGACACCCCGCCGAGCCAGATCGAAATCGACCGTGAATATGCCCAGATGGACACCGCGCTCGCCATTCAGGTCGAAAATGCGGATACGGAGGCCGGTGCCAAGCAGGCGAGCGACCTGGTAAGCGCGGTCGACATCCGCGAAACCACCGTCAGCCCGCAGGCGGCACTGGAAATCTTCCGTTCCGGCAAAGCGGGCATGACGCCGCAGAAGATATTGGATTCCACCCGGCGGCTGTTTTCCGCAGGCGTTTTTCGCGCGCAGTTGATCACCGGCAAGGTGCAGCCGGGGGTCGACGCCCGCCTGGCGGCCGCCGTCGCCGCGCCGGTCAAGGCTGCGACCAACGCCAGACTGGCGGACAAGGTCGTGACCATGGCGGACCTGCCCAAGCTTGGCGCGCCGGGCAGAGTCGTCTCTCGCACGCCCATCGGTCTGCCGGGAATGGAGAGCATCACCTTTTCCAACGGCGTCAAGCTGACCCTGTTCGCCAATGATGCGGAGACGGAGAAGGTGCGGATCAACGTCCGCTTCGGCCATGGCCAGCAGGCCTTTTCTCCTACCAGGCCAGTGCCGGGCTGGGCAGCCGACTATGCGCTGGTGGCGAGCGGGATCGGAAAGCTTGGTCAACGGGAACTGGACGATCTGACCAACGGGCGTCGCATGGGCATGGACTTCTCCATCGACGACGATGCCTTTGAAATGCAGGCGGTGACGCGGCCGGCGGACTATAAGGACCAGTTGCTGCTTTTCGCGACCAAATTGTTCGCGCCGGGATGGGATCCGGCGCCCATCGCGCGTGTGAAGACGGGGGCCGGGGTGGCCTATGATGCGATGGAACGGGCACCGGATTCGGTTCTGGCGCGTGACCTCAACTGGTTGCTCCACGACAAGGATGTGCGGTTTCGCACGCCATCACGCAATGAGATCGATGCACTGACGCCGCAGGCCTTTCGCGCGACCTGGGAGCCGTTGCTGGCTTCCGGGCCCATCGAGATTCAGATATTCGGACAGGTGAAGGCCGATGACGCCATTGCGGCCGTGGCCGCGACCTTTGGTGCCTTGCCGCAGCGGACCGATGTTCCTGTTCCCGCCGCGAACAAGCTCATGCGCTTTCCCGCGCATGTCGAGGCGCCGGTGGTCCTGCGCCACAAGGGTGACAAGGAGCAGGCGGCGGCCGTCATGGCCTGGCCGACCGCAGGCGGTTTCGCGCTGACCAAGGAAGCGCGGCAGCTGGAAATCCTGACCCAGATTTTCAATGACCGGCTGTTCGACAAGCTGCGCTCTACCGAAGGGGCGGCCTATTCACCCAGTGTCCAGAACAACTGGCCATTTTCCTATGAAAGCGGCGGCTATATTCTGGTGACGAGCCAGGTCCGCCCGGATCGGGTCAATTATTTCTACGGCGTGGTGAAGGATACGGCGGCGGATCTGGCCAAGAATCCTGTAAGCGATGACGAATTGCAACGGGCGGTCGCGCCGATGCGGCAACTGCTGATGCGGGCCGGGACAGGCAATGCCTTCTGGATGAACCAGATGGAGGGGGCGACCCATGATCCGCGTTATGTCCAGGCCATGCAGACCATGGCGCAGGACATGTTGACGGTCACTCCGGCCGACATACGCGCCCTTGCTGCCAAATATCTGGTACCCGCCAGAAGCTGGTCTGCGGTCGTGTTGCCCGAAGGTGTTGCCGCCAGATGATGGATCAGGCCGGCAAGCGGTCGGCCTGTTCCAGCAACTGGCTGTAGAGCCGGACATATTCCATGTGGATCGCGCGAATTTCCGGATTGCGCGAACCGGCGGCCAGCCGTCGGTTGCGATCCAGCCGCGCTTCGAAATAGCTGCGGTTGAACGCCATATCCATGTTCATCTCTTGCCTCCCGGAATGATTTCCAGGCGAAAATGTTCATAGGCTGACAAAGTTGCCGCTTCGCGTGCAGCCATCTGCTGCAATGCGGTAGAAGGAGGGGAACCGAGGGCGGGTCGATTGGTCGTCGGCGCTGGCGCGGACATCGATCTGGTTGAACCAGATGGCCTTCCCGAAATCCTGGAGCCCGCGATTTCTCGACCAGCGGTCGGTCCGGTCGTTCGGAAATCCTTCTACTTCATGGCTCGCAGGGCAGCGACGATCATGAATGCGGCGCATCGCGCCGTGCGTTCGTCGTCGATCGAGGGTCTCGACAGGCTGCGATGACCAAGGCCGAAAAGGCAGGCAAGGATCATTTCCTCGGCGCTCTTCAACGCTTCCCCTGACAGGCCGGGATTGGCCACGCAGGCAAAATCGCTGAGGGATTTGCGCAAGCCGTTGCACATGTCGGCTATCATGTCTGCGACCCGGCCGTTGCGAAAACCTTCAGCCAGAATGTCGAAGGACAGGGCTTCGTGCGGGTTGTCCATGACATCCAGCATCAGCAGTTCGAATGTCTGCTCCACGCTGATATCGCCTGCATCAAGCCGATCCTGCAGGTGTTGGATCGTCCTTTCTCGCTCTTGCGCGTCAGCTTGGACGATCGCCTCGATTATATCTTCCTTGCCTTTGAACAGGCGGTAGATCTGGCCGACCGACACTTGGGCGGCGGAGGCCAGTTCGGCCATGGCGGTCTGGTGAAAACCATTGGCGGCGAACAGGTTTCGAGCCGCGCCCAATATGCGGTTTCTCGCAGTCTGTTCATGTTGCGGCGCAACCAAAAACTTTCCCCCAGGCTTTTTTACTCTTGAACAAATTGTGGCATGTTCCTACCTGCGCCGCAACCGGAATGAACGTTCATTCCGGTAGAATGCCATTGTTGAATACGGAGCACGGCCGATGCAAAAGGGGATATTCGTCGGATTGCTGGCCTGCGCATCCGCTCTGGCTCTGGGTGGTTGCGGGGAGCAGTCACCGCCTGCGCCGCCGCCTCCCTCTGTGGGCGTTGTGGAACTCACGGTGCAGAACGCGCCCCTGATGACCGAACTTCCTGGCCGTGTCGCCGCGCTGGAGACGGCCGAAGTTCGCCCGCAAATCAATGGTATAATCCGCCGTCGGTTGTTCGCGGAGGGCGCGCAGGTACACGCCGGCCAGATGCTTTACGAAATCGAGGATGCGCCCTATCGAGCCGCTCTGGGTCAGGCTCAGGGCGCGTTGGCACGGGCGCAGGCATCCATTCGCGCAACCGCCCTTCAGGCGCAGCGCTACCGCGATCTTGTCGGCATCAATGCTGTCAGCAGGCAGGAGGCCGATAATGCCGCGGCATCGGCTCAACAGGCTCGTGCTGATGTTGCGGCGCAGCAGGCGGCTGTCCAGGCAGCGCGGGTGAACCAGGATTTCACGCGCATCAGGGCTCCGATAACGGGCCGTATCGGGCGATCCCTCTTCACGCCGGGCGCCCTGGTGCAGGCGGGGCAGGCGGACCCCCTGGCCACGATCCAGCGCACCGACATCGTCTATGTCGACGTCACGCAATCGGCCGCGCAGATCATCGACCTCAAGCAGGCGATGAAGGCCGGTGGAGTCAGCGCTGCCGCCGGCGCGCGCGTGCAATTGCTGCTGCCCAACGGCAGCACTTATCCGGTCGAGGGGCGTCTGCAATTTTCCGAGGTGACGGTCGATCCCAGTTCGGGCGCCGTGACGTTGCGCGCGACCTTCGCCAATCCGGACGGGCTGTTGTTGCCGGGCATGTATGTCCGCGCCCGGCTGGTCGAAGGAGAGCGGAGCCAGGTGGTCCTGGCGCCACAACAGGGCATTTCCCGCGACGCGCGCGGCCGGGCGACCGCCATGGTGGTGGGCGCGAACAACAAGGCTGAACTGCGTCAGGTCGAAACCGACCGGGCTGTGGGCGACAAATGGATCGTCACCAAGGGCCTGAAGGCTGGAGACAGGCTGATCGTGGAAGGTCTGGTCAACTTGCGGCCCGGAACGGTCGTGAAACCGGGCCCGGCGCAGCAGGTCACCGTAGCCCGGAAACAGGCAAATGCCGGCGGGGCCAACTGATCCATGTCCCGCTATTTCATCGACAGGCCCATTTTCGCCTGGGTCATCGCCATCGTCATCATGTTGGCCGGCATGCTGGCCATTCGTTCGCTTGCCGTGGCGCAATTTCCGCAGATCGCGCCGCCCGCGGTGACGATCGCCACCAGCTATCCGGGCGCGAATGCCGAAACGCTGGAAAGCACGACCACCCAGATCATCGAGCAGCAGCTGAAGGGCATCGATAACCTTCGCTATTTTTCGTCGAGCAGCGATTCCGCAGGCAATCTGAACATCACCCTGACCTTCGAGCAGGGGACCGATGCCGACATCGCGCAGGTCCAGGTGCAGAACAAATTGGCCCAGGCCACGCCCCTGCTGCCCCAGGAAGTGCAGCAGCAGGGATTACGCGTGACAAAGTCCGCCTCGACCTTCCTGACAATCATGGCCGTCTATTCCGATGACGGGATTCACGACCAGCAGGATGCTGGCGACTTCATCGCCTCCACGTTGCAGGACCCCATCAGCCGTGTTCCCGGCGTGGGCGACACCCAGTTGATCGGCGCCCAATATGCCATGCGTATCTGGCTGGATCCCTATAAGATGGCCAATCTGGGCGTCACCGCCGGCGACGTCAAATCCGCCATCAGGGCCCAGAACGCCCAGGTTTCGGCTGGTCAGATCGGCGGCACGCCATCGCCCAGTGGGCAGGCGCTGAACGCGACCGTCACCGCGCAGTCGCGGCTCAGAACGCCCGAAGAATTTCGGCAGATCCGGTTGCGCAGCAACAGCAACGGATCGGTCGTCTATCTGGCGGACGTCGCCAGGGTCGAACTGGGTGCGGAAAGCTACAGCTTCAGCGCGAAGTTCAACGGACATCCCGCCGCCGGCTTTGGCGTGAGATTGGCGCCGGGTGCCAATGCGCTCGATACCGTCGAAGGCGTGAAGAGCCGGGTCAAGGAATTGTCCAAGACCTTCCCAAGCTGGGTCAAATATGACTTCCCGGTCGACAATTCCACCTTCGTGAAGCTGTCGGTGGAGCAGGTCATCCATACGCTGTTTGAAGCCACGCTGCTTGTCTTCGTGGTGATGTTCCTGTTCCTGCAGAATTGGCGTGCCACGCTGATCCCCACCATCGCCGTCCCGGTCGTGTTGCTGGGATCGCTGGCGGTCCTCTATGCGGCAGGCTTCACCATCAACACCCTGACGCTGTTCGGCATGGTGCTGGCCATCGGGCTGCTGGTGGATGATGCGATCGTCGTGGTCGAGAATGTGGAGCGCATCATCCAGGAGGAGGGGCTGAGTCCAAAGGAAGCCGCCAAGAAATCCATGGATGAGATCAGCGGCGCGCTGATCGGCATTGGCCTGGTGCTGTCGGCGGTATTCCTCCCCATGGCGTTTTTTGGCGGCTCGACTGGGGTGATCTTCCGCCAGTTCTCCATCACCATCGTGTCGGCGATGATATTGTCGGTGTTGGTCGCGCTGATCCTGACGCCCGCGCTTTGCGCGACGATCCTGCGGCCCAAGGGACACAGCCATATCTGGACGGGCCCCTTGGGATCGCGGTTCGGCCGGTTTTTCGACTGGTTCAACGGTGGCTTCGACCGCAATGTCGTGCGCTATGGCGCCGCCGTGCAAAAGGTCGAACGGCGCTGGGGCCGGACGATGCTGGTCTATGCGTTGATCGTCGTGGGAATGGCGTTCATCTTCCTGCGCCTGCCCGGCGGCTTTCTGCCCGACGAGGATCAGGGGATCATCATTACTCAGGTATCGCTGCCGGCCGGGTCGACGCTGGGGGAAACCGAAAGAACCCTGGTGAAGGTGCGCGATCATTTCGTAAAGACCGAGGGGAATAATGTCGCGGCCGTATTCACCATTTCCGGCTTTGGCTTCGTGGGGCAGGGACAGAATGTCGGGCTCGCCTTCGTCCGGATGAAAGATTGGTCGAAGCGGAAGGGTGCCGATAACAAGGTGTCCGCCATCGCTCTGCGCGCCAATGCCGCCTTCCGCAAGCTGACCGCCGGCATGGTGATCGCCTTCGTACCGCCCGCCGTTCAGGAACTGGGCAACGCCACAGGCTTCGACTTCCAGCTCGTCGATCGGGCCGAGCTCGGCCACGACAAGATGCTGGAGGCGCGCAACCAGCTGTTGGGCATGGCGATGGCGGACAAGCGGCTGGCGCAGGTCCGGCCAAATGGACTGGAGGATACGCCGCAGCTCAAGCTGAATGTCGATCAGGCGGCGGCAGGCGCCTTGGGCATTGCGCAGTCCGACGTCAACGACACCATCAGCACGGCGATGGGCAGCAGCTACGTCAACGACTTCATCGACCGCAACCGGGTGAAACGCGTTTATGTGCAGGCCGACGCGCCCTTCCGCACCACGCCGGATGCGATCGGCGTGCTGCACGTGCGCGGCAGCAGCGGCGTGATGGCGCCGATTTCTGCCTTCGCGACCACCGAATGGACCCATGGTCCCGCCAAGCTGGAACGTTACAACGGCGTGCCTTCGATGCAGATCATGGGCGCGCCGGCACCCGGCGTTTCCACCGGCGAGGCGATGAGGGCCATGGAGGAGATGGCAGCAAAGCTGCCGGCCGGCGTGGGCTATGAATGGAACGGGATTTCCTATGAGGAAAAGACATCGGGCGGGCAGGCGCCGGCGCTCTATGCGCTGTCCATGCTGATCGTCTTCCTTTGCCTGGCCGCTCTCTATGAAAGCTGGTCGGTGCCGATCGCGGTGATGCTGGTGGTGCCGCTTGGTGTGTTCGGGGCGGTTGTCGCGGCGACCCTGGTGGGCCTCAACAACGACATCTATCTGCAGGTGGGTCTGATCACGACCATCGGCGTGTCGGCCAAGAATGCCATCCTGATCGTTGAGTTTGCCGAGGAAAAGATGCGTGAGGGGCTATCACCCGCTCAGGCAGCGCTGGAAGCCGGCAAGCTGCGCCTGCGACCGATCCTGATGACCAGCTTTGCCTTCGTCTTCGGCGTTCTGCCGCTGGCGGTGGCGAAGGGCGCGGGCGCCGGTGGTCAGAACGCCATCGGCTGGGCGGTGGTCGGGGGCATGCTGGCCGCCACGATATTGGCGATATTCTTCGTGCCGGTCTTCTTCACGGTCGTGAAGCGGCTGTTCCGCGAACATCATGGCAAGGACGGGGAAGGGCAAGCGGGCAACGCTCTGCCCGGCCCTCAGGAGACACCATGACGATGAACAAGATCAAGCCGTTCTCGGCGGCTGCGCTGGTGCTGACGCTGGCGGCCTGCGACATGGCGCCCAAATATGTGCGTCCCGCCTTGCCTGTGCCGCAGGAAAGCCCGCAGGGGTCGGCCTATCCGGCCGGGCCGGGGCAGGCGATCGTCCCGGCGGATACGGCCTGGAAGGATTTCTTCGTCGATCCGCGGCTGACACGGGTCATCGAGACGTCGCTGGCCAATAATCGCGACCTGCGCATTGCCCTGGCCAATGTCGAGCAGGCGCGGGCGCAATATCGGGTGCAGCGCGCAAATATACTCCCCAGGGTGACCGCCAACGGCAGCGCGACCTATCAGGACACGCCCTTCTCTCAGGTCGGGACGGGCCGAATGGACATTTATTCGGCGTCCGTCGGTGTTTCGGCATGGGAAATCGATCTGTTCGGACGACTGCGCAATCTCAGCAAGGCGGCGCAGGAGCAATATTTCGCGTCGGTGGAAAACCGCAATGCCGCGCAGACGGCGCTGATCGCGGAGGTTGCGAATGCTTGGCTTACCATGGCGGCTGATCAGGAGCGGTTGAGGATCGCGCGCGATCTGGAGAAGGCGTTCGGTCAAACGCTGGACCTGACCCGGGCGCGCTTTGCCAAGGGCATAGCGTCCGAACTGGAGGTGCGGCAGGCACAGACCAGCCATGATCAGGCGCGATCCGACATCGCCCAGGCGACCACATTGGTCGCCCAGGATCAGAACGCGCTGAACCTGCTGGCCGGTACGACGGTCGCAGAAGGGGATCTGCCGGCGGCGATGCCTGAGGGCGACGTCACTCTTTCCAACCTGCCGGCCGACCTGCCTTCCGCAGCCTTGTTGCGCCGTCCGGATATCATGGCGGCGGAGCATCAATTGTTGGCGGCGAACGCCAATATCGGCGCGGCACGCGCGGCCTTCTTCCCGAACATCTCGCTCACCGCCGCCTTCGGCACGTTGAGCCTTGGTCTGTCCAACCTGTTCAAGTCGGGCAGCGAGACCTGGTCGGTGGTCCCTTCCGCCAGCCTGCCGATCTTCGATTTCGGCCGTAACCGGGGCAATCTGCGCTATGCGCGAGCAACCTATGACGCCATGGTCGCGACCTATGAGAAGAGCGTGCAGACCGGTTTTCGGGAAGTGGCCGATGCGCTGGCGCGCCGCGGCACGATGACCGAGCAGCTGGAGGCGCAGAGTTCGTTGCGGGACGCGGCGCGGGTCGGCTATCGCCTGTCCGAAGCGCGCTTTCGGGCGGGCGTCGACCCGTTCCTGACCACATTGGACGCACAGCGCACACTCTATAATGCCGAACAGAGCCTGCTCGCGACCCGCCTGACCCGCGCTGTGAACATGATCGAACTTTATCGCGCCATGGGCGGCGGCCTGAAATAATCTTTGGCCGCAAGCAGCGGGAAGGCAGTCCGGCAGGTCATGCCCCATGCAGGTTCGGGCAAGGATTTGGAAGGGAAGGCATGACCTACGCCTGTCGCATGATGACCTCTCCGGTCGGCGAATTGACGCTGGTGGCGAACGAAGCGGGCCTGATGGCGGTGCTGTGGCAGGACGATGATCCCCGCAGGGTCCGCTTGAGCCAGCGGGTTGAGCATCGCGACCATCCGGTGTTGGACGAAGCCGCGCTCCAACTGGCGGAATATTTCGCCGGGCAGCGGGAAGCGTTCGATCTGCCGCTTCATTTCGTCGGAACGGATTTTCAGAAGAGCGTTTGGACTGCGCTGCTGACAATCCCTTTCGGGGAGACGCGAAGCTATGCCGACATTGCCCGCCAGATCGGGAAACCGTCCGCCTGCCGGGCCGTGGGTGCCGCCAATGGCCGTAACCCGCTTTCCATCATTGTCCCGTGCCATAGGGTGGTGGGTGCCAACGGCGCTTTGACAGGCTTTGCAGGTGGTTTGAAGACTAAGAGCCATCTGCTTGGCTTGGAACGGAAATTTATCTGATTTCCATTCGCAAATGGCGCACCCAAGAGGATTCGAACCTCTGGCCTTTGCCTTCGGAGGGCAACGCTCTATCCAGCTGAGCTATGGGTGCGTATTGCTGGTACGAAGGGGCGCTTAGCAAAGCCCAATCGCTCACGCCAGCATCTAAATCGCCTCAGGCCAAAGTTATTTCGTCATTTTCTCCATTGGCTGGAATTTTCCCAGGCCGCAGCTTGGTCCCCGCTGAAGGCCGCCAGTCTGATAGAGCACGGTGATGATGTCCACCGAGCAGAGCTGGGACAGGCTGGTCTTGTACATGAACCGTTTCTCGGAACCCAGGCTTGGGCAGCTCATGGGCAGGGTGTTTCGATAGACCTTGTTGCCGTTCATGATGAAGTCGATGGTCCGGTCGTCGCGAACCTCGGTGGAGCGGATCGCGGTCAGTTGGACGCAGTCGACCGCCTTTCCTGCAGGAACCAGGTTGTCGGGAGCTTTGCGGGCGAGTGCAGGGCCTGCGACGCAGACGAGCGCCGCCGCCAGGGCGAGTTTGCGGATGAGGGGGGCAGACATATCGTCTCTCCTGTTGACTGTCTGGATGACGTCGCGGAAACGCATCATCCGTCCTGTGGCTCCTTCTACCGCGCGGCGCCTGAACCGCACAATAATCAAGGATTGGCGTCGGGCGCGGGCGTCTTGGGCTTGAAACGGCAGAGATCGGCCACGATGCAGCGCCAGCATTCGGGTTTCCGAGCCTTGCAGACATAGCGGCCGTGCAGGATCAACCAGTGGTGGGCATCGCGGCGGAAGGGGCCGGGAACCCGCTTGTCGAGCTTCAGCTCGACGGCGAGCGGCGTCTTGCCCGGTGCCAGACCAGTGCGGTTGCCGACGCGGAAGATATGGGTGTCGACCGCGAATGCCTCCTGCCCGAAGGCGGTGTTGACCACGACATTGGCGGTCTTGCGCCCGACGCCGGGCAGGGTGGTCAGGACGTCGCGGTCGTGCGGCACCTCTCCCCCGAAATCGCGCACCAGGATTTCGGACAGGGCGATGACGTTCTTCGCCTTGGCGTTGAACAGGCCGATCGTCTTGATATGCTGCTTCAGGCCCTTCTCGCCCAGGTCCACCATCTCCTGCGGTGTGTGGACCTGGCGGAAGAGTGCCCGCGTCGCCTTGTTGACGCCCACGTCCGTCGCCTGCGCGGAAAGGACGACAGCGACCAGCAACTGATAGTCATTGCCATATTCCAGCTCCGTTCTGGGCGCTGGATTGGCTTCAGCGAGGCGGCTGAAAAAATCGAAGATCTGCTCCTTCTTCATCAGCGCTTACAAACCCAGCACGCCCTTCATGCCATAGCGTCCCGTGGGCCGGCCGATCAGCCATTGCGCGCCCTTCACCGCGCCCCTGGCGAAGATGGTGCGGCTTTCGGCGCGATGACCGATTTCGATCCGCTCGCCCTCTGTCGCCAGGATGACCTGATGATCACCCGCCACCGAACCGCCGCGTAACGCGGCAAAGCCGATCGCACCCTTTGCCCGTGCTCCCGTGATGCCGTCACGACCGCGCTCGCTATGATCCGCCAGAGCAATGCCGCGCCCTCGCGCCGCAGCCTCGCCCAGAAGCAGGGCAGTGCCGGACGGTGCGTCGACCTTGTGGCGGTGATGCATTTCCACAATTTCTATGTCCCAATCGTCGCCCAGGCGCGCCGCCGCCTGTTCCACCAGCGCCGCCAGCAGATTGACGCCCAGCGAGGTATTGCCGGTCTGGAGGATCGGAATCTGTGCCGATGCGTCGTCGATCAGCGCATGATGCGCAGGTTCCAGCCCGGTGGTACCGATTAGGATCGGCTTCTTCGCCGCGATGCAGGCATTCAGATGGGCCGAAAGCGCGGCGGGCACCGAAAAGTCGATCAGCACGTCGCTTTTTTCAGCCAGCGCGATCGGATCGGTGCCGATGGGGATACCGGGAGCCAGTTCACCTTCGCCGTCGCGGTCCGTGCCTCCTGCAACTTCCAGGCCGGACTCCAGCGCGATCTGCGCGATGGCGCGGCCCATGCGCCCTGCCGCTCCGTAAATGCCGATCCGTGTCATCAGTCTCATCCCCAATCTGGTCGCACGGCCGATGCCAGAACGGGGTGGCCTTGTCATCCCCGTGCCGCAAAAGCGGCTCCATGGAAATCGGCGAATGCGTTGTAGTGGCGGACAGACTGGGCTCGCGAAATATTGCCGGAACAGCGCTCCATGAGGCATAGGCCCTTCACGCCGCCATCGCACGGGACCATGACATGGACGACATTCGCAACATCGTGATCCTGACTGGAGCGGGGATTTCGGCCGAAAGCGGCCTTGCCACCTTTCGCGGACCCGACGGATTGTGGGAAGGGCATCGGGTCGAGGACGTCTGCACCCCTGAAGCCCTCGAGCGGAACGCCGCCCTGGTGCATCGCTTCTATGATGAGCGGCGAGCCAGGCTGGCCGAGGTGGAGCCCAACGCCGCGCATGAGGCGCTGGCGGCGCTTGATGCGGAATGGCCTGGCGAGTTGCTGATCGTTACCCAGAATGTCGACGATCTGCACGAGCGGGCAGGGGCGCAGCGGCTGGTCCACATGCATGGGGAGTTGCTGTCCGCCCTTTGCGCGGCTTGTGGCAAGGCCATGCGATGGACGCATTCCTTGCCGCCGGGATCGATTTGTGATGGGTGCGGTAGTCGAGCGTTGCGGCCCGATATCGTGTTCTTCGGAGAAATGCCGTACCAAATGGATCTGATCGACGACGCACTGCGACAAGCCGACCTGTTCGTTTCGGTCGGCACTTCCGGAGCGGTCTATCCGGCTGCCGGATTCGTGCAGACCGCGCGCCATGTGGGCGCCCGGACGCTCGAGTTGAACCTGGAGCCGTCGGCCGGCAGCTTTTATTTCGAGGAAAGCCGGATGGGCGCTGCGAGCGTCCTGGTGCCTGCGCTGGTGCGCGAACTGCTGGCTTGATCCGGAGCGATTGGGCCGCCGCGCATGGTCCGAAGATTCGCGCCCTTATTTGTTGGCACCATCCGCCGCAATGTCTTCCTCGTCCTGATACAGCAGCATGACGGAGCCGTCCTGACCGTCGACCACGCGGATCGGCAGGCTCGATCGGAGTGCCGAGAGGAATGCCTTGCTGTCGGTGATGCGGAAGCGTCCGCCGACGCGGAGAGAGGAAACCCGCGTGTCGCCTATCAGGATCGGCGCCACGCGGTAGCGGTTGAATTCGTTGGCCGCCTGTTCGATCGTCTCTCCGTCCAGTTCCACCATATGCTCGCGCCAGGCAGTGCGCTGATCGATCAGACGCGGATGCAGATGGGTGAGCGATACGCTGCGCGGCTGGATCACGGCACCGCTTCCGGCGCTGATCTGCTGGCCCGGCGTGTTGCCCGTATAGGCCGTGACAGTGCCTTGCGTGACTGTCAGTTCCACCACCGCCGGACGAAGCCGCACGTTGAAGGCCGTGCCCACGGCTCTGATGACGGCGGAACGGACCTCCACGTCGAAGGGACGGGAACGGTCGTGTGAGACGTCGAAAGAAGCTTCGCCTTTCAATATGCGGACCTTGCGACCACGGTCGGTGAAACGCACTTCGGCGGCGCTGTCGCTGTTGAGGTGCAGGGTAGAGCCATCGTTGAGCGCGATGTCGCTGATCTGCCCTATCCTTGTTTCATAATGGTCCACGCCGCTGAATGTGCGAATAGTGACGATGGCGGCAATGATGAACAGCATCACCGCAATGGCGGCGGCGACCATGATGTTGCGCGAGAGGCGGCGCTGCTGCTCCTCGCTGACAATGGCCTCCAGCGGGGGCAGGTTGACTTCGGCGGCGGCGCTCTTCAGTCGCTCGGCCGCCTCCCAGGCGGCTTCGGCGCGGGCGAATGCCACGGCGTGGCGGGCATCGGCTGCGATCCAGCGGCAGACTTCAATTTCGGTTTCGGTTCCGTGGGCGCTGTTAAGCCTTGCCAGCAGGCGCGCGGCTTCCGCCTCGATCTCGTCCCTGCTTTCGCAGCCCGATTCTGGTCCCGACGCCCGCACGTTCGAAATCCGTTTCCTCACGTTCCGCCCAGGCCCGCATAACTATTGTGATCGCTTTGGCCAGATGTTTTTCAACAGTAGAAACGGACAGGGACATTTCGCCCGCTATTTCCAGCATCGATTTTTCGTGGATGCGGCGGAGAATGAAGACCCGGCGGCATTGCGGGGGAAGCGCGTCGACCATCGCCTCGACCTGGCGCAGGGCTTCACGGGCGTGGAGTTGCGCTTCCACATCATTTTGGCCCTGCAGCAGCTCCAGATCGGCGATGGTTTCGAAACTCACCACCTTGTTCCGCCGGGCCGTATCGATCACCAGATTGCGGGCAATGGTGAAAAGATAGGCGCGACCCGTGGTCACATTTTCCCAGTTGTCGGTAGCGTAGGCGCGGGCAAGAACCTCCGCGACCATATCCTCCAGTTCCTGATTGGCGGGCAGGATCCTCCGGAGACGCCCCCTGAGAGCAGCTTCCTGTGGCAGGATCACTGCCTTGAACCATTCCAGCTTAGCGCGAACCCCTTGCACGATGACCCCCTTGTTGTCAGCCGCGCCTCTCCCGCATTCATCTGTTTGTCATAGTTCAATCATGGATGCAGGGGCCTGTCCAGCGCCTGCGCAACCATTATTTCCCTTGTCTGTGGAAAACCCGCCCGCTGTGGCCAAAATATCGGTCAGCCGGGAGGAAGTTCGGGGGGCGTCCGGTCAGGTTGGTCGAAATCGGGACTATCGGGCAGGATTTCGGGCGGCTGGCCGGCCGGCGTCTCTTGCGGCGCGTCGGGGGCGGGGGCTTCGGGCGGCGATTGGGGGTTGATCCGGTCGGGGGGCGGCAATATGTCCGGCGCAGTATCGGGTCTGGTGGCCATCGTTTTTCTCCTTGGCATGGCTACGCGCGGGCGTGCAAATGGGTTCCGTTTGGACTTATCCACCGGTTATCCACAGGCTGGACCGCTTGCCCTTGCTTCATGGGCAGCTTTTCTCTATGTCGCGCCGACCGGCGACCGATGCGGGCGTGGCGAAATTGGTAGACGCGCCAGATTTAGGTTCTGGTATCGCAAGATGTGGGGGTTCGAGTCCCTTCGCCCGCACCAGTGCGCCAGACTCATGGATGCGCAGGCGCCAACGAAATTCAGCTGAAGAAAGCGTTTGAGAGAAGAGATGCAGACTGTCGAGACGTTGAACGAGGGCCTGAAGCGCGCCTACACCGTGACCATCACGTCGAAGGATATCGACGCCCGCGTGGAAAAGGAAGTGGCCGCCATCGCGCCGCAGGTGCGCATGCCCGGCTTCCGCCCCGGCAAGGTGCCCGCCAATCTCGTCAAGAAGATGCACGGCGAGTCGTTGCAGCGTGACGCGCTCAACAGCTCCATCCAGGACAGCATCCAGAAGCTGATCGCTGACCAGAAGCTGCGCCCCGCGATGCAGCCTTCGGTCGAGCTGGACGAGAATTTCGAGTTCGGCAAGGACGCCGAGGTCAAGGTCGCTCTGGAAGTGCTGCCTGAAATTACCGCGCCGAGCATCGAAGGTCTGAAGCTGGAGCGTCTGACCGCCGAAGTCGCCGACGCGCAGGTCGATGAGGCCGCCGGCCGCATCGCGACCCAGCAGGGCGCTCTGGAAGAGCATTCCGCCAGCCACAAGGCCAAGGACGGCGACACGCTGACCATCGATTTCGTCGGCAAGATCGGCGACGAAGCCTTTGAAGGCGGTTCGGCCGAGGATGTGAAGCTGAAGATCGGTTCGGGCCAGTTCATCCCGGGCTTCGAGGAGCAGCTGACCGGCGTCAAGAAGGGCGACGAGAAGACCATCACCGTCACCTTCCCCGAAGATTATGGCGCTGCGCACCTTGCGGGCAAGGAAGCGACCTTCGACATCACCGTCAAGGCGATCCTGAACGCTGACAAGCCCAAGCTGGACGATGATTTCGCCAAGTCGCTGGGACTGGAAGGTCTGGACAAGCTCAAGGAGCTGCTGAAGGGCCAGATCGAGCAGGAACATAACGGCCTGACCCGTACCTATATGAAGCGCAAGTTGCTCGACCAGTTGGCCGCTTCGCATGATTTCGACGTGCCGCCCAGCATGGTCGAGGCCGAATTCAACCAGATCTGGGCCCAGCTTCAGCATGAAGCGAGCCATGAGGAAGATCCCGAAGCGGCCCTCAAGGAAATGGAAGCGGAGAAGGAAGACTATCGCGCCATCGCGGTGCGTCGCGTCCGCCTCGGCCTGCTTCTTTCGGAAATCGGCCAGGCGAACGGCGTGGTCGTCAGCGAGCAGGAAATGAATCGCCTGATCATGCAGGCCGCGCAGCAGTACGGCCCACAGGATCGCGAGCGTTTTGTCCAATATGTCCGTCAGGACCCCATGGCCGCCGCGCAGCTTCGCGCGCCGCTCTATGAGGACAAGGTCGTCGATTTCCTCTTCGAAAAGGCTGAAATCACTGATCGTGCCGTCAGCCGCGAGGAACTGGAAGCAGCGATCGAGGCGGAGGATGGCGATCTGAAGCCGCATGTCCATGGTCCGGACTGCGGCCATGATCACGATCATGACGAGAAGCCCAAGGCGAAGAAGGCTGCGCCGAAGAAGAAGGCTGCCGATGCCGAGGCCGCGGCGCCCGTAGAGGCTGCTGCCGAAGAGGCTCCCGCCAAGAAGGCGCCGGCGAAGAAGGCCGCTGCCAAGAAGGATGAGGCCGTCGCTGAAGAGGCTGCAGCCGAGGAAAAGCCCAAGGCCAAGAAGGCTCCTGCCAAGAAGGCCGCCGCCAAGGCTGAGTGAGCTCTGCCGATATGGATGGACAAGCGCCCGGCTTCGCAAGGAAGCCCGGGCGCTTTTCATTTCGGACGCGGCATGGCAGAGGAAATCCCAAGCGGTTCCGCCATCTCCGCGAAGATGGGGTAAGTCGCCTTTGCGAGAGCATGGATCGTCTCTGGGCAATGTGCGGGGCAAGAAGGTTTGTGGGGCGATGAAGGAATTTCCGGCAGCAGGAAGCGAAGCGGGCGTAGCCATGCCGCGGGTCGCGGTCATCCTGCCCTGTTATAACGAGGCCGGCGCTATTGTTCGGACGGTGGAGGATTTCCGCCAGGCGCTCCCTTCTGCCGAGGTCTATGTCTTCGACAACAACAGCACGGACAGCAGTCGCGAACTGGCGGCCGGGGCAGGGGCGATCGTCCGGCGCGTGGCGCAGCAGGGCAAGGGCCATGTGGTCCGGCGCATGTTCGCGGATGTGGACGCCGACATCTACATCATGGCTGATGGCGACGCGACCTATGAAGCGGCTGCCGCGCCGAAGATGGTGGCGGCAATGCTCGAAGACAATCTCGACATGGTCGTGGGAGCAAGGCGCAGCGAGATTGAGGAGGCCTATCGGCGCGGGCACCGCTTCGGCAACTGGGCGCTCACCAGCCTGCTCAAGCGGCTGTTCGGGCGGAGTTTTACCGACATATTGTCCGGATATCGCGTCTTTTCCCGGCGGTTCGTCAAAAGCTTTCCTGTCCTTTCCGCCGGTTTCGAGATCGAGACGGAGATCAGCGTGCACGCGCTGGAACTCGCCATGCCGGTGTCGGAGGTGGTCACGGCCTATGGCGCGCGGCCGGAAGGATCGGTGAGCAAGCTCAGTACATATCGGGACGGCTGGCGCATTTTGCGGACGATCATCACGCTCTATCGCATCGAACGGCCAATCCTCTTCTTTGGCATCATCGCCGCGCTGCTGGCATTGACAGGGCTGGTCCTCGCGGCCCCGCTGATCGTCACCTATATGAAGACGGGGCTTGTGCCGCGCTTCCCGACCGCCATATTGGTGACGGGCCTCATGATCCTCGCCACGCTTTCGGGCATGTGCGGCCTCATATTGGATACGGTGGTGCGCGGCCGTCGAGAGATTCGCCGGCTTGCCTATCTCGCCTTCAAGGCGCCTTCCGACTTCGCCCGGCGCGACTGATTGCGCCCCGTTCAGCCAAGCAATCCGACCGCGTTTCACGCGACCCCTTGAACAGTCCGTCTTTTGTGCCGATGTAGAGCACGGGCAAAAGCAACACACCCTGAAAGAGCAAAATGACCGATATCATGTCCGATCCCATGGCCGCTCTGGTCCCCATCGTCATCGAACAGTCGAACCGGGGCGAGCGCAGCTTCGACATCTATTCGCGCCTCCTCCGCGAGCGGATCATCTTCGTGACCGGGCAGGTCGAGGATCATATGGCCTCGCTGATCGTCGCTCAGTTGCTGTTCCTTGAGTCGGAAAATCCGAAGAAGGACATCTGGATGTACATCAACTCGCCCGGCGGCGTGGTGACGTCCGGCATGGCGATCCACGACACGATGAAATATATCCGTCCCCAGGTCGGTACCGTCTGCATCGGCCAGGCGGCCTCCATGGGCAGTTTCCTGCTTGCCGCTGGCGAGCCGGGCAAGCGCATCGCGCTTAGCAACGCCCGCATCATGGTGCACCAGCCATCGGGCGGCGCCCAGGGCATGGCGTCCGACATCGAGATTCAGGCAAAGGAAATCCTGCGCATCCGCAGCCGTCTCAACAACCTCTACGTCCAATATACGGGGCGTTCGCTAGAGGAAGTGGAGCGCGCCATGGACCGTGACACCTTCCTGGAGGCAGAAGAGGCCAAGGCGTTCGGGCTCGTGGACGAGGTGTTCGACCGCCGCCCGGCGTTGGCGGAAACTGCCGAGGGCTAAACCCATATTTGCCGCACGCGCCCTTTTCTCCCCTTGTGAAACGGGCGCGTCGCGGTCTAGGATGATCCTAGGACCACCATATCCCTCACCACAGGCGGCAGTTCGCCTGGCAGAGGGAAGAGAGAATGGCGAATGACTAAGCTTACGGGCTCCGATTCTAAAAGCACGCTTTACTGCTCCTTCTGCGGCAAGTCGCAGCATGAGGTGCGTAAGCTGATTGCGGGGCCGACCGTGTTCATCTGCGATGAGTGCGTGGAACTGTGCAACGACATCATCCGCGAGGAAACCAAGGGCGGTCTCGTCGGCAAGAAGGATGGCGGCGTGCCGACCCCGCAGGAAATCTGCGATGTGCTGGACGATTATGTGATCGGCCAGAACCGGGCGAAACGCGTCCTCTCCGTCGCTGTTCACAATCATTACAAGCGCCTCAACCACGGCACGAAGCCGGGTGAGGTGGAACTGGCCAAGTCGAATATCCTGCTTGTCGGCCCTACCGGCTGCGGCAAGACGCTGCTGGCCCAGACCCTGGCCAAGACATTTGACGTGCCCTTCACCATGGCTGACGCCACCACGCTGACCGAAGCCGGCTATGTGGGCGAGGATGTGGAGAACATCATCCTCAAGCTGCTCCAGGCATCCGACTATAATGTCGAGAAGGCGCAGCGGGGCATCGTCTATATCGACGAGATCGATAAGATCAGCCGGAAGGCGGAGAACCCCTCGATCACGCGCGACGTGTCGGGCGAAGGTGTGCAGCAGGCGCTGTTGAAGCTGATGGAAGGCACGACTGCCTCGGTTCCGCCGCAGGGCGGCCGCAAGCATCCGCAGCAGGAATTCCTGCAGGTCGACACGACGAACATCCTGTTCATCTGCGGCGGGGCGTTCGCAGGCCTGGAAAAGATCATCGGCGACCGTCTGGAAGCCAAGTCGATCGGCTTCGGTGCCCATGTCGCTGCTCCCGAAGAACGCAAGACCGGGGAATTGCTGCGTCAGAGCGAACCGGAGGATCTGCTGAAATTCGGCCTCATCCCGGAGTTTGTCGGCCGTCTGCCTGTGATCGCGACGCTGGAGGATCTGGATGTGGCCGCGCTGGTCAAGATCCTGGTCGAGCCGAAAAATGCTTTGGTGAAGCAATATGCCAAGCTTTTCGACATGGAGAATGTCGAGCTCAGCTTCACCGACGATGCTTTGACCGCGATCGCCAGAAAGGCGATCGAGCGGAAGACCGGTGCGCGCGGACTGCGGTCCATTCTTGAGGCGATCCTGCTCGACACGATGTTCGACCTGCCCTCGATGGAAGGCGTGGGCGAAGTGGTGGTCGACAAGGATGTGGTCGCCGGCAACAAGGAACCGATTCGCGTATTCAGCGAGAAGGACAAAAGGGCCGAAGACGCGGCCTGAATCCAACCTTCAGGAATTGAAATTTGGGGGTCGGCGATGTTTCGCCGGCCCCTTTTTCATAAACTTCGACGCGGTCGCACAAAAAATCCTGCTGCGTTGCAAAACTGCACCACTGTTAAACAGCGAAATTGGCCGCAATTATAATCATTTGAAAACAATGAGTTATGTAAAAGGCGGAAAGTCCCTTGAACCCGCTTTCTGGCGATACGCGGCTGCGGTCATCCTGATGCTATTATATTGTCGTAAAACTGTAATCAGAGCATCACAGGGCCGTTGCTATCGGCTGCCACAGGCGGCGCCAGCTCCACAGAGCAAAATAAGAGCTGGCACGATACGCCAACTTCCAAAGGGACAAAAATCATATGAAACAGCTTCTTATGTTTAGCGCAGCGCCTGTCGCTGCCGTCTTTGCCGTGGCTGCGCCTGTCGCTGCACTCGCTCAGTCGACCGGATCCATCGACTTCGAAAATGAGATCGTCGTCACGGGCGCGACCGTCGACAAGGGCGTCGCTGGCGTGCTGCTGCCCGACACCAGCAAGGCCAAGGTCGTGCTGGGCGCGGAGTTCATCCAGGCGCAGACGCCGGGCCAGAGCATCAACGAAGTCATCAACCAGCTGCCGGGCGTCAGCTTCCAGAACAACGATCCTTTCGGTTCGGCTGGCGGTACGCTCACCATTCGCGGTTTCGACGACAGCCGCATCTCGCAGACCTTCGACGGCCTGCCGCTGAACGACACCGGTGGCTATGCGCTTTATTCGAACCAGCAGCTCGACCCGGAAATCATCGATCAGGTGAACGTCAATCTGGGGACCACGGACGTCGACAGCCCGACTGCCGCAGCGACAGGTTCGACCGTCAATTATCGTTCGATTAACCCGAGCGAGGAATTCGGCGCAAAGATGGTCGCTTCGGTCGGCGATTTCAGCTTTTTCCGTCTGTTTGGCATGGTTCAGACCGGCAATTTCACCCCATGGGGCACGCGGGCCTTCTTTTCGGCCAGCCGGGCAAGCAACGACGCCATCTATGGTGGCATCGGCGAGATCAACAAGCAGCAATATAACGCCAAGATCTATCAGCCGATCGGTAGCAACGGTGACTTCATATCGCTCGCCGGTCATTTTAATAAGAACCGCAACAATTTCTTTGGCTCGGTGCCGCTGCGTGTCGATGATGGTCGCGTCGTGGGCAGCTCCAGCGCCAACCGCTTCCCGACCAGCAAGGACGAGCGCTTCTACGAAACCGCGCGTTGCACCATTCCGAACCCGGTCGCGGGCGTGGCAGATGTCGCGAGCGCCTGCGGTTCCGACTATGAATATCGCTACAATCCGTCCGACACGGGCAATATCCGTATCAACTCGCGCTTCACCTTGGCTGATGGCCTGATCCTGACGGTGGATCCGAGCTATCAATATACCAAGGCCAATGGCGGCGGTACGAGCATCGCTTCGGAAGGCCGCACTCCGGCCAGTTCGGGGCTGGCAGGGCAGGTCGGCTTCATTCAGGGCTCTTCGAGCGCCACCCAATATTATTTCGGGCGCGATCTCAACGGCGACGGCGACATGCTGGACACCATCCGCCTTGTGACGCCGAGCCAGACCCAGACGCATCGCTATGGCCTGATCGCATCGCTACGTTACGACATCAACGATCATCACACGATCCGCGTGGCCTACAGCTATGATCGCGGCCGTCATCGCCAGACCGGCGAAGCGGCTTATCTGCGCACCGATGGCTTCGGATCGGAATATTTCGCGATCGACGATCCGATCGCGGACGTGAACGGCAATCTGGTCGAGAAGCGCAATCGCCTCTCTTATGCAATCCTGCATCAGGTTTCGGGCGAATATCGCGGCGAATTCGATGCGCTGACCGTGAATCTTGGTCTGCGTGCACCTTTCTTCAAGCGCGACCTCAACAATTATTGCTTTACCGCGACGGCGGGCGGCAATCTGCGGTGCTTTGGCGACGATGCAGCGTCGGTTGCCTATGCGGCGGCCAATCCGACCATTCAGGGGCCGCAGCGGCGCGTCTTCAAATATGACAAGCTGTTGCCGAACGCAGGCATCGTGTTCGATCTGAGCGGGGCTGCCAGCCTGTTCGCCAACTATTCGAAGGGTTTGCAGGTGCCGGGTACGGACAATCTGTACAACAGCTTCTTCTATGCTCTCGATACCGAAGGGGCTAATCCCAGCCCGGAAACCACCGACAATTTCGATCTGGGTGTCCGTTACCGCACCAGCAAATTGCAGGCGCAACTGTCGGGTTGGTACACCATCTACCATAACCGTCTGGCGCAGGCCTATGATCGTGATCTCAACGTCACCATCTACCGCAATCTGGGCCGGGTCGACAAATATGGCGTTGATGGGAGCGTGACCTATCAGCCGATTCCGGAACTGATGTTCTACGCCTTCGGCTCTTACCTCAAGTCCGAGATCAAGGACGATGTCCAGCTGAATGCCACTACGGTCGGCCAGACCGCGGGCAAGCGGGAATCGGGTGCGCCGGTCTATACATTGGGCGGCCGTGTGCAGGGTGAGGTCGAGGGCTTCCGGCTGGGCGTCCAGGCGAAGCGCACCGGTCCGCGTTATGTGAACGACCAGAATCTGCCGGTATATCAGACGATCAACGGGGCCTTGACCCAGGTCTATGGCGCTAAGGCCCCGGCCTATACGGTGGTCGATCTGGACGCACGCTATTCGCTGGAAAAATTCGGGGCACCGGGTGTGGCGATCCAGCTGAACATCACCAACCTGTTCGACAAATTCTATGTCGGTGGTTTTGATGGCACCCTGTCCAACACTAGCATCACCTTCGCGCAGATCGGTGCGCCGCGCACCTTCATTGGGTCTGTGGTCGTCGGTTTTTAAACCAGCGTCACAGTAGGGATATGGGAGGGCGCGGAGTGATCCGCGCCCTCTTCATTTCAGGCAGCTATCCAGCCCGTCACGCTGCACGATGCCGATGCGGGCGGAAATGCTGTTGCCGTAGCGGCGGGTGAAGCCGTGCGGGTCGATGGCTTCGCGCTTCTTGGGAAGCGGCAGGACGGCGGCCAGGCGGGCGGCTTCGGGCCGGGTCAGATGCTGGGCGCCATGGTGGAAATAGCGGATGGCACCCGCCTGCGCGCCATATGTGCCGATGCCGGTTTCCGCGACGTTGAGATAGACTTCCATGATCCGCCGCTTGCCCCAGATTGCTTCGATGAGGAGGGTGAACCAGGCTTCCAGCCCCTTGCGGATGAAACCGCCGCCCTGGAAAAGAAACACATTCTTTGCCGTCTGTTGGCTGATGGTCGAGCCACCGCGGATGCGCCCGCCGCTGGCATTGTGGCGCATCGCCTGGGCGATGGCGACCGCGTCGAAGCCGTGATGGCTGCAAAAGCGGCTATCCTCTGCGGCGATGGCGGCGCGCGCCATGTTCGGATCCATCTTGTCCAGGCTCATCCAGTCCTTGGTGATGCCGTTGGGGTCCAGCAGCATTGTCCAGGTCACGGGCGGAGGGATGAAGCGATAGACCACCACCATCAGCAGGGAGAGTGCGACGAAACCACCGATGATCTTGAGGATGATCCGGATCCAGCGGGAGCGGCGACGAGGGGAAGCGGACTTGGAGTTCATATTGCCGTGGTAACGCCGTTGCGCGGCGGTGCAAGATGGAGCGGGATGGCTCGCAATTGCACCATGAGGAAAAATTTCGGACGTGAGCGCGCCCTCCGCCGGACTGTTTTTGCCGGGGGGACGGCGCGCAGCGAGCAGGCACGAAAAAGCCCCGGATGTTCATCCGGGGCTTTGTCCTTTACCCAATCCGGTCAGATGGTGGCGAGGCGGGAAATCTTGCCCAGCTTGTCGCCTGCAATCCGCATCATGGCCTTTTGCAGTTTCTCGAACGCGCGCACCTCAATCTGGCGAACACGCTCGCGGCTGACGCCATAGACCTGCGAAAGTTCCTCCAGCGTCTTGGGTTCCTCCGCCAGGCGGCGCTCGGCCAGAATATGCTTCTCCCGGTCGTTCAGGTCATCCATCGCTTCGACCAGCATGTCGTGGCGCAGTTCGCTTTCCTGCTGGTCGGCGACCCGTTCGTCCTGAAGCGGATCGGTGTCGGCCAGCCAATCCTGCCACTGGCCCTCGCCATCTTCGCGCATCGGGACGTTGAGCGACGTGTCGCCGCCCATCGCCATGCGACGATTCATGGAGATGACATCCTCCTCCGTCACGCCCAGATCGGTGGCGATCTTCTTGACGTCGTCGGGATGCAGGTCGCCATCCTCGAAGGCTTCGATATTGTTCTTCATCCGGCGCAGGTTGAAGAACAGCTTCTTCTGCGCAGCGGTGGTGCCCATCTTCACCAGGCTCCACGACCGCAGGATGAATTCCTGGATCGAAGCGCGAATCCACCACATGGCATAGGTCGCCAGACGGAAGCCGCGATCCGGCTCGAATTTCTTCACGCCCTGCATCAGGCCGATATTGCCCTCGCTGATCAGTTCGCTGACGGGCAGGCCATAGCCGCGATAACCCATGGCGATCTTCGCCACGAGGCGCAGATGCGAGGTCACCAGTTGCGCCGCCGCTTCCGAATCAGCATGTTCGGCATAGCGTTTTGCGAGCATATATTCCTGCTCGGGCGTCAGGATCGGAAATTTGCGGATCTCCGACAGATAGCGGTTGAGGCTGGCTTCACCGCCCAGCGCAGGAACCGCGGGGACATTGGTCTTTCCGGCCATGTCGTCACCTTTCCCTTTCATGCGCGGCGGGACCCAGAAGAGGCGTCCAAGGCGCCGTCGCAAACTTGTTCAAATCTATACGTGAAGCTCGCTTAACAGTTCCTGCATATCGACAGGGAGTTTGCTGTCGAAGCTGAGTGCCTCACCCGTTAATGGATGTATGAACCCCAGCCTTTTTGCGTGCAATGCCTGCCTTTTGAAACCCAGCGTTTCCAGTATCGATTTGAAACCTTTTCTTTCTCTACCGTAAACCGGGTCACCGATCAAGGGGTTGCCGATATGCGCCATATGAACGCGCACCTGATGCGTTCTCCCGGTCTCCAGCCTGCATTCCACCAGGGCGGCGGCGCGCAGCTTCTGCAATGTCCGATAATGGGTCACGGCATGTTTGCCGCGTCCTTCCCGATGAACCGCCATCTTCTTTCGATCGGCGTCGGAACGGCCGATCCATGTGTCGATCGTGCCCGACAATGGTTGAGGTACGCCATAGACGATCGCAGCGTATAGCCGGTCGATCGAATGTGCCTTGAACTGCTGCGCCAACCCCTCATGAGCGCGATCGGATTTGGCTACGACCAGCAGGCCCGACGTGTCCTTGTCGATGCGGTGGACGATGCCTGGGCGCGCCACCCCGCCGATCCCGGACAGCCGACCCTGACAATGATGAAGCAGCGCATTGACCAGGGTTCCGTCCAGGTTGCCCGCAGCCGGATGGACCACCAGGCCGGCAGGCTTGTCGATGACGATCAGGTCGGCATCTTCATGGATGATGTCGAGCGGTATGTCCTGTGCAGCGGCCTCAGCCGCGATCGGCGGAGGCAGGACGATGGCGAAGGCCTGTCCGGTTGTGACCTTCATTGATGGGTTTGGCATTGATGGGTTTGGCATTGATGGATTTGGGAGCCGGCCTGCGTTCGCATGCCGACCTTCCGTCACATGGCCCTCCAGGATCAGCGCCTTCAAGCGCTCGCGCGAAAGGTCGGGAACCAGTTCGGCAAGGGCCTTGTCGAGCCGCATGCCATCCTGCGCCTCGCTTATGGTCGCTTCAATGATGGAAACCCCCGAACCCATTGGGTAGGAACGTAGGAATGAAGGTTGCGATTTCAAGGGGTCTGCTGGAACAAATCATGTCCGAAGCGGCGGCGGACAGGCGGGAGGTCTGCGGCTTGCTCCTGGGGACGCGGGAACGGATCGAGGCAGTTCGGCCCGCGGCCAATGTCGCGGCCGACCCGGAACGCCATTTCGAACTCGATCCCGTGGTGCTGATCGCGGCTCATCGTGCGGCGCGTGCCGGCGGGGCGCGGATTCTGGGGCATTACCATTCGCATCCAGCCGGTCAGGCCGCGCCCTCCCGGACAGATGCAGCCTGCGCGGCGCCCGACAACAGCCTCTGGTTGATCGTGGGAGAGGGGATGGCCCGCCTGTGGATTGCCAGGGCGGGGCAAGACGGACGGGTGCAATTTGTCGAGGCTTTGCTCGACATCATGTGAGGGAGGGTTGCATCGCGCGGCGGGGCAGCGCATTAGCCGTTCATTCCTTCCTGTTCATTTTTCCGGCGGCAGCGAACCTTCATGACCAATCCGATCGACAGCATCGATTTTGCCAGCCTGCTCTGCTCGCGCCTGTGCCATGATCTGCTGAGTCCGGTCGGCGCGCTCAACAACGGGCTTGAACTGATGGCGGATGAGACGGATCCGGAAATGCGCCAGCGTTGCCTGGACCTGCTGGCTGACAGTGCCAAAACCTCTGCGAACAAGCTGAAATTCTTCCGCCTGGCATTCGGTTCTGCCGGCGGCTTTGGCGATGCCGTGCCGACGCATGAGGCGCGGGTGGCCATAGAGGGCATGTTCGCGGCTTCGGGACGGGTGAAGATCGGCTGGCTGGTCGAGGATGACATGCTGGAAAAGCTGCCCGTGAAGGTGCTGCTGAACCTGGCGCTGATCGCGGGCGATGCGCTGGTGCGCGGCGGTCAGCTCGACATCGGGGCGGAAAAGAGGCCAGGCGTGACAGAGATCGTCGTGCGGGCGGAAGGACCGAAGCTGGTGCTTGATCCCGACCTGCGCGCCGCTCTGGCGGGCACTTTGCCGCTGGAGGGGCTTGCGTCGCGCACATCTGCGGCTTGGATGGTGCGAACTTTGGTGACGAGCGTCGGTGGCGAGATCGCATTGTCGCCCGCCGGCGAGCCGATATTGCTGTTCGGCGCATCCATTCCTGAAGTCCGTTAAGCGCTTTCCCGCATTTCCCTGGCCAGAAGGTCGATAAGATCGGCGGCTGGCATGGCGCGAGCCAGTGGCGCACCCTGGCCTGCCCATTGCGCGCCGAAGCCGCCTTCGCCCCTGGCCCTCGCGGCAGCATTGAGCGCTTTGCCGGCATCATAGGCAATGGGATAGGCGGGGGGCTGCGCTGCTGCCTCGGCACCCCAGGCGGTGAAGCGATTGGCGAGACAGCGGGCCGGGCGACCCGAAATGACGCGGGTCATCACAGTATGATGGGCAGCTGCACTGGCGAGTGCGGCGCGATAGGCTTCGTCGGCGCTGCTTTCGGGGCAGGCGATGAAGGCAGTGCCAAGTTGCGCTGCGACTGCGCCAAGCGCGAGTGCGGCGCGGATGCTCTGTCCGTCCATGATGCCGCCCGCCGCGATCACGGGCAGGCTGCATCGAGTGGCGAGCAGACGGGTGAGGGCGAAGGTGCCGAGCTGGTCGTCAAGGGCTTCCGGATCAAAGGCACCCCTATGGCCGCCAGCTTCATAGCCCTGGGCGACTATGGCGTCGATGCCTGCTTGCTCTGCCGCACGCGCTTCCACCTCATTGGTCGCTGTGGCAAGCAGCAGACATCCCGCCTGTTTGAGCGCGGCGATGGCGGCCGGACTGGGCAATCCGAAATGGAAGCTGACAACCGCCGGGGCGAGGTCGATCAACATCGCAAGCATCGCATCATCTTCGACGAAGCTGCGGTAGATTTCGCGCAGCGCCGCTGGAGGGCGGGCGTCATAGGCCCGGAACATCGGCGTCAGGGCAGTGAGCCAGGCCGCTTCCCTGACGGGGTCATTGCGGGCAGGCGCATGTGCGAAGAGGTTGACGTTGAACGGGCGACCGGTCTGTGCGCGGACAGCCTCTATCATCGAACGGCCGCTTTCGGCGTCGGCCGCACCCACGGCGATGGAACCAAGCGCACCGGCGTTGGAGACAGCCGCCGCCATGGCGGGCGTCGACACACCGGCCATGGGTGCCTGGATAATCGGATGGGACAGGCCTAGCGACTCGATGAGCGACATGAGGCCGATTGTCGGATTTCTACTGGAGGCAGGCAATGGGCGGATTCGAGGGTAGATTCCGGCTGAAGCTGAACTTGCCGATAGGCTCATCAGGCGCGCTGCGCCTCTGCCAAGGCGTCTGATGAGATGGGCGGCCTATGAGAGATCCGTCCCGGCTGCGCAATAATCGCAACCTGTGTACTGGGCTCCTGCCTTCGCAGGAGCACGACTTATCCGCAGCGGATATCGGCGCAACTATCCCCGCCCAATCGGAAGGGGCCCGGCCGCTTGCGCGACCGAGCCCCTTTCCTCGACAGTTCCGAACGGATCAGGCCTGAATTGCTCAGGCCCGAACGGATCAGGCGCTGTAATACATGTCGAATTCGACCGGCGAGGGAGCCATTTCCCAGCGGTACACTTCGGGCCACTTGAGTTCGAGATAGGCCTCGATCTGGTCCTTGGTGAACACGTCGCCCTTCAGCAGGAAGTCGTGGTCGGCAGCCAGCGAGTTCAGCGCTTCACGCAGCGAACCGCAAACGGTCGGCACCTGGCTCAGTTCTTCCGGCGGCAGGTCGTACAGGTTCTTGTCCATCGCGGCGCCCGGATGGATCTTGTTCTCGATGCCGTCGAGGCCAGCCATCAGCAGCGCCGAATAGCACAGATAGGGGTTGGCCATCGCGTCGGGGAAGCGGAATTCCACGCGCTTCGCCTTGGCGCCCGCGCCGTAGGGAATGCGGCAGGAGGCCGAACGGTTACGAGCCGAATAGGCCAGCAGAACCGGCGCTTCGAAGCCCGGCACCAGACGCTTGTAGCTGTTGGTGGTCGGGTTGGTGAAGGCATTCAGCGCCTTGGCGTGCTTGATGACGCCGCCAATGAAATAGAGGCAGGTATCTGACAGGCCCGCATAGCCTTCGCCTGCGAAGAGGGGCTTGCCGCCTTCCCAGATCGACATGTGGGTGTGCATGCCCGATCCGTTGTCCTGGGCGATCGGCTTCGGCATGAAGGTCGCGGTCTTGCCATAGGCCTGGGCGACCATCTGCACGACATATTTGTAGATCTGCATGCGGTCGGCGGTCTGGACCAGCGTACCGAAGGTCAGGCCGAGTTCGTGCTGGGCAGCGGCCACCTCGTGGTGGTGCTTGTCGCAGGGCAGGCCCATTTCGAGCATGGTCGAAACCATTTCGGCGCGAATGTCGGTGCAGGGATCGACCGGCGCGACAGGGAAATAGCCGCCCTTGGCGCGCGGACGGTGGGCGAGGTTGCCGCCCTCATATTCCTTGCCAGTGTTGGTCGGCAGTTCGATATCGTCGATCTTGAAGAAGGATTCGCTATAGTCCGAGTTGAAGCGGACGTCGTCGAACATGAAGAATTCGGCTTCCGGACCGACATAGACGGTGTCGCCGAAACCGGCCGACTTGACGAAGGCTTCCGCGCGCTTCGCGGTCGAACGCGGGTCGCGGCTGTACAGTTCGCCGGTGTCGGGTTCGACGATGTCGCAGAACAGGATCAGCATCGGCGTGGCGCTGAACGGATCGACATAGACGGCGTCCAGGTCGGGCTTCAGGATCATGTCCGACTCGTTGATCGCCTTCCAGCCTTCGATCGACGAACCGTCGAACATCAGGCCCTGGGTCAGCTCATCCTCGCCCAGCACCGAAGACACCATGGTCAGGTGCTGCCACTTGCCCTTGGGATCGGTGAAGCGGACATCGACCCATTCGATTTCCTTTTCCTCGATCATCTTCAGGATGTCTTTAGGCGTATTAGCCATGTGAACCTTGCCCTTCTTTCATGATACCCCCCCGAAGGGGTAGGTTGATGTGGTCAGCCGCCAGACCCCTGTAAGCCGGCGAGAAGTCGGTAAAATCAGATGGCGTCGCTGTCGCGCTCACCGGTGCGGATGCGGACTGCGCCTTCGATGTTGGAAATGAAGATCTTGCCATCGCCGATGCGCCCGGTCTGTGCGGCAGCCGAGATCGCTTCCACCACCCGTTCGGCCAGCGAGTCGTCGACGACGACCTCCAACTTCACCTTGGGCAGGAAATCGACCACATATTCAGCGCCGCGATACAGTTCCGTATGGCCTTTCTGGCGGCCAAACCCTTTGGCTTCGGTAACGGTGATGCCCGAAACGCCCACTTCGTGAAGAGCTTCCTTCACTTCGTCGAGCTTGAACGGTTTGATGATCGCTTCGATCTTCTTCATCTCTAGGTATCCCAACTCAAACGCGCGCCAGATGACGGGTTTCATCCCGCCCTTCGTCCTGATCGAGCGACGGTCTTCATGCCCCCCTAAGGCACGCGCCGCCTCTCTTCCTAATCAACTACCGTGCCAATTAGCGAATCGCCGGAAACTGCTTTCCGCGATGCAGCAACTTTTGTCCATATTGCCCGAAATACGGGCAATATCATGACGTCATGCCCATTTTTTAGGCATATCCTGGAGTCAGAGCCGATAGGGCGGCGCGTCGAGACCCGCAGGGCTCTTGGTAAAGATCTCGCAGCCGGTTTCGGTAATGCCGATGCTATGCTCGAACTGCGCGGAAAGCGTGCGATCGCGTGTCACGGCCGTCCACCCGTCCTCCAGCATCTTCACGCCCGGCTTGCCGATGTTGATCATCGGTTCGATGGTGAAGAACATGCCAGGCTTGAGCTCCGGCCCGGTGCCCGGGCGGCCGACATGGACCACCTCCGGACTGTCATGAAACACGCGGCCCAGACCATGGCCGCAGAAATCGCGCACGACGCCATAGCGGTGCTTTTCCGCGTGGCGCTGGATGGCATGACCGATGTCGCCCAGAGTGTTGCCGGGTCGCGCCTGTTCGATCCCCAGCATCAGGCATTCATAGGTAACTTCGACCAACCGCCGCGCCTTGATGGGGGCTTCACCGCAAATGTACATGCGGCTGCTGTCGCCGTGCCAGCCGTCGACCAGCGGTGTCACGTCTATGTTCAGGATATCGCCTTCCTTGAGCTTCTGCTCGCCCGGAATGCCGTGACAGATGACATTGTTGAGCGAGATGCAGCAACTGTGGGTATATCCGCGATAGCCCAGGGTCGCGGGCACGCCGCCGCCATCCAGTGTCATGCGGCGAACAATATCGTCCAGTTCGCCGGTGGTGACGCCCGGCACGACATGGGGGACCAGCGCGTCCAATATTTCCGCCGCCAATCGCCCCGCCTTGCGCATGCCATCGAAACCGGCCGCGTCGTAGAGCTTGATCGCGGTCGAGCGGGAAATCGGCGCGTCCGCCGTCATCGTCATATATTCGGTCATGGGGTGATTATAGGCGGTGAAGCCGCATAATGCGAGGGGGCGGCTAGGCATGGCGCACGGCAGAGGCTATGGCCAGCCCATGGCCGACCCAACCCGCATATGGACCGCCGCACTGATCGTGATCGGCGACGAGATTCTCTCGGGAAGGACGCAGGACAAGAATGTGTCGCAGATTGCGACATGGCTCAATGTGCAGGGCATTCGCCTGCGCGAAGTCCGCGTCGTCGCGGACGAGAGCGACGCGATCGTCGAGGCTGTGAACACGCTTCGGGCGCGGAACGATTATCTGTTCACGACCGGCGGCATCGGGCCGACCCACGACGATATCACCGTGGATGCCATCGCCGCGGCACTCGGGGTGCCTGTGGAAATCCATCCCGAGGCGCGAGCAATGCTCTCAAACTATTATGAAACGCGCGGCGGCCTGACCGAGGCGCGTCTGCGCATGGCCCGCGCGCCGGCCGGATCGAGCCTGATCGAGAACCGGATGTCCGGCGCTCCAGGCATCCGGCATGGCAACATCTTCATCATGGCTGGCGTTCCGCATATCACGGCGGGGATGCTGGACAGCCTGACGGGAACGCTGGAAGGTGGTTTGCCTGTGCTGTCCACCACCATAGGCTGCTGGGTGGCGGAAAGCGAGATCGCAGACCTCCTCGGCGCTACAGAGCGGGCGCATGAAGGGTGCCAGATCGGCAGCTATCCCTTTTTCCGCGAAGGACGGACAGGCGCGAATTTCGTGATCCGATCTGTCAATGCGGAGGATCTGGGCCAGTGCGTGGCGGATCTGGTTGCCGGGCTGGAACGCGGCGGCTGGCCTGTAGTCGCCGGGGGTATTTAAGCGTCCCTTCGGTTGCTTTCCGAAGGGGAGCATTCCTGGTCTGGGCGGGTCAGGCGCCCGCCCCAGCGGTGATCGATCGAATAATATTCCACATTGGACATGCTTTCGACGCCGCCTGCGATCACCATGTCGGCCGCGCCGGTCCGGATACGCATGGCAGCGTCGATCACCGCCTGGAGGCCGGAACCGCAGCGGCGGTCGAGCTGAACGCCGGGGATGGATTCCGGCAGTCCCGCCGCCAGAGCTGACCAGCGGCTGATGCAGGGCGCCTCGCCATTGCCATAGTCCTGGCCGAACACGACATCGTCGATTCGTTCAGGGTCGATCTTCGTTCGTTCCACCAGCGCCTTGATGATGGCACCCAGATCGCCCGCCGTCATCGACTTGAGGGAACCGCCCATTTGCACGTTGCGGTCCGCCATATCCCGGGCAGTTTCAGATGTATGATATTTTGAGCGGCGCGTTTTCATGTTTCGCTTGCGCCTCGGCTCAGCCCGAATTCCTGAACGATCCGCTTCCAGATCCGCGTCCATATGTGTGCGAAGAGCGGCAAGTCGCGTTGCATCCATGCTGCGCAGCGTTATGCTGCGCTGCGTCAATTGCCGGCTGGATCCGGCCATTGGGCAACAGGCTAGGTCGCCTGACGCTCAGCCTATGATGAGGGATGAAGATCGCCACGTCGGGGTTTCCCGTAATGGCCTCGTGCGTCCTTTCATGATCGGTTGGCGGTTGTTCGAAAGCCGTTTGAAGAAGGAGAATAGTGATGCGGATCGTTATGACCGGCTCGGGCTATGTCGGCCTGGTATCCGGTGCCTGTCTCGCGGACTTCGGCCATGATGTCATCTGTGTGGACAAGGATGTGCGCAAGATCGAGTTATTGCAGGGTGGTGGCGTGCCGATTTATGAGCCAGGCCTTGCCGATCTGATCGCGCGCAATGTGAAGGCGGGTCGCCTGACTTTCACGACTGATCTTGCCGGATCGGTCAGCCAGGCCGACGTGGTGTTCATCGCCGTGGGCACGCCCGCCCGGCGGGGTGATGGTCATGCCGACCTCAGCTATGTTTACGCCGCTGCGCAGGAAATCGCGTCCAATCTGAGCGGCTTTACCGTAATCGTTACCAAGTCCACGGTTCCGGTTGGTACGGGCGATGAGGTTGACCGCATCGTCCGCGAAACCAATCCCGATGCGCAGTTCGCCGTCGCCTCCAATCCCGAATTCTTGCGCGAAGGCGCTGCGATCCAGGATTTCAAGCGCCCCGACCGCATTGTCGTCGGCATAGAGGACGAACGTGCCCGTCCGGTTATGGAGGAGGTCTATCGCCCCCTCTATCTCAATCAGGCGCCGATCCAGTTCACCGGCCGTCGAACGAGCGAACTCATCAAATATGCCGCCAACGCCTTCCTGGCGATGAAGATCACCTATATCAACGAAATCGCCGAACTATGCGAAAATGTCGGCGCGGACGTTCAGCAGGTGGCACGCGGCATCGGTCTGGATAACCGGATTGGTTCGAAATTCCTTCATGCAGGCCCCGGCTATGGCGGCTCCTGCTTCCCGAAGGATACGCTGGCGTTGGTCAAGACGGCGGAGGATGCCGGCGCGCCGATCCGGTTGATCGAGACGACCGTGGCAATCAACGAAAGTCGCAAGCGGGCCATGGCGCGCAAGGTCGTAGCCGTTTGCAACGGATCGGTGCGCGGCAAGACGATCGCTGTGCTGGGACTGACCTTCAAGCCCAATACGGATGACATGCGCGACGCGCCGTCGATCGCGATCATCCAGGCCCTGCAGGACGGCGGCGCGCAGGTGCGGGCCTATGATCCTGAGGGGATGGATGCAGCCCGCATGATGATAACGGATGTCGACTTCTGCGATAATCCCTATGTCGCCGCGCAAGGGGCCGCCGCTGTCGTGATCGTTACCGAGTGGGATGCGCTGCGGGCGCTGGATCTGCCGCGTCTCAAGGGCGTCATGAGCGGCGACGGTCTGGTCGACCTGCGGAATATCTATCGTCCCGCCGATGCGGAGGCGGCCGGCTTTGTCTATGTCAGCGTTGGTCGCGGTGCCACTCCCGAAATAGAGGAACTGGTGCAGGCAGCAGAATAGGCTGCGGCGCACATTCCATTCCCCTGTAGGGAAGCATGGAGAAGAAGCGCTCCCGGCTTTGCGCCGGGGGCGTTATTCGTTTTCGCGAAGTCTCCGCGAAAAAAGATATCATATCGATTCTGAAAATATCGCCGATTTGGGCGATCTTCAGGCATGTTGTTCAACAACTCGTCGCAAATTTCCAAAGGATACGACGAGTCGTCGTTGACCCGAGGTTTTTGTTAACCTTCTTGGGAGACCCTATAGGGGTAACTTTGGGGGTCGCAAACCATGCCTGTCAAAATGACTGGCTCCGTTATCGGAGCCGGAATGCTTTGTATTTTCGCAGCGGGAGCCGCTACGATCATGACAACAACGTCGACATCAACCATGACGTCGACCACAACCACCAGCTCGCAGCTTGTTGCAGCCACGAGTTCGACGACCACAACGTCGACGACGAACAGTAGTTCCACGACGACGAACACTGTTTCGGATTTTTCCACCTTTGATTTCGCCAATGGGACGAGGATGCCGGAAAAGGCGACGCTTTCCCTGGGCGATGCCAGTTTTCGTCCGGGCAGCAGCGTAGCCTATGTTCCAGTGTCGCTCGACCGGCCAACACCCAATACGGTGATTGCGCGGATCACCACCGTCAACGGATCGGGTACCTATCGCGCACTGTCGGGCTATAATTACCAGACGGTCGACACTGTGGTGATCTTCCGTCCGGGCGATCCGTTGGTGCAGACGGTCGCGGTTCCCATCATCGGCGCCACGGAAGGCCAGCAGTTCCAGGTAAAATTGCGGGAGGCGCCCTGGGGCGGGCTTCAGGGGCAATCGACCGCGACGGTCACGGCCAGCAGCACGGCGACGGTAACGGCCAAGGCGGCGGGAACCTTCCGGGCACCGCGCACCTTCGCGGCGACCGGCACGCTTCAGTTCGAATTGCTCAAGGGCACGCACAAACGATCGCCCGATGGCGGTTGGGATCGCTGGGCGACCTCCCTTGCCAATGGCCGGACCCAGGTCGCCAACGGGGAAACCGGTCTCTATCTCGATTCCAGTATTTTCCCTGGTATCGAGGGGCCAGTCTATTGGAGCGCCTATGGCCTCGTCCTCCACACGCAGAAGCTGAAGACGCCGATCAGCTATGGCGGGCAGAACTGGTATTATGGATCGTCGGTGCTCGATGGCCGCAACTTCCTGGCGACTCAGATCGGCTACGGGCAATATGAATGGGAAGCGAAGATGCCCAACCGGCGCGGATCATGGCCGGCATTCTGGCTCGTATCCACCAGCGGCTGGCCGCCCGAGATCGATATTTACGAGGGGTTCGGCTATCAGAGCTACTGGGATTTCGATCGCCATGTAGCCCACACCCTTCATGTCGGCACCAACAGTACCCGATATGACCAGCGGGGCATCACGATCCAGACGCAGCAGGCCTATGGCCTCAGCGGCTATTCGCAGGGCTTCCATCGTTTCGCCGTGGACATCCAGCGCGACTACATCACCTGGTTCGTGGATGGCGTCGAAACCTATCAGTCGGTCAATCCCTTCCAGGGTTTCCGCTTTTATCCGATCATGGATGTCGCGGTGAAGACCAGCGGCGCCTATGATGACGGATCGGGCGACATGGTCATCAAGAGCTTCAGGATCTACAGCGCGCCATAATGGCCCGCCCCGCGATGGGAGCGCCCGCGGCCCGCGAGGGCATAGAGGCGCCCCCAGCTCTTGACCCACTGCCCGGCGATGTCCACCCGACGCGCGCCGGGCAGCAGCAGGGTGGCCAGACCAGCGGTTCGCAATCCCAATATCGCGATGGATCGGACCAGCAATCTGGCGGTGCCGGTCCAGCCGGGCAGGGCCTTTTGCCGAGCCAGCGTTTCCGTGCAGCCGATGCGCCACATCCGTTTCAGCACCCAGGATAGCCGTGCCCGCTCAACCGGCACCCATTCGCTGACCCGGGCGTCGGGCGACCAGCCGAAGCGCGCTCCAGCCTCATGCAGTCGCGTCAGGAAATCCAGATCCTCTCCGCCGCTGCGGTTGAAGCGCGCATCGAAGAAGGGGCGTGCGATCATCTCGAAAGCCCGGCGGGTTACCAGCAGGTTGTTGCTTGCCCACAGCATGCCGGTCGCGCCCCATGGGCGTTGCTCGGCACGGAAAACCAGTGTTTCCCTGGCCCAGCGCGGCGCTGTCCCAACGAAGCAGCTATCCACCGGTCCGGCGACCACGTCGGCGCCCACCTGCGCCTGACAGATGAGGAGTGCATCAAGCCAGCCCGGCTGGGGCCACTCGTCATCGTCGATCATCGCCAGGAAGCGCATCGCCGGATCCTCCAGGGCGGCGTCGGCGATGGCGTTGCGGACCGCGCAAAGCCCCGGCTGCGCGACCGTCAGGAGCGTCACGGGCAGGCCATATCCATCGGCCAGCAGGGCGCGGACGACGGCGGACCCTTCCTGCCGAACCGGATCATTTTCGGCCACCAGCACCATCACGTCGTGGCGATCGGCCACGCCCGGCAGGGTCTCCAGCAGGTGGCGGAGTTGGTCCGGTCGACGGAAGGTGGGAATGGCGATCCAGATCGACGCCATCAGGCGGCTGCCTCGACCGTGGGCTTGCGGCTGCGCCCGCCACGCTGGAGCCATTTGATGAGTTGATGCCCGCGCACCTCCACAAGCGCATAGCTCGCCCAGCAGAGCAGCCAGGTCGCCACCAGCATGGCGATGATGATCAGCCCGTCGAATTCAGTGATGCCATGCCTGTGTGCGATCCCCATGCCGCGGGCGAAAACGTCACGCACCAGCGGATGCCAGAGGTAGATGGAATAGCTGATGAGGCCCAGATGGAAGCTCACCGGATTGGCCATCACCGCCCGCGCCGCCGTGCCGTTATAATAGCAACTCAGCACCAGGGCCGGCATCAGGCATACCACCAGCAGATCGACTTTCCCCGGCAGCAGCAGCGCCAGCGCGATCAGGCCGCAGATCATGGCGAAGGCGCCGGTTCGGTCGATCAACCGCCTGCACCAGCCCTTCTCCGCACAGCGATAACTCAGCACGCCCAGCGAGAAGCCGGCCAGACAGCGCAGGAGCGTCAGCACCGTGTCGCTGTCATTGACGTCCAGCGGACCGCTGGAACCTCTGCCGGACAGTGCCACCAGGCCCAATATCCCGACGCACAGCAATGCCTGGATCCACGCCGCCCGCGAAAAGGCGATGATCGCGATCAGCGGATAGATGAGGTATGCCGCGACCTCCGTGCTGACGGACCAACTGTTGCCCGCGATCGGTTCTGTTCCCCAACCCCAGCTCTGCACCATCAGCAGGTTGGAAAGAATGTTCGGTGCGTCGAGCGCGATCGCTTGGTTGCCGGAGATGTTCAGGACGATCCGCGCCATGAACACCAGCGTCACGATCAGGTGCAGCGGCCAGACCCGCGCCATGCGATTGACGAGGAAGTCGATATAGCTCGACCATCCAGGATGATTCACCACCCGGTCGTGATAGCCGAAGGAAATGACGAAGCCGCTGAGGATGAAAAAGAGATCGACCGCCAGATAGGCGCGCGAGAATAGCGGCAGGCGAAAGGCCTCGAACGCCGGATTGTGCGGAATATGGTAAAGCAAAACGGATACGGCCGCCACGCCGCGAAGGCCGGTCAGCGAGGAAATCCTCATGCTCCCGCGCTCCTCAGGACGGGGGCCGCGTCGAAAGCGGCGGCAATGGCATCCCACATCGGCTTGCGATGCATCCCTGAATCGAGGGGCAAGCCGCGCGACAATTGGCCGTCGGGCCATTTATAGTCCTTGAAATTCGACAGCCAGCTATAGCGGTCCGACAACCCCCAGCAGAGCACCGAGCGCATCGCTGGATTGTCCAATGCCACATCCAGAAAAGCTTTGGCGAACGAGGCGACTTCCTTGTCCCGCTTGTCCGGATTGGGCGGGCCGCCCTTGTCCGCCACGTCGAATTCCGTGATGGAGAGGACCAGTCCATAGCCGCGAAGCTGATCCAGAAAGCGCGCGAATACCGTCTGGCTGAAGCCTTCCTTATATGGCTTGAGATGCCCCTGAATGCCGATTGCATCCACGGGCACTTTGCGCGCCATCAGTCGGTCGAGCAGCTTCAGCATGGCGGTTCGGCGCCTCTCGCAGCGTGGAGAGTCCTGCTCTAGTCCGAAATCCGTCAGGAACCGCAGGGGCCGGGGATCGATCTCCCGCGCGCGGTGGAAGGCAATGTCGATATACTCTTCGCCCAATGCCTGCATCCACATGCTTTTTGCGCGGATGCCATCAGCGCGGCCATCATTGGGCTCAATGGCTTCATTGACGACGTCCCATTCGTCGATCTTGCCAGCGTAGCGGCGCATGGCCGTGTCGATATAGCTGGTCATCAGGGTCTGTCGCTCGGCCTGGTCGGCGGCTTGCAGAGCAGGCTCCAGCCAAGGCGGCTGCGCCGCGTACCATACCAGTGCGTGGCCCCTGGCCAGCATGCCATGCTGCTGGGCGAATGCGATGATCTGGTCAGCGCCGCTGAAATCATATTGGCCGGGCTTGGGCTCGGTCGTGCCGCGCTTCAGTTCATATTCCTCCACCACCATGTCGCATTCGCGGGCGACGGCGGCGGTGAAGTCCGGGTCTTCCCGCAACTGGCGTGACTTGATCGCGGCGCCGAAATAGCGGCCAGACCTGCGGGCATGGGCGGCAAGCCCGGCCGTGCCGCCGACTTGCGCGGCGCTCGGTGGAATCGGAGAACAGGCGGAGAGCATTGCTGCGCCAGCGAGGAATTCACGCCTTCTCATAACCTTTGTCCCTTGCCGGCCAATATGTGGGAAAGGTCGATCCAACGATCGGAAATGCGGCGATAGACCGGGTCCGGCATCACGATCTGCAACAGCACCGTCGCGGCCAGCCGAGGCCCGAATGCGCCGCGGCATACAGCACCTAGATAATAGCGCATCGCCTGCCGCCTGCTGGTCGGCCAGATGCTCTTCGCTGCATGCCAGCCCATATAGGCGGAAAAGGCGCGAGGGCTGATATGAGGGCGAAGGTCCCTCAGCCAGGTCAGGCTGCCGATACTGCCGCGGACGTGGGAAAGCCGGTCGTCCGCATGGCGATCCGCCCATATGGTGCCGGGTCGTTCCGTCATCAGAAAACGTGCCCCCGCCAGCGACAGGCGCAAGGCAAAATCTGTATCGTCGCCGAATTTCACATCTTCGCGATAGCGGACCTTCTCCGCGAGCGTTCGGCTGAGCGCCATGCTGCTGGTCTGGATGAAGCCGCGATCGCACATCAGATAGCGATCCATGGTCTCGTCATGGGCGATGGCGCGCGGCGGCTTCAGGAAATTGCGTCCCTGGCCGCGATCGGCGAGCACCTGACCATAGGCGACGACATCCCCGCTTTCCTGCAGCAGCGGCAGGAGGTCGGCCAGATGGTGGGGCAGGAAACGATCGTCGCAATCCAGAAACGCGATGTAGCGCCCGCGGGCATGGTCGATGCCCTTGTTGCGTGCCGCCGCCGCGCCGCGATTTTCCTGCACGATGACCTTGAGGCGCGGATCGTTGATCGCGCCCAGGGCAACCTCTGTCCCGTCGGTGGAACCGTCCACCACCACGATTACCTCGATGATCGCGATGGTCTGTTCCAAAGCGGACATGACGGCGGCGACAGCGGAATCGCGCCGCTGATAAGTGGGGATCACCACGGAAAACAGCGGTGCAGCGATGGCCGCCTTCAGCCTGGATGGAGGTTGCCAGGCGGTCATCACGAACTGGCTCCACTTGCGACGGTCTCAGCCTTGCCAAAGCGCAGGACGAAGCCGTTGACCAGCGAACGATAAAAGGGCTTGGGCAGATAGGATCGCAGCACCTGCCGGGCGATCACGCGGGGAGGGACGCCGCCGGCCACCATGCCGACGGCCAGATCCTTGATTGCCACCACCGGCCTGACTGGCGCCATATGATAGGCGAGCACCGTTGCGCGATAGCCGCGTCGCGCGCGGGTGGTGAGCATGTGGCCGCAGCGATCGAGCCAGTCGAGCGAGGTTTCATAGCCCTTCACATAGGATGTCCGCCCCGCCTCCGTGGCGTCGAGCCAGATCGTCAGCGGCTGGTCGATCATCCGGAAGCGCGCGCCGGCGCCCTGGAGGCGAACGCAGAAATCAAGATCCTGACCCTTTTTCAGCGCAGGGTCGAACAGGACCTGCTGCGCCATGCCGGTTGGCACGACCATGGTGCTGGTCTGCATGAACTGGTTGGCGCAGAACAGATATTCCCCGACATCCTCGCCTTCCCGAATGCCGCGATCGGGCCTGATCCAGTAGCGGTCGACCCCCCGGTCCACCTTCATCCGGGAATAGAGCACCGTTCGCCCGTCATCTCCCGCCAGCGCCTTCGCCATGATGGAAAGCTTGCCGGGAAGGAACAGGTCGTCGGAATCCAGAAACGCGATATAGCGTCCGTCCGATGCCATGATCCCCGCGTTGCGGGCCGCGCCGCCACCCGCATTGTCCTGCCGGATATAGCGGATGCGGGGATCGCCTATGGCATCGATCACGGGACGGGGATTGTCTCTTGAACCGTCGTCGATCACGACGATCTCGAAATCCTGCCAATCCTGCGTCAGCACCGACCGGATGGTGTCACCGACGATCTCCGCACGATTGTAGAGCGGGATCACGACGGAGAAAAAGGGTTGCTTGCCCAGCGCGGCCTTGGTCATGCGCCATGCACCTTTCGATATTCTTCATAATGGATTCCGGCGAGCCCAGCGATCTTGCCCGCCGCGCGATAGAGCTTGCCCAGCCGTTCGACCCGCTTGCCCCGGTCAAGCGTGGCAATGGCGCCCAGCGACCCGACAATGAAACCTGCAACAATGCGTGGCGCTTCGTTCAGCAGCGTGCGCAGCCGCCCCTTGTGGAACCGCTCCACCATCATGTCGGTCATGCCGACCCGATAGCCGCGCATCAGCAGCCATTTGGCGGTGACGCGGCTGGCGGGGATGAGTTCGGTGACGACCGCCTCCTCCGACCAGGCGAAACGGAAGCCGGCGCGCTGCATGCGGGTAAACAGCTGCTTGTCCGATCCCCCGGTGAGCGCCATGCGCTCGTCAAAGGGACGCTTCCCCATGGCGCGCAGGGCCGTGACGGCGATCAGCACATTGGCGGTGCTGTCCACCAATGCGACCGGCCCGGACTGCCCGCGCTGTTTGGGTGCAAGCAGGGGATGGTGGGCGGCCCAGGGCGCGATGGCGCTGTCCATCTCGCGCAGCACCGCGCCGCCCACTACGTCCGCCTCCCAGCGCTGCGCGGTTTCCGCCATGGCGTCGATCCAGCCAGGGGAGGCGGCCTCATCATCGTCCAGCATGGCGATATGGGTCGCGCCTGGCCGGGCCAGCGCTGCGGCGACGAGCGCGTTGCGCACGAGTGGAATGCCGCGTTCGGTAACCAGCAGGGCCTTGATCGGCCAGCGATAGCCCTTGGAGGCAAGCTTCTCGACCATGGCCAGCCCTTCCTGTCGAATGGCGTCATTATCCGCCACAAGCACTTCCAGCTTGTGCCGGGTTTGTTGGGCAGCCAGGGATTCCAGGGTTCGCTGCAATCCCTGGGGTCGGTTGCAGGTGGCGATGCACAGGATGATGTCAGCCATGAACGCGCTCCTGCGGGAGATGATACCGCCGCGTCCATTGCGGACGCGGTTTGGCCTTGAAGGTGGCGTGCGCGGCCGCGATGGCCGCAAGGAAGATCACCCAGACTTGGCGATCCTTGTCGAAAAAGCTGGTTTCCAGAAGATTCTGGTACATGACGAAAACCCAGATGGCGAAGGCTGGCACCATCAGCGCCTGATTCTCCTTGGTCGAGCCGGTGAGAAACCAGTAGACCGGCAAAGCAAGAAAGCTGACCAGCAGCATGGCGAGGCCCAACGGTCCGGTGGTCACCCAGATTTCCAGATAGCCATCATGCGAATGGGCGGTCAGCATCTGGAATTGCTGATTCAAATAATCATGCGCCGGGCTGTTGGTGCCGACCTGCCAGAAGCCGCCGAAACCAGCGCCCAGATAGGGGTGGTCGGCCAGATAATCGAAGACCACCCGCCAGATCGAAACCCGGCCGGTAAAGCTGGTGGGGTCCGCGAACAGCCGTTCGATAGTCGGCTGATAGGCGATGTAGAGGCCAAGAAACCCCACCATGCCGAAGCCCAGCATCAACAGCAATATCGCGCGCTTTTGCGTATTGTCGCTCAGCGCCCGATAGATATTGCTGATGGCCAGCATGCCGACGCACAGCGCCAGCGAGGTCTTGCTCTTGGTCCCGATCACGAAAACGAAGGCCATGACCGCGAACAGTGCATAATACCATTTGCGCCGGTCGATCCATGCATTGCCGCAGACTATGAAGGTCAGAGCCATGACGGCGCCGGCGATATTCTTGTGGAAGAAGAAACCGCGCCATGCACCGATCAGCGCCTTGTCACTTTCGGTCGGAGGATGGACGGCTGCGGGTGTCAGCGGCAGAGATATCCAGCAGATGAGAAGCGAAACGATCAGCGCGGCCCGGAGAGCGTCGAAAAGCCGCTCCGGCCCGATCAGGGACAGCGCGCAGAAGGTGATATATATCACGATGAGCTGCTGCATCGCCCGCTTGAAGGATACGAACGGGTCCACGCCCCAGGTGCAGGAAATGAAGAACCAGGCCAGCATGATCGCCAGCGGCCAGAAGGTGAACCTATATTGAAGAGGATGCTTGCGGATGATCTGCACGCCAGTCAGCAGCAAGGCGAAGCCGATGAACAACAACTGCTTGAACAGGTCCGACCCGTCATTCTCCTGCGCCATCGCCACGAGTTCGTCCTGGGTGCGGGAGGCGAAGGGCTGTTGCCCGATGAAGACCATCATGAGGAAGACGAAATAGAAGATCTGGGTGATCCAGATCATGCGTATACTCTGACCCCCGCCGGTCTGCACGGGCGGGGCGGCTATGCCGCTGCGATGCCAGCTTGTTGCCATGATCAGCCAGCTCCCTGCTGATCACGCCGCCATTTTCGGTCGAGCCGCCAGATGCCGAGCATCATCACAAGCTGCGACAGCACGACGCCGCCGATCGAGAAGACCGGTGCGGTGCCCAGCACGATCAGCGTCACGGCGATCAGCCCGACACCGCAACTGCGCATGCTTTGCGCGGCGAGCGGGCGGAACGCCTTGCGTGCCTGGGTCATCACGCTCATCGGCGTCTGCACGCATTGAACGAGGGACAGGAGCGCGCACAGGCCCACGGCGATCATCACGAGCCGGTGATCCAGCGTCGGTTTCAGGATCAGGCCGGGAAAGGCATAGAGGGCGATGGCCGCCACCGCGCAGGTCGCCAGCCACAGCAGGACCAATGCCGCCATGAAGACCCGTTCCGACCTGATCGCCGCGCCGTGATCGCCGCGCGCCACGGCGCGGGTCAGGCGGGGACGCTCCAATTGGGTGAGGGCGGTGATGCAGACGTTGACAGGCCGGAAGAACAGCATGCCCACGGCGATCGGCGCAAAGGCCGTCGGCCCGGCAAGCAGCGTCACGATATAGCTGTGCGAATTGGAGGTCGCCTCCGTCGAGAGCACCCCGACCAGCGTCCAGGCCGACTGCTCCTTCCATACCGGGCGATAGGCGCCCAGAGCGTGGCCGGGCGCCATGGCGAAATGTCGCCGCAGATAGGCAAGGCCGAAGGGGAGAAGGCCGATGAGGCTGGCCGCCACCAGCATGCCGCCAATGGCCGACATGTCCGCGCCGGTTCGCATCGCAATCAGCAGTCCGGCGAGGATCGTCCCCGCATAGGCGAGATCCGATCGCGCGGCCCGTGCGGGCGTGTGATGCGCATAGGCATTGGAACGCCCGAACCAGCGGATCAGCGAAAGCATGCCCGCAAGGCCGAACAGCAGGGCTGCCGACGGGGAGGCTGTCGCCCATGCGATCGCTGCGCAGATCAGCCCCTGGCTGGCCGCCAGCATCAGGTTGACCGGGAAGAAAAAGTCGAAGCTCCGCGCATCGACATCGTCTCCCTGGTTCACCACGATGGTGTAGGGCGTCGACACCAGTGCATTGGACAAGCCATAGCCGAACTGGATGATCACCAGCAGGAAGGCCAGCGTGCCGATGGCCGCCGTCTCAAGATGATGGATGGAAAAGAGCTGGATCAGCAGGTGACTGACCGAGACGATCGCGGACGACAGGCTGGCCAGACCGAAGCGGCCGAACAGGCTGCCCAGGCGCTGGACGCGCCCTGTCGCAATATTTTCAGCCGCCCGGGCTTCAGCCATGGCGATGTTTCCAGATCAACCAGAGAGCGTGCGGATTCGTCGTGATATAGCGCCAGGCCAGTTCCCTTGGCCGCGTTGCCATGCGGTGCAGCCATTCGAAACCGGCCTTCTGCATCCAGATCGGCGCGCGCGGATAGTCGCCGGTGATGTAGTTGAACAGGCCCCCGCAAGTGATGATCCAGCCCGCCTTGATCCGCTCGCGATTGCGCACGCAAAATGCCTGCTCGCGCGGCTTGCCGGTGCCGACCCAAAGGACGTCGGGCGCAACCGCGTTGATCGCGTCGATTACCGCATCTTCCTCTTCGGCTTTCCAGAAGCCATTGCGTCGCCCGGCGAGGCGAAGGCTCGGCGCCAGTCTGAGGATTTCCTTCGCGCAGGCTGCGTTCACCGTCTCTTCGCCGCCCAGGAGGTAATAGCTGACCTGGGCCTCCGCCGCCGGTTTCAGGCTGTCGATGAACATGTCCGTCGTGCTCGAACGATCCGCGATAGGCGGCCCGCCGAACCAGCGGGAAGCCGCAACGACGATCTGTCCGTCAGCGTGGATCAGGTCCGCCTGCGCCAAGTTCGCCCGAAAATCGGGATCGGTGGCGTTCATCGACAGGCCCTGACCATTGGCGTCGAACACCAGAAGGGGCGATTGCTCCAGACCTTTGCGCAAGGGCGCTTCCACCAGCATCTTGGCGATCAGCGCATCCAGCGACAGGGTGGACACGGGCAATCCGCCGACATGGGCGACGGGGGCCCCAGCTCCTATGCCGGGACCAATGCCGGGGGAGGGATGGGACTGGCGATGCGCCAGCGCCTGGTCGGCACTCATGCGATCACCGTTCCGGCGATCGGTACGCTATGACGGTCAAGATCGTCGATGACCCGGCGCATGTCGGCGATGGCGGTATCGCCCCGCCGCGCAACGATGACGACAGCGTCAAATCCCGCCAAGATGCTGCCATAGGGGGTCTGATCGCCCTTGCGCTCGGCAAGGTAGAACAGCATCGACGTATCGCGCAGGCCCCAGCCATTGGCCGTTTCCGCCAGGGGGCCGCGCGTCACCAGGCTCGCCGCGCTGCCCGACGCGCGGCCCGCAGTCATCAGCCAGAGGCCCTCTACCGCTGTTTTGGCCGCCGGCAGCAATGCGGCGCTGCCCATCAACTGTTCGGCCAATCCGGCCTTGTTGGCGATGCGGAACAGCCGGTCGAGCGAAGGCCGACCCATGTCGACGTCGATCAACATCGTCTGCCCGTCCATCTGGGCCAGCACGACGGCAAGGTTCGCCGCCATGATGGCCGCTTCGTCGCCGGCATCTATGGCCAGCACGGCCAGCCGGAGCGCGGCGGGATCACCTTCCTTGGCGACGGCGCGGATCTTTGCGCGGACCGTCCGTACCTTGGCGGCATAGGGATCGGCGGGATCGAAGGCCGCGACGACCAGCGGATCGACCCGCTGGTCGTTCTCCGACAGCAGGGCGAAGCCGCCCTGCAAGGCCGCGAGCATGCCGGCGTCGTCCGGATTAAGCAGCCCCAGGTCCACCGCCGCGTCATGCAACGCCAAGCCCTGCGACCGGGCATGGGCCTCAACCTGATGTACCTCGGTCTCTGCGAGGAACCCATGCTCTACCGCCAGCCGGGCGAAATTATGGCTGTCCCGGGCACGGGGACGGAGCGTGGAACCGCTGCCTGCCGGACCGCCCGACGCCAGTTGATGCGGGGCGCCCGCCGTGGAACGCAGTCTCATGCGGCCTCCTGTTGCTTGAAGAATTTGGCCTGGCGCGCAGTGACTGGCACCAATTCGGTGATGACTTCGACCTCGGTCGCGCGGGTCACGCCGCCGGCAGAGCGAACGCGGGGATGAATGATTTCCATCATGATCACGGCAGCCACGCCGCCGATGAGGCCAAGCGCGATCCCGCCGATCAGCCACAGGATGACATTAGGCTTGGCAGGCAGCAGCGGCACTGTCGCCTCGTCCAGCGGACTGGCATTGGGCTGCGAGATCTGGCTCTTGAGCACCGCTTCATTGAAGCGCTGGCGCACCGTATCATAAGTCTGCCGGGCCGCGTCGACGTCCCGCTGGAGCACCATGAGCTGGTCCTGCACGTCCGACATGCGGATCATGCGGTCCTCCTGGCCAGCCATGTTGGACTTGAGGTCGCCCTCCCGCCGACTGGCTGCCACGCTGTTGGCGTTGACCGCGCCAGCCTGGCTGGCGCGGGCTGCGGCCAGCTTTGACTGAAGCTCGGACAATTGTGCCGCCGCCGCCGCCATGGTCGGGTGGTTGGGCCCCAGCGTTTTTTGCAGCTCGGACACCTTGGCGGATTGCTCCGCGACCTGCTCCTGCAAATTCTGGACGATCAGCGATCCTTCGATGTCCGATACGCTGCCCGCGCCAGCCTTGGACCGGGCTGCGGCCGCTTCCGCCTGCGCCTGGGTAAGCTGGTAGGACATGTTCTTGAGCTTCTCGGCCTCAAGGTCCATGCGGTTGATGCCGATGATGTCGTGCGCCCGCTGGAAATCGGACAGCTTCTTTTGCGCGATTTCATAGCGACGGCGCACTTCTTCCGTTTGCTCGTCGAACCATCGGGCCGATCCGCGTGCGGGAGAGGCGCGCAGTTCCACCTGTTCGCGCATGTATATCTTGGCGATCAGGTTCGCGACCTTGGCGGCGACCTGCGGATCGGCGTCCAGATACTGGATCTGGAGCACGTTGCTCTGCCGGCCGGTGGTGATGGTCATTTTCTTCGCGACCAGGTCGGCCGCCGCCTGCACCCGTGCATCTGCGGGCATGTCAGTCGGCATCGCATCGACGAAGCCCGCTTCGCGCGCCACGGCATTCATCACCTTGCCGCTGCGGATGATGTCCGTCTGCGTACCCAGGATGGCATCCGTATCCGGCTTTGGACCCTGCACCGTATTGGTGTCGGTCGGATCGGTTTGCGAAAGGTCCAGCAACAGCGACGCTGTTCCCATATATTGGCGCGGTTGCAGAAAGGCGGCGATCGCGACGAGCAGGAACAATATGCCCCCGATCATCGCCGCCGTGCGCCAGCGCGCCTGAAGCGCCGCCAGCAAGTCCATCGGGTTCATGGTCATAGCCCATCCACTCCCTTGAGCAGTGCGCGCATTTCCTCCGCGGGCGATTGCACGGGCGGTGCGCTCTGCACCGGCTGTTTCGCCATCAGCAGCAGGAATTGCGGCGCCAGCGTGTCTTCGAACATCCAAAGCTCGCCATTGGGCGTCGCCACCAGGGCGGGTTGGAGCCGGATCATGGCATCGCGGGCCTGGCTTTCATTGACCGGCCCGCCGCCCAGCACCTCATGGCCGAGCTTCACGAGCCGCTCATAGCTGATGGCGGACATTTGCGATGCGACCACCGCCGCAAGAGCGATCATCCGGCGGGCCGAACCGGCTTCCCACAGGATGCGCCGGAATAGCGCGTGGGTCTGTCTGCTCATTTCCTCCCAATCTTCCAGGGCGGAAACCAGCCCCTGTTCGACGTCGGAAAGCAGCATCCGCTCGCGCCCCGCTGCCTCCGTCACCAGGGCTGCGGACATTCCGAAGAGCCGTGCATGATAGGGTGACCCCATCGCGGCGCTCGCCAGAGCGTCGAGTGCATCCTCGTCGATGGAAAGCCGGGCATTGCCTGCGCAGGACAGCAGCAGCCGTTCCAGCTCCGGCTTGGGGATTGGCGCAACCCGCTGCGGCACCAGGTGGCGGCGGAGCGAGGGATGGGCAGCGATCAGCCCCTCTATGTCGCTGGCGATGCCGACCAGCACGACCTGGACGGGAGAATGGATGTCGGTCAGCAGCTTCAGCAGCGTCGCGACATCCTGCTTGGCCGTTTCGGACTGCACCCGGTCATATTCGTCGATGATAAGGATGGAACGTTCGCGCACTTCCTCCACCAACAGGGCGGAAAGGCGCGACACGTCCAGCGGCTCGCCCATCATCCTGCGTGCCCGTTCCTGTCCCGCGCCGCTCATCGGCAATTCGGTCAGGAAGGGACGGAAGAGAGAGTCGAAATCCGCTTCTCCATTGGCTGAGGCGTAAAGCGCGACGCATCCGGCTTCATCCGCCAGATCGCCGAACACGCGGGCGAGCGAGGTCTTGCCCGAACCGCGCGTGCCGAAGATCACGGCATGCTTGCGTTGCACGACGATCGCCTCGACCAGCTTTTCCAGTTCGCTGTTGCGCCCCGCCAGCCCATGGCGGTCCGTCACGGGCATGGCGGTGTTGAACGCGGCATAGATGCTGTCGCGGCGCAGACTGATGGGTTTGATGGGCGCAGCCATCGCGCTCATGGAAAGAGGCCTGTGGGTCGGTTCCTCCAATTGCGCTTCCAGCGTGTCATGTCGGAAGCCTGGCAATGCCGGTACGTCCAGGTGCAGCGGCACGTCGTCGGGGATGGTGCGTTCGTTGCGCCTTTCCCCACTTCGGGCGAGCGACAGGAAACGATCGAAAATGCCGGATTTCTGGCCAGGCCGTGTTTGTGCGAAGCCTTGATCGAGGGTCGTCAAAACAGCTTCTCCCGGATGATGAGGACGTCCTCAGGCTTCACCGGATCATCCAGCTTGGCCTGTATTTCCTTCCCCTCCCGCCGGACTTTTATCCTTTTCGTGGAACCTGCCAGTGTCGGTCCGCCGGCGAGCGCCAATGCCTGCCGGAAACTTTGCCCCGGCACGTAGGAAAAGGCTCCGGGCTGCTGGACCTGGCCATAGACATAGATTTTTTCCGCAGGCGGCACGAAGAGCGTGTCGCCGGCCTTCAGCGGCCGCATCGCGCCTGCGCCCATGTCGGCCAGCGAAATGCGCACTGGCCCGCTGCCGTCGGCGGGCGTCAGGATCACGGCATTGGCGCCGTCCTTGGTCGATCCTCCCGCCTTGGCGAGCATCGATGCTACCGTGTAATCCCGGTCAAGCGGGTAATTGCCCGCCTGCGGCACATTGCCGAGCACCGTGACGAACCGGCTCACATAAGTGCTGACATCGACGCTGACGGACGGCTTGGTCAGATAGCCGCCGCTGGCATAGCCGGCCGCAATATCCTGCGCCAGTTGCGAGGTAGTCTTGCCCCTTGCCGGCACCGGGCCGATGAGCGCGAGAAGGACGGTGCCATCCTCCTTGATCCGGGTGGTCGTCGACAGATCCGGCTGGCCGAAGACGGAAATCTTCAGTTCGTCGTTCGGACCGAGTTGATAGCCCGAGCCAACCGCAGACGCCGCCGTGTTTTCGGCAGCGGTCTGGGCAATCGCCGTCATCGGACCCGCAATGATCAGCGGGATTAGTATGGATTTAACGAGAGTATCGGCTTTCACAGCTCATGCTCCCAATATATTGGTGTTCTAGAAATGCAGAGCAGCGCTCAATGTTATTTGCGTGCCGCTATAGTTCGAGACACTGGTGTCTGTTCTGCGAGTATAATGCTGGGCATCCAGCGTAAGATCGAAGCGATCGGAAAGTTTCCTCCTCAACAGGCCGCCAAAACGACGATTACGATCGGCCGTGATTGAATAGGGACGAAGTGCAGCATCCTGCCGGAACTTTCTGCGGTCCCATTCCGCGTACAGACCGCCCGACGTCAGTTCGGAGATCGAAAATTCGCCCTGGATGCGATAACTGCTGTCAATGGTGAAGCCGGCGGCGATCAGGCTGTCGTTTATGATTGCACGCTCCGTCGTCGCCGTCAGCTTCAGGCGGGGAATGGCCTGTGTAGAAAGGCTGACTTTCCACCCCAGACCGTCATAGCTGCCCACGGCCGCGCTATCGCTGCTGACGTCGAGCCAGCGGACATCCGCGTCGATCTGCGTGATCGGCGTCACCGCGCGCTGGAATCTCAAGCCATAGCTGTTGATGCGATTTTCGATGCCCAGCGCGTTGCGCTTGCTGTTCACTCGCTCATAATAGGCGGTCAGCGTACCAAAACTGGGCATGGCATAGCCGACACCGCCCCGGAACGTATCGCTGGTCTGGTCGGCATAGTCGAACTCTGCGGCGTTGCGGGTCGTGTCATGCTCATAGCTTGCCACCGGGAAAAGTCCTGGCCGCTCGCACGTGAAATCCGCACCGATCGTGGAGAATTTCTGAAGATTTTCCGTCACCGCATTGATGTCGCCATAATCGGCGCGCTGCTGGCGATAGGCGGCCCTTGGGGTGATCAGGCAGGTAGCGCCGAAGCGGATATTGGCCTTTGCCTCCGTATCCAGACGCAGCTTGCTCCGCTGCTCTTCGGAAATGAAACGGTCATATCCGATCTTGCCGCGCAGGAGGATGTCGTGTCGTCCGATCGGCATGCCATAGGCCGCCTCCAGAGAGGGCGTGACGATCAGATCGGCGGTGGGCTTTCCGATGTTATCGTTCACGCGATAGATATTGTCGTCATAAAGTAGATCCAGGCCAGCCGTAAGGTGTAGGCCGTAATCACTTATTCTTTTTTCCTCCGCTGCATTTTCAATGCGCTTTGGCTCGGTTGTGTTGTCATTTTCCTGTGCACGTGAAACTGCAGGCGAGGCCGTGAGCATTGCGGCACCACTTATGGCTGCCGCAAAACAGGTGCGCGACCATGAATTCTGTCGATCGCTGGGCGCAAAATTCCGGCCCCGCAATCGCGGATTATTATATTTGTCCAAAACCAATCGACCCTTATTGCATTGCAGCAATCAGGGCATGCTAGAAGTATTTTTGCGTAAAACCACTGCCGGAAAAACAGCTTGTCGCGTCAAAACAACGGCTCGGTTCATCGCAAAGAAAGCGCGTCGGGACCAGTCCCGGCGCGCCCTGCTGCTGTTAATCTGGGAGAAAGCTTGAGCCGGATGAATCCGGTCAGAAGATCAGCCAGGCAATTGCCGATAAAGCACCGACAAAGGTCAGTATGCCGGCCCAGCGCGATAGCAGTTGCACGCCGCTCTCGGCGCGATCGACGAAAGTCGTGCTGCCGGCATGCACCGGAATCTCGCGGCGTACCTCCGCCGTTTCGATCAAAGAGGGTGCCGCTGCAACTGCTGCAAATTCTTCCGCCACGTCGATATTCCGCCGCCCATTGGTGATGACGTTAATATCCGATTTTGCGGTTAACAAATAGTTCGGACGAGGGCGGCTTGGCCATCAGTTCGTCGCATATGGAGGCGAATCAGGTTCGAAATCCTGATCTGGGATAAGATAATTTGCGACGAACCGATTTTATGAGCAGTTCGTCGCAAATCTCGATTTTTCAGAGGAACCTTTTCCGCCGATCTGCGTGTTGGCGCTTCCTCGATTCGCCATCGATGTCAGGGTGCTGAACTGTATCACATCCTAATAGGCGTTTTTGTGAACCAGCACGTTGAGCGTACCGAACAGGATCGCAATATCGCGCATCAGGCTCCAGCCGTGCAGATATTCCAGGTCGGCCTCGACCCTGTTCAATATGTCGCGGCGCGTTTCAGTAGCGCCGCGAAAGCCGCGGATCTGCGCCAGCCCGGTAATTCCCGGCTTCAGCGCATGGCGGTGCCAATATTGCCGGTCTACCTGCCAGAACAGTTGCTCCTCTGCCGTTGATCCCAAGGCGTGGGGGCGTGGCCCCACCAGGCTCATCTCGCCCAGCAGGACGTTGATGAGCTGCGGCAGTTCATCGATGCTGGTCTTGCGGATGAATGCCCCTACACGCGTGATGCGATTATCATCCCGCTGCGTGGAGGTTGCGCCAGCGCCGTCGCACTGCTCCACCTTCATGCTCCGGAACTTGAGTATGTGGAACAGCATGTTGCCGCGCCCGATCCGTTCCTGCTTGAAGAAAATGGGGCCAGGCGAATCCAGTTTGATAAGGATCGCGACCACCGCCATCAGCGGCGCGATCAGGATGAGCACCGGGACCGTCAATGCGATGTCCAGCAGACGCTTCTTCGCGCGGTTGGCAAGGTTCAGCGGACCGCGCGACACAACGAGCGTCGGGCTGCCGCCATAGGATTGAACGGCAAGCGGAGCCATCGGGTCCAGTTCCGGCACGATGATCTCGCCCAATATGTTGCCGCCCTTCAGCATCTGCGCCCAATCCGCCTTGCGGTCGGCGGGGCAGGATATCACCGCGCGATCATAATCGCGGAGCAGGGTGCCCAGGCGGTGCAGCATATATGGATCGTCCAGATCGGCCTTCAGTCCGACGGCTGATGCATCGACGATCACCATGCCGCTGACGTCGTCCGGAATGGTGCCGTCGTCGATGATCAGAAGTTGGGCGAACAGTCCGTCCGCAAAATTGCGGCGGACCATTTGCACGATCATGAACCGTTGCAGCACCAGCAGGCTTCCGCTGCACAATATCCCTGCCGAAACGCCAAGCCGCGACAGATGGCCGGTCGCCTTGAGCGAGAACACGACGAGCAGGAAGATCAGCAAAGTGCCAGCCAAGGCCATTGTTGCGCTGCGGCATGATTGGGTCATGCGCATCAGGCAATGGGGGTTATATGCTTGGTTGTGAAAAGCCAGGACGGCATAAACGATCATGCCGCCCGCCAGCGGTTGCCACTGCCCGTTGGCCAGCCATTGCAGCCCTGCCGCGCGCAGGCCAAGGGCGAAGCCCGTTGCAAGCGCAGCCATGTCGGCAACCAGCAGCAACAAACAAAGCCAGAGCCGCGCATTCCGCTGACCTGCGGCCGTGGCGGGCTGGCGACTGGGGATACCTTTGATCGCCAGATCAATTTTCGACATCTGCAACCCTTTTTTATGTCCTGACGTCAAACCGTGCACCGCCGTGCGGCAGCGTGTTAACCATCAGACATCCGCAGTGTTTTGATTTATGTTGCGCAGCAGCAGGGCATAAATGTTTTGGGCTGACAATCGGGCTTTAGGTGCGCGGACCCGCTTTTCCGATGATCCGTTGGTCCTGAAGGATGCTCTGCCCCAGATTTGCGACGACCCGAAATGCAGGGCGATGCCGTGCCTTGCAGCCGGAGGCGCTCAGCGCATCGTCAAACCCGAATCAGCGGCAGTTTCAAGCTATTGTCCACCACCCCAGCAGAAGCAGAGTAGCAAGCAGTGCCAAAGGGCCGGCCCATCGCGAAATGCGCTGGATCCCGGCTTCCATCCGCTCGTGCGGAAAATGCCAGCGGGAGGGCCTTGCCTCGCCGTTGATGCTTTCCCCGTGCACAGGATCATGCTGAGGCGCGACGGAGGCCTTCTTTCCGTCCTGGCCCTGTTCGTGTGATTTCGATGAAAGGTCGATCATGTCGCTGTCCAACCGTGCATGATGCGGCCTGCCGACAGAATAGCCCGGTTGGCCGAAAAAGAAAGCAGATTCGCATTCTGGGCAACTCGCAAGATCATCTGCGACGCATCTACGCTCTTGGATGAAACCGCTGCGGTGATTATCCTCCCTCTCATGAAACAGGACCGACAAATCGATGCGATCGACCGCAAGATTATCGCGGCGCTGCAGGAGGACGCCACCCTTAGCCATTCCGACCTGGCGGAACGGGTTGGGGCCTCCAGCGCTTCCTGCTGGCGCCGGATCAAGGCGCTGGAGATTGCGGGTGTCTTCGCCGCTACCGTCAGGCTTGTGGATCCTGAAAAGATCGGCCGTGGCGTTAATGTCCTTTGCCACATCCGCATGCGCAGCCACGCGCAGGATGCGCGCCGCGCGTTCGAGCAGTTCGTTGAGAGCCGGCCGGAAATCGTCGAATGTTTTTCGATGTCTGGCGAATGGGATTATTTGATACGCGTCGTCGTGGCGGACGTCGCGGACTATAATCGCTTCCTGATGATGACCCTGTTGGGACATCCATCGGTCGCGGGCGCAGCTTCCCATTTCGCGCTGTCCATGACCAAGTTCACCACAGCATTGCCAGTCTGAAGCGGTTTTCAGTCAGATTGAACGGGATCGATCAATCGGTTGCTTTGCTTTATCGTGAATACTTGACTGGAGCGAGCAACCTGCGCCGCGATTTAACGCGGCGCGCCAAATCGGGCCGTGGTAGGGCGTGGAAATCAAGTTGTGGCAAGGAGGTCTGGTGGACGCACTAGGGCTCGAACCTAGGACCCGCTGATTAAGAGTCAGCTGCTCTACCAACTGAGCTATGCGTCCATGCCCGCGTTCGGCCTAAGCCTTGATCGTCGGGAATTTGGTGGACGCACTAGGGCTCGAACCTAGGACCCGCTGATTAAGAGTCAGCTGCTCTACCAACTGAGCTATGCGTCCACATCCGCTTTCAGCTAGTCCCGGACGGGCCGTCGCTTTGGCGTGGCCGGGCTGGTAGCAGCCGCATGGGACTTTGCAAACAGGAAATCGTGTCCTTCGGCATATTTTTGCGGGAGGGCTGGCTTTCAGCTCCAGCTTCCCGGACGATGAGGGCGCTTACCCGACCGGTCGATCGCCATGATGATGCCGACGCACAGCATGACTGTCAGCATCGATGACCCGCCATAGGACATGAACGGCAGGGGAATGCCCACCACCGGCGCGAGGCCCATCACCATCATCAGGTTGATCGCAACGTAGAAGAAGATCGTCGTGGTCAGCCCGGCCGCCACCAGCCGCGCATATCGGTCCTGCGCGCGCAGCGACACGCCTATGCCCCAGCGGAACAGCAGCATGAACGCGCCTATGAGCAGCACCCCGCCCAGCATTCCCCATTCCTCCGCCATGGTGGCGAAGACGAAATCGGTGTGCCCTTCGGGCAGATAGTCCAGATGGCTTTGCGTACCTTTCAGGAAGCCCTTGCCGAATATCCCGCCCGACCCGATGGCGATCTTCGACTGGCTGATATGATAGCCTGCACCCAGCGGATCGCTTTCGGGGTCAAGAAAGATGAGGACGCGGTTCTTCTGGTAATCGTGCAGGAAACTGAAGGCTATGGGCACGACGGCCGCCAGCGTCAGTCCCGATCCCACGAAAAGGCGCAGAGGTAATCCTGCAAGGAACATCACGGTGACCCCGCCCGCGGCGATCATGGTCGCGGTGCCGAGGTCGGGTTGAATCAGCACCAGCGACCAGGGCAGGCCGATCAACACCAGCGCGGGCCAGATGGCATTCCAGCGCCTTATCTCGCCCACTGGAAGCAGCGCATAGAAACGCGCGACCGCCAGCACGATGATCGGCTTCATGAATTCGGAGGGCTGGAGTTGCATGAAGCCCAGGTTGATCCATCTCTGGCTTCCCCCCGCGACTCCTCCGATCAGTTCGACGAGGAACAGGAAGACCAGAACGGTGCCATAGGCGGGAAAGGCAAGGCGGGCGAAGGTTTCCATGGATATCCGGCTCAACACCAGCGCCATGCCTGAAAAGATGACGAAACGAACACCCTGATTGATCGCCCAAGGGGTGATGCTGCCGCCGGCGGCGCTGTAGAGCACCAATGTCCCAAAGCCGGCGATCGCGAGCAATATGCCCAGCACTCGCCACGGGAATTGGGTCAGGGGCTCAGGTACGATGCTCATGGCGCGCTGTCTGCCGGAGGAGGAACGTCATCCGCGTCGGCTGCCGGCGCCGCCGTTGAAGCCGGGGGGCGGGGAGACGCAGTTGCCGCGCCGTTGCCCTCGGCTGCGTTCATTGCATTGGCTGCTTCGGCGGGGGGGGCCTGCCCCTTCTCGATCGCTTTCGCCAGCTTGTAGGCCGCCATCTGCCGGGCCATCCGTTCGGCCGGCGGACCGCCCCAATCCTTCTCTATGGTTTCCAGCTTCTCCATCGCCTTTGCGGGGTCAAAGAGGAAGGTCATGGTGTCCGCCGCGATCATGGGCGCGTCCTCGATCCGGTTGATGTGTCCGCCATGCTCGATGATGCAGGCGATGGCATAGCGTGGATTGTCGAACGGAGCGAAGCCCTGGAACAGCGCGTGGTCGCGCAGCTTGAAGGGCAGCGAGGCGTTGCTGCGCACGCCGCCGCCGCGTTCAGCCATGGTGATGCGGCGGACCTGCGCCGTTCCGGTCTTGCCTGCCATCATCACGCCGGGCAGGGGGATGCGGGCCGCGCCGCCCGTTCCGCCGCCGTTCACCACCGCGCTCATCGCGTCGCGGATGGTCACCAGATGTTCCTCATTCACGCCCACAGGGGCTGGCGCGGGTCGGTGCGCGCCGAAGATGAAGTTGGGCATCAATTGCCGGCCCGTCGCCAATCGCGCGGCCATCACCGCCATCTGCAACGGATTGATGAGCATGTAGCCCTGACCGATGGTGGCGTTGACCGTGTCGTACACCTGCCATTTCTGATTATATTTTTTGAGCTTCCACGCAGGATCGGGGACCGTGCCGAAACTCTGGCTGGGGAAGGGAAGGTCGAACTTCTGCCCCATGCCGACGCGCCGCGCCATGCTAGCGATCCGGTCCATGCCGATCCGCTGCGCCATCTGGTAGAAATAGATATCGCAGCTTTGCGCGATCGCCCCGCGCATGTTGAGCGAACCGTGCCCGCGACGCTTATGGCAGTGGAACAGCGTGTTGCCGACCCGGATCGCACCGGGGCAGTTCACTGTGTCCATGGGTGAAATCCCCGCCTCCAGCAACGCGAGCGCCACCATCGGCTTGACCGTCGATCCTGGCGGGTAAAGCCCCTGCAGCGTCTTGTTGCGGAGCGGGACATGGTCATCCTTTGACAGCATGTCCCATTCCAGATGGCTGATGCCGTCCGAAAAGCTGTTCGGATCGAAACTCGGCATCGACGCCATCGCCAGCACGTCGCCATTATGGCAGTCGATCACCACCACGGAACCGCTTTGCGTCGCCAGCCGGCGCCCGGCATATTCCTGAAGGCCCGCATCGATGGTGAGCTTGATCGCATTGCCGGGCGTGTCGGGCCGGGTGGTCAGTTCCCGCACGATCTTGCCCCGCGCCGTTACCTCCACGCGCTTGGCGCCCGGCTTGCCCGTCAATTCGCTGTCGAATGCGCGCTCTAGCCCGTCCTTGCCGACCTTGAAACCCGGCGTGATCAACAGCGGGTTCTTGCGCTCTTCATATTCCTTGGCCGACGCCGCGCCGACATAGCCGAGCAGATGCCCCACGGTCGCGCCCGCCGGATAATTGCGGGAAAAGCCCTGGCTTGGCGACACGCCGGGCAGGTCGGGCAGCCGAACGCTGACCGCCGCGAATTGGTCGTAGCTCAGCTTTTCCGCCACCTGGACCGGGCGAAACCCCGCCGATTTGTCGAGTTCCTCCTTGATCCGCTCAACCTCATCATCGCCCAGCGCCAGCAGATGGGCCAGGCTGCGGATCGTATTCTCCGCATCTGTCACCCGTTCCGGGATCAGGTCGACGCGAAAGTCGGTGCGGTTATTGGCGAGGGGGCGTCCATTGCGATCGATGATCCACCCGCGCCGGGGAGGGATCAGCGTCAGGTTGACGCGATTGCTTTCCGACAGGAGGTTGTATTTCTCATTCTCCGCAACGCTTATCCAGCCCATCCGTCCCACAAGCAGCGCGCCGATCGCCCCCTGCAAACCGCCCACCACCATCGCCCGGCGCGTGAAGGTGAAGGACAGGGAGGCTTCGGTAACGGTCTTCTTCTTGAGAAAAGGCAGCTTCATGCCATCACGCGCCAGCGGTCGATCCGGGCGCATTGCCGAACGACGAAGGGAAAGAGCAGGACAGTCCAGACCATTTGCGGTGCGACCAGCAGCAGTTTGATGTCTCCTCCGCCGGTGATCCGCGCGAAGAAGACGCCGCCGGCGATGCAGAAGATAATGGCGATGGCCGCGATTAACCAGTCCTGCCGATAGCTGCGCCAGACCATGCGATGTTCGATGGCGTCGATGCCGATCAGCATTATGGTCCACAGGCACATGGCCGAACCGATGGGTTGGCCGCTGGCGATATCGTCGAACAGGCCGAGCGGGACGCCGATCCAGGTGCGCCACAATTCGGGGCGCAACAACCGCCAGGAAAGCAGCAGCAGCAGACCGAAAGGAGGCATGACGGGCGATTGCGCGATCACCGGCAAAGCCGTCGCCAGCGATCCCAGCATGACCGTGATCACCGGGGTACCCGCCAGCCGAAAACGCGAAGGATGACGGCCAAGGCGCGGCACATGCTGCAAATGGGGATCGATCATGGGGCGGCTGCGTTCTGCGTGGCCTCCGGCACGACCGGAGCAGATGGCTCCCCGCCCTCCGGCCGGGTGACGGCTTCCTCGAAGGAGCGCTCCACCACCACCGCGTCGACCTTGGACGGGTTGGCGAGCGGCACGCCATAAGCGATCTCCCCCGCGATGCGGACGATTACCGCCACGGGAATGTTGGGCTGATAAACTCCGCCCACCCCGGATGTCACGAGCAGGTCACCTGGCTTGAATGGGTTACGCCCCGCAGCCAGCGCGCGAATCTCCAAAGTGCCGTCGCCCAGTCCCGTCGAGATGGCGGGCACGCTGTCATTGGCCCGCCGCACCGGCACGATGTTGCTTGTATCCGTCAGCAGCAGCACTTCGGCCGTATTGGGCGTGGTGGTGTGGATGCGTCCGATCAGCCCCTCCGGCGCGCGCACCGGCATTCCCGGTCGAACGCCCTGCCAGCGTCCGGCGTTGAGCCGCGCCAGCCGCCGCGTGCTGGTGGAGGAAGAGGCGATCAGCCGCGCCGTCAGCAATTCGCTGCCATCATCCTCGACCAGCTTCAGCAGCTTTTTCAGGCGCAGATTTTCCTGCGCCACCGCCTTTGCTTCTATGATGCGGTTGCGATCGTTCTCGACCTGCCGGCGCAGCGCCACATTCTGGGAACCCGCGTGCCAGTAGCTGGCCAGCACCTCGTCGACTGATGAAACGCCGCTCACCATATTCTTGAGCGTGACCGACGCCGGACGAGTGACCTCCGCCGTCGCGATGCGGATCGCGGCGAAGCCCGTCGGATCGAAAATGGCGACAACCACCAGAAGCAGGCCGACGGCGGCGCCCGTCATCGCCACGACATAGGAGGCGAAGAGGCTATATTGCGCCTTCCGGTTATGCCCGGGGCGTCGGCTGGGTGGCCGCGCCATGCTGCCCCCTTCAAGCGGTCTGGAGAACGCCCCGGAAGATCGGGTCCTCCATCGCCCGGCCAGTGCCGATGGCGACGCAGGTCAGCGGATCTTCAGCGATAGTGACCGGCAGGCCGGTTTCGTCACGCAGTTCATCGTCGAGCCCCTTGAGCAGCGCGCCCCCGCCGGTCAGGACGATGCCCTGGTCGACGATATCCGCAGCCAGTTCCGGCGCGGTATTTTCCAGCGCAATGCGGACGCCTTCGACGATGGTGCTGATCGGTTCGGCCAGCGCGTCCGCGATCTGTCCCTGATTGATCGAGATTTCCTTGGGCACGCCGTTCACCAGGTCACGGCCCTTGATATGGATCGTCTCGCCAACACCGTCTTCGGGTGGTTGCGCGACGCCGAACTGCTTCTTGATCCGCTCGGCTGTCGCCTCGCCGATGAGCAGATTATGGTGGCGGCGAACGAAGGAAACGATCGCTTCGTCCATCTTGTCGCCGCCCACGCGAACGGAGGTGGTATAGGCCAGGCCGCGCAGAGAAAGTACGGCGACTTCCGTCGTGCCGCCGCCAATGTCGACCACCATCGAACCAATGGGTTCCGTCACGGGCATGTCGGCACCGATGGCGGCGGCCATAGGTTCCTCGATCAGGAACACCTGGCTGGCGCCGGCATTGCTCGCCGCGTCGCGAATCGCGCGGCGCTCGACGCTGGTCGATCCCGACGGCACGCAGATCACGATCTCGGGGAAGCGCCACGGCCGCGACTTGCCGCCATGCACCTTGGTGATGAAATGCTTGATCATCTGCTCGGCCACGTCAATGTCCGCAATCACGCCGTCGCGCAGGGGGCGGATCGCCTCGATCGAATCGGGTGTCTTGCCCATCATCAGCTTGGCGTCGTCACCGACGGCCTTGACCCGCTTCACGCCGTTCAGCGTCTCTACCGCCACGACGGAGGGTTCATTGAGCACGATGCCGCGCCCCCGCACATAGACCACGGTGTTCGCCGTGCCGAGATCGATGGCCATGTCCTGAGAGGAAAGTTTGAAGAGACGCGAGAAGATCGACATGCCTGTTCCTGTGCAGCCCGCATGCCCCGGCGAAGCGAACCGGGACAGTCGGAAAGTTCGCCCCGCAATTCACATGCCCCGCAGTCGATTTTGGTTGACCAAAATTTATGGGGCTTGCGTCTCGCGGAAAGCGCTCGCTTGGGCTAGTCACTAATCAATGTCAATACGCCGTCTGCCCGAACATCTGGTCAATCGCATCGCCGCGGGCGAAGTGGTCGAAAGGCCTGCCAGCGCGCTCAAGGAAATCGTGGAAAATGCGTTGGATGCGGGATCGCGCCGGATCGCCATTCGCATCTCCAGCGGCGGGCTCGACCGGATAGAGGTAAGCGATGACGGCTGCGGCATGGCTCCCGACGAAATCGCGCTGGCGCTGGAGCGCCATGCGACGTCGAAATTGCCCGACGACGCGATCGAGAATGTCGCGACGCTCGGTTTCCGGGGCGAAGCCTTGCCTTCCATCGCCAGTGTCGCCCGTCTCTCCATCGACAGCCGTCCGCAGGGGCAGGACGGTTGGAACCGCACCGTCGACAATGGCGCTGTTGTGAACGAAGGGCCTGCCGCGCTGCCTCCAGGCACGCGCGTCACGGTCGAGCAGCTTTTCGCCCGCGTTCCCGCCCGCCGCAAGTTCCTGCGTTCGGCCAAGGCGGAATATGCCGCATGCCTCGACGTCGTTCGCCGCCTTGCCATGGCGCATCCGTCTGTCGCCTTCAGCATGGAGCATGACGGACGGCGCGTGCTGGGCGTGCAGGGGGGCGAGGCGCGGGAGGATCGCGTTGCCGCACTCACCGACCGGGCGCTGGCCGACAATCATGTCATCGTCTCGCTGGAAAGGGAGGGGGTGCGCCTGTCCGGCGTGGCCTCGCTGCCGACCTATAATCGCGGGGTGGGCGATCATCAGTTCCTGTTCGTGAATGGCCGTCCGGTGCGCGACCGGCTGCTCGTCGGGGCGGTCAGGGGTGCCTATGCCGACATGCTGGCGCGGGACCGGCATCCTGTCGTCGCGCTTTTCCTGGATGTCCCGCCGCTGGAAGTGGACGTCAACGTTCATCCCGCCAAAACCGAAGTGCGCTTTCGCGACCCGGCGCTGATCCGGGGTATGATCGTGTCCGGATTGCGCAGGGCACTGGATGCGGAGGGCTTTCGCGCCGTCCAGCATGCCGACCCCGCCGCCCTCTCCGCGTGGAAGCCGGAGCCGATCTCGCCCACACCCATCGGCGCGATGCCGATCTTCGAGGCGGTCGGCACGACCACGCCGACCTATTCGGTGGCGGAACGTCGCCCCACTTTCCTGACGCCGCCGCCCCAGGCACGTGCGGAACCCGCCGCCGCGCCAGCGCCGGAAAGCGCGAGTTTCCCTCTCGGCGTCGCTCGTGGACAGGTTGCCCGCACCTATATCGTCGCGGAGGCGGAAGATGGCCTCGTCATCGTTGACCAGCATGCCGCGCACGAAAGGCTCACGCTGGAGCGGATGCGCCGCGCCATGGAGGGGCAGGGCGTCGCCGCGCAGGCGCTGCTGCTGCCCGAAGTGGTCGAACTGGACGAGCCGGCATGCGACCGGCTGGAGGCGCGGATCGAGGAGCTCAAGGAATTCGGGCTGGAGTTGGAGCGGTTCGGTCCCGCGGCCATTCTGGTCCGCGCCACGCCTGCCATGTTGGGGCAGGGGGATGTGCAGGGTCTGGTGTCCGACCTCGCTGATGATCTGGCTGCGTATGACAGCGCCCTTGCCCTGAAGGAAAGGCTGGATCTGGTCGCTGCGACCATGGCCTGTCACGGCTCCGTGCGCGCCGGCCGCATGCTGAGCGTGACCGAAATGAACGCTCTGCTGCGCGAGATGGAGATCACCCCACGCAGCGGCCAATGCAATCACGGCCGCCCGACCTGGGTGAAACTCGGCCATGGCGACATAGAAAAGCTCTTCGGCAGGAAATAGTGCCGATATTCTTCCAGAAGGACTTGCCCTGGCACTCGCCCCTTGCGCCCGCCGCCGGTTGAGGCAAGTTTCAAGCATTGCTTGGCCAGGGACAACGGAAATGAAGCGACTCCTCCTACTCCTGACGGTCCTGCCTCTGAGTGCGCAGGCTGCCCCAGACACCTGCGCCAACCCGCTGCCCCTGGCCGAGCCATGGACAAGCTGGCCGCAAAGCGGCGACGTCATGGCCGGAGCCACGGTTTCCACAGCGCCGCGCATCATCCTCGGCAAGCCGGTGACTGCAACGCTCCGCCCCGGCGCGCAGGTTCAGTTCGCCGTTCGATCCGGCAAGTCCGCTGCGAAAAGCTATGGCGGCCTGTTTACACTGGCGGTCAAGGACGCCGCGCGTATCGGTGTGGCCCTGTCTGCCGCCGGATGGGTGGATGTCGCAACCGGAACGACCGTGCGCGCATCCGTCGGCCACGGCCATGGTCCGGACTGTTCCGGTATCCGCAAGATCGTATGGTTCGACCTTCCGCCTGGCCTGCATATCATCCAGCTAAGCGGCGCGATGGCATCCTCTATCCGCATCATGGCCGCCGACTCCCGCGCCAACCAACCGCGCTAGGTAAAAGATGTTTCCTGCCGATCCGAAACCTGCGAGTGGGGAGAGCCGGGCAATCCAGACCCGGCGGCAATCATTCGGAATCAGCCCGATCGCGTCCGGAACATGGCAATGGGCTTCATCGACAGAACCGGTTCGTCGCGCTGGTTGAACAGGGTGATGTGGGTCTTCACTATTCCCATTTCCGGCCTGCTGCGCGAAGCCTTGAGATCGATCACCTCCGAAACGCCGCGCAGCGTATCGCCTGGCCGAACCGGCTGTAACCAGCGCAACTCGTCCACGCCCAGCGCGCCCAGACTGGCCGCCTGAACGCCGGGATTGCGCTGCCACATCGCCACCATCATCTTCATCGACAGGGCCGTCGTATGCCAGCCGCTGGAGGCGAGGCTGCCGAAGTGGGTTGCTGCCGCAGCTTCATCGGACAGGTGAAAGGGCTGGGGATCGAATTCGCGCGCGAAGGCAATGATCTCCTCCCGGCTGATGGTGACCGGCCCGAACTCGTTTCGGTCGCCCAGCTTCACATCTTCGAAATAGACGATCTCACTCATACCCGTTTCCTTCCGCAACGGGTGTACAGATAGTTTCCGTTTACGAAAACGTCAATTCTTGACGAGCCCGGCCAGAACCGCCGGATCCCCGTCACTCGGACGCACTGAGATGTCCAGCAGGCGCGCCAGAACCGGATAGACATCGACATTGGTGAAGTCGGCGGGCATCCTGAACGCCGTGTCGAAGGCGGGCCCGCTGGCGATGAACAGCGCTTGCATCTCCGGCGCCCGGTCGTCCCAACCATGATCCCCGCCGGTGAAAGGCTTGGCCGGCGCAGTTTGCTGTATGGTCCAACCGGTTTCGGCGAGGCAGAAATAGGGCGGAATGCGCCGATGCGTTCCATAGTGGAAGCGCGTCGGCATCGCGCCCTTGCGCCAGCATTGCATATGCGGCTGTGGCTTCAGCAGTGCAGCTTCCAGCGCTGCTTCATGACCCGGTTGCGCGCTGAGGCTGGCATAAGGTCCGCTTTCCACGATGCGATAGTCCGCCGGGTTCGCAATCTTGTCCAACGCGACGACCCTTTCGCTCGATTTCTGCGCCATGCCATGATCGGAAAGGATGAGAAGATTGGCTGATTGTCCCAGCGTCCTCAACCCGTTCACCAATTGGCCGATCTCGCCATCGACCTCTGCCACCGCCTGCGTCGTCTCCGCCGCATCTGGCCCAGCCGCATGCCCGGCAGTATCTACCGCGTCGAAATAGAGCGTGAGGAAGCGTGGCCGGATCGCAGCGGGACGCCGCAACAGGTCCAGAACGCCATTCACCCGCTGCGTCCCGGAAATGGCCTGGTTGAATTGTGCCCAATCGCTGGGCCGTGTGCCGCCGCTGATCTTGTGCGGCCATTCCGTCGCTTCGGTCCCGCCCCACGCTACATTGGAACCAGGCCAGAACAGTGTCCCTGTCCGAACGCCGGCCTTTTCGGCCGTGACCCAGATCGGTTCGGCTTCGTTCCACCAGAAGGGATCGTCCGTAGCCATCGTGAAGGTTTCACCGGGACGCGAGGCATCCTCCATCTTGTTGGCGACGATGCCGCTGCGGTCGGGCCGGTCCCCGGTCACGATGGCCCAATGGTTCGGAAAGGTCTTGGTCGGAAAGGAAGGCCGCATGGCTGCCGAGACCCCGGCGGCTGCGAGAGCCGACAGATGCGGCGTCACGCTCCGCTTCAGATAATCGGGCCTGAAGCCGTCAATGGACACCAATATCGTCACTGGCTCCCGTTGCTCGACCTGCGCGGCGGCGGATACCGGCCGTTCGCGAGCCGGCGTGCAGCCGGCCAGCGTTGAGAGGATGAGGAGGCTGGCGAGCGAAGAACGGCGTGAAAACATGTCCCGCCTTACCAGACGGACCATGACGGTAAAGTGACGAGCGCCCTATGCGTCCCCAATATGCGGCGCCATCGCCATCCATGCGCTCCGCTTCGCTTCCCGCGACATGCTGGCAAAGGCGCCGCTGGAGGAGGGAAGGTCGATCAGCACCAGCCCCGGCCGCAGCCCGATCTGCCGTCGCCCGTGCAGCGCCGCCGTCCTGCCGTTGAACGCCACCACCTCCAGCGCTGGAAGCCTGTCGATGAAAGCCGCCAGGTCACGCAGTTCCGCGCCCCGGATCGCGCTGTCCAGGCTTCCCTCCCGGTCGGCGCTCTCGATCACGTCCCACAGGCCCACGCGCCGGGCCTTCAATCGTTTCAGCCGCATGGCGTAGGGCTGGCCGCGCAGATCCTCGCCCAATACGTCGCCCATCAGCGCCCAGAAGGCATTGCCACGATGAGCATAATATTCGCCCTGCCTGATCGACGCATCGCCCGGCAGGCTTCCCAGTATCAGCAGCCGCGTGCTTTCATCGACGCTGGGCGGAAAGGCCGCCTTGCGCCTGGCGGGCATTTGTCCCGGCCGCAGCATCAGTCGTCAGACATTGAAGCGGAACAGCATGATGTCGCCATCCTGCGTCACATATTCCTTGCCTTCGGAGCGCCACTTGCCCGCTTCCTTTGCCCCGGCCTCCCCGTTGAACTGGACATAGTCCGCATAGGCCATGGTTTCGGCGCGGATGAATCCCTTTTCGAAATCGGTATGGATCGCGCCGGCCGCCTGGGGCGCTTTCGATCCCTTGGCCACAGTCCAGGCGCGTGCCTCCTTGGGGCCCACGGTGAAGAAGGTGATGAGGCCCAGCAGTTCGTAACCCGCGCGGATGATGCGCGCCAGGCCCGCTTCCTCCAGCCCCAGGGCCTCCAGATATTCAGCGCGCTCCTCCACCGGCATGGTGATGAGTTCCGCTTCGATCGCGGCCGATACGATCACCGCCTTCGCGCCTTCGGCGGCAGCCTTCTCGAACACCCGCGCCGAATGGGCATTGCCTGCGGCCGCGCTCTCCTCCTCGACATTGCAGACATAGAGGACGGGCTTGGCGGTCAGCAGTTGCGCCTGGCGAAAGATGCGCTCCTCCTCATCGTCGGCCGGCTGGGTCAGCCGCGCCGGCTTGCCGTCCCGCAGCAGGTCCAGCGCCTTGCCCAGCACGGAAGCCGCCGCCTTTGCCTCCTTGTCGCCCTGCGCAGCCTTCTTGGCGAAATTGGGGACGCGCTTCTCCAGGCTCTCCAGATCAGACAGCATCAACTCGGTCTCGACCGTATCGGCATCGGCGATGGGATCGACCTTCCCCTCGACATGGGTGATGTCGTCATCCTCGAAGCAGCGCAGCACATGGACGATGGCGTCCACCTCGCGGATATTGGCCAGGAACTGGTTGCCCAGCCCTTCGCCCTTGGACGCGCCGCGCACCAGCCCGGCAATATCGACGAAGGCGAGCTGCGTCTCGATGATCTTGGCCGAACCGCCAATCTTCGCGATGGTCTGCAGGCGCTGGTCGGGTACCGCGACCTGACCGACATTGGGCTCGATCGTGCAGAAGGGATAGTTCGCGGCCTGCGCAGCCTGCGTCTCCGTCAGCGCATTGAAGAGGGTGGACTTGCCCACATTGGGAAGCCCGACGATACCGCAACGAAAACCCATGATAATGCCTTCACGTCAAAACCTATGGCGGCGCCGATAGCGCTTTCGCCGCGGCTTGGCCAGAGCGCGTGCAGAGCCTGTGACGATGTCAGCGGCGGAAGAACAGCGTGACGGACGCGACGTGATTGATGCGCCGGTTGCCGCCTCGCTGGTCGATCAACTGGTTGAGATAGCCGATCTCCGCCGTCGATGCGCCGCCCAGTCCAATCTCGGCCCCGGCAAAGCTGCGCAACTGGTCGAACCCGCCCTTAGCGCCCCAGTCCGTGCTGTTGAGCGCCACAAAGCCCTCGCCATAGATGAGCGCGTTGACAGCCGTCCTGCCCAGCGGCTTTTCGTAACGCAGCATCTCCCGCAGGCGCCACCCCATGTCTCCGCCGTCGGAGCGCCAGCGCTGTTCCAGCCGCGTGCGTGATGAAAGTTCCCCGCCCCAGGGCTTGCCGATCGCCCAATTGGCCTGCTGGAAGCTGCGCTCCTCATTCACGTCACGACCGTCCCTTACCGGCAGCACGACATGGGCATAGCCCTGATAAACGGTGACGCTGGACGAGAGCTTCCAGCCCAGGGCGCCGCGCAGGAGGGTCTGATCGGCCCGCGATATGCCGTCCCCGATGCGCGGCTGAATCTCCGCAAAATAGACGAGTTTCCCGGATATCGGCCCCATGGCGGTGAGGTTCAGCCAGAACTGCTCATCCTGAACGGTCCGGGCGTTGGCGGGCATGGCGGTGGCGAACAGGGCCGAGAAGAGAGAAGGGAGCAGGCGCCGCATCAAATCCTCGAAAAAAGGAAACATGCCGCTCCTGGTGGATATTCCCGCAAAGGCAGGGACACGAAGAGCGCCGGTCATTGCCCGCGCTCTAATGGCCCATTATTTCTCCGTGATTTCCAGAAGGTAAGCTTTGGCGGCTGGCCTCAGGTAATGACGCTCGGCCGCTCCATGCCGGTGAAGCCCGATATATCGGCAACCTCCTGTGCTGCCTTCACCAGCGGCGCGAGCGCTTCGCCCGTCTCCAGCGCCAGATCGCCGTCCTTGCCCACAAAGCGTTCGATATAGACGCGCAGGGTGGCGCCCTCGGTCCCCGTTCCGGACAGCCGGAACACCACCCGCGAGCCATCCTCGAACAGGACGCGCACGCCCTGGTTGCGGCTGACGGACTGGTCGGTAGGATCACTATAGGCAAAGTCGTCGGCGCTCATCACCGTGCCGCCGCTGTTCGTCGTACCCGGCAGCGTTCCCAGCCCGTCCCGCAGCGCCACCATCAGGGCGTCGGCATTGTCCTTCGCGATCGCTTCATAATCATGCCGCGCATAATAGTTGCGGCCAAAGGCGGCCCAATGCTCTGCCATGATCTGGGCGACGCTCTGTCGCCGGACGGCCAGGATGTTGAGCCACAGCAGCACCGCCCAGATGCCATCCTTTTCGCGCACATGGTCGGAGCCGGTGCCGGCGCTTTCCTCGCCGCAGATGGTGGCCATGCCGGCATCCAGCAGATTGCCGAAAAATTTCCACCCCGTCGGCGTCTCATAGAGCGGGATACCCAGCTTTTCCGCGACGCGATCGGCCGCGCCACTGGTCGGCATGGACCGTGCAATGCCCTTGAGGCCCGTCGCATAGCCGGGTGCCAGATGCGCATTGGCCGCCAGCACGGCGAGCGAATCCGAAGGCGTGACGTAACAATGTCGCCCGATGATCAGATTGCGATCGCCGTCGCCATCCGAAGCTGCGCCGAAATCCGGTGCGTCCGGCGCCATCATCCGGTCGTACAATTCCCTGGCGTGAACCAGATTGGGATCGGGATGATGATGGCCGAAGTCGGGAAGGGGGGTTGCGTTGCGCACCGTGCCCGCTGGCGCGCCGAGCCGCTTCTCGAAAATCTCCACCGCATAGGGGCCCGTCACCGCGCTCATCGAGTCGAAAGAGAGGGTGAAGCCTTCCGCAATCATTGCCCGGATCGCGCCAAAGTCGAACAGCTTTTCCATCAGATCGGCATAGCTGGCGACCGGATCGACCACCTCGACCGTCATGCCGCCCAGGGTGGCGATGCCCAACGTATCGATGTCGACATCGTCCGCCTCCCATATCCGATAGCTGTCTATGGCAAGCGTTCGGGCATGAACGGCGTCGGTCACCTTTTCGGGTGCCGGGCCGCCGTTCGAGACATTATATTTGATCCCGAAATCCTCGTCCGGCCCGCCGGGATTATGGCTGGCCGACAGCACCAATCCGCCAAAAGCGCCCGACGAGCGGATCAGATGCGACGCCGCCGGGGTCGAAAGGATGCCGCCGCGTCCCACCAGCACCCGGCCGAACCCGTTGGCCGCAGCCATCTTCAGGACGATCTGGATGACTTCCCGATTGAGGTAGCGGCCATCGCCGCCGACGATCAGGGCGTGGCCTTCGAAACCTTCCAGGCTATCGAACACCGACTGGACGAAATTTTCCGCATAATGAGGCTGCTGGAAAATCCGCACTTTCTTGCGCAGGCCGGATGTGCCCGGCTTCTGATCGCTGAAAGGCTTCGTCGCGATGGTCTGTATCACCCGGATCCCCTTGGAGAGTGGAAAGTCAGGCTTACTCTATGGCGCGGGAGTGCGACATTCCGCAATCCACTCCGGCCATTTTACCGCGAGGGCGGGGCGGGCGGGCGCGCATCGCTGCCATTCGCCGCTCTGGTTTGGGACTGCGGAAGGGCAGGGCGGCGCCTAATCCGCCAATCGCAGCGCGACTTCATTCATGAACCGCGCATCGTCTCCCTGCGCCAGCCACGCCGCCTCGGCCCCGATCGCGCCGAGCATGTCGGCCAGCGCATCCATTTCGCTCTTGTGATAGTTGCCTAGCACATAGCCGTGCACCCGGTCCTTGTGACCCGGATGGCCAATGCCGATCCGCACGCGCCGAAACTCCGCCCCGATATGCGCGTCGGTCGAGCGCAGGCCATTGTGTCCCGCATTGCCGCCGCCACGCTTCACCTTGACCTTCATCGGCGCCAGATCGAGTTCGTCGTGAAAGACGGTCACATCCTGCGGCGCCAGCTTGTAGAAGCGCATCACCTCGCCCACCGATCGTCCGCTCTCGTTCATGAAGGTCGCGGGTTTCAGCAGGATGATCTTCTCCGTTCCGATGCGTCCTTCCTGCACCCAGCCCTGGAACTGCTTCTTAGGCGGCGAAAACCGATGCATGTCCGCGATCAGGTCGATCGCCATGAAACCGACATTGTGCCGGTTCATCGCATATTGGGTGCCAGGATTGCCGAGGCCCACCCAGATCTGCATCGCCTGTCTTCTCCCAAGAAAAATCCCGCCCGCCGGTTAGGCGAGCGGGACCGTGATTTCCAGCCCGGAAAGGCTTGACCGTAAAGCGATCAGGCGCCTTCGGCGGGGGTTTCGTTGTCGCCTTCGGCGCTCTTGAGTGCCGATGGCGCAACGATGGTCGCGACGGTGAAGTCGGTTTCGTCATGCGCGGCCTTGGCGCCCTTGGGCAGCTTCACGGCGCTGATGTGGATCGATTCGCCCACGTCGAGACCGGTCAGGTCGACAACGACATCATCGGGAATTTCGGCCGCATCGACGATCAGTTCGATCTCATGCGCGACGATGTTGAGCACGCCGCCCCGCTTCAGGCCCGGCGAGGCCTCTTCATTCTTGAAGATGACCGGCACATTGACGTGAACGGTGGCATGTTCCGAAACGCGCAGGAAGTCGGCGTGCAGCGGACGGTCGGTCACGGGATGGAACGCAACGTCCTTCGGCAGGGTGCGGACGGACTTGCCGCCGACCTCGACCATGACGACCGAATTGAAGAAGTGGCCGGTGCCGAGCAGCTTGTTGAGGAGTTTTTCCTCGACATGAATCGACTGCGGTTCTTCATTGTTACCATAGATGACGGCGGGTACGCGGCCCTCACGGCGGAGAGCGCGGGAGGCTCCCTTGCCTGCCCGATCGCGTGCCTCTGCCGACAGCGTAAGCTGCTCGCTCATTGCGTGTCTCCAAAAGCAAATTGATGTAGGTGCCCGCCACGCCTCCAGGGATGACCATGCCGGGACCGCGGCCCAATAGCAGAAACATGTGGGAAAGCAAGGGCCGGCACTACTGCACCCGCGTCACCCTGTACCCATCGGTCCGCAACAGGTCGACCAGATTGTCCTTGCCTGCTAGATGCCCCGCACCCACGGCGATGAAGGGGCAGCCCTTTAATGTGGCTACCGACTTCACCCAGCTGCGGTTGCGATCGACGAGCACGGCTTGTTCGACCACCGGATCGGCTTCCTCGCTCAGCCTGTCGACCTTCGCCAGCGCCGGCACATCACCCATGATCCAGGCATGGAGGATGCGGTCGAAGAGCGGCCGCATCTCCTTCGCCTCCCGAACCGTGTCGACCAGCAGTCGCTGCTGCGCGTCAGCAGGGAGCGTGTCGAAGGCCCGGAATTGCCGCTCGACCGTCTCCAGCCCGCTTATCGGCTTGCCCGCTCCTTCGAACGCCGCAATCAGCACCGGTTCCACGCCATGATCCTGGCTGACATGCAGGGACTGCTGCGCCGCTGCCGACAGGAGCATAGCCGCCGCCCAATTTTCATAGGCCGAGAGGGTCTGGGTGCTGGTGCCGCCATCTTTGACGATTGTCTCCAGCGTGGCCCGGTCCTGTTCTGGAACGCGGCTCTCCAACAGTGGCAGTCCCTGGCTCCGTCCCATCTTCTCGAACTGCGCCAGGGTTCGCGCCCGATCGCGTATCTCGGCTGATTCCAGCACCAGCCTGTCGGCCTGTCCGATGGCGTCCCGGATCCGCTGCGTCTGCCATTCGACACCCGCGGGGAGCACATGGATGGTGCCGAACAGCCAGCCGTCGATGCCTTTGCCCTCCACCCGCCAAAGCGCAGGCCCTCCGCCCAGCGGCGGGGCAGGGGGATTTTCCCCACATGCCGACAACAGGCACAGGGCGGCCAGCCCCAGCCAGCACGCCAGAACGCGGATCATCCTATTGCGTCACCCGCGCCGAAGCGACTCCCAGCGCTTTCAACTGCTCCTGCACGCTGCCCTTGCCCGCCAGATGTCCGGCGCCCACGGCAATGAAGACCGTGCCGGGCTGATCGAGCCGCTGCCTGATCCACCTGACCCAATTGGCATTGCGCTGGATCAACAGCACGCGGGCCAGTTCCGGCGTCGCCTCCAGCGATTCGTTCATTTCTGCCGCCAGCTTGTCCGGCTCCCCGCCCTGCCAGTGCGTGACAAGGCTGGCGAATTCCCGGTCCATGTCCGGCAGGCCCTCGACGGTGGCTGTCAGGAACTTGACCTGTTGTTCCATCGGCAGGCCGGCGAAATAGCCCAGTTGCTGCTCCACCGTTTCCAGCGCGCCGACCTTCTTGCCGGACGCATTGGCCGCCGCCGTCAGCACCCTTTCCGCGCCGAGATCAGATTTATAGCCCAGCGTTTCCAGCGGTTTGACCGAAAGGGCCATGCCGGCCATCCAGGGATTGAACATCTCGAACGCCTGCCAGGGAAGCCCGTTCGTGCTCATTGCGGCCTGATAGCTGGCGCGATCCGCGGTGCCCAGTCGATCCGACAGCTTCACGCCATCCCGCGCCAGCGCAGCACCGGCCATGGTGGACGCCAGCCCATTGGGATCTTCCGGCTCGACGATCTCCAGGACCAGTTCGTCCGATCGATCGAAGGCGGATTTGACGCCGCCCTTGAACCAGTCGACGCCCGGCTTCATTACATGAACGGTACCGAACAGATAGATGGTTGTGTCGGCATCTTTAACCTCCCACAAGGCCGGCGTCACATAAGTGGAGCGCGCCGTGGCATCGCGGGCCGAGACGGGCTGTTCGAGCGCGCATCCGCCAAGCAGCATCATGGCGGGCGCCAGCCAACGGAAAGAGAGCCATTTCATCGGAGTTGCGGGTCCGTTTCCTGAAGGGTTTTTACTTCCATGCGTGCCGCCGCCCGCCAGGGCAAGCGGATTTACGGTTAAGGCCGCCCTCTTTTCCTTGACCCTGCGTCCTTGCTGCGCCAAGGCGCGCCGCATCAAACCGTCATTTTTATAGCCATGATTTCTGGGGACCGCCGGTGGCGACAAGCAAAGCGCTTTCCTTTCAGGACCTGATCCTGACCCTGCACGCCTATTGGGGACGGCAGGGCTGCGTGATCCTGCAACCCTATGACATGGAAGTAGGCGCGGGGACTTTTCACCCGGCGACCACGCTGCGCAGCCTTGGCCCCGATGCATGGAACGCCGCCTATGTCCAGCCCAGTCGGCGCCCGACCGACGGCCGCTATGGCGAGAACCCCAACCGGCTCCAGCATTATTACCAGTATCAGGTGATCATGAAGCCGAGCCCGGCCAACCTTCAGGAACTCTATCTGGGATCGCTGGCGGAAATCGGCATCGATCCGCTGGTCCACGACATCCGCTTTGTCGAGGATGATTGGGAAAGCCCCACCTTGGGCGCCTGGGGTCTTGGCTGGGAGGTGTGGTGCGACGGCATGGAAGTCACCCAGTTTACCTATTTCCAGCAGATGGGCGGTTTCGACTGCAAGCCGGTGGCGGGCGAGCTGACCTATGGTCTTGAACGTCTGGCCATGTACATTCAGGGCGTCGACAGTGTGTACGACCTGCGCTTCAACGACGCGGGCGTCACCTATGGCGACGTGTTCCTCGCCAATGAGCAGCAGATGTCGAAATGGAATTTCGAGATCGCCGATACGGAAAAGCTGTTCCGCTGGTTCAAGGATGCAGAGGCCGAGTGCAAGGCGTCGCTGGAGGCTGGCGTTCCGCTCGCCGCCTATGACCAGGCGATCAAGGCGAGCCACGTCTTCAACCTGCTTCAGGCGCGCGGCGTCATCTCGGTGCAGGAACGCGCCAGCTATATCGGCCGCGTGCGCGATCTTGCGAAGGGCGCCTGCGAAAAGTGGATGGAAGTGAACGGGTGGGCCGCGTGATGACCGATTTCCTGCTCGAACTGCGTTGCGAGGAAATTCCGGCGCGGATGCAGTTGAAGGCGTCGGACGACCTCGCCCGCCTCTTCACCGAGGAACTGGCGAAGGCCGGGTTGAAGCCCGAAAGTATCGACAGCTTCGTCACGCCGCGCCGCCTTGCACTGATCGCTCGCAACCTGCCGCTGGAAACGGCGGCTGTCAGCGAGGAGTTCAAAGGGCCGCGCACCGCTGCTCCGGCACAGGCGCTGGAAGGTTTCCTCCGCAAGACCGGCCTGACCCAGGACCAGCTTGAGGACCGCGACGGCGTGTGGTTCGCAACCGTCAACAAAGCCGGCCGCGCAACAGCAGAGGTGCTGGCCGAAGCGATTCCCACCATCATCCGCGCCTTTCCCTGGCCCAAGTCCATGCGCTGGGGCACCGCCTCGCAGACCACCGAAAGCCTGCGCTGGGTCCGCCCGCTGCAAGGCATCGTCGCGATCCTTGGCGAGGATCTTGTGAATATGGAGATAGAAGGCGTCCGCAGCGGCTACGCCACGCTCGGCCATCGCTTCCATCATCCTGGTGAGATCACCATAGGCAGCGCGCATGACTATGTCGAAAAGCTGCGCGCCTGCCATGTGATCGTCAGCCACCAGGAACGCCAGTTGATCATCGAGGCGAAGGCCGCCGACGCCGCTGCCGCCCATGGCTATAGCGTGATCGAGGACAAAGGCCTCGTTGCCGAAAATGCAGGGCTCACCGAATGGCCGGTGCCGCTGCTGGGCGATTTCGACCCGGCTTTCCTTGAGGTTCCACCTGAAGTCATTCAGCTAACCCTTCGTATCAACCAGAAATATTTTGTCCTGCGTGATGCGTCGGGTCAGCTCGCACCTGCCTTCATCTGCACCGCCAATATCGAGGCGAAGGATGGCGGCGCGGCGATCATCGCGGGTAATCGCAAGGTCCTTGCCGCGCGTCTGTCAGACGCCCGCTTCTTCTGGGACCAGGATCGCAAGACGAAGCTGGAGGATCACGCCAGGAAGCTGGAACGCATCACCTTTCACGAAAAGCTCGGCACTGTGGCCGACAAGGTGGAACGGGTCGCAAAGCTTGCCCGCTGGCTGGTGGAAGAGGGGATCGTCAAGGGCGCGGACGCCGATCTGGCCGAGCAGGCGGCGCGCCTTGCAAAAGCAGACCTTGTCACCGAGATGGTGGGCGAATTCCCTGAACTGCAGGGCGTGATGGGCGGCTATTACGCGCGGGCCGAAGGGTTGCCTGATGCGGTGGCGGATGCCATCCGCGATCATTACAAGCCGATCGGGCAGGGCGATGAAATCCCCTGTGCGGCTACGACGGTCGCGGTTTCCCTTGCCGACAAGCTGGATACGCTGGTCGCCTTCTTCGCGGCCGGCATGTTCCCGACAGGGTCGAAGGATCCTTTCGCCCTGCGCCGCTCGGCGCTCGCGATCCTCAGCCTGCTGACGGAAAACGGCCTGCGCATGCCGCTGGCGTCGGCCATCTCCTACAGCTTCGATCTCATTCGCCGCTCCTTTCTGAACACGCAGTTGATGACCGAACTTTCCAAGCTTCGGGGCAAGGATATTGCGGGGAATCAGGAGCATCTGGACCGCCTGATGGTCAGCATCATGGCCGGCTTCAATCCAGATCGGGCCTGGACGGATATGGAACGTGACGCGGCGACGGCACTTGTCGGCGAACTGCTCGACTTTTTCGCCGATCGGCTCAAGGTGCAGCAGCGCGAGGCCGGCGTCCGTCATGATCTGATCGATGCGGTGTTTGCCTTGGGCGGCGAGGATGATCTTGTCCGCCTGCTGGCCCGCGTTACCGCTCTCCAATCGTTGGTTGCCACTGATGACGGCATCAATTTGCTCGCGGGATATAAGCGCGCCGCGAATATCCTGAAAAAGGAAGGCGTCAAAACCGCCGCTAAGGTCGAACTCACCTATGTCCCCGAGCAGGCGGAGGCGGGCCTGATCGCCGCGCTTGATATCGCCGAACCGCGTGCCACGGCCGCGGTCAGGGCTGAGGATTTCGAAGGGGCCATGGCCGCACTTGCAACATTGCGAGCGCCAATCGACGCATTTTTCGAGGCCGTTACGGTCAATGACGCCGATCCGGCCAAGCGCTCTGCGCGCCTGGCGCTGCTTGCAAGAGTGCGCGAGGCGGTTCATGCGGTCGCGGACTTTTCGAAAATTACGGGCTGAAACCGAAAGATACCCGGACAACCGGGAAAATCAGTGAAGTAAGAGAGCAATTATCGTAAAAGCAGGTGCGTTTGTCGCCTGCTTGTTGTTTAAATTTTGTTGCATCGCACAAATACACGGCAATCAGTGCAGGAGAGCCGCGATTATGTTGACAATGGAAGAGGCCAGCATGAGCACGACCGCTACCCGTTATGTTTATCGTTTCGGCGGTGGCGTCGATGACGGCGGCAAAGGTGACAAGAACCTTCTTGGTGGCAAGGGCGCAAATCTGGACGGCATGGCCGCCATTGGCCTGCCGGTGCCTCCAGGCTTCACCATCACGACCGAAATGTGCACCCGCTATTATCAGGACGGCGGCGTCTATCCTGAAAGCCTGAAGGCCGAAGTCGCCAACGGAATTGTGCATATCGAGGGCATCACCGGCAAGAAATTTGGCGACAAGGCCGACCCGCTGCTCGTGTCCGTCCGCTCCGGCGCGCGCATTTCGATGCCCGGCATGATGGACACGGTGCTGAACCTTGGTCTCAATGATGAAACTGTGCTTGGTCTGGCTGCTACCTCGGGCGACGAGCGGTTCGCCTGGGACAGCTACCGACGGTTCATCCAGATGTATTCCGACGTGGTCCTGGAACTCGACCATGGCGCCTTCGAAGAGGCGCTGGAGATCGCCAAGGAAGACCAGGGATACACGCTCGACACCGAAATGACCGCCGACGATTGGAAGGCGCTCGTTGCGGAATATAAGGGGCTTGTTTCAAAGCTTTGGAACAAGCCTTTCCCGCAGGATGTCAATGACCAGCTATGGGGCGCGATCAGCGCCGTGTTCGGATCGTGGCAGGCTGATCGCGCCAAGGTCTATCGCCGCCTGAACTCGATCCCGCATGATTGGGGCACCGCCGTCAATGTGCAGGCGATGGTGTTCGGCAATATGGGCGATAGCTCGGCCACCGGCGTGGCCTTCACCCGCGACCCGGCCACTGGTGAGAATGCCTATTATGGCGAATATCTGATCAACGCCCAGGGCGAGGACGTGGTGGCGGGCATCCGCACGCCGCAATATCTCACCAAGCAGGCGCGCGAACGGGCAGGGGCCAAGCCGCTGTCGATGGAAGAGGCGATGCCGGAAACCTATGCCGAGCTGGCGCGGGTGTTCCATATCCTCGAAACCCATTATCGCGACATGCAGGACATCGAATTCACGGTGCAGCAGGGCAAGCTCTGGATGCTCCAGACCCGGTCGGGCAAGCGCACTGCCAAGGCTGCGCTCAAGATCGCGGTGGACATGGCGAGTGAGGGCTTGATCACGGAGGAAGAAGCCGTGGCCCGCGTTGATCCCGCCGCGCTCGACCAGCTCCTGCACCCGACGCTCGACCCCAAGGCGCCTCGCGATGTGCTGACCAAGGGCCTGCCTGCTTCTCCGGGCGCGGCTTCGGGCGCGATCGTGTTTGACGCCGATACCGCCGAGCGCCGGAATGAACTGGGTGATTCCGTCATCCTCGTCCGCGTCGAAACCAGCCCTGAGGACATTCATGGCATGCATGCGGCCAAGGGCATCCTGACCGCGCGAGGCGGCATGACCAGCCACGCCGCCGTGGTCGCGCGCGGCATGGGCCGTCCCTGCGTCTCCGGGGCGGGCAGCCTGTCGATCGACAATGCCGCCAGGACTTTGCGCATCGATGGCCGGACGCTGAAGGAAGGCGACATCCTCACCATCGATGGTTCGACAGGCGAAGTGATGGCCGGTGAGGTCCCGACCGTGCAGCCCGAACTGGCGGGCGATTTCGGCACGCTGATGGGCTGGGCCGACAAGGTCCGTCGCCTCAAGGTCCGCGCGAATGCCGAAACTCCGCTGGATTGTCAGACAGCCCGGGATTTTGGCGCGGAAGGCGTCGGTCTCTGCCGCACCGAGCATATGTTCTTCGACGCCGCCCGCATCACCGCGGTCCGCGAGATGATCCTCGCCGACACGGAAAAGGGACGCCGGACTGCGCTGGAAAAGCTGTTGCCGGAACAGCGCGACGATTTCGCGCAGATTTTCATGGTGATGGCCGGTCTGCCCGTTACCATACGCCTGCTCGACCCGCCGCTGCATGAATTCCTGCCGCATGGCGAAGCCGAGTTCGAGGAAGTGGCGAAGGCAGCCGGCGTGGGTGTGGAAGCGCTGAAACGCCGCGCCGCAGAACTGCATGAATTCAACCCGATGCTGGGCCATCGTGGTTGCCGTCTGGGCGTCACCTATCCTGAAATCTATGAGATGCAGGCCCGCGCCATCTTCGAAGCCGCGCTGATCATCAAGCAGCGTAGCGGCGACGCCCCGATCCCGGAGATCATGATCCCGCTCGTGGCTACGAAGAAGGAACTGGAACTGATGAAGGCGATCGTCGACAGCGTCGCCAAGCAGGTTTTCGAGGAACAGGGCGCCAGCGTCGAATATCTGGTCGGCACCATGATCGAGCTGCCCCGCGCTGCACTCAAGGCCGGCGAGATCGCTGAAGTCGGCGAATTCTTCTCCTTCGGCACCAACGACCTGACGCAGACCACGATCGGCATCAGCCGCGATGACGCCGGGCGTTTCCTGACGCAATATGTCGACAAGGGCATATTCGCCCGCGACCCCTTCGTCAGCATCGACGTGGAGGGCGTGGGCGAATTGATCGAGCTTGCCGCCGAGCGCGGCCGCGCCACGCGCGACGGCATCAAGCTCGGCATCTGCGGCGAACATGGCGGCGATCCGGCGTCTATCGCCTTTTGCGAAAAGACGGGTCTCGATTACGTATCGGCCTCGCCTTATCGTGTGCCGATTGCCCGCCTTGCTGCCGCTCAGGCAGCGCTGGCGAACCGGAAGTGACAGGAAAGGGGGCGGTTTTCCGCCCCCTTTCCTTTTAAACTGGCGTGGCGCGATGATCATGGTCCCGTGCACGGCCATGTTCGGTGCGTCCATCTAATAATCGGGCCTGTTCCCGCCATTCCTCACGGGAAATAACGCCGGGTTTGAGGCCGAGGCGTGTTTCCAGCGCGGCTTCTTGCTCTGCGCTGATTGCCGCGATCTGGTCATAGCGGTGGTAGCCGGCTTTATTGAGCGCGATTTCGTCCTGTGGCGTAATGCCGCTTATGCGGCTGAAATCGTCCCGGTCATGCGCGCGCTCAATGGTACCGACGGCAGTGCTTCCATGAACAGGAACGGATTGCCGTTCCAGTTCCGCAATCCTCTGCTGCGCAGCGGTCAGCCGGACATCCCGGTCTTTGGCCGTCTGGGCATGGGCAAGCTGTTCATCGCGCCACCAGCGCTTGTACTTGCCACGCCCGCTCATGATAAGGCCCAGCAGGAGCCCGATCAGCAGCGCAATCGCCAGCAGCGCGATTTCGTTGGGGGTAAAGGTCATTTCAGCATCCTTTCCTGCCCGTCGAACGACCGGCGCCGAACAAGGTTGCGGTTGGACATCTCCAATCGGGCAGCCTGCCAAAAAAGTGCAAAAAGAGCTTGCCCAAATGTCTGGTCGCTTCTATCTGCGCCACTCCAACGCACCCGTAGCTCAGCTGGATAGAGCATCAGACTACGAATCTGAGGGTCGGACGTTCGAATCGTTCCGGGTGCGCCATTTCCCTTGTAATCATCATTACCGCTGGCATCCGGCATGAGTTCGCCGGCACTATGCGTGCTCTGCTGCGGCATCATTTTTTTAATTGGGGACGGGCGTGTTTTGGGCTTGCCAGACTGTCCGGCCCCTTCTATCTGCCCATCCACAACGCACCCGTAGCTCAGCTGGATAGAGCATCAGACTACGAATCTGAGGGTCGGACGTTCGAATCGTTCCGGGTGCGCCATTTCCCTTGAAACGTTAAAGCAGGCGCATTCCCGTCAGGCGTTTGCGATCCGGATCAGGCCTTCCAAGTCGGCATGATCTTCCAACTGCATTGCAATCTGGTCCAGGGCATCATTTACAGATGCCTGATAATCGCCGGACGCAGCCTTGTGACCCAATCGCGCGAGAAAGGCGGAGCGCAGCGCGGTGCTGGCGAACAGGCCGTGGATATAGCTCCCCATCACCGTGCCATCGCCGTTTGATGCGCCGTCCGGACGATCGCCCTCCAGCAGCGCGAACGGGTGCAAGCAATCGGGGCCGTCGGTGCGTCCGACATGCATCTCATAGCCAGAAAAGGCCTGCCCCAGCGCGACTCCGTTCGTTCTTTCCAATATCTTGATCGCTGTGAGCCGGGTTTCCACGTTCAGCAGGCCAAGCCCTTCGACGCTGCCGGGCGATCCCTCGATCCCGTCCGGGTCTTCAATCCTGCGGCCCAGCATCTGGTAACCCCCGCAAATCCCCAATATCGGTCGCCCGCGCCGATGATGGGCGCGAATGTCGATGTCCCATCCCTGATCGCGAACCGCCTGCAGATCGGCGATCGTCGCCTTGGAACCCGGCAGGATGATGAGCGTGGCCTCAGCCGGAATGGGCTGTCCCGGCGGCACCATCATGACCTCCACCCCCGGCTCCAGTTTCAGGGGATCCAGATCGTCGAAGTTGGCGATCCGCGGCAGGATGGGGCAAGCGATCAGCAGCTTTTCGTCCAGTCCCCCCCGCCGGCGTTCGAGCACCACCGCATCCTCGCTGGGCAGGCGGCTGGCCTCGCCAAGCCAGGGAATGACGCCAAAGCCCTGCCAGCCGGTCAAATGCTCGATATGGCGATAGCCATCCTCGAACAGCGCCGGATCGCCCCGGAACTTGTTTATCAGAAAACCTCGGATCATAGCCGCATCGGCGGGATCGATCACGGCCTTGGTTCCGGCGATGGCGGCGATCACGCCGCCGCGGTCGATGTCCCCGACCAGGATCACCGGCACATCGGCTGCCCGGGCGAAGCCCATATTGGCGATGTCGCCCGCCCGCAGGTTCACTTCAGCCGGTGATCCGGCGCCCTCCACGACGACGACGTCGCATTGCGCCTGCAACCGATGATAGCTGGCGAGCACAGCCTCCAGCAATTCTCCGCGCGCCGACCGGAAATTCCCGCTGCCGAGCTTGCCGCGAACCTGGCCGTGGACGACAAGCTGTGACGTCCGGTCGGCCTGAGGCTTCAACAGTACCGGGTTCATGTCCGTATGCGGCTCGACGCCCGCGGCCATGGCCTGAAGCGCCTGCGCGCGCCCGATCTCTCCGCCATCACTGGTGACGGCAGCATTGTTGGACATGTTTTGCGGCTTGAAAGGCCGGACGCTATATCCACGCCGAACCAGTGCCCGGCAAAGGCCGGCCACCAGCAAGGATTTGCCGACGTCCGAGCCTGTTCCCTGAAGCATGATTGCAGCCATGGAGCCGCTCCTGCATGGAGCAGGCGGCAGATACAAGTCTGCAGAGAGTTAAAGGGCGCTGCGTCGCAGTTCTACCGCATCCAATATCATGCCGCCGGCCATGAACACGCTGCCGGTGCAGGCCAGGGCAAGCAGATGTCCACCCGTGCCCGGATATTGCTGCATATAGACGAATCCGCGCTCGGTCGCGCCCAAGGCCAGGGCGTAGATCACCAGAAACGCCTCGAACTTCGTCTTGATCGTGAAGAGGCGCTTGATCCGTTCCATTTGGTCCCACCCGGCCTGCTTGCCGTCAGGGAACTAGATCGCCCGAAAGTTGCAAATGGTCAACAAGGGTTAACCATGATTGTTCGATGCGGGCGATCAAACGGGTATCGACAAGATCGTCGGGCACAATGGTTTCGGGCCAGTAATTTCGGACGATGTCGGCAATGCCGTCCAGCTTTGCCTCATCGACCAGGAAGCGGGGATCGATATTCGCCGGATCGGCCACCACGCGCAGGCGAAGGCAGGCGGGACCGCCGCCATTGGCCATGGACTGCCGCACGTCGACGGGGACGAGCCTGCGGATCGGACCGTTGCCCGCCACCATCTGTTCCAGCCATGCCCAGATGGCCGGCATGTCTCGCGCCTCGGTCGGCAGGATCAGCGCCATGCCTGCCCCGGGCGAAGACGAGCCGCCGTCATCGGGCAGGGTCACGAGTTGCGCATTGAAGATATAGCTGCGGATTGCGTCGGAGAGGCTTATGGCACTGGCTGGAACCTCCACGATTTCAACCGACGGCAGCTTGGCGCGGAGATCGGCGTAGAAACGCTCCTTGTCGGCAAAGGCGTGCTCATGGGTGAAAAGCACGCGCTCGTTGGCGACGGCGACGACATCATTGTGGAACGCGCCCGCCGCGATCGCTTCTTCCGACTGCATGACGAACAGGGTGCGATCCGGATCCAGCCGATGCAGCCGGGCGACAGCCTTGCTTGCCTCTATATGCTGGCGAGCGGGAAAGGGGCCGCCCGATTGGCCATAGACGAATATTTCCACTCCCGCTTCGCCATGGCTGTTACACAGGCGCATATGATTGGCCGCGCCCTCGTCGCCAAAGGGGGCGGGGACGGGGCCATGGACGGCAAAGGCCCGGCGGTCGGAAAAGACGAGTCGCAACTGAGCGAGCGTTTGCGGCCATTCATGGCTGCGATGTGGCATGGTGACGAGATTGGCGACGGTCAGATGCGTGCGCCCATCCGCCGTATCGGGAGCGGGTGAGACGGTCGCGGCATTGGCCGCCCACATGGAGGATGCCGACATCGCGGCCGCCCGGATATGCGCCTCCGCATTGCCGACATCAGTCCCCAGCGCCGACAGCCAGGCGCCATCCGGGCGCCATTGGGGCAGGAATAGGCCCTGCGTCAGTCCAAGCCGCAGGTTGGACCGCATCTTTTCTATGCCCTGCAACGCCGCCGCCCTGGGATAGGAGATCGCTCCCGCATTGCGCGCCGACGCCAGATTGCCTGGGCTGAGGCCGGCATAATTGTGGCTGGGACCGACCAGGCCGTCGAAATTGATCTCTCTTGCCCTCATGCCCGTTCCGCCATGGTGAATGACTGGCCCGGCTCCAGCCCCAGCAGTTCCGCAGACGCCCGGTCGAGCGAGATGCCGCCATCGTCGCACTCCATCACGAAGGCGTAGGTGCAGCGGAAATCCGCGAGCCGTCCGGTGGTCACCAGCATCTTTTCTCCGCCCTTCTCATGCACGGCCCCCAATAGCGCATCAGAGGCGTGGGCTATGGTGCGCAGCGCGTTGATCTGCCCCACCATCGTCGGGCCGCCATCGAATATGTCGACATAACCGGGATTGGTGAAACCTTCCGTCTCCAGCATGCGCATGGCCGCGCGGCCATTGGGATGGGGCATACCGATGACGCCGCGGGCACTGTCGGTCAGCATGGCGGTGTAGATCGGCGTCTTGGGCATCAGGTCGGCAATGAACTGGTTACCGTTCACTGCATTGAACTCGTCCGCTTCCTGAAAGCTCATGCCGAAAAAGCGACCCGCGAGACCATCCCAGAAGGGGGAACCGCCCGCCTCGTCGATGACCCCCCGCAGTTCCGCGATGATCCGTTCCCCAAAGCGCGCCCGATGGTTGCGGATATAGAGATAGCGGCTGCGCGCCAGCAGCAGGCCAAGGCCCTCGGCGCGCTCGCGGGGGTGCAGGAAGAGGCCGCCAACCTCCGTCGACCCTTCCAGATCGGTGACGAGCGAGAGCATTTCCGCCCTGAAGGTGCGCGACAGTTCCCGGCTGTGTTGGGTCAAAACGCCCAGCCGATAGGAATAGAAGGGCCAGCTTTGCCCTACCTTGCTGAAAATCTGGCAAGTGCCGCGGACCTGCCCTGTCTGGCCGTTTTCCAGCACCATGACGATCAGTTCGTCCTCAACCCCCTCGCTTTGCCGGGCCAGCGCCTGTTCCGTACGCTCCAGCTTCGCGACCAGCGACTTCCGGTCCGGCGGCAGATTGGTGAAGCCGCCGCCGGTCAGCTTCGCCATTTCATAGAGGGTCTGCAGATCGTCGGCGCGCGCCGTACGCATGAAAAAACTCACGCTTTCACCCCCGTCGTGAAATGTCCTTGCGCAATGCGAAGCAACGTCAGCGCCGATAATTGCGCCCGTTCGGCCAGGCTGTCGACGATCAGATATTCCTTATCGCTGTGAATATCGCCGCCGCGTACACCCATGGTGTCGACCACGGGCACGCCGCAGGCCGCAATATTATTCCCATCGCACACCCCGCCGGTATCGCGCCAGGCAATGGAAATACCCAGATCGGCACCGCATTGCCGGACCAGTCCGAAAAGGGCTTCCGCCTGCGCATCCATCGGCTTGGGCGGCCGGCCGAAGCCGCCATGCAGGTGGAGCATGACTTCGTGCTCCCGCGCGATCATCGCCATGACGTCTTTCAACAGCAGGTCGGCAGCCTGTTGGTCCGCGAAGGTCTTTGGCCGGAAATTGACGTGCAGAACCGCATAATCGGGCACGACATTATTGGGACTGCCACCCTCGATCCGTGCGGGATTGCAGGAAAAGCCGGCACCGCTCGCCGCTTTCAGCCGCAGCGCCAGGTCGGCTGCGGCGACGATGGCGTTGCGGCCCTCCTGTGGATTGCGGCCAGCGTGCGCGCTGCGCCCGGTGATGACAATGGCAAAATTGCCGCTACCGGCGCGTGCCCCCGCCAGCGTGCCGTCAGGCAATGCCGGTTCATAGGTGAGGGCGGCGAGCTTGCCCGTTGCAACCTGCTGCAACAACGCCGCCGATGAAGGGCTGCCGACCTCCTCATCGCTGTTGATGATGACGTCATAGCCCAACTGCATTGCATCCGGTGCGGTTTCCACGGCACGCAAGGCTGCCAGCATGACGGCCAGCCCGCCCTTCATATCCGCCACGCCCGGTCCATTCAGCGTGACCGGATCGATCCATCGCAACGCCTGAAAGCTGTGGTCGGCGGGAAACACCGTATCCATATGGCCGGTGAGCAGGATCTGCACCGGGGCTTCAGGCCTCACCGACAGGCGCAGGTGGCTGCCATGCGCGACCATGGCCAGAGCGCCGTCGGGCCGGACTGTCTCCACCGGCGCTGGATCGACAAGGGAAATGGCGCCAGGAAGGCTGGCAAAGGCGTCGGCGAGCATGGTTGTCATGGCGGCAAGCCCGGGAAGATTGCGCGACCCGCTGTTTACCGCCGCCCATTTTTCAGTCTGGGCGAGCATGGGCGCATCTGCCGCGCTTTCCATGACGCTCTGTTCGAACGACGAAAGACCTCTCATCCTGCGAACCCTATCAGAGCGGAGGGCGCCCCTCCACCCCGCTTCTAAAAGTCGTAGGTAAGGGTCAGGCGGCTCATCGTGTCGGAATCCCGAGCCGACAGCAGCGTTTCCGATTCATATTGCACATTGTAGGAAAAGGCGGCCGACCAGCGTGTTCCGACCTTCGTCACCAGCGAAGTCAGCGAATTGAGCGTGTAGACGTCACTTTCCGCATAGCCGGACGCTGTCTGCTTGAATGTCAGCACCGGCGTCAGTCGCCAGGCGACATCCATCGATGCACGGGCGCCCAACTTGGTTTCCTGTTCACCTGCCACATATCGCGCATGCCGAATCGACGGGCCGGCATCCAGCGCCAGATCGACCGGATCGCTGACAATCAGCTTGTAACCGATACCCGCCGACGCGGTGTATCGCGCGTCATAGCCGATCGATGTGTCCCGTTCGAATTGAGTCAAGCCATAGGCAAAGCCTCTGGGATCGAACTCATAACGCGGCTCATAGCTGGCGGTGTAGCGTTCGCGCGACGTAATCCCGTTGGCGCGACGGTAATCGACGCTGGCGGCCAGCTTGTGCGACCACTGGATTCCGTTGCGCTTGACTGCGGCACTGGCGCTGATGCCGATCTCTCTTGTGGAGCCGGTGGAACGGAATCCGCCCGCTTCGAACTTGCCGGTCCACAAATCGGTAAAGCGCGCTTCTCGGATCACGGCTTCGTGCGTGGCCTTGGTCCGCGCCTTCCAACTGTTGACCATTCGCTGGATTTCGTCGGCGGAACCGGGGTTGGTCTGCTTGGCGATCTTGGCGACGGTCGCGATCTCGGTCTCATTGCCGTTGGCAATCGCGGCTTCCATCATTTCCCGGACCGACGGCGGCAGAAGCACGGGATAATCGGCCAGCGCCGGGGTGGAGAGAAGGAGAGGGAGAGGGGCCAGCCAATAACGCATGCGCCCCTTCATACCGAGACGGCAGAGGATTTTAATCCCTGTTTTCAGATCAGATCCCTGAATTCCTGAAGAATATCCCGATACAGCTTGCGCTTGAAGGGCACGATCAGGTCCGGCAGGCTGTCCGGCTCGGTCCATTTCCATTCGCGAAATTCCGGATGCGCCGTCTGGATATCGATATCCTCGTCCGAACCCAGGAAGCGGGCGAGAAACCAATATTGCCGCTGGCCACGATATTTGCCGCCCCACAGCTTGCCGACCAATTCGGGCGGAAGGTCATAAAAATGCTCTTCGCGCGCCTTGGCTATGATCTCGACATGATCGCGGACGATGCCGGTTTCTTCGTTCAGTTCGCGAAGGGCAGCGGTCTTCATGTCTTCACCGTCATCGATGCCACCCTGCGGCATCTGCCAGGCCTCCACCGCATTGTCGATGCGCTGGCCGACGAACACCTTGCCCTCCATGTTGACGAGCATGATACCCACACATGGCCGATAGGCGAGTTCTGATTCATTTGGCATCGACGCCATCATAGTCCCTGGTCGTTAATCCCGAAAAGCCGGATCCGGCTCGTTGATTGTGCAGTGCAAGAATAGGCGGCAAGCGGCCGCACGTCCATGCCGGAAAAAACCCGACGCGGCGATTTGTGCTTTGCTTCGCTTCAAATGGGCGAGGGCTTGGAACAGCAGGCGGGTCATGGCATGGCCGCGTGCATGTCGGATCCCGTCATCCTCTGGTTTCGCCAGGACCTGCGTCTTGCCGATCAGGCCGCACTGGCGGCCGCCGTGCGTGATGGGCCGGTGATTCCCGTCTATGTGCTGGACGATCACGCGCCGCGCCAATGGAAAATGGGCGGCGCATCGCGCTGGTGGCTGCATCACAGCCTGGAAAGCCTGGACAATGATCTTCGGGAAAAGGGATCGCGCCTGATCCGGAGGCAGGGCAGAAGCATCGATCAGATTATCCAGTTCGCAGAAGAAACGGGCGCCCGCCGTGTCCACGCACTGCATCATTATGAGCCTTGGTGGCGCAATGCGGAGAAGGCGATCGCCAAAAAGCTGGACCTCTGCCTGCATGACGGCGCATTGCTGCTTCCGCCCGGCGCTGTGCGGACCGGCACGGGGACCAGTTACCGCATCTACACGCCGTTTGCCCGCGCCGTGATGGAGCATATGCCGCCGGCCGGGCCGGTTCGGGCACCTTCGCGGATCGATGGGCCACGACATTGGCCCCAGGGTGATTCGCTGGAGCAGTGGGCGCTTCTACCCACGAAGCCTGACTGGGCTGCCGCCTTTTCGCAGGATTGGACGCCGGGGGAGGCTGGCGCGCGGGCCAATGTCGCCGCATTCCTGGATGAGGTGGCCCAATATGACCATGCCAGAAACCTGCCGTCGCGGGAGGGAAGTTCGCGCCTGTCGCCTCATCTTCATTTCGGGGAAGTCTCACCCGCCCATGTCTGGCACCGTGTTGCCAAAGCGCCCGGCGATGCGACGACTTTCCTCAAGGAACTGATCTGGCGCGACTATGCCCATAACCAGATCTGGGCCATGCCCACCTATGGTTCGGAAAATGCGAGGCCAGCTTTCAATCACCTGCCCTGGCGCGATCTCCGCGAGGCGGGAGGCGACTTCAGCGCCTGGAAGACCGGGCGCACCGGCTATCCCATCGTCGATGCGGGCATGCGGCAGCTTTGGGCCACCGGCTGGATGCATAATCGCGTCCGCATGATCACGGCCAGCTTTCTGATCAAGCATCTGTTGATCGACTGGCGGCATGGCGCGCGCTGGTTCTGGGACACGCTGGTCGATGCGAGCTACGCCAACAACAGCGTCAATTGGCAGTGGGTTGCAGGCAGCGGCGTGGATGCCAATATATTTTCCCGGATCATGGCGCCCTTGACCCAGTCGGAGAAGTTCGATGCCGCGGCCTATATCAGGACCTGGGTGCCGGAACTGGCGCATCTGGAAGATGACATCATTCACGATCCCGACGCCCATGATGCCAGACCGCCCGATTATCCGGCCAAGTGCATCGGTCATCGGGAGGGGCGCGAAAGGGCGCTCGCCGCCTGGCGCGGGATCAAGCCATGATTGCGACGCAGTAGACCATTGGGCAGAGTGAAGGCATGAACGTCATGGAACCCCGCCGCGGCCGGGCGGCAGTGCCGATCAAGCGGCCGCTGGAGCGCCGTGCTCACGGCTGGCCGGATCATCTCGTCGCGCGGCAGTTTCACAAACTGCTCGACCGCATTGATTTGGGGCTGGAGCAGGGGGCTCTGCATGCCATTCTGCCCGACGGCAGCCAGCGCCTGCTGGGTGGTCGTGCGCCGGGGCCGGAATGCGAGGTCCATCTTCGGCTCTGGCGTGCGTTGCTTCGTCTGGCCGCGGGAGGATCGGCGGGCTGGTACCGTGCCTGGGCGCGAGGGGAGTGGACCAGCCCCGACCCGGTTCCGCTGTTCGCCCTGTTCATGGCCAACGCCGCCAGTCTGGGCAATGTCGCCCGGCCGCATGGACCAGCGCGCTGGATCGGCCGATCGCTCCATTGGGCAAGGCGCAACAGCCGCAAGGGATCGCGGCGCAACATCGCCTATCATTATGATCTGGGGAATGACTTTTACCAGCTATGGCTGGACAAGGGCATGCATTATTCCAGCGCCCTTTTTCGCGACCCTGATGATCGGATCGAAAGCCTGGAACGTGCGCAACATCGAAAGGTTGATGCCATTCTCGACAGGCTCGACCTTCGTGAAGGGGATGCGCTGCTGGAAATCGGCTGTGGCTGGGGTGGCTTGGCCGAACAGGCGATGGCGCGTTGTCCGATCCGCTATGATGGCCTCACCCTTTCGGTTGAGCAGGCCGATTTCGCGCGTGACCGCCTGGGGTCGGGCGCGAATATCATATTGCGCGACTATCGCGATGCCCAGGGCCAATATGACGCCATCGCCAGCGTGGAAATGGTGGAGGCGGTAGGGCAACGCTACTGGCCTGCCTATGTTGAGGCGATCGAGCGGCTGCTCAAACCGGGCGGCCGGGCGGCGATCCAGTATATATTGATCGATGATGCGATATTCGAAGGCTATGCCAGAGGCGCGGATTTCATCCAGACCTATATTTTCCCCGGCGGCATGCTCATGTCGGAAAGCCGGTTTCGGGCGCTGGCCGAAGCGAAAGGCCTGGTGTGGCGCGATGTACGCCGTTTTGGCCTGCATTATGCTGAAACGCTGCGGCGCTGGCGCGAACGCTTTGATCGAGCTGTGGACAAAGGCTGGTTGCCGCCCGGTTTCGACCAGCATTTCGTCGACCTCTGGCGCTATTATCTGATGTATTGCGAGGGCGGCTTTCGCGGTGGAACTATCGACGTGGCGCAGGTTACGCTGGTGAAACCGGATGAGGTGAGGATTGGCGGATAGCCGGTGCTGTCCGCCGGACATGGCGCGTTACGGCAGAACCATGGCCCAATCCTGCCGGCCCGCCCTCAATCCATGCGGGTCCGAAAACCGCCCGGTGTATCGGCAATCACCAGATCGACGATAGCCTGTCCCACCAGTTCAGGCGCCTTGAGCGCCGACGGATCTTCGCCGGGGAACGCACGTGCCCGCATGGCGGTGCGGGTGGCGCCAGGATCCACGATATGGGTGCGAATGGCAGAGATGTTCTTCACCTCCTCGCCATAGGCTCCCACCAGCGTTTCGAGCGCCGCCTTCGAAGCACCATAGGCGCCCCAATAAGCCCGCGGTTGTGCCCCTACCGAAGAGGTGATCGCCACCACGCGTGCATCGCCGCTCGCCCTCAGCATGCCGTCGAAAGCAGCGATCAAGGCCTGAGGCGCCGCGACGTTGAGGGTGAGCAACCGGGCAAATTCCTTGGCGTCGATGGCCGGGACCGAAGCCAGGCTGCCCAGCGTCGCGGCATTCAGCACCAATATGTCGAGCGCCTGCCACCGGCCGGAAATCGCTTGCGCCAGCCGCCCGATGCTTTCGCCGTCGATCAGGTCGAGGGGCGCGATCGTCGCGCTGCCCCCCGCCCGATGAATGCGCTCCTCCACCTCTTCCAGTCCGCCCGTGGTGCGCGCGGTCAGGATGACATGGGCGCCCGCGGCGGCAAGCGCCTCCGCAGTGGCGGCGCCGATGCCGCGGCTTGCGCCCGTGATGAGGGCGAGCTTACCGGAAAGGGACTGGGACGACATGAATATCCCTCTTGGAATCAGGAAGAAGCGAGCCCCGGAGTGGTAAAGCGCCGGGTCATCGGTATCGAGGTGGGAAAGACGATCAGACCACGCGCTCGGCCAGCAGTTCGAGCTGGTTCTGCACCACAGCTTCATCCTGGTCGGTCAGCGTCGTGGGATAGTCGCCGGTGAAGCAGGCATCGCAATATTGCGGCCGGATGTCGGCGCGCTTCGCTTCACCCAGCGCCTTGTACAAACCATCGATGGATATGAACGACAGGCTGTCGGCATGGATGAAGTCCTGCATCCCGCCGATATCCAGGCGATGCGCCAGCAACTTGGTGCGCTCTGGCGTATCGACGCCATAGAAGCAGCTATGCTTCGTCGGCGGGCTGGCGATGCGCATGTGCACTTCCTTGGCGCCTGCTTCACGCATCATTTGAACGATTTTCAGCGAGGTAGTTCCGCGCACGATGGAATCATCGATCAGGACGATGCGCTTGCCCTCGATCAGCGCGCGATTGGCATTATGCTTCAGCTTTACGCCAAGGTGCCGGACCTTGTCGCCCGGCTGGATGAAGGTGCGGCCGATATAATGTGAACGGATGATGCCCAGCTCGAAAGGAATGCTCGATTGCTGGGCATAGCCGATCGCCGCCGGCACACCGCTGTCGGGCACGGGAATGACGAAGTCCGCCTCGACCGGGTTTTCGATGGCGAGCTGCGCGCCGATGGCCTTGCGGACTGAATAGACGCTGGACCCGTCGACGACGGAATCGGGGCGGCTGAAATAGACATGTTCGAATATGCAGGGGCGTGCATGCGTGTCGCCAAAGGGACGATGACTGCGTACTTCGCCGTCATGGGTGACGATGACGAGTTCGCCTGGGTCGATCGAACGGACATGTTCCGCGCCCACGACGTCGAACGCCACGGTTTCCGAAGCGAAGATGATCGACTCGCCCAGCTTGCCCATGACCAGCGGACGGATGCCCAGCGGGTCACGGCAGGCGACCATGCCTTCGGGCGTCATCACGATCAGCGAATAGGCGCCCTCGACCTGCTTCAGCGCGTCGATGAACTTGTCGAGCAGCGTCCGGTAAGTGGACGTCGCCACCAGATGGATGATGACCTCCGTATCGGAGGTGGACTGAAAGATGGAACCTCGGCGGATCAATTCGCGACGCAGTTTCATGGCATTGGAGATATTGCCGTTGTGCGCGACGGCGAAACCCCCTGAACTCAATTCCGCGTAAAGCGGCTGGACATTGCGGAGCGATGTCTCGCCTGTAGTGGAATAGCGGACATGGCCGCAGGCGGCGGTACCGGGAAGGGCCCGAATCACTTCGTCCCGATCGAAATTGCCGGCCACATGTCCCATTGCCCGATGGGTATGGAAATCATGGCCGTCCCAGCTGGTTATGCCTGCGGCTTCCTGACCACGATGCTGGAGGGCATGAAGGCCAAGGGCGACCATGGCAGAAGCGGTTTCAGCGTTGAAGACGCCGAAAATGCCGCATTCCTCACGCAGTTTGTCGTCGTCGAACGGGTTGGTCGTAAACATGGGTTCTTGATGGTCCACTGCCGATCCTGTCCGCACCTGTCGGGCGGCTTTCGCGCGCATATAGTGCGTCAGGGACAGTTTGTCGCCTGCCTGTCACAAAAAAGGGGGGAGGTGGTTCCGGCCGGCCGCCGTTTTCGGGCGATGAAATTGGGAAAAAGGCCTACTGGCCTTGAGCCCACGGGGAAGCTAATAGCCTCGTCTCATGCATCGTTTCGCCAATCCTGCACGCTTCCTCAAAATTGCCCGGCCGTTGACCGCCTGGCTGTTCTGGCCGGGGCTTGTCCTGTTGCTGACAGGCGCGGCATGCGGCCTGTTCGTGACGCCCGCGGACTATCTGCAGGGCGATACGGTGCGCATTCTCTATATTCATGTGCCTGCAGCATGGCTGGGGATGGGTGGATGGACCGGGATCGCCATCGCGGCCCTCATGCAACTCGTCTGGCGTCATCCTCTGGCGTCGATCGCGGGCCGCGCCATCGCCATGCCCGGCGCATTCTTCACGGCGATCTGTCTCATCACCGGATCGATCTGGGGGCGGCCGACCTGGGGAACCTGGTGGGAATGGGACGGGCGGATGACATCCATGCTCGTGCTGTTGTTCCTTTATCTGGGCTATATCGCGCTCGCCAACGCCAGCGCGCGACAGGGCAACGGCGGAGTGAGCCCGGTGACCGCCATTTTCGGGCTCGTCGGCGCGATCAATATCCCGATCATCAACCGCTCGGTCGTGTGGTGGAACAGCCTGCATCAGGGGCCCAGCATCACGTTGCGGGGATCAAGCATCGATGGAGCGCTTCTCTGGCCGCTCGGCTTTACCTTGATCGGATTCACCTTGCTTTTCGCCGCGATCGTGTTGATGCGCATGCGCGCCATATTGGCGCAGAACAAGATCGAAGCGCGCATGCAAAGGCTGGCGCGGGGGTGAGGATATGAACCAGTGGGCTTTCGTGATCGGCGCCTATGCGCTCACCTTTCTGGGTACGGGCTTAATCAGCCTGCTCAGCTGGCGGGCGATGCAGGGCGCTGAAAGCAGGGCATCGGCGGACAGGCCATGAAGGCAAAGCATCAAAGGCTGGTCCTTGCCGTGGTGGCGCTCGTCGCGCTCATTGGTGCGGGTCTGCTCGCCGCTTCCGCGCTGAAGGATGAGGCGGCCTATTTCTACGCGCCCTACGACGTGAAGACGAAGGGTGTCGAGCCGGGCAAGGCGATCAGGCTGGGCGGAATGGTGGTGAAGGGGAGCCTGAAGCGCGCCAGCGACGGCGTCACCATCCGTTTCAACGTCACCGATGGCAAGTCCACCGTTCCCGCGAGCTTCAAGGGAATCACCCCCGACCTTTTCCGCGAAGGATCCGGCGTCGTCGCTGAAGGAGCGTTCGATGCCGCCGGCACTTTCCAGGCGACAAACCTGCTGGCCAAGCATGACGAACGTTACATGCCTCGTGAGCTGGAAGGCATGAGCTATGATGAGAAGACCCACAAGATGAAGGTGGATCGGTGAAGCGAGGCGCACATGATCGCTGAATCCGGCCTGGCCGCATTATGGTTGGCCGCATCGTTGGCGCTGCTGCAACTGGCTCTCGCGGCGATCGGCCTGGCAGGGGGCAAGAGCGATCTGCTCGGCGCGGTCCGTCCCGTGGCGGTGGCGCAGGGCGTGCTGACGGCACTGGCGTTCGCCCTGCTGATAACCCTGTTCCTGCGGTCCGACATGTCGGTCCTGCTGGTCGCCAGCAACAGTCATTCCATGAAACCATGGCTGTACAAATTCGCCGGGACCTGGGGCAATCATGAAGGGTCGATGCTGCTGTGGGTCACGGTGATGGGCGTCGCTGGTTCGGCCGTCGCCCTGTTTGAGCGCGCCTTGCGACGCGACACGCATATGGCGACGTTGGGCGGGCAGGCTGCGATCAGCCTCGGCTTCTATGCATTTCTGCTTTTCGCCTCCAATCCCTTTGCGCGGATCGATCCGCCTGCCCCGGATGGGCAGGGGTTGAACCCGCTGTTGCAGGACCCCGGCCTGGCGTTTCACCCACCGACGCTTTATCTCGGCTATGTCGGCTTGTCCGTCGCCTTCTCCTTTGCGGTCGGCGCCTTGTTGACCCGGCAGGTCGACGCGGCCTTTGCGCGCGCAATGCGGCCTTGGGTGCTGGGCGCATGGATATTGCTGACGCTTGGTATCACGGCAGGCAGCTATTGGGCCTATTATGAGCTGGGTTGGGGTGGCTGGTGGTTCTGGGATCCCGTGGAAAACGCCTCGCTCATGCCGTGGCTGGCGGCGACAGCGCTACTGCATAGCGTAACGGTGCTGGCAACTCGGGACGCGCTACGGGCCTGGACAGTGATGCTGGCGGTGATCGCCTTCTCCATGTCGATGGTGGGCACGTTCCTCGTCCGGTCGGGCATTTTGACCAGCGTTCATGCCTTTGCCGTCGATCCGGAGCGCGGAACCTTCATCCTGGCGCTTTTGGGCATCTACATTGGTGGTGCGCTGGCGCTGTTCGGCTGGCGCGTGGGCGCAGTCCGCGAGGGTGCGCCGTTCGAACTGGTCAGCCGGGAAACCATGCTGGTCGTCAACAACCTGCTGCTGTCCGTGATTTTAGGGCTGGTGCTGGTCGGCACGCTCTATCCGCTGCTGACTGAGGCCTTTGGGCACAAGGTGTCGGTGGGCGCACCCTATTTCGACCGTATCGCCGGACCCGTGGCGTTGGTGCTGATGATCGCCATGGTGCTGGGGCCGCTGACTCGCTGGCGGCGTGACCGGATGCGGGAGGTGACCCGCCGCATTACCGTTCCAATGGTGGCGGCCGGGCTGGTGTTCCTCGCCCTGGCGGTATTTGCCTGGGGCCGGATCGGCATATTGCCCTTTCTTGGTCTGGTGATCGCTCTGGCCGTCGCGGTGGGCAGCGTCGCACCGCTTTGGAAGCGCAATCTGTGGCGGACGCCACTTTTCACCTGGGGCATGGTGATCGCGCATCTGGGCTGCGCGGTCAGCCTTGCCGGCATGGCTTGCGATTCGGCGTTCACCTTGGAAAAGCTGGTCGCTGCCCGGCCGGGCGATCGGGTGGAGATCGCGGGCTGGACGCTTCGCTTCAGGCAGATCCTGCCGATCGCGGGCGATAACTGGACCGCGCTCCAGGCGGATATGGAAGCCAGTCGAGGCGGTGGGGAGCCGGTCCTTATCCATCCGCAGTCGCGCTTCTTTGCTTCGCCACCGACCACCACGACGGAGGCGGCTCTGCTCACGCGCTGGGACGGGCAGCTTTATGTCGTATTGGGGCAGGAGGCGGACGAAGGCCGCTGGCAGCTTCGCGTCTGGTGGAAGCCGTTCGTGACGCTGATCTGGTTCGGTGGCTTCCTGATCGCCCTTGGCGGAGCGCTGGCGCTGGTCGGACGCGAACGACGCGGATGGCTGCTCAAATGGCGCGCGCGCAAGGCTGCGGAGAATGCCGCATGAAAAAGCTGCTGATCTGGCTGCCGCTGGCGCTGTTTCTTGGATTTTTCGGGCTGTTTGCAAGCGGGCTGCTGCGCCCGGACGATCGGATCATCAGCTCGAAACTGGTGGGCAAGCCATTGCCGGCCTTCGTCCTGCCTGCCGCCGCGAGCGACCGCCCACCGCTGCAAAGCGGGGAATTTGCGACCGGTAAACCGCGCCTGCTCAACATCTTCGCGAGCTGGTGCGTGCCTTGCGCCGCCGAAGCGCCGCAGTTGCTGGCGCTCAAGCGGGCTGGTGTGGAAATAGACGCCATCGCCATCCGCGACGCCCGGCCCGATGTCGATGCCTTCCTCAACCGTTACGGCAATCCCTATTCCCGCATTGGGCTGGATGCACGCAGCGAGGTGCAGATCGCCATGGGATCGTCCGGCGTTCCCGAAAGCTTCATCATCGATGGCAAAGGGCGCATCGCATATCAGCATGTCGGCGACATTCGCGAGGATGACGTTCCGATGATCCTCGACCGACTGAGGAATGCCCAATGAGGATGCTGATCGTCCTCCTGGCGCTGCTGCTGAATGCGCCTGCGCTTGCGCAGTCGGCGCTGCCGCCCGCGCCCTATGCCGACCGGCAGATCGAGGATCCGGCGCTGGAAAGAAAGGCGCGGACGCTGATGGAAACGATTCGCTGCCTTACCTGTCAGAGCCAGTCCATAGCCGACAGTAACGCCAGCATGGCCGGTGACATGCGTTCCCAGATTCGCGAACGCATCATGGCCGGCGAGGCGCCGGAACATATCCGCGCCTGGCTGATCGAACGCTATGGCGACTGGGTGAGCTATGAGCCGACGGCCGATCCGATCCTCTGGCCGCTCTGGGCCGCGCCGCTGATTCTCCTGGGATTGGGGCTGCTGCTGCTGCGCGGGCGGATCAGGCGGAGACGCCGGTCATGATCGGCTGGATCATCGCCATTGGGTTGTTGGCCCTGGTCAGCATCGCGCTGGTCGCAATCGGCCGCATACCGCGGACAGCTTGGGAAATTACGGCCGCTGCGCTGTTGTTGGGACTGGCCGGCTATGCCTGGCAGGGGCGTCCGGGGCTGGCGGGTTCGCCCCGGCAGCCGGCAGCAGAGGGCGCTGTCGCCTTCGACGAAAGACTCGCCGAGCAGCGCCGCGGCCTTGCCGAACGCTATGGCAAGGCAGGCCCGTGGCTCATGGTCTCGGACGGTCTCGGGCGGCAGGGGAAAACGAAGGAAGCGGCCAATGTGTTGCTGTCCGGCCTGCGCGAGGCGCCAGACGACCCCAATCTTTGGCTGGGATTTGGTAATGCGCTGGTCGCGCATGCGGGCGGCGTGCTCTCTCCCGCTGCCGATTTTGCCTATCGCCGGTCGATGGCGATTGATCCTGAAGGGCCAGCGCCGCGTTATTTCTACGGATTGGCGCTGGCCCGCGCGGGCCAGCTCAAGGAAGCCCGGGCGCTTTGGGCGCCACTTGCCGCCAGCGCGCCTGAAGACAGCGAGGTCAAGAAGGAACTCGAAGCCAATATTGCGCGTATCGATGCCATGCTGGCGTCTGGAAGCCAGTAGCCGGTTGCGGCGTCTGCGGCATCATTGCCACCATCCCGCAGCCGTGATAGGGCGCGGCGGTTTGCGGGGGCTTATGGAATGACAAGACGGGCCGCTTCCCCGTTCGGGTATCCAAAGATCATGACAATTCGGCATTTTCTTCATGGCTGACGAGATCGCGGGCGCCGCGCGCGCCGATGACGAAAGCGCCCAGGATCACGGCCATGCCGGGCAAAAAGCGACAATGAAGCTGGTCGTCGGCGCGATCGGCATCGTGTTCGGCGACATCGGCACCAGTCCGCTCTACGCATTCCGGGAAACCTTTGCCGGGCATCATCATCTGGATCTCGATCCAGACCATATATTGGGCGTCATCAGCCTCATGTTCTGGTCGATGATGCTGGTTGTGACGCTCAAATATGTGACCGTCATCATGCGTGCCGACAACAAGGGGGAAGGGGGCAGTCTGGCCCTGCTTGCCCTCATCAACGGTCAAACCAGGACTCAGCGATGGTCCCGCGGTATCGTCCTGCTGGGCGTCTTTGCGACGTCACTGTTCTACGGCGATTCGATGATAACACCGGCGGTGTCGGTGCTGTCCGCGGTCGAAGGGCTGGCGGTTTACAACAGCAACCTTGCACCCCTCATTCTGCCGGCCGCGATCATCATCCTTCTCGGCCTGTTCTGGATACAGGGATTGGGGACCAACCGCGTGGCATCGCTGTTCGGGCCGATCATGATGTTCTATTTCGTCACCATCGCGGTCTTGGGCATCATCAGCATCGTCAGGACACCGGGCATTCTTTATGCCTTCAATCCCTATTGGGCGGTCATGTTCTTCGTCACCGACCCGCTGCCCGCATTCCTGGCATTGGGTGCTGTCGTGCTGGCGGTTACGGGCGCCGAAGCACTTTACGCAGATATGGGCCATTTCGGGCGCAGCCCGATCCGCGTGTCGTGGCTGGCCTTCGTGCTCCCGGCGCTGATGATGAACTATATGGGGCAGGGCGCGCTGTTGTTCCGCGAGGGTACGGCAGCTCTTCATAGCCCCTTCTATTATCTGGCGCCGCAATGGGCGCAATTGCCGCTGGTCGGTCTGGCGACGCTTGCGGCGATCATCGCCAGCCAGGCGGTGATCTCCGGCGCTTTTTCAGTCACGCAGCAGGCGATCCAGCTTGGTTTCATGCCGCGTCTGCGGATCGCGCACACCAATGCCTCGACCGCCGGGCAGATCTACATACCCCTGATCAATTGGGGGCTGATGGTCATGGTGATCCTGCTGGTACTGGTGTTCCAGACCTCGTCCAATCTCACCGCAGCCTATGGCATCGCGGTGACGGGTGCGATGTTCATCGACAATGTTCTGCTGACGGTGCTGCTCTATCGCCTGTGGAAATGGCCGTGGTATTATTCTGCGCCGCTGTTGACCGTGCTGTTCCTGGTGGACGGCGCCTATCTTGCGGCCAATTTCACGAAGGTGCCGGCCGGCGGCTGGTTCCCGTTGTTAATTGGTTTCGTGATCTTCACCCTGCTCACCACCTGGTCGCGCGGGCGCCGGCTGGTGCAGGATCGTTTGCGCGAAGCCGCCATGCCTATCCCGGTCTTCGTCGCTTCCGCTGCGAACAGCGCGGTTCGCGTGCCCGGGACGGCGGTGTTCATGACCTCCACGCCCGATGGCGTGCCCCACGCCCTGTTGCATAATCTCAAGCACAACAAGGTGCTGCATGAGCGCGTCATCCTTCTGACCGTCAAGATCAGGGACGTGCCGGCCGTCGAGGATGACGGACGCTGCAAGCTGGAGGATCTGGGTCGCGGATTCTTCCGGCTGGTCCTGCAATATGGCTTCATGCAGGAACCCGACGTTCCCGCCGCGCTCAAGAATGTCACGGGCTGCGGTCAGGCGTTCAGGATGATGGACACCAGCTTCTTCCTGGCCCGCCAGACTCTGCTGCCGTCCGCCAAGCCCGGCATGCCGCTATGGCGTGAGAAGATTTTCGCGTGGATGCTGCGCAATGCGGAAAGTGCGATGGAATTTTTCCGCCTGCCGACCAATCGCGTGGTCGAATTGGGTAGTCAGGTCGAAATCTGAGAAAAGGCGCGGCAAGAGCTGCCGCGCCCCATCGTTCAAAGCGGCGTATCAGGCCGCGTCGCGGTCGGCATTGATTTCAACTAGCTGACCGCCGTTGATCGCAATCTTCTTCGGCTTCATGGCCTCTGGCACTTCGCGGACGAGTTCGATCGTCAGCAGACCATCAGCCAGATCGGCCTTTTCGACCCGCACGAAATCAGCGAGTTCAAAGCGGCGCTCGAAGCTGCGATTGGCGATGCCGACATGTAGGAAACGCGAGCGGTCGCCGCCCTGCGAATCTTCCTTGCGCCCGGTGACCTGAAGCAGGTTCTGCTGGGCAGTGATGTCGATCTCGTCCGTACGGAAGCCTGCGACGGCCAGCGTAACGCGATAGCGATCTTCGGAAATCCGTTCGATGTTGAACGGGGGATAATTGTCGCCCTGGCTCAACCTGGCGTTGTTTTCGATAAGGTCGAAAAGACGGTCGAAGCCGACGGTCGAGCGACGATAGGGGGTAAGGTCAAAACCACGCATTGTCATAATCTCCCAAAGAGCAAAATGAACATGCCGGACCCAGAACAAGGCATCCGGCGGTACCATGTCCAACCCCATGTGGCGGCCGGACGGATGGGATATGGTTTGGGAGAAAAGGGTTTCAAGTGGTCGGATAACGGGATTTTCGATGGCAGGACGAAGGTCATGTCAGGACGCAATACTCGTTATGCCTGCGTCAGAAAGCGTCCGGATGGCGGGCTGTTCAGGTTTGAAAATAAAAGTACCCGGGCCGCGCTGCCACGACCCGGGTACTGATGGACGATTTCTCGTCTCCCCCTTGGCCTGCCTCAACCACTTCTCAGCCCCCTAAGCTTGAAGCGGGATGCAGTATCCCTGAACCACGGCCATTTACCTGTGCTTCGCAGCATGTGCTATGGATAGAGCAGGCCGCTGTCACGGGCTATTTCCGGGCGCCGATATTTTCCCTGAGAGGCTGTGGCCCCATTGCAACAATTCGGCAATGCTTGCCGTCGGTCGAGAGCATGCTAGACGGGCTGCCTGTCCCTATCGAGAGGCCATTCGCGCCATCATGATTCTGACCCGATACGAACGCATGATTGCAAAGCGATATCTGCTGCCCGGAAAGGGGGAGGGTTTCATCTTCCTCGTCGCCGGCATCAGCCTGGTCGCGGTGATGCTGGGCGTTGCGGCGCTGATCATTGTGATGAGCGTGATGAACGGTTTTCGCGCGGAACTTTTCGACAAGATTGTCGGCCTCAACGGCCATGCCGTCGTCCAGGGCTATGGCGGGCGGTTGCCTGACTGGAAGGCCATATTGAAGGAAGCGAAGGCGACGCCCGGCGTCACCAGCGCCACGCCCCTGATCGAGCAGCCGCTGCTCGGCAGCTTTCAGGGGCGGGTCGAAGCGGTGCTGGTGCGGGGCATGACCGTGAACGACATCCGCAATAATGCAACACTCAAGGCAAAGGTCGTCGCGGGCAGCCTGAGCGCGCTCACGCCCAATAGCGGCAAGGTGGCGATTGGATCGCGCCTAGCCGAAAATCTGGGCATCCAGTTGGGCGACAATATCACCATCATCAATCCGGCTGGCCGTTCGACGCCCTTCGGCACCGTACCGCGACAGGTTTCCTATCAGGTGGCCGCCATTTTCGAGGTCGGCATCTACGATTATGACAAGGCCTTTGTCGTCATGCCGGTGGAGGATGCGCAGACATTGCTGCTGCTGGGTGACGTTGTCAGCATGATCGAGGTCGAGACGGTGAACGCCGATCAGGTGGCCGCCATATTGGAGCCGCTGGCAGGAAAGGTCGCCGGTCGCGCAATCATCACCGACTGGCGGCAGATGAATGCGTCCCTGTTCGAAGCGCTTGCGGTGGAGCGCGTCGCGATGTTCGTCGTGCTTTCCATCATCGTGCTGGTGGCCGTGTTCAACATCCTCTCCTCCTTGATCATGCTGGTGCGCGCCAAGACGCGCGATATCGCGATCCTGCGTACGATGGGTGCCAGCCGCGGAGGCCTGGTGAAGATCTTCATGACCGTCGGCGTGACGATCGGCGCGCTGGGCATGGCGGCCGGGATGGTGTTGGGATTCACGTTCCTGTTCTTCCGTCAGAGCGTGGTGAACGCCATCCAGTTCCTTACGGGACAGAATCTCTGGGATCCCTCGATCCGCTTTCTCACCGAATTGCCTGCCAAGCCCGATCCTGTGGAGATTGCCACCATCTGTCTAATGGCGCTGGTCTTCAGCTTCCTGGCGACGCTTTATCCCGCGTTCAAGGCGGCCAACACCGATCCTGTGCAGGTACTGCGTTATGAATGAAATATTGCGGGTCGCCGGCCTGAAGCGCAGCTTCACCCAGGGCGGCGTTACGATTGAAGTGCTGCGGGGCGTCAACCTGTCTGTAGGGCAGGGTGAGATCGTCGCGCTGCTCGGCCCGTCGGGATCGGGAAAGTCGACGCTGCTCCAGGCGGTCGGACTGTTGGAGGGCGGCTTTGACGGGTCGATCCGCATTGCGGGTGAGGAAGCGGCAAAGCTGGACAATGACGGGCGGACTCGGCTGCGGAGGGATGCGCTTGGTTTCGTTTACCAGTTCCACCATCTGCTGCCGGACTTCAACGCAGTGGAGAATGTCATATTGCCGCAGGTGATCCGCGATGCGGAGATGGCGGTAGCCCGCGTCCGCGCAGAATCGCTGCTCGGTTCATTGGGGCTGGGCCATCGGCTGGAGCATCGCCCGAGCCAACTTTCGGGCGGGGAGCAGCAGCGGGTGGCCGTGGCGCGGGCGCTGGCAAATCGGCCGGCACTGGTCCTGGCGGATGAGCCCACCGGCAACCTGGACGAGCGGACCGCCGATGTCGTGCTTGCCGAATTCCTGCGAGTGGTGCGCGAGGAAGGCTCCGCAGCGCTGGTGGCGACGCATAATGAACGACTGGCGGAGAAAATGGACCGGGTCGTGCGTCTTCACGAAGGGCAGCTGGAGGAAAGCTCAGGCGTGATGTGACGCCGCATCGCGGATCGTCGCGATGACGATCTGATCGCGTCCCTGGTTCTTGGCGCGAAGCAATGCTGCATCCGCCGTCCGGACCAGCGTTTCCGCACGGCCATGTTCGGGGAAGACCGCAAGGCCGAAGGAGGCGGTGACCGGCCCCAGTTCTTCGCCCTCATGATGGACGCGCAGCGCCTGCAATTTCTGCTGCACCTGCAGGGCGCGGTCGATGGCCTGATCCTGCGCGAAGCCGGGCATCAGCAGCACAAACTCCTCTCCACCCAGGCGGAAGGCGCAATCCTTCTCCCGCAAGGCGTCGTTCAGCACGCCGCCCACGGCGCGAAGTACAGCGTCGCCCGCATCATGGCCATGCGCATCGTTGAACCGCTTGAAATGGTCTATGTCCACCATCAGGCAGGCCAGCGGTGACAGGGAATTTTCGGCGTGGGCCACCTGCTCCTTGAACACCGCATCGAACCGGCGGCGGTTCGCAAGGCCGGTCAACGGATCCGCCATCGCCATCTGCCGCAATGCATCGCGAAGCCGCAGATTGGCGAGTGCCAGGCCGATATTTTCCGCCAGCATTTCCAGATATTTTTCGGTGCGCCCGATCTGTTCGGCTGTCCGATCCTCGGGTTCCTCGACATAGAGTAGCCCGATGCTTTCACCCTGCGCCGACAGCGGGATGCAGATTGTGCGTATCTGCGGAGCCGCGTCGAAATGTTCGCAGGGAATGTCGATCAGCTCGCCGGTCGGTTTGTGTATCTGCCCGCGCCGCAGCGCCCAGCAGGTCGTCGGCGCGAATTCCTGGCCCGACTCACGGGGCGTCAACCAGTCGCACGCCTGCACCATCATGTTGCGTCGCGCGTCGTGAATGTAGAGCCGTCCGGCGAAACCGGGGGCGATCTCCGGGGCGAAACGCCGGACAACCTCGACCAGGTCGCCGGTGCAGTCACAGCCCTGGAGGCGTTGGGTCATGCGTGAGAGCTGGTCGCGCGTGATCCGGTCGGCATCCCGTTCCTGCTCCAGTCTTTGCCTTTCCAGGCCGTTTTCGCGAAAGATGCGGATGGCCTGGGCCATGTCGCCGATCTCGTCCACCTGAGGAAAGTCCGGCGGAACGGCGGCATAATCCTGCGCGGCGAGGCGCGTGACGACATCGCTCAACCGCACCACCGGCCGCAATATGCGCTGTTTCAGGATGAAGTAGAGCACGCACAGGAACAGCAGGGCGGTTGCACCCATCATGATTTCCGACACGAACCGCCATCGGCGAGCCGCTTCGGTAGCCTGACTGACGATATTCTCTGTCCGCTGGTCCAGCATATACTGGAACTTGCCAATCTGGGCGGCAATCCGATCCAGCTCGCGGCCATATTCGTCACCGAAGAGGATGGTGCGCGCGGTTTCCCCGTCGCCCCTCTGGGCAGCGCTGATCGCCGCTTCCTGCTCAGCCGTCAGCGCATCGGCCCAATGCAGTCCCTGCTGCAATGCTGCGAGTTCGCTGACGCTGGCCCCGCGATCGCGCAGATGGGCGATTCGTTGCTCGACAGAACGGAGCATCGCCTTCTCCCGTTGATAGGCGATGATATGCGACGGATCGCCCGTAATCACATAGGCACGGGCCTGTTCGGTTTGCCTGTAGGCGTCTTCCGCCAGCGTGGCGGTCAACTGGTCGAAAATAGCGCGCTGTTCGACGGCAGCCCGTTCCTTCTCCTCCGCGCTGGACGCCATCAGCATGACCGCACCCGAAGCCAGGGTGAGGGCCACGGTGGCGCCATAAGCATAATTGGTGATGGTAGACAGGCGCATGATCATCCCGAGCGATAGCGTTTGCCGGGCGGATGAGATCACCGGCCGGCTCGGACGATCTTGCGACTCAAAAGTTGGAGATATGTTAACCATCGGGCCAGGGCGGCGTGATTTACCCACGACTTTCTGCATCTGGGGGCTGGTGCCGAATCGACGGCAATGCCTAAATGAGCGCATGCCTCATGCCGGTTTCGTTCCCCTTCGCGTCTTTTCATCTTTCACCATGCTGGAAGGGGCGATCGATCCCAAGAAGATCGCCAAACAGGCAAAGGCACTGGGCTTTCCGGCCGCCGCGATCACGGACCGCAACGGCCTTTATGGCTCCATGGCCTTTTCCGACGCCTGCAAGGACGAAGGGGTGCAACCGATCATCGGCGCCATGGTCGGCATTTCGCGGCCCGATCGGCCGGCCAATGCGGCGCCGGTTCACGACTGGATCGCGCTTTATGCGCAGGATACGGCCGGCTATGACAATCTCTGCGCGCTTGTGTCGATGGCGCATCTTGACCGTCCGGTTGAGGAAGTGCCGCATATCAGCCTCGACATGCTGGCGAGGCGTACCGACGGCCTGATCGCCCTGACGGCTGGAGCGGAAGGCGCGCTGGCGCGGCTCTTTGCCGAGGATCAACCGGTTGCGGCGCTCGCCTATGCCAAGCGGTTGGAAGCGTTGTTCCCGGACCGGCTCTATATCGAGATATGTCGCCGCTTCGACCCGGTCGAGGGAAAGGCGGAACATGAACTGCTCGACCTTGCCTATGCCCGCAACCTGCCGCTGGTCGCGACCAACCCCACCTGCTTTGCCGAGCCGCACTTCCATGAAGCGCATGATGTGATGCTTTGCATCGCCGACAGCGCCTATGTCGAGACGCCCGACCGGCGGACCAGTTCGCCCGACGCCTGGATGAAGCCGGCGGCGGAAATGAAGCGGCTGTTCGAGGACCTGCCCGAAGCACTCGCCAACACGCTGGTGGTCGCACAGCGCTGCGCCGTCGCGGCGCCCAAGCGCAAGCCCATATTGCCCAGCCTGGCCGGAGACATAGAAGGCGAAGCGAAGATGCTGCGCGAGCAGGCGACGGCGGGGCTGGAGGCGCGGCTCGCAAAGGCCGGCATCATCGGGGAGGAAGCGCGAAAGCCCTATTTCGACCGGCTTCAGTTCGAAACCGACATCATCATCCAGATGGGCTTCCCCGGCTATTTCCTGATCGTGGCCGACTTCATCAAATGGGCGAAAGATCATGACATTCCGGTGGGGCCGGGACGTGGTTCGGGTGCGGGATCGGTCGTCGCCTGGGCGCTGACGATCACGGATCTCGATCCGCTGCAACTGGGGTTGCTGTTCGAACGCTTCCTGAACCCCGAACGCGTTTCCATGCCGGACTTCGACATCGACTTCTGCGAAACGCGGCGGGGCGAGGTAATCCGCTACGTCCAGCAGAAATATGGCGCGGACCATGTCGCACAGATCATCACCTTCGGAAAGCTGAAGGCGCGCGCCGTTCTGAAGGATACCGGGCGCGTCCTGCAGATGAGCTACGGCCAGGTCGACCGTCTGGCCAAGCTGGTGCCCAACCATCCGACCGACCCCTGGACGCTGGAGCGCTCCCTGAACGGCGTTGCGGAGTTCAGGGCGGAATATGACAATGACGCGCAGGTCAAACGGCTGATCGATTACGCAATGAAGCTGGAGGGGTTCCCCCGCCACAGTTCGACCCATGCGGCCGGTGTGGTGATCGGCGACAGGCCATTGTCCCAGCTTGTGCCGCTTTACCGAGATCCCCGATCGGACATGCCGGTGACGCAGTTCGACATGAAATATGTCGAGGGCGCGGGGCTGGTGAAATTCGACTTTCTGGGCCTCAAGACGCTGTCCGTCCTGCAGAAGGCGGTACAACTGCTCGCGGGCCGAGGTGTGGCGATCGACCTTGATGCGCTCGGCTGGGATGATCCGGCCGTCTATGAACTGCTTCAGCGGGGCGACACGGTCGGCGTGTTCCAGTTGGAATCGGAGGGCATGCGCAAGACGCTGGCCGCTGTGCGCCCGACCAATTTCGGTGACATCATCGCGCTTGTTTCGCTCTACCGCCCTGGGCCGATGGACAATATCCCGATGTTCGGCCGTCGCAAGAACGGGCAGGAACAGATTGAATATCCCCACATCCTGCTGAAACCGATTCTCGAAGAAACCTATGGCATCTTCGTCTATCAGGAGCAGGTGATGCAGGCCGCGCAGATCCTGGCAGGCTATTCGCTGGGCGACGCCGACCTTCTCCGCCGCGCCATGGGCAAGAAGATCAAGGCGGAGATGGACGCGCAGCGCGCGCGCTTCGTCGAAGGATGCGCACAGAGCGACATCGCGGCCGCGAAGGCAAATGAGCTTTTCGACCTGATCGACAAGTTTGCGGGCTATGGTTTCAACAAGTCGCATGCCGCCGCCTATGCGCTGCTCGCCTATCAGACGGCTTGGCTGAAGGCGCATTTTCCGGCGGAATTCTACGCCGCCTCCATGGCCTTCGACATCCATCTGACGGATAAGCTGACCGTTTTCGTCGATGACATGCGCCGCATGAGGCTGAACTGTCTTGCGCCGGACATCAACCGCAGCCTTGCGGATTTCTCGGTCGAAGCGGTGGAATATGACGGCGACGATCCGCGCCTGGGCTTTGCCGTGCGTTATGCGCTCGGCGGCCTGAAAGGCGTAGGTGAGAAGGCGATGGAGCAACTCGTGGCGGAGCGGGACGCTGGCGGACCGTTCAAGTCCCTGGACGATTTTGCCGATCGGATCGAACCGCGGCTGCTCAATCGACGACAGTTGGAAAGTCTGGCGGCCGCGGGCGCATTTGATGGCGTGCATGCCGACAGGGCGGGTGTCCATGCAGCGGCGGAGACTATCCTCAGTGTTGCCTCCAGCGCTGCAGAGGCGAGGGAAAGCGGGCAGGGCGGCCTGTTTGGAGATGTCGAAACGCCGCATGCCGACGTCCGCATTCCGCCGCATCAGACCTGGTCAACGGCGGATCGCATGGCGCAGGAAAAGGAGGCATTCGGCTTTTATTTCTCCGCGCATCCGGTCGACCGCTACCGGCATCTGGCGGAAGCCCGTGGCGCGAAAAGCTATGGCGCCATATGCACCGAACCTGTGGCGGAGGGCGGGCGCGCCAATGGCGTGATGGCGGCGATGGTCGAGGATGTCCGCTGGCGCGAAACCAAGCGGGGCGCACGCTATGCTTCCGCCACATTTTCCGACAGCAGCGGTCAGTTTCAGGCAAGCTGCTTCGATGAAGATGCGTGCAGGGCGATCGAGGATATGGCGCGCGAAGGCGATTGCGCGCTGTTGATGGTGGAATTGGACCGTATGCCGGGCGAAGAAACGCCGCGCGTTACGATCCGGGGGGTCGAGCCCTTCCGCCAACTGGCCAACAGTTCGCGGATGGAACTGGTGGTCGACGTGAGCGATGCAGCGGCGATCGACACGCTCGCCCAGCTGCTCGGACGGACCAAGGGAGGGCGGAGCGAAGTCTTTCTGCGAGCGCCCGTGGGCGGGGGCAGAGCGGTGCGACTGTTCCTGGGCGACGATTATCTGATCGGCGCCGATCAGGTCGACAGCATCGCGACAATAGCAGGTTTGCGCATCGGATCGTTCGAACGCATGGAGCCCAAGGCCGATGGTTATCGCGCCCGCAACCGCCGTTCGGGTTTGCGACTGGTCGCTGGATAGGTGCCCGTCCGCCGCGGCGTCCCGCAGTGAAATCTGGCGGTTGTCAAAAGAGGCTCATCTGATCGCCCTCCGGTCGTCGGAACAGGTCGGTACGCAACGTCACCCGCTCGCCGGTAAAGCCCGCTCTTCGGCGCGCTTTCTGGAAACGGGCGCGGATCAGGTCGGCCCACACACCGCGTCCGCGCATTCGGCTGCCAAAGTTCGGGTCATTGTCCCGGCCGCCCCTTATGTCGCGAATGATCGCCATCACCTTGGCGGCGCGATCGGGATAATGTTCCTCCAGCCAGGCGCGGAATAGAGGTGCGACTTCATGCGGCAGACGGACGGGAATATAGGTGGCGTCCAGTGCACCGGCTGAGGCGACGCGCTCGATAATATCCTCTATTTCATGATCGGTGATCGCAGGGATGATCGGGGATATGCTGGCCACGACCGGAACGCCCGACTGCGCCAGCGTCCGGATAGCCTCCACGCGCCGGAGCGGATGCGGCGCTCGCGGCTCCAATGTTCGGGCCGTGAGCGGGTTCAGCGAGGTCACCGAAATCATCACCGCGACCAGCCGCTCCTGCGCCAACCGGGTCAACAGATCCAGATCGCGCACTATGCGGTCGGATTTGGTAGTGATATAGACTGGGTGTCGACATTCCCATAATATTTCAAGGCATTGCCTGGTAATCTTCCAATCTCGTTCGATCGGCTGATAAGGATCTGTGTTGGTGCCCATCGCGATCGGGCTGACCAGATGAGACTTTCTGGAAAGCTCCTTGCGGAGAAGTGCCGCAGCATCGGGTTTGGCAAACAGGCGGGTTTCGAAATCGAGGCCCGGGGACAGGTCGTGATAGGCATGGGTCGGACGGGCAAAGCAGTAGATGCAACCATGTTCGCAGCCCCGATAGGCGTTGATCGATTGGCTGAAGGCGATATCGGGAGAATTGTTCCGGCTGATGATGGTGCGAGCGCGTTCGATGGTCACCTCTGTGCGTCGCCTTGGCGGAGCGCCGTCAATCTCGGTCAGGGCATCCAGCCAATCGCCGTCCTCCTTCCGCTCGGACATGTTGAAGCGACGGCTTTCGCCGTTCGCCGTCGCACCTCTGCCTTTCTCCGTCGCCATGGCTCAATTAGAACATACAGAGAACATATTGACAAGGCCCCACCCGAAGGTTCATCTAAACCCTTTGAAAAATGGGGGCATCATGCGGAAGATCATCGTCGCGGCAGGTTTGTGGATGGCGGCGCTGGCGTCGCCTTGTCTGGCGGCCGACAAGGAAGCCTGCGGCACAGGACTGATATGCGCGAGTGATCCGCAGACGGTGGTGCAGGCGTTGCAGGCCGCTGGATACAAGGCGTTGCTGAGCAAGAGCAAGCAGACCGGCAATCCGAAGATCGAAAGCGCGGCGAGCGGCTATGATTATTCGATCTTCTTCTACGAATGCGAGCAGACGCGCCATTGCGGCTCGCTGCAATTTCAGGTGAGTTTCGAGGATGACGGCGGCAATACGCCTGAGCTTGCCAATAAATGGAACAAGGACAAGAGATTCGCGCAGATGTCGGTCTGGGACGACGGGTCTCTGGCGGTTGCCTATGATGTGACGACGGTAGGCGGCCTCAACCAGAAGAATTTCGAGGATGTGATCGATTGGTGGACGGTCATGCTGGGCGAGGCGAGCAAATTCTTCAAGGAAAACCCCGCGCCTGATAAATGAGGCCGCAGCCTGCGGCGATATGTCAGCGCTCGGTCAGACGCGGCATGAGTTCCACGAAATTGCAAGGCCGGAAACGACTGTCCAATTGGCTGACGAGTATGCCATCCCAGGCATCCTTCACCGCGCCGGTGGATCCGGGCAGAGCGAAGATATAGGTACCCCGAGCCACGCAGGCGGTCGCCCGCGACTGGATGGTCGATGTGCCGATGCTCTGATAGCTGAGCCAGCGGAACAGTTCGCCAAAGCCCGGAATCTCCTTGTCCTGCACCTGTGCCAGCGCTTCGGGGGTAATGTCGCGGCCCGTCACGCCCGTTCCCCCGGTTGTGATGATGCAATCGATCTGCGGATCGTCTATCCAGGCATGCAGGCGCGCAACGATGGCCGAGCGTTCGTCCTTCTCTATATGGCGGTCCGCCAGGATATGACCAGCGCCTGTGATGCGTTCCGCCAGTGTGTCGCCGGAACGGTCGTCGGCAACCGTGCGGCTGTCCGACACTGTCAACAATGCGATCCTGACCGGCAGGAAGGCCCGGCTTTCATCGATCGGCATCAGTCGGAACCGCCCGCGATGCTGGAGGCGATGCTGGCGCTCGCCATCGGCCTCTTCGGCGTCAGGCGCACCAGGCGCGACCCCTTGGTCCCCGGAAATGTCGGCCATAGGCCCTGTGCGATGCCGGCCAGGGAGTCCGCACTGCCCTTCGCCTGAATCTGATACATCCAGTAATTGCGCATCACGATGTTCACATAGGCGCGCGTCTCGTAATAAGGCAGGGATTCGATGAACAGCAGCGGATCGCCATTATCCTTCACTTCGCTGTTCCACCGTTCGACAGGTGCCGGACCGGCATTATAGGCGGCCATAACCTTGGGCAGCAGCCCGCCGGTCGCGCTCATGTCGCGCAGGTTTTCAAGATAGCGCTGGCCATATTCCATATTGGTCGACGGCACGAACAATTGGTCGGACGCGGAAAGACCCATCAGGTTGCCTGTGCTGGGCAGTACCTGCATCAGCCCTCTGGCGCCCGCGCTGCTCACGACATCCCGCCGGAAACCCGATTCCTGAAGCGTATGGGCATAGATGAGCGCCGGGTCGACGCGCCACCCGCCATCGGGCCGCCAATTGGGTGCGGGAAAGCGCGCGAAACTGCCAGGCTGCTTGCCGGCTGGTCCGTTATGGGCCAGCCAGAGCTGCGTTTCGGGCATGTTGAGCGTGCTCGCCAGCCGGATCAACGCCTCATACTGGCCGGTACCGCCGATCTTCGCCTGGTAACGGAGGATCTGGTCGGCCCGTGCCGTTTCCCCAATTGCGGAAAGAGCGATCGCAGCCCAGACATTCGGACTATCCTTGAGTTGCTGCCATTCAGCAGCGCCGAAGCGGGTGGCGGAGGGCACGCCGCCCAGCGGTTCCGCCAGCGTTTCCCGGGCCAAGAGGCCATAGAAGCTTTCTTCAGAACGGGCTGCGGTTTTCAGCAGGTTTTCGACGCGCTCTGGCTCCCCGCAGACCATATAGGCACGTGCAGCCCAATAAGCGCCGGCTGCGCGCATGTCGCTGTTGCCGGCAAGCGCAGCGACATTGCCAAAGGCGGAGGCAGCAGCGCGACAGTCATTCTGTCGCCAGGCTGCAAGTCCTGTCGTCCAATGGGCCTGGACTGTCCAATCACCGCCGCCCCGGCTTTCGAGAGCCTTTGCCGCCATGCGCCGCGCGTTCGCATCATCGCTTTCGATATAATAGGCCCAGGCGACGCGCTGTCGCACTTCGGTCAGGCCCTCCGGCGTCAGCCCGGCCTCTCCGGCACCGAGCACAGCTTCGGCGCCGGCTGGATCGTCATTCTTGATGAACGTCTGAATCTGGCCGACCAGCGCCTGGGCCAGAGGATCTGTCTTCACCGCGGCGACATATTCGCGGCGCGGCGCAGCGCCCAGCCAGATCATTTTCTGCACCTGGGGCAGGGTAGGCAGGATCGTGGCGCCGCGCTTTTGCGCGAGGCGGGAAAGCTGATCAGCCTTGTCCAGCCATGGCGCCTTGTTGATGAGGTCGAGCAATTCGAACAGTTCGACCCTGGGCGAATTCTTTGCGAGATAAAGCTCGGCCAAGGCCACCGGACGGAATGCATCCTGCGCATCGAGCGTCGCGATCATCGCCTTCGCATCGATCCACCGCTGGTCCCGCAAAGCCGCGTAGATGGAACTGTACCGGCCTTTGTCCCCATCGCTCAATTGCAGGGGCGAGGACGACATATCCCTGTATGTCGCTGGAATGGAGTCAGCCGTATCGGCCTGTGCCGGCATCACTGTAGCTGCCGTGAAGGCCAGCGCTGCGGCGCATGACGAAAAGGCGGTGGCGCGGATCACTTAGTCATTTCCTCGATCAGACCTTGCATGACACGCCAGCATTCTGCCTTTGCTGCGGGCTGGCCAAGCAGCAAACGCGGGTGAAATGTGGCGAAGGCGGGTAAAGTGCCGCCATCATGGTTAAACTTCCGTAAACCTGAATCGGCCGTGGGCATCAGCGTGCGGATCGTCCGATCGCCCAACAACAGCAATCTTTGCGGTGAAGCAAACATCACATGTGTGCGCATGCGCGTTGCGGCCAATGCAAGATCCGTCGCCTCTACCATCGCACCTGGCGGGCGGGACAGGAAAAGGGAGGCCAGATGGACGTCCTGCCGATCGAGGCCAATCGCCCGCAGCATGGCGTCGAACAATTGTCCCGCACGATCGCTGAACAGGACTCCTGCCTCTAAATCGGCGGGATCGGGCATGTCGGTAATGACCATGAGCGGCGCATTGACAGGCCCCGCAGGCATGATGGCAGCGCCCGGCCAGCGCCGCTCCGGCTGCGCAGCGTCTTCCGCCAGCCAGGTCATGAAGGCTTCGAAAGACTGGGGCCGGGTCAAGGTGGCACCATCATCCGCAGCGGAAATCCGCTGGCGCGCCGCGTCCTGAACAGGGCGCAGCCAATTCATCGGCTCCTCCCCGACGGCGCAATCAACGCCGGCCAGACTCCACCATGCCATATAGGCATTGGCGGTTTCCGCCAGATTTTCCATCAATAATCCCCGCATCGATTGTCTTGGGCCAGAGGTTGACGCCGTGGTCAAGTTTCTTCATCGCCCTGAATGGCAAAACGTTTGGGTAGCGCGGCGACCGGATCGGGAAGGAAAGCCGGCGCTGTCGACGGAATGGAGGGAATATGAGCGAACGGGATTCGATGTCCTATGACATCGTCATCGTCGGTGGCGGGCCGGCGGGCCTGTCTTCGGCCATCAGGCTGAAGCAACTCGCGAACGAGGCGGGGCAGGAACTGTCGGTATGCGTGCTGGAAAAGGGCTCGGAAATCGGCGCCCATATCCTGTCGGGCGCGGTCGTCGATCCCAAGGCGCTGGATGAACTATTCCCTGAATGGCGCGACATGGGCTGCCCGATGGCAGAGGTGCCGGTCACGGACAATCAGCACTGGTTCCTCAGCAAGGGCGGCAAGGTCAGTATGCCGCACATCATGACGCCGGGCTGGATGCACAACAAGGGCACCTATACCGGATCTCTGGGCAATCTCTGCCGTTGGCTGGCCGAACAGGCCGAGGGGCTGGGCGTTGAAATCTTCCCCGGCTTCGCGGCCGCGGAAATCCTCTACAATGAGGACGGGTCAGTCAAAGGCGTGGCGACCGGCGACATGGGCGTTGACCGGGAGGGCAACCGCAAGCCCGACTATCAGCCTGGGTTGGAATTGCATGCGCGCTACACCTTCTTTGCGGAAGGCGCACGTGGCCATCTCACCAAGATCCTGAAGCGCCAGTTCGCGCTCGACGCCGACAGCGAGCCGCAGGTCTATGGCCTGGGAATGAAGGAATTGTGGGACATCGACCCCGCCAAGCACAAGCCAGGCCTGGTGATCCATACGCAGGGATGGCCGCTGACCGACGCCTATGGGGGCGGCTTCCTCTATCATCAGGCCAATGGGCAGGTGGCGCTCGGCTTTGTGGTGGGCCTTGGCTATCGCAACCCCTATCTGTATCCCTTCGAGGAATTCCAGCGCTGGAAGCAGCATCCGGAAATCCGCAAATATCTGGAGGGCGGCCGTCGCGTTTCCTATGGCGCGCGGGCGATCAACGAGGGCGGTTGGCAGTCTATTCCCAAGCTCGCCTTCCCGGGCGGCGCGCTGATCGGTTGTTCGGCAGGCTTCGTCAACGTCCCTCGCATCAAGGGCACGCACACAGCGATGAAGTCGGGCATGCTGGCGGCCGAAGCGGCGTTCGCTGCTATTCAGGGTGAGCGGTCGAGCGACGTGCTGGACGATTATGAGGCGAATCTTCGGTCGAGTTGGATCGGGACCGAGCTGCAACTGGTGAAGAACGCGGAGCCTTTGCTGTCGAAGTTCGGCAACACCATCGGTACCGCGCTGGCGGGCATCGACATGTGGATGCGTACGCTGAAGATCGGCCTGCCCTTTACGATGAAGCACAAGCCCGATGCCGAGAAGCTTTGGCGCAAGGACGCGTCGACGAAGATCGACTATCCCAAGCCCGATGGGGTGATCAGCTTCGACCGGCTGTCGTCGGTGTTCCTGTCGAACACCAATCATGAGGAGGATCAGCCGGTTCATCTGCAGCTCAAGGATCCGGCGATTCCGATTTCCTACAACCTGCCCCTTTATGACGAACCGGCGCAACGCTATTGTCCCGCGGGCGTCTATGAAGTGGTCGGGGTGGACGAGGGTAATCCGCGTTTCCAGATCAACGCGCAGAATTGCGTTCACTGCAAGACCTGCGATATCAAGGATCCGACCCAGAACATCAACTGGGTCGTGCCAGAGGGCGGTGGAGGGCCGAACTATCCGAATATGTAGGCGTCTGTTTGCTTCGATGATGCTGGTGCTGCCCGCCGCGGCGGGTGCATCGGTGGATCCCGGCAGCGCATTGCATGCCTATATGCGGGGGCGGCTGGCCGATGAGGATGGTGCTCCCGGCCTTGCGCTCAAGAGCTATCGGCAGGCGCTGGCCAGTGACCCGGCCAGCCTGGAGGTCGCAAGGCGCTCCTATTTCCAGGCGGTGATAAGCGGCGACATGGCGCTGGCGCTGCGTTCCGCCGCCGTGCTGGAGAGCGAGGGCATTCTCCCTCGCGACGGCACCCTGCTTCGGATTGCGGACGCGCTGAACCGCAAGGATTGGCCAGGCGCCCGTCTGTTGGTCGACCATATGGTTGCGGAGGGCAATTTCGCCTTTCTCGCGCCGATCATGCGCAGTTGGATTTCGGTGGGGGAAGGGCGTTATGCCGCGCCTGTCATCGATCCTGATGACCGCTTCGCTTCGCTGGCAAGGCGTTATCTGGGCGAGCATCTGGCGCTGCAGGCCCTGGGCAGGGGCGATCTTCAGGCCGCCCAGCCGGCGATCAATCGGGCCCTCGCGCTTCGGACTGCGGACACGGACGAAATGCGGCTGCTTTTCGCCGGGCAGTTGGCGGCGCGAGGCGCGAAGGCGGAGGCGCTTGCGCTTCTGCCTGAAACCCAGGCCAATTTCACGCGGGCGCGCGACGACATCGCCAGCGGCAGGGCTCTCTCGCCCTATGGCAGGGCGCTGACGGCGGGGCAGGGTTTTGCCCGGCTGCTTGCCCGGTTAGCTGCCGATATATCCTCGGATGGCAGTACGGGGTCGCTGGGAATCAGGCTTGCGCGAATCGCCGCCTTTGCCGATCCCAACGGGGCTGCGCCGCGCATCGTCGCCGCAGATCTGCTGAGCCGCGGCGGCTATGTGGCCTATGCCGTCGAGGAAGCCCGGATGGTTCCCGGTGCCGGCTGGTATGGTGCGCTGGCCCAGGCTGAACTGGTCGAGGCGTTGGCGGCGGCGGGCCAGCGGCCGGAGGCGATAGCGCTTGCTCGCAAACTGGCGGCCGTGCCCCATGCGGAGCCGGAGCGCCACGTTCGGTTGGGTCAGTTGCTGATGCAGGAAAAGGACTACCGGGCGGCCGCAGAGGCCTTCCGCACGGCGCAGGCCGGCTATTCGAACGACGCCGTTCCCTGGACGCTGCTGTTGTTCGAAGGTAGCGCGCTGGAACAGGGCGCGCGCTGGGACGAGGCGCGTGCCGTGCTGGAGCGGGCCGCGAGATTGGCGCCCGATGAACCCGCTGTGCTCAACTATCTGGGCTATGCGCAGATCGAGCGGCGGCAGAATATGGACGCGGCGCTGGCGCTGCTGAAGAAAGCGAGCGCGCTGAAGCCGGAGGATGCATCGATCACTGATTCCCTGGGCTGGGCGCAGTTCGTGACGGGTGACATCGATGCCGCGGTGCCAGTTCTGGAGCGGGCAGCGGCCGGAGCGCCGTCGGACGCTACCATCAACGAACATCTGGGTGATGCGCTTTGGGCCGCGGGACGCCGATATGAGGCCCGCTATGCCTGGCGCGCGGCAGCCATCTTCGCTGAGGGAGAGACGGCGCGGCGCCTGGCTGCCAAGACGAGAGAGGGGATGAAGCCCGAATATGCCGCACGCTGAAGCGGAGAATTTTGCCGGCTGCCCGTTTGAGGCCGGCGAACTGGTTGAAACCGCATTCGCCAAGATCAATCTGGCGCTGCATGTCCGCGGGAAACGGGCAGACGGTTATCATGCGCTGGAAAGCCTGTTCGTCTTCACCGAATTGGGTGACCGGCTGACCGGCCACATACGCGCCGATGGTCAAGTCAGCCTTGAAATAGACGGACCCTTTGGATCGCTGCTGGATGCCGGCCCGGATAATCTGGTGATCCGCGCCGCCCGCGCGTTGCAGGCGCATCTGGGGGAAGATCTTGGCGCTGATCTGAAATTGACCAAGATTCTGCCCGTCGCATCGGGAATTGGCGGAGGTTCGGCCGATGCCGCGGCTACACTGCGGTTGCTGACGCGGCTCTGGAACGCTCCCATGCCGCCGGAGGTCCTGGAGCGCATCGCCTTGTCCCTTGGGTCGGATGTACCAGCATGTATCGGCAGCATCCCGCAAATGGTGCGCGGAAGGGGTGAGATATTGCAACCGCAAGCCGTCGAAAACCTCTCCGCGATGCCGATCCTGCTCGTCAATCCCGGCGTCGCCCTGTCGACCGCGCAGGTCTTCGGTCGCTGGGATCAGCGTGATCGAGGACCGCTTGAGGCAATGGGGCTGGAGCAGCTTGTGAGCGAGGGACGCAATGATCTGGAGCAGCCTGCCATTGCCATGGAGCCGGTCATCGCGGATGTGCTGGCGGCGCTGGGTGCCTGCGCCGGATTGCGCCTTGCCCGGATGTCCGGATCGGGCGCGACATGTTTTGCCCTGTTCGATACGGATCGGCGGATGGCGGAGGCGGCGACCGCCCTGCGTGCCGCTCAAAGCGGATGGTGGATTGCGGAGACAAGGATCAGGGCGGCATGAGCGAGGCCTTCACACAGATCGACGGCGGCGACCTCAACATCCTGATCATTGCTGATCATGCGTCGGCTCACGTCCCAACGGACATCGATCTGGGAATTGATGCCGCCTTGCTGAGAGATCATATCGCGATCGACATCGGCGTGGCGGAGGTCAGCGCGCTGCTGGCGAGGGAATTGGGCTGCAAGGCGGTGCTGGGTGGCGTTTCGCGCCTCGTCATCGACCTTAATCGGGAAGAGGATGCGCCCGGCCTGCTGCCCGTCATGAGCGACGGCCACGTCATTCCGGGAAACCGTCATGCCGACCTGGCCGAACGGATGATACGCTTCCATCATCCCTATCACCATCATGTGGCGCGGCTGCTCGACGGCATGGCTTCGCCGTTCATCCTGTCGGTCCACAGTTTCACGCCCGGCCTTGCCAGCGATCCGAGCCAGAAGCGCCCCTGGGATATCGGCGTCCTCTATAACCAGGACGGCAGGGCAGCGCGGATCGCCATTCCCATGCTGGAGGAGGCGGGTCTGAAGGTAGGGGATCAGTTGCCCTATTCGGGCAAGGTGCTGAATGCCACGATGAACCGCCATGCGGAGGGGAACGGCATTCCCTATCTGGGGATAGAAATGCGACAGGATCTGGTCGGCGATGCTGAGGGGCAAAGGCGATTTGCCGGCATATTGGGGCCCGTGGTCCTGGAATGCCGCAGGCGTTTGGCCTGATGGCCGGCGCGCAGGAATGACAAGGCCCGGCGTCCTAGTTGGCAGTTTCTTCCTGTGCCTGGCGCTGGCCGGATGCGGCCGTCGTTCAGGGGCTGGGGAACAGGCTGGCGAAGGACAGGAAAGGATTTCCTGCGCAATCGGTCCAGGCGTAGGGTGGACAGAGGATTGCCTGGTCGAACAGGATCGCGATCTGCTGACCGTGCGTCACGTGGATGGCGGCTTCCGGCGCTTCCAGATAGTCCATGACGGGCGCGGGGTCGTGCCCGCGGATGGAGCCGAGCAGGCCGCGATTGTGGTCGTCGGCAAGGGCATGATCGAGTTGAGCGTCGGACAGGATCGCTATCGCCTTCCAGCGCGCCTTTCCGAAAGGAAGAGTTGATGCAGAGCCATGCGATCCTGACGGCAGCCGAGATGCGGCAGGCGGAACAGGCCGTCATCGCCGCCGGCGTCCCCGAATATACGCTGATGGAGCGCGCAGGGGCCGCAACTGCAGAGATTATCTGGCGTGCAGGTGGAAAACGCGATCTGCTGGTTCTCTGCGGTCCCGGCAATAATGGTGGCGACGGGTTCGTGATCGCGCGACTCCTTCGGGCGCGTGGCGTGCCGGTGCGCGTCGCTGCTCTTGACGAAAGCCGGACGGAATCGGGCATGAAGGCGCGTACGGCATGGGGTGGTCCCGTTGAAGCCTTGCTTGATGCCGCGCCGGCGACGCAGATCGTGGACGCATTGTTCGGGACAGGCCTGTCGCGTGGATTGGACGCGAAGGTTGCGGGGACATTGCGCGCCCTCACCGAACAGGCGAGCTTCAGCTATGCCGTGGACCTGCCGAGCGGGGTGGAGACGGATGGCGGCGCACTTCTGTCCCATGTACCCGTCATGGGGGTCTGTATCGCACTGGGTGCGTTCAAGCCCGCGCATCTGTTGCAGCCGGCGGCCGGATGCTGGCGGCGGCTGGTCTGCGCTGACATCGGCATCGACGTCTCCGGTGCGAAGATGCACCGGCTGGCGCGGCCGCAACTGGATCCGCCGGGGGCTGCCGCGCATAAATATAGCCGTGGGCTGGTGGCAATTGTCGGCGGCGAAATGGCCGGCGCAGGACTGCTCGCGAGCGAGGCGGCTGCGCGCGCAGGGGCGGGCATGGTCCGTCACTTGGTTCAGGAAGTGGCCCATGGCGGTCCGGCCGCCATCATCGCACAGCATACCCGTGAGGCGGACGATGTGGCGAATGCTCTGGATGACGGCCGGTTCAGGGCCGTCCTGGCAGGGCCGGGGCTGGGGCGCGGGAGCGTGGCTGCCGATCGGTTGAAGGCAGCTCTTGCCGCTGGGCATCCCCTCATTCTGGATGCCGACGCATTGGTCCTGCTCGCGGAACCGGGGTTGGACGCCATCCCGCCGAATTCGATCCTGACACCCCATGAGGGGGAATTTGTCCGCCTGTTCGGCGACTTGCCGGGCAGCAAGGTGGAGCGCGCGTTGGCGGCGGCGAAGCGGGCGCGCTCCACGTTGATCTACAAGGGCAGCGATAGTGTCATCGCAGCGCCCGACGGTCGCGCCGTTCTTTCGCCACCGGGTTCCTCCTGGCTATCGACGGCGGGGACGGGAGACGTCCTGGCGGGACTGGTCGCCGCTCGGCTCGCCGTCACGGGAGACGGATTCCGGGCGGCGTGCGAAGCGCTGTGGCTGCATGGTGAGGCCGCAAGACGGGCGGGAGCGGCCTTCATCGCGGACGATTTGCTTGTGGAACTGCCAGCGGCTATCGCATCCCGCCTGTGACCGATCCTGATACCGAAATCGTCGTCCGCGTCGCCGCCAAGGGCGATGGCGTGACCGCCCATGGCCGCCATGTTCCGCTTGCTGCGCCGGGCGACCGGATAGCGGAGGATGGCCGCATGCTGCGGGGCCCGCATCATGTCGACGCGCCATGCGTACACTTTCCGGCCTGCGGCGGATGCGAGTTGCAGCATATTGACGATGCAAGCTACGCGGAGTTCGTGACCGCGCGCGTTACGGGAGCCCTGGCGGGACAGGGCGTGACAGCCGACCTGCTCCTGCCGCCGCATATCTCCCCGCCGAAGGTTCGCCGCCGCGCATCGCTGCGGGCGAGCAGACAGGGGCGCAAGGTCGTCATAGGCTTTGCTGAATCGGGCAGCCACAGGCTGATCGACCTCACGATGTGTGAAGTCCTCGATCCCCGCCTGTTCGCGCTGACGGGGCCGCTGAGGAATCTGTGTGCAGTCATCCTGCCGGAAAAGCAGGCCGCACATGTGCGGATGTCGCTGACCGATCAGGGCGTCGACCTTTTGCTGGAAGGCGTGCGGATTGAAGGGCTTGCCGCCGATGAGGCGCTTCTGGCCTTTGCGCAGAACCATCGACTCGCTCGCGTGACCATCGATGAGGGGGACGGGCCGCAGACCCGATGGGAGCCGGATTCGGTCACGGTCAGCTTTGGCGGCGTGCCGGTCGCCTTTCCGCCTTTCGCCTTTCTTCAGGCAACACCTGATGGTGAGGCTGCGCTTGCGCAGGAAGCGGGGGCAGCCATGCCGGCGGAGGGGGCCATTGCCGACCTCTTCTGCGGCCTTGGCACATTCGCCCTGGCATTGGGGGACGGGCGCCCGGTCTATGCGGCGGAGGCTGCGCGTGATCTTGTCCTCTCCCTCAAATCGGCGGCAAATCGCGCGCAGCGCCGGATGGTGGCCGATCATCGCGATCTGTTCAGGCGGCCGTTGACGACTGCGGAGATCGACCGCTTTGCCGGGGTCGTCATCGATCCGCCGCGCGCTGGCGCCAGGGAACAGGTGATGCAGCTTGCCGCGTCGCGCGTGCCGGTCATCGCCTATATCTCTTGCAATCCTGCCAGTTTCGCGCGGGATGCGGCGCATCTGGTTGCGGGCGGCTACCGACTGGAAAGAGTGCGTCCGGTGGGGCAGTTCCGCTGGTCCACTCATGTGGAGCTGGTCGGCATCTTCCGGCGCTGAAAGCATTAGCCCCTCGCCGCGGGGGAGTGCGGCGAGGGGCCTTGCATCCTCTCCTTTAGGGGGAGGCCTTCGCCTCTACCCGAGCTTGATGACAGTTGCGCGACGACGGGCCGGAACCGCATCGACATAGAGGCTGGCCATCGGCTCATCCTCCACTTCGACGACCGCTTCCGACGTGAAGCCGTTGAAGCCAGTGCGCATCGCAGCGCCATAGGCGCCGAGCATGCCGATCTCTATATAATCGCCCGCCTGCACGTCGTCCGGCAGCATGAAGGGGCCGACCATATGATCCATATCGTCGCAGGTGGGGCCATAGAAGGAGAAGCCGGTCAACTCCGCCTCGCTCTCTTCCCCACGCAGCAAGGCCACCGGGAAGCGCCAGCCGATATGAGCCGCGTCGAACAGGGCGCCATAGGCACCGTCATTGATATAGAGTTCGTTGCCCCGACGCCGTTCGACGCGCACGACGACCGAGCTGTATTCGGCGGACAAGGCGCGGCCGGGTTCGCACCACAGTTCGGCCGAATAGCTGATCGGCAGGCTTTCGAACCCGCGGTGGATCGCGTCGAAATAATTTTCGAGCGCGACCGGCTCCATGCCCGGATAGATGGACGGGAAACCGCCGCCGACATCGATGATGTCGACCGTGACCGCCGCATCGACAATGGCGGCGCGCACGCGCTCTATGGCGTCGCTATAGGCCTGCGGGCTCATCGCCTGGCTGCCGACATGGAAGCAGATGCCCAGCGCATCGGCCGCCTGACGCGTCGCCAGCAGCAGTTCGCGGGTCTCGCCCAGCTCGGCGCCGAATTTCGACGCAAGGCTGAGTTCGGAATGTTCGGAAGAAACGCGCAGCCGCACGCATAGCTCAAGATCGGTCGCATCGTTCGTGGCGCGCATGATCTTCGCCAGCTCGTCCAGCGTGTCGAGCGAGAAGGTGCGCACGCCATGGACGTGGTATGCCTCCGCAATCGCTTCCTCTGCCTTCACCGGGTGCATGAAGCAGAGCTTGCCTTCGCCTTGCAGCGTCTCCGCCACCAGGCGCACCTCCGCGATGGACGCCACGTCGAAATGCGTGATGCCCGAAGCGAAGAGAGTGCGGATCAGATCGGGAGACGGATTCGCCTTGACCGCATAGAGCGAGCGTCCCGGAAACTTCTCAGAGAAGAAGCGGGCGGCCCGGGCCGCAGCCTGGGGACGAATCAGCGTTACCGGTGCTGCCGGTTTGAGGGCGGTCGCTACCCCCAGCGCGCTATGATGCTTGTGCAACTCAAGGGACCTCCAGTGTAGTCGTTGGCAAAGAAGCTGCCTTGCGGTGGAAGTCCCATGGGGCAGCGGAAGGGCGATATATGCGGCAGGGGTCCCGCTGTAAAGCGCGTGTGTAAAATTTGTTGCGCTGGCGGCTATGAGATGTGCGTCAGGAGAGACGGGACTTGAAATCCTGGTAGGAAAACTGCCGGATTTGCCTGAGTTCGTCGGTTTCGGAGTTCCAGAGCCAGATGGCGGGCAACGGCACGCCATTGAATGTGTTGGTCTTTACCATGGAATAATGGGCCTGATCGAGGAAGGCGATCCGTCGTCCCGGAGTCGCGCCGCCGGGCACGCGATAGTCGCCGATGATGTCCCCGGCGAGGCAGGATGGACCGCCGAGTCGCGTGACGGGCCCATCGGATTGCTCATGCAGCATGGCCGGGCGGTAGGGCGCCTCGATCACATCGGGCATGTGGCAGGTGGCGGAGATGTCCGTGATCGCGACGGGCATGCCGTTGTCGATCACGTCGAGGATTTCACCGACCAATATGCCCGCGTCCAGCGCCATCGCCTCACCAGGCTCGATATAGAGTTCAAGGCCGGTTCGGGCCTTTGTCGCCTGGAGGAAGGCGATCAGTTCGTCGATCTGGTAATCGGCGCGCGTGACATGGTGCCCGCCGCCGAAGTTCAGCCATTTGAGGCCGCCGACATGGGGCATGATGCGCGATTCGATGGCGGCCCAGGTACGCTGGAGCGGCAGGAAATCCTGCTCGCACAGATTGTGGACATGAAGCCCGTCGACGCCCACCAGATGTTCGGCGCGCAGTTGGTCGATGGGAAAGCCGAGGCGGCTATGGGGTTGGGACGGGTCATATTTGGGCACTTCGCCCTCCGCATGGAGGGGGTTGAGGCGCAGGCCGATGTCGAAGTTCACACCGTTCATTCGAGCATCGTCGATGATCGGGCGCAGGCGTGCGATCTGGCCGGGGCTGTTGAAGATGACATGGTCCGAAATGCGGAGGATTTCGGCCAGATCTTCGGGTTTGTAGGCAGCGCAGTAAGTGGCGACTTCGCCGCGATATTCTTCCCGGCCCAGGCGCGCTTCATAAATGCCGGAGGCGCAGACGCCGTCGAGATATTCGCCGATCACCGGCCCAAGCGACCACATGGAAAAGGCCTTGAGCGCGCCCAGAACCCTGATGCCCGCGCGGTCGCGAATGTCGCGCAGGACCGAGAGGTTGCGGCGCACCGCAGCCTCGTCCACCACGAAGGCGGGCGAAGGGACGCGGTGCAGGTCGAAATGGGCGAAGGCGGCGGGATCGCCGGCTTTGGTTTCCATCTATGTTCCATTCGATGCCGTGTTCCTGCGCAGGCAGGAACCCAGTTCAGACGGCGGGACTGGGCTCCTGCCTTCGCAGGAGCGCGTTGATTTAAAAGTCCAGCGGCGCGGCCAGTTCCTTCACCTGCCAGGGCAGGCCGTGCGCGTTCAGCATGTCCATGAAGGGATCGGGATCGAACTGTTCGATGTTGAACACGCCGCCACCTTCGGATTGCGGGGCCTTCCACGCGCCGGTGAGCATCAGCGCGGCACCGATCATCGCCGGGACGCCGGTGGTGTAGCTGACCGCCTGGTTGCCGGTTTCGGCATAGGCGTCCTCATGGTCGCAGACATTGTAGACATAGACCGTCTTCTGGCTTCCGTCCTTCAAGCCGGTGGCGATGTCGCCGATGTTCGTCTTGCCCTTTGTGGTCGGACCCAGGCTGGACGGTTCGGGCAGAACGGCCTTCAGGAACTGGAGCGGGATGATCTCCTGACCGTTGTACATCACGGGATCGATGCGGGTCATGCCGACATTCTGGAGCACTTCCAGATGCTTGAGGTAAGCGTCGCCAAAGGTCATCCAGAAGCGGATGCGCTTGATTTCGGGATAGTGTTTGGCGAGGCTTTCCAGTTCCTCATGATACATGAGGTACATGTTCTTTTCGCCGACCTGATCGAAGTCGAAGACCTGCTTGTGCTTGAGCGCCGGGCCTTCGACCCATTTGCCGCCCTCCCAGTGGCGCGACGGCGCGGTGACTTCGCGGATGTTGATTTCCGGATTGAAGTTGGTGGCGAAATGCTGGCCGTGGTCGCCGCCATTGCAGTCGAGAATGTCGAGCGTGTCGATCCGGTCGAGCAGATGCTTCTTGATGTAGGACGCAAAGACGCTGGTCACGCCGGGGTCGAAGCCCGAACCCAGCAGGGCCGTGATGCCGGCTTCCTTGAAACGCTCCTGATAGGCCCATTGCCAGCTATATTCGAACTTGGGCGTGTCGCGCGGTTCGTAATTGGCGGTGTCGAGATAGTCGGTCTTGGTCGCGAGGCAGGCGTCCATGATCGCCAGGTCCTGATAGGGCAAAGCGAGGTTGACGACCAGCCTGGGCTGCACCTTCTCGATAAGGGCAATGGTTTCCTCGACATTGTCGGCGTCGACCTGCGCCACGTCGATGGTGACGCCGGTGCGGGCCTTGACCGATTCGGCGACCTTTTCGCAAGAGACGATGCGGCGGCTGGCGAGCGTGATGTGGCTGAAGATATCAGGGTTCATCGCCATCTTGTGAACCGCGACAGACCCGACGCCGCCCGCGCCAATGACCAGAACCTTGCTCAATTCAACTGCTCCATAGCTGTGCCGCGCCTGACGCGCGAAAGCGCCCATATAGGGGCTGTGCGTGACAGCGCAAAGTCAGTCTGTTCAGAAGCTGGCGCCGTCGACTTTTTTGATTTTGAGCACGTCGATATCGACGTCCGGCACGCAGCGCAGGTTGATGGCGCGCATCGGGCCATTGGGCGACTTGCCGAGCGCGAAGGGCTGCGTGCCGCAGGTGGCGCAGAATTGATGGGTGATGTTGTGCTTGTAGAATTGATAGTCGGTGAGCTTGTCCGCGCCGCTGTCGAGGGTGAACTGGTCGGCGGGTACGAAGGTCAGCACGAAGCCTTTGCGGCTGCAATGGGAGCAGTTGCAGGTCATGGCTTCGCTGGGCGCGTCGGCGGCGACGGTGAAGGTGACTGCGCCGCAGTGGCAGCTTCCGGTGTAGGGCATGGGGACTCTCCTTTTGAGGGGAGTTTATGGCGTTGAGATGTTTAAGGGAATGACGGAGTTGGGTGGGAAAGTCGCTGTTCGACTATGGGAGCTTACGAACGCTCCCCAGATAGTCACGCTTGCCAATCGGGACGCCGCTCATGCGCAGAATGTCATAGGCTGTGGTCACGTGAAAATAGAAATTGGGTTGGGAAAAGCTCATGAAGAAGTCCCTTCCTATGAAATTCCAGAGCAGCTTGTCCCCGATCGTGAATGTCATCGGTTTGTCGCTCAACTTGTCCAAGTCGGCGACGCTGAGCGCCTCAAGCGCCTTCATCGCTTCGCCGACCCTGGCCTTTAGGCCGTCGAAGCTGTCGGGCGGCGGCGTAGTATCCGGCGAAAAATTCCCATGCTGGACGCCATGGATCGCGCCGATTGAGTGGACCGTGCAGCTTTTTACCTGATAGGCAAAGTCGAACATGTCAGGGGCAAGCCTCGCATAGATCAATTGCCCAGCCGGGAGCCCCTGCTCATTGCAATAGGCTTCCGCTTTTTCAAGCAGTCCCAGGACCGACTTCAACAGTTGAAGGCAACCCGGCACGAAGGCATCGTAGAGCGTCATTGTCCATCTCGTCCTTTGCGGAAGGCATGAAACAGGATGGACTATGTGATGGCGCATCTCACCGAGGTCCGCAATTGGTCGCTTTCATCCAACAGCGCCTGACTTCGCTTCGCTCAGCAAGGCTTCCATCCTTCTCCCGCCGAGTGAGAAGGATATGGGGCGTCAGCTTACCAGCCGCTTCAATCCCGTCACCGTATCCGCTTCCGACGCAGGCTTGTCCCGCCTGATCCGGGCGATGCGGGGGAAGCGCATCGCCAGGCCCGATTTGTGGCGTTTGCTCTCATGGATGCTGTCGAAGGCGACCTCCAGCACCAGCGATTTCTCTACCTCGCGCACCGGGCCGAAGCGGTTTGTCGTATTGGTGCGCACGAAGCGGTCGAGCCATTTCAGCTCCTCGTCGGTGAAGCCGCTATAGGCCTTCCCAACCGGCAGCAGTTCGCCATCCTCCGTCCAGCAGCCAAAGGTATAGTCCGAATAGAAGGACGAGCGTTTGCCGTGACCGCGCTGGGCGTACATCATCACGCAGTCGGCGGTCAGCGGATCGCGTTTCCATTTATACCAGAGCGCGGCCTTCCGCCCGGCGACATAGGGGCTGTCGCGGCGTTTGAGCATCACGCCTTCGATGGCGGCGTCGCGGGCGCCTGCGCGGATGTCGGCTAGCTGGGAGAAATCCTGCGCTTCTATGAGGGCGGAGATGTCGAAGCGGTGGGGTGCCAGCCGGGGGACGATGATTTCGAGCCTTGCGCGGCGCTGAGCCCAAGGAAGGGCGCGCAGGTCTTCGTCGGCGTCGAGCAATATGTCGTAGAGACGGACGAAGGCGGGATAGTCCTCCATCATCTTCGTCGTGACGGCCTTGCGGCCCAGGCGTTGCTGGAGCGCGTTGAAGCTGGCGGCCTCGCCACCCTGAAATTCGCCTTTGACGAGCAGTTCGCCATCGAGGACCGCGTGATGGTGGAAGGCTTCGGCTATGTCGGGGAAACTGCCCGTGATGTCGTCGCCTGCGCGGCTGTAGAGGCGCGTCTGCCCGCCCGTGCCGACGATCTGGACGCGAATGCCGTCCCACTTCCATTCGGCGGCATAGTCGGAGAGGTCGACGCTCTCCACCTCCAGCGGGTGGGCGAGCATGAAGGGCCGGAAGAAGGGCGTGCCGGCGGGGTCGGGGCGATCGGAGCGGCCCTCCGCCCAGGCGAACAGTTCGGCATAGGGCGGCGCGAGGGCGTGCCAGCATTCTTCCACATCGTCGACATCCAGGCCAAAGGCCTGGGCGAAGCCGGTCTTGGCGAGGCGGGCCGAAATGCCTACGCGCAGGCCCCCGGTCGCCAGTTTGAGGAGGGCGAAGCGGCCCGGGGCGTCGAGATGGTCCATCATCTTCGCCAATGTCGCGGGCGCGGCGGCCCGGCTGGTGTCATGGAGGCGGTCGACCATGGCGGAAAGGGTGAGGGAGCCGTCATCCACCTCCTGCGGCTGGTCCTGCGCCTTGGGCCAGAGGAGGGCCACGGTTTCGGCGAGGTCGCCGACATAGTCGCGGCTCATGTCGAACAGCACCGGATCGACGCGGGCGCGGGTCATTTCCGCTATGGTAGAGGCCTTGACGGTTTTCAGGTCCAGATTGCCGGTGAGGGCGGCGAGCGCCCAGCCACGGTCCGGGTCGGGGGCGTTGCGCATATAGCTGGCGATCAGGTCCAGCTTGCCGTTGCGGGAGCGGGTGTAGACGAGGCCGTCGAGGAGTTGGGAAAATTGTCTCATCTCACCAGCCGCGCACCTTTCTCTGGAAGATTGGCGATGGCGTCGAAGGGGGCAGTCCAGAGGAGGAGATCGCCGGGCGCATCACCCCTCATCCTCATCTTCGCGGCCGACCAGCGCGAGGGCGCGGGCGCGCATCTGGTGGGTCATGCACCAATGGAGCAGGGCTTCCTCCCGGCCATGGGTGATCCAGGTTTCTGCGGGGGCGACTTCGCGGATGGTGTCGGTCAGCTCGTCCCAGTCGGCATGGTCGGAAATCACCAGCGGCAATTCCACATTGCGTTGCCGGGCGCGCTGGCGGACGCGCATCCAGCCTGACGCCATGGCGGTGATGGGGTCGGGCAGGCGGCGGCTCCAGCGGTCATTGAGGGCGGAGGGTGGTGACAGGATGATGCGGCCGCGCATTTCTCCGGCGGGGAGGCCGGTTGCCGGGCGGAGATCGCCCAGGGGGACGCCGAACTGTTCGTAAAGGGCGCACATCCGCTCCAGCGCGCCGTGGATGTGGATCGGGTCGCGATGCCCCCTGGCGCGCAGTTCGCAGATCAGGCGCTGCGCCTTGCCAAGGGCATATGCGCCGACCAGGATGCAGCGTTCCGGATTGGCGTGCAGGGCCGCAAGCAGCCGGTCGACCTCGCTGCCCGTATCGGGATGGCGGAAGACGGGAAGGCCGAATGTCGCTTCGGTGACGAAGATGTCGCAGGGCACGGGTTCGAACGCCTTGCAGGTGGGATCGGGGCGGCGCTTGTAATCGCCGGTGACGACGATGCGTTCGCCCGCATGGGACAACAGGATCTGCGCTGAACCCAGCACATGGCCGGCGGGCACATAGCTGATCGTGACCCCGTTCATGCGGATCTCTTCGCCATAGGAGACCGCCGTGCCCGATGCGGTGCCGTAGCGCAGGGCCATGATCGCCAGGGTTTCCCGCGTCGCCCAGACATGGCCGTGCCCGCCGCGCGCATGGTCGGCATGGCCATGGGTGACGAGGGCGCGTTCCTGCGGGACGGAAGGATCGATCCAGGCATCCGCGGGGCGGACATAGATGCCGGTGGGGTGTGGTTCGATCCAGTGAGGCATTGCTGAGGAAGAAGGTGGAACGCGCCGCTTGGTTCCGCAAGGGCTTCATATTGTCGTAACCGGATCGTCACGGGGACGACATGCCATTGCCGTAAGCGCGCCCGGACGACCGATGGCGAGGAGGCGCGGCACATGGCATCTACGGCTCACCAGAATGTTATACGCGCGGTGCACCGGCATCGGCATCTGTCAAGGCAGGGGTTGTTGGAGCGGGCCTTCACCTTCGCCTTCCGGGGCCTTGTCTACGCGCAGATCTGGGAAGATCCGCAGGTCGACATGGAAGCGCTGGCGATCGGGCCGGACAGCCATGTCGTCACCATCGCTTCGGGCGGGTGCAATGTCCTGAGCTATCTGACGGCCAATCCCGCGAGGATCACCGCGGTCGACCTTAACACCGCGCATATCGCGCTCAACCGGCTGAAGCTGGCGGCGGCGCAGGCGCTGCCCGACCATGAGGCGTTCCATCGCTTCTTCGCCAGGGCGGACAGCAAGGAGAATGTGGCGGCTTATCGCGCCTTCGTCGCGCCTGTGCTGGACGATGCGACGCGGCGCTATTGGGAAGGGCGGGATTTCATCGGGCGTCGGCGGATCGGCGGCTTTGCGCGGGGGATCTACCGGCATGGGCTGCTCGGGCGCTTTATCGGTGCGGCACATCTGCTGGCGCGGCTGCATGGCGTCGATCCGCGCCGGATGCTGGACGCGAAGTCGCGCGAGGAGCAGCGGGCGATCTTCGAAACAGAATTGGTGCCGGTGTTCGACAGCGCGTTCATGCGGTGGCTGACGAGCCAGCCTGCTTCGCTCTTCGGCCTTGGCATTCCGCCCGCGCAATATGAGGCGCTGGCCGGGGACGAGCGGATGGACAGCGTGCTGAAGGCGCGGCTGGAGAAGCTGGCCTGCGGTTTCGACCTCAAGGACAACTATTTTGCGGTGCAGGCCTTTGGACGCGGTTATGCCGGCGGGACTGGCCCCTTGCCGCCCTATTTGCAGGCGGCGAACCATGCAGCCGTGGTGGAACGGGCCGGGCGGGTGGACGTCCGGCATGGGAATTTCACCGACTTCCTGGCGTCGCAGCAAGCCGGGTCGGCGGATCGCTACATCCTGCTCGACGCGCAGGACTGGATGGATGATGCACAGTTGAATGCGCTCTGGGCGCAGATCACGCGGACGGCCAGGCCCGGTGCGCGGGTGCTGTTCCGGACGGCGGGCGAGCCGAGCATCCTGCCGGGCCGGGTCGATGACGCGTTGCTGGCGCGCTGGGTCTATCGGGCCGGGGAATCACGCGACTATACGGCGCGGGATCGTTCGGCCATCTATGGCGGCGTCCACCTCTATGTGCTGGGCGACGCGTGATGACGGGCGGGCATGGGGGGCTGATGGACAGCGTCTATCGGCGCCAGCGGCATATTTATGACCTTTCCCGCAAATTCTACCTGCTGGGGCGCGATGCTCTGATTGCCGATCTGACCCCGCCGGCCGGTGGGGCGGTGCTGGAGATTGGTTGCGGCACCGGGCGCAACCTGATCGCCGTGGGCAAGGCCTGGCCGGAAGCGCGGCTTTACGGGGTCGACATATCCGAAGCGATGCTGAAGACGGCGCGGAAGGCCGTGATGAAGGCGGGGCTGGCGGATCGCGTCGTGCTGGCGCAGGGCGATGCCTGCGCTTTCGATGCAGGGGCGCTGTTCGGGCGGGAGCGGTTCGAGCGGGTGTTCATCAGCTATGCGCTGTCGATGATACCGGATTGGGAAAGCGCTTTGCGGCAGGCCGCAGGGTGCGTGGCGCCGGGCGGCAGGCTGGAATTTGTCGATTTCGGGCAACAGGATGATCTGCCGGGCTTCTGGAGGCGCGCCCTGTTCGGATGGCTCGCCCGATTCCATGTGTCGCCGCGGGCGGGACTGGGGCAGGCGATCGGAAGAGTGGCGGCGGACCTGGGCGGCTTTCCGCATAGCCGGAGCCTGTATCGGGGCTATGCGGTCAGGGGCAGGTTGATCCGGCTGTGAATCTTGGAAGGTGACCGTTCAGGCCGCCTTCCTGAATTCCAGTTCCAGACGATCCCAGATTTCCACCAGGGCATCGACCAGTTCGCGCATCATCGCTTCGCTGTGCGCCGGTCCCGGCGTGAAGCGCAGGCGTTCCGTGCCGCGCGGCACGGTGGGGTAATTGATCGGCTGCACATAGGCGCCATATTCCGCGAGCAAAATGTCGCTGATCCGCTTCGCCTTGACCGGATCGCCCACCATCAGCGGGACGATGTGCGTCACCGATGGCATGACCGGCAGGCCGGCTTCGGCCATCAGGCGCTTCAGGGTCGCGGCGGACGCCTGCTGGCCTTCGCGTTCCTCGCTCGACTGCTTGAGGTGGCGCACGCTGGCCAGCACGCCGGCCACGAGTACCGGGGAGAGGGAGGTGGTGAAGATGAAGCCCGGCGCATAGCTGCGGATCACGTCCACGATCATCTGGTCGGCGGCGATATAGCCGCCCATGACGCCGAACGCCTTGCCCAGCGTGCCTTCGATGATGGTCAGACGATGTGCGACATCATCGCGTTCCGAAATGCCGCCGCCGCGCGGGCCGTACATGCCGACTGCATGAACCTCGTCCAGATAGGTGAGCGCGTTGAATTCGTCCGCCAGGTCGCAGATCGCCGCTATCGGGGCGACGTCGCCGTCCATCGAATAGACGCTTTCAAAGGCAATCAGCTTGGGCACGTCGGGATCTTCGGCGGCGAGAAGTTCGCGCAGATGGTCGACGTCATTGTGGCGGAAGACGCGCTTTTCGCAGCCCGAATTGCGGATGCCCGCGATCATCGAGGCGTGGTTCAGTTCGTCGGAGAAGATGATGCAGCCGGGCAGGATCCGGGCGAGGGTAGAGAGCGTCGCTTCATTCGAGACATAGCCCGAAGTGAACAGCAGCGCGCCTTCCTTGCCGTGCAGGTCGGCCAGTTCCGCCTCCAGATCCACATGATAATGGGTGTTGCCGCCGATATTGCGGGTGCCGCCGGAGCCTGCGCCGACATCGTGCAGCGCCTCTTCCATCGCGGCGACGACCTTGGGGTGCTGGCCCATGGCGAGATAGTCGTTGGAACACCAGACGGTGATGGGCTTTGGCCCATTATGGCCGTGGAAGCAGCGGGCGTTGGGGAAGGCGCCCTTGTTGCGCAGGATGTCGATGAAAACGCGATAACGGCCTTCGCTATGCAGCCGGTCGATCGCCTGCGTGAAGATGTGCTTGTAGTTCACCTGAAAGCCCAGTCCCTATTCCCGCTTCCCCTCTTTCGAGGGGCATTTACCTGCTGTGTCCGCCCATTACCAGTGATAAACGTTCGCAGCCTTAGGGAGAATTACCTATCACACTGATAGAAAGGCTTGCGATTGGACCAAAGGTCCACCCGTTTCAAAGGCCCTCCATCCGCTGCAGCCCATAGCCGGCAAGCGCGGCGCGCAGAGGTTCGACGCCCTGGTCCAGCCGCGTGAACAGCGCTGTTCCGGGGGACGGGGCGGACGGCCATTCCTGCCCCACTGTCAGGTAGGCGATGCGGCGCGCAATGCCCTCACCCCCATGCACGAAGCGGAGCGGGCGCGGCGATGCGGCGGCCAGTTCGGCCTCTACCAGCGGAAAATGCGTGCAGGCGAGGACCACTATGTCCATCCTGTCGCCGCCGGGCTGATCGAGCAGGCCGGCCAGCGCGTCGCGCGCTATGGCGGGATCGAGCGGTTCGCCGCGCAATTTCGCCTCGGCAAGCTGGACCAGCGCGGCCGACCCATGGCGCAGGACCGTGCAATCGGCGCCATGTTCGGCCGCGAGCCGGTCGACATAGGGCTGGCGCACCGTGGCGTCCGTGCCAAGCACGCCGAAGACGCGGCTTTGGGACAGCAGGGCGGCGGGCTTGATCGCCGGCACCGTGCCGACGACGGGAATGTCGAGCGCCGCGCGCACCGCCGGCAGCGCGATGGTGGAGGCGGTGTTGCAGGCGATGACGGCCAGTCGCGGGCGGTATCGTTCCACCAGCCGGCCCAGCAGGGCGGGAACGCGGGCGGCGATTTCCGCCTCGCTCTTGGTTCCATAGGGGAATCCTGCACTGTCGGCCGCATAGACGACCGGCGCGTTGGGCAGTGCGGCGCGTGCCGGGCCAAGGATGGAAAGCCCGCCGACGCCGGAATCGAAGAACAGCAGGGGTGCATGGGGTGCGACGGTCATTATGCCCGATATGTCGCGACGTCCGGCATTCCTGTCAACGGGCGGCCTGTCAACGGCTGGGCTGTCAACGGGCGGCCTTTCATCGGGCGGCTGCCCAGGCCGGGTTCCGGTGTGTGCAAGGCGCCCCTCCAAGGGTTGCCCGGCGCGCCGGGAACGCTATGGTCGCGCCGCAACCATAATGGCGAGATCATGACTCCTCCCTGGCTACTTCCCGCATTCGTCCTGCTGATCGGTTATCTGCTGGGTTCCATTCCCTTCGGCCTGCTGCTGACGCGCGTCACCGGCGCGGGCGACCTGCGCAAGATCGGGTCGGGGAATATCGGCGCGACCAATGTGCTGCGGACGGGGCGCAAGGGGCTGGCGGCGGCGACGCTGCTGCTCGACCTGCTGAAGGGCGCGGCGGCGGTGCTGATCGGTTCGGCGCTGATCGAGGGCGGTGGGCCGATGGCGGGCGCCATGGCCTTTATCGGCCATTGCTATCCGGTCTGGCTCCGTTTTGCCGGTGGCAAGGGCGTGGCGACGATGATGGGCGTGGTGACGGCGCTGTACTGGCCGGCGGGAATCGTCTTCGCGGTCGTGTGGCTGGGGGCGCTATTCGGGACGAAATGGTCCTCCGTCGGCGGCATGTCGGCGGCGGTGAGCGCGCCTGTCGCCATGTGCTGTTTTGGCCGGATCGACCTGGTTCCCGTCGCGCTGGCGCTCGCGCTGATCGTGCTATGGCGGCATCGGGCGAATATCGCGCGGCTTGCCAGGGGGACGGAGCCGAAGGTCGGTGCTTCGAAAAAGGCTGTGGCCGGGGAATGAGCGAGCAGGAGCGGTTCAACCGCCTGCGCCTGATCCGTTCGCCGCGCATCGGCCCCGTGACATTCCGCCAGTTGATGGCGCGCTTCGGCACGGCGGGAGAGGCCTTGCGCGCCGTGCCGGACATGGCGGCGCGGGGCGGGGGCAAGGCGAGCATCATCGACGCGCAGATCGTCGAACAGGAAATTGCGCGCAGCCGGGCGGCTGGCGCGCGCTATCTCATCATCGGCGATGCCGATTATCCCTTCCTGCTGGACCAGATGGAAGGCGCGCCGCCGGCGCTGATCGTGCGCGGGCATGTGTCGCTGGCGGGGCGCGAATGCGTGGCGATGGTGGGCGCGCGCAATGCCTCCGCCGCGGCATGCCGTTTCGCCCGAACGCTGGCGCAGGAACTGGGGCAGCGAGGCGCCGTGGTGGTTTCGGGGCTGGCGCGGGGAATTGACACCGCCGCGCATCAGGGCGCGCTGGAAAGCGGCACCATCGCCGTCATCGCCTGCGGCATCGACATCGCCTTTCCGCCTGAAAATGCCGAGTTGCAGGAGCGGTTGGCGGAGGAAGGATTGCTGGTCACCGAGCATCCGCCGGGCACGCTGCCCCTGGCGCGGCAGTTTCCGGCGCGCAACAGGATCATCGCCGGGCTGGCGAGGGGCACCGTTGTCGTCGAGGCGGCGCCCAGGTCCGGTTCGCTGATCACGGCGCGGCTGGCGGGCGAGGCGGGGCGGGAGGTCATGGCCGTGCCCGGTTCCCCGCTCGATCCCCGCGCCCAGGGATGCAACCAGCTGATTCGGGAGGGCGCGGTGCTGATCCAGAGCGCGGCCGACGTGATCGAGGCGATCGGGGCCATCGATCCGCGCATGGTTCGCCAGCCGGGAAGCGATTTTTCGGGCGAGCCGCCGTCGGGCGACGTGGCCGATCGGGAGCGGGCGTCGATCGTCGCGCTGCTGGGTCCGGCGCCCGTGCCGGTGGACGAACTGATCCGCTTGTCCAGCCTTGGCCCCGCGGTCGTGCAGACGGTGCTGCTGGAACTGGAGCTTGCAGCGCGGCTGGAGCGGCATGCGGGGGGAAAGGTCAGCCTGTCCTGAGCGCGAGCGTTATGCCGCATGTTCGGATGCCCGCTGCATCGCGGCGGGTTGACGGGGGGCCAAAACAGCTTTCAGACTCGCGCGTGTACGTGAGAGACAATTTGAACCGGGGCATGAATGCAACTTGTCATCGTTGAATCGCCGGCCAAGGCGAAGACCATCGAAAAATATCTGGGCGGCGATTTCCACGTGCTGGCCAGCTATGGGCATATTCGCGACCTGCCGCCGAAGGACGGGTCGGTGGACCCCGACAACGGCTTTGCCATGAGTTGGGAAAATTATGGCGACAAGGGCAAGCAGCTGAAAGCCATAACCGATGAAGCCAGGAAGGCGACGCGCCTGATCCTGGCGACTGACCCTGATCGCGAAGGGGAGGCCATCAGCTGGCATGTGCAGGAGGTGCTGCGCGCCAGGAAGGCGCTGCCGCAGAAGGTCGACCGCGTCACCTTCAACGCGATCACCAAGCAGGCGGTGACGGACGCGATGGCGCAGCCGCGCGCGTTGGACGAGGATCTGATCGACGCCTATCGGGCGCGGCGGGCGCTGGATTATCTGGTGGGCTTTACCCTGTCGCCGGTGCTGTGGCGCAAGTTGCCGGGCGCCAAGTCGGCGGGGCGCGTGCAGTCGGTGGCGTTGCGGCTGGTGGTCGAGCGCGAACGCGAGATCGAGAGTTTCGTGCCGCAGGAATATTGGTCCGTCGCGGCCGAGATGGAGCAGGGCGGACAGGGCTTCACCGCCCGGCTCGTCAGGTGGCGCGGGGAGAAGATCGACCGGCTGACCATCGGCAGGGAAGGCGACGCCATGGCCGCGAAGGCGGATGTGGAGGCGGGGCGCTTCACCGTCGAGAAGGTCGAGACCAGGCCGGTTTCGCGCAACCCTCCGCCGCCGTTCACGACCTCGACGCTCCAGCAGGAGGCGGCGCGCAAGCTCGGCTTCTCGGCCAGCCATACGATGCGGGTCGCGCAGCAGCTCTATGAGGACGGCGCGATCACCTATATGCGTACCGACGGCGTGCAGATGGACGGCAGCGCCATTTCCGCCGCGCGCAAGGCGATCGCGGAGCGCTATGACGGCGGCTATCTGCCCGAAAAGCCGCGCCAATATCAGACCAAGGCCAAGAATGCCCAGGAAGCGCACGAAGCCATCCGTCCGACCGAATTTGGTCGTGAAAAGGTCGGTTCGGGCGATCATGCGCGGCTTTACGACCTGATCTTCAAGCGGGCGCTGGCAAGCCAGATGGCTTCGGCGCGCATGGAGCGGACCACCGTCGATCTGGTGGATGCGACCGGGCAACATGGGCTGCGCGCCACGGGTCAGGTGGTGATCTTCCCGGGATTCCTGGCGCTCTATGAAGAGGGCCGTGACGATCCAGAGCGCGGCTCCGGCAAACAGGCCTCCGCCGATGCCGAGGAGGATGACAGCAAGCTGCTGCCGCGCATGGTCGCGGGCGACGCGCCGGCGAAGAAGAAAGTGACGGCGGAGCAGCATTTCACCCAGCCGCCGCCGCGTTATTCGGAAGCGTCGCTGGTCAAGAAGCTGGAGGAACTGGGGATCGGGCGTCCGTCCACCTATGCCTCCACGCTTCAGGTGCTCAAGGACCGCGACTATGTGCGGGTGGAGAAGAACCGCTTCTTCGCCGAGGAGAGCGGGCGGCTGGTGACGGCCTTCCTCGAGCGTTTCTTCGAACGCTATGTCTCCTATGACTTCACCGCGGGGCTGGAAGAAGAACTGGACGATATTTCCGGCGGCCGCGCCCAGTGGCAGGCGGTGCTGGAAGCCTTCTGGCGCGACTTCAAGCCGAAGACCGCCGAGGTGATGGAGCAGAAGCCGTCCGACATCACGGCGGAGCTGGACAAGTTCCTGGAGCCGATGCTGTTTCCGCCCAGGGCCGACGGCAGCAATCCGCGCGCCTGCCCCATGTGCGGCGACGGGCAGTTGGCGCTCCGTGGTGGACGCTTTGGGGCGTTCATTGCCTGCTCCAACTATCCCGAGTGCAAATATACGCGGAAGTTCGGCCAGCCGGGCGGCAAGGAAGGCGACGAGGATACGGGTCCGGAGGTGCTGGGCAAGCATCCGGAGACCGGGCAGGACATCGTCCGGAAATCCGGGCGTTTCGGCCCCTATATCGAGATGGGCGAGGGGAAGGAGGCCAAGCGCGGTTCCATTCCCAAGGACCTGCCCGATGGCGAGATGACGCTGGATTGGGCCGTGAAGCTGTTGAGCCTGCCCCGCGAGGTCGGGCTGCATCCGGAGACGGGCAAGCCGATCGTGGCCAATATCGGGCGTTTCGGCCCCTATTTGCTGCATGACGGCAAATATGGCCGCCTGTCATCGACCGCCGAGATTTTCGAGGTGGGGATGAACAGCGCCGTCGCCAAGCTGGCCGACGCGGCGAACAAGGGCGGACGGGGGGCTTCCTCGCGGGAGCCGTTGAAGGTGCTTGGCAAGCATCCGCGCACGGAGGCCGAGATCAAGCTGATGGCGGGGCGCTATGGCTCTTATGTGACCGATGGCACGACCAATGCGACCTTGCCCAAGACGATCGAGCAGGATTCCTTGACGCTGGAGGAGGCGGCGCAGCTGATCGACGCGCGGGCTGCGGCGGCGCCGGCGAAGAAGGGGAAGAAGGCTCCGGCGAAAAAGGGTGCGGCCAAGAAGCCTGCTGCGAAAAAGGCGCCTGCGAAGAAGAAGGTGGCGGCGGAATAGCCATCCTTCAAGCGAGGCGCGACGTGCTCCTGCCCGCGCAGGAGCACGTCGCATTATTGGATGGATTCACTCCACCCAATCCAGACCGATGTCGCGGTAGATGAAGCGGTCATCCTCCCAATCCTCCTTCACCTTGACGTGGAGGTAGAGATGGACCTTGACGCCCAGCAGGCTGGCCAGTTCGGCGCGCGCCTTTGATCCGATTTCCTTGAGGCGCTGACCGCCCTTGCCCAGCACGATCGCGCGCTGGCTGGGGCGGCCGACCAGTATCTGCTGGTGGATTTCGACCGAACCGTCCTCGCGCTCGCTATATTTTTCGGTGTCCACTGCGGCGGCATAGGGCAGTTCGGCATGGAGTTGGTGATAGAGCTGTTCGCGGGTGATCTCGGCGGCCAGCATGCGATCGGTGGCGTCGGAAACCTGATCCTCAGGGAAATGCCAGGGGCCTTCCGGCATGGCCCTGGCAAAGGCGGCCTTGAGTTCGGGAAGGCCATCGCCGGTGGCGGCGCTGACGAAAAATGTCTCGGCGATATCGAGCTGCTCATAGAGCTTCTGGGTGTGGACCAGCAGCTTTTCCTTGATGGCGATATCGACCTTGTTGAGGATCAGCCATTTCTTTTCCGGGCGGGCGGCGAGGGCGGAAATGATCGGTTCCATCTTGGCGCCCAGCCCGGCCTTGCCGTCGACGACCAGCGCGATCAGGTCAGCGCCCTGCGCGCCGCCCCAGGCGGCCTGCACCATGGCGCGGTCCAGCCGGCGTCTGGGCGCGAAGATGCCGGGCGTGTCGACCAGCACCATCTGTGCCGCTCCCTCGATCGCGACGCCCATGACGCGGGTCCGGGTGGTCTGCGCCTTGGGGCTGGTAATTGCCACTTTCTGGCCGACAAGGGCATTTACCAGCGTCGATTTGCCCGCATTGGGGGCGCCGACGATGGCGATTACGCCGCAACGTTGATTGTCGAGATCGATCGTCAAACAAGAACTCCGTTCACCCGGCGCCTTTCGCCGGGCTTCTTTCCTACCGTAAAATCAGGCTTTGGGACAGGATCAGCCGCCCAGCTTTTCCAACAGGGCCTTTGCCGCCGCCGTTTCCGCTTCCTGCTTGGAACCGCCCGATGCGCTTGCCTCGCCCGCGCCCCTGATGCTGACGGTGACCGTGAATTTCAGGGCGTGGTGCGGGCCGGAGCGGTCGGTCATCGCATATTCCGGCGGCTTGCGCTTGTTGGCGGCCGCCCATTCCTGAAGAGCGGATTTGGGGTGTTTGGGCGCGCTCGCCTGGGTATCGACGCGGTCGGCCCAGAGGCGGCGAACCAAGGCGCGGACTTCCTCCAGCCCGCCTTCCAGATAGAGCGCGCCGATCAGCGCCTCCATGACGTCGCCCAGGACATTGTCGCTGTCCGCCGCGCCATCGTCGCGGGCCTGCTTTCCCAGCACCAGATGAGCGGGAACCCCGGCGCTGCGGGCGACGTCGGCGCAGGTCTCGCCCGATACCAGGGCGTTGAAGCGGCGGGAGAGCTTGCCTTCCGGTTCGCCGGAAAAGCGGTCATAGAGCCATTCTGCGACCAGCAGGCCGAGTATGCGGTCGCCAAGAAATTCCAGCCGTTCGTAATTCACCGCACTGGCGCTGCCATGGGTCAGCGCCTGATCGAAGGCGGCCGGATCCCGCGGCGTGCGGCCGATCAGGGTCTTGAGCCAGCCTTCGGTGTCCGGTTTCGTCAAAAGCCTTCCCCGATCCGGCTCCAGCGCGCGGCGGTGAACCATGTCCAGGGCAGCAGCCAGTTCGCGCTGCCGTCGGTCGAGAAGACGGAGACCATCGCCTTCCCCACCAGATTTTCCTCCGGCACAAGGCCGATGCCGCCGCCTTCGACCGCCGGGAAGCGGCTGTCCGCGCTGCGATCCCGATTGTCGCCCATCATGAAGAGATGGCCTTCCGGCACGACCACCGTGTCGCGGTCGTCGGCCGCGCCGTCCGGCACCAGGTCAAGCACATTGTAGCTTTTGCCGCCCGGCAGTGTCTCCCGATATTGGGGATAGCGGCACTGGCGCCCGCCATCGGGTGCGGCTTCCTCGAACTTCGGGCGGTAGCAGGGGGAGGGACTGCCTTCCTTTTCCGCCGCGTCGACCATATTGGGGGTGACGGGTATGACGAGGTCGGCCACCTTCTGCTTGGGAATCGCCTGGCCGTTCAGATAGACGGTGCCGCCGCGTACCGAGATCATGTCGCCGGGCAGACCGATGACGCGCTTGATATAGTCGTTCTTCTGGTTTGGCGGCGCCTTGAACACCACCACGTCGCCGCGATGGGGCGTGGATGCGAAGATGCGGCCGGGGATCAGCGGGATGCCGAAGGGCAGGGAATAGCGCGAATAGCCATAGGGCCATTTCGCCACCAGCAGATAATCCCCGATCAGCAGGCGCGGCTGCATCGATTCCGACGGGATGTTGAAGGGCGATACGATGAAGCTGCGAAGGACGAAGACGAACACCGCCAGCTTTGCGAGAAACCAGAGGAAATCCCGCGTTTCGGATTTTGCGCTCATGCTTTGGTCGTCTTTTCCTTCATTTCGCCCTGAAAACAGGCCGTCGCGGCTTTTGCGGGTTAGTAAAGCCGCCGTCAAGCGCGCTAGAGCGCGTCGCGTCAAATCCGACTCATCCAGCGCGTTCTATTCTTTTGATGTCGCATCGTTTTTGCGCAAAACCGGTTCCCGCTTCTGCGCACGATGCTCCAGGATGGATCGCCATTCAGCGCTGACGGCCCGCACATGATGATTTGCCGCGCTTCCGATGTTCCTATGCTGCACGAAAAACCGCCATTTTTCGGTTCGTCATCCTATGAAAGGCAACCTTTTTCGACGACCGGGAGATCGTCACCCGATAGACCCTTGCCGCCTGATTTTTCCTGCTTGACGGTGCAATAGCGGAACGACTTGGCTAGGATGGCAAGAATCGACAGGTGCAGCGTCGGTGTCGACCAACAGCGAAACAAGAGGATATTCCCAATGCCCAGCCCTGCACTGGCAGCGCTTTCGGCTCTTCCCCAGGCTGATCTGAAGTCCATCTTCACGACCGATCCCGACCGGTTGAGCAAATTCACCCTGACGCACGGGCCGATCCGCTTCGACTGGTCGAAGACGCACCTGACCGACGAATTGTTCGACGGTTTCCTGAAGCTGGCGGAGGAACAGGGCTTTGCCGCGCAGCGTGACGCCCTGTTCGCGGGCGAGGCGGTGAACAACACGGAAGGGCGCGCCGCCGAACATCCCGCCGAGCGGGGCGAGGGCAATGCGGACAGCGTGGTGCGGGCCAAGATGTTCCATGCGCGGATGCGCGCGCTGATCGATGCGATCGAGGGCGAGGCGCTGGGGCCGATCCGGCACATCCTGCACATCGGCATCGGCGGATCGGCGCTGGGCCCCGACCTGATCATCGACGCCTTGGGCGGGGACGGCGCGCGCTACGATGTCGCGATCGTCTCCAATGTGGACGGCACCGCCATGGAACGGGCGATTTCGCGTTTCGACCCGGAAGCGACGCTGATCGCTGTGGCGTCCAAGACCTTCACCACGACCGAAACCATGCTGAACGCGGCGAGCGCGATCAACTGGATGGTCGAGGCGGGCGTGGAAGACCCTTATGGCCGGGTGATCGCGCTGACGGCGGCGCCGGACCGGGCGATCGAATGGGGCGTGGACGAAACCCGCGTGCTGCCCTTTGCCGAAAGCGTGGGCGGGCGTTATTCGCTGTGGTCGTCCATTGGTTTTCCGGCGGCGCTGGCGTTGGGCTGGGACGCTTTCGAGAGCCTGCTGGAAGGGGCGGCGGCGATGGACCGGCATTTCCGCCTGTCCGATCCCAAGGCCAATGCGCCTTTGATCGCGGCCTTTGTCGATCAATATTATGCACGGGTGCTGGGTTGCCAGACGCGCGCGCTGTTCGCCTATGACGAGCGGTTGCGGCTGCTGCCCTCCTATCTCCAGCAACTGGAAATGGAGAGCAACGGCAAGAGCGTGACGCGGGACGGCCAGCCGGTGGACGGTCCCACGGCGCCGATCACCTGGGGCGGCGTCGGCACGGACGCGCAGCATGCGGTGTTCCAGTTGCTGCACCAGGGTACGATCCTGACGCCGGTCGAATTCATCGCCTCGATCGAGCCGGGCCATGCGCTTGATCCCGCGCATCACCGCGCGCTGCTGGTGAACTGCTTTGCCCAGGGCGCGGCCCTGATGCGGGGCAAGGACAATGCGGCCGATCCGGCACGGGCCTATCCCGGCAATCGTCCTTCGACCACGATCCTGCTGAATGACGTGACGCCGGAGGTGCTGGGCGCCCTGATCGCCTTCTACGAGCATCGGACCTTTGCCAATGCGGTGCTGATGGGGATCAATCCCTTCGACCAGTTCGGGGTGGAACTGGGCAAGGAGATTGCCAGGTCCATCGAGGCGGAGGGGCCGAGGGGGTTCGATCCCTCGACCATGGCGCTTATCGACATCGCGCTGGGCGGTGTTTGACGATCGGGTCTTTCCGGTTTCGGGAAGCAAGAAGCATTTGTAACTCCGCTGGCGAAGCTCCATATGCGGGCCCAGTCCAGCGGAGGGATGAATGAGCAATTACGACTTCGACCTTTTCGTCATCGGTGCGGGATCGGGAGGGGTCAGGGCGTCTCGGGTGGCCGCAGCACATGGCGCAAAGGTCGCCGTGGCCGAGGAATATCGCGTCGGCGGCACCTGCGTCATTCGCGGCTGCGTGCCCAAGAAGCTGCTCATCTATGGCGCGCATTTTGCCGAGGACCTGAAGGATGCGCGGCGTTTCGGCTGGAACGTGCCCGACTGCGGTTTCGAATGGACGACGCTGCGCGACAATGTGCTGGCGGATGTCGACCGGCTGGAGGGGCTCTACAGGAACACGCTCGACAGCCACAAGGTCGAGCTGATCGCGGAACGCGCCACGATCACCGGGCCGCATGGCGTGAAGCTCGCCAGCGGGCGGCAGGTGAGCGCGAAACATATCCTCATTTCCACCGGCGCCTGGCCCATCATTCCCGATATCGAGGGCGCGGAGCATGGCGTGACGTCCAACGAGGTGTTCCATCTGGAGGAATGCCCCAAGCGGATCGTGATCGTCGGCGGGGGCTATATCGCCAATGAATTTGCCGGCATCTTCCACCAGTTCGGCAGCTATGTGACGATCGTCAACCGATCGGGCACGCTGCTGCGCGGCTATGACGAGCAGATCCGCGACCGATTGCTCCAGATATCGACGATGAAGGGGATTAATTTCCGCTTCAATGCGGAGATGGAGAAGATCGAGAAGAATGAGGACGGCACTTTATGCGTCCGGTTCAGGAACGGCGATCCCGTCGCCTGCGACCTGCTGGTCTTCGCGACCGGGCGCAAGCCGCATGTCGATGGGCTGGGCCTGGAAAATGCCGGGGTCGAGTTGAACGACAAGGGCGCGATCAAGGTCGATGAATATAGCCGCACGAGCTGCGAGAGCATCTATGCGGTGGGCGACGTCACCGACCGGATGCAACTGACGCCGGTGGCGATCCGCGAGGGGCATGCCTTTGCGGACACGGTGTTCGGGGACAATCCGCGCACGGTGGATTACAGCTGCATCCCCTCCGCCGTGTTCAGCCATCCGCCGCTGGCCGGCGTCGGCCTGACCGAAGCGCAGGCGAAGAACAAGCTGGGCACGGTGAAGGTCTACACGTCCGACTTCCGGCCGATGAAGAACGTGCTGGCCGGGCGGGACGAGCGGGCGCTCTACAAGATGGTGGTGGATGCGACCACCAATCGCGTGGTCGGGCTGCACATGATCGGGCCGGATGCGCCGGAAATATTGCAGGCGGCCGCGATTGCGGTGAAGGCGGGCCTTACCAAGCAGCAGTTCGACGACACGGTTGCCCTGCATCCGAGCATGGCCGAGGAACTGGTGCTGCTGAAATAGGATCGGGAGCGGAGGACGGGCTGCCCGGACGGGTTCAGCCCTCCGCCACGAAGGTCAGGACCAGCGCGTCGCGCCAGGCCGGTTGCGCCGGATCGACGCCATGGATCTCAGTGACGCCATGCAGGATGCGGTGGTCGTCGATCAGTACGGCATCGCCCGCCTGCGCCAGGGTGAATTCGCCGAGCGGCTGGCCGTCGGGAGCGCCGATCCGGGTCACGCCCTCGCCGACATTGCGGCGGTCGACCAGCATCACGAACACCCAGTCCACGCCGTCGCGGTGCATGCCCTCCGGCGTCGGGCGGCCTGCCTCCGCCAGGCTTGCCTCGATACGGAACTGATGCATTTCGACATGCTGCGGCCCGGCGAGCGGGAAGCTGTGCGCGCAGAAGGCGAAGATGGAACGCATCGCGCCATTGTCGATCGTGGCCTGTTCCACGGGATCGAACCAGCGCTGCACGTCGCCGTTCAGCGGATTATAGTCGCGGCTCTGGAAATGGGGCTGATGCGGTTTGCGCGTGAACCGGCCCTGGTCGTAGGCGAAGGTCGCGTGGCGGCGGCGGCGGTAGCGACCGCCGTCCGCCATGTAGAGGTCGGGACCAAGATCGTTCCAGCTGCGTACGAGCGCTGCCCAGTGGTCCGCCGCGATCGCGAGCTGCCCGAACAGCCGGGAACCGTCCAGGCGCGCGAAGCCGGCGGCCTCCAGTTGCTGCCTAAGGGCGGTGTCCGCCAATATGTCCGTGTCGCGCATCCATCTTTCCTAACGGAACGGACGGACGAGCGACAGGGCCAGTTCCCGCATTCAGGATTGCCGCATGTTCCCGGGCTCAGGCGATCGTCGGAACGATCCCGCCCTCCGCCCTTATGGCGGCGCCGTTGGTGACGGCAGCGAGCGGGCTGGCGAGATAGGCGACCATCGATCCGATCTCGTCCGCCTCTATCAAACGGCGGATGAGGGAGAGCGGACGCATCGTCCGGAAGAACTCCGCCTCGCGATCGGCCTCCGGCGCGTCCTTGTTGTCGACTACGGACTGGATGAAATCGACTATCCCTTCCGACCGGGTGGGGCCGGGGAGGACGGAATTGACGGTCACGCCGGTGCCCCGGGTCTGTTCGGCAAGGCCGCGGGCGATGGCGAGCTGGGCCGTCTTGGTCATGCCGTAATGGATCATCTCTCCTGGGATCACCAATGCGCTTTCGCTGGCGATGAAGATGATGCGGCCCCAGTTCCGGTCGAGCATGCGGGGGAAATAATGGCGGGCAAGGCGCGCGCCGCTGACCACATTGACCTCGAAGAAGCGATGCCAGTCCTCATCCGAAATTTCGGTGAAGGGCCTGGCCTCATAGATGCCCAGATTGTTGACGAGGATGTCGATATCGGGCGCGGCCTCGACAAGGGTGGCTGCGCCGGCGGCCGTGGCTGCGTCGGCCAGTATCGGCCGGATCCTGCCCGATTGGGCGAGTTGCGCGGCGGCCTCCTCCAGCTTGTCCTGGTTGCGGCCGGTGATGACGACTTCGACACCTTCTTCGGCAAGGCGTTTGGCTATGGCAAAGCCGATTCCGGCGGTCGATCCGGTGACGAGCGCGGTCTTGCCGCTGAGTTTCAGATCCATGGGGCAACTCCTGTCTTGCGTGGTTGGGCGCAGAGATAGGAGAAGCAGTCATTGATGATTAGAATGATCATCTTCACTATAGAAGTGATTCAGGATCATGAGTGGCATATGGATAACCGCTTCGGGGACATAGAGACATTTCTGGCCGTGGCGCAGGAGGGCAGCCTTGCCTCCGCCGCCCGGACATTGCGGCTGACCCCGTCCGCCGTCAGCCGAAGCGTCGCGCGGCTGGAGCAGCGTCTTGGCGTCACCTTGCTGCGGCGGACAACGCGATCCCTGGCGCTGACCATGGAAGGCGCGGCCTATCGGGACCGGATGACCGCCCTGATGGCGGAAATGACCGATGTCGAAAGCAGGCTGGGGCAGGAGGACCAGGGACCGCGAGGGCTGTTGCGGGTGAATGCCTCCGTATCCTTCGGCATCCACTGCCTCTTGCCGATCCTGCCCCGGTTTCTGGCGCGGCATCCGGCGGTGACGGTCGATCTGGCGCTATCCGACGCGGTGGTGGACCTGGTGGAGGAGAGGGCCGACATCGCCGTCCGGATCGGACCGTTGCGCGACACGCGGTTGCGGGCGAAGAAGCTGGGGCACAGCCGCATGGTGCTGGTCGCCAGTCCCGCCTATCTGGCTGAGCGGGGCACACCGCGCACGCCCGACGATCTTGAAGGGCATGACTGCCTGCAATTCAGCTTTCGCAGGTCGGTGGACAGCTGGGCGTTCCGGATCGGGGGGCGCACGGTGATGCGGCCGGTACAGGGGCGCTTCTTCGGCAATTCCGGCGAGGTCGTTCGGCAGATGGCGATCGCGGGCGGCGGCATAGCGCGGCACGGGCGGTTCCACGTCGCCGCCGACCTGCGGGAAGGTCGGCTGGTCGAGGTGCTGGGCGATTTCAGCACGGGCGACGGCGAGGATATTCACGCCCTCTATTCCGCTCAGGACCGGCTGGCGGCGCGGCTGAGGGCCTTTCTAGACTTTCTGGAGGAAGAGCTGGAACTGCCGGTTTAGAGCGGGCTTCGATCTGGATTCCCTTTCTTAAGCAGCGATGCCTGGAAATCGCTCTAGCCAATCCAGTAGGGCACGATCTGGCGGTTGTCGGGATCTACGCGGATTGGTCGGTCGGCCGGTGGGAAGGCACGCTGGTCGCAGCTTTGGCGGGGGCAGAGGCGGCAGGTAACGCCTATGGGGGTCGCCGCGCCCTCCACCTCCAGCTGCAGGCCGTCGGCATAGACGAAATTGGCGGCGTGCGCGATTTCGCAGCCCAGCACGACGGCGAAGCGGCGCGGCGTGCGGCTGTAGCTGCCGGAGGGTTTCACCAGCCCCTTCGCCATGGACACATAGCGGACCCCGTCGGGCGTTTCGCCGAGCTGCACGTTGATCCGGTCGGGGACCGCCACCGCTTCATGGACGTTCCAGAGCGGACAGGCGCCGCCGAAGCGGGCGAACTGCAATCGGGTGGCGCTATGGCGCTTGGTGATATTGCCGGCCATGTCGACACGGCAGAAGAAGAAGGGGATGCCCCGCAGGCCGGGCCGTTGCAGCGTCGAGAGGCGATGGCAGGCCTGTTCGAAGCTGACGCCGAAGCGGCGGGCGAGGCGGTCTATGTCATGGCGCACTTCGCGAGCGGCTTCGCGGAAGGGCGCATAGGGCATCAGCAGCGCCCCCGCGGCATAGTTGGCAAGGCCGATGGCGAGCAGGCGGTCCGCGCCGGGGACGGGCAATGCCGCCTTGTTGACGACGTCGGCGATCACGGCCTGCCCCTCCAGCATCGTCAATTGATGGGCGAGCATGAACTTGCGGCTCTCGGTCGGGAGGGCGGCGTTCACGAACAGCCGCTTTTCGCTGCTGGTATAGGAGCGGAGAGCGGAATCCGGCGTTTCCGCGATCAGCGTTTCAATGCCGTGGCGACGGGCGAGCGCCTCCACCAGCATGCCTTCGTCGAGCGTCTGGCCGGCGGTGAAGCTGGCAGCCATGTCCTCCGCCAGGCAGTCCAGGACATGGACGTAATTGCCCGCTTCGTGGAACCAGTCGCGCGCCGCCTCCCAGGGGAGGCGGGCCTGCACCGCATGGTCGTTGGCGATCGCCTCCTCGATCATGTTGATGCGTTCATTGGCGCGCATATGGGCATTGTACAGGTCGACATAGCGCGCCGCGAATTCGGGGAATTGCAGGTGCAGCTTCTCGATCCGTTCAGGCTCCATCGGGACGCCGGGCAGTTCGGGATGGGCAAGGGCGAAGGTGAAGGCGCCAAGAAGCTGCTCCTCCTCCCGGCTGTCGAAGCTGGCCCAGTCAGTGGGAAAGGCGCTGGCGACGGCCGCCTTGACCTTCGCCGTCAGGGGGCGGTCGTCATTCTCAAGCTGACTGAGATAGGATACCGATATGCCGAGCGCATGCGCCATGGTCGACTGGTCCATGCGATGGTCCAGGCGGAGCTGGCGCAGGCGCGGACCTGCGAAGATTCGATTGCCACGAGCCATGGATCGTCCATAATTTGCAAAATCGCGATTTGCAAATTGGCAAAATTGCATTTGCGAAAATGCGGAAAGATTGAAATGGGGCGGACATAGACGTCCGCGACACGCCGGAGAAAAGCCAGATATGTCGAAGCTCGCCATTATCGAACAGCTCGAAGCCAAGCGGGAGGCCGCCCGTCTGGGTGGCGGACAGCGCCGCATCGACGCGCAACATGCCAAGGGCAAGCTGACCGCGCGAGAACGGCTGGACGTGCTGCTGGACGAGGACAGCTTCGAAGAGCTGGACATGTATGTCGAGCATAACTGCATCGACTTCGGCATGGATGGGCAGCATATCCCCGGCGATGGCGTCGTCACCGGATCGGGCACGATCAACGGCCGGCTGGTTTACGTCTTTTCGCAGGATTTCACCGTCTATGGCGGCGCGGTGTCGGAACGGCACGCGATGAAGATCTGCAAGATCATGGACATGGCGCTGAAGGTCGGTGCCCCTGTCATTGGCCTGAATGACTCGGGCGGCGCGCGCATCCAGGAAGGCGTGGCATCGCTGGCGGGCTATGCGGAGATTTTCCAGCGCAACGTGCTGGCTTCGGGCGTAGTGCCGCAGATCAGCGTGATCATGGGGCCGTGCGCGGGCGGTGCGGTCTATTCGCCTGCCATGACGGACTTCATCTTCATGGTGAAAGACAGCAGCTTCATGTTCGTGACTGGCCCGGACGTGGTCAAGACCGTCACCAACGAGGTGGTGACGCAGGAGGAACTGGGCGGCGCGGTGACGCATACGACCAAGTCCGGCGTGGCGGACGTGGCGTTCGAAAATGACATCGAGGCGTTGCTGGCGGTGCGCGACTTCGTCGATTTCCTGCCGGCGTCCAACAAGGAACCCGTGCCGGAACGGCCGAGTGCGGACCCGTGGGACCGGATCGAGGAAAGCCTGGACACGCTGATCCCGGCCAATGCGAACCAGCCCTATGACATGCATGAGCTGATCCGCAAGGTGGTGGACGAGGGCGATTTCTTCGAGGTGCAGCCAGCGCATGCAGGCAACATCCTCTGCGGCTTCGGGCGGATCGAGGGCAAGACGGTCGGCATCATCGCCAACCAACCGATGGTGCTGGCGGGTGTGCTGGACATCAACTCGTCCAAGAAGGCCGGGCGGTTCGTGCGCTTCTGCGACGCGTTCGAGATTCCGATCGTCACCTTTGTCGATGTGCCGGGCTTCCTGCCGGGAACGGCGCAGGAGCATAGCGGCATCATCAAGCATGGCGCGAAGCTGCTGTTCGCCTATGCCGAGGCGACCGTGCCGAAGATCACCGTCATCACGCGCAAGGCCTATGGTGGCGCCTATGACGTCATGTCCTCCAAGCATCTGCGCGGCGACCTCAACTATGCCTGGCCGACCGCCGAGATCGCGGTGATGGGCGCGAAGGGCGCGGTGGAGATCATCTTCCGCGGCAAGACGCCGGAAGAGATTGCCGAGAAGACGAAGGAATATGAGGACCGCTTCGCCAATCCCTTCGTGGCGGCGAGCAAGGGCTTCATCGACGAGGTGATCCAGCCGCACTCCACCCGCAAGCGGATCGCTCTGGGCCTGCGCAAGCTGCGCAACAAGAGCCTCGAAAACCCGTGGAAGAAGCACGACAATATTCCGCTCTGAGGAGAGGGCAGTCATGAAACTCGGTCGCTTGAACCATATCGGCGTTGCCACCCCCTCGCTGGAAGCGTCGCTGGCCTATTATCGCGACGTCATGGGCGCGACGCTGACGCACGAGCCGTTCGACCTGCCCGCCCAGGGCGTGAAGGTGTGCTTCGTCGATACGCCGGGCGAAAATGGCACGGCGGGCACGCAGATCGAGCTGATCGAGCCTTTGGGCGAGAACAGCCCGATCCACGGCTTCATCGCCAAGAACCCGGCCGGTGGGCAGCATCATATGTGCTATGAAGTGCCCGACATTCATGAAGCCAAGGCCTGGTTCGAAAAGCTGGGCAAGAAGGTGCTCGGCGAGCCGCGCATCGGCGCGCATGGGACGCTGATCTTCTTCGTCCACCCCAAGGATATGAACGGGGTGCTCACTGAAATCATGGAAACGCCGAAAGAGGGCGCGCATTGATATGACCGAGAAGCCGACGCTGGACCAGTGGGCCGCCGCCGCCGCCAAGGAGGTGAAGGGCAAGGATCTGAACTGGCATACCCCGGAAGGTATCACGGTGAAGCCGCTCTACACGGCCGAGGACGTGACCGTCGATCCGGGCCTGCCCGGCTTCGCACCGTTCACGCGCGGGGTGCGCGCGTCCATGTATGCGGGGCGCCCCTGGACCATCCGGCAATATGCGGGCTTCTCGACGGCAGAGGAATCCAATGCCTTCTATCGCCGCAATCTGGCGGCGGGGCAGAAGGGGCTCAGCGTCGCCTTCGACCTTGCCACCCATCGCGGTTATGACAGCGACCATCCCCGCGTCGTCGGCGACGTCGGCAAGGCTGGCGTGGCGATCGACACGATCGAGGACATGAAGATCCTGTTCGACGGCATTCCGCTCGACCAGATGTCGGTTTCCATGACGATGAACGGCGCGGTGATCCCGATCCTCGCCTTCTTCATCGTCGCGGGCGAGGAGCAGGGGGTCGAGCGCAAGTTGCTCGACGGGACCATCCAGAACGACATCCTCAAGGAGTTCATGGTCCGCAACACCTATATCTACCCGCCTGAACCGAGCATGCGTATCATTTCGGACATTTTCGGCTATACCAGCCGCGAGATGCCCAAGTTCAACAGCATCTCCATCTCCGGCTATCATATGCAGGAAGCTGGGGCGACGCAGGTGCAGGAACTGGCCTTCACCATCGCGGATGGTGCGGAATATGTGCGCTATGGCGTGGCTTCGGGCCTCGATATCGACAAGTTCGCGGGGCGGCTGAGCTTCTTCTTCGCCATCGGCATGAACTTCTTCATGGAGATCGCCAAGCTGCGCGCTGCCCGCGTGCTGTGGCATCGGGTCATGACGAAGCTGGGCGCGAAGGACGAGCGCAGCAAGATGCTGCGCACCCATTGCCAGACGTCGGGCGTGTCGCTGACCGAGCAGGACCCCTATAACAACGTCATGCGCACCACCATCGAGGCGATGGCGGCGATGCTGGGCGGCACGCAGTCGCTGCACACCAATGCGCTGGACGAGGCGATCGCGCTGCCGACGGATTTTTCGGCCCGCATCGCGCGCAACACGCAGATCGTCATCCAGGAAGAGACCGGCATGTGCAATGTCGTCGATCCGCTGGGCGGCAGCTATTATATCGAGAGCCTGACCCAGCAACTGGTCGACGCGGCGCAGGAGATCATCGACCGCGTCGAGGCCGAGGGCGGCATGGCGAAGGCCGTGGGCGCCGGCTGGCCCAAGGCGATGATCGAGACCGCCGCCGCTGCCCGTCAGGCGCGGGTCGACCTGGGCGAGGACGTGATCGTCGGCGTCAACAAATATCGCCTGGCGAACGAGGACCTGCTGGAAACGCTGGAGGTCGACAATACCAAGGTTCGCGAGGCGCAGATCGCGCGCATCAACCGGGTGAAGGCGGAGCGCGACGAGGCTGCGTGTCAGGCCGCGCTGGATGCGCTGCGTGCAGCGGCGGCCGGGCCGCAGTCGATCGAGAACAACCTCCTTGCCCATGCGGTCGAAGCGGCGCGGGCGCGTGCCACGCTGGGCGAAATCTCCTCCGCCATGGAGGACAGCTTCAACCGTTACGGCACGGTGCCGACGCCGGTGAAGGGCGTCTATGCCGAGCCTTATGCGCAGGACAGCCGCTGGAAACAGGTACTTGACGGGGTGCAGGCCGTCGAGCGGCGCCTCGGTCGCAAGCCGAAGATCCTTATCGCCAAGATGGGGCAGGACGGCCATGACCGGGGCGCCAACGTGATCGCGTCCGCCTTTGGGGACATGGGTTTCGACATCGTGTCGGGTCCGCTGTTCCAGACGCCGGAGGAAACGGTGGTGCTGGCGCTCGACAGCGGCGTCGATGTGGTGGGGGCTTCGTCGCTGGCCGCGGGGCACAAGACGCTGATCCCCGAACTCATCCGGCAGCTTCGGGAAAAGGGTCGGAACGACATCAAAGTGATCGCGGGCGGGGTCATTCCGCCGCAGGATTATGACTTCCTCCGTGACGCGGGCGTTCAGGGGATTTATGGACCGGGCTCCAACGTCGTGGAATGCGCCGCAGATGTGCTGCGCCTCCTCGGCCACAACATGCCCCCGGCGGGGCTGGAGGAAGTCGCATAATGACACTCACTGCCAAAGTCCTTGGCCGCACTGACTGGACCCGCGACGAGATCGCCGCGCTGTTCGACCTGCCCTTCAACGACCTGATGTTCGAGGCGCAGTCGATCCACCGGGCGAATTTTCCGAGCAATGAAGTGCAGTTGTCGACCCTGCTGTCGATCAAGACGGGCGGCTGCCCGGAGGATTGCGGCTATTGCAGCCAGTCGACCGAGGCGGAAAGCGGCCTCAAGGCCACCAAGCTGATGGACGTGCAGGCCGTGCTCCAGGCGGCGGCGCAGGCCAAGGACCATGGTTCGGGCCGTTTCTGCATGGGCGCTGCGTGGCGCAATCCCAAGGAACGGGACATGCCCAAGCTCATCGAAATGGTGAAGGGCGTTCGCCAGATGGGCATGGAAACCTGCATGACGTTGGGCATGCTGTCGTCGACCCAGGCGAAGCAGCTCGCGGATGCGGGGCTGGATTATTATAATCACAATATTGACACTTCGCCGGAAAATTACGCCAACGTCATCACCACCCGGACCTTCGAGGATCGGATCGAGACGCTGGAAAATGTGCGCGATGCAGGCATCAATGTGTGCTGCGGCGGGATCGTCGGCATGGGCGAGACGCGGAGCGACCGGATCGGCTTCCTGCATGCCCTGGCCACCATGCCCCACCCTGAGAGCGTGCCGATCAATGCGCTGGTTCCCGTCGAGGGTACGGTGTTGGGCGACATGCTGAAGGACACGCCGCTCGCGAAGATCGACGAGGTGGAGTTCGTCCGCACCGTCGCCGTGGCGCGTATCGTCATGCCGCAGTCGATGGTGCGGCTCTCGGCAGGTCGCGAAAGCATGAGCGAGGCGTGTCAGGCGCTGTGCTTCATGGCGGGCGCGAACAGCATCTTCACCGGCGACAAGCTGCTGACGGCGGCGAACGCTGGCGACGACAAGGATAGTGCGCTGCTTTCCAAGCTTGGGCTGACACCGATGATGGCGCAGCCGCATGGGCATCTGGAAGCGGCGGAGTGAGAAAGAGGCTGCCGCTGTTAATCGGCGGCTTCTTCACCTTCATCCTTGTCCTTTGGACTATCCAGACAATCGTTTTCCTTAGAGATCATACATAAAGAGCGGAAGCCGAGGACATAGATGGCAATCACCAAGATCCTGATCGCGAACCGTGGCGAAATTGCGTGCCGCGTCATCCGCACGGCGCGGAAGATGGGCATCAAGACCGTGGCGGTCTATTCGGATGCGGACGCGCGCAGTCCCCATGTGCTGATGGCGGATGAGGCGGTGCATCTCGGCCCGCCGCCTGCTGCCCAGTCCTATCTGCTGGCCGACAAGATTATCGAAGCCTGCAAGGCGACCGGCGCGGACGCGGTGCATCCGGGCTATGGCTTCCTTTCCGAGCGTGAGAGCTTCCGCAAGGCGCTCGACGCCGAGGGCATCATCTTCGTGGGGCCGCCCGCCAATGCCATCGCCGCGATGGGCGACAAGATCGAGTCCAAGAAACTCGCCAAGGCCGCGGGCGTCAATGTGGTTCCGGGCTATGTCGGCGTGATCGAGGATACGGAGCATGCCGTCCGCATCTCCAACGAGATCGGCTATCCGGTGATGATGAAGGCTTCGGCCGGCGGCGGCGGCAAGGGCATGCGCCTTGCCTATAGCGAGCAGGACGTGCGCGAGGGCTTTGAGGCGACCAAGCGTGAAGGTCTCAACAGCTTTGGCGACGACCGCGTCTTCATCGAGAAGTTCATCGAAAGCCCGCGCCATATCGAAATCCAGATACTGGGCGATCAGCACGGCAACATCGTCTACCTCAACGAACGCGAATGTTCGATCCAGCGCCGCCACCAGAAGGTGGTGGAGGAAGCGCCTTCGCCCTTCGTATCCCCTGAAATGCGCAGGAAGATGGGCGAGCAGTGCGTCGCCCTGGCCCGCGCGGTCGGCTATTTCAGCGCGGGTACGGTCGAACTGATCGTGTCAGGCGCGGACAAGACCGGCGACGGATTCTACTTCCTGGAGATGAACACCCGCCTGCAGGTGGAGCATCCGGTCACGGAAGAAATCACCGGCCTTGACCTGGTCGAGCAGATGATCCGCGTCGCCAATGGCGAGGAACTGTCCTTCCGCCAGGAGGATGTGAAGATCAACGGCTGGGCGATCGAGAACCGCGTCTATGCGGAGGATCCCTATCGTGGCTTCCTGCCTTCGACCGGCCGCCTGATCCGCTACAATCCGCCTGAAACGGGTGCGGACGAAACGGGCGCGCTGGTCCGCGTGGATGACGGCGTGGTCGAAGGCGGCGAGGTCAGCATGTTCTACGACCCGATGATCGCCAAGCTGATCACCTGGGCGCCGACCCGTCTGGAGGCCATCGACAAGCAGATCGCGGCGCTGGACCAGTTCGAGATCGAGGGGCCGGGGCACAATATCGACTTCGTCTCCGCGCTGATGCAGCATGAACGCTTCCGTTCGGGCAACATCACCACCGGCTTCATCGCGGAGGAATATCCGGAGGGGTTCACCGGCGCTCCGGCTTCCGAAACGCTGCTGAAGCGCCTGTCGGCCATCGGTGCCTTCGCCGCGATGGCGCAGGCGGACCGGGCGCGGCGGATCGACGGGCAGTTGGGCAAGCGCCTGTCTCCGCCGACCGATTGGCAGGTGAAGATCGGTGACGCGATCCACGATGTCGTGATCAACGGCGATGACGTCACGGTCGACGGCGAAGCCATGGAACTGGCGCTGGAATATACGCCCGGCGACCGGCTGATCGAGGCGGAGTTCGGCGAGGAGCAACTGGCGGTGAAGATCGCGCCGGTGCGGTCGGGCTTTGTGCTGACCGTCCATGGCGCCAGCCACAAGCTGCGCATCCTGCCCGCCCATGCCGCGGTGCATGCCCGGCACATGATCGAGAAGATCCCGCCAGACCTGTCGCGTTTCCTGATCTGTCCGATGCCCGGCCTTCTGGTCGCGCTGAACGTCCGGGAAGGGGACAAGGTCGAGGCTGGCCAGCCGCTTGCCGTGATCGAGGCGATGAAGATGGAGAATATCCTGCGCGCGCAGAAGGCGGGCGTGATCAAGAGCGTGTCCGCCGCGCAGGGCGAAAGCCTGCCGGTGGATGCGATCATCCTGGAACTGGAATAATCGGGCGGCGCCAAGGGAAAGTCGGGATGCGCCTCTCGACTTTTCCACCGCCGGCATTGCGAGCGATCGGTTCCGATCGCATGGAAATCGCTCTGGATTTCTTGCTTTCCGCGATTTCTTAACCAGCGATCGGTTCCGATCGCTTGGAAATCGCTCTAGCATGACCGTATGCATGTGAACCACGATTCCGGGGCGGTCGCCGCCGACCCCATCGGCTTCGACGATTTCCTGAAGGTGGACATCCGCGTCGGCACCATCGTTTCGGCAGAAGCTTATCCGGAGGCGCGCAAGCCCGCCTACAAGCTGCTGATAGATTTCGGGGCTGCCATCGGGCTGAAGAAATCAAGCGCGCAGATCACCGAAAATTATGCGGTCGAGGAACTGGCGGGCCGGCAGGTCGCGGCGGTCGTCAATTTTCCGCCGCGGCAGATCGGGAAATTCATGTCCGAGGTGCTGACTTTGGGTTTCGCGGATGAGGCGGGAGCGGTGATGCTGTTCGCGCCCGACCGGGTGGTGCCGAACGGGTCTCGCCTGTTCTGATCGGTAGGGCATAACCGGCCGGGGCAGATGCGCTGCCGATGCCGATCGCGCTTGCAGGGGTTCGGTGCGGCGGTAGAACGGGCTCAGGGAAATCGTGCAGTCGAACGGGGGTGGAATGAGGGACGATGCGGCCGACGCTGACTATGTGATGGACGCAAGGCGCGACCGGCTGGTAATCACCGCGTCGGCGCTCGGCACATTATTCGAATGGTATGATTTCTACATCTACGGCGTGTTGGCTCCGATCATCGGCAGGACATTCTTCCCGACCGACAATCCGACCGTCGAACTGCTCTATTCTCTCGCGGGGTTCGCCGTCGGCTTCGGCTTCAGGCCGCTGGGCGCCGTGTTGTTCGGCTATCTGGGCGACAGACTGGGGCGGAAATATACCTTCCTGGCGACGATCATGCTGATGGGGGCAGCAACGGCGGGGGTCGGGCTGACGCCTTCGGCCGCAAGCATCGGCATTGCCGCGCCGATCATCCTCATCACGCTGCGCATTGCGCAGGGACTGGCGCTTGGCGGCGAATATGGCGGCGCCGCCATCTATGTCGCCGAACATGCGCCCCCGCGCCGGCGCGGCTTTTACACCAGCTTCATCCAGGCCGGCGTGATCGGCGGCTTCATCCTTTCCCTGATCGTCGTGATCGGCACGCAATGGATCGTCGGCAAGGCGGTATGGGACGATTGGGGATGGCGGCTGCCCTTCATCTTCTCGCTGGCGTTGCTGGCGATTTCGCTCTGGATGCGGCTGATGCTGCGCGAAAGCCCGGTGTTCGTGGCGATGAAGGCGGGGGGGCGCGCAATCCCGCAACCCGCTGAAGGAAGCCTTCACCTATCCCGGCAACAAGCGGCGGATGCTGGTGGCGATGATCGGGATCGCGGCGGGCTTTACCGTCATCGCCTATACGGTGATGTTCCAGGCGCTCTATTTCCTTCAGAACGGGCTGCATGTCGCATCCGGCATGGCGCAGCTCCTCGTTGGAGGCAGCGCTTTTGCGGGCGTGGCGGCGTTTATTTTCTTCGGCTGGCTGTCCGACCGGGTGGGCCGGAAAAAGCCCATCGTCATCGGCTATGCGCTGGTCCTGCTGCTGCTGATGCCGCTTTATCAATTCATGGGCAGCATGGCCAATCCCGCCCTCTATCAGGCGGCGCAGCGCGCGCCGGTGGTCGTGAGCGGGCCTGATTGCCGCTTCGACCCCTTCGCCAAGGTTCAGCCGACCGCCTGCGGCAAGTTGCTCGATCATTTTTCCAAGCGCGGCATCCCGTATGAAAAGCGCGAGGCCGCGGTATCCTCCGTCAGCATCGGTGCGGCGAGTGTCGCCGATATCAGCGCGCAAGGGCTGGATGCCGCGCTGCATGACGCGGGCTATGCCTCCGCGCCCGTGACGCCGGACTGGCCCCGCGCCATGCTGCTTTTCATGGCCCTGTTGCTGCTCTGGACGCTGTCGGGGGCGACCTATGGGCCGGTGGCGGCGTTGCTGTCGGAATATTTTCCGGCGCGGATACGCTATAGCTCGCTGTCGATCCCCTATCATATCGGGACCGGCTATTTCGGCGGGTTCCTGCCGCTGGTCAGCCAGTATATCGTGGCGCGGACGGGGGATCCCTATGCCGGGCTGTGGTATACGATGGCGGTGGTGGCGGCGGCGCTGTTGACCTGCATCATCGCCCTGCCGGAAACGCGCGGGGCACGGATGGATGCCTGATCCCTCGACGCTGGCGTCGTGCAGCGCTATCGGACAGGCGATGGCTGATTTTTCCGCACCGCTGCGCCTGCGCCTGGATGGCGACGCCCTGCTTGCCAATTGGCGCTGGTTGAAGCGGCTGGGCGGCGCAGCGGCATGCGGGGCCGCGATCAAGGCCAATGGATATGGGCTGGGCAGCACGGCGGTCATGCGGCGCCTGCTGGAAGTGGGGTGCCGGGATTTCTTCGTATCCAACTGGGCCGAGGCGGCCGTGCTGGAGCCGTTGGCCGGCGAGGGCGTGTCCCTTTCCGTGCTGCATGGCGTGCGGGAGGAGGACATGACCGTTGCGCTGGCCTCCCGCGCCAGGCCGGTGCTGTGCACGGAGAGGCAGATTGCCCGATGGAGGGCGGCCGGCGGCGGGCCGTGCGACGTCATGGTCGACACGGGCATGAACCGGCTGGGGCTGGATTGGCGGGGTGATGTGTCAGCGCTAGTTGCGCGGATGGACATTGTGACGCTGCACAGCCATCTGGCCTCCGCCGACGAGGATACGCCGCTCAGCCAGGACCAGCTCGAACGGTTTTCAGCGCTGCGGAGCCAGGTGAAGGCGGCGCGCTACAGCCTGGCGAACAGCGCGGGGATCTGCCTGGGCGCGGCCTATGCCTTTGATATGACGCGGCCGGGAATAGCGCTCTATGGCGGAGTGCCGCGCGAGGAGGCCGCCGGACATATCAGGCAGGTGGTCTTTCCCGAGGCCCAGGTGCTGCAACGCCGCCGCGTCCGGGCTGGCGATACGATCGGCTATAATGCGACCCATCGGGCAGCGGCGGAGATGGAGATCGCGGTGGTGAACCTGGGCTATGCGGACGGATATCTGCGCGGTTTTTCCGGGCGGGGTTCCATGACCGTGGGCGACAAAAGCCTGCCGGTGGTGGGGCGGGTGTCGATGGACTTGACCGCTGTCGACGTGTCCGCATTGCCCGACATTGCGGAGGGGGATTGGCTGGGCGTCGATTATGCGCTGGTGGAGGCGGCGGCGGTTTCCGGCTTGTCGCAATATGAGTTGCTGACCGGCCTTGGCGCGCGCTTCGATCGGATCTGGCGCTGACATGAAAAGGGCCGCCGATCCGCAAGGGGATCGGCGGCCCAGCCATTATTCCATCACTCGCTCAGGGCCGTTCGACGCACATGGCGACGCCCATGCCGCCGCCGATGCAGAGGGTAGCAAGGCCCTTCTTCGCGTCGCGCTTCTGCATCTCGTAGAGCAGGGTGGTGAGGACGCGGGCGCCGGACGCGCCGATCGGATGGCCGATGGCGATCGCACCGCCGTTCACATTGACCTTTTCAGCATCCCAGCCCAGTTCCTGGCCGACGGCCAGCGCCTGCGCGGCGAAGGCCTCGTTGGCTTCGATGAGGTCGAGATCCGCGAGCGACCAGCCAGCCTTGGCCAGCGCCTGGCGACTTGCCGGGGCCGGGCCGATACCCATGATCGAGGGATCGACGCCGCAGGTCGCGAAACCGGCGATGCGCGCCAGGACGGGCGCGTTGCGCCTTGCCGCTTCGTCGGCGCTCATCAGCACGAGGGCGGCGGCGCCGTCGTTGATGCCGCTGGCATTGGCGGCGGTGACGGTGCCGTCCTTCTTGAATGCGGGGCGCAGGGCCTGCATCGCATCCAGCGTGGCACCGGCGCGGATATATTCGTCGGCGTCGACGATGGTGTCACCCTTGCGTCCCTTGACGGTCACTGCGGCAATCTCATCCCGGAAGCGGCCCGATGCGCGGGCGGCCTCCGCCTTGTTCTGGCTGCTGACGGCGAATGCGTCCTGCGCTTCGCGGCTGATCTGATATTTTTCGGCCAGGTTTTCGGCCGTGATGCCCATATGATAATTGTTGAAGGCGTCGGTCAGGCCGTCATGCGTCATCGTGTCGATGAAGGAGATCGGTCCCATTTTCGCGCCGGCGCGCAGATATTGGGCGTGCGGCGCGAGGGACATGCTTTCCTGGCCGCCCGCGACCATGATGCGCACATCGCCCGCCCGGATCGCCTGTGCCGCCAGGGCAACGGCGCGCAGGCCCGAACCGCAAAGCTGGTTGAGGCCGATGGCGGTCCGCTCGACCGGGATGCCGGCGTTGACGGCGGCCTGACGGGCGGGGTTCTGGCCCTGGCCGGCGGTCAGCACCTGGCCCAGGATGACTTCGTCCACTTCCTCCGGCGCGACGCCGGCCTGTGCAAGTGCCGCGACGATGGCGGTGCGGCCCAGTTCATGCGCAGGAGTCGATCCGAACGCGCCCATGAAGCTGCCGACGGCGGTACGCTTGGCAGCGGTGATGACGATGTCTGACAAAGCCTGATCCTCAATTCCAGGGGGTGATGTTTTCGCGGCTGCACATATCATCATCCGCCATGGCTGGAAAGCCATTGGGACAACGGCTCCCACAGCATTGCCCGGGCCGCGCCGCCCACGATCATGCCGACATGGCCAAGCATCAAGCTTATGTTCTCTGCCATCTGTGGCGCGGCGGCGGCGGGGACGATGCGGTCGGTTGTGGAACGGATCGAAAGCGTGGGACAGGAGAGCCGGCCGGGATCGATCGCCAGTCCGTCGACATGCCATTCGCCCCGCCCGCTCGCATTCGCAGCGTAGAACCCCTCGAAAAGATCACGACCCGCAGCAAAGCTGAGCGGCGGGCCGCCATTGGCCCAGTCCTCCACCGCGAGAAAGGCCTGTTCTTCATGAGAATGGGGCGCCATGTCGGCGAAGGCGGCATATTTGCGAATCGTCCGGCCAGGATCCATCGCCCAGAAGCCGGATTGCAGCACCTCCATCGGTACATAGCCCAGTCGCTCGCACATCGGCCTGGAGCCCTGCCAGAGCGACCCGATCTCCTGAAGGTCGGCGGCCGGGAAGCCGTCGAAATTCCAGGGGGCCGCGATCGTCGCCAGCGCCCGTGCCGGTTGCAATGCCGCCGCCGCGATCGCCAGATTTCCGCCAAGGCAATATCCGACGATGATCGGTGTCCGCTGCAGGCTGCCAAGCATCGGCAGCAGGCGCTCCGTCACGTGCCGGTCGAGGCCCAGCGCGCCATCGTCCGCGGCCGGCGTGCCCCAGTCGACCAGATAGGCATCATGTCCTGCTGCACCCATGTGGCGCAGCATGGAGCGGCTGGCCGAGAGGTCCAGCACCTGCGGCGGGTTGATCAGCGAAGGCACGAACACCACCGGATGGCGCCCGTTTTCCGTCCCATATCGAAGCAGCCTGGCGCTGCCCGCGCGGGCGACGACGGGGACCGGAGCGGGCGGGGCAGGGCGGTCAGCCTCCTGATATCTCCGCAAGCCCTGGAAAGCGCGTTTGCGCAGTTCGGCATCGCTCTCCGTTTCGCGCCATAAAATATTGAGAAAAAGGGGTAAGGGCCGCGGTCCATGTTGCGGCGCGGCATTCGCTTGTGCTATTGCGGAAAATACAGGTGTGGGAGAGGTATCCATGGCCAAATCTAAGACCGCGAACGAATCCGAACCGGTCGTTATCAAGAAGTACGCTAACAGGCGGCTCTATAACACAGAAACGTCGAGCTACATCACGCTGGATCTTTTGTCGCAGATGACTCGTGAGGGGCGCGAGTTCGTTGTCGTCGATGCGAAGACCGGAGAGGACATCACGCATAATGTCCTGACGCAGATCATCATGGAGGAGGAGCAGAGGGGCAAGAACATGCTGCCCGTCAACTTCCTGCGCCAGTTGATCGCGATGTACGGCGATTCCATGCAGTCCATGGTGCCGCAATATCTGGAAGCGTCGATGGACGCGTTCCGCAAGAACCAGCAGCAATTTCAGGAAGCCATGAAGGGCGCCTTCGGAGGAGGCCCGCTGGCCGAGATCGCCAAGCGCAACATGCAGATGTTCGAAGCGGCGGCGAGCGCCTTTGGCACCGGCATGCCGGGGATGCCCGGAATGCCGGGCATGACGGCGCCTGCGCCGGCAACGGCTGCCGATGAGAGCAAGGATGACGAGATCGCCCAGCTCAAGGCGCAACTGGCGGCGCTGAATGCGAAGATCGACAAGCTGAGTTGAGATCTTGGCAAAGGCCGACAGACTTGAGCGACTGGACGTCCGTCGCGAGGAAATGGAAGCGGAGTATCGTGACGCGCTGATCGCGGCGCTCCGCGAGACGGCAAGCGGCCGCTGGGGCTTGTTCGGCCATAATGACGATCGCTGGGCGCGGGCAAATGCCCAGCCGGCGATCGATCGCCTGGAAGAGCTGGCCGACGACATCGACCGGCTTCGCAGCCAATTGAGCCTCGACGTCTTCGCACTGCACCGGGAATTTCTGGCTGCTCGGGGCAAGCCCGCTGCCGATGCCGTCGGCGAACCCAAACAAGCGAAGGCCTGGCTGGAACAATTGGGCGCGGGCGCCTGATCCGGCATTGCTTGCTCGCCTGACGTCCGCCTCTTCTGCGGGTCGCCCTGCTCTTCTGGGGGTCGACATTGGCGGCGCGGTTCGCCTATGGCGCGCCATCCACTCGAATTTAAGGTCGATCCCGTGAAGCACGCCCTTTCCGTTACCCGCGATCAGGATTTCGCCGCCTGGTATCAGGCCGTCATTTCCGAAGCCGACATGGCCGAGGAAAGCGGCGTGCGCGGGTGCATGGTCATCCGGCCATGGGGTTATGGCATATGGGAACGGATGCAGAAGCTGCTGGACGAGCGCATCAAGGCGACCGGCCACGAAAACTGCTATTTCCCGCTGTTCATCCCGCTGTCCTATTTCGAGAAGGAGGCGGAGCATGTCGACGGCTTTGCCAAGGAAATGGCGGTCGTCACGCATCACCGGCTGATCCAGAAGGACGGGAAGATGATCCCGGACCCCGAAGCCAGGCTGGAGGAGCCGCTGGTGGTTCGCCCGACTTCGGAGACGGTGATCGGCGCGGCATTTTCCCGCTGGGTGCAGAGCTGGCGCGATTTGCCGGTGCTGATCAACCAATGGGCCAATGTCGTCCGCTGGGAAATGCGCACCCGCATGTTCCTGCGCACCGCCGAATTCCTCTGGCAGGAGGGGCATACGGCGCATGCCACCGTCGATGAGGCGATGGAAGAGACGCTCAAGATGCTGGAAGTCTATCGCAGCTTTGCCGAAGAATGCGTCGCCTTGCCCGTGATTGCGGGCGAGAAGCCGGAAAATGAGCGCTTTCCCGGTGCCGTGGCGACCTATTCCATCGAGGCGATGATGCAGGACGGAAAGGCGTTGCAGGCGGGAACGTCGCATTTCCTGGGCACGACCTTCTCATCGGCGCAGAACATCAAGTTCCAGAATGCCGAGGGGCAGCAGGAACTGGCGCAGACGACAAGCTGGGGCGTTTCCACGCGGATGATCGGCGGGCTGATCATGGTGCATGGCGACGATGACGGGCTGCGCGTGCCACCGCGGGTGGCGCCCTATCAGATCGTCGTCGTGCCCATGCTGCGCGATACGGACGAGGATGCGGCGATCCTGGAATATTGCAGCAATCTGGTGACGGAACTCAACAAGCAGGATGTGTTCCGCGAACCGGTGCGCGCGCTGCTGGACCGGCGGCCCGCCAAGGCCGCGAACAAGCGCTGGAGCTGGGTCAAGAAGGGCGCGCCGATCGTGATCGAGGTCGGCGGGCGTGACATGGCGGGTGGCAATGTGTCCGTCATTCGGCGTGATCGGCTCTATCGTGAGGATGGGAAGCTCGATAGCCGGATCGTGGCCAAGGATGATTTCCTGGGCAGTGTGGCCGGGATGATCGAGGAGATCCAGCAGACGCTGTTCGCGGACGCGCAGGCGCGGCTGCTGGGGAATATCGACAAGTCGGTGACGTCGCTCGATGGGCTCAAGGCCTATTTCGGGGCGAGCAGGAAGCCGGGTTGGGCGCTGGTGCAGTGGGCCAAGCCGACCGGGGCTGCGCTCGACAAGGTGGTTGAGTGGTTGAAGGGCGAGAAGCTGACGCTGCGCAATATTCCCTCTGATGCGGAAGCGGCCGACGGCGTTTGCGTGTTTACCGGCGAGAAGGCGGTGGAGCGGGTGCTGGTGGGGCGCAGCTACTGACTTTTAATCGGTAGGTGAAGTCGGGACCGGTCCCGACTTCACGTGATTGACAGAGGCGTCTGAATAACATGCACCATGTTCCTGCGCAGGCAGGAACATGGTGTCAGTAAGGGGCAGGTTCGCCCTTACAGCACATATTTGCTGAGGTCGGTGTTGCGCGCGATCGCGCGCAACTGCTTTTCCACATAGGCGGCGTCGACCAGCAGCGTTTCGCCCTGGCGGTCCTCCGCGTCGAAGCTCACATCCTCCAGCAGTTTTTCCATCACCGTCTGGAGGCGGCGGGCGCCGATATTCTCGACCTCGCTGTTCACTTCGGCGGCGATTTTGGCCACGGCGCGGATGCCGTCGGGCGTCAGGTCGATGGTGACGCCTTCGGTTGCCAGCAATGCGCGATATTGCGCAACAAGGCTGGCCTTGGTGTCGGACAGGATCGATACGAAATCATCCTCGGTCAGGCCCTTCAACTCCACCCGGATCGGTAGGCGGCCCTGCAGTTCCGGCAGCAGGTCACTGGGCTTTGCGACATGGAAGGCGCCGCTGGCGATGAACAATATATGGTCGGTCTTGAGCGGACCATATTTGGTCGAGACCGTCGTGCCCTCGATCAGCGGGAGCAGATCACGCTGCACGCCCTCGCGGCTGACGGAGCCGCCGCGCACGTCGCTGACGGCGATCTTGTCGATCTCGTCGATGAAGACGATGCCGTTCTGCTCCGCGCTGGTGATGGCGACGCGGGCGACATCGTCCTGGTCCAGGCGCTTGTCCTGCTCCTCCTCGACCAGCTTGTCCCAGGCGTCCACCACGCGCAGCTTGCGCCGCTTCTTCTGCTGCTGCCCGAAGGCCTTGGACATCATGTCGCTGAGGTTGATCATGCCGATCTGGCCGCCCATGCCGGGGATTTCCATGGGCATGGAGGGGCTGTCGGCGACTTCCACCTCGACCTCGACATCGTTCATCTGGTTGTTCTCGATCCGCTGGCGGAAGGAGAGGCGCGTGGCCTCGCTCGCTTCCTTGCCGGTGAGCGCGTCGAGCAGGCGGGACATGGCGGCTTCGGACGCGGCTTCGCGCACCGCTTCGCGACGGCGATCCTTTTCCAGACGCACGGCTTCCTCGACCAGGTCGCGCACGATCTGTTCGACGTCGCGGCCGACATAGCCCACTTCGGTGAACTTGGTGGCCTCCACCTTGACGAAGGGCGCGTCGGCGAGCTTGGCGAGGCGCCGGCTGATCTCTGTCTTGCCGCAGCCGGTGGGCCCGATCATCAGGATGTTCTTGGGCGTCACCTCTTCGCGCAGGTCGGCGGGAAGGCGCTGGCGACGCCAACGGTTGCGCAGCGCGACCGCAACGGCGCGCTTGGCGTCGGCCTGGCCGATGATATGCGCGTCGAGGGCGGAAACAATGGCTTTGGGGGTCAGATTGTCGTTCATCTTCATCTCACTCCCCTTCCGCATGCGGGAGGGGCCGGGGGTGGGGGCGACTGCCTCAGCAATCGCGTGCAGCGGTTCGGGACAGGCTGGAGGCTCGTCTTGCCCGCGGGAGGCGCGCCATTATGTGGCAGATGCCAGTTCTTCGACCACAAGCTGGTCGTTGGTGTAGACGCAGATTTCCGCCGCCACCTGCATCGCCTTGCGCGCAAGTGTTTCGGCGTCTTCCTCATATTCCACCAGCGCACGCGCTGCCGCGAGAGCGAAATTGCCGCCCGAACCGATGGCTGCCACGGTGCCCTTGGGATGGGACACCGGTTCCAGCACATCGCCATTGCCCGTCAGGATCAGCGTCACGTCCTTGTCAGCGACGATCATCATCGCCTCCAGGTTGCGGAGATATTTGTCGGTTCGCCAATCCTTCGCCAGTTCGACGGCGGCGCGCATCAACTGTCCGTTGTGACGCTCCAGCTTGGCCTCTAGCCGCTCGAACAGGGTGAAGGCGTCCGCCGTGGCACCGGCGAACCCGCCGATCACCGAGCCGTCGTGAAGACGACGGACCTTGCGGGCATTGGGCTTCATCACCGTCTGGCCCATGGAAACCTGGCCGTCGCCGGCCACGATCACCTTTCCGTTCTTGCGTACCGACATGATCGTCGTGCCATGCCAGACCGGCATGGATTGGGAGCGTTGGTCGTTCATGGCCGGCATATGGGAGCGATGGCGACGACGCGCAAGCATCGCCTGCACAAGCGCTGAATCGTGTCATTTTCTGGACAGATTTATTTCAATTCGTTCAGGAACCAACCTGGCGCAATTGACATTGTGCAACGCAGCAACAATCATTCAGCCATGTTGCAGAGAGGCAAGACCATGACCCTCCGGGCCAGAGCGCAGGAAAAGGTCGAGCGGGCGGGAATATCCAACTATTCCTTCGATCAGGATGTGCTGGTGATGTGCGGCGTGCGCTACACCATCGCGGCCTGCGACTGCGGTGAGCCGGAATGCGACGGCGTCCGGCTGGAGAAGGATGCGGCCGTCGCCAGCCGCATCCTCCAGTAAATGGGCCGGCTTCGGTAAACGAGCCGGTTGCCCGATCAATTAATGGCTTTTTCCCCGGCGCGACCGACGGATTCGATGTCGCGACCCGCACCCTTGACGGTGTTGCAAGCGGCCAGCGAGGTAAGAAGCAGCCCGGCAATGACGAGGGCGACGGTTTGACGCATGAACATGCACTCCTTTTGAAAGCGTATCGACTATAACGCGGATGGCGTGAATAAGTCCATTTTCGGAAAATTGCTTGTTGCACTGCTTGACAGGCGGCGCGGTGGATGCCAATGGCCGCCTCCTCCTTGAAAGGGGGCGCGTAGCTCAGCGGTAGAGCACACCCTTCACACGGGTGGGGTCACAGGTTCAATCCCTGTCGCGCCCACCATGACCTGCCTGGGAGCGGTCATGGTTTTTCCAGGAAATATTATTTCCCAACATTGATCTTTTCATCCGCTTGACGCTAATTTCGCGCCCATGTGCTGCTGCTTCGTCGCGGCTCAAGCAAGGGATGAAAATGTCGCCATATCTGAAATGCGGTGCGGCTGTCGGCGTGCTGCTGCTCTCCGTGATATCCGCCCAGGCGCAGGAAAAGCTGACGCTGGAGCGGGTGTTTGCCAGTCCCGACTTGTCCGGTCCACAGCCCAGAGCGCTGAAGCTGTCCCCTGACGGCAGGCTGGTGACGCTGTTGAAACCCCGGCCCGATGAAAAGGAGCGGCTTGATCTCTGGGCGGTGGACAGCTCCACGGGTGCGGAGCGGATGCTGGTCGATTCCAGGAAGACCGGCAGCGGCGCGGAGCTTTCGGAGGCGGAGAAGATGCAGCGGGAGCGGGATCGCTCCGTTGCGGGCAGCACCGGCATCGTCAGCTATGACTGGTCGCCGGACGGCAAGTCCATCCTCGTGCCGGTCGACGGGGACCTCTATCTGGCGGCGCTGGACGGGAAGGTGACCCGGCTCACCGACACGCCGGATGGCGAGTTGAACGCGGTGGTCAGTCCAAAGGGCGGCTATGTCTCCTTCGTGCGTGGCGGCGATTTCTTCGTCCAGCCGATGGGCGGGACGGAAAGGCAGTTGACGCAGGGCGCCAGCGGCACGGTAAGCTGGGGCGTGGCCGAGTTCGTTGCGCAGGAGGAAATGGACCGGCGCACAGGCTATTGGTGGTCGCCGGACGACAGGCTGATCGCGGTCGCGCGCGTGGATGAAGGGCCCGTCGGCGTGGTCACCCGTACCGCCATCGGCGGCGAGGGCACCAAAGTATATGAGCAGCGCTATCCGGCAGCCGGAACGCCCAATGCATTGGTCGACCTCTATGTGATGAAGCCGGAGGGCGGCACGCCGGTGAAGGTCGATCTCGGCGCGGAAAAGGACATTTATCTCGCCCGCGTCGATTGGTCGAAGGACGGCAAGACGCTTTACGTCCAGCGCGAGAGCCGGGACCAGAAGACGCTGGACCTGCTGGCGGTCGATCCGGCGACGGGAAAGGCGCGGATGATCCTGACCGAAAGGGCGAAGAACTGGATCAACCTCAGCAACAATTTCACGCCGCTGCGGGACGGCAGCTTCCTGTGGTGGTCGGAAAAGACCGGCCACGGGCATCTCTACCATGTGCGGGGCAGCCAGTGGACGGCGCTCACCAGCGGCAATTGGGAGGTGCGCGACGTGGTGAGCGTGGATGAGGGCGCGAAGGGGGGCGGGGGCACCGTCTATTTCACCGGCAACAGAGAGACGCCGCTGGAACAGCAGCTCTATGCCGCGCCGATCGCCAAGGCTGGGCCGTTGCGGCAATTGACCTCGGCCGGGTGGTGGAACGACGCCGTGATGGATGGCGCGGCCAGCCGGATCGTGGTTTCCCGAAGCAATACCGATCAACCGCGCCAGGTCTATCTCGCCGATAATTCGGGCAAGAGGCTGCAATGGCTGTCGGAGAATGCGATCAAGGGCGACCATCCCTATGCGCCCTATCTTGCCAGCCATGTGAAGACGAAATTCGGGACCATCAGGGCTGCCGACGGATCGACGCTCTACACCCGGATCATGACGCCGCCCCTGGAGGCCGGAAAGCGCTATCCGGTCTTCATGCTGCATTATGGCGGGCCTGGCACCGGGCGGCAGGTCACCAATTCCTGGGGTTCGCCCATCTACCAATATCTGGTGGACCAGGGCTGGATCGTCTTCGTTCTGGACAATCGCGGCACGCCCGACCGCGGCAAGGCGTTCGAGGACCAGATCTACCACGCCATGGGAACGGTCGAGGTGGAGGACCAGCTTGCGGGCGTGAACTGGCTCAAGAGCCAGCCCTATGTCGATCCCAGGCGGATCGCGACCTATGGCTGGTCCTATGGCGGCTATATGTCGCTCAAGCTGCTGGAAAAGGCGCCTGGGGTCTTCTCGGCGGCGGTGGCGGGCGCGCCGGTCACGAAATGGGAGCTGTACGACACCCATTATACCGAGCGCTATCTCGGCCAGCCGCAGGAGAAGCCCAGCGCCTATCCCGGCTCCGGCGCGGTGGAGGAGGCGGTCAAGATCAGCGATCCACTGTTGCTGATCCACGGCATGTCGGACGATAATGTGGTGTTCGACAATTCGACCGCCTTGATGGCCAGGATGCAGGGGGCGGCCGTGCCGTTCGAGATGATGGTCTATCCGGGCCAGACACATCGTGTGGGCGGGCCGGGGATCAGCGTCCATCTGTGGCGGACGATCGAGAATTTTCTCGCGCGGCATGGGGTGGGGCCGGAAACGCCTGGCAAATAACTGTTTCCTGTTCCTGCCTTCGCAGGAGCACGGAACCTCAATAGGATGCGTAGTGCCAAGAAGCCCGGCTTTGACGCAATAAACGGCTTGTCACTGGACAAATGGTGCAATGCCGCTATGGCGCGCACTCCGCAATGCAAGCATCGAGTGGAGTGTCAAGTCATGGGTTACAAGGTCGTCGTCGTGGGAGCCACCGGAAATGTGGGCCGCGAGATGCTGACCATTCTCGCCGAGCGCGAGTTCCCGATTGACGAGATCGCGGCGGTAGCCTCGCCCCGGTCGCAGGGCGCCGAAATTGATTTCGGTGACACCGGCAAGACGCTCAAATGCAAGAATATCGAGCATTTCGATTTCACCGGCTGGGATATCGCCCTGTTCGCCGCGGGTTCCGGCCCGACGGCCGAATATGCGCCCAAGGCGGCGGCCGCAGGATGCGTGGTGATCGACAATTCGTCGCTCTACCGCATGGACCCGGACGTGCCGCTGATCGTGCCCGAGGTGAATCCGGATGCGATCGACGGCTATAAGCGTAAGAACATCATCGCGAACCCCAACTGCTCGACCGCGCAGATGGTCGTGGCATTGAAGCCCCTGCATGACGCCGCGACGATCAAGCGCGTGGTCGTCGCCACCTACCAGTCGGTTTCCGGCGCGGGCAAGGCGGGCATGGACGAACTGTTCGAACAGTCGCGCAACATCTTCGTGGGCGATCCGGCCGAGCCGAAGAAGTTCACCAAGCAGATCGCCTTCAACGTGATCCCGCACATCGACGTCTTCCTGGACGATGGTTCGACCAAGGAAGAATGGAAGATGGTCGCGGAGACGAAGAAGATCCTTGATCCCAAGGTGAAGGTCACGGCGACCTGCGTGCGCGTGCCCGTGTTCGTCGGCCATAGCGAGGCGCTGAACATCGAGTTCGAGAAGGAAATCTCGGCCAAGGAAGCGCAGGACATCCTGCGCGAGGCGCCCGGCGTGATGCTCGTCGACAAGCGCGAGGATGGCGGTTACGTCACCCCTGTCGAATGCGTGGGCGACTATGCAACCTTCATCAGCCGCGTGCGCGAGGATTCGACCATCGAAAACGGTCTGAACCTCTGGTGCGTCAGCGACAATCTGCGCAAGGGCGCCGCGCTCAACGCGGTGCAGATTGCGGAACTGCTGGGCCGCCGGCACCTGAAGAAGGGCTGAGGCGCCCGATGATCTCCGGCGCTGTGGGGGTCTGGAAATCCGTTCCAGTCCAGCAGCGCCGGATGATCATGATGCTGGTCGCGGCCATTCTGGCCGCGAATGTCGACCAGCCCTATCCCGAACTCGCGCCGCTCCAGCATGGCCCGACCATGTTGCTGGCTCTCGCCGCGCCATGGCTGCTGCATCGCTGGCCCCTGTCGAACGGGTCGGCGGGATGCGTCCTGCTGTTCCTGCTGCTGCACACGCTGGGCGGACGCTATATCTATTCCTATGTGCCCTATGATGCCTGGGCGCGGGCGATCAGCGGGCATGATGTTTCAGACACATTCGGGTTGGCGCGCAACGGTTATGACCGGCTGGTCCATTTCGCATTCGGCGCCCTGCTGACCGCGCCTTTCGCGGAGCTGGCGCGGCGTCATGGCGCGATGCGGCCGGGTTGGAGCCTGGCCTTCGCCTTTGCCTTCGTCGGATTGGTAAGCGCCGTATACGAGATTTTCGAATGGTTGCTGAGCGTGTTCGCTGCCGGGCAGACCGCGGACTGGTATAATGGCCAGCAAGGCGACATATGGGATCCGCAGAAGGACATGGGAGCCGCGCAGGTCGGCAGCGCGTTGGCGCTTCTCTGGCTTTGCGCCACTCGACAAGGGTGGGGCGAGGCCATATCGCCGGACCCGCATTCATCCCCGGACCCGCATTCATCCAAGGAGTAGCCCTGTGTCCGACCTGCCCGTCGAAAAGTTGGAAATCAAAGGCCTGGGTGGGCTTCCCCTTGCCGTGCACATGGTGGGGGCGGGCCGTGACCTGGTGCTTATCCACGGCTATTTCTCCAATGCCTACACCAACTGGATACGCTATGGCCATGCCGCGAAGCTGGTGGAAGCGGGCTTTCGCCTCATCATGCCCGACCTGCGCGGCCATGGCGAAAGCGGCAAGCCGCATGATCCCGCCGCCTATCCGCCGGACGCATTGACGGAGGACGGGCTGGCGCTGATCGAGCAGCTCGGGCTGACCGACTATGATCTGGGCGGCTATTCGCTGGGCGCCCGGACGACGGTGCGGATGCTGGCGCGAGGGGCGACGCCGCGCAAGGTGATCCTGGCCGGCATGGGGCTGCGCGGCCTGGTCCAGACGCTGGACAATGGCGGCTATTATCGCAACGTCCTGACCAATCTGGGTAGCTTTGAGCGCGGCACGTCGGAATGGATGACGGAGGCCTTCCTCAAGACCACCAAGGGCGATCCGGTCGCGATGCTGAACATCCTCAACACCTTCGTCGATACGCCGAGGGAGGTCATCGCCGGGTTCCAGCAGCCCGTCGAGGTGATTTGCGGGGCCGACGACCGAGACAATGGCGTCGCGCAGGAACTGGCGAAACTGCTGCCCAACGGGCGCTATGTCGAGGTTCCGGGGAACCACATGAATGCGGTGACCCGGAAGGAACTGGGACAGGCGATGGTGGATTTCCTGACGGCCTGAAGCGCAGGAGCCGGTGCTTACCGAAAGGGCGGCTCGTTGAAGGCGCGCAGCTTGCGGCTGTGCAGCTTCGGCCCCTCCTGCCGCAGCAGTTCGCAGGTCATCAGGCCTACCCGCAAATGGCCCGCAATGGCTTCCTCATAGAAGCGGTTGGCCTGCCCCGGCAATTTCAGTTCGCCATGGATCGGCTTGTCGGAAACGCAGAGCAGCGTTCCATAGGGCACCCGAAACCGATAGCCCTGCGCGGCGATCGTCGCCGACTCCATGTCGATGCCGACCGCACGCGACAGGCTGAAGCGCAGCGCCGAACTGGAGTAGCGCAGTTCCCAGTTGCGGTCGTCGGTCGTGACGACCGTGCCCGTGCGCAGGCGGCGCTTGAAATCCTCCCGGTCGTCACCGCCCAGCACGGCTTCGGCCGCCTTCGCCAGCGCCACCTGGACCTCCGCAATGGCGGGAACAGGGATTTCCGGCGGCAGCATCTCATCCAGCACATGATCATCGCGCAGATAGGCGTGCGCCAGCACATAGTCGCCGATCCGCTGGCTGGGGCGCAGGCCGCCGCAATGGCCGATCATCAGCCAGGCTTCCGGGCGCACCACGGCCAGATGATCGCAGATGGTCTTTGCATTGGAAGGGCCGACGCCGATATTGACCAGCGTGATCCCGCTGCGATCGGGCGCGATCAGGTGATAGGCGGGCATCTGGTGCCGGCGCCATGCGCTGTCCGCGATCATCCGGGCGGGATCGGCGGTTTCCGGCGTCACATAGACTCCGCCTGCCCCGGACAGCGCGGTGTAGCGGTTTCCCTCCCGCTGCAATTCGGCACAGGCCCAGGCCACGAATTCGTCCACATAGCGATGATAGTTGGTGAACAGGATGTAGCGCTGCACATGCTCTGCCGGCGTGCCGGTATAATGTTTGAGCCGCGCCAGCGAGAAATCCGTGCGCAGTCCATCGAACAGGGCAAGCGGCCTTTCGCCCGCGCTGTCCTGCATGAACAGGCCGTCGGCGATCTCATCCCCGATTTCCGCCAGTTCGGTGGCCGGGAAGTGGCGTGCGAGTTCGGTCGGCGGCGTGCCGTCCAGCGCGCTCATGTCCAGGCCGTCCAGAACATAGGGAAAGGGAATCTGCTGCTCGCTGATCCCGGTTTCGACCGTCACGCCATAATCGCGGACGAGAAGGTCGATCTGTTCGGCCAGATAATCGCCGAACATGGCGGGACGGGTGACGGTCGTCACATAGCGGCCAGGCCTGGACAGCCGCGCGAAGGAACGGCCGGGGGGCGGCGCGTCCGACTCGCCATGATGGGTGATCCGCAATTCCGGATAGCAGAAACGTCCATCCGTCCGGGCTTCGGGAACCGGAACGCTGCCGTCGCTGGCGTAGGCACGCATGGCCTGGCGGAGATTTTCGATGGAATTCCGATAGATTTCGTCGAGCTCAGCGACGATCGCACTGCCGATGCTTTTTGTCATCGAACCTTGGTAACGCACTAATGTGACCGAAGAAAGATGCGCGCCCGATCAGAGGCGCGCATCCTGCAAGATTCAGATCTGATCGAGCATATATTCGGCCGACGACACCTTGTAGTCGCCCGGCGCCTCGACATTCAGTTCCGCGACGACGCCGTCCTTGACGATCATGGAGAAACGCTGGCCGCGCGTGCCCATGCCGAACTTGCTGCCGTCCATGGTAAGGCCGACTGCCTGTGCGAAATCCGCATTGCCGTCCGCCAGCATCGTCACCTTGCCATCGGCGTTGGCGGACTTGCCCCAGGCGCCCATGACGAAAGCGTCGTTGACGGCGGTGCAGGCGATCTCATCGACGCCCTTGCCCTTCAGTTCTTCCGCCTTCTCTACGAAGCCGGGCAGATGCCGCGCGGAACAGGTGGGCGTGAAGGCTCCCGGCACGGAAAAAAGCGCGACGGTGCGGCCGGCGAAGAAATCGTCCGAAGCGACCTGCTCGGGGCCGTTTTCGGTCATCTTGACGAAAGTGGTGCTGGGGACGCGTTCGCCCTTCGAAATGGTCATCGTCTGCCTCCTGGCCTTGTTTGGGTCGGCGGCACGTTGGGCTTGGAGACCGGTCTGTCAAGGGGTTGCGCGGAATATGGCGCACTGCCCCTTCCAAGCGATGGCTCGCCATTGGCAAAGGCGGCAAGGCGCGTATATTTGACGGATGACCCCAACACGCTCCTATGCCGGTCAATTCCTGCTCGCCCTGCCAGGGATGGAGGACATGCGGTTCGATCATTCCGTCATCGCCATGTGCGTGCATGACGAGGGCGGATCGCTGGGCATTGCCGTCAGCGACGAGATTGACGGCGTCAGCCTGCACGATCTGCTGGAGAGCTTTGACATCGAGCCGCGCAATGTCCCGGATGTGCCCGTGCTGCGCGGTGGGCCGGTGGAACCCCGGCGCGGCTTTGTCCTGCATTCGCTCGACTGGGGCGGGCATGACATGGTGGCCGTGGGCGAGGGATGGGGCCTGTCCGGCTCGCTCGAAATCCTGAAGGCGATTGCGGAAGGGAAGGGGCCGAGTCGCTATCTGGTCGCCCTGGGCTATGCTGGCTGGGGCGCGGGACAACTGGACGAGGAAATGAACGGCGAAAGCTGGTTCCCGACCAACTGCACCGCCGAGCTTCTGTTCGACGTCCCTGCGGCGCGGAAATGGTCCGCCGCCTATGCCTCTGCCGGAGTCGACGCCTCCCATCTGGTCAGCGGTGCGGGATCGGCCTGACCCGCAGGTCGGATCGCAGCCGTCAGCATGACGGCTGCGATGGCTTGTTTCTCCATCGTAGCTGAACCCTTTGGGGTGAAATTCGGATAATCTTCGCCGTTGATGATCCATCAAGGACGGGTGCAGCCTTGTCCTCTGCCGCTACGATCGGCCCGCATCGGTCGGACACGCGTTGAGACATCGTCACCGCATTGGCGGCCGATGATTCTTTGTCGAAGGAGCCGGTGAAGGTCGCTGCGCGGCCCGGCGGAATAGACATAAAGAAAACTTTATATTGAGTTGCCATGGACGGCGGCGATTGGTAAAGCCCAGCCCATCGCCGCCGTTCGTTCATTCGGGCGGCGGCCTCAATCTTAACGATATGGAGACAGGCTCGTGGCCACCGCACCCGCCACCCAGGCGCAGGATTATGTGATCCGCGACATCAGCCTTGCCGCTTTCGGCCGCAAGGAAATCGAAATCGCGGAAACCGAAATGCCGGGCCTGATGGCCCTGCGCGCCGAATTCGGCGCCGCCAAGCCGCTGAAGGGCGCGCGCATCACGGGGTCGCTGCACATGACGATCCAGACCGCCGTGCTGATCGAGACGCTGGCGGAACTGGGCGCTGAAATCCGCTGGGCATCGTGCAACATCTTCTCCACCCAGGATCATGCCGCCGCCGCCATCGCGGCGCGGGGCATCCCGGTGTTCGCCGTGAAGGGCGAGACGCTGGAGGAATATTGGGACTATGTCATCCGCATCTTCGATTGGGGTGACACGGTCTGCAACATGATCCTGGACGATGGCGGGGACGCCACCATGTTCGCGCTGTGGGGCGCCCGCGTCGAGGCCGGGGAAGAGCTGTTCACGCCCGGCAACGAAGAAGAGGAAATTTTCGTCGCCACGCTGAAGCGCTTCCTGGCGGAGCGTCCGGGTTATCTGACGGAGACGGTCAAGGCCATCAAGGGCGTGTCGGAAGAGACCACCACGGGCGTCCACCGCCTTTATGAGCTGGCGAAGAAGGGCAAGCTGCCTTTCCCGGCGATCAACGTCAACGACAGCGTCACCAAGTCGAAATTCGACAATCTCTATGGCTGCAAGGAATCGCTGGTCGACGCGATCCGCCGCGCCACCGACGTCATGCTGGCCGGCAAGGTTGCCGTGGTCGCCGGTTTCGGTGACGTGGGCAAGGGTTCCGCCGCTTCGCTCCGCAACGGCGGCGCGCGCGTGCTGGTCACCGAAATCGATCCGATCTGCGCATTGCAGGCGGCGATGGAGGGCTATGAAGTCGTCACGATGGAAGAGGCGGCCAGCCGCGCGGACATTTTCGTCACCGCGACCGGCAATGAGGACGTCATCACCGTCGATCACATGCGCGCGATGAAGAACATGGCGATCGTCTGCAACATCGGCCATTTCGACAGCGAGATCCAGATCGCGGGCCTCAACAACATGAAGTGGACCGAGATCAAGCCGCAGGTCGACGAGGTGGAGTTTGCCGACGGGAAGAAGATCATCGTCCTGGCCAAGGGACGGCTGGTGAACCTGGGCTGCGCCACCGGCCATCCGAGCTTTGTCATGTCCTCGTCCTTCACCAACCAGGTGCTGGCGCAGATCGAGCTTTGGACCAAGTCGGGCGAATATAAGAACGAAGTCTATGTGCTGCCCAAGCATCTGGACGAGAAGGTTGCGGCGCTTCACCTGGAGAAGCTGGGCGTGAAGCTGTCGAAGCTGACGCCCAAGCAGGCCGCCTATATCGGCGTGACGCAGGAAGGTCCGTTCAAGCCGGATCATTACCGCTACTGATCCAGAGCATTTTTCAACTTGGCCGTTTTCGGCCAGTTCGAAAGCGCTTTGCGGGGACGGGAAGGGGAGGTGTTGACCTCCCCTTTTTTTATTCGCGGCCCCGGCCTCAGTACAGCGACGAAGGGGACGAAAAATGCCTTTCTGTCGTACCGCTGTCGTCCTTCGGTTTGTGGATCAGCGGCACTCCGCCTGATGCAGATCGCTCAAGCGGTTGGATGTTGCTCGAATTTCAGATGTCCTTCCGCCGCCACTTCGGTCGCATCTATCCGCGCGACACGGGCCGCCGGCGGACCTTGGCCGGCGAGGGCAATGAACCGCTCGACCGCATCATCCTGCCCTTCGACCAGCGCCTCGACGCTGCCGTCGATACGATTGCGGACCCATCCCGCAAGGCCGAGCCGACGGGCGACCTCTACCGCCCAACCGCGGTAGAATACGCCCTGCACCTTTCCATGGATCGTCAGGTGCCGGGCGACAGTTCCCATCAATGCACCCGCTTGATCCAGGTCTGGCCGTCGCGGCTTTCGACCTTGAAATTCTTGATCGAGCGGACGAGGTCGGACAGCCGCTTGAACCCATAGTTGCGGGTGTCGAAGCTGGAGCGGTTGCCCGCAAGCTGGCCGACTTCGCTGAGGCGGGCAAAACCCTGATCGTCGCGTTTGACGGCGTTATAGGCGTCGATCAGCAGCTTGACGAGATCGGGCGCGACCTCGGTGGCGTCGGGGGAGGCGGGTTCCTCCATCGATTCCAGCTCAACGGGCGTCTCCCTTGTGCTGGTAAGCGCGCCGACATCGATGAAGCGGGTGCAGGCGCTGCGGAACGCCTGCGGCGTCTTGTCAGTACCGAAGCCGTAGACCGGCAGGCCTTCCTGCCGGATGCGCGTGACCAGCGGCGTGAAATCGCTGTCGCTCGACATCAGGCCGAAGCCCGTGACGCGACCCGACGCCATGAGATCCATGGCGTCGATCGTCATCTTCATGTCCGTCGCATTCTTGCCCCTGGTCAGGTCGAACTGCTGCTGCGTTTCGATCGCCTGCGTCACGGCCTGCCGCGCCCAACCCTTCAGCGCGGGCTTGCTCCAATTGCCGTAGGCGCGCCTTATGTTGACCGTGCCCAGTTCCGCCAGAACGGTCAGCACCGGATCGAAATGATCGGCAGAGACATTGTCTGCATCGATCAGCAGGGCGATATTGCCGCTGGGGATCGATGCGACCATCAGCCTTCCAGCGCCGCCGGGCTGAACTGTCCGCTCGCTTCGTCCAGCAGGTGAAGCTGGCCGTCGGCAATGGCGAAGAAGGCACCGACCAGCCTGATCTCGCCGGTCCGTTCCTTGGCGCGGACGCAGGGAAAGCTGCGCAGGTTGGCCAGGCTGACCTTGACGCCTTCCTGTTCCATGGCCCGTTCCGCGTCGCGGCTGCGGTCATCGCCGAAGCGTTCCACCACCTTCTCCCGCGCTTCGTCGAGCAGTTCGATCCAATTGTGGATGAAGCCGCCCTCGCCGGGGGGCGCATCTTTCAGCGAATGGCTGAGAGCCGCCTTGCAACCGCCGCATTTGCCATGGCCCATGACGACGATCTCTCCGACCTTCAGCACCTGAACGGCGAATTCCAGCGCCGCGGACACGCCGTGGCGGCCGGGGTTGGTTTCGAAGGGCGGGACCAGCGCAGCCACGTTGCGGACCACGAAAATCTCGCCAGGGCTGGTGTCGAATATTTGCGCGGGATCGACTCGGCTGTCGGAACAGGCGATCACCATAACGCGCGGGCTTTGCCCTTCGTTCAGTTCGTCCCATCGTCCCCGCTGCATCGTCCAGCCCGTATTCCGGAAACGGCGATAGCCGGCGAGCATGTCAGCAAAATCGGTCATGCGCCGGTCTGTGCCGAACAATGATGGGGCTGGCAAGAGCGCTCTCGCATCGCTATCTGGGGCGCATGACCGATATCGTCCCGATCCCCGCGCACGCCGAGCGGCCCGAACGCGCCCGCAAGCCCGACTGGATTCGCGTCAAGGCGCCGACCAGCCCCGGCTATAACGAGACGCGCAAGCTGATGCGGGAAAAGGGACTTGCGACGGTGTGCGAGGAAGCAGCCTGCCCGAACATCGGGGAATGCTGGACCAAGAAGCATGCGACCGTGATGATCCTGGGCGATGTGTGCACGCGGGCCTGCGCCTTCTGCAACGTCAAGACTGGCATGCCGCGCAAGGTGGATCCCAACGAGCCGCAGAACCTGGCCGACGCCTGCGCGGAAATGGGGCTGGAGCACATCGTCATCACCTCCGTCGATCGTGACGACCTGCCCGATGGCGGCGCGTCGCAGTTCGTGAAGGTGATCGAGGCGTTGCGCCGCACGACGCCGGACACGACCATTGAAATCCTAACCCCGGATTTCCGCAACAAGCATGAACGCGCGGTCGAGATGATCGTGGCTGCGCGGCCCGACGTCTACAACCATAATCTGGAGACGGTGCCGCGTTTGTACCCCACCATCCGGCCCGGTGCGCGCTATTATGCGTCCTTGCGGTTGCTGGAGACGGTGAAGAAGCTCGATCCGTCAATCTTCACCAAATCCGGCATCATGCTGGGGCTGGGGGAGGAACGGCTGGAAGTCCACCAGGTGATGGACGACATGCGATCGGCCGATATCGATTTCCTCACCATGGGCCAGTATCTTCAGCCCACGCCCAAGCATGCCAAGGTGATGGAGTTCGTCACCCCCGCGGCGTTCAACGCCTATGCGGCGATTGCGCGGGCCAAGGGCTTCCTGCAAGTGGCATCCAGCCCGCTTACGCGATCCAGCTATCATGCGGGCAAGGATTTTGCCGAGATGCGCGCGGCCAGAGAGGCCCAACTGGCGAAGGCAGCCCGATAAGCCGATGCCCAAGCATAACGAAACGAGGCCGCTTCCCTATACGCCTGAACAGATGTTCGACCTTGTGGCGAATGTCGAGGCCTATCCCGAATTCCTGCCCTGGGTCAGCGCGATCCGGGTCCGGTCCGACAGCGATTCGGAAATGGTCGCGGACATGATCGTCGGCTTCAAGGGGATCAAGGAGAGCTTCACGTCCCGCGTGCACAAGCACCGGCCGGATCATGTGCGGGTCGATTATCTCGACGGGCCGCTCAAGCATCTCCACAATGAATGGAACTTCCGCGATGACGGCAAGGGCGGGGTGCTGGTGGATTTCGAGGTCGAGTTCGAATTCAAGAACAGGCTGTTCGAGATGCTGGCGGGGCAGATGTTCGACAAGGCGCTGCGCAAGATGATCGGTGCGTTCGAGACCCGCGCGGCGGAGCTTTACGGCGCCGGCGAGTCGGGCAGCAATAGTTCGAGCGCGCAGAGCGCCGCCTGAAGGCGGACGCCGCCCCGGCCCGTATCCCCGAAATAATGCATGTCGGCGACGATCTTGTCGGGGCTGGCGCCGCGTTCGGCGCGGGCGAAAACGACGGTGCCGACGGGTTTCTGTTCCGATCCGCCGCCGGGACCGGCTATGCCTGTGATCGCGACGGCGACATTGGCGTGGCTCTTGTTGAGCGCGCCCTGAGCCATCGCCCAGGCAGTGGCGATGGAAACGGCGCCGAAAGTTTCAATGACATCCTGAGAAACCTTCAGAAGTTCGCTTTTCATGTCATTGGAATAAGTAATAAATCCGGCTTCGAACACTTCTGATGAGCCGGCTATTTCGGTCAGCGCGGCGGACACCAGTCCGCCCGTGCAGCTTTCCGCCACGGCAATGGTACGACCGGCGCGCCGGTTGGCGCTGATGACGCGCTCGGCCAGGTCGACCAGCTGCGCGGGAAGGATGTTATCGGGCATGGAGTCAGATTAGCGCGGGGAGGGAGAGGGAGGCAACAGCCTGTGCGGCGATACCTTCCCTGCGTCCGGCAAAGCCCAGCCGTTCCGTGGTGGTCGCCTTCACGCTGACCCGATCCAGGGTAATGCCCAGGATTTCGGCGATCCGGTTGCGCATGGCGTCACGGTGGGGGCCGATTTTCGGCGCCTCGCAGATCAGCGTCAGGTCGACATGCTCGATAAAGCCGTCCCGTTTTGCGACGCGTCCCGCCGCATATTCCAGGAAGCGGGACGAGGCCGCGCCGCGCCATTGAGGGTCGGAAGGCGGAAAATGGCTGCCTATGTCGCCCTCCGCCAGGGCGCCGAGCAGGGCATCGACTAGGGCGTGGATCGCCACATCCGCGTCGCTGTGCCCCGCCAGGCCGCGATCGTGCGGAATGCGTATGCCGCACAGCCAAAGCTCCTCTTCGGGCGCAAGTCGGTGGACGTCATAGCCCATGCCCGTCCGCACGCTTCGAGCAGCGCCCATTCGGGCTTCGGCGCGCGCAAAATCTTCAGCATAGGTCAATTTTTCCAGCCTTTCATCGCCCGCAATCAGCATGACGTCATGACCCGATTGCCGCACCATCTGGGCATCATCGGTTGCTTCCTGTGTACTGTCCCATAGCCGGTGCGCAGCCAGCAAGGCGTCGAAGCGAAAGGCCTGGGGCGTCTGGACACGGAACAGGCCATTGCGGTCGACGACCTCAGCGGCATTGTCCTGCTCGCTCCTGACCAATGTGTCTGCGACCGGCAAAACAGGGATCGCACCGATTGCCCCTTCCAAAGCGGCAAGCAGCCGATCGATCACCGGCGCAGGAAGAAAGGGGCGGGCCGCGTCATGAACGAATATGCGCGCCGCGCCGCCGGCGGAGGCGATATGCTCCAGGCCGGCACGCACCGACCCACGACGGCTGTCGGCGCCCTGAACGATTGCGGCGACGGGGCGATTTCCCAGCATGGCCCGCACATCGTCTTCCTGCCCCGCACCCACCACCAGCACGATGGAATCGATAGCCGGATGGCGTGCCAGCGCGTCGACGGCATGGATGAGAACCGGCTTGCCGCCGATCGGCCGGAATTGCTTGGGGATGTCGCCGCCCGCGCGGCTGCCCTGTCCTGCTGCAACCAGCAGGGCGACGGTTCGGTCTGTCATGGCCGCGCCTGTACCGCAGTGCCGGAGCGACCGCCAGCCCCGCTTCGCTTGCCGAGGATGCGGATTTCCGCTAAGGGCTGCCTGTTTTTTAGGCAGTGACGGAACGATGCAGAGGCTTTCCCCGATTTCCATAGGTCCGGTGACGATTGACATGCCGGTCGTGCTGGCGCCCATGACGGGCGTGACGGACATGCCGTTCCGCACGCTGGTGCGCCGCTATGGCTCCGGCCTGAACGTGACGGAGATGATCGCCACGGCGGCCATGATCCGCGAGACCCGCCAGTCGCTGCAGAAGGCGGCATGGCATCCGCTGGAGGAACCCGTTTCCATGCAGCTTGCCGGCTGCTCGCCCACGGAAATGGCGGAAGCGGCGAAGCTCAACGCCGATCGCGGCGCCGCGATCATCGATATCAACATGGGCTGCCCGGTGAAAAAGGTGGTGAACGGCGATGCCGGCAGCGCCCTGATGCGTGATCTACCGCTCGCCGCTTCGCTGATCGACGCCACCGTCAAGGCTGTCGACGTGCCCGTCACGGTCAAGATGCGCATGGGTTGGGACCATGTCAGCCTCAACGCGCCCGAACTGGCCCGGATCGCAGAGGATCTGGGTGCGAAGCTGATCACGGTCCACGGCCGTACGCGCTGCCAGATGTACAAGGGGTCGGCGGACTGGGCCTTTGTCCGCAGCGTGAAGGAAGCGGTGTCGCTGCCCGTCATCGTCAATGGGGACATCTGCTCCATCGACGATGCCGAGACAGCGCTGGAGCAGAGCGGCGCCGATGGCGTGATGATCGGGCGGGGCGCCTATGGCCGACCCTGGCTGATCGGTCAGGTGATGCATTGGTTCCGCACGGGCGAGCGCTTGGCCGATCCCTTGCTGGACGAGCAATATCGCGTGATTACGGAACATTATCGCGCGATGTTGGAGCATTATGACAGTCACACTGGCGTGAACATGGCCCGCAAGCATATCGGCTGGTACACCAAGGGGCTGCCGGGCTCTGCCGAGTTCCGCAACGCAGTGAACCAGGAGCCGGACGGTGATGTCGTGCTGGACATGCTTGCGCGCTTCTACGAACCGCTGATTGCCGACGAGGGTCTGGTAGAGACACGCAAGGCGGCATGACGGCGGACATGACCACCATCCCATCGCTTCGACCGCAGCGGGATGGGCCATCGCTTTCCGAACTCATGACTGCGCTGCCGGTCGCAACTTTGGTGGTGCGGCCGGACAACAGCATCGCCGACGCCAATGTCCGCGCCGAAACGCTGCTCAACATGGCGCGTTCAGCCATAGTCGGAAGCGATATAGCGCGGACCATCCGCATGGCGGAGATGGGGGCGCGCTTCGACATCTGGCATAGCAACAAGCCGATCGCGGCCTATGACATTCGCGTGCATGCCGGACGCACGGCGGAGATGGAAGTCGACCTGATGATCGCGCCTATTGTCGATCATGAAGGCTGGCGCGTGGTATCGGTCCACACCCAGAGCCAGGCGCGCAAGATCGGCCATCGCGGCACGGCGGGAGGCGCGCGCTCGGCCATCGGCGCAGCGGCGATCCTGGCCCATGAGATCAAGAATCCCCTGTCGGGCATAAGGGGCGCGGCTCAATTGCTGGAATCGGGCAATGGCGGGCGCGACGCCGCTTTGACGCAACTCATCTGCAATGAGGTGGATCGGATAGCCGCGTTGATCGACCGGATGCAGGATTTCACCACCGACCGGACCCTGGAATGCCGCAGCGGCAACATCTACCCGCTGATCGACCGGGCGGCGAATATCGCCGCCGCCGGATTTGCAAGAAATATAAAGATCATAAAGAGTTATGATCCATCCCTGCCATTTGCCAATATCAACGAGGACGCGCTGGTGCAGGTGATGATCAACCTGCTCAAAAATGCTGCGGAAGCGCTGGAGCATTGCAAGAAGCCGCGCATTCGCGTGGAAACGGCGTTTCGCCACGGTGTGTCGGTGGTTGTCGGCAAGGGGAAGGGCAGCGCGGTGCTGCCCATCGAAATCCTGGTCGTCGACAATGGTCCCGGGGTGCCGGAGCATATATTGGACCACCTGTTCAATCCCTTCATCACCGGCAGGCGGGACGGGACGGGACTGGGGCTGGCGCTGGTGGACAAGCTGGTGCGCGACATGAGCGGGTTCGTGCAATATTCGCGCGATCATCAGGCAGGGGAATCGACCTTCCGAATCCTGCTGCCGATGGGGACTGGATGAAGACGGCAGGGTGATGGCGGTGACAGGCTCGATCTTGATGGTGGATGACGATCCGGCGATCTGCCTCGTCGTCGGTGAGGCCCTGCGGCGGCAGGGATACAGGGTGAAGACGGCGGCATCGATCCGAGAGCGCAGCGTCCTGCTGGAAAGCTTTTCGCCTGATGTCCTGATCACGGACGTCATGTTGCCGGACGGTGACGGGCTGGACGGCATTGCGGACATATTGGAGCGGCGCCCCGCGCTGAGCATCATCATCCTGTCGGCGCAGAACACGCTGAACACGGCGATCCGCGCCACGGAAAAGGGCGCGTTCGAATATCTGCCCAAGCCCTTCGATCTGAACGAGCTCACGCGCGCGGTGTCCGATGCGATCGGATCGGGCAAGGGAGCTGCCGAGGAAGCGACCGATAGCGGGTTGCCGCATGACGGACTGCCGCTGGTGGGGCGCTCCCCGGCGATGCAGGAGGTCTATCGGACCATCGCCCGAGTCCTGTCGAACGACCTCAGCATATTGGTGCTGGGGGAATCCGGCACGGGCAAGGAACTGGTGGCCGAGGCGATCCACAGCCTGGGTCAGCGGCGGACACGACCCTTTGTGGCGATCAACATGGCCGCCATTCCGCGCGAATTGATCGAGGCGGAACTGTTTGGTTATGAAAAGGGCGCCTTCACCGGAGCCCATGCCCGCACCGCCGGCAAATTCGAGCAGGCGCAGGGCGGCACGCTGTTCCTGGACGAGATCGGCGACATGCCGATGGAGGCGCAGACGCGGCTGCTACGCGTTTTGCAGTCGGGCGAAGTCACGACCGTGGGCGGCTCCAAACCGGTGAAGGTGAATGTTCGCATCATCGCAGCCACCAACAAGGACCTGCCCAGGCTGATCGAGGAGAATCGCTTCCGGCAGGATCTCTATTATCGGCTGAACGTGGTTCCCATCGCGTTGCCGGCACTGCGCGAGCGGCGGGAAGATGTGATCCTGCTTGCTCGCCACTTCCTTGATCGCGCGGCGCAGGAGGGGCTGCCGCGCAAGGCGCTGTCCGACGATGCCGCGCAATTGCTGATGGCCTATCATTGGCCCGGAAATGTGCGGGAGCTGCAGAATATCATGCAGCGGCTGGCGGTGTTGAGCCGCGAGAATGTGATCACGGCCGACCTGCTGCGCAACAGCCTGCCGCTGGATGCCGTTCCGGCCGATTATGCCGCGCCCGGCGATCTGCTGGGCCAGGCGGTGCGGGAATGGGCAAAGCGGCAACTGGGCATCGGCCTCACCCAGCCGAACCGAAGCCTGCATGATGACCTGCTGGCCGTGGTGGAGCCAATCCTGTTCCAGGAAACGCTGGCCAGCGTCGATGGAAACCAGATCCGCGCCGCCGGGCTGCTCGGCATCAACCGGAACACGCTGCGCAAGAAGCTGACCGATTATGGCCTCGATCCCTTGCAGCTTCGGATCGCCGATTAAGGCATCGGCCGACGGTCCGGTCGCCGGCGACGAAGCGAAAGCGCTTTTCGACCGGAAGCCATATGTTCATCAATTACTGTGTTTGATCGGGCACATTAATGTTGTAACCAAGCCACTATGGAAGGCGCAGTAACTCTTCCGGCGCGGGGCCGGGCATGGAAAAGGCGTTTTCCGCTTTTCCTGCGCCGTCGGCTTGCCGCGGTGGTGGAGGCTGTGACGCTCGTCCTGTTTCTGGGCATGGCGGGGATCACCTATTTCCTGCTGAGCGGGCAGGGGCAGTCATACACATTGCTGACGCCGCCCATAGTGGCGCTGCTGCTGGTGGCGAACCTGGTGCCAGCCATTGCGCTGCTCGTGCTGCTGGGGCGGCGGGTGGCGAAGCGGCGCGCGGCTCAGTCAGCGATCGGCAGCGACGGTCAGTTGCACGTTCGGCTGGTGGCGATCTTCTCCATCGTCGCCAGCGTGCCGATGCTGCTGGTCGTGATCTTCGCCTCCCTGCTCTTTCAATATGGCGTGCAATTCTGGTTTTCCGACAGTGCACGGGGCATGTTGCAGAACGCCAGCGATCTGGCGCGGGGCTATTATGAGCAGAACCTGCGCGACGTGCGCGACGAAACCGTCACCATGGCGAGCGACCTGCGCGATTATCTGGCTCAGTCGAAGGTTTCCAGTCCACGCTTTGCGGAAGGCTATATCTACCAGGTAGTCACGCGGAAGCTGAACCGCTCGGCGATCATCGAGATCGGGAAGGATGGCGTGGCGCGCACGGCGGCTACGGTCGATCCGGAAAGCCGGCCGGTTTCGGAAATGCTGACCCCCGATGTGGTGAAGCGGCTGGCCTCCGGCGAGGATGTGGTGGTTGCGGCGAAACCCAACCAGATCGAAGCGGTGACGCTGCTCTACCCCAATGCGAAAATCTATCTCTACGCCACCCGCGATTCCGGATCGACGGCCTTCAGCAATGTGGAACGGGCGCAGAAGGTGTTGTCGGATTACGACATATTTGCCGCACAGTCCCGCGCGCTGCAGTTGCGGTTCAACATATTGCTGTTCGTGGGGTCGCTGCTGCTGGTCGGCGTGGCTGTGTATATCGCGCTCAAGGTCGCAGACTGGATGGTGCGGCCGGTGAACGAACTGGTGATGGCGGCACGGCGAATCACGGCGGGCGACCTGTCGGCCCGCGTGACCAGTCCCCAGAGCCGGGACGAGATCGGCACGCTGGCCGCGGCCTTCAACCGCATGACCCAGCGCCTGGAGGCGCAGACCGGGGCGCTGGTGGCGGCGAACAGCCAGCTTGACGAGCGGCGCGCCTTTATCGAGGCGATCCTGTCGGGCGTGTCGGCCGGCGTGTTGTCGGTGGATCGCGAAGGTATCATCCTGCTGCTCAACAGCTCGGCGGCGGCCCTGCTGGTGAGGGAGGGGGACGATCCGGTAGGGCGGCCGCTGACCGAAATTTCCCCCGAACTGGCCTCGCTCATCACGTCCGAGGACGGCGCCGGCATCGTTCAGATCCGCGCCCATGGCGATGTACGGACGCTGGCGGTCAAGGTGTCGGAGGACGCATCGCGCCACATTCTGACATTCGACGATATCACCCAGCAGCTTTCCGATCAGCGCCGCGCCGCCTGGTCCGACGTGGCGCGGCGCATCGCGCATGAGATCAAGAATCCGCTCACCCCGATCCAGCTCGCCGCTGAACGGTTGCAGCGCCGCTATGCCGAGGAAGTGACGAGCGACAGGGCCACCTTCACCCGCCTGACCGGCACGATCGTGCGCCAGGTCGGTGACCTGCGCCGTATCGTGGATGAATTCTCCTCCTTCGCGCGCATGCCAAAGCCGGTGTTCCGGCGCGAGCGGATCGACGATATCGCTCGCCATGCGCTGTTCCTGCATGAAGTCGCCCATCCCGACATTCGCTTCCAATATCATTCGACGGACAGCGATGCGGAATTGGTATGCGATCGCCGGCAACTGGGGCAGGCGCTCACCAATATCGTCAAAAATGCCGTTGAGGCGATCGAGCCCAAGACCGTCTCGGACGGCGATGACTGGCGTGGCCAGGTCTCCATGAGTGTGGAGTATGATGGCGGCAATCTGCTGATTGCGGTGCAGGATAATGGCATTGGCCTGCCCCCGGAACGCGAACGCATTTTAGAGCCATATATGACGACCCGGACCAAGGGCACGGGCCTGGGCCTGGCGATCGTGAAGAAGATTGTCGAGGAACATATGGGTGAAATCCGCTTCGACGATGCCGACGGTGGGGGCGCTCGTGTGGCCCTGCGCTTTCCGGTGGCGGCGCTCGAAAAATTGGAAGAGGGGCAGGTCATTGCCTTGTCCCATGGCAAAACGACTGGAAAAGTGACGGCCAATGGCGCTTGATATTCTGATAGTCGACGATGAAGAGGACATTCGCGATCTGGTGGCGGGTGTCCTGGAGGATGAGGGTTTCGCCACGCGCACGGCCGCGAACAGCGACAGCGCGATCGAGGCGCTGGATGCGCGGCGCCCTTCGCTGGTGCTGCTGGACGTCTGGTTGCAGGGTTCCAGGCTCGATGGCCTGGAACTGCTGGACGAGATAAAGCGGCGGGATGCGACCATTCCGGTGCTGATGATCTCCGGCCACGGCAATATCGACACCGCCGTCGCCGCCATTCGCAAGGGGGCAGCGGATTTCATCGAAAAGCCTTTCGAGGCGGACCGGCTTCTGCATCTCGTATCGCGGGCAACCGAAACCGAACGGCTGCGGCGCGAGAACCAGGTGCTGCGGGCGCGCTTCGGGCAGGATGATGAGCTTACCGGCACATCGGCGGCGATCAATGCCGTTCGCGCCACCATCAAGAAAGTCGCGGGTACGGGCAGCAGGGTGCTGATTTCCGGACCCGCCGGGGTGGGCAAGGAAGTCGCCGCACGCATGCTGCACAGCTGGAGCGGACGGGCCGATGCCCCCTTCATCATCGTCGCCGCGGCGCGGATGGACCCGGATCGCGTCGAGGAAGAACTGTTCGGCGTCGAAGATCCGAGCGGACTGGTGCGTCCGGGCTATCTGGAGCAGGCGCATGGCGGTACGCTCTACCTGGACGAGATCGCGGACATGCCGCTCACGACGCAGGCGAAGATCCTGCGCGTGCTGACCGACCAGAGCTTCACCCGCGTCAGCGGCCAGCGGCAGGTCAAGGTGGACGTGCGCGTCATTTCCTCGACCGCGCTCAACCTGGCGAGCGAGATCGAGGAGCGGCGTTTCCGCGAGGACCTCTTCTATCGGCTCAACGTCGTGCCGCTGGTCATTCCGCCTCTGGCCGAGCGGCGGGACGATATTCCTCCGCTGGTCGAACATTATCTCGCGCGTTTCGCGGCGGAACGCCGGGTTCCGTCGCCGGAAATCGCCAGCGACGCCATGGCCGCGCTCCAGGCCAATGAATGGCCCGGCAATGTCCGCCAGCTTCGCAATGTCATCGAACGCACCATGATCCTGGCTCCGGGCGAGCGGATCGGACGGATCGAACTGGACATGCTGCCACCCGAACTCACCAGCAATGGTGGTTCGGAAGGCATGGGTCAGTCCGCGATCATGGGCGCGCCCCTTCGGGAGGCGCGGGAAAGTTTCGAGCGCGAATATCTGCGCATCCAGATCCGGCGCTTTTCGGGCAATATTTCCCGCACCGCAACCTTCATCGGCATGGAACGTTCGGCGCTTCACCGGAAGTTGAAGCTGCTGGGTATTACGGATGGGAAGGACGGTTGAGGCAAAGAGAGGCCTCTTCAGCCAAACTGGGCATGGACGGCTCTTCGCAATTGCGGTAGACTTGCCTCGCTTCCGACAGGCGGGGGCGAGCAAGACATCCTGCTTAAGGGTGCGAGCGCGGGTAACGTCCCGCCAATAAAGGACTGGTGAAGACCATGGCCGACAAAGTGAACAACCTTCAAGACATCTTCCTGAACAGCCTGCGCAAGAGCAAGACGCCGGTGACCATGTTCCTGGTCAAGGGCGTTAAATTGCAGGGCATCATTACCTGGTTCGACAATTTTTCCGTCCTGCTGCGGCGCGACGGGCAGTCGCAACTGGTATACAAGCATGCGATATCGACCGTCATGCCTGCCCAATCCATGGACCTTACCGATCTTCGCAAGGCGAGTGACGGCAACGGCAAGTCGAAGCTGCTACAGGAAATCTTCCTGAGCGCGGTGCGCAAGTCGGGCAGCCCGGTGACCATGTTCCTGGTGAACGGCGTCATGTTGCAGGGCGAAATCGCCGCCTTCGATCTTTTCTGCATGCTGCTGGAACGGGACGGCATGGTCCAGCTCGTTTACAAGCATGCCATTTCCACCGTGCAGCCGCTGCACGCGCTCGACCTCACCGGCGAGGGTGAGGGCGAGGATTGAACGCTTTTTCTTGTCTCTGCCGGGTTTCCCGTGAAGCCGGCAGAGGCGGGAAGCGTTAAGCCGTCATGGCCGTTTTCAACCGAGATTCAGCTGACGAAGTATCGCGTGGTGCACGCGCCATTGTTGTGCGCGCCGATGTCCATGGTCCGGAACGGCGTGACAGCGATGCGCGGCTGGACGAGGCGAGGGGGCTTGCCCTGGCTATCGGCATCGACGTGCGCGCAGCGCAGGCCTTCCGTGTGCGCGATCGAAAGCCGGCGACCCTGTTTGGTAGCGGACAGGTGGATCAGATCGCGACGCTGGCGCGGGCGGAAGATGCCGAACTGGTCATTGTCGACAATGCGCTCAGCCCCGTGCAGCAGAGCAATCTGGAAAAGGCGACCGAAACGAAGGTCATCGACCGGACCGGCCTGATCCTGGAAATTTTCGGTGAGCGTGCGGCGACCAATGAGGGGCGTCTGCAGGTCGAACTGGCGCATCTGGACTATCAGGCAGGACGGCTGGTGCGCAGTTGGACCCACCTGGAGCGGCAGCGGGGCGGTTTCGGCTTTCTTGGCGGTCCCGGTGAAACGCAGATCGAAGCGGACCGTCGGATGATCCGCGATCGCATGGCGAAGATCAGGCGCGAACTGGATCAGGTGACGAAGACGCGCGGCCTGCATCGGGCACGGCGGCAACGTGCGCCCTGGCCCGTGATCGCGCTGGTGGGTTATACCAATGCGGGCAAGTCAACGCTGTTCAACCGCCTGACCGGGGCTGACGTCATGGCGGAGGATTTGCTGTTCGCGACGCTTGACCCCACCATGCGTCAGATTGCCCTGCCGGGACTGGACAAGGCCATTCTTTCCGACACTGTGGGGTTCGTTTCTGACCTGCCGACGCAGTTGATCGCCGCATTTCGCGCCACGCTGGAAGAGGTGCTGTCGGCCGATCTGATCATCCATGTCCGCGATATTGCACATCCCGACAGCGAAGCGCAGCGCGACGACGTGATGGACGTACTGGCCGAGCTTGGCGTCGCGGGGGAAGGGGCGCTTGACGCGAGCGAGGGTGGTGATCCGCCGCCCATTATCGAAGCGTGGAACAAGCTGGACCTGCTGGACGAAGAGGCTGCGCTACTGGCGCGCGAGACCGCTGCGCGGCGGGACGATGTGGTGATCCTGTCCGCTTTGACCGGGGAGGGGGTCGACGACCTTCAGCGGGCCATCAGCAGCCGGCTGACCGCCGGTGCGCGAGTGCACCAGTTGCATGTGCCTCTTTCTGACGGCGCGGCCATGGCGTGGTTGCACGAACATGGCGAAGTGATTGGAAGCAAGGCCGATGGCGCGGACATGCTGGTGGATGTCCGCCTGTCCGATTCCGCATTGGCGCGGTTCCTCAAGCGTCTTGGGAAATAGCCTTTCGGGTTACCGGCCTGTCGCCGGGAAACCACTCTATTTCGCCTGTCGTAACCGCTCCTTTGCCTGCAGCCACAAGCCTTCCTTCTCATCGAGGGAAAGGGCGACGAAATCGTCGCCGGCCAAGGCTTCCATGATGCGGAAGCGCTTGTCGAACTTGCCGCTCGCCGCGCGCAGGGCAACCTCCGGATCAACCTTCAGATGGCGGGCGAGGTTGACCACGGCAAAGAGAAGATCGCCCACTTCCTCCTCTCGTTCGGATTGGGAAGTCGCCTCCCGCACTTCGTCCAGTTCTTCCTCGATCTTGGCCATGACACCGCCAAGATCGGGCCAGTCGAACCCTGTTCGAGCGGCGCGGTTCTGGAGCTTTTCAGCGCGGAGCAGGGCTGGAAGGGCTGTGGCGACGCCCGCCAGCGCGCTCGGATCAGATTCCTTTTCGGCACGCTCGGCCGCCTTGATGGCTTCCCATTGGGCGTGGCCGTCCTTCCTGTCTGTTCCTTCGCCGAAGACATGGGGATGGCGGCGGATCATCTTTTCCGTGATACCGTCGATGACCTCCTGCAATGTGAAATGACCCGCCTGTTCCGCCATGCGGCTGTGGAACGCCACCTGCAGCAGCAGATCGCCAAGTTCATCGCGCAGGGCCGCCATGTCGTCACGTTCTATGGCGTCGGCGACTTCGTAAGCTTCCTCGATCGTATAGGGCGCGATGCTGGCAAAATCCTGTTCGATATCCCAGGGGCAACCCGTTTCCGGATCGCGCAAACGCGCCATGACATTGGCGAGCGGCATGATGTCGGCGGGATTCGCCTTGCTGTTGGATGACATGCGGTACTCTGGATTGAGGAGATCTATGGCAGGGATAGATTGTCGGGACGCAGAAGGCCAGCTTGTCGAGCAGCTATCAAAGTCCGATAATAAGGATTATGTTAAATTTAACGGGCTGGACACTCAGTCTTCCAATATCAGGCTGTGCCGCTGCGTGTCGCGCATGCGTATGTAAACGATCAGCGAAATACCGATCATCACCGTCACATAGATATAGAAGGCCTGCTCCACACCGAGCTTCTTGAACCAGAGCGCGACTAATTCCGCCGTGCCGCCGAACATGGTATTGGCCAGCGCATAAGGCAGCGCCACGCCCAGTGCCCGGATATGCGCTGGAAACAGTTCCGCCTTCACGACGGCGTTGATCGAGGTGTAGCCGGTCACGATCACCAGCCCGGCCATCACCAGCAGCCCGGCCATCCATGGGTCCTTGGTCACGGCCAGCGTCGCGAAGATGGGATAAGTGCAGGTGACGCCCAGCAGACCAAAGCCGATCATGAGCGGCTTGCGCCCGATACGGTCGGAAAGAGCGCCGCCGAGAGGCTGGATCAGCATGAAAACAAAGAGCGTTATCCCATTGATCTGGGATGCTGCTTCACGGCTGATGCCGCTGGTGTTGACGAGGAATTTCTGCATGTAGATGGAATAGGCGTAGAAGGCGATCGTGCCGCCCGCGGTCAGCAACATGACCGTCAGCGTCTCTTTCGGATGCCGGGTTACCAGTTCCACGAAACCCGATCTGGGCGCACCCTCTGCCTGGGCTTTGGCGAAGCTCTGCGTTTCGGCCAGGCCGCGCCGCAGCCAGAAGACGATGATCGCCAGCGCCCCGCCAATCAGGAAAGGAATGCGCCAGCCCCACGCATCCAGTTCAGCCTCGGTCAGCATGGCCTGAAGCGCCAACAGGACGCAGATGGCGACAAGCTGGCCGGCTATCAGCGTGACATATTGAAAGCTGGAGAAAAAGCCGCGGTGATTGCGCCCCGCCATTTCGGACAAATAGGTCGCGCTGGCGCCATATTCACCGCCGATCGACAATCCCTGCATCAGACGCGCCAGCACAAGCAGTAGCGGCGCGCCAACCCCGATACTGTCATAGGATGGCGTGACCGCGATCAGCAGCGAACCGGCGCACATCAGCGCCACGGACAAGGTCAGGCCGCTCTTGCGACCATGGCGATCGGCATAGACGCCCATCAGCCAGGCGCCGATGGGGCGCATCAGGAAGCCGACCGCGAAAATGCCGGCGGCGCTCAGCAACTGAGCGGTGCGGTCTTCGCTGGGGAAGAAATGCTGGGCGAAATAGAGGGTGAAGGCCGAATAGGCATACCAGTCATACCATTCCACCAGATTGCCCGTGGAACCGCCGATCACGGCTTTCAGGCGCTGTCGCTGATCGGGTGCGGCCATGTATGACGTCATGGTGTCAGCACCATCTCTCCATTCTGGACGGACCAGCTTTTCAGCCGTGACAGCATGTTCATCCCGATCACATTGACATCGCCAAAAGCCGGGGAAACGACGATGTCGAGATCGCTGGCGCGGATTGGGCCGACGACTAGCGTGGCGATTGTCGAGCGCTTGGCGTCGATCTTGCCGTTGGCGGTCATCATGCTGACGCCGGACGCATTCAGGTCGAAATTGAGGCCGGCGCCGCGCGCCGCCTCCACTGACAATGCGGTCACGCTGGCCCCGCTGTCGATCAGAAAGCGTGTCGGGTTCCCGTTGACCATTCCCTCGACCCAATAATGGCCGTCGGGCGCAACGGGTATTCGCAGTGCCTGCCCCTCCATGCGCGCGGTGGGCAAGGCTGTCGGCATATCATTGGTCGCCAGTGCGGGAGATCCGCCCCCTTCCCCCTTGATACGGCTGGCAAACAGGCCGTATTTCTCGCCAGCCTTGAACAGTCCAAGCAGCGCCGCGAAGATGACGATCCATAGCATGGCCATACGCAAGAGGCCGCCCATCGGCGCCCGCCGCGCGAGCAAGGCCGATCCGACCAGGACCAACGCCAGCACGTACCAGAGACTGGACATTGCTTGATCGCCACCCATTTCCCTGCCCTGCCCCTTATGATGCGCCCAGTTCGGCCACCAGCCCGTCATAACCCGGTTCGACGCCCGCCGGGAGTGTTCGGCAAAGCGACGCATAATCCATGCTCTGGTCCATATGGATCAATATGGCGCGGCGCGGTCGCACGGCCTGTACGGCATCCAGGGTAAGCGCCAGATGCGCGTGGGTTGGATGCGGCCGTTCCCGCAAGGCGTCGACCACCCAGATGTCCAGCGCATCGTACAGTGCCATCATATCAGTCGTTATATCATGAAAATCAGTAGCATAGCCAATGGAATGGCCATCATACGTGAAACGGAATCCGGTGGAGAATATCTCGCCATGGGGCTGGTCGGTGCAGGCGATGCTGATGTCCCCGATGCGCAGGCCATCCGGCAGCGGATGCGGTTCGATCGTCGGATGATAGCCATGACGCCCTTCGAAGGCATAACCGAAGCGCTCCCGGAGCAAGCGAAGCGTCTGCGGACGCGCATAGCCGGGGACAGGCGTGCCGCGATGGTGGTAAAGCTGACGGACATCGTCCAGGCCGTGGCTGTGGTCGGCATGGTCATGCGTCCACAGGATGGCGTCGATATGGATCACGTCGGCCGCGAGCAACTGCGCACGCATGTCCGGTGATGTGTCGATCAACAACCGGGTCGTGGGACTCTCGATCAGGATCGATGCCCGGGTGCGGCGGTTCCTGGGCTCCTGCGGATCACAGGCGCCCCAATCATTGCCGATGCGGGGCACGCCCGAGGAGGTGCCGCTTCCCAGGATGGTGAGCTTGAGGCTCATGCCGCCTTGCTGAAAAGTGTACGGAAATTGGCTGCTGTTGCCTCAGCCAGTTGCTCGACGCTTTCGCCCCGTAAATTCGCCAGAAAACGGGCAGTGTCGGCCACGAAGGCGGGTTCGCACGGCTTGCCGCGATGGGGCACGGGCGCGAGGAAAGGAGCGTCGGTTTCGATCAGCAGCCTTTCGAGCGGCAGACGGGCAGCCGTTTCCTGAAGATCCCTGGCGTTCTTGAAGGTCACGATACCCGAAATGCTGATGTAGAAACCCAGTTCCATCGCTGCATCGGCAAAGGCGCCGCTGGCGGTAAAACAATGGATGACCCCGCCATAGGTCCCCTTCCCCATTTCATCGCGCATGATGGCCAGCGTGTCCTCCTCCGCATCGCGGGTGTGGACGATCAGCGGCAGGCCCGTTTCGCGAGAGGCGGCGATATGGGACCGGAAGCTGCGTTGCTGCCGCTCGCGATCGCTATGGTCGTAATAATAATCCAGGCCGGTCTCGCCTATGCCGACGATGCGTGGATGGGCTGCCCGTTCGACCAGCTTCGCGGTGTCGACATGGGGATGCTCGTCCGCTTCATGGGGGTGAATGCCGACGGTCGCCCACACATCCGTTTCGCGCAAGGCCGTTGCCAGCACATCGTCCCATTCGCTTTCGCGCGTGGCAATGTTGAGCATCAGGTCGATTCCAGCGCCTCTCGCCCGTTCAAGCACATTATGTTGATCGTCGATCAACCCCTTGTAATTCAAATGACAATGACTGTCTATGAACATGACGTCACGCCTCTTCAGCGGGCAGTTCGAGGCGCGGGAAGAGCGGCTTGGGCGTGCTCAGGGTAAAGCCGGACGCACGAAGCTGCGTATACCAGTCGCTGCCGATGGCAGAATAGTTCCTGCCATTCTCGGCTGTCCCCATCTGCTCGAGCAGGGCGGAGGCGCTTGCGGGAATGATCGGCTGGACGATGATGGCAAGGTCCGCGATCGCTTCGTAAAGGGTGGCGAGCACCGCCTCCATCCTGGCAGGATCGGTCTTGCGGAGCGTCCAGGGCGCCTGGGCATCGATATAGGCGTTGCAGGCAAACACCGCGCGCATCCACGCTTCGATGGCTGTCGAGGGCGCAAGCTCCGCCATCGCGACCTGGAAGGTCCGGGCCGCTTCCCCGACCGTTGCAAGAAGATCGCGATCGACCTCCTGCGCTGCGGGTTCGGGCAGGCGGCCCTCCAGATTCTTGGCAATGAAGCTCAGCGTTCGCTGGGCAAGATTGCCGAAGCTGTTGGCGAGGTCGCTGTTCGAACGGGCGACGATCGCCTCCGCGCTGTAGCTGCCGTCATTGCCGAAGGTGACTTCCGACAGCAGGAAATAGCGGAGCTGATCCACGCCGAAGCGTTCGGCCAATTCCATCGGATCGGCCACATTGCCCAGCGACTTCGACATCTTCTCTCCCCGGTTGAGGAGGAAGCCGTGACCGAAGACCTGCCTGGGCAAGGGCAGCCGCGCACTCATCAGGAAGGCTGGCCAGTAAACGGTATGAAAACGCACGATATCCTTGCCGATGACATGCGTGATATCGCCACCTTCCGACCAGTAGCGGGCCATGCGGTCCGCATCATCGGGATAGCCGCAGCCCGTAAGATAGTTGGTGAGCGCGTCCACCCACACATACATGACATGGCCGTCGCTGCCGGGCACCTTGACGCCCCAGTCGAAGCTGGTGCGCGACACGCTGAGGTCGGACAGGCCACCCTCCACGAAGCGCATTATCTCATTGCGGCGGCTGTCAGGCTGGATGAAATCCGGCTGGCTGGTGTAAAGGTCCAGCAATTTCTGCTGATAGGCGGACAGGCGGAAGAACCAGCTTTCCTCCACCGTCCATTCGACAGGCGTGCCCTGGGGCGAGAGCTTCTGCCCGCCCTCTCCTTCGACCAGTTCCTTTTCGTCGTAAAAGGCTTCATCGCGGACGGAATACCAGCCTTCATAGCGGCCGAGATAGAGATCGCCATTGGCCTCCATCGCCTGCCAGATCGCCTGGCTTGCGCGGTGATGATCCGGCTCGCTCGTGCGAATGAAACGATCATAGCTGATGTTCAGACCGTCGTTCATAGCCTTGAAATGTCCTGACATTTCGTCAGCAAGCGCGCGCGGCTCCATGTCCCTGTTGCGCGCGGTCTGGGCCATTTTCAGGCCATGTTCGTCCGTTCCGGTCTGAAAGAAGACGTCGCGGCCCATCATACGCTGGAAACGGGCGATCGCATCCGTTGCGATCACTTCATAGGCATGGCCGATATGCGGGCGGCCATTGGGGTAGCTGATGGCTGTCGTGATGGTATAGGGCTTGGACATGCGCCCTCCCTAGCGGGTGTTAGTCCCGGCGCAAAGCCGCTTTTCAGCGGGCAAGGGCGGCGACATGCCCGGCAAGTTCGAAAACCACGGCCCCCGGTTCGAGCGACAGGATGACGGCTCCCCCGGCAAGCTGGCGTGCTGCTTCCCAATGGTCCAGCGCCTTGCCGAGATCGCTCCCCTTGCGTTGGCGCGCCGCCGCCGCGATGAAGGCCGGCGCCCGCTCAAGAAACGCTTCATAACGGGGCCGGGCGCTCTTTGACGCCAGCATCCTGGCCAGCATTAGTCGCTGGCGGTTGCCAGGGTCGCCGTCAGCGGCAATGGCGGCCAACGAATTTTCGATGTCCGCTATGTTGAGGCCCGCATAGCGTAGCGCCTTGCCGGGAGACCCCTCACCTGCCTGGATCAGCGCGGTCAGTTCATCCGGCGAAAGACTGTCGTCCGTCGCGCGCAAAATGCTGCGCATGGCCTCTTCGTTCAACATGTCGAAGCGCAGGGTACGGCAGCGGGAGCGGATAGTCGGAAGCAGCCGGCCGGGCGCATGACTGACCAGCAGGAACAGCATATCGGCCGGCGGCTCCTCCAGATTCTTGAGCAGCGCATTTGCCGCGCCGCGCTCCAGATCGTCGGCACTGTCGATGACCACGATCCGCCGTGACGACATGGAGGGCGCCGACTGGATCAGGCGCTGGAGGCTCCGGATCTGATCGACCGTGATGTTGCGGGCGGTGCCGCTTTCCTTTTCCAGGCAGAAGAGCTCGGCATAGTCGGGATGGGCATCCGCCTCGAACAGGCGGCGGGTCGGATGATCCTGCGGCACGTCCAGCCCATCAGCCGTGATGGGCGGCCCTGCCGCCTCCGCCAGCAGGCGCAGCGCCATGGCGCGGGCGAAGCTTGCCTTGCCAATGCCCCACGGGCCAGCAAGGATCCAGCCGTGGTGCAGACGACCGCTCCGCGCGGCATCGAGCAGCGTGCGGGCCTGCGCGTCATGGCCGATGAGTGACGTCATGGCAGCAGGTCCTGCAACGCCTGAAGCAGCCGTGCCGTCACTGCCCCGGCGTCTCCCGAAGCGTCGACGGCAAGGAAGCGCGCCGGTTCCTGTTGGGCGAACCGATGAAAGGCTGTTGCCACGGCGAGATGAAAATCCCGGTCGCGTCCCCCGATCCTGTCGGCCGCATCTCCATCGCGAGAACGGGCACGCGCGCTCGCTTCCTCCTCCGGCAAGGTGAGGAAGAGGGTCCGGTCGGGCAGGAAACCGTTGCTGCCAATCCGGTGAAGCGCCAATATATCCGCATCCGTCAGCTCGCTTGCGCCCTGATAGGCGCGGCTGCTGTCCAGAAAGCGGTCGGAAAGCACCCATGCGCCCCGCTCCAGCGCCGGACGGATCGTCTTTTCCACATGATCGGCACGGGCAGCAGCGAACAACAGCGCTTCGGCGCGGGGGCTCCAGCGGTCGGCTCCCCCGGTCAGCAACAGGGCGCGAATGGCCTCCGCCCCTTCGCTGCCGCCCGGCTCGCGCGTTTCCACGACTTCCACGCCGCGCGCGCGCAGGGCGGCGGCAAGCGCCCGCAACTGGGTCGACTTGCCTGCACCTTCCCCGCCTTCCAGCGAGATGAAGCGGCCCCGCGTCGTCCCTGCGGCCGTCACCCGAAGAAGGACTTCAGCCCGTTCCACAGTCGACCGAAAATGCCGGCTTCAGCGACATCCTCACCCGCGACCAGTGGCAGGATCTGGGGCGGCGTGTCAGGCGTGGAGACGATCAGCTGCGCAATCCTCTGCCCCTTGGTGATGGGCGCCTTGATCGGGCCGGTATAGGCGACCTTGACCGAGATGTTGGACGAAGCGGCGCGCGGCAATGTCACCGCCATATCCTGCGCCGCGACCAATGGAACGCTGGTTGCGCTGCCGAGCTGCACCTCGGCGGTTTCGACGGTCTGCCCCTTCTTGAACAGCGGCTGCGCCTTCCATGCGCGGAAGCCCCAGTCCATGAAGCGCACCGACTCCTCGATCCGCTGGTTGTAGGTGCCCAGCCCTGCCACGACCATGACCAGGCGGCGTCCCTCCTGTTCCGCCGATCCAGTGAAGCCGAAGCCGGCTTCTTCGGTGTGTCCGGTCTTGAGACCATCAGCTCCGGCAACCTTGCCCAATATGGGATTGCGATTGCCCTGCTCGATATCCGCGCCGTCCATCGTCTTGCCCCAGGTGAAGCTGCGCGTGGCGTAGAATTTCTTGTAGAGGTTGGGCGTTTCCTCGATCGTCGCTTCGGCCAGCGCCGCAAGGTCGGCCGCGGTCACATAAGTCACACCTTCGTCCGGCCAGCCATTGCTCGTGCCGAAATTGCTGTTCTTGAGGCCGAGGCGCTTGGCTTCCTGGTTCATCAGGGCGACGAAGGCCTGCTCTGTCCCGGCAATGCCCTCCGCCAGCACGACGCAGGCATCATTGCCCGAAAGCGTGACGATGCCGTGAAGAAGATTTTCCACCGACACCTGCTCGCCCGGCGACAGGAACATGGTCGATCCCGCCTGCGGGCCATGCCATCGCTGCCAGGTTTCCGGGCGGACGGTGAATTTCTGGTCGAGTTTCAGATCGCCCTTCTGGATCAGGCGAAAAGCGACATGGGCCGTCATCATCTTCGCCATGGAGGCGGGCGGCATCCGCGTCTCGCCCCCCTTGTCGTAAAGCACGGCGCCCGACGAGAGATCCTTCATATAGGCGATCGGCGCCTCGCTGCTATAGGGTGGCGCGGCGGCGGTCAGCGGCGTGGACAGCAACCCGACGAACAGGAGGGCGGCGATGGACTTCTTCATGCGGGATGCCTTTGGACTGGTGGATTCTTCGAATGCCTAGCGCATTCAATAGCCATGGCAGAACCAATATCAAGGCGCTCTATTGCTTCACCGCATCGGCCAGCAGGCCAACGGACAAGGCATAGAAATTCGAACAGTTATAGTCGAGGATCGCGCGGTAGTTGCTGGTCAGAAGATAGGCGGTCTTGCCCGGACCATCGGGCTCCAGCAATGTCGCCATCACCCGGTCGGCGGGCCAGCCGGCGCCGCTGGGCACGATTCCCATGCGCCGCCATTCGGCCATGCTGAGCCAGCGGCTATGGCGGCTGAAGACGCGGGGGCAACGGACCGCCGTGGTGCGCGCGGCGAGGCCGGAACGGTCCAATCCGACCGGAACGGACACGGCAATGCCCCAAGGCTCGCCGCGTCGCCATCCGGCGTGGACGAAATAATTGGCGATGGATGCCAGGGCGTCGGCTTCGCTGTTCCAGATATCGACCCGGCCATCGCCATCGCCATCCTTGCCCAGCCGCAGATAGACGCTCGGCAGGAATTGGGGATAGCCGGTCGCGCCAGCCCAACTGCCCACCAGGCGGCTGCGCGGCACGCCATCATCGAGCATCTTCAGCGTCGCCAGCAGTTCCGGTTCAAACAATGTCCGGCGACGCCCCTCATAGGACAAGGTCGCAAGCGAGCGGATCAGGTCGAAATCGCCGGTATAGGCGCCGTAATTGGTTTCGTGGCCGTAGATGGCGACCATGATCTCTTCCGGCACACCGGTTTCCGCTTCTATCCGGGCAAGGCGGGCGCGATTGGCCAGATATGCGGTCCGGCCCCGGCTGATGCGTGCCGCATCGACATGCTGGCGGCGATAGGGCTCGAAATTCGGGATCGGGGCATAGGTGCCGCCGCCGGGTTGATTTTGGTCGAGCTGGACTACGCGCGGATTGGGCGTCAGCCCCGGAAAGACACTGTCCAGAGTCGAATCCCGGATGCCCATCGCTCGGGTCTTGGGGCGCAGGGATTCAAGATAGGCGCGAAAGCCGACATCCTCCTGCGCGCTGACGCTGTCCGCCGTCAGACCGCCCGCCACGACGGCAGCAAGTCCCAGCAACAGCGACAGGATCGACGAACGCATTGAAGAATCTCCTTAAGCTCTTTTGTTGCACAGGGATGACGCGGCGTGAATCCCCTTATTGGCACTTGACGACATTGGCAGGATCAAACCGCCTTCACGCCATTTTACGCTTGGCAAGGCCGTCGGGTTCGCTAGGAAGCGTGGCGACGGACAGGTGGCCGAGTGGTTTAAGGCAGCGGTCTTGAAAACCGCCGTGGGTTTACGCTCACCGTGGGTTCGAATCCCACCCTGTCCGCCACAAACCTCCAATTTGCGTTGGTTTTTGGAGGTTTTGGCCTGCTTAGGAAATCCTTCCCCACCGAATTACCAACAGGAGGAATATGGCCCGCAGACCGGTTCAAAATGAGGCTCTCCAATCCGTCAGGCTCAATGAAAATGAGCTTAGAGCGGGGATCACAAGATTGAGCAAACGGGTCGCTGCGGTCGAATCATTCGATCCCGCGAGCGTGCGGGAGCAGTTTGGCGATCCGGGCTTGGAGGGACTGAGGGCGTCAATCGCTGATGCCCTGGATAGGACCTTCGGTAGCAACACGGTCGAGCGACGCCGTTACCGCTTGGCTTCGGAATTCTCGACGGGTGGCATGAACATGTATCATGAGACGCCGCTTAACGAGGTGCACGAGGCGGTCCGGCAATCGCGTGATCGCAACTTAGCGTTGCTGAGGCAGGCCGTCGCCTCATTGGAAGAGCAACTTGAGGAACTGGACGGCCAAGATGAGGACAGAGCCGGCAACGATGAACCAGTTGCTCGGGCGCCCAGCCGGAAGATTTTCGTCGTTCATGGGCACGATGAGGGCGCGCGAGAAACCGTGGCTCGCTTCATCGAAGGCATCGGGTTCGAGGCAATCATTCTCCATGAGCAGGCGAACCGTGGCCGCACAGTCATAGAGAAAGTCGAGGCGCACGGAGACGTGGGCTTTGCGGTTGTACTTTTGACCCCAGATGACGTCGGAGGGGTCAGCCCTGAAGCACTCCACCCTCGCGCTCGACAGAATGTCCTTCTCGAACTGGGCTATTTCATCGGGTTGCTTTCGCGCGCCCGAGTGTGCGCCCTGCGCAAGGGCGAGGTAGAGATTCCGAGCGACTTCGCAGGTGTCGTGTATCAGCCCCTGGACGATCATGGCGCGTGGAAGACGGCGCTTGCACGGGAGTTGCAGGACGCGGGATATGATATCGACTGGAACAAGGTAATGCGCTGAGGGTGCCGCCCCGATCCTTTCGAACTGGGGCGATAGCTTTGCCTTACGCTCAGAATTTACCGGCTCGCCTGAGGCGCCCCCACTCCTCAAGTGCCGTCGCCGTAGTCATCGGCCGCCCGCGACTGTGCCACACCGGCAAGGCGCGCTGATTGATGAGTTGCTGGGCAAGGGTTTCGCTGATCCCACCATGGGCAGCAATGGCGCTGACGCCGATTAGAAGCCGCGGGTTCATGCTGCTCATGGCAATGCAATCCCTCTCGCGATGAGCGTCTCTTCGGCGACCGCATCCATTCGCTGGATTCGCAGCTTGATCTGCCGCGCGAACTGGCTCGATCCGCAGCGCAGATGATCCTGATATTGATCGACCAGTTCCGCGCGTCGTGCGATCAGGTCGCCGTTGATAGCTCCGCGTGATTGGTCGGTCCCATAGGCTGGCCTGGCCTGATAGTAATCGACCAGCTCGCACTCATCGATCGCCTCGCCCTCGTCCTCCACATTGCCGCCGCCCGGATCGCTTACCTCACATCCTGGGCCGCGCCGCTCTCCGTAGCCGAGAGCATAGGGGGTGAATGTGAAATCATCCTCGGAGTCGGTGCCATCCTCCAGATCGGAATCACCATCTGCGAAGTTGAGCAGTTCGATCAGTCGCTCAATTTCCGCCTCGATCGCTGCGCGGGTGGCTGGGCTGAATGTTGAATGGATACCCATCACGCCACCTCCGCATCGATCGACGCCAGCAGAGGGGCGAGGATATGGTCGCAATCGCCGAACTCTCGGACGATCAGTTGCAGCTTGCGCGCGATGATGTTGGGGGAACGGGAAGGATAGGCGATGACGGCATCGATCGCGCTTCGGTGCGCATCGCAGGCGGCGACCTGGGCCTCGTCGGCTTCAGGACAGCCGGCCGCAGCGCGCAGGCGTGCAGGCGCCTCCTCCTTCTCTTTCCTGAAGGCCGCTCCATCCACATTCCACTGCTGCACGGCTTGATTGACGCGCTCCTCATGCTGGGCGTCAGTTTCGCCGTCGATCTTCGGAACGGCCGGAAATCGCCGAGCTTCGAAGCGGTCCCACCAATTGCAGTCGAACGCCTCGATCGCCTCATGGAATCGGTTGGCAGCTTCTTCGCTCAAGTCGATGGCCGCGCTGTATGCGGCATAGGCGCGCTGTTCCTCCGCGAGTAGAACGAGCCAAGCCGGATCTTCCGCAGCGGCGCAGACCAGAGCGGGGGCAGCGGCTGCAACAGCAGGCGCCGCGATCATGGCTGGAACGATGGCGATAGCGCGCATGACAGCGCGCCGCGAAGTTGGTACTTCGTGCATAGCTTCAATCCCTCTTCACCAGGGGTTGCGGTTAGGCCTGGGGGAAAGGGTGCAACCTTTCCTTCAGGCTGCTACTGTGTTAACGCGGTTTCTATGAGCAGTCAAGAAACTATGTTAACAGGGAAACGGCGGGGGCCAAAACCGACCGGAAAGGGGCATGTGGTCGGAGTTCGTTTGCAGCCCGACGATCTCGCGGCGCTCGATTTGTGGATAGCAAAGCAGGACGGGCATCCTTCCCGACCAGAGGCTATCAGGCTGATCCTCAAGGAGAGGCTTGCATGACTTATCGGCTCACAGATCGCGAGCGTAAGCTGCTGGACCACCTGCAAATGGATGACGAAACATTCCAGATCCGGGGGCAGCTTCCAGTTGGCACTGGGGAAATTACTCTCCATCGGCTGACAGAACTTGGACTGCTGGAAACGGGCGGAGGTCGCTTCGGTGAAACAGGCTGGCGGCTGACCGATAACGGCTGGCGCTGCATGTATGGCAAGAGCCAGGCCGAGATGATGACGAACGGCGAACGTAACCATCCCCTTAAAGTATGGAGTTGGCCACCCACCCTAGACGGCTCAGCAACTGCGGGTCAGCGACACCGCAGACTTCAGACGCTCGCACCAAAACTCGGGATGTTGCCGCCGAAAGTAAGGCCGCTCGATTGATGCAACGCAGTCGGCAGAGCATCCATCCGCCAATCTAGCGGCGCTAAGCGACAGAATATCGTAATTTTTCCCTAAGCCCCTGAAGCTTTCCCCACGTCCGTCACCATCAGATCCCGAGCGCGCTCCGGCTCATATTTTTTGATTAGCGCCAGATATCGGTCGAGCTGCCGGGTCGTCGTGCTGTACCCCTGAGCCTTCAGCGTCTTCACGATACGTGACTTGAATGCGCTGGTAGTCACATCCGGACACCGCGGCTTCTCACTTTCTGCAAGCCAACAATCTACCAGTTGCTCATGTGAAAAGCCAAAGGCGCCCGCCGCCAATTCAGCACACCCTTTCCGCTCCTCCACCGTTTCCGGATCTTCGATCGCCCATGACGCAAGCTCGTCAGCTTCATCGAAGTATGAATCGGTGTCTATTTTGATCGTGCGCCACTCGAGAAACAGATCGGTGACCATCCTAACGTCGAAATGTCGCTGAAGTCGTTCCTTCAATTCTCCGGTAAGAGCATGACACGCGGCCAGTAGCACGGGGTCGAGCGCCAGGAACCATCTATCGGCGCGGGCCATCTCAATATGATGAACAGCGTGGGAAGTGCCTCGGACGAAAAACAACTCGTTGCTCGGCCGCGTGTCAAATCCCATCCCGCGATTATTGTACCGGCGCCATACCGGGAAATCCGATCCAATATGATCTTCCAGCGCGGGGCCCCAACGATTCCATCCCCGTGGAAACCATTCAGCTTTGAAGTTGCCCTTGCTGGTCATCTCCAGAACGACGTCGATGCGCGGCTTTGCGGGGATGCCATCTGGCCCCCATCGATCGCGTTTGCGACGGAAAAGCTGTTCGGTGTTATATTCCCAGTAGTTATGCATCTCGGCCAAGGTTTCTTCATCAAGGCCGTCAGCGAGATCACGAAGCATTTCGGACTGATAGGGGGCGAGGTCATGGCGCTCCAAGCCGAGGCGCCCCATTTCCCGCCAGATCAGTTTGAGGTGACCGATACGCGAGCGGTGCCGGCTGAAGTGGCTGAGATCGAATTTCGGCGTTGATACGCCATTTCTTGCCATTGCCGAAACCCCACCAGACTGTCAGGCACGCCTTATGCTGCCTGTTGCCTTGCATTGGCAACTCAGTTCGGCATCTTCTTGCGTTCTGAAGGGGCGGGCAATGCGCGGAATTCTCATATCATTTTTGCTGATCGCGGGTTGCAGCAGCGAGGAAAGCGAACTGCTCGACCGCGCCCAAACAGAGAGCGCAAAGCGACTCAAAGACCCCTACTCTGCGAAGTTCGAGGGTGTGCAGTTATGCCCAACAAAGGGGATGGTGACCGGCTCGATCAACGGGAAGAACAGCTATGGCGCCTACACTGGCGCCGTGCCTTTCGTCTATGACGCAGGACGGGTTTTTATGTCAGGCGAAGGTGCGGGCGGTGAGCTGCTGGATGCTATTGACCGCTGCTATGGAAACAAGCCTGGGACATCTCGACGCGAGGTTGAAGGCGTAGGTGGCGTGACCGCAGCGGAATAATGCACGATATTAGCTGTTGCTCAATCAATCCAAGGCGATAGCTTTCTTTCGATCAAGTTGGGGGAAAGAATCGAGCATGAGCACCAATATCAAAATTCCGAAACGGGCTCAGGATCGCATCGCCGCAGGACTGAAGCAGTATCAGAAGATCGTCGGGAAGCTACGCGAGCGGGACATCTCCGAGGCCGATACTGTGACGGTGGTAAAGGACATGCTCGCCGATGTTTTCGGCTATGACAAATATGCTGAACTGACGAGTGAGCAGCAAATCCGGGGGACATTCTGTGACCTAGCCGTCAAGGTCGAAGGGAAGCTGTATTATCTCGCTGAGGTGAAAGCCGCTGGCATCAACCTCAATAACACGCATCTGCGCCAGGCAATCAACTATGGTGCTCATCAGGGCATCGAGTGGATCATCCTCACCAACGCCATCGAATGGCGCATTTATCGGATCAAGTTCGGGCAGCCGATTGATTATGAGGAGGTCTTTTCTCTCGACATCTGCAAACTTTCGACACGCTCGCAGGATGATATCGCCAAGGTATTTCTCCTTTGCCGCGAAAATGTTTCCACCGACGCGCTCACGGCGTTTCACCAGCAAGCCCAGATTGTAAACCGCTTTGTAGTGGCTGATCTGCTCCGAGGCGGTGCCGTTGCGGCGACGGTTCGCAAAGAACTGCGTCGGCTTTTCGATGTGAAAGTCACGGATGAGGAAATCGCGCTCCTGATTGGTACAGAGGTTCTGAAACGTGATGTCGTGGACGGCGATCCGCCAGCAGCAGCCTCTGCAATGGTCAAGAAGGCCGAAAAGGCGCTCGAGCGGAAGCGGGTAAAAGCGGCGGCGATTGCTGCCGAATGAGAGGCAACGGCAACTGAGGCATCAGTTTGGTGCCAACCACAGCGTTGGCACCGGCCGCAACTTCTCCCGCCCAAACGCCTGGAGCCGGTCACGCCAGCCCAGCCGATCGCCTAAGCCAAGGTCAATCGGGCGACCCACACGATCCGGCCACGCCTTCAACGTGGTGTGATTGATCCCGTCGCGGTCGACGCGGGTCAGGACAGCTTGCCCCCCCACAGCCGGCGCGCTGAAGCCCAAACTCAGATCGAAGTCGTCCGCCCGCTGGGCCTCCAGCAATTCGACGCCCTGGGCCGCCGGGTTCCAGCATTTCGGATCGCCGAATTCAGTATCCGCAAGCGCGGGATATTTCTCCTCATCGAAGCCGGTTAGATATTTCCGCGTCGGCACCAGCGAATAAGGCCGGGCGCGGAAAGCCATCGTGTTATTGCCGATCCCCCATCCATAAGCGCGTCCTGCTGCGCGATCGAACGCTGCAATAACAGCGGCGCATGACCCGCCGCCTCCTTCCGCTAACGAATCCGCCTCACCGGCTCGGAACGCATCAGGCATCGCTGCTAGGAACTCGCGAAGGGTTGACGCGCGGATCGCCTCAAGGTGCGGGCGCACATGGTGCAGGAAAAGGCGCCCACTGGTTGCGACGGCGACATAGGCGGCCTCGCCAATGACGATGCCATGAACCTTCGGGCCGAACGCTTTGACAGCTCCCGTCAAAACGTCGAAATATGCGGTGTCGGTCAGCACGAAAGCCGCCTTCGCCTGCTCCTGCACGATCAGATTCATGGCTGTCATATGGCATCCTCCTTCCAGTCCGCGCGCTCGAATAGTTTGCCGCTCGAGCCAGGCGGTTTGAAGGGGACAGAAGCAGTATCGGCTTTGCCCGCACTCGGTCCCATGCCCAGTAAGCCGCCTGCCGACTGAAGGCCCGACATGACCAGGCCGGCATTGAGGGCACCATAGAGGGTGGTGCCCACTGCCCCGAACGTGCTGACAAGCGCGCCACTGATCGCCTGCCCGACACCAGGAATGACATTGACCGCGACCGCCGCGCCGATCGTCAGGATGCCCGCAAGTGTTTTGCCCAAAATAGCCTCCTCTTACACGCCGTCGCGCTGGTATTGAGTGAGCCGCGAAGGAATGTTCTTATTCACCGCCGCCATGCCGTGCCCAACCATCTGCGCCGCGCTTTGATTGGCTTTGGCGAGGATCAAGGATGCGAACTGGTCATTCATCACCGCGCCGCGTGCGTCGACGCTGATATGCTGAACGACGGTCGAACCGCCACGCGGTGATGCCAGTGCCCTGCTGCCTACGCTCAGCGTTTCGCCGCGGCTGACGTTAGCGATCGGACGACCGTTGAGGCTGAGCATGTTCGTGTCGGTGCCGCCGCGCCCAGCGATCGTCATGGATCCGCCAGACGCGAAGCCAAGGACTGATGTTACGGCCGACCCCAAGAAGCTTCCGAAGCTGCCTCCACCGCCGCTACCGCCCAGCCCGCCGATTCTGGATAGCGTGAACCGTGCCAGCGTTTCCGCGATGATGCGCAGGCCAATGGTCTTGAAATCGTCCCAGATCGCCTTCGTCCCGCCCCGGAACGCATCTTCATACAGGGTAGCGAGGGTGCGCAACTGCGCCTCCTGCTTATGGCGAAAATCGTCCGCTATCCGGTCGTTCGCGTCTTGGCGCAGTTCCAGTTCCTGATTGATCTGCTTCTGGACGTTCGAACCGTCGAAAATCGCCGGCATTGAAGCCGATGTCTACCCAACGCTGTTCCTGATTCTTCCATGCGGCTTCCGCAACGGCCTTCGCCTGGTCGACGCCCGCCTGCATCCTGAAGCTGAGTGCATCGCCTTGGCTGATCTGACCCTTCTTCTCTGCCAGATTGATGTCATCAAAGATCTTGCCATACTCGCGGACCGCCGCGCGTGCGGGATCATATTTCGGCAGGATGCGATCAAGGGCGGCCTCTAATTCGCGTTGTGCTGCGGCCAGTTCACGGACCTTCTTCGCGGCCTCGCGCTTGGCATCGCCGTCTTTCTTGGTCGCCTTCTCGGATTTGTTCGCGGCCTCCAATTCCCGGTCGCGGGTGCGGTTGAGGCTCTCCAGTTCCGACCGATAGGCGGCCGGCGTGATCTTGCCGGCCTCGAACTGATCATTGAGCTTGCCCAAAGCGCGGTCATAGCGCCCGGTGGCGGCGGTTGCCCTGTCGGTCGCCTCTGCTGCCTGGCGCTGTAGGACGGGGATTCCAGCGCGACGCACATTCTCGCCCTGCTTGGCAATCTCGCTGTTCTGTTCCGCAATGGCGGTGGTCAGGCGCCGGATTTCGCGCTCCTGTGTGGCGCCGGCGACGACGCCGAAGTTCACGCCGCCCTCGGGATCACCCTGCGCATTGGCTTGCTTGTCGGCAGTTTCGAGGCGAGCGCGGGCCGCCTCCAGCAATGCGATCGTAGCCTTGCGCGCGTTCTGCGCCTTCACCAGCAGCGCACCGGCCTCGTTATAATGCTGCTGCTCCGCCTGCTGTGACGTCTGGATGGCACCTTTCGTCGCCTTTTCCATGTCGCGTATCGCGTCGGCGAGCGACTTGGCAGATTTCTCATGTTTTTGTGAGGCTTCATCATCGGCCAGCAGCGAAGCTGTGAGGGTGCCAACTACGGAAGCGGCAGCCAACAGCGCGGCGCCCCATGGACCGGAGAAGAACGATGCCACGGCGCCGGCTTTGCCGCCCAGGTCGGACATTACATCGGCAAGCTGCGGCCCCTGCTGGGCGATGACGGTAAACAGAGACTGCCCGCCTGAAAGCTGAGCGCCAACGTCTGCGAACTGCCGCCCTATCTGTCGGCCAGCATAGGCGGCACGCTCCGTCCCTTTCTGCATGGTGTCGGTGGCACGGACGGTCACGGATGCCGCACTCCGCATCCGGGCCTCATAATCGTTGGTTTCAGCCCGCAGGCGAACGACAACTTCGTCGGCAGTGGCCATCCCTATTTCTCCATCTCACGGCTGACGGCGAGCGAAACCAGCTTCGCCACCTTGTCTTTTGTCGCGGCTGCTGCTGGTCGCATGAAAGGCCGTTCCGCCATTTTGCTGGTGCCGAATTCCAGCGCCGCCGAGTATGGCGCGGTGGACTTCACATCGACGGCAAGCGGATCATCCTTCGCCTGCTCCACGATGATGCCGCGCAACAGCATGCCGGTGTCGTTGTTCGGAGGCTCTCCGGGGGCGCTCGCTATATGGCGGTGCTTCTTCGTCTTTCGACCTGATGACGATCCTGCGGTGATGAGCCCCTGTGCCTCGCTCTGCACCAATGAGCCTCCTGTGTAGAGCGCACTGCGGACCGCCTCCTTCATCTGCGGCGATGCCATTTTCTGGAACCGCCTCAGGAGGCGATCAGCGCCCTTCACATCAGACATGGTGGTCAATCCTGTGGGGAATGGTGCGCGCCCATGGCTGATCGCCTATGGATTGCTCGACCGATTGGGATGCGCTGGCGGACAGCACCTCCGCCCATCATGCCGCGCCTCCTGTTGGATCGAATGCCGGACCCAGGATGTCATCGAGCGAGAGGCGCCTGGGCGCTGGCGGACCGGCGTAGATCTGGCGCATGGCAGCCCGCTCGCGGTCTGCGCGGCGCTGCTGCGCGGCCCTCCAATGGCGAATGTCGAGGATGCGGGCGCTCACTCGCCGCCCCCGGTGTTATCCACGACAGGCCAGCCGTGCTTGAGGCGCAGGCCATCCGCCAGCGTGCGAGCCTCGCCATATGTGCGAAATTCCCGGCTGGGGCGATCGACGCGCCGCGGCTCGATGCTGACGACGAACCGACCGCCGAAAACGCATTCGGTCAGGTGGATCGTCGGTTGTTCGGCGGGTGCCGATCCGCTATATGCACCAGTGTCGCCGCCAAGCAGACACGTAGCGCCTTCGCCGTTATCGGCGGGGGCGTTGCTCTTTCTGGGCATCGCGGGTCACGCGGCTTCCACGAGGCGCTTCACGCTCTCGATCTTGACCAGCCGGCGCCCTCCAATCCGAACGCTCTCAACCCGCCCTTCCTTGATGTACTTGTAGAGGGTTACTCGACCGATACCGATCGCCTTCGCCGCGTCATCCACGCTGCAAGTGATGGGCTGCATTCCTTCGTCTCCATGCGTTCCCGGCTGAATGCCGTTGAACTATGGGGCGAACATGGTTGAACAGGTGGCGTCCCGGCTATTCAGTCGAATATGACCGACCGTATCCGGCTAAAGGGGTTCAACCGGATAGATACTTTCCCGGATCGGCAATCATCGCATCTCCCCCATAGATCGCCATGATAATGAACGCGGCTTCCTGAGACGCCTCCGTCTCCACATCGTTCTTTCTGGCGCGCGCGAGCTGCTCGTTTCTAAAGGCCTGATATGCACGAAAGCGATTGAAAAACGCCCAAGCCTCCGACGCCTGAGAAGGCTCATATCCAAAGTATGCTCCATCAGCATCTTGCAGACGGCCTACCTGCCGCTTCGCCTCATCGATCCCCATTCCGCCGGTGTGGAGCCGTTCAATCTCGCGGCCCGCAATAAGCCAGCGCTCTCTAACTTGAATCTGGCTGCCGATGTCTTCCGAGCCTCCTTTTCCCAAGCCGCCGATGCTGAGCCGAATGCCGGCTTCGTCCGGCGCCCGCTCCAAAGCTTTGGCCAAAGCTTCACGAACCTCCGGGAGTATAGGTGCTGATGAGCGAAATAGCGTGATGAGAGCGCTCTTCAATGCCTTGCCAGGACGAAGCCCTACCAGTGTGTGCAAGGCCTCGTCGTTCATGCGCTTCACTGAGTCGTCATTCATCCCGCCACCATCCGCACGACATTGCTGCCGCCCTCACAATAATTCGCCCACGCGTCCATCATCTCGCGCCGCTTCGCCAGCAGCTTACCGCGGCGATATGCTGCCTCGACTTTGTTCTTGATCGTGTGGGCCAGTGCCGCTTCCGCGACATCGCTAGGAAAGCTCGTCTCCTCGCTGATCCAATCACGGAACGCTGACCGCATCCCGTGGACCGTGCCCGCCTCCCTCGCCACCCCTGCCTCCCGCAGAGCCTTCGCCATCGTTGCGTCGGACATGGCTTTGCCCTTGTGGCCTGGAAAAACGATGTTACTGCACTGGAAGGTCTGAGCCCGCTTCACGATCTCGACGGCCCGCGCGCCCAGAGGCACGACATGCTCTTTCCCAGCTTTCATGCGCTCGGCCGGAATGGTCCATAAGGCCTTGTCTAAATCGATTTCTGCCCAGTCGGCGCCGCGGACCTCGCCCGAGCGAGCCGCTGTTAGAATCAAGAACTCCAGCGCGAGATTGCCGACCGTCTCTTTCGCCCGGAGGGTCAGTAGCAGGCCGGCAACGTCGACATAGGGAAGAGCCGCGAAATTGCCCTTGCTTTCTCTCTGCGGGCCAAGGCCCAAGCCCACCGCTTCATTGGAAACCTGAGTGTCCCTAAATTCGCGCGCATGTGCCCAGTTCAGCACCGCCATAATGCGCTGACGAACGCGGCGGGCCGTCTCGGGGCGTTTCTGCCAGACTTCGCCTAAGGCGTCGATCACCTGGGCAGCGCCGATCTTGTCGACGGTCAAATGCCCCAGCTTGGGATAGGCATATGTCTCCATCGTGGTTTTCCACTGGTCGACATGCTTGCCGTTGCTCCAGATGCCCTTTCGTTCGTCATGGACTATCCCGGCCGCTTCCTTGAAAGTGGGAATTTTACGGATCGCCCGTCGCCGCTCTGCGCGCGTCAGGATCGGCAATCCATCCCGACCTGTCTTGCGGAGAGCGCGAGCTTTCTCGCGGGCTTCGGCCAACGTCAGATCGGCGAACGGGCCGAGCCCCATGTCTCGCCGTTTGCCTTCCGCATCGCGGACGCGAGCAATCCAGCTTTTCGCGCCAGAGGTACTGACGCATAGGATTAGGCTTTCGCCAATCGAATGCCGCCCTGGCGACTTCGCAAGAGCATTTACTTCCGCAACTGTCGCAGGCTTCACCCGCCGAGGACGCAATATGGTCATTGACCGCTCCACACCACTTTCCCCACTCATATGCATGAATAGAGCTGAACGTCAATGAACGATGTTGACTTTATGTTCTTTCACAATCCCCAGAAATGCGTGGGTTATATGAATGGAATTGAATGCCGTTGGTTCGATTCCCGGCAGTCACCCTGTCCGCCATCCAGTTTGATCCGCGTTAAGGCGACGCGATTTTCTTCATGCTAGAAGCGGCCGATAATCATCGGAGGTGACAATGTCTGCCGATACCGACGCACGTTATCTGTTTCGGCGTGCAAGAGAGGAAGCCGCGAAAGCCGATGCCGCTGCAAAGCGGAGTGCGGCATCGCAGGAAATTGCCGCCCATCGTGAACTCGCGCTGCGCTATCGGGTACGGGCGCTTGCCATGTCCTGTGCCGATCAGGTTCTCCATGATGCGCTGGGGCGGGAACCCTGATCATCGGTATTTGCTGGTTGATGACGGTCAGCTTGCGGCTGCCTGATCCTCCGGACGTTTCGCGTTCCGGGATGCGGAATAAAAATGCGCCCCCGGGCAAGGGAATGCCGGGAGCGCGATCTGTTTGCTGTCGGGCATCCAAATCCATTTCCGCTTAGCAAGAATGGACGTTCATCGCAATCTATCCAAAGGTAGATCGTCGCCTTTCCGTAACGTCAATCGGCGGTCACGGGTGGGCAATCCTTCGAGCCGAAAGGCGGCCTGAACCATGCAAATGGCGATAGCACCGCACCTTCGTCATCAGGCTGAAATTGCGCGCGAGCCAATGTGATGACCCGGCGCGGGACGCTGCGAAGGCGCGCGTGGAACCATTCACCAGCGATCGGGACCGATCGCGGCAGGTGATTCCCGAAAAACCATAAGGCCAGGAGGGTGACCTGACCCAGTCAGGTCAGAACCCTTCTAGTTGAGCGCACCGTGGCAATGCTTGTATTTCTGGCCCGATCCGCATGGGCATGGCGCGTTGCGGCTGATGTCCAGATTGGCGAACTCGCCAGCCGGTCCTCCTGCGGCGGGACGAGGCAGGGTCGTCGTGATGCCGCTGATCTGACCACCGTCGAAGTCTCCGCTATTATCCTCGCCCGAAAACGGGTCGATATGCGTCGTGATGAAGTCGGGCAGTATCGGCAGGTCGAATTCCGGCAGCGGCTCCTCCATGCGGAACTGGACGCGGGCGATGGAGCCGGTCACATCCTCGCGGATATTGCCGAGCATGCGTTCAAACAGGGCGAAGGCTTCCTGCTTATATTCATTGATCGGTGTTTTCTGGGCATAAGCGCGCAAATGGACAACCTGGCGCAGCGCGTCGAGGGTCGACAGATGCTCCTTCCAATGATGGTCCAGACTTTGCAGCAGGATCGACTTTTCGATCATATGCCAACTCTCGGGATCAAGTTCCCTGACCTTCTCGGCCACGGCCGCGTCGGCCAACGTCCTGAGCCGTTCCTCGATCATCTCCGGATCGACATGGTCCTCGGCCAGCCAGGCGTCGAAATCGGGTTCGAGGTTCAGCACCTCGGCCGATCGAACCTTCAACCGATCGATATCCCATTGTTCGGGATAGGTACCCTGCGGGCATGATGCGCCGACAAGATCATTGACCGTTTCATGCCGCATGTCGGCAACGACATCATCAACCGTATCCGCATCCATGATGTCGCTGCGCTGTTCGTAAATGACCTTGCGCTGATCGTTCATCACATCGTCATATTCGACGACCTGCTTGCGGATGTCGTAGTTGCGGGCTTCCACCTTCTTCTGGGCAGTCTCGATCGCCTTGCTGAGCCATTTGGACGGGGGCAGCGCCTCGCCATCCTCCAGGTTGGAGCGGATCATCTTGGCGAACATCGTGTCCGGGCCGAAGATGCGCATCAGGTCGTCGTCGAGGCTCAGATAGAAGCGCGAAAGGCCGGGGTCACCCTGACGGCCCGAACGGCCGCGAAGCTGGTTGTCGATGCGGCGGCTTTCATGCCGTTCCGTGCCCAGCACGAAAAGGCCGCCAGCCGCGAGAACTTCCTGCTTTTCGGCCTCGATCTCTGCATCGATCCGCGCGATGGCGGCTTCCCGCTCCGGCCCTTCGGGCATGTCGCGCAGTTCGTCCTCGACGCGGAATTCAAGGTTGCCGCCCAATTTGATGTCGGTACCGCGACCGGCCATGTTGGTGGCGATGGTGACGGCGCCCTTGCGGCCTGCCTGCGCCACGATATGCGCTTCGCTTTCATGGAAGCGGGCGTTGAGGACGGCGTGCTTCACGCCTTCCTGCGTCAGGAATTCGGAGAGCATTTCCGATTTTTCGATCGAAACCGTGCCGACAAGGACAGGCTGGCCCTGCTCCGCATGGACCTTGATGGTCTTGGCGATTCCGCGGAACTTGTCTTCCAGATTCTTGTAGAAGCTGTCTTCCTCGTCGACACGTTGCACCGGCCGGTTGGTCGGGATGGTGACGACGTTCATCTTGTAGATTTCGTAGAATTCGGTGGCTTCGGTCGCGGCCGTGCCGGTCATGCCGCCCAGTTTCGGGTACATGCGGAAATAATTCTGGAAGGTGATGGAGGCGAGTGTCTGGTTTTCCGGCTCGATATTCACCGCTTCCTTGGCTTCCACCGCCTGGTGCAGACCGTCCGACCAGCGGCGGCCATCCATCATGCGGCCGGTGAACTCGTCGATGATGATGACCTTGCCATCCTTGACGATGTAATCGATGTCGCGGCGGAACATCACGTTCGCACGCAGCGCCTGATTGACATGGTGGACGACGGCGGTGTTTTCGAAATCATAGAGGTTGGCACCTTGCAGCAGCCCAGCCCCTTCCAGCATGCGCTCGATCTTCTCGGTCCCGTCCTCGGTCAGCGTGACGGTGCGCTGCTTCTCGTCCTTCTCATAATCGCTCTCGTCCAGCTGCTTCACGATGGCATCGACGGAGACATAGAGCTCCGACTTGTCATCGGTCGGGCCGGATATGATCAGCGGCGTGCGCGCTTCGTCGATGAGGATCGAGTCCACCTCGTCGACGATGGCGAAGTTGAAAGGCCGCTGCACCATCGACGCGCGGTCATATTTCATGTTGTCGCGCAGGTAATCGAAGCCGAGCTCGTTATTCGTCGCATAGGTAATGTCGGCACTGTACGCCTCGCGGCGCTGGTCCTCCGACAGGTTCGGCACGATGACGCCGGTGGTAAGGCCCAGGAAGCGATAGACCTGTCCCATCCATTCGCAGTCGCGGCTGGCCAGATAGTCGTTCACGGTGACGACGTGGACGCCCTTCCCTTCCAGCGCGTTCAGATAGGTGGCGAGCGTCGCGACCAGCGTCTTGCCCTCGCCCGTGCGCATTTCGGCGATCTCGCCGCGATGAAGCACGATTCCGCCCACCATCTGCACGTCATAATGGCGCTGGCCCAAGGTCCGCTTGGCGGCTTCCCGCACCGTGGCGAAGGCTTCGGGCAGCAGGCCGTCAAGCGTTTCACCCTGTGCCAGCCGCTCCCGGAACCGCACGGTCTGCGCCGCCAGTTCCTCGTCACTCATGGCCGAAATGGTGGGTTCGAAAGAGGCGATCTGTTCGACGGTCTTGCCCAGCGACTTCACATAGCGGTCGTTGGAGGAGCCGAAAATAGACTTGGCGAGTGCGCCGAACATGCAAATTCCTGACAAAAGGGGACGCGCACGCCTTTTGGGGCGATGCACGCGGACATGCGCGGCGATTTAGGACGCGCACAGGCGTTAGTCAATCAGAGCGGGCATGCCGGATAGCATCGGAAAGCTCCATGTCCGCCCATCTCTCCGTTGACGGACGGGCATATTGCGCTAAGCGACGGGCATGACAGAACGTTCGCCCCTTGCCCCCGCTGCCTTTCCTGAACTTCCGCCCATTGCGGGCGTCACCGCGCGCGTCGCCAGGGCGCGATACAAGAATTGGGACAGGTGCGACCTCACCTATGTAGAGCTGAGCGAAGGCACGGCCGTGGCGGGCGTCACGACGCAGAGCAAATGCCCCTCTCCTGAAGTCGAATGGTGCCGGGACGCCATTCCACTGGGTTCCGCGCGAGCCCTGGTGGTGAATGCGGGCAATGCCAATGCCTTTACCGGCCACCGGGGCCGTGCAGCGGTGGAGGCGATCGCCGCCAAGGTCGCGAACCATCTGGATTGCCAGCCTTCCAGCGTCTTCATCTCCTCGACCGGGGTAATCGGTGTTCCTTTGCCGGTGGACAAGGCGGAGGCAGGGCTGGAGGCCGCCTTTGTCGCCGCGCCCTGCGGCTGGGAAGAGGCAGCGACCACCATCGGCACGACCGACACCTATGCCAAGGGCGCCCGCGCCTCTGCCATGATTGGCGGCACGCGGGTCGAACTGGTCGGGATTATCAAGGGTTCGGGGATGATCGCTCCCGACATGGCGACGATGCTGGGCTATATCTTCACGGACGCCGCCATCGACGCCAAATTGCTGCAGCAGATTCTGTCCGCCGCCAACCGGAAGAGCTTTTCCTGCATCACGGTCGACAGCGACACGTCCACCAGCGATACGGTGCTGGCCTTCGCAACGGGCAAGGCGGGCAACCCGCCGCTCCTCTCGATGGAGGATGGCGGGGCGGACGCCTTTGCCGCGGCGCTCGACGATCTTTGCCGCCAACTGGCGCATCTGGTGGTGCGCGACGGCGAAGGCGCGACGAAATTCGTTCAGATCACCGTCGAGGGCGCGGAAAGCGACGCGAGCGCCCACCGCATCGCGCTTTCCATTGCCAACTCACCGCTCGTGAAGACCGCCATCGCGGGCGAGGATGCCAATTGGGGCCGCGTGGTGATGGCGATCGGCAAGGCAGGCGAGCCGGCCGATCGGGACAAGCTCTCCATCCGCTTCGGCGCGACGCAGGTCGCATCGGGCGGGCTGGCGGTGGAGGGCTATGACGAGGCGCCGGTGACGGCCCATCTCAAGGGGCAGGACATAGTGATCGGCGTCGACCTAGGGCTGGGCGATGGTCGGGCCACGGTTTGGACCTGTGACCTGACCCACGGCTATATCTCGATCAATGCGGATTATCGCAGTTGAGAAAAGGACGGGCCTGATGCCCACGGAATTGCATGAACCCGTCGTCGCGCTGATGCGCGAGGTGGCTCGTGACGTGGTGATGCCGCGCTACCAGAATCTCGCCAGCCACGAGGTGGCCGAGAAAGCGGCCGATGACTTCGTCACCATCGCCGACAAGGAAAGCGAATTCCGGCTGGCGGAGGGGCTTTCCGCCATCCTGCCCGAAGCAGGCGTCATCGGGGAAGAAGCATGCGCCGCCGATCCCGCCATGCTGGACCGCGCGGGCGAAGGGCTCACCTGGATCATAGACCCCATTGACGGGACCGGGAACTTCGCCGCGGGAAAACCGCCCTTCGGCATCATGGTCGCGCTGGCGGATGCAGGCACGATTTTGGCGGGTTGGATATTGGACCCGCTGACCGGACGCATGTGCCACGCCATATTGGGCGCTGGCAGCCATATCGACGGTCAGCAGGTCCATGCACGCGAAAGCGGCGAAGCGCTGCCGATTGCTGCGCTTGCCGTCCATTTCATGACGGAGGAGGAGCGCGCCGACGTCAGGCGCCGGTCGGAGGCGATCTTCCAGCTGGTGGACATTCCCCGTTGCGCTGCCGAGCAATATCCGCGCCTTGTGCTGGGGCAGAATGACGTATCGGTCTTTGCCCGCACCTTGCCCTGGGATCATGCGGCCGGGACGCTGTTCGTGAACGAAGCGGGCGGGCTGTGCCAGCGGCTGGACGGTTCACCCTATGTCGTGGGTGATCTGCGACGCGGGCTGCTTGGGGCTTCATCCCCTCGCCTCTGGGATCTGGCGGCAGACCGGCTGTTCCGTTGATGGAGCGAGGCGCGGGGAGCGCGATCGCGGAACGCCAGCTTCCAGAACGAAAAATGCTCCCGCAAATGCGGGAGCACCAAAGGGAAAGGCCGTTTCAGGCCTTTCCGGACATCATCAAAGGACGCTTTCGATCCAACCCTTGAGCGCGCTCTTGGGCGCCGCGCCCACCTTGGTGGCGGCGGCTTCGCCATTTTTGAAGAGGATCATCGTCGGAATGCCCCGCACGCCATAGCGGCCGGGTGCATCGGGGTTTTCGTCGATATTGATCTTCGCGATGGTGACCTTGTCAGACAGTTCGTCCGAAATTTCTTCCAGCGCCGGGCCGATCATCTTGCACGGGCCGCACCATTCCGCCCAGAAATCGACAAGCACGGGCTTGTCCGAATTGATGACGTCCTGCTGGAAGCTGAGGTCGGTGACTGCCTTGGTAGCCATTTAGATATCTCCTTCGATTGCGGAATATTTAGGATGATGACGCATCCGTCTCAACGGGCGGAAGCGGCAAATTCTCCTGCGTGGGCGGAAAGCCCGGCTTGTGCCGTTCCAGCAGCTCAGGCGGCAGGGTGATGAGCCTTGGAGCAGAAGTGTATAGCAGGCCGGCCTCTATCCTGCGGCCGGGAAATATCACCTGAAGCGCAGCGGAATAGGCCGCCATCTGCCGGATATGGGCCAATGGCACCTCTTCGATCCCCAGGGGCGATATGCGGCCGGTCTTGAAATCGACCAGCTGCACGACATCGTCACTGATGCGCAGCCTGTCCACGGTCCCGGCGATCACCGCTTCCCCCACCACGGCGGCGATCGGGGCCTCAGCCAGCGCATCGGCATGGAACAGCGGCGCGAATCGCGGATCTTCAATGATCCGCATGGCCTGTTCGATGACGTCATGCCGCTGCGCCGGATCGCCAAGGCCCTGCTGCGCCAGCCAGTTGCCGGCACGTGCACGGCGGCTGTCCGGCGGCACGTCGGCCAGCCGTTCGAACAGCCGGTGCAGCCAGCGCCCTCGTTCGGCTGCGTCCCGCATGGCCGGGGTCGGCGGCGGATAGGGCACATCATCCTCGATGGCGGCGGAGGGCGCCAGGGGACGTGGCGGCCGGGCCTCCACAGGCGCGCGGCGGCGAAGCCAGTCCGGTTCGACATGCGCTGTCCGGCTTTCGGGAACGCGTTGCTCCGCCGCCTTTGGAGGGAGCATTTCCCTGCCACGCCAGCGGCGGCGCGCGCCCCATAGCGGATCGGCCTCCCACTCCGCCTCCAGCGAAATCAGCGCGCCTTCGACGGCGGCGTACCAGCTTTCGGGCTTGACCTCGCCCTTGGCGCGCGGACCGAGCGAACCGGCGACCACCAGCTTTTCCTCCGCCCGTGTGAGGGCAACGTAGAGCAGACGCCAATGTTCGGCGCGCTCGACGGCACTGGCTTCCTCGGCCAGTTGGCCGATCGCTCCCTGCCGCTCCCCCTTCCGCGGGGCGATGATCGGCAGGCCATTCCACTCCAGCGAATCGGCCCGGTTGCCCGCGTCCGGATCAAGGCAGGCGTCGGCAAGAATGACGATGGGCGCCTGCAATCCCTTCGCCCCATGAACCGTGAGCAGGCGGAGCGAATCCCCCTGCGCGGCCGCGTCGCGCACGATCTCCACCTCTCCCCGGTCGAACCAGTCGATGAAGCGCTGAAGCGAGGGGTGATCATCATTCTCGAAGGCGAGCGCGGCGTTCAGCAATTCCTCTATCGGATCGGCCGCCTCCGAACCCAGTCTTTCGATCAGGCGACGACGGCCATCCATCGGGCCGGACAAGACCTCCTCCAGATAGCGATAAGGGGTGGTGAAGTCCGCCTGCGCCAGCAACTGCCGCAAGGGGTGCAGCAGTACGTCGTCCAGCGTTCCCGCCAGATGCTGCCACAGTCCGACGCGGCGGCCGACAAGGCGGCCCATCAGTTCGTCCTGCGTCCAGCCGACCAGCGGCGATACCAGCAGCGCCGCGAGGTTCAGGTCATCCTCCGGCTGAACCGCGAAGCGCAACGCGGCGAGCAGGTCACGCACGGCAAGCGGCTGGTTCAGGCGAAGGCGGTCAATGCCTGCAACCGCCACCTTCTCTTCATAGAGCCGCGCCACGATCAACCGCGCCAGTTCGGAGCGGCGGCGGACCAGGATCATGATGTCGCCCGCCGTTACCGGGCGGCCCCGGCTCTCCAGCATCAGCCCGTCATCGATCCACTGCCTGATCTGGCGGGCGATGCTCTGGGCCAGGACCCGTTCCTGGTCGGCGGCCCAATCCTCCTCCCCCTCCGCCTCGTCGGACAGCCCGGCGATGACAGGTTTCCAGAGCAGTACTTCGCCGGGAAAGCGGTTGGCGCTGATGTGCTGGACCTCGCCCGGCTCCAGGCCGAAGCGCTCGGCCCGCAGGGTCGCTATGGTGCGGTCGACCACATCCAATATAGCGGGTGTCGAGCGGAAGCTGTGCTGAAGCGAGAGGTCGTGGAACATCTGGCTTGCATCTTCCGCATGGCGTTGGAAGACGATCTGCGCGGCGCGGAAGGCTTCGGGACTGGTGCCTTGAAATCCGAAGATCGCCTGCTTGAAATCACCCACCGTGAAGAGGGTGCGAACCCTGTCGCCCTTCGCGCCTTCGCCCGCGAAAAATTCCGCCGCCAATGCGCCGACAATCTGCCATTGGCTGATATTGGTATCCTGCGCCTCGTCCACCAATATGTGATCGATCCGCTGGTCCAGCTTGTAGCGAATCCAGTCGGCGATGCCGGGCTGGGACAGAAGGCGGGCCGCATTGGCGATCAGGTCGTCGAAATCGACGGCGCCGGCAAGGCGCTTGGCTTCGGCATAGGCTCTTGCGTAGACGCGCCCCGCATGCAACGCCCTGGAGAGCAGCGCGGCATAGGCCGCCCGAACGCGCAGGCCCAGCAGTTCGGAACAGCATTCATGCATCCGCGCAATCGCATCGCCATAACCATCCACTGACGGCGCCCAACCCTTGGCGGTTGAAAGCAGATCGCCATCGGCCTTCGCCCAGACCGCGTGGAGATCGACCAGCCCGGTGGCGCGCGCCGTCGGATCGAGAGCCCGCCAGCGCGCTATCCTGTCGCAGCGTTCGAGCGCGCGTCCCGTGCCCCAATCCGCATTGGCCTGAGCGATCCAGCCGAGCGTCCGCATGTCGAACAGATCGTCCGCGCATCGTTCGGCAATGTGGGCTTCAATGTCTCCTTCAGGCAGGTTCAGTTCCCGCAGCAGCCATGGCGCGATATATTCCGGTAGGGCTTCGAGCGCATCCAGCCGGGCCGCGCAGCGCAGCAGGAAATTTTCCGCGCCGCCCTCCCCCATGCGTAGGCTCAGCGCCTGCAACGCTTCCATCAGGATGTCGTCGCCCTGCTCCTGCGCCACCACCACCATATCGGCCAGGGTCTGGCGCGCCAGCATCGCCTGCTCGCGCTGGTCGAGCGGGCGGAAACCGGGGGGCAGGTCGGCCTCCAGCGGGAAGGTGGTGAGCAATTGTTGGCAGAAGCCGTGGATCGTCTGGATGCGGAGGCCGCCGCCGGTCGATTCCAATACTTCGGCGAACAGGCGGCGGGCGCGGTCGCGGGCTTCCGGTCCCGACTCTTCGCCCAGCGCCTCCAGGTCATGAAAAAGGTCGGCCTCGTCCATGAGCACCCAGGCGGCGAGGCGATCATGGATGCGATCCGCCATTTCCGCGGCACCCGCCTTGGTGAAGGTGAGGCACAGGATATTTTCCGGCCGCACGCCCTGGAGCAGCAGACGGAAAACGCGGGCGGTCAGCACATGGGTCTTGCCCGTGCCGGCCGAAGCGGACAACCACACATGCGCATCAGGTGCGGCGGCCTGCGCCTGCGCACCAGCCAGCGGTTGCAGTGCCCCAGGCTTTCTAGCCATCGTCCCGGCCATACCATTCCTCCAGCCGCATGAGCTGGTCATAATCACCATAGCTGGCGACTTCCGGATTTACCTGGGCGTCGAAGGGCGCCGATCCGTTGAGCCAGGCGGCGGCGATGCCCTCGAACTGGGCATGCACCCCGGACGTGAAGTCGGCGGTGATGATCTTGTCCCGCTTGCCCAGCGGATCGACCGGGCTTTCCCGATAGCCGAAGGCCTCTCCCTTCCTGGCCAGCGACCAATATTCGAAACTCCCGACGACAGGCGCGGCGTCGGTGCCGGGAAAGCCGCCATGTTCCGCGATCAGGCCCAGCAGGCCGAGTTGCAGCGCATAGCCCGCCTTCACCTGCCGCGCGCTGGGCGGCTTGCCGGTCTTGTAATCCACAATGCCCAGCTTGCCGTCCGGCAGCAGGTCGATCCGGTCGGCCTTGCCGGTCAGCGTCACTCCGGCAATCTCCGCCCGGCCTTCGGTCTCGACCGAGAGGATCCTGCGCCCGGCGGCAAGGTCGCTCGCGACTTCAGCGGCGATCCATCTTATGGCTTCGATAAGGCGCGGTTGCCAGAGAGCCCTGAGCAAGGGATGGACATCGGGCCGGTCGAACATCGCCCGGGCCCGCGCCTCCAGATCGGACAGCTTGCCGTTGCCCTCCTCCGCCCATCGCTGAAGGATCTCATGGACGGCTGTCCCGCGCCAGGCGGGGCCGGCATCGGCATCCACCGGGTCGAGCCGCGCCAGGCGCAGGATGCGCTTGGCATAGAAGGCGTAGGGATCAGCCTTCAACCGATCGACATCGGTGACGGGAATGACCTTCGGTCGCACGGACAAAGGCGGCACAGGCGCGGGGCGCGCGGCGGGCCTGTGTTCCTCTGCCCGGTCGATCGCCTGCGCCAATGCGGCATAGCGGCCGGTATTCTTCCATTGCGGCCCGGCCATGGCCTTCAGCCGCAGCCAGAAGCGGGAGGCGACCGCCGGACCGCCCGCCCCGCGACGGGCGCGCGTGATCAGCACCTGCGGCGCGCCCAGGGCGCTGGCGAAGTCATGGGCGGCTAGGCCGATGCGGTTTTCGAGGCCCGGCAGTCCTATTTCCCGACGGATGCGCGGCGCGAGCCATGGATCGGGCGCGGGCAGGCCCGGCCAGGTACCCTCGTTGAGACCGGCCAATATCATGAGGTCGGTCTGCACCAGCCGCGCTTCGATGAGACCGAGGATGCTGATCCGGGGATGGCCACCCTGCGGCGGGCGAACCGACAGGCCGCCCAGAAGATGGTCGAACAGGGCAGGCAGCCCCCGTATGTCGGCCTGACGCGGCCCTTCGCTCGCCGCCTCCTCCATTTCCGCAAAGAGATCGGCGGCGGCGTGACCCTGATGCCCGGCCCAGACCGTATCATGGGAGAGACGACCGGCATGCTCGCGAATTGCCGCCAATTGGCCCGCAAGGTCCGGCGCGGCCATGAAGGCCTGCTCCAGCGGTTCGAGCAGCTCTCGGGCTTCTGCCCACCATAGCCGCGTACGGTCGCGCAAGGCCCGCTGCCGGTCCTCGCCCTCCCGTTCGGCCAGCAACAGGTCGAGCCCATGAATGCCCGCCTGCGGCCTTGGCCCGCGCAGCAACAGGTCAAGCCCGCGCACGCCCTCCAGCCAGGCAAGCCGCCCCTCCCCCCGCATGACGAGCGGATGTTTGAGCAGGGTCAGCAGCGCAACAGGAGCAAAGCGCTCCGCCAGCGCCTCCGCCATCGCGATCAGCAGTGTTCCGGGCGGCAGGCGCGAGAGCGGCTGCCCGGCGGAATCGTCCGCCTCTATGCCCCAGCGGCGCAAATGGGCGGACACGCGGGTCGCCAATTGCCGGTCGGGCGTCACCAGCGCCGCCGTGCGTCCCGGCGTCTCGACCGCCTCGCGCAAGGCAATGGCGATGGCCTGCGCCTCTTCGCCCGGCGTCGCGACCTCCAGCGTCTCGACGCCGGCGAGCAGACGGTCAGCGGTCCTGAGGTCTCGCCAGCGGCTGGTCAGCCGGGGCGGCAGCATGGCGTTTGAGATGTTGCGTCCCCGGACAGCGCGGGCGTCATGCTCGCTGCCCCAGCGCCAGAGCGCCACGTCATCGCGCGTGGCGCTCATCCGGTCGAGCAGGCGTTTCAGCGCATATTGCGGATGGCTCTCAAGCCCACCGGGCCCGATACCGGTTGCGCTGCCGGTCGGGGTATCGGCATCCGATGGACCAATGGCGTTCCAGGCGTCGGCGTCCATCTCCTGATCCAGCCCGGCAAAGACAACCGCCCCCTTGGGCAGCATGGCAATCCGCCGGAGCAGCATGGCCACTGCAGGCGCCGTGGTGGACATTCCCGCCGCAATGACGAAGCCATCGGGCGGCGCCTTGGCCCAGCGCGCCGTCATGCGGTCCAGCAGGCGATTGCGTCGATCCGCGAGGTCGATGCACCCCAATCGCGCCAGTTCCTGCGGCCATTGCGCCAGCAATATGCCGAACAGCCTGAGCGATGTCTGCCAATGCTGCGACAGGTCGTCCGACAGGCCAAGCTCTGCCAGCGCGCGCACGGGGACGCGCTCCACCTGCATCTGGTCGAGGACCGCGCCAAGCGCCTGGGCCAGCTTCAATGCCTGCCCCGCATCGATCGGGTGTGCCGATGCCTGCTGCACCATGCGCGCCAGGATCATCTGGCGGCGCATCGGCGCTATGGCGGGAGGGATCGGGTCATCCTCCCCCAACGGATCGAGCGCGCCACCCACCTGCTCGCCCAGATCGGGATCGCCCAGCGCGACGAGACGCGGCAACAACAGCCCGCCCCCCGATTTACGGACAAAGGCATCGCTCACCGACCGGATGGCGCGATTGTTGGGCAGCAGGATCATCCCCTGCGCCAACCGCACCAGATCATTGCCGTGCCGGGCCAGGATGCCCGTGACCAACGCGTCGGAAAAGGCGCGATGCGCGGGGATATTGAACAATGCGGGGCGGGTGCGTTCACCCATGGGCCAGCATCGACTCCACGATGGGAATGGCCTGCGGCGTGCCGACGTCGAACCAGAGCCCCTGGTGCGAGACACCGTAGAGGCGGCCCGACTCTATCGCGCGGTTCCAGAAGACATTGGTGGAAAAGACATCGGACGGCGGATCGACCAGCAGCGTGGGAGACATGATCTGGACGCCGGTGAAGACAAAGGGCGCGACATGGGCAGTCTTGCGCCGCGTCAGTCGCCCATTCGCGTCCATGTGAAAATCGCCCGGTCCCCGATGGCAATGGGCGCGGGCGAGCGGCACCAGCAGCAGCAGCGCGTCCATTCGATCCGGGTTCCAGATCCTGCGCATCATGCCCAGCGTTTCCTGCGGCCCATCAATCCACAGATTGTCGCTGTTGGCACAGAAAAATGGCGCGTCGCCCAACTGCGCCTTCGCGTGGATCAGCCCGCCGCCCGTCTCCAGCAGCTTCCCGCGTTCGTCCGAAATGGCGATCTGCATGCCTTCATTATGCGCCGCCAGATGCGCTTCGACCGTATCGGCCAGATAATGGACATTGACCACGAGCTTCCGGATGCCGCCAGCCGCCAGCCGGTCCAGTGCATGGTCCATCAGCGGCTTGCCGGCCACCCTGACCAGCGGCTTGGGGCGGGTCGCCGTCAACGGCCGCATGCGCTTGCCCAGTCCGGCCGCCATCAGCATCGCGGTGTCGATCATGCCGGGACATGGTCCTCTAGCGCATGGTGGCGCTTGTCCGGGGGGACGTTCGCGGCGAACCATTCCGCCACGGGCGCCAGCGCCGGATGGGCAAGGTCGCGTTCCAGCAAGTCCCACATGCGCGGCAGATAGGACAGGTAACGCGGCTTCCCATCGCGCTTCCACAGCCGGGTGAATATGCCGATGATCTTCGCGTTGCGCTGCGCGCCCAGCACGGCATAGGCGGTGTCAAAGTCAGCCGGCGGATTGGCGATGGCGCAATAATGGTCCAGCATCGCCGCCTCCAGCGTGGGCGGCACGTCGCGCCGCGCATCCTGCAGCAGCGAGACGAGATCATAGGCCGGGTGCCCCGCAAGGGCATCCTGAAAGTCGAGCAGGCCCAACCCGTGCGATGCCGTCCCGTCGATCAGCATGATATTTTCGGCATGGTAATCACGCAGCACCGTGACCACCGGGCTGGACGATTGCTCGACGATCGGAAGGACCATGTCCCATGCCCGGACATAGCCCTCCTCATCCACCGGCAGGCCGACGGCGGGACAATAATATTGGGTGAGCAACCCGGCCTCCCGTTGATAGACGGCACGGTCATAGGGCGGCACGTCAGCGGCAGGCAGTCGATGAAGCGCGGCGAGCAGGTCCACGGCCCGGCGATACACATCCCGTTCCGCCTCCGGCTGATCCTCGACATGTTCCTTCACGCGCAGATCGCCGAAATCCTCGATCAGGACCAGACCTTCCTCCAGGTCGCGCGCCAGTATCCGGGGCGCTGCGAAGCCATTTTCCGTCAGATGTTCGGCTATCGCGATGAAGGGGCGCGGATCCTCATGCGGCGGCGGCGCATCCATCAGCACGGCGCGGCGCGCGCCGTCGATCACCCGAAAATACCGCCGGAAGGAGGCATCGCCGGCGAGGGGAACGACGGCGGCCTGACCCCACCCCACCTGCGCGAGGAAGGCGGGAGCGGCAACGGGCGGGATCATATCTGTGACCATCGCTCCGTCCAAGCGTCCGGCACGTCCGCTGTCAAGCGCCGAGCGCCGTCGGGTTCCGTGCCGATGTGGAAACGCAGCGCGCCGGGCCAGGCCCCGATGCCCATCCGTTCCGGCCATTCGACGATCAGCAGGCTGTCCATCAGATAGTCGTCAAGCGCCAGTTCCTGCGCCTCCTCCGGCCCGTCCAGCCGGTAGAGATCGACATGGGCGACAGGCAGCCTCACATCGGGAATATCATAGGGCTGGACAATGGCGAAGCTGGGGCTCGGCGCTTCCTCTTCCAACCCCAGTCCTTCCAAAATCCCGCGGGCGAGCGTTGTCTTGCCCGCGCCCAATCCGCCTTCCAGCGCAATGACATCCCCAATGCGGACCAGCGCTGCCAGCCGATGCCCGAACGCCAGCATGTCGGCCTCCGTGGCCAGCAGGATACCGGCTTCAGCCACGGGGCAGCTCGATCACGACCATCGTTCCCTGCCCCGGCTCCGACACCAGTTGCAACGTGCCGCCATGGGCCTCTGCCAATTGTTTGGCGAGCGGAAGGCCGATCCCCGCCTTGCCGCCGTTGCGCGCCTGTTCGGTCCGGGAAGACGCGTCGAAGATCGTTGCCTGCCGCTTGATGCTGATGCCCGGACCATTGTCGGATACGACAAGGCGCGCCTTGTCATTGCCGCCATCGCCGTGCAGCAGCACGCGCCCCCCCCGGGCGCAATAACGCACTGCATTTTCCAGAAGATGATCCAGCACCTGGCCGATCCTTCGCTTGTCGCCCTGCACGGTGCCCAGGCTGGACTGGAGCGACGTGGCAAGGTCGATCCCCTTGGCCGTCGCATCGCCCTTGATCCGCGCGACAGCGTCGCGCGCTTCCGCCGCAAGATCCACCGTCGCCTTTTCGATGGGCAGCATCCCCGCCTCGCCCTGCGTCAGGTCAAGCACATTGTCGATCAGCATGGAGAGGCGACTGGTGCTTTGCAGGATGCCATCGACATAGTCCTTGGCGGAATCGCTCAGTTCGCCCGCATAGCCCGCACTCATCATCTCCGCGAAACCAGCGATGGTGGTGAGCGGCGTGCGCAATTCATAGCTCATATTGGTGACGAAGGCTGTCTTCACCTTGTCCGCCTGCTCCAGCGCGTCATTGCGGTCGCGGAGCACCTGTTCCACCCGGCGGCTGTCGGTGACGTCGAGCATGGTGAACAGCGCATTGCCGTCGGGCAGCGGGATCGCCGCGAATTCGAAGATGCGCCCATCCGCAAAACCGACATGGCCGACGCGCTGCTTGCGCTCCACCGTGGCGGCGCGCACCAGTTCGCGGACAAGGTTCGCCTGCTGCGGCTTGGCTAGGCGCGACTGGACGGCGCGCATCAGTTCGTCGATCCGAGGATGTTTGGCCAGCAAATCCTCCGGCACCTCCCAGATCGACCGGAAACGACTGTTCCAAAGGTGCAGTCGTCCGTCCGAGGAAAAGACCCCGATCGATTCGAACAGATTGTCGAAAGTCGCTGTACGGACGCGCAGCAGAGTGTCGCGGGCGCTCGACAACTGAACCTGCTCTGTCCGATCCTCGAATATCAGCAGCAGACCGCCATCGGGCAAAGGCTGCCCATAGACGCGCAAATGGGTGCCGTCCGCCAGCAGCCAGTTTTCCTCTCGCGGATCGGGGGAGAGGAACCAGTCGCGCCGTTCCGCGCGCCAGGCCGGAAAATCCCTGTTCTCGGGCAGCCGCCGTGCTTCCCGCATCTGGTCCAGTACCCGCTCGAACGGCGGATTGTCGGCCAGCCGTTCCTGATCCAGTCCGAACAGACTCATGAAGGGCTGGTTCCAGAAGCGCAGCGCACGATCGGACCCGAAGCGCGCCACCCCTGCGGACAGCCGGTCCAGCAGGTCGCGCTGCGCCGCCTCCAGCCGCCGATGTTCGACGCGGGCCTGCTCCAGCTCATTCTGGTCCATGGCAAAGCCCGCGACGCCCGCCGCGCCGAGCGGAACGTCGACCACCCGCATCGTCCGCCTTTCGCCGTCGATAGTCGCGGGGACCAGACGTTCGACCGGCGCGCCGTCGGCCAGGGTCTGCGCTGCGGCAGCCTGCGGCGTGACGCCGCCCACCGTCTCCACCAGTTCAGTGCCGTTGGCGATGACCTCCCGCGCGCTTTCACCGTCCACTGCCCGGACATAGGCCGTGTTGACCAGGCTGAGCCGCATGTCGGCGGCGCGATGCCACATGGGAAAGGGCGCCGCCTCGACCAGCCCCGCCAGCGCCTCCAGCGCCTCGCGAAGCTGCTCCACCTTGCCCTTCAGCGCCTGGATCTCCGCCTGGCTGTCGGTCGCGTCGAAGATCCACAGGACGACGCCGCCGCTTTCGGCCAGCACCGGCCCGGCAGGCGCACCGCGGACCAGCAGCAGGCGCGACGAATCGGCGCCCTTCACCGGCAGTGCAAAGCTGCGCCCGGCACGCTGGGCCGCAGCGATCTCCTGCGCCAGGGCGGCCGCATCACCGGGTTCCAGACCGCCGTCCGGCGCGGTGAATTCGGAAACGAAAGTGGGCACCCTATCCTTGCCCAGCCATTTGGCGAGCCGGTCGGCCGCCTCCAGCCGCCCATCCGGGTGGATGACGATGGGCGCGGCCGGCGCCGAAGCGAGCAGGACAGACAGCCTGTCGAGCTTTCCCTGCGCCTGCATGCCTTCGCGGCGCCGACGCTGACCACTGGACAGAGCCCAGACCGCAGCACCCAGCCACAAGGCCAGCACGACGCCCAGGATCACGCCGGAAAGAGGGGTCAACGCCATTAGACCTGCTTCACCCTCATTGCCTGATATCTGCCCTGTCCATTGTTCTGAGGGGACTAACCCAAGTCCGATGCAGCGTGAAGCACCGAGATGGAAAGAATCGCGCTTTGCGCCGCGCCGTGCCTACGAGCCCGACGGAAGCGCCCTCGCCCAGCCCGGAACACCCCGCCCAACGCCTCTCAAGCACGTCACCGGGCACAAAAAAAGGCCGATCCAAAAAGGACCGGCCGGAAAGTTTTAGGAGAGGATGCCTGAAAGGCCTTTCCTATGTGCAGTGCAGCACATTATTTTGCAAGTGCGAAAATGAAGCCCGTCATTGCAATGATTGCAATCCCTTGATCATCTCCGCACCGCATGGCGAAAATCAGCGCGTCAGCTTCTTATATGCGAGGCGCGTGGGACGGTCCGCCGCATCGCCCAGACGGCGGCGCTTGTCCTCTTCATACATTTCGAAATTGCCCTCGAACCATTCAACATGGCTGTCGCCTTCGAAGGCCAGGATATGAGTCGCCAGGCGGTCCAGGAAGAAGCGATCGTGGCTGATCACCACGGCGCATCCCGCGAAATTCTCGATGGCTTCCTCCAGCGCCGCCAGCGTTTCCACGTCAAGGTCGTTGGTCGGTTCGTCGAGCAGCAGCACGTTGCCGCCCTTTTTCAGCATCTTGGCGATGTGCACGCGATTGCGCTCACCGCCGGACAGCTTGCCGACATTCTTTTGCTGGTCCTGCCCCTTGAAGTTGAAGGCGCCGACATAGGCGCGCGTCGACATGTCGTGGCCGTTCACCTTCACATAATCGAGCCCGTCCGACACTTCCTCCCAGACATTTTTCGACGCATCGAGGTGATCGCGGCTCTGGTCGACATAGCCCAGGCGCACGGTCGAACCGATGTCGATTTCGCCCGAATCGGGCTGTTCCTGTCCGGTGATCAGCTTGAACAGGGTCGACTTGCCCGCGCCGTTCGGCCCGATCACGCCGACAATGCCGCCCGGCGGCAGCATGAAGGAGAGGTTTTCGAACAGCAGCTTGTCGCCATAAGCCTTGCTGATGTTCTTCGCCTCGATCACCTTGCCGCCCAGGCGCTCCGGCACCTGGATGACGATCTGGGCCTTGCCGGGGGTACGGTTCTCCTGGCTGGCGACCAGTTCCTCGAACTTCTTGATACGCGCCTTGGACTTGGTCTGGCGCCCCTTGGTGCCGGCCCTGATCCATTCCAGTTCGTCGTTGATCGCCTTCTGGCGACCTGTCGCTTCCCGGTCTTCCTGTTCCAGACGCTTGGACTTCTTCTCCAGATAGGTGGAGTAGTTGCCTTCGTAGGGGAAATATTTGCCGCGATCGAGCTCCAGGATCCAGCCGACCACATTGTCCAGGAAGTAGCGGTCGTGGGTGATCATCAGCACCGCGCCGGCATATTCCTTCAGGTGATTTTCCAGCCATTCGACGCTCTCGGCATCAAGGTGGTTGGTCGGTTCGTCGAGCAGCAGGATGTCCGGCTTCTGGATCAGCAGGCGGGTCAGCGCGATGCGGCGCTTTTCACCGCCCGACAGGCTGTCGACCGGCCAGTCCGAAGGCGGGCAGCGCAGCGCTTCCATCGCGATCTCCAACTGGTTGTCGAGCGTCCAGCCGTCGACCGCGTCGATCTGTTCCTGCAACGTGCCCATTTCCTCCATCAGCGCGTCGAAATCGACGTCCTCCGGCGGATCGGCCATGATCATGCTGATCTCGTTGAAACGGTCCAGCTTGTCGGCGACTTCCCGCGCGCCGTCCTTGACGTTTTCCAGCACCGTCTTGCTGGGGTCGAGCTGCGGCTCCTGCGGCAGGTAACCGACAGTGATATTCTCGCCAGGCCAAGCCTCGCCGCTGAAATCAGTGTCGATGCCGGCCATGATCTTCATCAGCGTCGACTTGCCCGCGCCGTTGGGGCCGACGATGCCGATCTTCGCCCCGCGATAGAATTGCAGGTTGATCTGGTTGAGCACCGGCTTGGCGGCGCCGGGAAAGCTCTTGGTCATGCTCTTCATGACGAAGGCGTATTGGGAGGAGGCAGACATGGCTTGAAGCAGCTCCGAAGGAATTATGTGAAAATTTGCGGCGGAGTTAGCGGAGGCAGAACGCGTTGGCAAATGGGGGATGCCCCGCTAAGCCTGATCCATGCATAAAATCCGATCGGGCACGCTGGCCGCCCTTATCCTGGGCGGCATCCTTACACCCTCCCCGCTCCTTGCCGCCTCCGGTGCCGATGCGATTCGAACCGCTGCCCTGGCGGACGAGATCGCAATGGACTTCACCGAAGGCCTGACCACGGAGGTCGGCCCCCGCCCCGCCGGTACGCCCCAGGAGGCGCGGGCGCGCGATTGGGCCGTGGCGAAGCTTAAAAGCCTGGGCTTCTCGAACGTCCGCGCAGAGCCCTACACCATGCCGGTATGGCTGCGTGGACATGACGAAGCCCGGGTGATCGCGCCCTTCCCCCAAGCCCTGGTCCTCGCCGCCCTGGGCAACAGCGCGTCGACCCCGGACAAGGGGATTGAGGGCGACATCGCCTATTTCCCGACGCTCGCCGATCTGGAGGCGGTTCCTGACGGCAGCCTCAAAGGCAAGATCGCCTTTGTCAGTCATGCGATGCATGCGACGCAGGACGGCAGTTCCTATGGCTATTTCGGCGCAACCCGTCGGCAGGGGCCCAGCGTCGCCTCCAAAAAGGGCGCCATCGCCATCCTGATCCGATCGATCGGCACCGACAATCACCGCCAGCCGCATAGCGGCGTCCAGATGTGGGCGGACGGCGTAAAGCCCATCCCCGCCGCCGCGCTCAGCGTGCCGGATGCGGACCAACTCGTCCGGATCGTCTCGCGGGGACAGGCCGTGCGGCTTCATCTCACGCTCACCTCGAAGATGCTCAAGGACCAGCCCTCGGGCAATGTCCTCGCTGAAATTCCCGGCAGCGATCCAAAGGCCGGCATCGTCGTCGCCGCATGTCATCTCGACAGCTGGGACCAGGGAACGGGGGCAATCGACGATGGCGCGGGCTGCGGCATCGTCGCGGCGGCCGCGCTCCAGGCGAGCAAGACAGGACCGCTCCGCCGCACCATCCGCGTACTGATGGCCGGCGCAGAGGAAGTGGGCGGAAATGGCGGGCGCGCCTATTTCGACGCGCATGGCAAGGAAGCGCATGCCATGGCGATGGAATCGGATTTCGGCGCGGACCGCGTGTGGCGCGTGGATTTCAAGCTGCCGCAGGGTCAGGACGCGCTTGCCCGCCGTGTCATCGCCGGACTGGCTCCGCTCGGCATCGGCGCCAGCCGGTTGCCCGCTGGCGGCGGCTCCGACATCGAACCGCTGGTGAAGGCGGGCGTTCCCGTGATCGACCTCCAGCAGGACGGCACCCGCTATTTCGACATCCATCACACACCGGACGACACGTTGGACAAGATCGACCCGGCGCAGCTTCGGCAGAATGTCGCGGCATGGGCAGTTGCACTTTTCGAAATCGCAAATGCGCCGGAATCGCTAGGAAGTAACTGAACTTTTATTGTAGACAACACCCTGTCGCGTGATTCTGTCGCTTCACCGACGCAGAAAAGCATTGATTTGTGCAGCGCACACGTTAATGCGGGTCGCTCGCGTAGGTCACGTTTTTTGGCGTGACGACGCGGCAAAATGCTATGGGAGCCGTACACAATGAAGAAGATCGCTGTTGTTTTCGCTTCGGCCGGCCTGATGGCCCTCGCCGCTTGCGGTGAGAAGCCGGCCAACGAGACCGCGAACGCTTCGAACGCTGTTGTTGAGAACGTTGTCGAAAACGCCACCAACGCTGCTGACAACGCCGCGAATGCCGCTGACAACGCCGCCAACGCTGCGAACGTCGCTGGCAACGCCGCCAACGCCAAATAATCTTCGCTTCCGCGAGATTTTCGAAAGGGCGGATCGTCTTGGCGATCCGCCCTTTTTCTATGCCAACGGAAATGAAGGCAAAAGCGCGATTGACGGGCGGCCTGCTTCACCGCTAAGGCCCGCGGGCGCCGGGGAGTAGCGCAGTCTGGTAGCGCGCCTGCTTTGGGAGCAGGATGTCGCAGGTTCGAATCCTGTCTCCCCGACCATTACCCGAATATATTGTGGATGCCGGTCATGCCGGTTGTTCAGTTCAATGGAACAGAAGCCACAGGACGATGATGACGGGAATGGGCACGCCCAGCAGCCACAGCAGAATGCCCTTGCCCATATAGTCGGTCCTCCGTCGTCTGGCTTTGCATGCTGAACGACAGGGGAAGCTCCGAAGTTCCCGTTCCTAAAGGCACGCCGTTCTGGCAGCGCGCCGGCTTATCCTTGCGTCCGGTGCCGGAACAGCCGACCGCCCGGAACAGCCGCCTGCGAAGCAAAAACCATCGCTGCCAACCCTGGGTCGGCAGCGATGGCTCATGATACCGGCATTCACGCCGGACAGGCGATTTCAGAGCGCGTAGTCGATCTGCGCCCAGAACTTCCTGGTGTCGGCATCGCCGGCATAGCTGGCGATCCCCTTGCGATCATATTCGGCATATTTGACGAGCGCGCTCAAATGCTTGTTCAGCTTCAGCGTTATCTGCGCATTATATTCGTCGCCATAATGGATCGACAGCCGGTCGCTGCTGAAATGATGGTAGATGAAGGAGGCGACGAGCGGCCCGGCCTTGCCGACCTTCGGCACGGTATAGGCGATGCCGGCATAATAATCCTGAAGGCCGGTGCCTGGTGTCGCCAGGAACTTGTCGGCCCAGCCGTTGAACTTGTGCAGCGTCGCGAAGGGCGTCTGAAAGGCAAAGCCGCCCGCGATACCGGTCGCGCCCGCATCCGATCCCAACAGTTCATAGCCGGCCGTCAGTTTGAACGCCGCAACATCCAACCCCAGTTCCGCCGTGGCATAGTCCGCCGAATAGTCGACCGGATTGGTCGCATAGTTGCTCTGCCGTGCATAGCTGGCGAGGTAGCTGAGCTTCACCTTCTTCGTCAGCGGCTGCGCGCCCATGAAGCGGACGCCATATGTCTGGCTGCTGTTGCGCCTCAGCGCGGCCACGGCCTCATCCTCGTCCACCAGATAGGCAAAGCCGGTCAGCGTCCCCAGCTTGGTCTTGTAGGAGATGTTCGCGAAAATATCGTCGCCGTCGATCTGCGTCGGCCGGTTGACGGAGCCGAACTTGCCCCCGTCAATGCCCCAGATGGTGCGCGCCGAAATGGCGTAGCTCAGGTCGATCTTCAGGTTTTTCACGCCCATATATTCGACGCGCACGGCATCGAATGTCTGCTCATTCTGCCGCCATGCGACGGAGCCGACGAAACGCTGGTCGTCCAGGTTGATCCGCTGGCGCCCCACGGTCACGATCAGCGGCTTGGTGCGATACTGGATCTGCACCCGGTTGGCCTCGACATTTTCCGGATCGGGGACGATGGGGTAGAGCGTCTTGCCGTTGACGCCGCTGTTATAATCCTCATCGATCGCCAGCGTGCCTTCCCCTTCGACCAGCAGCGCCCAGGGGCCCTTCGAAATCTCGCCCCCCGCACGCAGTCGCATTGTCACGGCATTGGCGTCCCGGCTGCTGCTGAGCGGCGCCGGGCCGGCCTGATCGACCGTCTCATAGCGCAGGCGCGCTTCCACGATCGGTTTGAACACGACCTCCTGCGCCTGCGCTGCGGCCGCGGACAGACCGATTATCGGTGCCGACGCCGACAACAGGAAATAAACCTTCTTCATAAATCCCCCTTCATTTGCTCCCGATGGCTATTCTGGGCCATTTCAGGGCAGCCTCTCCAAACCCGATTGTTCCTTTGATTTCAGGCCGCGAGCGTCGCCGGATTGCGATAGCGCTCATGCAGGAAGTGGATTACTGCCGAACGCGCTTCGGCATATTCGACGGTATCTATGGCCTCCAGCCGGTTCCGGGGACGCGCCAGCGACACCGTGAGATCCTCACCGATGCGGGCGGCCGGGCCGTTGGTCATCATGACGACCCTGTCCGCCAGCAAGACCGCCTCATCGACATCATGGGTGATCATCAACACGGTATTGTTCAGCCGCGCCTGCAAATTCATCACCACATCCTGCAACGCTGCCCGCGTCAGCGCGTCCAGCGCGCCGAACGGTTCGTCCATCAGCAGCACGCGCGGGTTCATTGCGATGGCGCGGGCGATGCCGACGCGCTGCTTCATGCCGCCGGACAGTTCGCCGGGGCGCTTGCCCGCCGCGTGGGCCATCTGGACCAGTTCCAGATTATGGATCACCCAATCCTTGCGCTCGGCCTTGCTCTTGCCGCCCGCCGTCTTGTCGACCGCCAGGCGCACATTCTCCTCGACCGTGAGCCACGGCAGCAGGCTGTGGTCCTGGAAGACCACCGCGCGATCCGGCCCGGGCACATCGACCAGTTCGCCGTCGAGGAAGATCGCGCCTCGCGTTGGTTTGACCAGCCCCGCCACGGCGTTGAGCAAGGTCGACTTGCCGCAGCCCGAATGGCCGATCAGGGCGACGAACTGTCCCTTGTCCACCTCCAGGTCGATCCCGTCGAGCGCGCAGAAGCGCCCCGCCCTGGTCGGAAATTCGACGCTGATGCCCTCTAGTGCGAGATAACTGCGCTGTTTCATGCCAATCCCCCTTTTCAGCCGGCGCGGCCGATGATGCGGCCCGCAAGCGCGACCATCCGGTCGAGCGCGAAGCCCACCATGCCGATCCAGATCAGCGCGACGATGGTGTCGGTGAGGAGCGAGCTGTTGTAGCTGTCCCAGATGAAGAAGCCCACGCCAGTGCCGCCCTGCACCATTTCCGCAGCAACGATGGCGAGCCAGCTCATGCCGACGCCGATCCGCAGGCCGGTGAACATGTGCGGCACGGTGGCGGGCAGCATGATGCGGGCGAAATATTCGACCGGATTGAGCGCCAGTACCTTGGCCACGTTGCGATAGGCCGCCGGAATGGTCTGCACCCCCACCGCCGTGTTCAGGATGATCGGCCAGATCGCGGTGATGAAGATCAGGAAGATCGCGGACGGCTGCGCCTGCTGGAAAATGGCAAGGCTGATCGGCAGCCAGGCCAGCGGCGGCACGGTGCGCAGCACCTGGAACAGCGGGTCGAGCGCTCGGAAGGCAAACACGCTCTGTCCGATCAATATGCCCAGCGCTACGCCGATCACCGCCGCGATGCTGTAGCCGATCAGCACGCGGCCGAGGCTGGTCAGCACATGGCCGGCAATGCCGACATCGCCGCCGTCCTGGATGCTGAGATGGGTAAGGCCGATCTCCACGCCCTTGAACGGGTGAACGATGACGTCATGGCTCTCCTGCCAGACCTTGAGCGGACTGGGAAAAGTCGCATCCAGCGATCCGCAGAGCAATTGCCAGAAGGCCAGCAGCGCGCCGACCATCAGCAGCGTCGGCGTGACGTTTGCGGCGACTGACCTGAGGCTGCGGATCAATGGATGAACCGGCGCCGCAACGGGTTCGAAGCTCCGGCGCGCAATGGCTTCCTCGGGATAGGGCAGGATGACCCCCAATTCGGTGGCGGACCCGCCGGTCGAAGCCGACGGTCCATTGGTCTTGCCGGGCGATGGCGATGCCATGCTGATCTCCTTCATCAGGCGCGCTTGATCGCCAGGCTGGCGAGGTAGGCCTTGGGGTTGGCGGGGTCGAAGGTCTTGCCGTCGAAGAACTTCTCGACGCCCCGGCTGTCGCTGGCCGGGCCCTTGCCGCCCAGCATGGCCGCTGCCTTCCGCCAGATGTCGGATCGGTTGACCTTTCCGATCACCCCCTTGGTGTCGAGGGACACGGGCAACTTCCCCCAGCGCTGGTTTTCGGTGAGGAACCACAGATCGTGGCTCTTGTACGGGAAGGAGGCATAGCCCGCGAAGAACTTCATCTTGAAGGCCGCGTTCGGGAATTTGCGTCCATCCCCCATGTTGAAATTGCCCTGCAGGCGGTCGGCAATGTCGGTGATCGGGCACTTCAGATAATCGCGCCCGGCAATCGTTCCGGCAAGGCGCGTGATGTTGCCGGGATTGTCCGCCCAACGTTGCGCCTCGATGATCGCCGCCGTGATCGCGACGGCGGCCCTGGGATATTTCGCGACCCAGTCGGACCGCATGGCGAAGCTCTTTTCCGGGTGGTTCATCCACATCTGCCCGGTCGAAACCGCCGTGTAGCCCAGTTGCTGCGCGACGAGCTGGTCGTTCCACGGCTCACCCACGCAGAAGGCGTCCATCGTGTCCGCCTTCATGTTAGCGACCATCTGCGGCGGCGGCACGGTGATCAGCTCGACATCCTTGTCAGGATCGATCCCTCCGGCCGCCAGCCAATAGCGCAGCCACAGGTCATGAGTGCCGCCTGGGAAGGTCATGGCCATGGTGATCTTCTTTCCCGCCGCCTTGCGCTGCGCGATCACGCCCTTCATCTTGCCGGCGTTCTGGTCCGCCTTGGCGCCCAGATATTCCTTGGAAACGGAAATCGCCTGGCCGTTGACGTTGAGGCGGGCGAGGATGCTCATCGGCGTCGCCTTGCCGATTGCGCCCAGCGTCAACAGATAGGGCATGGGCGTCAGGATATGCGCCCCGTCGATGCCGCCGGCGGCGGAACCCAGAACCAGATTGTCACGCGTCGCGCCCCAACTCGCCTGCTTCGCCACCTGCACGTCAGGCATGCCATATTTGGCGAAGAAGCCCAGCTCCTTGGCGATGATCAGCGGCGCAGCATCGGTCAGCGCGATGAAGCCCAGCTTGGCGCCGGTGACTTCCGGTCCCGCACCTGCGGCGAAAGCCCCTGATGGAAAGGCCTGCTGCACAGCAGCAAGCACCGCCGCCGTTCCGCTGGTCTTCAGCAGCCCACGGCGACTGACGCCATCCTGATTATCCCCCTCTGCCATTCCCCAATGTCCTTTCCTTGTTGATCGTGATCGCTGGAGGCGGCACGCGACTGGTCATCGCCGGAAAAGATCCAGCGCACGAAAATCGATGTCGAAAGCCGCCCCGCAGCACCTATGCCGCCGGTGAAAAACCAATAAAAAAGCCGCCGGAACGAAGGTCATCTGACCCTGTCCAGGCGGCATCATTGCCATGTCGGTTTTTCAGAAACCGGGCAGAATCCCAGCCGTCATCGGTGGGCTCAGCCTGAATGCCGAAGCGCCCCTGCCTCGACCGTTATGAAGCTGTCACTGATTCGCCTGAGTCGCAAGCAAAATTTTGCATTGCACAAATTGCAACTTCTTCGCAGCCTTCTGCATCGGGCACCATGTCCCGTCAACGCGGCAAGATTAGTCCGGTCGCGGCTTCGACAGGCATCGCGGAGAAAACACCAGCGCGACATCCTTTGCGATCTTGATCGCGTCCTGCGAAGACGCTCGTCCGAGCACCGCGTCGCCCAGATGGGCGTGGAAATGGGAGCGGCACCGCACTGACTGTCACCGTGACGGCGGGGCGAAGACCCGCCTGGGTGTCAAGGAAGGTCCTCTGTCCGCGAGGGGAGCAGACGGAATGCCTGTCCTGCGGGCGCGCGAGATACGGCCTTGACGCCATTTTCCCGCAGTAACCCACCGATTGCCAGCGCGCGCCGTTCCGAAAGATTGGGTTTGTCGGTATCCGTTTCAGGCAGCGCCGGAACGGAGAGCGCCTGCATATTCCACCGCCGCGCGGCCCATGCCGACGTCAGCACCGCCTGTCGGGCCACGCTGTCGAGCGTGTCGCTATTATCCGCAAAGCTTATGATCGGCAGGTCAGCCTGCGGCGGGATGATCGCCAGCTCCCAACCTTCGACCTGCGCCGAAGCACGCGCCTCCAGCGCTCGATAGGTCGCAAGCGTCGCACCAGGGAGCGGAGCCGCCGCTACGCTGGCCCGGTGGTGATCGCGATCCACGGTGACCTGATCGGTCGAGACGCCCGCGGACAGGGCGAGCGACTGGATGACCATATTGACGCGTGTGGTTTCCAGAGCCGCCGCCTCGCTGGCCTGGCGCAATTCTTCGCGCTGGGCATCGACGGCGCCCGCGCCAGGTTCCAGCAAGACCCGATCCAGCCGCAGGCGGACCGGTCTTCCCAGGCGCTGCTCCAGCTCGGATTGCAGGATGTCATTGGCCTTCGCCTGATTGCGCGGCGTGATCACCACGGCTCGCACCAGGAGCGGATGGGCATCAAAGTCCAGATCAAGCTGTGTGATGCGCGCGTTCGAACCGAAGCGATCCGAAAGATAGGAGCGCGCCTGATTGGTCGTCACGGCTTCGGTCGCGATCCGTTTCAGGGAAATGCCCAAGGGGATCGCCATGGCCGCAAAGACGAACAGCAATATGATGGTCTGCGTCCAGCTCTGCTGACTGGATAGATGGTGACCAAAGCCATAATAGCGGGCCATCACGGTGGCCGACAGAGCGATCGTGACGAAGTTGGTGACGAACAGCGCGACGGCGCCGCCCAGAACCGGCATATTCCAGGTAGCAAGGCCATAGCCGACCACGGCCAGGGGCGGCATCAGGGCGGTTGCAATGGCAACCCCGACAATCGTGTCCCCGCGACCGCGGATGATCGCGAAGGTGCCCGCGAGCGCTGCAAAAAGGGCGACGGCAAGATCGAAAAGATTGGGACGGGTGCGCGCGATGATTTCGGCGGTCGGCGCCTGAAGCGGCGAAAGCGCGACGATCAGCGCCGTGAAGAGCACAGCCGCGATGCTTCCTACGGCGAGCGCGATGAGCGAGCGGCGCATCTCCCCAAAGTCGAACAGTGCAAGGCTGAAACCCAGCCCCAATATGGGGCTCATCAGCGGCGAGATCAGCATGGCGCCTATGACAACCGCCGGCGACGACAGAAGCAATCCGAGAACCGCAATCCCGGCCGACATCATTGTCATGAAGGCATAGCGGGGCGACCACGCGCTATCGCCGAAAATCCGTTCCAGCACCCGCTCATGCTCGACCCGCCCTACGACCGCACGACGCCACCAACGATAAAGAGCGACCCGTTCCAGCCGCTCATCGGCAAATTGTGCAAGGCCTTGCAATTGCGCTGTCATGAAGTCCCCTTACGCGCCGTTTCCGGCATGGAGCAACTATAACGTCCGCCGCATTCAAAACCAGCTTCAGACCCAGAGTTGCTATTTTTCTCACTGTATGGCCCGGTTTTCTTGGACATTTCATGGCAAGGGCCGTTATCGGGTTTCACCATGCTGATGCTTGATGCCTTCGACCGCCCCCGCTCGGCGCTGCGCGAATTTCTCAGGACCGAGGCGGCCGGGGGTATCCTTCTGATCCTCGCGGCGCTGCTCGCGATGATCCTTGCCAACAGCAGATGGGCAGAGGTCTATTTCGAAAGTCTGCACGTCCATCTGGGCCCGCTGTCGTTGCTCCATTGGATCAATGACGCATTGATGGCGCTGTTCTTCCTGCTCGTCGGCCTGGAGATCAAGCGGGAGTTCATAGATGGAAGCCTGTCGAACTGGAGCGACCGCTGGCTGCCCGTAATCGCGGCGGCGGCAGGAATGGCGATCCCTGCCATAACCTATTTGCTGATTGCCGGTCGTACGCCGGGGCTCGCCAACGGATGGGCGATCCCGGCCGCGACCGACATCGCCTTTGCCATTGGTGTGCTCGCCCTGCTTGGCAAGCGCGCGCCAACGTCGCTCAAGCTGCTGCTGACCACCGTTGCCATCGTCGACGACATGGGCGCGGTTCTGATTATCGCGCTTGCCTACACCAAGGGGATCAGCGGGTTGGCGTTGCTGGTCGGCGCGCTTCTTTTCTGTGCGATGCTGATCCTCAACCGGTCGGGCGTGAAGAAGCTCTGGCCCTATATGGTGCTGGCCGTGGCCTTGTGGCTGGCGGTATTCTTGTCGGGGGTCCATGCGACGATAGCCGGGGTTCTGGCGGCGCTGGCCATTCCCATCCGCACGTCGCCAGGGGCTCCGGACGACGCAGAATCGCCGCTTCATCGCCTTGAGCACCGGCTGCACCCCTGGGTCGCATTTGCGATCGTGCCCCTGTTCGGCTTCGCCAATGCCGGCGTATCGCTGGCCGGCGTCGGCATGGAGCAGATCATGGGGCCACTGCCACTCGGCATCGGTGCCGGACTGTTTCTGGGTAAGCAGATCGGAATATTCGCCAGCATCCGGGGGGCGGTAGCCCTGGGAATAGCAGACCGGCCGGCAGGCGCTACCTGGCTGCAGGTCTATGGCCTCGCCCTCATCTGCGGCATCGGCTTCACGATGAGCCTCTTCATCGGCGGCCTTGCATTCAGCGATCCGCTTCTGTCCGACGAGGTCAAGATTGGGGTTCTGGGCGGATCGGTACTTTCTGCGGTCGCCGGTTTTCTGCTCCTGCGGCTCGCGCCCGGATCGCCGCGCAAAGAAGGCAGCATGGCCGATGCGTAATTCCTTGCGCCTGCGCGCCCGCCTGCGCCTCTACGGCCTGCGGCCGACCGTCTGGCGCAGGCGAGCAGCCTTCTTGGGCGGGGCAATATTGATCGGCCTTGTCGCGCTGACATTCGCGCGTCTGGCCGACGAGGCCAATCATGTCTTCCTGTCCGTCGTGGCGCGCTGGTGGTGGGCGCCGCTGCTGATCACGCCGGCGGGCTTTGCCGGGCTGGTCTGGGCGACGAGGCGGTTCGCACCGGCCGCCACCGGTTCCGGCATACCCCAGACGATCGCAGCGACCCGCAATCCGGAGCGGGGCATGGATCGGCTGGTTTCCGCGCGAACCGCGATCGCCAAATTCATTCTCACGATCTGCACTTTGCTGCTGGGCGCGTCGGTAGGCCGAGAGGGGCCGACGGTGCAGATCGCAGCTTCCATCATGGGATATGCGCACCGTTTCCTGGCGATCCCGGTACGGGCTTCGGTCTATATCGCCGGCGGCGCGGCGGGCGTCGCTGCGGCGTTCAACACGCCTTTGGCGGGCGTCGCCTTCGCCATCGAGGAACTGGCCGCAGCCTATGAGCAGAGGATGACCCTCCTGGTGATGGCGGCAGTGCTGATCGCCGGCATGGTCAGCCTGGGCCTTGCGGGGGATTATGTCTACTTCGGTGCCATGCAGCAGACGCTGAGCGTTCGTGAAGCATTGGTGGCCGCACCTATTGCCGGTGTGCTCGGCGGCCTGCTCGGTTCGTTTTTTTCCCGCGCCATGCTGGCGGTCGGAAACACGTCCTGGCGGCCGCTGGCATGGATGAGCCGGCGACCCATCATATTCGCCGGATGCTGCGGCTGCATCGTCGCTGTCACCGGCGTCCTGACGGGTCTCACCTGGGGCACTGGTTATTCCACGGCGCACGCGATCATCACCGGTTCGGACGTCCCGATCTGGTTCGGCGCGGCCAAGCTCCTGACGACACTTGCGACGGCGGTATCGGGCCTTCCCGGCGGTATCTTCGCCCCCTCGCTCTCGGTCGGTGCGGGCGTCGGAGATGTGCTTCGAAGCATTTTTCCGACCTATCCACCCGGAGCGATCGTCCTGCTTGGGATGGTGGCCTATTTCACGGGTGTGGTGCGGGCGCCCCTTACGGCTGTCATCATCATTTCGGAAACAACCGCAAGCCGGGGCCTCATGATGCCGCTCCTGGCCTCCGCGCTGGTAGCCGATTTTGTGGCTCCCTTTGTCTGCCGCAAGCGGCTTTACCACCAGATGTCGCTGCGTTTCATTGAGTCTGGCGGTGGAGGCACCCGCTGAGGGCTGATGCCCTCGCCGACAGAAGGCAAGTGAGGATGGCTTCAGCAACGCCCAAAAAATAGCTGGAAAGCACAACCGCCATGTAAAAGCTGGAAAAGGTGAACCGGTTGGGCGGATCCCACTGACCGAGCCACAGCCGAAAAGCAAGGCTTCCCAGAACCAGCAGCAGAATGATGAGAAGCCGGGGGAAAAAAGATTCCCACGTTAGCCGAAGCATAAGGCGGACCATATTCAATTTCCCGAAGGCATCCCAATGCTCCAACCACCCTCCGAATGCAATATGCGGTTGGCTAGGTTGGCCGAAGATGATCGATCCGCTTTGCCGCGCAGGACAAGAGCTACAGGGCAATCTTGCCTCACCCCCGGTCCGTCAATTGTTCTGCTGACATCTGCTTTTTCCAAGCTTGCGCTGAGCGAGGCATGGGCGCAATGCCCTCGTCGGCCCGGATTGGACCGACCACGGAACCTATGGTGACAATGCGGCGAAACTGGCAAGCACTCTTCAGGTCGTTCACCATCAGGCAACGGCGACGCCTGCGCGAAAGCGAGGCGGCCTTCATCCTGTTGGCCGTCGTCGCGGGCACCGCGGCGGGACTGATGACCAATGTGCAGCAATGGCTGGCCCATGGTTTACAGCGCATATTTTATGGCGTGACGGTGAATCGACTGAGCGCGCTGGAAACGATCCACCACCCCTGGCGCTTGCTGGCGCTGCCATTGGGCGGGCTGATGTTGATGGCTTTCGCCCTGCTGTTGAGGGGACGTAAAAGGGAGCCGATCGACGTGGTCGAGGCGAATGCCCTTCATGGGGGACGCATTCCGGCGACCGACAATCTTGTGATCGCCACCCAGACGATCATTTCCAACGGCATGGGCGCGTCGGTGGGGCTGGAGGCAGCCTTTGCCCAGTTGGGCGGCGGCGTCGCATCATTACTGGGTCAATGGCTAAAACTGAGGCGCAATGATCTGCGCACTTTGGTGGGCGCGGGCGCAGGGGCGGCTATCGGGGCTGCGTTCGGCGCTCCGCTGACCGGTGCCTTCTATGCCTTCGAGATCGTCATCGGCCATTATACGCCCTCGGCGATCGCGCCTGTAATCGCGGCCGCTCTGGCGGGCGTTTCCGTGTCACGGGCGATGGGGGTGGAGCCTTGGCTGATCGCAACAACTGCCGACAGGGTGATCTCCACAGCGGATTATATGTTGTTCGCCCTGCTGGGCATATTATGCGCCTTGTTGGGGATCATGATCATGCGGCTCGTCACCTTCGCAGAGGCGCGGGCGCAGGGTTGGCGGAGGCTGGGGCGGTGGAGACCTTTGATCGGCGGTCTGCTCCTGATACCTCTCGCTCTGGGCTCGCCGCAAACGCTGTCAGCAGGGCATGGAGCGCTGCATCTGGACCTCATCCTGCAACCTGCACTCGGACTGCTGCTGCTCATATTGGCACTCAAGATCGCCGCATCGGTGATTTCCTTAAGCTTCGGCTTCCGGGGCGGCCTGTTCTTCGCATCGCTTTTCCTGGGCGCCCTTGTAGGGCAGATTTTCGCTGGCGCGGTCAATGCGTCGGCAATTGGGTTCTCGCTCAATCCCCGAGATGCAGCCTTGGTAGGCATGGCGGGGCTGAGCGTGTCGATCGTCGGCGGCCCAATGACCCTGGCCTTGCTGATGCTCGAGACGACCCATGATTTCGGTCTGATGGCTGTCGTGCTGACCGCTTCCTTGCTGTCGAGCGCGATGACCCGGGAGTTTTTCGGCTATTCCTTCTCGACCTGGAGACTTCACCTGCGCGGTTCAAGCATTCGCAGTCCGCGCGATATCGGCTGGGTGCGAAACCTGACGGCCGCGCGCATGATGCGTCGCGACTGGATTTCGGTGGACGAGAATTGCACCGTGGCCCAGTTTCGGAGCAGAGTGCCGCTCGGCTCCGCGAGCAAGGCCGTGATTGTGAACCAGGACGGCCAATATTGTGGAATCGTACCGACGCCCTCAGCCTATGCGCCAGAGCTTGAGGAAGATACGCGAATAACCGAGCTTGCAGTGCTGCGCGAGGCCACGCTCAGTCCGGATACCGACATACAGAAGATTTTGCACCTGTTCGACCAATGGGTGGCTGACGAACTGGCGGTGGTCGATGCGTCCGGCAAGGTCTTGGGCTTATTGACCGAAAAGCATGCAAGACGGCGATATTTCGAGGAAATCGAGACATCGCAACGGGCTCTGTTTGGAGAGATTTGATGTTGCAAGCACGCTCTTGGCACAGCGCTTAGGCTAGCCGAACTCATGTTCAATATCGCTCACCCCTATCTCTCCCTGATCGCATCGATTGCAGTCGGCCTGCTTGTAGGGATGGAGCGCGGCTGGACGCAGCGAGATTTCGGCAAGGGGCGCAGGGTCGCGGGCTTTCGTACCTTCGGGCTGATCGGTTTGCTTGGTGGGCTCGGTGGCCTTTCCCCCGACTTGGTCGCCGCTGCCCTTGCCCTGGGAGTCTCGGCTGTGCTGACGGTCGGCTACAACCGAAGCGCCGATCAGGATCATTTGTCTGCCACGACTACGCTGGCGGGCCTGCTGACCTTTGGAGCGGGCTTTTGCGCGACGCGCCTCTCGCCCGCCCTGGGCTTGGCCATAGGTGCGGCGATCTTTGCGATGCTGAGCGCACGGCAATCGATGCACACTCTGCTCCGGGGAATGGATGAGAGCGAGATCGAGGGCGTGTCCCGCTTCCTGCTGGTATCCCTCATCATTCTGCCGTTGCTGCCGGATGCCTCTTACGGTCCTTACGACGCCTGGAACCCCAGGAAAATCTGGATGGTCGTCGTCTTCGTAATGGGGCTGTCCTTCGCCGGCTATGCCATCTCGAGGCGCTTTGGCCGCGACCGCGGCGTGTTGCTGGTGGCGCTCACCGGGGCCATTGTGTCCTCCACCGCCGTCACCGCAGACTATGCCAGGCGGCTGCGCGACGAACCCGATGGCCGAGGATTATTGACGGCCGGAATTGCGGTGGCATCCATCGTGATGTTCGTCAGGGTGCAGTTGGTGGCACTCGTTCTCGTTCCCCGCGCCTTACCGTCTCTGGCACTGACCATGGCGCCGGCGACGCTTGTAGCCGTCGCCTTCGCCCTGACTGCCTGGCGTGCCCAGGGCAAGGGTGGCAACGGCGTCGCCGTCGCCAATCCCCTGGGCTTCACCCCCGCGCTCATGCTGGCCGCCCTTGTCGCGGGATTGTCGCTTGCCGCGCGTTGGGCCTTGGAACATTTCGGCCAAGAGGGCATGGCATTCGTTCTCACCCTTACCGGCGTGTCGGACGTCGATGCAGCCGTGATGACCATGGCCGGGCTCCCCCCGCATGCTATCGACGATCAAACCGCCGGATTCGTACTGGGAGGCGCGGTTCTAGCCAACACTCTGGCGAAAGGCGTCATGACGGTGGTCATCGGTTGGGGGCACGGCGGCATGAGGGCCGCGATACCACTATTCGCCGCTCTTGCAGCGGCGGCAGCGAGCCTTGCAGTCTGGATTGTCATCGGCTGACCGTCCACGCCACGCCTATTACAGGAAGGAACGGCCATGCATGGAACGCCGTCGCCACACAGTTGCGTCAACCCGCGGCCTTCAATGCCTCCCCTCAGCCCTTCTCCAGATACCGTTCAAGAAGCTTCAGCCGATCCACAATGGAAAAGAAGAAAGCGGTGGACCAGCCGATCAGAATAATGCCGTTCGCACCCTCTATCACGCTCAGAATTCGGCTACCGACCGGCAAAACAACATCGCCATAGCCGATGGTCACATAGGTCGAGGTGGAAAAATACAGCGAATGCTCCAGATTGGGAAATGCATCCAATAGCAGGTAAAGAGCCGCCCAGAGCCAGATTTCCACGGCATGTAACGCGAAAAGCCCAAATGCAGCGAGCAGGATCGCTATTCCATTCACAAAAGAAGCGATGAGCAACTGCGATGCGTGACGGTGGCGCCGCAGGATCGCCAGCAATCCCGCCAGTCCCACCAAATGAATCAGCACGGTCGTCGCCACCATGGCAGTCGCGATCGCCAATTGCGTCGTCAAACTCATCCTACTTCGATCCCTCTCGGATAGTCCGCGAGGAGCCAGCATCCTCGCTTCGGGAGAGGGCTTGTTCGAGAGCCGTCAGAAACGGCGCCTGGCTCCTGAGTATTTTGACGCGCGCCTCGGCTAGCGAAAACCAAGCGGCGTGATCGATCTCGGGAAAGGAACCTATGATGCCACTTCGGGGCGGCCATTCGACTTCGAACGCATTGCTGGCAAGATCGGCGGGATCAAGGTCACCCTCGACGGCGTAAGCCTCCACCCATTTCCCGCCAGCCTGACGCAGGCGTGCGAGTGGCCACGGATTGCCGGCAGGCCGCGCACCGACTTCCTCCTCGAACTCCCGCAGTGCGGCGTTGTGAAGGGCCTCCCCCGGCAAGGCGCCGCCCTTGGCGATCTGCCATGCCCCCTCATCCTTTCGCTGCCAGTAAGGCCCTCCTGGATGAACGAGAAAAACCTGGAGGGCCCCACCGTGCCATCGATACGGAAGCAGCCCTGCACTTTCTTGCGCTACCATCATATTCGCTGCTTTCAATGTCCTGTTGCAGGGAGTCGCTCCGCTTCACGTCATCATGGCCGCGGCGTGCCTGGAAGCCATACGGAAAAGCCCCAATATCGCGGCCCAGGTCATTTGCGCGATGCTGTGCGAAAGGTGTGGCGTCGGCCGCCGATTCACGATCGGATATGCGGCCAGCCACCGGCAATCCAAGCCAGGAAAGACAAAGCCATGAAAATAGCTTCCGGCACAATCCTGTTGATCGTCGACGGCGCGAAGATGCTGTTGCTGAAGAACGAAGGGAGCGCCGTCTGCCCAGAACTGAAGGTTCTGGTGCATCGCACGATCGATAATCCGGCCAATCGCGAGCAGCGCACTGATGCGCCAGGTGTTAGTTATTCGAGTGCGGGCCCGGAGCGCAGTACCTATGAGGAAGCGGATTTACACCAGCAGAAGGAAGATCGGTTCGCGGTGGAAGCCGCCGGCGCTCTCGCCGAATTGGCAGTCAAGGAAGATGGGGACATCATTGTCGTAGCGCCTCCCTCCACCCTGTCCACCCTGCGCCACCATTATGACCGTGCGACACAGGACAAGCTCGTAGCCGAAATCGACAAGAATCTGGCCGGGCATCCAACCTCCCACATTGCCGAACTGGTTGGTGCCTGGACGCCGTCACAGTAACCGCGCCCCATGTCCCATCCATGGGAACGCCCCTGCCCCTTCGATTCGGGGCAGCTAGGCGAGAAGTCCGCTGCATCACGGTGAATTTATATCACTGAAGACGCTACGCTTCACGCGGTCCATGAGCCGTTGCCGCCCGGATTGATTGGAACCACCTGTACGCTCCGCCGAAAGCATTCGTCGTTCGCACCGGCAATCACAGGGCCATGCCGTCTTTCGCGGGCAGCACGGAGCATATGCACCGGGCGGCTCATGCCGCCCGGCAGAAAGGATGCTATCTGCCGCCTTCTTCTGCCCTTGAGCATATTCATCCAACACGGCCCCCGCTCCAGGCCAGGTCATACCCCACGGCACCGGAATAAACCTGGAAGCGTTCCGTAACGGTGATGATAGTAACATCGACGCGCAAGGCCTTCGCCAAGGCAAGACCATGGTCGTTGGTGGGCCCGGCAGGACTCGAACCCGCAACCTAGCCGTTATGAGCGGCCAGCTCTAACCATTGAGCTACAGGCCCCACCTTGTTGCCCGGATAGGCAGCATCAGGCGACTTGGCAAGCCCGTCCTCGCTCCGGAACAGCCTTCAGAAACGCATCCAGCGTCGCGGGGCGAACATTCCGACGGTCCAAGTGATCCAGCACCGCGTCCCACCAGCGATAAAAGGCCGTCCTGTCCCCCTCGTTCCGGACATAGGGCGTGTGCCCCGGTTCCAGCGTCGGGGAATGAAAACTGAAATTCAGCACTGGCGAACCTTCTTCAATCAGGGCATCGATCGCGGCGATCGCCTCCTGCGCGCTGATGCCTTCAGGCGTCAGCGGAATGCGGCTCAACATTCCCGTTCGCGCCAGGGCGCCGGACAGCGGACCGGCTCCTTGCGCCAGTCGGTACAGCCGCTCGCCTCCGCGCCTCAGCAAGCCGGCAAAGGCGGTGGACAGCGGCAATTCGACCAGGCTCCGGCCCGGCCCGGCCCAATAGGGATATTGTGGTAACCCCTGGAAATCCGGCCCATATTGGCCGCTATAGTCGAACCGGCTGCGCACCGAACTGTCGATCCGGAACCCGGCCTGCTCCAGCAGGCGGGCGCTATGGAGGCCAACGCCATAGCGGCCGGCTCGATAGACGATCGGCCTTGCGCCGAAACGCTCCGCGAGCCGCAAGCACAAGGCTTCCAGCTTCGCCCTTTCCACCGCCTCGGGCAGAAAGCCGACATAACTGTTGGCCGCCGTCACCTCCTCGATGTGCGGTGGATTGACCCAGGGATGAAGATGCGCGCCCACATCGGCCGCGCCATCGGCCAGCCAGCGTCCCATCATTGCCGCCGCCGCATCGCTGTCGACCACCGGATAGTCGGTCACGTAAATCGGTTTGATCCCGGCCGCCGCAAAATAGGCCTGCCCGCGCTCCATCCCTTCCAACGCCGTCACGCCATGCCCCGTCCGGCGGAAGGGCGCGTTCCAGTCAAACTCCTCCTCCGTGTCGACGAACAGCATGAAGCGCGTGCCGAAAGCCGGATCGAGCGTAATCCTGTCTTCCGGCGCAGGCGCGTGGAGCAGATTGCCGTCATGGGAAAGCAAGGTCATGCCACCACCGCTACCCGGATTTGGTTGCGATAGGGTTTCCCTCATGCGCGTGTCAGGCGCTGCCGACGGCATCCTCTGTTTCCGCCATGGCCGGCACGGCGAGCAGGAAGCGGCCCGGTTCGATGTCCAGCGCGCCGCCGCATCCCGTCGCCAGACTGCGGATCAGGCGCAGCGAAAAACCAAGGCCCAGCAACGGCCCGTCTGCCCAATTGCCGTCCGGCATATAGCCGGGGTCGAGCAACCGCTCCTCCTCCATACCCTCCAGCGTCGAGGGCCTGTCGATGGCCAGTACCACGCGCCCTTCCGCGCCGCCTGGCTGATGCCAGCATGTGCCGGTCAGCGCTTCCCCGGCTGGCGCCACGGAAATCAGCGTGCGCATCAGATGCTGGATCATGCGCTCGCCCTGCACCGGGTCGATCTGCACCATCGGCAGCCCCCGCGCCATCGCGATGTCAATCCGGGCACCGTCGCCCTGTTCGCGAAAGCGCGTCGAGACCTGCGTCACCAAAAGCGCGGGATCAACGGCGCGTAGCGCCCCATTGCCATCCTCGCCACGCGACACGCGGGCCGCAAGGTCCAGATCATCGAAGGCGGTCAGCAGATGCCGCGCATCCACCGCGATCTTGCCCGCCATATCCTGATATTCGGGACCAGCCGGACCGAACAGTTCCTGCTCGATGATCTCGGCAAAGCCCAATATGGCATTCAGCGGCGTCCTCAGTTCGTGCACCAGTTGCCGGATCGAATCGGCGGACAGGCCGGCGATCGACACCGCCTCTGCACGCGGTTCGGCGGCCACTTCGTGAAGATAGGGGCGCCTCGCCTGTCCACGATAGCCCTGGAAACGCCCTGATCGCGGATCGAAAAAGGGTGCGGCCGACAGCCGCCATTCACCGGCCATCGTGCCGCCCACGATCGTATAGCGGCCGTTCTGAAAACCGCTGCGCCGCATGAAGGCGCCCGCGACATGGCCATCCGGCCCGCTGCCCCCTTCCAGCGCCGTTTCATTGAGCGCAAGGCCGATCAGCGCCGCCCGCGGCCCCTGATCGACCCATACGATCGACCCGGATGCATCCGTTTCGAAGGCGAAGGTGCGCGGCCCGGTCATGGCGGCCCGTTGCGGCGCTTCGTCCAGATCACCTGTGCGCCGTGCATTGGTGAAGCGCGCGATGCGGTCGACCAGATTACGGATCTGGCTGCGGTCCTCCGCCGCCTCCTCGACCGGCTCGGCCTGTGGCTGCTCCTCTACCGGATCGGCAGGGACGATCATCGCCTCGGTCAGCAGCATGTCGTCCTGCTCCGCCGCGACATGGCTGGTCAGCACCAGATCGGTCGCGCCGAAAGCCTCAAGTCCCTGCACCGTCGCCGGTCCAAGGTCGCGCCGCGACCGCAGCACGCCGCGTGCCGTAGGCGTCAGGCGCGGCAACATCTCCACCCAGGCTGCATCGGGCAGGCGAGCGCGGGACATGGCGGCTGCCGCAATCGCCGGGCGATCATTGGCGAAGAATTCCACCAAGGCGGGTGACCGCAACCGCCCGCCCAATTCCACGACGGTCGCGATGCGCTGCGTTTCCGACAATTTCGGCAGCAGTCCGGTCAACCGCTCCAGCAGTGCCGCCCGCTCCGTGTCGGACATGATCGAACGGTCATGCCGGTCATTTTGCGCCAGCAGATCCACGCATTGCCGCCACAGCGTCACGGCCCCCAGGCCGCTACGCCCTTCCGCGGCGAGAACCGTCTGCATGAGATCGTTGAAGCGCACCCAAATTCCCCAATTCCGGCCCCGGCGCAGCGCTGAAAAAACCTTCCGCCGAGGGTATCGTTACACAGGAATAATGCTTCCCGCTGCAAAGGGGAAGGGCCGCGGAAGGGTTCTTATGCGAACGTTGCATAGTGGGACAATTGCATTGTCCTGAAATATTATTATGGTAACGCGATATTAACAGGCAAGGAAATAAGCGGAATAATGGCCGGCCCCAATATTGACGACATCGATCTCCAGATCCTTGGCGAACTGCAGGACGACGGCAGGATGACCAATGTGGAGCTGGCTCGCAAGGTGGGCCTGACGGCGCCCCCATGCCTCCGTCGCGTGCGGGCGTTGGAGGAAAGTGGCGCCATCAGTTCCTACCATGCCGTGGTGAACCCGTCGATGCTGGGCTACACCATCACCGTCTTCGCAATGGTCAGCCTCAAGAGCCAGGCCGAAGCGGACCTGAAGGCATTCGAGGATCATGTCGCGACCCTGCCCGAGGTCCGCGAATGCTATATGCTCAACGGTGAAATCGACTTCATCCTGAAGGTGGTGGCCAAGGATCTGCAAAGTTTCCAGCAGTTCCTGACGTCGAAACTGACGCCGGCTCCCAATGTCGTGAGCGTGAAGACGTCGCTCACCATCCGCACCTCCAAGAACCTGCCCGGCGTACCGCTTCCGGTTTGACTGGCTGGGGGGAGAAAGCGGGAACCCGGCTTTCGCCCATGATGACGCTACAGAAGCGAGAGCGCGTGACCTGCGTCATCCGACGCAGCGCGCTCCCGGCCCAGGCCCCCGCCCCGACCTCGCCGCGATTTTTCCCTCAGCCCGCCGACGGAACGACGACCGGCTTCGCTGCCGTCTTCCTGCTCTGCTGATCGACCCAGACTGACCAGAAGCCGGCGACATTCGCCCAATTGCCCGTCGTCGCCTGACCAAGCGCCGCCTTTGCGCCCGCCAGATCGCCCGACCTTGCCAGCGCCACGCCAAGCCGCGCATTCGCCTTTGCGGCATCAACGCCCCCCTTGCTCAGGGCGAGCCGATATTGCTCCACCGCCTGCGGAAACTGCGCGAGCGAAAAATAGGTGTCGCCGACCGCCATGGCCGCCGACCCGTCCTTCGCCGCTGCCGCCTTCTTCGCAGCAGCGGGCAGACCGGCTATTTCCTTGGCCGCCTTGGGCGTCGCGCCCTTCAGCAATTGCGCGGTCACCGCCTGCGTCGGGGTCAGCTTGCCGGCCGAGCGACCGGCCTCGATGATCGCCTTGGTCTCCGCGCTATAGCCGGTCTTTTCGGCCAGTTGGGCATAGGCCTGGTAATCGCGCTCGCTGGCCATGGCGCCATTGGCGGCCTGAAGACGGTAAAGGTCGAGTTGCACCTGCGAATCCATGCCGGGCGCCGTCAGGTAATTGGCCAGGGCCGACCGCCACTCGCCCGCCGAATCATAGTGGGTCAGGCGCTCCCGATACAGCGCGCCCACCTCAGCCCAGTCCCCGGCCTGATAGGCCATGGAGATCGCTCTGTCATACCAGGCCGCCGGGATCGGCTGCCCCGCCGCCCGCTGCCGCGCCAGGGCCTGCTGCACAAAGCCGCGCGCATCCTTCGTCCTGTTGCGCCGGATGGCGATGTCGGCGCGCAGCATGGTGGCGTCGATGGGATCGTAACCCAGCGTCTTGGCGTAATCGAGCTGCGCCGTCGCATCGTCATAATTGCCGACGATATAGGACAGGTAGCCCGCAACATAGCGCAGGCGCGGCATGTCGCCCTTGGGCACCGAGGACGTCTTGAACATGTCGTTCAGCGCCACGCGCTGCGCCTGCCGGTCGACCTTCAGCACCGCAAGCTCGAAGCGCAGGCCGGCCGCGACATAGGCTTCGAAGTCGCTGACCGGCATCAGGCCCGAAATCTGGGCCTGGGCAGTGGAGACATCACCGGCCTTGATCGCACTGTCCGCTGCCTGGGTGGCGGCGCGGAAACTGTCCGACATCTCGATTGCCGGGCCGACATTGGGCTTTTTCGCGATGACAGGCGTGGCCGTCAGCAAGGCGGCTCCCGTGAACATCCCACAGGTCAGAATCGAAAGTCTCGTCACGGCCATGGCAGCCATCCCCCTTGTTGCCTGGCTTCGGCCAGACGATCATGATGTTCGAAGGCGAAAAGGCGCAACACCCGCCGGGCAGTGCGCCTCTGTCAGGCGAGGATCAGGCCTTGGTACCCAGATAGGCCAGCCACAGATCGGCGATCTGCTTGCGCGAACCGGCCTGCACCGACTGGAAAGCGGCCTTGGCCGACGCATTGTCGCCGCTCAGCGCCTTGGCAATGCCCATGCGCGTGTTGATCTCGTCCGCGTCGACGCCGCCCTTCTGCTTGGCGAGTTCGAACATCGCCACCGCCTTGGCATAGTCGCCATAGCCCAGATAGGCGTCGGCCGTGGCTGCCGCGATCTTGCCGTTCGCTGCCTTGCGCGCATCGGCTTCCGCACTGCCCAGCGATCCCTTGTCGCCCGCGATCTTGGCGACGGCCGGCTGATACAGGTCGCCGCCCTGGCTGGCGCTCAGCACACCCTTGCTCCGGCCGGCATCGATGGCGGTCTTCACTTCGCCGTAAATGCCGGTCTTGGACGCCATTTCCGCATATTCCAGATAGTCCTGAGAGACCACCAGACCGCCGGACGTCGCCATCAGACGCATCACGTCCAGATTCTCGCGGTTGGAAATGTTGGGATTGGCCTGCTGGAACAGGCGGATCAGCGTGCGCAGATTCTCACCGCTGGGTGCCGCCTGATAGGCCGACTTCGCCCATTCGGTGACTTCCGGCAGCTTCGCGTTCGCAGCGCGGCTGACCCCGATCTGATACCATTGCGCCGGCACTTGGCCACCGGCGGCCTTGGTGGCGTCCGCCGCCGCCTTCAGCGCGGCGAGGCCCTGCTGGTTGAGGCCGCGCTGCGGCTCGACCGAGGAATTGGCGGTGCCTGCCTTGCCGAAATAGGCCTGCGCCAACGCGACGTTCACCACGTCTGGCTTGTACCCGGCCTGCAAGGCGGCCCGCGCATGGGTGATGGCAAGGTCGTAATTCTTCATCTGCAACGCCTGATCGGCGGCAATCGCATTGAACTGGCCCACCTGTTCCGGCGGCGTAAGGCCGCTGTCCAGCATCTGCGTCAGCGCCTCGCCCTGCATCGCGGCATCCTTGCTGGCGATGGAGGTGTTCAGCTTGACGGCGCCGATCTGATATTTGTCGTCGTTCGACTTCGCCTTGCTGTCGGCGTCGGCCAGCGCTGCCTTGGCGGCGGCGAAGTCCTGCTTCCCGGCCGCCTGCTGCGCTGCCTGCAAGGCCTTGATCACGTCGGGCGAGACGTTCAGCTTGGGCGCGCCGCCCTTCTTCTCGTCCTTCTTGGCCGCGAATGCCGGGGCCGAAACGGCGCCGCCAGCCAGCGCAAGAGTCAGCGCGAGCGCCACGGGGGTAACAAAACGCATGTTCATCTTCTCCTCTGCGCCCGGGGGACAGGCGGCTTTCGTTTGACGCCGATTAGGGGTCGGCGCGTGAATAACCATTGAACGACCTATATGCACCAGTTAACCGCCTGTCAGCCCCCCGGAAACGATCTGGCGCACCCTGCACGCATCTCATGCCATTGCGCGTGCGCGCGCGAGGGGTGACAGATTTGTTTCGCTCCGCTAGTGATGCGGCAGCACAATTCATCCATCCAAAAAGAGAATCGCTTTGACCGACGAGACTGCCCTCGCCGACCCCTCGGATATCAGCCCCATCTCCATCGTGGAGGAGATGAAGGCAAGCTATCTCGACTATGCCATGTCGGTGATCGTCGCCCGCGCCCTGCCGGACGTGCGCGACGGTCTGAAGCCGGTGCATCGCCGCATTCTCTTCTCGGCCCATGAATCGGGCTTCACCTACAACAAGCCCTATCGCAAGTCGGCGCGCATCGTCGGTGACGTGATCGGTAAATATCACCCCCACGGCGATAGCGCGATCTATGACGCCCTGGCGCGCATGACGCAGGACTGGTCGATGCGCGTGCCGCTGATCGACGGCCAGGGAAACTTCGGTTCCATGGACCCCGATCCACCAGCGGCCATGCGTTATACCGAAGCGCGCCTGGCCAAGGTGACGAACGCCCTGCTCGACGATCTCGACAAGGACACCGTCGATTTCCAGCCCAATTATGACGCCTCGGAAAGCGAACCGCAGGTCCTGCCGGCGCGCTTCCCTAATTTGCTGGTCAACGGCGCGGGCGGCATCGCAGTCGGCATGGCGACCAACATTCCTCCGCACAATCTGGGCGAGGTGATCCGCGCCTGTTTGGCCTATATCGACAATCCCGGCATCACTATCGACGAACTGATCCAGATCGTCCCCGGCCCTGATTTCCCGACTGCCCCGCTGATCCTGGGCCAATCGGGCGCCCGCAGCGCCTATCACACCGGACGCGGCTCGATCATGATGCGCTCGCGCTACAAGATCGAGGAAGGACGCGGCGATCGCCAGTCGATCGTCCTGACCGCAATCCCCTATCAGGTCGGCAAGAACGGTCTTGTGGAAAAGATTGCCGAAGCCGCCAAGGACAAGCGGATCGAAGGCATCAGCGACATTCGCGACGAATCGAACCGCGAAGGCGTCCGCATCGTCATGGACCTGAAGCGCGACGCCACGCCTGAAGTCGTGCTCAACCAGCTCTGGCGCAACACCCCCGCCCAGTCGAGCTTCCCGGCCAATATGCTCGCCATTCGCGGCGGCCGCCCGGAACTGCTCAACATTCGCGACATCATAGAAGCCTTCATCCGCTTCCGCGAAGAAGTCATCACCCGCCGCACCAAGTACGAACTCAACAAGGCCCGCGACCGCGCCCATATCTTGCTGGGCCTGGTCATCGCGGTCACGAACCTCGATGAAGTGGTCCGCATCATCCGCGGTTCGGCCAGCCCTGCGGAAGCCCGCGAGACCCTGCTCGCCCGGGAATGGCCGGTGGCGGAGATCGCGCCTTATCTCAAGCTGGTCGAGGCGATCGAGACCGAAGCATCGGGCGACACCTACCGCCTCAGCGACGTCCAGGTCCGCGCCATCCTCGACCTGCGCCTGCATCGCCTGACCGCGCTCGGACGCGACGAGATCGGCAATGAATTGGCCGAACTCGCCGCCGCCATCGCGGAATATCTCGCCATATTGGGTGACCGGGTGAAGCTCTACGCCGTCATGCGCGAGGAGTTCGAGGCGATCGAACGCGACTTCGCCACCCCGCGCCTGTCGGAAATCACCGCCGCCGCCGACGGCATCGAGGATGAAGACCTGATCGAGCGCGAGGAGATGGTCGTCACCGTCACCGTGCAGGGCTATATCAAGCGGACCCCGCTCGAAAGCTTCCGCGCGCAGGCGCGTGGTGGCAAGGGCCGCTCCGGCATGGCGACCAAGGATGAGGACGCGATCACCGAACTGTTCGTGACCTCCACGCACACGCCGGTCCTCTTCTTCTCCACCGCCGGCAAGGTCTATCGCCTCAAGGTCTGGCGTCTGCCCGAAGGCGGCCCGGCCACGCGTGGCCGTCCAATGGTGAACCTGCTGCCGCTCAGCCCCGGCGAGACGATCCAGACCGTCCTGCCGCTGCCCGAGGATGAGGAAAGCTGGAAGGATCTGCACGTCATGTTCGCCACCGCGAACGGCACGGTCCGCCGCAACAGCATGGACGCCTTCGCCAACGTGCCCAGCAACGGCAAGCTCGCCATGCGCTTCGACGATGACAGCGACGACCGCCTGATCGGCGTCGCCCTGCTGACCGAAGAGGATGACGTCCTCCTCGCCACCCGCCAGGGCAAGGCCATCCGTTTCCAGGCGACCGACGTGCGCGAATTCCAGAGCCGCACCTCCACCGGCGTGCGCGGCATGACGCTCAGGAAGGATGACGAGGTGATCTCGCTCTCCATTCTGCATCGCGCCGGCATCAAGGATCAGGAGGAGCGCGACGATTATCTCCGCTTCGCCCCCTGGAAGCCGGAGAAGGAAGGCGAACCGCAGATGGATGCGGAACGCTTCTCTGAACTCGCCGCGAAGGAACAGTTCATCCTTACGGTCTGCGCCAACGGCTATGGCAAGCTGTCCTCCGCCTATGACTATCGTCGAACCGGACGCGGTGGGCAGGGCATCACCAATATCGACAATATCGGTCGCAACGGTCCCGTCGTCGCCAGCTTCCCCGCGCGCCACGGCGATCACCTGATGCTTGTCACCGATCAGGCGAAGCTGATCCGCATGGGACTGGAAAGCCTGCGCGTCATCGGCCGCAGCTCGGCGGGCGTTCGCCTTTTCAACGTGTCCGACAACGAACATGTCGTCAGCGCGGCGAAGATTGAGGAAAGCGATGAAGAGGCGGAGGTCAGCACCCCGGCCGGCCTCGAGGTCGACCCGCAGGTCAGCCCCGAAACCGACCCGGACCTGACCGAGGAATGACCGACCTCTTCGCATACAAGATCCTGACGAAGGATCAGTATGACCAGCTCAAGGCCGACGGCACGTTCAAGGGCGCGCCCGTCGACCTTGCGGACGGCTATATCCACATGTCCACCCGCCAGCAGGCCGCCGAAACCGCCGCCAAACATTTCGCCGGGCAGGACTATCTGGTGATGGTCATGGTCGATCTCGCTCCCTTCGGCGACACCCTCAAATGGGAGGAATCACGCGGCGGCGCCCTCTTCCCGCACCTCTATGGCGACCTTCCCCTGAACGCCGTGGCGGGTAAGGTGATCCTCCGCCTGGACGAACAGGGCAGGCACCAGTTTCCCGCCGGCTTCTGATCCCCGCCTCCGCGCAACGCAGAAAGGCGCATCCTTCATCCTGCATCATTCCCGCTTAACAAGGGCGGGAATGACGAAACTGGATGGGCGTCCCCTCGACGGATCACGGCGCGTCATCGGGAAGCAGGCATGCAATTAATGCCGTCGACGGTCATTGCCGCCACCTGTCCGGTAGTTTAGAGGGGCCGCCATCATGACGTACTTGGGGGAGTACAATGGTGCAGAAGCAGACATATGCCGTCGCGAAGGATGTATTGACGTTCCTTCAACAACAGTGGCTCGTAGCGACACCAAGAAATTACGCATTAGGCTATGCGCTAAAGACCGATACGGATTCAGCTTTGGTGCGAGCCATGAACGCCATTATCGATGGCGGCGTTCGCATGAGTCAGCAGCAGGCGGATGACCTTTTCATTCAGTTCGTGGGCCATGTCGGGGTGGCTAATGCCATCGAGGCCGACAAGGGCCAGGACCTGGCGCGGCATCATGCCATACGCCTGGGCGAGATCGCGCAAAGCGCGGCCGCCGCAACGGGGGAATTCAACCGGGAACTGAGCGCGGGCTACGACAGGCTGGATGGCGAGACATCGGATCTTGCGCCGATCGTCGCGAGCATGATCGAGCGATCCTTGAGGGCCGAGAACGAGCTCGCGGCAGCCGCTCGCGAAGTCGAGGCGCTCCGGCGCGAGCTCGATGTCGCTCGCCATGACGCGACGAAAGACGCGTTGACCGGTCTTCACAACCGAAGAGCGCTCGACATGGAATTGGAGCGTTTGATCGCATCCGAAGGGCCCTATCTCGTCGCGATCTGCGACATCGACCGGTTCAAGTCGGTGAACGATCGTTATGGCCATGCTGTTGGAGATCGCGTCATCAAGACCGTCGCCGCCTCGCTTTCGGAGGGCTGCGCACCACATATGGTCGGTCGATGGGGCGGAGAGGAGTTCCTGGTCATCCTGCCCGATCTGGACCTGGAGGACGGCGTGGCGCTCGTTGACAAGGCGCGTCGAGATCTGGGGCAACGTCCTTTCAATTTGCGCGAGACCGATGAGCCGATGGGCGCCATAACCTTCTCTGCGGGTGTCGCCATGATCGGCAAGGATGAGGCGGATAATGTGGCCGTGCTTTCCCGGGCAGACGCGGCACTCTATCGCGCAAAGGATCAGGGCCGGAATCTGGTGCTTTCTGGCTGATTTTTGACCCGCATTCAGTTATTTCACCCGTTCCATTCGAACGACGCGCCTGTCCCTCGTCCAATAGTCATAGCCGTCTCATCTGATCCGTCGCGCCGCCCGCGCCTGGTCGCGCTTCACCACGCCCGCGATGCCGGGAGAAGGGGTGGCGGGATGAAAGCGGTTCTCACACCCTGCCGCACCGGCTAAAGCGCCCTCATGTCCCGACTCGCCATCAAGATTTGCGGCCTTTCGACGCCCGACACGATCGGCGCGGCCATGCGGGCGGGCGCCACCCATCTTGGCTTCGTCCATTTTCCGAAAAGCCCCCGGCATGTCGAAGCGGACCAGTTGCGATCGCTGGCCGCGCCCGTCCCGTCCCATATCGGGCGCGTCGCCGTGCTGGTCGATCCAACCGACGAAACACTCTCTGATCTGAGCGCCACCGGCGCCCTCACCGCCTTCCAGCTCCATGGCAGGGAAACGCCTGAACGCGCCGCCGCCATTCGCACACGCTTCGGCATTCCCGTCTGGAAAGCCATTTCGGTCAAGACCGGCGCGGATATCGCCGCCGCGGGGATTTACGCCGACGCTGTCGATTTCCTCCTGTTCGACGCCAAGACGCCCGACGGTGCTGCGCTGCCCGGCGGCATGGGCCTGCGCTTTGACTGGACATTGCTGCGTGGCGCCTCCCCCTCCCTGCCCTGGGGGCTTTCGGGCGGACTTGGCATCGACAATGTGGCCGAGGCCATCCGCATCACCGGCGCCCCGCTGGTCGACATTTCCTCCGGGGTCGAAAGCGCGCCGGGCATCAAGAGTGTGGACAAGATCATGGCCTTCTGCAATGCGGCATCGGCATGTTGACGCAGAGCATAAATTCAGAACGCATCAGCCTTCGATGGCGTTGATCACTTGGCCCAAGTGATCCAACCCATGCCCGAAGAGATGGAAATGATGACCGATAATATCACCCTGCCCAACAGCCTGCGTTCACAGCCCGATGCCTCCGGCCATTTCGGCACCTTTGGCGGCCGTTATGTGGCCGAAACCCTCATGCCGCTCATTCTGGAGCTGGAGAAGGTTTACAAGGAAGCGAAGCAGGATCCGGCCTTCGACGCCGAATTCACCGAATTGCTGCGCAGCTATGTCGGCCGCCCGAACCCGCTTTACTATGCGGGACGCCTGACCGAAGCGCTGCGCGCCGATGCCGGCCCCGGCAAGGGCGCGAAAATCTACCTGAAGCGCGAGGAACTCAACCACACCGGCGCGCACAAGATCAACAATTGCATCGGGCAGGCGCTTCTCGCCCGTCGCATGGGCAAGAAGAAGGTCATTGCCGAAACCGGCGCGGGCCAGCACGGCGTCGCCACCGCCACCGTCGCCGCGCTGTTCGGGATGGAATGCAAGATCTTCATGGGCGCAAAGGACGTGGAGCGGCAGAAGCCCAACGTCTTCCGCATGAAACTGCTGGGCGCGGAAGTGATCCCCGTCATTTCCGGATCGCAGACGCTGAAGGATTCGATGAACGATGCCCTGCGTCACTGGGTGTCGAACGTCCACGACACCTTCTATATCATCGGCACGGCGGCCGGGCCGCATCCCTACCCTGAACTGGTGCGCGATTTCCAGTCGATCATCGGCCGGGAAGCACGCGAACAGATATTGGAACTGGAAGGCCGCCTGCCTGATCTGCTGATCGCGCCGGTCGGCGGCGGCTCCAACGCCATCGGCCTTTTTCACCCCTTCCTCGACGATGCGGAGGTCAAGATGATCGGCGTCGAAGCGGCGGGCGAAGGCCTGCATGGGAAGCATGCGGCAAGTCTGGCGGGCGGCAAGTCCGGCATATTGCACGGCAACCGCACCTATCTGCTCCAGGACGAGGACGGGCAGATCACCGAAGCGCACAGCGTGTCCGCCGGTCTCGACTATCCCGGCATCGGACCTGAACATAGCTGGCTGCACGAAATCGGCCGCGTGCAATATATGCCGATCACCGACGACGAGGCACTGGCCAGCTTCCAGAAACTCTCCGCGCTGGAGGGCATCATTCCGGCGCTGGAATCCGCGCACGCCATCGCCAGCGTGGAAAAGGTCGCGCCCACTCTCGACGCGGAGCAGATCATCATCGTCAATCTTTCGGGGCGAGGCGACAAGGACATCTTCACGGTGGCGAGCGCCCTGGGGGTCGAGATATGAGCGCCGATCGTCTCTCCGCCCGCTTCGCCGCATGCAAGTCGCAGGGCCGCGCCGCGCTCGTCACCTTCGTGACCGCGGGCGATCCGACCGTGGCTGACACGCCCGCCATCCTCGACGCCCTGGTGGAAGGGGGCGCGGACATCATCGAACTCGGCATGCCGTTCACGGATCCGATGGCTGACGGGCCGGCGATCGAGCTCGCCAATCTGCGCAGCCTGGGCTCCGGCACGAAGACGAAGGACATCTTCGCCCTCGCTACTGCCTTCCGCGATCGACATCCCGACACGCCGCTGGTCCTGATGGGCTATGCAAATCCGATGCTGGTGCGCGGCGCGGCCTGGTTTGCGGACCAGTGCAAAGCCGCGGGCGTCGACGGCGTCATCTGCGTCGATGTCCCGCCGGAGGAAGATGCCGAAATCGGCCCCGCCCTGCGCGCCCAGGGCATTCACCTGATCCGCCTTGCAACGCCAACGACTGACGCCGCAAGGCTGCCCACCGTGCTGAACGGCGCCAGCGGTTTCCTATACCATGTCGCCGTCGCCGGGATCACCGGCAAGCAGCAGGCCGCCCAGACCGCTGTCGAACAGGCGGTGGCCAGGCTGAAGGCCGCCACCGACCTGCCCATCGCCGTGGGCTTCGGCGTCCGCTCCGCTGAACAGGCCGCCGCGATCGGACGGGTTGCCGATGGCGTGGTGGTGGGTTCCGCCATCGTCGACATCATCGGTTCGCATGGTGATGCCGCCGCGCCCTTCGTCAAGGATTTCATCGCCGCCCTTCGCGCCGCGCTGAACGCCAACAGCCCTCATTTCCGGGAGACCGCCGCATGAGCTGGATCAACCGCGTCCGCAACGCACTGCCCTTCATGGCGAAGAAGGAAACCACCGCCGAAACGCTGTGGCACAAATGCCCTTCCTGCGCCGAGATGATCTTCATCAAGGAATGGGAGGATAATCTCTCCGTCTGCCCGCGCTGTGACCATCATGGCCGCATCGGACCTGCGGAGCGGTTCGAACAGATACTCGATGCCGGCTTCATCCTGCTGCCAACGCCGCAGGTACAGGAAGACCCGCTCAAGTTCCGCGATTCCAAACGCTATCCCGACCGCATAAAGGCCGCCCGCGCCGCGACCGGCGACCAGGACGCGCTGATTAACGCCCGTGGGGCCATTGACGATGTGCCGCTCGTCATGGGGGTTCAGAATTTCGCCTATATGGGCGGCTCCATGGGCATGGGCGTGGGCGCCGCCTTCATCCAGGGCATCAACGAGGCCATCGCCCGCAAATGCCCCTATGTGATCTTCACCGCCGCAGGCGGGGCGCGCATGCAGGAGGGCATCCTCTCGCTCATGCAGATGCCGCGCTCGACCGTGGCCATCCGGAAACTCCACGCCGCGGGCCTGCCCTATATCGTGGTGCTGACCGATCCGACGACCGGCGGCGTCACCGCCAGCTATGCCATGCTGGGCGACATCCAGATAGCGGAACCCAATGCGCTCATCGGCTTCGCGGGCCAGCGCGTCATCGAAAGCACGATCCGCGAAAAGCTGCCCGACGGATTCCAGCGCGCTGAATATCTGCTGGAACACGGCATGCTGGACATGGTCGTCCACCGCAGTGACCTGCGCGACACGCTTGCCCGGGTGATCGGCTACCTCGCCCCCCGCGCCGCTGCCTGACGCTGCCTGAGACCAGAGCCGATGGCCGACCACGCCGTCTCCGACGATCCGGCTGTTCAGGTACAGCTTGACCGCCTGGCCACCCTGTCGCCGGGCGCCGACATATTGGGGCTGGAACGCATCGCCCGCCTGCTGGACCGCATCGGCAACCCGCATCGCGCCCTGCCGCCGGTCTTCCATGTTGCCGGCACCAACGGCAAGGGTTCGACCTGCGCCTTCCTCCGCGCTGCGCTGGAGGCGGACGGCAGGAAGGTCCATGTCTTCACCTCGCCCCATCTGGTCCGCTTCAACGAACGCATCCGCATTGGCGGCAAGCTGATCTCCGACGAAGCGCTGGCCCATTATCTCTCCCGCGTGCTCGACGTGGCGGAAGGGATCGGCGCCAGCTTCTTTGAGGTCACCACCGCCGCAGCCTTCCTCGCCTTTTCCGAACAGCCCGCCGACGCCTGCATCGTGGAAGTGGGCCTTGGCGGCCGCCTTGACGCCACCAATATCATCGAACGACCCGTGATCTGCGGCATCGCGCAGCTCGGCCTCGACCATCAGAGCTTCCTTGGCGCCACGATCAGGGAGATTGCCGCCGAAAAGGCCGGCATCGCCAAGCCCGGTGCGCCGCTGGTGACGCAGCGCTATGCCGACGCGCTCTTCCCCGTGATGCTGGAAGCCGCGGCCCGCAACCGGACCCAATGGTTTGCCATGGGCGAGAGCTGGGACGCGGCGGCCTATCGGGATCGCCTCCATTATCGCGATGATCAGGGACGGCTCGACACCCCCCTGCCGCGCTTGCCCGGCGCGCACCAGATCCACAATGCCGCGCTCGCCTTCGCCATGCTGCGGCACCAGAATGTCATACCCGTAGGCGAGGCCGCCTTGAAGGCAGCGCCGCTCTGGGCGCATTGGCCAGCCCGCCTGCAAAGGCTGGACCATGGTCCGCTGCTCGCTCCCCTGCCCGAAAGCACCGAAGCCTGGCTGGATGGCGGCCACAATGCCAGTGCGGGTGAGGCGATCAGCGCCTTCTTCACCAGCGAAAGGCTTGAGGAGCAGAAGCTCCAGCTGATGATCGGCATGTTGTCGAACAAGGATCTGGAGGCCTACCTCCGTCCTTTTGCCGGTCGGATCGCGCATATCCATGCCCTGCCGGTACCTGGCCATGACCATCATCCACCGGAACGATTCGCCGCCATTGCCGATCGCTGGGGCATTGGCTGCACCGCTCATGCCATGCCGGAAGACGCCATTGCCGCCATTGCCGCTGGACCGGACCACGCCTCAAAATTGCTGATTTCCGGCTCGCTCTACCTCGCCGGTGAAATTTTGCGACTGAACGGGCAATTTCCCGACTGATTTTACTTGCGATTGACTCGCAATAGCGTAACTTTGCCATCTGACGACAAGGCAGAAGGTAGTGACGCATGGTCCATGGAGACTCCCCCTCTCTCGATAATCTCCGGCCGCTTCCCGGTGGCTATGGCAACCGGCTTTTCCTCTACGTGATGCGCCGCATCGCGACGGCCGGCGTCAACGATGCCCATGCCGCCAATGCCATGCTCGGCGCCTTCGGCCGCAGCTATCGTCGGCCGCTGGTGCTGATGCGCGCGATGATGCTCGAATTGGCCCGGACCTCCAGCCGCAAGATATTGATCGCGCCCTGCTGCTGTTCGCGGATGACAAGCGACGAGGCGCTGATGATGCAGGCGATCGGCAGCGCCCTGCGCGATCCCCGATCGGCCTATGACGATGTGGCGGCGCTGCTGGGCAACGACCATGCACTGGGCGCCCTCACCTGCCTTCAGGCCGTGGCGCAGGCGCATCGCGATCTGGGGCGTCCTCTCGGACTTTATGGGGCGGTTTAGAGACTGTCTGGAAATACGCTGCTTCGCGCGTTTTCAAACAGATGCCGAGCGCATCGGTTCAGCCATCCTGCGTGGCCGCCGTGCCGACGCTGGCATCGATCAGTCCCGCGCGCATCATCAGCCAGAACAGGACGATGCCCGGCACCGCCAGGGCGGTGGTCAGCAGGTAGAAGTCGACATAGCCGAACCGTTCGATCATTCCACCCGCGGTCGTCCCGGTCAGGAACCGTCCCACAATGCTCGCCGCCGCCGAAATCAGCGCATATTGCGCGGCCGTGAAGCGCAGGTCACAGAGCGCTGAGAAATAGGCGACCACCGTCACCCCGCCGATCCCGCTCGCAAAATTCTCGAAGCCAATGGCACCGGCCATACCCCAATTGCTCTTGCCCAGCGCCGCCAGCAGCGCGAAGCTGAAATTGGACACGCCCATCAGCAGCAGGCTGACCAGCACAGACCGCTTCATCCCCATGCGCGCATAGAGCACGCCGCCGACGAAGATCCCGATCAGATAGGCCCAGAAGCCGATGCCAACATCGTAAATGGCGATCTCGTCATTGGTGTAGCCCATATCGTCAAACAGCAGGCGAAAGGTCAGATTGGCGAGCGTGTCCCCGATCTTGTGCAGCAGGATGAACAGCAGCACCAGCCAGGCGCCGCGCCGCCGGAAGAATTCCACGAGCGGCCCGGCGATCGACTGCCATATTTCGTCCAGCCCCCGCCGCGCCGTCGGTTCGCGGTGCCGCTCCGGTTCGCCGAGTGCGAGCCCGGTCAGCATGGCGGGTAGCGCGAATATGGCGCAGGCCATATAGGCGCCATGCCAGCCGATCCGCGCCGCCAGCACCAGCGCAAGCGCGCCCGCTGCAACCGATCCGATGCGCCAGCCATATTGCGACATGCCTGACCCCACCCCCAATTGCTCCGGCCGCAATGTCTCGATCCGATAGGCATCGATGACGATGTCGAAGGTGGCACCCGCAACGCCGACCAGGATCGCGGCATAGGCCGTCTGCAGCAGGCCGCTGGCGGGGTCGACCAATGCCAGGTTGATGACTGCCGCCATCACGAGTAATCCCGCGAGCAGCAGCCAGCTCACGCGTTGCCCCAGGCGACCTATGACCGGCAGCCGAACCCCGTCGACGACCCAGGCCCACAGCCATTTGAGATTATAGACGAGGAAAGCGAGGGTGAACGCCGTCACCGCCTTCTTGTCGATGCCGTCCTGCGCCAGCCGGGTGGTCAGCGTGGCGCCGATCATCGCATAGGGAAAGCCCGACGATATACCGAGAAAAAAGGCACCCAAGGGCGCCTTCTGCATATAGGGCTTCACCGCATCCAGCCAGCTTGTCGAGCCCTTCGCCATGTCGGTCATAAATTGATGCGCCCCCGGACGATGATAGTCCGGGCCACCATATGGGCAAATGTCAGTGTGGCAAGCCGTCCGCCCATCTTATATCGGCGATCGGATCAGACAGCATCCCCGAACAGGTGCAGGCCATCGGGCAAGCGAGGCAGAATCTTGCCCCGCAGCAGAGCATCCACGACATTGATCGCCGCCAACAGATCGCGCGGCGCATATGGCTTTGCCAGGCATCCCAGTGCCAAGCCTCGCGCGTCGACAGGGCAGGCGCCCGTCACGAACAGCACCGCAACTCCTCGACCTGCGGCAAAGCGCGCCAGGTCGATGCCGCTCTTCTCGCCATGAAGGGTCACGTCCGCGATCACCAGATCGACGCTTTCCTCCTCCATGACACTGACGGCATGGGCATATTCGTCGACGGTCGCGGCGACGCGATAGCCCGCCATTTCCAGCACATGTTCATTGTCGAAGGCAACCAGCGGTTCATCCTCGACCACCAGCACGCTGCGAATGGCCTTGCGGCGCTCCCGCGCTCCGGCTTCCCCTTTTACCAGCCCGAAAAACATTTGCCGATACGCCCCATTTGCGCCATTCAACCGACCAACGTGCAGCGCCCCGCAGGGGTTTCGCATCGTCCTGGCGCATGGGCGCAAGGACAGCACCATTCGTCAATTTCCTGGCTTCTCCAATATGGGGAGGCCATCCCGTTTTGAAAAGGAACTCTTCTGTGGAACCGCCGAAAAAATCTGGGCCGCCGCGTCGGCCGGGCTCCGGTGGTCCCAGACGTCCGAATGACGCCAAACCGGTGCCAGGGTCCCGCCCGGCTCGCCCGCCCTTCAAGAAGGCCAGGACGGCGCCCGCAAAACCGGCCAATCCCCATCCCGCCCGCGCCGCAGCCGTCGCTAGCGGCAAGAACGAGCCGCAGCGCATCGCCAAATTGCTCGCCCGCGCAGGCATTGCGTCCAGGCGGGAGATTGAGCGGATGATCGAGGAAGGACGGATCACGCTGAACGGGGAGACAGTGTCCACGCCCGCCACGCTCCTGACATCGCTTCACGGCGTCGCCGTCGACGGCAACCCGGTCGCCGCGCCGGCACCCGCGCGCATGTTCCTCTTTCACAAACCATCGGGTTTCCTGACGACAGAGCGCGATCCTCGCGGGCGGCCCACCATTTACGACAAGCTGCCGGCCGACCTTCCCCGCGTCATGCCGATCGGACGGCTCGACATGACGACCGAAGGCCTGCTGTTGCTCACCACCGATGGAGAGTTCAAGCGGCAGATGGAGCTGCCTTCGACCGGCGTGCCGCGCACCTATCGCGCCCGCGCTTTCGGAGAGGTCAGCCAGAACCAGCTTGAGGATCTGTTCGACGGGCTGGAGATCGACGGCATCCGCTATGGCCAGATAGAGGCCAATCTGGAACGCCGCACCGGGCGCAACCAGTGGATCGAAATGACGCTGACCGAAGGCAAGAATCGCGAAGTCCGCCGCGTGCTCGAACATCTGGGGCTTCAGGTGAACCGGCTGATCCGCACCAGCTATGGCCCCTTCCACCTGGGCGAACTCGCATCCGGCGCGGTCGAGGAGGTGCGCCAGCACGACCTGGTCCTGTTCCGCAAGAGCCTGAAGGACGCGAAATGAGGATCGTCGCAGGCCAGTGGCGCGGCCGCCCCCTCGTCGCGCCCCGCGGCGACGCGACGCGACCCACGGCGGATCGCACCCGCGAGACCCTCTTTTCCATGCTGCTGAGCCGGATCGGCTCCTTCGAGGGGTTGAGCGTCGGCGATTTTTTTGCCGGCTCGGGCGCCCTGGGTTTCGAAGCGCTTTCACGCGGCGCGGCAAGCTGCGTCTTTGTGGAACAGGACCGTGCCGCGCTCGATGCGATCCGCGCCAATGGCGACAAGCTTGGCGTCCGTCCCGACATTCGCCAGAGCAGCGTCCTGTCGCTTGGTCCGGCGAGCAAGCCGCTGGACCTTATCTTCATGGACCCGCCTTATCAAAGCGGGGCGGGCATGGTGGCGCTGGACAAGCTCAGCCGCCTGGGCTGGACCGGCCCCGCCACATGGATCAGCATCGAGACCGACCGCCGGGAAGATGTCGAGGTCAAGGGCTTCGCCACCGACGCGGTCCGGGACGTCGGCAAAGCCCGGCTGACGCTGCTACGCGCAACGGACCAGGCGGAATAATCCGCCCCTCCGATCGGCCCCGGTCCTCGCGGAAGCCCTTCACGCCGGATCACGCCGCTTCGGCATCCTCATAAGCCTGTGCCTCCTTGCCGATCAGGATATTGGCCAGGAACCAATAGGCCTGCCCCCAGGCGTCCAGCACGGCATCGGTCGCCACCTCCTCGCCCAGCACATCGCGGATGGCAGGCAGCAGCGCTTCGGCCACCTTGGGGTAATGTTCCGCCTTGACCCCCGTTTCGACATGGCGCTGCACCATCCGCGCGACGGCGCCGTCCAGAGCCTGCAACCTGTCGATATTCTCGGCATAGCCCAGGATCGCCGCAGCCAGCCGCTTGGGCTGCTCCCCGCTTTCCTGCGCCGCCTGATCGAACATATCCCTGATCGACGCATCCATGAACAGACGGGCGTACATGGCCGTCGTGATCTCCACGCCATGCTTGCGCAAGGCAGGGGCAGTCGCTTTCACGATGGCAATGGTGTCGTTGGTCAATTGGGTCATGGATGCACCTTTGTCGAGCAGTTACAAAGGTGCATCTACTATGCATGTTTTAAGATGTAAACAGGATATATGTTCAAGACCCGTCCTATGGCCTATAAGCGTGGATGCCATGCAGTTGACCCGCCACACCGACTATGCCCTGCGCGTTCTCATCCATCTCGCGGTCGCACCAGGCGGCCGCGCCACCATCCCGGAGATCGCTGACGCCTACGGCCTGTCCCGCAACCATCTGATGAAGGTGGTGCATCATCTCGCCCAAGGCAGCTTTCTGAAGACCCAGAGGGGACGTGGCGGAGGCTTCACCCTGGCGCGTCCGGCAGAGACTATCGGCCTGGGCGAAGTCGTCCGCCATAGCGAGCCTGACATGAAAATGGCCGACTGTGAGGGTTGCGCGCTACGTCAGGCCTGTGGCCTGTCGGGCATATTGCGGGCCGCCACCACAGCCTTCCTGTCTGTGCTCGACCAGCATAGCCTTGCCGATGCGGCGCGGGACCGGGCCGGGCTTGCGGCCATCATCGCCGCCCTGCCCGGCCCGAAAGCCGTCAGCGCCGCTTGCGCATAGATTTGGGCGCTTCGCTTCTGTTGATGCAGCTATCCTGCACGGTCTTGCTGCACAGCGGATAATCCTTCTGTTCAGTTGGCGGAGGAGTCATGTTGCCGCCGACCGTAGCGGGGTTGGCAGACGTGCCGACCGGAGCGGAGGGATCATGCGGCACGCCGGCGGGCGCCGGCTGCATGCCCGTCTCAGGAGGCACGGCACCCATCGGCTGGCCAGCATTGGGATCAGCGGCGGGCGGCGGTGTAGCCGGTGTCGCCGGACTGGCGGAAGCCGCTCCGGGGTCGGCCGGCGTGGCGGGTGTGGCAGGCGTCGCGCCCTGTTCGGGCGGAGGCGGCGCACCGGTCGCTGGCGGCTGCGTCGAAGCAGGCATGTCCTGCGCGATCGCCATACCAGTGACGCCAGTGCCAAAGGCCAGCATGGCCGCACCAGCCAACAGGATCGATTTCATCGGGATCATCCTTTCCTTGTTCTCACCCCGTTCTGCCTTCGGGCTGGACAAAGAACCGGATGCATTACGCCTGCGTTCCGGCGATGGCGACGAACCGTTGCGATCGCGCCGTCAGACGATGCCCCAATGACGCTCCCCGGTGGGGCCTCAATGCTCTGGATAGCGTTCGAACTTGGGCAATTCATGCGCACCCGCCATCCACGGCGCAGCCTCGGCGAATTGCACATGGATGGTGGGCGGCAGAACGGACTGGTCGTCCAGCGTTGCCGTCTGGATGTCGACCATCCCCGGAAAGAAAGCAGAGTTGCGATAGAACAACCCCGTGCCGCAGGTTCCGCAAAATTCCCGCGTCACATTTTCGGAGGACTGGTAGCTCACGGCTTTGCCCGTCACAGTCACCATATCTTCGCGAAACAGGGCCCAGCCGACCATCGGCGCTCCGGCGCTTTTCCGGCAATCCGAACAATGGCACAGCGCGCTATGGATTGGTTCCCCCCGCGCTTCATACTGGATAGCCCCACATTGGCATCGCCCAGAGACCATGGCCTTTCTCCTTGCATGATTCGCCTTTTGTTCTCATAGAAGGAACGGCAGCGCAAGGGGCCCGCTCTTGCCGCTTCCCGCCCAGCATCCTAGTTGACAGCTCATGACCCTGCCCGCTCCCTCGCCCGATGATCCCCCCTATCTTCAGGGGCTGAACGAACCCCAGCGGGAAGCCGTGCTCACGACCGAGGGGCCGGTGCTGGTCCTCGCCGGCGCAGGCACGGGCAAGACGGCGGCGCTCACCGCCCGCCTCGCCCATCTGATCGCTACCAGGCGGGCCTATCCGTCCGAAATCCTCGCTGTCACCTTCACCAACAAGGCAGCGCGGGAAATGCGGGAACGGGTCGGTCGCATGATCGGCCCCGCGGTGGAGGGCATGCCGTGGCTCGGCACGTTCCACGCGATCGCCGCAAAGATGCTGCGCCGCCATGCCGAACTGGTCGGCCTGCAATCCAATTTCACCATCCTCGACACGGACGATCAGCTTCGCCTGACGAAGCAACTCATCCAGGCCGAGGGTATCGATGAGAAGCGCTGGCCCGCCCGCCAGCTCGCCGGCCTCATCGACCAGTGGAAGAACAAGGGCCTGACCCCGGAGGAAATCGGCGCCGGCGAGAGCGAGGGCTATGCCAACGGAAAGGGGCAGAAGCTCTACGCCGCCTACCAGGCGCGCCTGCGCGATGTGAATGCCTGCGATTTCGGGGACTTGCTGCTGCATGTTCTCACGATTCTGAAACGCCACCGCGACGTTCTGGAAAGCTATCAGCAGCGTTTCCGCTACATCATGGTGGACGAATATCAGGACACCAACTCCAGCCAATATCTCTGGCTCCGCCTGCTGGCGCAAACGCGCAAGAATATCTGCTGCGTGGGCGATGACGACCAGTCCATCTATTCATGGCGCGGGGCGGAAGTCGCCAATATCCTTCGGTTCGAAAGGGATTTTCCGGGCGCGAAGATCGTCAGGCTGGAACAGAATTACCGATCGACACCCCATATATTGGGCGCTGCCTCAGGGGTCATCGCGGAAAATGGCAATCGCCTGGGAAAGACGCTCTGGACGGACATCGACGTGGGCGAAAAGGTCCGGGTCATCGGCGTATGGGACGGACCGGAGGAAGCGCGGCGCGTAGGCGAAGAAATCGAATCGATAGAGCGCGGAGGCGGGTCGCTGGACGAGGTCGCCATCCTCGTCCGCGCCCAGCACCAGACTCGCGAGTTCGAAGACCGCTTCATACAGATCGGCCTGCCCTATCGCATCGTCGGCGGCTTCCGCTTCTATGAACGCGCCGAGATTCGCGACGCGCTTGCCTATCTTCGCCTGGTCAACCAGCCTGCCGATGATCTGGCGTTCGAACGGATCGTCAACGTTCCCAAACGCGGCCTGGGCGACAAGGCGGTGGAAAAGCTGCATCGGCTTGCCCGCGCAGAGGGCATAGCGCTCGCCCTCGCCGCTGCGCGGATACTCGACACGGATGAGATGACGCCGCAGGCCCGGCGCAGCCTGGGCGCCTTCATCGGCGATCTCGCGCGCTGGCGCGACCGCGCGGCGCAACTGCCCCATGCCGAGCTGGCGCGGCAGATACTGGACGAAAGCGGCTACACCGCCATGCTCCAGGCCGAACGCACCGCCGAAAGCGCGGGACGACTGGAAAATCTGAGCGAACTGACCCGCGCCATGGAGGAATATGAGACGCTGGGCGCCTTCCTTGAGCATGTCAGCCTCGTCATGGACAATGAGGCGCAGCAGGACGAGCGCAAGGTCACGATCATGACCATCCACGCCGCCAAGGGGCTGGAGTTCGATACGGTCTTCCTGGCAGGGTGGGAGGAGGGAATTTTCCCCTCCCAGCGCGCGCTAGACGAAGGCGGCCTCAACAGTCTGGAGGAGGAGCGTCGCCTCGCCTATGTCGCGATCACGCGGGCGCGGAAATCCTGCATCATTCTCCACGCCGCCAACCGCCGCATCTATGGCCAGTGGACCAGCTCCATCCCTTCGCGCTTCGTCGGGGAACTGCCTCCCGAACATGTGGATGAGGAGAGCAGCATGGCTGGCGGCGCCTCGCTCTGGCGCGCCAACTGGTCCGAACGTGCAGATCCCTTCGCCAATGTTCAGCGGGGCTCCGGCCGCGGTCCGGGCTGGCAGCGCGCCCAGCAGGGCGGGCAATTCACCACCGAACCCATCCGGATCGTGGAAGCGCGCACATCAGCCGTCTCGCTCGGCAACAAGGGTCGCGACGACATGATCATCGGCCTGCGCGTCTTCCACCAGAAATTCGGCTATGGCACCGTGGCGCAGATCGAAGGCAACAAGCTGGAGATCGACTTCGAGACGGCCGGACGCAAGCGGGTGATGGACAGCTTCGTCCAGCCGGCTTGATTTTCAACATGCGTTTCCGGAATGGTTCAAAACAATGGGCATCAAATGCTCCGGCTCTCGCACCCCCCCGACAATATAGCCGGACATAAGATCACCGGTCCGTAACCCTGCATTTTTGCCTTTCAAAAGAAATCCGTATATTCCAATAAGATATACGGCAACAGCAACCGAGTCCGCGCCAGAGGCTCCGACGGCTTCCTGATCTCCGCGCAACGAAACTGGCCCCCAGGCGGTTTCAACTTCGCGCAGATGCCAGCTTAACCGTCCTCGTGTTCCGCCGGCGCTACTGCGAAAGGAAGATAGTACTTCTCCCCAGGCCGTTGCCCCGACAGGGATCGCCAACCTCCCGTCAACGCAGACAGGTGCTTCCACTCGAAGCCTGAACCTGTCCCCCGGCTTCGCCCCTCTGCTGCCTACGGCATCCACCACCGAAAGTTGCACAATGGTGCCGTCGATCCAGCGGGGAGCATCGGCTCTGTTCTGCGACACGCCTGGCAAAGGCGAAGCGAGGATCTGTGCATCTACTGCCGAGACCATGCAACTCGCGCTGAGCCATGCGCTCAAGACGAAACGCATCTTCATTGTGGCACCCCGTTGCGGAACTCCGTCTCGCCCCCGTCGGACATGGGTTGTTGCGTCGTTGCCAATGCCGATTGCGCCAACATGTCGCCGGCCGGCGCGCCCATGATGAACGGAAGATCCTCATCCAGAATGGCGGTGAACGCAGTTCCGCGAGGGATGCGGGCGCTTGTGCCGGTCATGATGAAACCCAATGGCCAGGAAGTCATGACAGCGCCTACGACTACCGCCGTACCCGTTACTCCCTTGTCGTTGATTCCGCCCGTCAAACGGACGCGGCGTCCGCTCATATTAAGGTGGACGGCGCGAACTTCGACGAAGCCCGACTTGCCCCACATGCCTTTGTTGCGAGCTTCAATGATCTCTCCTTCGCCGCGCGTTCCAGCGGGAATGACCACCAGCGGACCAATCATTACAGGAGCGACTGTTTCAATCGGAAATCTTTGACCGGAATAGGATTGCTTCTTCTTGGTGGTCAGGTCGGCCAAAATGCGAACCGCAAGCTTGGTGCCGACCGGCACATATTGGACGCTGGCGACACCCGCGGAGCTTGTCATCGGGGGCTGTGCCTGCGCCGGGATTACTCCAATCGAAGTCGACCATAAAATCGTAGCGAGTAGTTTCGGCACGTTCTTCCCCCTTCACGAACTGAACTTGCCGCGACACTACTGCCTTGTTTTATTTACGCTTCTTCGCATTTAGCATTAGCTCGAAAAATTCAGCAGCTAATCCAAATGGCTAGCTGACGATGATCGCGAGTCAGCCGGCTCCGCTAAGCTTTGCACTGCATATCGCGACAGGCGGCAGCATCTGCGATGCAGACGACCAAATAAGGCTCAACCGTAACCCAGCAGCAACAGCATCCTCAAAAAGCGTCCTATTTGTCCAACAGGGGATATTTTCGCCTGTCCTATTCCGTCCCGACCGACCTACCAGACGCCGTCTTTGAAATGTCCGGCATATCAGACCCCCGCGGATACGCGCGCCCAGGCACGCGCGCGCATACACTGTGAACTTCGGCGGAAAATCACGGAAATCGGCCGCAATCAGCAGCCTCCCGCCCGACAGGATCAAGCGGCCTGCCGATGGCAAGGCATTTCGGATGATAGGGAAATTTGGTGGAGCCTAGCGGGATCGAACCGCTGACCTCCTGCATGCCATGCAGGCGCTCTCCCAGCTGAGCTAAGGCCCCATCGTTTGCGGCATCATGCCGCATCCCAATGGATCAGACCATGTCCGGCGTCAAAGCCGTCGGCCTTATGTCTGGACGTCCCGTGCCCAAATCACCAGGAGCGTTGATCGAGGTCATTTGCAACCTCGCCAAGCCCCTTGCTTGCGCTCGGAAGTTTTTCGGAAAAATGTCCCAGGGACATTTCATTTCCCGAAAAACTGGTGGAGCCTAGCGGGATCGAACCGCTGACCTCCTGCATGCCATGCAGGCGCTCTCCCAGCTGAGCTAAGGCCCCGTTTCCAGTGTCGGCGCCGTTTGGGTCCGGCGCCTCGGAGGCCGCTGCCATTAGGTGGCAGCGAACTCCTTGGCAAGCACAAAATTCAATTAATTGTCGTCGTCGCCATCGTCCCCGCCGGCATCGACGCCCAGGTCGTCGTCGCCGCCCAGATCGACGTCATTGTCCGGCGAATCGCCGTCATCATCCACGTCCAGATCCAGGTCCAGATCGTCGTCGGCCGTCTCCATTTCACCGTCGGCGGTTTCGATGACCTTCTTGGGCGCTTCCTCATAGGGCAGCGGCTGCTTCGACTTCAGCACGGGTTCCGGTTCCCAGGCGGTGCCGCAGTTGATGCAGGTGACCGGGTCATCCTTGCCCAGGTCGTAGAAGCGCGTGGCGCATTTCGGGCAGGTACGCTTCGTGCCCCATTCAGCCTTGACCATGTCCGGCCTTATCCTTCTCTTGCGAGTGCTCAAAACAGAAATTACGCGGCACGACAGGGTCGCCCGCGAAGAGACGGCGCCTTGCCATAGCGAGGCCGCGCTGTCAAAAGCCGGGCGCATTTTTTCAAGTTTTGCAGACGGATTGACCCGTGACCGCTTTTTCCGACCAGCCGACCCCGATGACCTTCACCGCCTCCCCCGCCCTTTCCGGTTCGATCCACGTGCCGGGCGACAAGAGCATTTCGCACCGATCGCTGATGCTTTCGGCGCTGGCCGTGGGCGAAAGCCGGGTCGAAGGACTGCTGGAGGGAGAGGATGTGCTGGCCACCGCGGCCGCCATGCGGGCCATGGGTGCGGACATCAGCAAGGATGCGGACGGCATCTGGCATATCCACGGCGTCGGCGTCGGCGGCCTGCTTCAACCGGACGGCCCGCTCGACATGGGCAATAGCGGCACCTCCACCCGCCTGTTGATGGGTCTTGTCGCCAGCCACGCCATCACCGCGACCTTCGTGGGCGACGCCTCGCTCAGCAAGCGCCCCATGGCGCGCGTCACCGATCCGCTGTCCCGCATGGGCGCGAGTTTCACAAGCAGCCCCGGCGACCGCCTGCCGCTCACGATGCGCGGCGCCTGCCCGGCCGTACCGCTCGACTACCGCCTCCCCGTCGCGTCGGCGCAGGTGAAGTCGGCCATCCTGCTTGCCGGGCTCAACACGCCCGGCATCACCCGCATCGTGGAGCCGGTCCCTACCCGCGATCATAGCGAGAAAATGCTCAAGGGCTTCGGCGCAGACCTTGAGGTCGAGGTGGAAGCGGACGGCACGCGCATCATCACGCTCAGGGGCGAAGCGGAACTTCTTCCGCAATCGATCACCGTTCCCGGCGATCCTTCCTCGGCCGCCTTCCCGATGGTCGCCGCGCTTCTTGTGCCGGGATCGAAGGCCACGATCGCCAATGTCGGCCTCAACGCAACCCGCGCAGGCCTTGTCGATCTGCTGCGGGAAATGGGCGGCGACATCATTGTCGAAAATCCGCGCCAGGTCGGCGGGGAGCCGGTGGGCGACCTCGTGATCACCGCCTCGGCACTCAAGGGGGTGGAGCCGGATCCGGCGCGGGCGCCGTCGATGATCGATGAATATCCCGTCGCCTTCATCGCCGCCGCCCTGGCCGAAGGACGCAGCATATTCCGCGGACTGGAGGAACTGCGCGTCAAGGAATCTGACCGTATCGCGACCATGGCGGCGGGGCTGCGTGCCATCGGCGTGCAGGTCGAGGAACTGGAGGACGGCATCGTCATAGAGGGCAGCAATGGCACGCTCCTGCCCGGCGGCGGTCCGATCGCCACGAAGCTGGACCACCGCATCGCCATGAGCTTCGCGATTGCGGGCCTTGTCTCCAGCAATGGTGTAACCATAGACGACATGCGCCCCGTCGCGACCAGCTTCCCGGGTTTCACCACCCTGCTGCAATCGCTCGGCGCGCTGACATGACCTTCGATCTCGCCAGCATCATCGGGTTGATCGGCAGTGGCATGATGGTCTTTGCCTATGCCTACAGCAACATGGCGAAGACGCTGAACTTCATCCTGTTCAACCTGCTGAACCTGGTCGGCGCACTGCTGCTGATCTATTCGCTGACCATCCATTTCAACATCGCGTCCTTGGCGCTGGAGATCGTGTGGTCCATCATCGCGCTCATCGGCCTTGCCAAGGCATGGCGGAAAGGCAAAGCATCATGATCATCGCCGTCGACGGTCCAGCCGCTTCCGGCAAGGGCACCATCGCCAAGGCGCTCGGCCGTCATTATGGCCTGCCCGTCCTTGACACCGGCCTGCTCTATCGCGCTGTCGGGCTCGCCGTCTTGAAGCGGAGCGGTGATCCCGATCACGAAGCGGACGCTCTCGCTGCCTGCGATTTCGACGACGCCATGCTGAACGATCCTGCTCTGCGCAGCGAGGCCGTCGGTTCGCTCGCCTCCCGCGTCTCGATCCATCAGAGCGTGCGCCAGGCCCTCGTCAATCGACAGCGCGAATTCGCGACCCAACCCGGCGGCGCGATCCTGGATGGCCGGGATATCGCCACCGTCATCGCGCCCGATGCCGAAGCCAAGATCTTCGTCACCGCCAGCGTCCATGTTCGCGCCCAGCGGCGCTATCAGGACGCGCTCGACCATGGCGGCCATCCCGACATGGATAGCCTGATCGCGGACATCCAGGCGCGCGACACCCGCGACATGAGCCGCGACCATGCGCCGCTCCGTATGGCCGATGGAGCGGACTTGCTCGACACCAGCAATTTGACTATAGACGCCGCCGTCCGGCAGGCCATTGCACTGGTGGACGCCCAGTTGGAACGTCGGCGACAGGCCTGACGCGATGCCGGGTGCCGGGAGTTCCCAGGCGCCCTTTTCGCTTATCCACCGGGCGTCGACTCGTCAGGTCTTACGGATGTTCGCGCGGGTATTCGGCCCCGCGGACGATTTGGCCTGAAAGACCACCGGATACAACCGGTAGGCCAGCAATGAAGAATGAAGGAAACTACCATGGCCTCTACGGCATTCCCCTCGCGCGACGATTTCGCCGCGCTTCTCAATGATTCTCTCGGTGGCGAGGACGGCGGCTTCGAAGGTCGCGTCGTCAAGGGCACCGTTACCGGCATCGAAAACGACATGGCTCTGATCGACGTCGGCCTGAAGTCGGAAGGCCGCGTGCCGCTGCGCGAATTCGCCGCGCCAGGCCAGAAGGCTGACCTGAAGGTCGGCGACGAGGTCGAAGTCTATGTCGACCGCGTCGAAAACGCCCATGGCGAAGCCATGCTGTCGCGCGACCGCGCACGCCGCGAAGCCGCCTGGGACAAGCTCGAAGCCGAGTTCACCGAAAATGCTCGGGTCGAAGGCGTCATCTTTGGCCGCGTCAAGGGCGGCTTCACCGTCGACCTCGACGGCGCCGTGGCGTTCCTTCCCGGTTCGCAGGTCGATATTCGCCCCGTGCGCGACGTCACCCCGCTGATGGATATTCCGCAGCCCTTCCAGATCCTGAAGATGGACCGCCGCCGCGGCAATATCGTCGTGTCGCGCCGCGCCATTCTGGAAGAAACCCGCGCCGAACAGCGCAGCGGCCTCATCCAGACGCTGGCCGAAGGTCAGATCATCGAGGGCGTCGTCAAGAACATCACCGATTATGGTGCGTTCGTTGACCTGGGCGGCATCGACGGCCTGCTGCACGTCACCGACCTGTCGTACAAGCGCATCAACCACCCGAACGAGATGATCAACATCGGCGATACCGTCCGCGTGCAGATCATCCGCATCAACCGCGACACCCAGCGCATCAGCCTTGGCATGAAGCAGTTGGAAAGCGATCCCTGGGAAGGCGCTGCCGCCAAATATCCGGTGGGCGCCAAGCTGTCGGGCCGGGTCACGAACATCACCGAATATGGTGCGTTCGTCGAACTGGAAGCTGGCATCGAAGGTCTGGTCCACGTTTCGGAAATGTCCTGGACCAAGAAGAACGTCCACCCCGGCAAGATCGTTTCGACCAGCCAGGAAGTCGAAGTTCTGGTCCTCGAAGTCGATCCCGAAAAGCGCCGTATCTCGCTCGGCCTCAAGCAGGCCCAGAACAACCCCTGGGACAGCTTTGCCGAACGTCACCCGATCGGTTCGACCGTCGAGGGCGAAGTCAAGAACGCGACCGAATTCGGTCTGTTCATTGGGCTGGACGGCGACGTGGACGGCATGGTCCACATGTCGGACATCGCCTGGGGCATTTCGGGTGAAGACGCCCTGGCTCTGCACCGCAAGGGCGAGACGGTTCAGGCCGTCGTTCTCGACATCGACGTCGAGAAGGAGCGTATCAGCCTTGGCATGAAGCAGCTTGAGCGTGGCGGCCCGGCTGCCGGCGGCACGACCGCCGCTGCCGCTGGTCTCAACAAGAACCAGACGATCACCGTCACGGTTCTGGAAGTCCGCGACGGCGGCCTGGAAGTCCAGGCGGGCGAGGACGGCGCGACCGGCTTCATCAAGCGCAGCGACCTGGGTCGCGATCGCGACGAGCAACGTTCGGAACGCTTCCAGATCGGCCAGAAGTTCGATGCGATGGTCACTGGTTTCGACCGTGCGAAGAAGCCGACCTTCTCCGTCAAGGCCCTTCAGATCGCAGAAGAGAAGCAGGCCGTGGCGCAGTACGGCTCGTCCGACAGCGGCGCGTCGCTGGGCGACATTCTGGGCGAAGCGCTGAAGGCCAAGAGCGAAGGCTAAGCGCACATTCGATATGTAACTTAAGTAATATGGCCCGCCGGAACTTAACTCCGGCGGGCTTTTTATTTTCCCAAAATGAGATTGACATACCGATATTGGCCGATTGTCAGAAGGTCGCGGATTCATTATAAATAAACCGGGAACCAGAAGGGGGAGTCTGGAGGACCAATGATACGCTCGGAACTCATTCAGAAATTGGCTGAGGAAAATCCAAACCTCAACCTCCAGGAAGTGGAAAGGATCGTCGATCTTTTCTTCAAGGAAATAGTCGATCGCCTGTCCAGCGGAGGGCGAGTGGAACTTCGTGGTTTCGGCGCCTTCACGACCAGAGCGCGCGACGCACGGACCGGCCGCAATCCGCGGACCGGCGAACAGGTGCCGGTAGATGCCAAACGCGTTCCCTATTTCAAACCTGGAAAAGAGATGCGGGAGCGCCTGAACGGCAAAGCTGCTCTCTGACCAAACCATGTCCTTGACCTGCGCGCCGTTAGCCTTCAGGGGTGGCGGCCTCAAGCGGACGTGGCGAAATCGGTAGACGCAGCGGACTTAAAATCCGCCTCCCCCTGGGAATGCGGGTTCAAGTCCCGCCGTCCGCACCAGCACTGATTTTGCTGGCTTTTTCGAAGGCTGGCGTTCACCTTTTTGCGTCACGTTCCGACAGCATTCCGACAAGGCTGCGTGCGCTCACGAACCGTTCTGGCCAAGAGTAGCGGCAATCCAGGCATCCACGGCCTCCGCCACAATGGGCCCGTCGAGGCCCATCCCGCCGGCTTCGATGGCGACATCATGTCCCGGCCGTCATGATATTTCGTGGTCAGCAGTTCCACTCGAGCGCTGGATCGATAGCCTTCCCGGTCAGTAAATCCATCGATACTTCCTGCGTCAGGCAGACCATGTCCCGCCTGTCATCATTCGGCATTTTTCCGGCTTGCGGTGCTTAGCGCTGGATATCCGCGGCATTTGTCGCGATGATCCGCCATGGCCGGCGCGATCAATCCTCAGAGTTTCAGCGATTCCCTTGTCATCCTGGGCGCTGCGGGGGTCGTGATCCCCGGCTTTGCTCGGCTTCGGATCAGTCCCGTCATAGGCTTCATCCTTGTCGGGCTCGCGGTCGGACCGTCTGGGCTGGGTGCATTGGTCGGCCAATATCCCTGGCTTTACCATGTCACGATTTCGAACAGGGCAGCGATTGAGCCCTTTGCCGAACTGGGCGTCATCCTGCTGCTTTTTTCCATTGGGCTGGAACTTAGTTTCCGTCGCCTTTGGACCATGCGCACGCAAGTGTTCGGCGTGGGCGCGGCAGAATTGATCGGCGGCGGCACGCTGATCGCACTTGGCCTTTATCTCCTTGGGCAGGCGCCAGCAGGCGCCTTTGGCCTTGGCCTTGCGCTCGCGCTGTCATCCACGGCCGTCGTTCTGCCGATGGTCGGCACCCAAAGCGCGGTTGGACGCGCGGCTTTTTCCATGCTCCTCTTCGAGGATCTGGCCCTCGTCCCCATCATCTTCATGTTGGGCGCCCTGGCTCCCTCCGTAGCTGCCAGTCCGGATGGCCCGTGGACCGAACTGGCGGACACGCTGCTCAAAAGCGGTATCACCATCGCCGTCATGCTGGTTCTGGGACGGCTCTGCCTTCCGCACATCTTCAGCCAGGCCGCCCGTACGAAAAGCCCGGAAGTGTTCCTGGCCGCCAGCCTGCTGGTCGTCATCGTCTCCAGCATGGCCACGTCCATCGCTGGCCTCTCGCCGATCGTCGGCGCGCTGCTTGCCGGGCTGCTGATCGCGGAAACCGATTATCACGGCGAAGTCGAGGTCATGACGGCGCCGTTCAAAGGACTGGCGCTCGGCGTATTCCTGATTACCGTCGGCATGGGCCTGGACGTACGCGTCATCCTCGCCAACTGGCCTACGCTCATTCTGGCGGTGATCGGCGTCGTCCTCGCCAAAACGATCGTAACTGCTGCCCTGCTCTACCTCTCCGGCGCAAGAAAAGGCGTCGCGCTGGAAGTCGGCGTGCTGATGTCCAGCCCGTCGGAAACCACATTGATCGTGCTGTCCGCCGCCGCCGCGGCGCAGTTGATCCTCCCGTCTACCGCCGCCTTCTGGCAGATCGTGACCGCGATCGGGCTGACCATAACGCCGCTGCTTGCGCGGCTCGGGCACGATGTTGCCCGACGGTTGGAGATGGCGCTGGGCGAAGAAACGCCGGAATTCACCGAAGACCATATCCAGGCGGCGGCGGTCGTGATCGGCTTTGGACGCGTGGGACGCATGGTCTGCGACCTCCTCAACCTGCACAAGCAGCGCTTCATTGTCGTGGAATCCGACCCGGATGTCGTCGCGGAGGCGCGTCGCGGCGGATATCCCATATTGTTCGGCGACGTATCGCGCGCCGAAATGCTCGACAAGCTTCGTCTCGGCCATGCGCGGGCGCTGATCCTGACGATGGACGACCCTGTCCTTTCCGTGCGCGTTACAAAGCGCGTCAGGGGATGGGTGCCCGATCTGCCGATCATCGCGCGGGCGCGGGATACCGATCATGCAGCGCAGCTTTATCGCGCCGGGGCGAGCGATGCCGTTCCGGAAACGCTCGAAAGCTCTCTTCAGCTAGCGGAAACCGCGCTGGTTGACCTGGGCGTCGCAATGGGGCCAGTCATCGCATCGATCCACCAGACCAGGGAGGATCTGCGCATGGGTATCAAGGATGCGGCCCAGCTCGAAACCGCGCCCAAGCTGCGCAGGCTGAGGGCAGATGAAGTGCCCTAATCCGGCGCCGGGGGTGGACTGAAGACGGACCAGCCTGTTTGCCTGGCCAGTTCTTCGAGCGCCAGCGTGCCAAGCTTGCTGTTCCCATTGTCGTTCAGGCCGGGCGACCACACTGCTATGGAGGCGCGACCGGGCACGATCGCCAATATGCCGCCGCCCACGCCTGACTTGCCCGGAATGCCGACGCGGAAAGCGAAATCGCCCGAAGCGTCATAATGGCCGCAGGTCAACATCAGGGCGTTGATCCGTTTTGCCCTGTTCGACGAGACAACCCGGCCGCCTTCGGGGTGCCGACCATCAAGCATCAGGTAACGACCGGCGAGCGCAAGCTGGCGACAGCTCATCTCGATCGCGCATTGATGAAAATAGGTGCCGAGTACCAGATCGACCGGATGACGGATATTGCCGAAGGCGCGCATGTAATTCGCCAGCGCCATGTTGCGAAAACCCGTCGCTGTCTCCGACGCGGCAACGGTCTCATTGATCGCGATGCTGTCGTCATTTGCCAGAAAGCGAACGAAGCGCAGCATTTCGCCAATGGCCACGCGAGGTTGATGGCCGCCCAGATTGACGTCCGCGACGACCACAGCGCCAGCGTTGATGAAGGGGTTTCGGGGAATGCCTTGTTCCTGCTCCAGTTGAACGATCGAATTGAAGGCATTGCCGGACGGTTCCCGTCCGACCCGCTGCCAGAGCTGATCGCCTATTTTGCCAAGCGCCAGGGTCAAGGCGAACACTTTTGAGATGGACTGGATCGAAAAGGCGGTTTCGGAATCGCCACCTTCGATCAGTCGGCCGTCCGCCGTCGCAACCGCTATGCCGAACTGGCCGGGATCGATTTTGGCAAGCTCCGGGATATAGCTGGCAACGACGCCGTGGTCTTCCTGCTCCGCCATATGGGCAACGATGTCGGCCAGGATCGCGGGTAGGTCCATGAGGAAAGCGGCGTCCATTTGCTACGGGGCTCGGCGGAACAGATTACACAATGACGAGCAAGAGCATGCCATTTTTCGGCATGCTGTCGTGGCGCATGAAAAGACAATGCGCGTCGCCATCTTCCATAAAGGACAAAACCGCACTGCTTTCTAGGAAGGAGCACGGTTCGCCAGGAATTGTCCGCCTTTCGCTTGTGAGGACCGGACCTGTCGGTTGGTTACGCCGGCACGCTGGCCAGCGCCGCCTTGACGGATTCTATGGCCGTCTGCGCCTTGTCCCCGTCCGGCCCGCCGCCCTGGGCCATGTCGGGACGACCGCCGCCGCCCTTTCCGCCAAGCGCTTCAACACCGGCGCGAACCAGGTCCACGGCGCTTATCGTGGCCGTGAGATCGTCCGTGACGCCCACGGCGATGCTGGCGCGCCCATCGACCACTGCCAGCACCGCGGAAACTCCGCTGCCCAACGCCGCCTTGTTCTGATCCACCAATCCGCGCAATTCCTTGGGGTCCAGCCCTTCGATCACCTGACCGATGAAATTGATCGCGCCGACCTTTTCAGGACCAGCCGCCTGGGCACCCGCCCCGCCAGCTCCTGCCCCGCCGAGCGCCAGCGCCTTCTTCGCTTCGGCCAGTTCGCGTTCGAGCCTGCGGCTCTGTTCGACCAGCGCAGTGATGCGGGCGGGGACTTCCTCGGGCGTGGTTCTGAGCGTGGCGGCGGACTGGCGCAAGCGATCCTCGCGGTCGGACAGCCAGAGGCGCGCAGCCTCCCCCGTCAGAGCCTCGATACGGCGAACACCGCTGGACACGGCCGATTCCGAGATGATCTTGAAGATCGCGATGTCGCCCGTTGCGCGGACGTGCGTGCCGCCGCAAAGTTCGACCGAATAGCTGTTCGCGTCCCCCCTGCCCATGGAAAGCACGCGGACTTCGTCCCCATATTTTTCCCCGAACAGCGCCATCGCGCCGGCCGCAATGGCATCGTCTGGGGTCATCAGACGTGTGGTCACCGCTTCATTGTGGCGGATTTGCTCATTCACCTGGGATTCGATCGTCGCGATCTGGCCATGGGTCAAAGCCTCTGGGTGCGAGAAGTCGAAGCGGAGGCGATCCGGCGCAACCAGGCTACCCTTTTGCGTGACATGCGCGCCAAGCTGGTTGCGCAATGCCGCATGCAGCAGGTGGGTGGCGCTGTGATTGGCGCGAATCCGGTCGCGACGGCTGACGTCGACGCTGAGATGCACCGTATCGCCCAGCTTGACGCTGCCCGCGCCGATCTTCGCACGGTGGGCATGGAGCCGGCCAAGCGGCTTGGCGGTGTCCTCGACATCCGCGACGAGTCCGGATTGCGAACTGATCGTGCCCGCATCGCCCATCTGGCCGCCGCTTTCGCCGTAAAATGGCGTCTGGTTGGTGATGATCGTCACCGTCTCACCCGCGGTCGCGCTGTCGAAGTTCACACCGTCCTTGACGATGGCAAGCACCTCGCCCTCGCCCTCGGTCGAACTGTAGCCGATGAACTCGGTATTGCCCGCCTTTTCGGCTATGTCGAACCAGATTTCGTCCGACGCCTTTTCGCCCGAGCCCTTCCACGCCGCGCGCGCAGCGGCCTTCTGCTCGGCCATGGCGGCGTCGAAGCCGGCGCGGTCGACGGTCAGGCCGCGCGAGCGCAGCGCGTCTTCCGTCAGGTCATAGGGGAAGCCATAGGTGTCATAGAGCTTGAACGCGGTTTCACCGGGCAAGGTGTCGCCTTCGGCCAGATCGCCGGTTGCTTCGTCGAGCAGTTTCAGGCCCTTTTCCAGCGTCTGGCGGAATCGGGTCTCCTCACGCAGCAGCGTTTCCTCGATCAGTGGCTGCGCGCGGACCAGTTCCTGATAGGCGCCGCCCATTTCGGAGACGAGGCTGCCGACAAGCCGGTGCATCAACGGCTCCTTCGCGCCGATGATGTGGGCGTGGCGCATGGCGCGACGCATGATGCGGCGCAGGACGTAGCCGCGGCCCTCATTGGCGGGCAGCACGCCGTCCGCGATCAGGAAGCTGGTCGAACGAAGGTGATCAGCGATGACGCGATGGCTGGCCTTGAACGCACCATCGGTGGCGGTCTTCGTCAGCGCACCCGATTCCTCGATCAGTGCCCGGAACGTGTCGGTGTCATAATTGTCATGGACGCCCTGCAGCACCGCCGCGATACGTTCCAGACCCATGCCGGTGTCGATGCTGGGCTTGGGCAGTTCGCTGACGATCTCGTTCGCTTCCTGCTCATATTGCATGAAGACGAGGTTCCAGATCTCGACGAAGCGGTCGCCATCTTCTTCGGGCGATCCGGGCGGGCCGCCCCAGATATGATCGCCATGGTCGTAGAAGATCTCCGAGCAGGGACCGCAGGGGCCGCTGTCGCCCATTGCCCAGAAATTATCCTTGGTGGGGATACGGATGATCCGCTCCTCCGGCAGGCCGGCGATCTTCTTCCAGAGGTCAAAGGCCTCGTCGTCGGTATGATAGACGGTCGCCGTCAGCCTTTCCGGCGACAGGCCCCATTCCTTCGTCAGCAGGGTCCAGGCATGGGTGATCGCCTGTTCCTTGAAATAATCGCCGAAGCTGAAATTCCCCAGCATTTCGAAGAAGGTGTGGTGGCGCGCGGTGTAGCCGACATTGTCGAGGTCATTATGCTTGCCGCCGGCGCGGACCGACTTCTGACTGGATGTTGCGGTCGAATAAGACCGCGATTCCAGCCCTGTGAAGACATTCTTGAACGGCACCATGCCCGCATTGACGAACATCAGCGTCGGGTCGTTGTGCGGCACCAGAGGCGCGGACGGAACGATGGTGTGGCCGTTGGCCCCGAAATAGTCGAGGAAGGAGCGGCGAATGTCGTTGGTCGAAGTCATTCGGGCGATTTAGTGGGAAGCGCTCCAACGCACAAGCGGGGCTTTTCGTCGTTTATGGGAATATCGCTTGATGGGGCGGGGATTGGGATGGGCGGCAGCACCGCACGTCCCGCCCCTCAGCACGAGACATGCTCCCAGCGCGAGGCTTGGGAGGCAGGCAGTCGAAAACTGATGGGGGAATGAGCGGACGTCGCACATTCCCCCATCAGACGATTGCAGGATTACTGCGCCTTGACCAGGGCGCGGTATTTGTGGAGCAGCGGCTCGGTATAGCCGTTGGGCTGGGCGACGCCCTCGAAGACCAGCGCGCGGGCAGCTTGCCAGGCGAGGCTTTCCGGGTTGCCGCTCATCGGGCTGTAAAGCGGGTCGCCCGCATTCTGGGCATCGACCTTGGCCGCCATGCGCGTGAACGCCGCATCGACCTGTTCGGCCGTGCAGACGCCATGGAGCAGCCAGTTCGCCATATGTTGCGACGAGATGCGCAGCGTCGCGCGGTCTTCCATCAGGCCGATGTCGTGGATGTCGGGAACCTTCGAGCAGCCGACCCCCTGATCGACCCAGCGGACGACATAACCGAGAATGCCCTGGGCGTTATTGTCCAGTTCCTGGGCAACCTCCTCCTCCGACCAGTTGCGGCCCGGCTGCGCGACCGGGATGGTCAGCAGCTTGTCAAGGGCGGCGACTGGTTCGGCCGCACGTTCCGCCTGGCGGGCGTAGACGTCGATCCGGTGATAATGGGTCGCGTGCAGCGTCGCCGCCGTGGGCGACGGCACCCAGGCGGTGTTGGCGCCGCTCTTGGGATGGCCGACCTTCTGCTCCAGCATGTCGGCCATGCGGTCCGGCGCGGCCCACATGCCCTTGCCGATCTGGGCGCGGCCCGAAAGACCGCAGGCGAGGCCGATCTGGACATTGCGATCCTCATAGGCCGTGATCCAGTCGCTGGTCTTCATCTCGCCCTTGCGGATCATGGGACCGGCGCGCATCGACGTATGCATCTCGTCGCCGGTACGGTCGAGGAAGCCGGTATTGATGAAGACGATGCGGTCCTTCACCGCCTCTATGCAAGCGGCCAGATTGGCGGAGGTACGGCGTTCCTCGTCCATGACGCCGACCTTCAGCGTGTGGCGGCCGAGACCCAGAAGGTCTTCGATCGCATCGAACAGGCGGTTGGTGAAGCCGACCTCCTCCGGACCGTGCATCTTGGGCTTGACGATATAGACGCTGCCCGTGCGGCTGTTGCCGCCCTCCTTGCTGAGGTCGTGCATGGCGATCAGCGTGGTGACGATGCCGTCGAGAATGCCTTCAGGCGCTTCCTGGCCATTGGGCAGCAGGACGGCGGGCGTCGTCATCAGATGGCCGACATTACGCACGAAGAGCAGGCTGCGGCCCGGCAGGGTGAAGGTGCTGCCGTCGGGCGCGGTGTAGCTGCGGTCCGGGTTGAGGGCGCGGGTCATCTGCGCGCCGTTCTTCTCGAACGTCTCGACAAGGTCGCCCTGCATCAGGCCAAGCCAGTTGGAATAGGCGGCGACCTTGTCCTCCGCATCGACGGCGGCGACCGAGTCTTCGAGATCGCAGATGGTCGTCAGCGCGGACTCCAGGATGACGTCCGCTATGCCCGCAGGATCGGTCTGGCCGATGGGGTGCGCGCGGTCGAAGACGACTTCGATGTGCAGGCCATTATGGCGGAAGAGACGGCCCTTCTCACTGCGGCCGAGATATTGGCCGGGGTCGGCCAGATTGATGTCTTCGCTGGCAAGGTCCGCCCAGGAGCCGGAGGCGAGCGGGACGGCTTCGTCGAGGAAGGCCTTCGCCCAGGCGATGACCTGCGCGCCGCGCGCGGCGTCATAGCCCTTGCCCGCGGCTGCGCCGGGAATGGCGTCCGTGCCGTAGAGCGCGTCATAGAGGCTGCCCCAGCGCGCATTGGCGGCATTCAGCAGGAAACGGGCATTGAGGATCGGGACGACGAGCTGAGGCCCGGCCAGGCGGGCAACCTCGTCATCGACATTCTCGCTGCCGATCTGGAACGGCGCGGGTTCGGGGACGAGATAGCCGATGTCGCGCAGGAAGCCCTGATAGGCGGCGGCATCGATGGGCTGGCCCGCCCTTTCCTGATGCCATGCATCGATCTGGGCCTGGATCGAGTCGCGCTTGGCCAGCAGGGCGGCATTTTCCGGAGCGAATTGCGCGAAGATCGCGGCAACGCCACGCCAGAAGGCGTCGGCGTCGATCCCGGTGTTGGGGAGCGCGCGTTCCTCGATGAAGCTGGCAAGTGCTTGCGCGACCTGGAGGCCTGCGCGATCGGTCATGCTGGTCATGGAATGATCTCCTTTTGACGCGGGAACATAGACGCGTCGCATTATGTTCGGTAGACGATATTATTCGAATTCAGATTTTCCTCTGGTGAAACAAATGATGGACCCCGATTACGACCTTTTCGCGACCATCGTCGAGGAAGGCGGCATGGCATCGGCGGGAAGAAGGCTGAATGTCTCGCCCGCCATGGTGTCGAAGCGGCTGGTCCGGCTGGAGGAGAGGCTGGGGACGCGGCTGATCCATCGAACGACGCGGCGGCTGGCGCTGACCCCGGCGGGCGAGCGACTGCACGAGGATCTGCGGGCGATCATGGCCGCGCTTGACGAGGCGGAACGACGCGTATCCGGCGCTTCGGCAGAGGCGGCTGGGACATTGCGCGTGTCGGCGCCCACATCCTTCGGGCGGATGCATGTCGCGCCCTATCTGGGCCGGTTTCTGGAAGCCCATCCCAAGGTGCGCATGCAGATCGATCTGTCGGACGATTATGCCGACCTGGTGGCGACGCGCGCCGACGTGGCCATCCGCATCACGGCGGATCCGGGGTCCGGCCTTGCCGCCCGGCGACTGGCGACCAACAGGCGCGTGCTGTGCGCGGCACCGCGCTATCTGGCCCGTTTCGGCGTGCCCGAGACGGCGGCCGACCTGCGCCGGCATCGCCTCTTGGCGGCGGAAGGGCAATTGCCCTGGCGGCTGCTGGGGCCGAGGGGGCCGGTCTCGATCGAAGGGACCAGCCATGTGCGCACCAACAGCAGCGAAATGGTGCGGGAACTGGCGCTTTCGGGCGTGGGCATCGCGTTGCGTTCGCTCTGGGACGTCAGCGACGCGCTGGAGCATGGGGATATTCGACAGATCATGCCGGATCATGAGGGATCTGTGGACGTCGGCCTTTATGCCGTTCATCTGCCGCAGAATAATCCACCGCTCGCCATCGCGGCCTTCGTAGATTTCCTGGTCGGGCTCTATGCTCCCAGCCCGCCATGGGAACGGTCGGGCATTGCTCCGGCTGAAAACCGGCTTTAAGGGGCCTTTCATGGACGAAAACACCCGGCGCGCCGCCTTAGACTATCACCGCTATCCTCAACCCGGAAAGCTGAGGATCGAACCGACCAAGCGCATGGTCAACCAGCGCGACCTGGCGCTGGCCTATTCGCCCGGCGTCGCCGCGCCCTGCGTCGACATTGCCGAAGATCCCGACAAGGCGATGGACTACACCGCGCGGGGCAATCTGGTCGCGGTGATCTCCAACGGCACGGCGGTGCTCGGCCTGGGTTCCATCGGCGCACTGGCATCCAAGCCGGTGATGGAGGGCAAGGCGGTCCTCTTCAAGAAATTCGCCGATATCGACGTGTTCGACATAGAGGTCGACACCACGGACCCGGAGAAGTTCGTCGAGGCCGTCGCCCTGCTGGAGCCGACCTTCGGCGGCATCAACCTGGAGGATATCAAGGCGCCCGAATGTTTCGCCATCGAGGCGGAACTGAAGAAGCGGATGAAGATCCCGGTCTTCCACGATGACCAGCATGGCACGGCCATCGTGGTTGCGGCGGCCGTCCGCAACGCGCTGGTATTGCAGGGCAAGACGCTGGCCGATGCCAAGCTGGTGACGTCCGGCGCGGGCGCGGCGGCGCTGGCCTGCGTCGACCTGCTGGTGTCCATGGGCCTGCCAATCGAGAATGTGACGCTGACCGACAAGGACGGCGTGATCCATTCGGGGCGCGAGGGCATGTTGCCGAACATGGCCCGCTATGCCCGCACCACTAATGCGCGGACGTTGCCCGACGTGCTGCCTGGCGCGAACCTGTTCCTGGGCCTGTCGGCGCCGGGCGTGCTGAAGCCCGAATGGTTGCCGTTGATGGCGCCTAATCCGCTGATCTTCGCGCTCGCCAATCCGGAGCCGGAAATCCGCCCGGAAGTGGCACGGGAGGCACGGCCTGACGCCATTATCGCCACGGGACGGTCGGACTATCCCAACCAGGTCAACAACGTCCTCTGCTTCCCCTACATCTTCCGGGGCGCGCTGGATGCGCGGGCGACAGAGATCAACGAGGCGATGAAGGTCGCCGCCGCCGACGCCATCGCCAACCTCGCCCGGATGCCCGCCCATGACAGCGTCGCCCAGGCCTATGGCGGACGCAAGCTGGTCTTCGGTCCTGATTACATCATCCCCACCCCCTTCGACCCACGCCTGATCGCGGAGATCGCCTGCGCCGTCGCGAAGGCAGCGATGGACAGCGGCGTCGCCAAGAAGCAGCTCGACCTGGAAGCCTATAAGCGCCAGCTCATGCAGCAGAATACGCGCTCGGCCCAGCTGATGCTGCCGGTGTTCGAGGCGGCGCGGGGAACGCAGCGGCGCATCGCCTATGGCGAGGGCGAGGATGAGCGCGTGCTGCGCGCCATTCAGGATGCACTGGAAGAAGGCATCGTACGCCCGGTCATCGTCGCGCGCAGGCGGATATTGAACCAGAAACTGCCGAACCTTGAACTGAGCTTCGAACTGGACCGGGATGTCGAGGTGGTCGATCCCGAAACCGACCATCTGCTGATGGGCGAACTGGTGGAGGCCTATCGCGCCGTCGCGGCGCGTCGCGGTGTTTCGTCGGCAGAGGTGGTCCGCCATGTCTATCGCCGGCCCAGCGTGACGGCGGCCATGCTGCTGCGCACCGGGCGGGTGGATGCCGCTCTGGTGGGCGGCAACAGCGAATATTGGGGCGAGGTCGAGCATGTGCTGCGCATCATCGATCGCACGCCCGGCAACAGCCGGGTCTATGCGCTGTCGGGGCTGATCCTGGACGCGGGCGCGCTGTTCATCACCGACACCCATATGGTGCCCGATCCAACGCCCGAGCAGATCGCGGAAATGGCGCTGCTCGGCGCGACGGAACTCAGGCATTTCGGCCTGACGCCGCGGGTGGCGCTGTTGTCCCACTCCAATTTCGGCGCATCCCATTCGCCCAGTGCGCGCAAGATGCGCGAAGCGATCAAGCTGGTGAAGAAGGCCGCGCCCGACCTGATGGTCGACGGAGAGATGCATGCCGATGCAGCGCTCAGCCAGGGACTGCGCGAGCGGCTGATCCCGGATTCGCGGTTCGAGGGGCCAGCCAACCTGCTAGTCATGCCCAATCTCGACGCGGCGAACATCACATTGACGGCGCTGTCGGCTTCGTCCAGTTCGCCCACGGTAGGCCCGATGCTGGTGGGGCTGAAGCAGCCTATCCATGTATTGACCCCCGGCGTGACGGCGCGCGGCATATTGAACCTGACCGCCATCGCGGCGGCGGAGGTCGAGCGGGAAGGCTGAAGCCTTAACCTTTTCCTGCCATGGCTTGGCCGGCAATGGACCGGTACCGCCCCAAGGGTGGAGCCGGTTCCCGTCGATCCCTGCCGGAAACGGTCGGGAGAATGCGCCCTTCCGGGCGGGATGACGATGATCGGGTAGTGGCAGGTTCATGGCGGGACAGGTTTCGACTGGAGTCAAGCTGGCGATCGGGGGCGGCGCAGCGGCGGTAATGCTGGTGCTGGGGCTTTCCCTCGGCCGCGGGCGCGACCTGCCTCCGCCTGAAACTGAAAGCGCTCCCACAAAAGAGCCAAAGCCAGTCAAGGCGGCCAAGGCGGCCGAACGCACCCGTGCCCAGCCCGTAGCGGTCGATCCCCAGGCGCTCATGGTCAAACGGGTGCTGGCCATAGACGGCCCCTTCCGCCACGGCGATTATGTCTGGAACGAAAGCGGCGCGCCCGCGACGGGACGGATCATCATCACCGTCGATCTCAAGGCGCAGACCTTGTCGGTCTTCCGCGCAGGCTATGAGATCGGATCGGCGGTCATCCTTTATGGCGCGGATGACAAGCCCAGTCCGCTGGGCGCGTTTCCTGTCATCGAAAAGGACGCCGATCATTATTCGCGAACCTACAACAATGCGCCCATGCCCTACACGCTGCGGTTGACCAGCGACGGCGTCGCGATCCATGGCAGCGACGTTCGTTGGGGCTATGCCACCCATGGCTGCATCGGCGTACCCAAGCCCTTTGCGAAAAGGCTGTTCGGCGTGACGAAGCTGGGCGACCTGGTCGTCATCACCAATGGCAGGATGCTGGATACCAGCCATGCCAAACCCGCCGCCTGAGTTGCGCGGGCCATCATTGCACCTGCAATAAAGTCACGCTCCATGCGGCTTGATTTTCGCAGATAACGTTATCATGTGCGGGCCTCATTCCCATCGCATCGCAACATGGAGCAGCCAATGGCGCAGGCCAGCCGTCCCCCTTCTTCCGGCTCCGTTCACCCCGCGCTCGTCATTCTTGCGCTCTCCATGGGTGCCTTCGCCATTGGCACGACCGAATTTGCAGCGATGAGCCTGCTGCCCTTCTTTGCGAGCGATCTGCGCATCAGCGAACCAATGGCCGGCCATGCGATCAGCGCCTACGCGCTGGGCGTGGTGGTCGGCGCGCCGGTGATCGCAGTGCTGGGCGCAAGGCTGCCACGGCGAACACTGCTGATCGGGCTGATGGCGCTGTTCGCCATCGGCAATGGATTGAGCGCCCTGTCGCCTGATTATGCCACCATGCTGCTGTTCCGCTTCCTGAGCGGCCTGCCCCATGGCGCATATTTCGGCGTGGCGGCGCTGGTGGCGGCGTCGCTGGTGCCGAGCGACCGGCGTGCATTGGCGGTGGCGCGCGTGATGACCGGGCTGACCGTCGCGACCGTGATCGGCGTGCCGGTTGCAAACTGGATGGGACAGGCGCTTGGATGGCGTTGGGGTTTCGGCATCGTGGCGGTGCTGGCAATGATCACCATGTCGCTGGTCGCATTATATGCGCCGCGCGACGCGGGCGATCCGCAAGCCAGTCCGATGCGGGAGTTGGGCGCCCTCAGGAAGCCCCAGGTGCTACTGACGCTGCTGACCGGCGCCATCGGCTTTGGCGGGCTGTTCGCTGTCTATACCTATTTGGCCTCCACCATGATTTCGGTGACCCATGTGTCGGAGCGGTTCGTGCCGATCGTGCTGGCGGTCTTTGGCATCGGCATGACGATCGGCAATCTGGGGGCGGCGTGGGCAGCGGACCGGGCGCAGGGCAGAACCGGGATCATCGTGCTGCTGTGGAGTGCGGCGTCCCTTGCCCTTTTCCCGCTGATGGCTGGAAATATCTGGAGCCTGACGCTGGTGATCTTCATGATCGGCTGCGGCGGGGGATTGGGCAGCGTGCTGCAGACGCGGCTGATGGATGTGGCGGACGATGCGCAGACGCTGGCGGCGGCAGCGCATCACAGCGCCTTCAACATCGCCAATGCGCTGGGACCATGGCTGGGCGGGCTGGCGATATCGGCAGGCTATGGCCTGACCTCGACCGGGTGGATCGGTGCGGGCCTCTCCCTGGGTGGCCTTGCGATCTTCCTTCTGGCGCTTGACCTGCGCCGGAGGTCTTTGTCCTTGGTGGCCGTGGCCTGCGAGTGAGCCGAGCCGGCTTCTACTTTTCCGGGGACGCTTTAATCAGCTTCGCATAGCTGCCCGCCACGGCTGTCACGCGCGTTGAGGGCCGAGGCGGCATCGCTCGCCACGCGGGGGAAGCTGACGCCTTCCAGCGAGCCGCGTCCCCTGCAGAGTTCCGTGCATTTCATGTCGACCACGCCGGGCAATGACAGCTGATCGCCGTCATATTGGGCGACCACGATGCAATGATCGCTGCGGGAAAAGCTGAGTATCAGCTTGTCGCCTGCCCTTCGCGCCGTGCCTGCGCCCGCGCAACTCTGGTCCTCCCCGAAGGTCGCTTCCAGGCCGAAGCGATAATCGCCATTCTTTGCCGGGATTACGCAGAGCGCATCGCGTCCAGATTCATGTTTTCGCTGGTAGAGGCCGACGGGCGGCACTTTGGCGGCGTCCGCGATTACGCCGGTTTCGATGGCGGCGCGCTCCAGGCCCGAACTGGTCTGAATTCCAGTATCCCGCGGCCCCGGCGCGGAGCCCGCCTGACGCTGGCACGCCGCGAGCAGAAGCAACAGGGCAAGACTAGTTCGGCGCATCGACAGGTGCCAGGCCTTTCGGACCGATGCGGCGGAAGAAACAGGAACGCGCGCCGGTGTGGCAGGTGGGACCGGCAGGCGCGGCCTTTACCCAGACGGCGTCCTGATCGCAATCGATGCGGAGATCGCGCACCTGGAGCATATGGCCGGACGTCTCGCCCTTTTTCCACAGCGCCTGGCGGCTGCGCGACCAGAAATGCGCGAGGCCGGTATCGCGGGTGAGTTGCAGCGCTTCGGCATTCATATGCGCGACCATCAGCAGCTCGCCACTTTCCACATCGGTCACGACGGCAGTGATCAGGCCGTCCCTGTCATATTTCGGATTGAGGGTCAGGCCCTTGTCGCGCGCTTCGTCCATGAGCGGGCTATAGAGGGCTGCAACGCCCGTGCGAAGCCCTGAATGATGGAGAGGCGGGAGACGAACAACTCTTCGACCAGCCCGACGCAAATGGAAGAAGCCGTGCCTGCCCAATAGGGCTTCCAAGAGGAAAATGGGGCGATCGACGGGATCCGAACCCGCGACCTCCGGTACCACAAACCGGCGCTCTAACCAACTGAGCTACGATCGCCACAGGGGCTGTGCCCCTTGAGAGAAGGCCACATATGCGGCCCATCCCGCGCCGTCAAGCGACCTCATGGCGAAAAATCAGCGACACCGAAATAAAAAGAAAAAGGGGCGAAGAGCCTGACGCTCTCCACCCCTTTTCATGCCCGGAAAATCAGCGCGCATGGGAACCGTCGCCCCTGCTGCGTTCAATCCGGCAATCTCTCCAACAGAAACTTCCGCCAACCGCGATGCCGGCTTGGAATCAAAATGGGACGCCCACGAGGAAGCGCCCCTTGAGCCCTTTAGTTTACCGAATCCTTCAGGCCCTTGCCGGCCTTGAACTTCGGCTGGGCCGAAGCCTTGATCGTCATCGTCTCGCCCGTGCGCGGGTTACGGCCGGTCGAGGCCTTGCGCTGAGAAACGGAGAAAGTGCCGAAACCGACAAGGCGGACTTCGTCCCCCTTCTTCAGGGCTCCGGTGATGGCGTCGAAAACGCCCTCGACAGCCTTGCTTGCGTCGCTTTTTGAAAGGCCGCTGCTTTCAGCGACTGCGCTGATAAGATCCTGCTTGTTCATGCCTTGGGAACCCCCTTCTAGCTGTTTGGATAGTTTAGGAATCGCGGCGTAGGCGGCGCAATAAGGCCCAGCTTTCGGGCCTTGTCAAAGGGAAAGCGGCGTCAGCAGCCAGTCTGGCGAGATTTTATGGTAAATCCCCGCCGATCAGCCCGCCCAGGCCGCTTTCCTGATCCATATCAATGCCGAATGGAGGCTTCCCCATCCCGCCCCTGCGCCGGACTCGGCTGGGCGGCGAGATCATCCTCCTCGGTCCAGGCGATCGCCTCCGGCTTGCTCATCAGGGCGCGGGCCAGCACCTCGTCCACATGGGATACGGGGACGATCTCCAGCCCTTCCTTGATATTGGCGGGAATCTCCGCAAGATCCTTCTCGTTCTCCGCCGGGATGAGCACCGTCTTGATGCCGCCGCGCAACGCCGCCAGGAGCTTTTCCTTGAGGCCGCCAATGGGCAGTACCCGGCCACGCAGGGTCACTTCGCCGGTCATCGCCACATCCTTGTGCACCGGAATGCCCGTCAGCGTCGACACGATGGCCGTCACCATGCCGATGCCGGCCGATGGGCCATCCTTGGGCACGGCCCCTTCGGGAAGGTGGATGTGGATGTCCTTGCGCGTGAAGATGCTGGGCTTGATCCCATAACCGGGCGAACGCGCCTTCACATAGGAGAAGGCGGCCTGAACCGACTCGTTCATGACCTCGCCCAGCTTGCCTGTGGTCTTGATCGCGCCCTTGCCCGGCACGGTCACGGCTTCGATGGTCAGCAGTTCGCCGCCCACCTCCGTCCAGGCGAGGCCGGTCACGGCGCCGATCTGATGCTCTTCCTCGCCCACGCCGTGGCGGAACTTCCGCACGCCGGCATAATCAGCGAGATTCTCCGGCGTGATCGTCACCTTGTCATAGACGCCTTCAAGGATCTTGCGCAGTGCCTTGCGGGCGAGACGTGCCACTTCCCGTTCCAGGGTGCGGACGCCGGCTTCGCGCGTGTAATAGCGGATGAGGTCGCGCACCGCCTCTTCACTGACGTCCAGTTCGCCTTCCTTGAGGCCGTGGGCGTCGATCTGCTTGGGCAGCAGGTGCCGCTGCGCGATCTCTACCTTCTCATCCTCGGTATAGCCCTCGAGGCGGATGATCTCCATGCGATCGAGCAAAGGTTGCGGCAAATTCAAGGAGTTGGCCGTCGTCACGAACATCACGTCCGAAAGATCGACGTCGATTTCCAGATAATGATCCTGGAACTTGCTGTTCTGTTCGGGGTCGAGCACCTCCAGCAGAGCAGAAGCCGGATCGCCGCGGAAATCCTGTCCCAGCTTGTCGATCTCGTCCAGCAGGAAGAGCGGGTTCATCGTCCCGGCCTTCTTGAGGTTGGTTACGATCTTGCCCGGCAGCGAGCCGATATAGGTGCGGCGGTGACCCCGGATTTCCGCCTCGTCACGCACGCCGCCCAGCGACTGGCGCACGAATTCGCGGCCAGTGGCCTTGGCGATGCTGCGGCCGAGCGAGGTCTTGCCGACACCCGGAGGACCAACGAGGCAGAGGATCGGCCCTTTCAGCTTGTTCGTGCGCGCCTGCACGGCGAGATATTCGATGATCCGGTCCTTGACCTTCTCCAGCGCGAAATGATCCTCGTCCAGGATCGCCTGCGCCTTTTTGAGGTCGGTCTTGACCTTCCCCTTCTTGCCCCAAGGCAGGCCCAGCAGCACGTCGAGATAATTGCGCACGACCGTCGCTTCGGCCGACATGGGCTGCATGCCCTTCAGCTTCTTGAGCTCCGCCGTTGCCTTCGTCCGGGCTTCCTTGCTGAGCTTGGCCTTGGCGATCTTCTCGGTCAGTTCGGCGAGTTCGTCGCCCTCCTCGCCATCGCCATTGCCCAGTTCGCGCTGGATCGCCTTCAACTGTTCGTTGAGATAATATTCGCGCTGGGTCTTCTCCATCTGCCGCTTCACGCGGCCGCGGATCTTCTTCTCGACCTGAAGCACGCCCAGTTCGCCCTCCATGAAGGCGAAGACCATTTCGAGGCGCTTGACCGGGTCGGCCTCGACCAGCAGCGACTGCTTGTCGGCGACCTTGACGTTGATGTTGGCGGCAACGGCGTCGGCCAGACGACCCGCATCCTCGATCTCACGAAGTTGCACGGGCGTTTCCGCCGGCAGCTTCTTGTTGAGCTTGGCATAGTTTTCGAACTGTTCGGCGACTGACCGCATCAGCGCTGCGGCTTCCGGACCTTCAGCGGCGATTTCTTCAACCGCGGTCACGCCGGCGATCAAATGGCCACCGGCCTGCGCCATGCCGTCCAGGCGGGCACGCTGCTTGCCCTCCACCAGCACGCGGACCGTACCGTCGGGCAGCTTCAGCAATTGCAGCACCACGGCGATGACGCCGGTGTCGTAGAGCGAATCCTGCCCCGGATCATCCTCCGCCGGGTCGAGCTGGGACACGAGGAAGATTTCCTTGTCGCCTTCCATCGCGGATTCGAGCGCGGCCACGCTCTTGTCGCGGCCCACGAACAGCGGCACGATCATCTGCGGGAAGACGACGATGTCACGCAGGGGAAGCAGGGGATATTGCGTAGTCATTCACTCTCCGGGGTGAGAATCCACCCAGTCATGCGGTTCATCGCCTTTATGGGGACGATCACCGCATGGTTCAATCACGCGTTATGGGATCGCAATCATGAATAAAGGCTGATCCCCGGCATCGCTGCGATCAGAAAGGCAGTTTGAAGCCGGGCGGCAGAGGCAGGCCGGCGGTCATCTTGCCCATTTCGGCGCTGGAGACTTCGTCCGCCTTCTTGCGCGCATCGTTGAACGCGGCGGTGATGAGATCTTCCAGCATCTGCTTTTCCGATACGGCAAGCAGGCTGTCGTCGATGGCGACGCCCAATATGCGCCCCTTGGCCGAAGCGCGGACCTTCACCAGCCCGCCGCCGGCGCTGCCCTCGACTTCCAGCTTGTCGAGATTTTCCTGGGCGCGTTGCAGTTCCTCCTGCACGCGGTTCGCCATGCCCAATATTTCGTTCAGATCCTTCATCGCTCTGCGCTCCATTGTTCGAGCTCATTGCCAAGCTCGGCATCGGGGAAAGCGGCGAGCGCCGCCTTGACCACCGGGGTTTCCATGATTTCCGCGCGGGCGTCCGCCGCCTTGCGCATGTCCTGTTCCTGCAGCGTCGGCGCGGCGGGACCGTCGACCGCACTGACGCGCCAGGCCGTGCCGGTCACCTCGCGCAGCGCCGGGTTCAGGCGGGCGAGGAAATCGGACGGCAGCGAGGGCGTCGGGACGTAATCCAGTTCCGGCGCGGCATAACGGACAAGGCCGATGCAATCGTGCAGTTCCTGCGCCAATTGCCCCTTGCCCCGTTGCCAGAAGGCCTCGATCAGATCCTCAAAACTGCCTGGCAGCTTCGCGGCGGGCGAGCCGACAGGGCCGGCAACCGGCGCCTGACCCGGATCAGCAGCAGCGGACGCGCCAGTGCGGAGCAGGCGTGCGATCTCTCCCGGATCGGGCATGGTTGCGGCATGCATCACCCGCAGCAGCGCCATTTCACAGCTTTCGATCGGCAGGGTGGCGCTGGCGACCTCGTCATGGCCCTTCAGCAGCAACTGCCAGAGGCGGTGAAGCTGCGCGAAGCCGAGTTGCGACGCCCAATCGGCCAAAGCCTCGCGCTCCTCCGCCGACTGGCCCGGACTGGCGATGTCGCGGCCAGCCTTCACCAGCGTAACCGCATGAACCAGTTCCAGCAGGCCGCGCATCAGCGAAAGCGGCTCGACCCCCAGCGCATATTGGTCACGCACCGCGCCCAGCAGCGCGCCGGTGTCCCCCTCCAGCAGCAGGCCCAGGAGACGGCGCGTGGCCCCCCGGTCCGAAAGACCCAGCATGTCGCGGACCTGCAGGGCTGTGACGAGCGGGGCGCCGTCACCCATTTCGGCATGGGCGATGGCCTGATCCAGGATCGACAGGCCATCCCGCGCGGAACCCTCGGCAGCCTGGGCGATCAGCGCCAGCGCATCGGGTTCGGCGGCGACCGATTCCGCCTCCACCACATGGGCGAAATGGGCGGCCAGCAGTTCGGCGGGGATACGGCGCAGGTCGAAACGCTGGCATCGTGACAGCACCGTCACCGGCACCTTGTTCACCTCCGTCGTGGCGAAGAGGAATTTCACATGCGCCGGCGGCTCCTCCAGCGTCTTCAGAAGCGCGTTGAAGGCGTTCTTCGAGAGCATGTGGACTTCGTCGATGATGTAGATCTTGTAGCGGGCCGAGACCGCGGCGTAGCGCACAGCCTCTATGATCTCCCGCACATCGTCGACGCCGGTATGGCTGGCGGCGTCCATTTCGACCACGTCGATATGGCGACCTTCCGCAATCGCCCTGCATGGCTCACAGACGCCGCAGGGATCGATGGTGGGGCCGCCCTGCCCGTCGGGGCCGATGCAGTTCAGCGCCTTGGCAATCAGGCGCGCGGTCGAGGTTTTCCCCACGCCGCGCACCCCGGTCATCAGGAAGGCGTGGGCCAGGCGTCCACGCCGGATCGCGTTGCCCAGCGTTTGCACCATCGCGTCCTGCCCGATCAGTTCCCGGAAATTGCGCGGGCGGTATTTGCGCGCGAGCACGCGATAGGGCTGGGGGGAATCGGACATTTCGATGTTCTAACCGTTCGCGCCGGGCTTGTCGAAGCGCTGTCCTGACTTCGTGGAAAGAAAAGAACAGGGCTTTGACAAGCCCGGGCCCAACGGAATTTGGATGGAGGTGGGAGCCGGAACGACCCGCAGCGAAATCACTGTGGCTGCTTCCGTCAGGACCTGACCAGGTTCGCGACGACTACGCCCGCCCGACTCCCGGCGCGGCATATGGCGAAAGGTGGAAGGGATGGCAAGGGGTGGCGCAATCGTTGCGGCTTCCAAATGAGACATGTTCCTGCCTTCGCAGGAGCAGGATGGTTCCTGAAACGATGGTCGCGCGCCTTCTCGCCGGCTTATTCCAATCCCGTCTTCTGCGCCTTCCCCACAAAATCAAGCGCGGCGCGCGCCGTTTCGGCGATGGCGGCTTCGGCGGCCTTCGCATCCACCGTCGGGCGATCGAGATAGATGGCGAGGACATATTCCTCGCCCGACGGCGCCTTCACCAGCGCCACGTCATTATAGGCGGTGCCACAGCTTCCGGTCTTGCTGCCCGAGGTCCAGCCCTTGGGCAGGCCTGCCTTGATCCGATTGGCCCCGGTTGTGCTGGCATCGAGCCAGCCGCGCAGCTTTTCGGCACTGCCCGGCGCGAGGTCGCGAAAGATCAGGCGGCCCATCAGGCCGGCCATGGCGGCCGGACTGGTCGTATCGCGCTCGTCGCCCTCGACATTCTGATTGAGCGAAGGCTCGTTACGATCGAGCCGGGTCACCATGTCGCCATGGGCGCGGATGAAACGGGTCAGGCCTTCCGGCCCGCCGACCATGGGCAGCAACAGGTTGGCCGCGCTGTTGTCACTGACCTCGACCGCTGCCGCCGCCAGTTCCTCCATCGACATGCGGCCGCGCTTGAGGTTCGCCTTCACGACAGGGGCATAATCCAGAAGATCGGCCTTGCTGAAGCTGATCTGTCCCTCCAGCCCGAACTTGCCGCCTTCCGCGCCGGTCAGCACGGCAGCGGCGAGCGGTGCCTTGAAGGTCGAACACATGGCGAAGCGCTCGTGCGGGTTGAAGCCCAGCATCAACGCGCCCTTGCTGTCCACCAGCGCCACGCCCAGCCGGCCGCCGGTCGCGCTCTCAATCTCCTTGGGATTGCGGACAGACGCCAGCGCGGATTCGCTTATTATATAGCGAGGGGCGGGCGGCAGGAGCGATGGTCGCGGGGTTTCCTGCTGCGCGGACGCCGGCGCGGCGAGCAGCAGAACCGCAGGGATCAAGCGTTTTGGCAAGCTCACATTCCCTGCATATTGTAGGATTCGCCCGGAATGCGGACCGTCAGGCTGTCGAGCTTTTCGTCCAGTACGATCTGGCAGGACAGCCGGCTGGTGCGGGTAGCGGCGGCGGCAAGGTCCAGCATGTCTTCCTCATCCTCGCTCGCCCGCTTGAGCTTCGGAAAATCTGCGGCGTCGACGATGACATGGCATGTCGAGCAGGCCATCTGCCCCTCGCAAGTGCCTTCGAGCGGCTGGCCTGCGGCCTGCGCGACCTCCAGCAGCACGGCGCCCGTCGGCGCTTCGACCTCCTGCTTATGCTCTCCATCGGCGCTGACGAAGACGACCCTGGTCATGATATGCGTTCCCCGCTTTATGGTGTCACATGGGGCGCAAACGGTTTTCCGCTTTTCCGCACCATGCCTCAAGGCGCCCATATTTGGGCTGCCCTGTTCATTGTTTCCGCAGCATCCTCCAATTCGGTCAGCGTCGTGTACCGGCCAAAGCCGATCCGCACCGATCCGCGCGCCTCCGCATCTGAAAGGCCGAGTGCGCGCAGAACATGGCTAGGCCGCCCGGACCCACTTGCGCAAGCGCTGCCGAGCGAAAAAGCGACATCACGGCATTCCGACAACAGCCGCGCACCGTCGACTCCTGAACGACGGAGGTTCAGATTGCCATGATAGCGCAAATTTTCGCTGCCGTTGAGCGTCCATTGGGAGAAGAGATCGCGAGCAGCGGTCCAGAGCGCTTCCACATGAAGGCGGTCGCTTTCCGCCCGTTCACGCATCAGCCGCGCAGCGACGCCGAAGCCGGCGCACAGGGCCGGCGAAAGGGTACCCGAACGCAGGCCACCCTCCTGCCCGCCGCCGTGGATGATGGGCGCCAGGGCCACGTCGTCGCGCAGCCAGAGCGCACCGACGCCCTTGGGCCCATGGATCTTGTGGGCGCTGATCGCGATCATGTCGCATCGGGATGGGACAGGCACCCGGCCATAGCCCTGAACGGCGTCGCAGAGAAACAGCGCGCCAGCCGTGCGCGCAAGGTCCGCGAGTTCCGCGACAGGCTGGATAACGCCGATCTCGTTGTTGACCAGCATGGCCGCGACGAGCGCCGTGCCGGGCTGGATCGCCCTGGCTGCCTCTTCAAGGTCGACGATGCCGTCATGGCGAACCGGCAGGATCGTGACGTCCCGCCCGCCCCTGCGCAACGCGTCGACCGTGTCGAGGACGGCGGCATGTTCGGTCGCGATGGTGACGATGCCCCCCACCGGTGCGCCCTGAATACCCAGGTTGAGCGCTTCCGTCGCGCCGGAGGTGAAGATCAGGCGCCCGCCCTCCGGCAGCAGCCTCAGGATTTCCTCGCGGGCCAGTTCCACCTGCGCGGTGGCCGCCCGGCCCAGCCGGTGGGGGCTGTGCGGATTGGCGAACTGGTCGCGGAGCAGCGGAACCATCGCGTCGAAAGCTTCGGGCGCGAGAGGCGTCGTCGCCTGATAATCGAGATAGATCGTCATCGCGCCCGCGCCGCCATCGATGTCCAGGCCGCGGCGAAACGATCCACCTCCGCCTCGCCGGTATCCGGGCCGAAGCTGACGCGGACGACTTCGCCCGCCTGCGCATCGTCCCATCCCATGGCGTGGAGGACATGGCTGGTCTTGAGCGAGCCCGAAGAACAGGCGCTGCCCGCCGAAACGGAAATGCCCGCAAGGTCGAACTGGATGAGTTGGGCGCGAGCGGACAGGCCGGGCATGCGGTAGCTGGCGATGGCAGGGATGCGCGGAGCGTCGCGAGCGACGATCTCGCCGCCGGATGCCTCGATGGCGGCGTCCAGCCTGGCGCGAAGGGTCGCCGCTTTGGGCAGCCAGTCCTCGCGCGCCTCCAGCGCCGCCGCCATGGCGAGGATGGCGGGCAGGTTTTCGGTGCCGGGGCGATAGCCCTGCTCCTGGCCGCCGCTGGGATGGATCAGGGCAAGATCCTTGATCAGCAGCGCGCCTATGCCCGGAGGGCCGCCGAATTTATGCGCGCTGATCGCGATCATGTCGGCATCGGGGAGGGGAAGCTTGCCCGCGCTCTGGGCGCAGTCCGCGAAGAGGAGCGCGCCTTCACGGTCGAGCGCATCGAGAGGCTGGATGACGCCGGTCTCATTGTTGACGTGCTGGATGGCGAGGATGGTCTTACGCCCTTCATCCCCGTGCCGATGGGAAAGACGAAGAAGCCCATTCGCGTCCACCTGCAACCGTTCGGCATGCGGGGTGACGCGCAGGACCGAATCATGCTCCACCGGCGAGGTCAGGACTCGGTCCGCCTTGACGCGGCCGAGCGCGATGGCGATCGCTTCGCTCGCGCCGGAGGTGAAGATGATCTGCCCGCCCCATCCCAGCGCGGCACCGATGCGCCGCCGCGCATCCTCCAGCGCGGCACGGGCGGCGCGGCCGTCGCCATGCGGGCTGGATGGATTGGACCAGTTCGCCAGCGCCTCGACCATCACTGCCCTCGCCTGGGGCAGGATCGGCGTGGTGGCGGCATGATCCAGATAGAGACGGTTGGAAGCCACGGATCTGGGAAGACTCATTGATTGCGGAAATGGTGGCGACTTCTATATAGGCGGTCTGTCGCACAGCGCCAGCGCTGGCTGCTGCGCCCCCTCCATTCGCGGCCCGCCCTGTTTTGGGTCGGGCAGCCCAGAACCATAACAGGTGCCATGCCCGACGTTATTTTCCCCGGACCCGAAGGCCGTCTCGAAGGCCGCTTCAGCCCCCCGCCCCGCCCCCGCGCGCCGGTCGCGATGATCCTTCATCCGCATCCCCAGGGCGGCGGCACGATGAACGACCGCATCACCCAGGCGCTCTACAAGACCTTTGTGCGGCGCGGCTTCGCGACGTTGCGCTTCAACTTCCGGGGCGTGGGACGCAGCCAGGGCACGTTCGACAACGGCATTGGCGAATTGTCGGATGCCGCCGCCGCGCTCGACTGGGTGCAGAGCTTCCATCCGGAGGCCCAGACCACCTGGATCGCCGGATTTTCCTTCGGCGCGTGGATCGGCATGCAACTGTTGATGCGCCGTCCGGAAATTCGGGGCTTCATCTCGGTCGCGCCGCCGGCCAACATGTATGACTTCTCCTTCCTGGCGCCCTGCCCCTCCTCCGGCATCATCGTGCAGGGGACGGCGGACGAGGTCGTGACGGCAAGCGCGGTGCAGAAGCTGGTCGACAAGCTGCGCACGCAGAAGGGCATCACCATCCATCATGACGAAATCCGTGGCGCAAACCACTTTTTCGAGCATGAGCTGGAGCAGCTCATGAAGTCGGTCGACAACTATCTCGACATGCGCCTGTCGCCCGATTCGCCCATTCGGTGAGCCCGGCCCGATGCTGAAGTTTCAGGGGCTGCTCCGGCGGCCCCTTTTCTTTTCGCGCCTTGGGTCAGGCCCTGCAACGGTCCCGCACGCGAGAGGGAAGCTGGCGCTGAGAAGTTGGGGTTGAGGTGGCAGAGGAATTTTGCGCTTGGCCCGATGGTCTGTGCGATCTAGCCGCCAAGCGCGATGAGTGAGCAGAAGAACGAATCCCGGCTGATTTGGAGCCGTTATTACAGCGCCTTCGTTCCCGCGCCGGCGGGGCCGGGTTTTCTGGACCGGTTGAAGGCGGCGAGCGGCGCCATTGGCGGCATCGCCATTACCGGCCTGCTGTGCGGGCTGATGCTGGGTAACGGGATCGCCCACCCGCTGCTGGTTGCGCCCATGGGCGCCTCGGCCGTGCTGCTCTTTGCCGTGCCGGCCAGTCCGCTGGCCCAGCCATGGTCGGTCTTTGGCGGCAATGTGGTGTCGGCCCTGGCCGGGATCACCGTGGCGAAACTGATACCCGATCCCACCATCGCCGCCGCATTGGCCGTGGGTTGCGCAATTGGTGCGATGTCGCTCTTCCGGTGCCTTCATCCTCCGGGTGGAGCGGTAGCACTGTCGACGGTGCTGGGCGCCACCCACGGGGCGCCCGGCTATATGTTCGCTTTTGTGCCAGTGGCGGTGAACACCGCGTTGCTGGTGACGGTGGCGATCATCTTCCATCGGATAGCCGGACATAATTATCCGCATATCGTGCCGAAGGCGTCCAGCGCCCATGGCACCAGCGATCCTGTGCCGGTCCTGCGCACGCCGTCGGAACAGGACGTCGAGGAGGCGTTGCACGCCTATGGCGAGACATTGGACGTGGATGCGGCCGATTTGCAGATGGTTCTGCATGACGCGGAAATGCGCGCCGCCGAACGGGCGCATGGCCGGCTGACATGCGGCGAGATCATGTCGCGGGACGTCATCTCCGTCCAAGAAGACCGGCCGGTGGCCGAGGCGAGGGAACTGCTCCACCTGAGGCAGCTATTGTCCTTGCCGGTGCTGGACAGATCCGGGCGCGTGCAGGGCGTGGTGGGACCCCTGGACCTGGCGCGCCAGGGGGAGCGGGTGCGCGACATCGCCTCTGCGCCCTACGTGGTGCATGCCGATACGCCGGTGGCGGCGTTGCTGCGGCCCCTGACCGGCGGAGCGCGGCGCGAGGCGATTGTGGTGGACGACGACCGGATGCTGTGCGGCCTGATTACCCAGACTGATTTGCTGACCGCGGTGGCACTTCGCGCCTAGCGGCCATGTCCCGGCAGCGACAGGTCCGGCCCCGGAATGGCGGAAATGGCGACATTGGCGAACATCACCAGCCCGGCCAGGATCATCAGCGTGCCACGCTTGCGGTCGCCCCGCTTCGCGATGGCGTATATGCCGCCGCCGGTCAGCGCCATGCCCGTGAGCATCAATATCGATAAAATCGTGCCAGCCATGAAGCAGGCCATAGGTGGGCGGGTGGACTGTGGCAATATCGCGGATCAGCCCCTATGAGGCGCGGGAACGAATCACCTTTTGCGTGACAGGACGAATTTGCCGTGAAAATCGCTATCGCCTCCGACCATGCCGCCGTCGATCTGAAGGCGGAACTTGCCGATTGGCTGCGCGCTGAAGGGCATGAGGTCGACGATCTGGGTCCGGCGACTGCGGACCGGGTGGATTATCCCGACTTTGGTTACAAGCTCGCGACGGCGGTGGCTTCGGGTGCTGCCGAACGCGGCATCGCGCTGTGCGGGTCGGGCATCGGCATTTCCATTGCCGTGAATCGCAACCCTGCCTGTCGCTGCGCGCTGGTGTCGGAGCCGCTGTCGGCCGCGCTCAGCCGCGAGCATAATGACGCCAACGTCCTGGCCATGGGCGCGCGCCTGACCGGCGTGGACATGGCCAAGGCCTGCGTCTCCGCCTTTCTTTCCACCGATTTCGGCGGTGGCCGCCATGCCGGCCGTGTCGAGAAACTCTCCCAGCCCGCGCTTTAAGGAGCCTGCCCTATGAGCACCGCCACCCTCACCCAGCCCGCCCTGTCGGACATTCGTTCCGAAGGCTATTTCACGCGCAACCTGGCCGAAGCCGATCCGGCGGTCTTCGCGGGCGTCACCAGGGAACTGAAGCGCGAGCAGAACCAGATCGAGCTGATCGCTTCGGAAAATATCGTGTCCAGGGCGGTGCTGGAGGCGCAGGGCAGCGTCTTCACCAACAAATATGCCGAAGGCTATCCGGGCAAGCGCTATTATCAGGGCTGCGCGCCTTCCGATGAAGTCGAGCAGCTGGCCATCGACCGGGCGAAGGAAATCTTCAATTGCGGCTTCGTCAATGTGCAGCCCCATTCGGGCGCTCAGGCGAACGGTGCGGTGATGCTGGCGCTGACGAAGCCGGGCGACACCATCATGGGCCTGTCGCTGGATGCCGGCGGGCACCTGACCCATGGCGCCAAGCCCGCGCTGTCGGGCAAATGGTACAATGCCGTGCAATATGGCGTGCGCGAGGATACTCACCTCATCGACTATGACGCGCTGGAGGCGCAGGCGATCGAGGCCAAGCCGACGCTGATCATCGCGGGCGGTTCGGCCTATCCCCGCCACCTCGACTTCGCCCGCTTCCGCGCGATCGCGGACAAGGTCGGCGCACTGCTGATGGTGGATATGGCGCATTTTGCAGGCCTGGTGGCCGGCGGTGCGCATCCGACGCCCTTCGGCCACGCCCATGTCGTGACCACCACCACGCACAAGACGCTGCGTGGCCCGCGTGGCGGCATGATCCTGACCGATGACGAGGCCATTGCGAAGAAGATCAATTCGGCGGTGTTCCCCGGCCTTCAGGGCGGGCCGCTGATGCATGTGATCGCGGCGAAGGCGGTCGCCTTCGGCGAAGCGCTGCGGCCTGAATTCAAGACCTACGCCCAGGCGATCGTCACCAATGCGAAGGCGCTGGCCTCAAAGCTGGAGCAGCGCGGCCTGGCGGTCGTTTCCGGCGGCACCGACACGCACCTCGCCCTGATCGACCTGCGCCCCTATGGCATTTCGGGCAAGGATGCGGACGAGGCGCTGGAGCGCAGCTTCATCACCTGCAACAAGAATGGCGTGCCGGGCGACCCGCTGCCGCCGACCAAGACCAGCGGTATACGGGTCGGTTCCCCTGCGGGAACGACGCGCGGGTTCGGCGTTGCGGAGTTCGAGGCGATTGGCGACATGATCGCGGATGTTCTGGAAGGGCTGCGCGATCATGGCGAGCATGGCGATGCCGCCGTGGAAGCCAATGTCCGCGAGCGCGTTTCCGCCCTCTGCGCCCGCTTCCCGATCTACGAAGGGTAAGCGCCCTTGCGTTGCCCCTTCTGCGCCCATGACGACAGCCAGGTGAAGGACAGCCGCCCGACGGAGGATGGCGCCGCCATCCGTCGCCGGCGGCAATGCGAAGCCTGCGGTGCGCGCTTCACCACCTTCGAGCGGATTCAGCTTCGCGATATCTGGGTGGTGAAGAGCGAGGGGCGCAAGGAAGCCTTTGACCGCGACAAGCTGGCGCGCTCCATCGGCATCGCCTCCCGAAAACGGCCGATCGATCCAAGCCGGCTGGAGAAGCTGATTTCCGGCATCCAGCGGCAACTGGAGACTTCGGGCGACGGCGAGGTTCCTGCACGCGCCATCGGGGAGATGGTGATGGAAGGGCTGAAACGCCTCGACAGCGTCGCCTATATCCGCTTCGCCAGCGTGTACAAGGACTTCACCGATGCGCGGGATTTCGAGGATTTCGCCTCCACGGTGAAGGAGGTGGGGAGTGATTGAGGCTCTAGCCGACTCTCCCCCTCCCCCCGTCATCGTGCTCGTTCGCCCGCAGCTTGGCGAGAATATCGGCAAGGCGGCGCGGGCCATGCTGAATTTCGGGCTGACCGAAATGCGGCTGGTGTCGCCTCGCGACGGTTGGCCCAATCCCGATGCCGGGCCGTCTGCGGCAGGCGCCGATGCGGTGCTGGACAAGGCGGAGGTGTTCGAGACGCTGGCCGACGCCGTGGCCGATTGCGCGCATGTCTATGCGACGACCGTGCGCAAGCGGGGCGTGACCAAGCCTGTTGTGACGCCCGAAGAGGCGGCACGGGAAATCCACGGCGCCACGGGACGTTCCGCTTTCGTCTTTGGGCCTGAGCGATCGGGGCTGGAGACCGAGGATGTGGCACTGGCGCGGAAGATACTGACGGTGCCGATCAATCCGGAATTCGGATCACTCAACCTGGCGCAGGCGGTGATCCTGTGCGCCTATGAGTGGTCGAAACAGGCTTTGCTGGAGCAGCCGACCGTGGTCGATCTGGGCGAGCCGGCGCCGCAGGCGGAGCTGGAGGGGATGATCGCGCAGTTCGAGACGCTGCTGGAAGGGGCCGGCTATTTCTTCCCGCCGGACCGGGCGCCCGCGACCAAGCGAACCCTGCGGAACCTGCTGACCAAGCCCGGCTGGAACCATCTTGAGGTTCGGACCTTGCGCGGCGTCCTGTCCGCACTGGGCCATCCCCGCGCGCGCTGAACTACGTTGCGATTCTAGCTCCTGAGCCGATCGAACTCGTTCATTTCATAAGCGATCGACGCTTCGACCAACATTTCCCACAGCGCCCCGACCACATCGGCGGGGATACCGAGACGCTCTGCTTCGGCCTGTGCATTGGCTATGACCTCCGCCTTGCGCGCTTCGTCACGGACGGCGCCGCGATCCGGCTTGATGCGGGCAGCGGCGCGCATATGAGCGAAACGGCGGGCAAGCAGGGCGACAAGCTGGCGGTCGAGTTCATCCACGCCCGCGCGGACTTCGGCCATGGTCGTGTAGCTTTCGGGGTTCATGGCCCGCTCACCTAAGGCCGGAACGCCAGGCTGTCGAGGGTTGACATGCCCCGCGCCCTTCGCCATAGGCGCCGCTTCGCGATTGGCTCCGCATCCCGGTGAAGCGGTGGCCCTGCCCCTGAAATACGGATCGCAGGCGATACCGGGAACAACGTTGAAGCAATTGTCTAGGACCATATCATGTCGAAGCGTTCAAGCGCCAAGTACAAACTCGACCGCCGCATGGGCGAGAACATCTGGGGCCGCCCGAAGAGCCCGGTCAACAAGCGTGAATATGGCCCCGGCCAGCACGGCCAGCGCCGCAAGGGCAAGATGTCCGACTATGGCATTCAGCTGCGCGCCAAGCAGAAGCTGAAGGGCTATTATGGCGACATCACCGAAAAGCAGTTCAAGAAGAACTACACCGAAGCCGCGCGCATGAAGGGCGACACCGGCCAGAACCTGATCGGTCTGCTGGAGCGCCGTCTGGACGCCGTCGTCTATCGCGCCAAGTTCGCCCCGACCATCTGGTCGTCGCGCCAGCTGGTTTCGCATGGCCACGTCTATGTGAACGGCGTGAAGTGCAACATCGCGTCGCGCCTGGTGAAGCCGGGCGATGAGATCACCCTGGGCAAGAAGGCGCAGGAAATGGCGCTGGTCCTGGAAGCCCAGAGCCTGCCCGAGCGTGACATCCCCGACTATGTCGTCGCGGACGGCGCTGCCAAGGTCACCTATGTCCGCGTGCCGACGCTGGACGAAGTGCCTTATCCGGTGAAGATGGAACCCAATCTGGTCGTCGAATTCTATTCGCGCTGATCCGGTTTCGCTTCCGGCGAGATATTCAGGAAGGCGGTCCTTCGGGGCCGCCTTTTTTATTTGCCCGCCCGGCTTGTTGGCGCGCTCCGTTTGTTGCCCATCCAGCTTGTTTGCCCTCCCCGCTTGTTTGATGGCCGGCCAACTGGCATCAACGGCGCATTCGCAGTCTTTTCAAAGGCCTTGTCATGCGCGCGCTTTTCCTCACCTCTCTCATCGCCCTTGCCAGTGGGGGCGCGGCGATGGCGGCCTCCTCCGTCGGCGGTCCTTCGATCGAGACGATGAAGGAAGTGGTGAAGGAGATATCCTCCGACGCCTATGAAGGCCGCGCGCCGGGAACGGTGGGGGAGGAGAAGACCCTCGCCTATCTGGTGCAGCGTTTCGAGGCCCTGGGGCTGAAGCCCGGCAACAAGGGAAGCTGGTTCCAGGACGTGCCCCTGGTCGAGATCGACGCGAAGAATGTGTCGCCGCTGCGCTTCACCGGCGGCAAGACGGCGGTTTCGGCCAGTTACGGGCCTGAAATGGTGATCGCCACCTACCGCACCGGCCAGCCGCACATCGATGTGAAGGACAGCCCGGTCGTCTTCGTCGGCTATGGCATCAATGCGCCGGAAAAGAAGTGGAACGATTATGCCGGCATCAATGTGAAGGGCAAGACGGTCGTCATCCTGGTGAACGATCCCGATTACCAGACCCCGACGCTGCGCGGCCCGTTCAACGGGCGGGCGATGACCTATTATGGCCGCTGGACCTACAAGTTCGAGGAGGCCGCCCGGCAGGGCGCGGCGGCGGCGATCATCGTGCATGATACCGTGCCCGCCGCCTATGGCTGGAATGTCGTGCAGTCGAGCTGGACCGGCGCCCAGCATGTCGCCGACAGCGCCAATGGCAATGCCAACCAGTCGGCCGCCATAGGATGGATCCAGAAGGACAAGGCCGCGGCGCTGATGGCGAGTGCGGGCCTGAACCTCGACACGCTGATGGCGGCGGCGAGGAAGCGTGGCTTCAGGGCGGTTCCGCTCAGGAATGTGAAGGCCAGCGTCTCATTCGACAATGCCATCCGCAAACATAGCTCGAAAAATGTCGTGGCGCTGCTCCCCGGCAAGGCCCGACCTGACGAATATGTCCTCTATGCGGCGCATTGGGATCATCTGGGCCATTGCGAGGCAGCGCCCGACGGCGACGACATCTGCAACGGGGCCATCGACAATGCGACCGGGACGGCGGCGCTGGTGGCTCTGGCAGAAGCCAATGTGAAGGCCGGACCGACCGACCGCAGCCAGGTTTTCCTGGCCGTGACGGCCGAGGAATCGGGCCTGCTGGGGTCAGCCTATTATGGCGATCATCCCGTGTTTCCGCTTGGCCGGACGGTCGGCGGGGTCAATATGGACGCGCTCAGCATGGCGGGCCTTGCGAAGAATGTCGTGGTGATCGGCAAGGGCAAGTCACAGCTCGATGCCTATCTCGACCGCGCGCTGGCGGCGCAAAAACGGGTGGCCAGCCTGGAGCCGACGCCGGAAAAGGGCTTTTACTATCGCTCCGACCATTTCAGCTTCGCCAAGCATGGCGTGCCGATGCTCTATTTCGAAGGCGGCCAGGATCTGGTGAAGGGCGGCCCCGCGGCGGGCGCCAGAGCCGCGAAGGATTATGAGGAGCATCATTATCACGGCCCCAAGGATGAATATGATCCCAAATGGGATTGGAGCGGGGTGAAGGCGGACCTGAAGCTCTATTATGATGTGGGGCGTGCGCTGGCGAATACGACCGATTGGCCCAATTGGATGCCGGGCGACGAGTTCCGGGCAATCCGCGACAGGAGCCGAGCGGGGAAATAACGGTTTTCCGCCATTTTTTACAAAATTTCGCGCCGAAGTTCACACCATATGCGCGCGCGTGCCTGCGCGCGCGTATGCGTGAGGAAACAATCTGTCGGACGTTTCAAAGAGCGATGCCGCGATAGTCTGGCCGACACCGAGTAGGACAGGTCGGATTACGCTCCGTTGAAGAAATAGGATGTTTTTTGAACCCGTTGTTGCCGATTGGGCACGCATCATGAGCGGGATGTCATGGTTGACCTTCCCACGGCTGTCGACCAATCTCTGTCACTTCTCTCAGACAATCCGAACAATGATACCTGTCATTCACTTCGATGGCGGGTTGAATAGTGAATGACGAAATCCAGTGGCGAGCCGACATGGAACTTATACCCGAGTGGTAGGACAATTTGTCCCTTTTCCCAATTAAGCTCTCGCAGCTATGTCGCCGACGCGCGAAAAATGAGTTGCAGGGTGGTGTCTCCTGCGGCCGGCTTAGCCCGGCTTCTTCCTAGCCTCTGCGCCTAACCCTGCGTCGTCGGGGAAAGGCTCTGCACGACGCTATGAAAGGAGACAGGAACATATGCCCATCGCAATCCACCGCATCCTCACATCCCGCTGGTTCAACTTTCTGGCGCGCACGGTCCTGACATTTGTTTTCTGGAGCGCAGGTCTCGCTGGCATTTTCGATTTTTCCGGGAAAGTCATTGAGATGGAAATGGTCGGTCTTGAACCGGCAGCACTGTTCGCGTTGGCGGTTACAATTGTCCAGATCGGCGGCTCGACGCTCATAATCATAGACCGTTTCGCATGGCTCGGTGCTGGAGCGCTAGGGGTGTTTCTGGCACTCACGATACCTATCGCCCATCCCTTCTGGCAGATGTCCGAGCCGAACCGCACCTTCGAGTTCTACGTTGTTCTTGAGCATATCTCCCTGATCGGCGGACTGATGATTGCAGCAGCACTCAGCGGACGCAAGACGATCTCGTGAGGTGATCAGGATGTAGGCCAGCCATAACGGAGCGTCGATTTTGGCGCTCCGAACGGCCCAAATGGGGCGATTGCTGCCGAACGATTTTTATCGCGCAAGGTCAGCTATCGCCGATCATGTCTCCAAAAACTGACTGACTGAAAACCACCCATTTCCGCAAACGCTGTCGTGTTCCTTCAACGGGTCCCCTTCCCACCCAAATAGGCCGTTCATCATAATGCCTATGGAATGCGCAACGCGATCCTGTAGAGGGCGCGGAGGACAGCTTGCAATCAGGAGCCAGGCCGATGACTTTCCGTATGCCCGCCGAATGGGCGCCGCACGAGTGGAGCTGGATCGGCTTTCCCACCTCTGCCGAGGAATGGCCCGGCGCGTTCGAGGGTGCGCGGCGGCAGATCGCTGATTTTGCCAGCGCGCTGCATGCCGGCGGCAAGGGCGAGGAGGTGCGGTTGGTCTGCGCCAATGAGGGCGATGCGGAGGCCGCTCGCACCCTGGTGGCGCCTGGGGTTGCCGTTGTCGTGCACAGGCTGGGCGATGTGTGGCTTCGCGATACGGCACCCATCGCGGTGATGCGGGGCCGGGAAAGGGCGCTGGTGGACTTCGGCTTCAACGGCTGGGGCGGCAAATATCGGATGCCGGGCGACGAGGATATAGGCGCGCGGCTGGCGGCGACGACGGGATTGCCCACATCGACCCAGAATTGGGTGTTCGAAGGAGGCGCGGTCGACACCGATGGCACGGGCCTGTTCGTGACGACCGAGCAATGCCTGCTCAACCCCAATCGCAACCCCGAACTGGACCGGGGAAAGATCGAAACCCTGCTGGCGGGATCGCTGGGGCTGTCCGACATGCTGTGGCTGGGCGACGGCCTGCTCAACGACCATACCGACGGGCATGTCGACAATCTGGCCCGCTTCGTGGCGCCGGGCGTGCTGGCGCTGCCCGAAGCGAGCACGGAGGATGATCCCAACGCAGCCGTCTATGCCGATGCGTGGGCGCGGGCCAGGGCATTCGGGGTCGACATCGCCTCCATCCCCTCCCCCGGTCGGGTGATCGTGGATGGGGAGGCCATTCCGGCGAGCTACATGAATTTCTTTGTCGGCAATGCCGCCGTCATCGTGCCCATTTATGGCCAGCCCAATGACCAGGCGGCTCTCGATGCCCTCAAACCCTTCTTCCCTGATCGGGAGATTGTCGGGTTGCCCAGCGATGGGATCCTGTCGGGCGGCGGCAGCTTCCATTGTTGCAGCCAGCAGATGCCGTCGGCCTGAATGAGCGCGATGCTGGCGCTGCGGGCACTCCTTTCCGGGATCATCATCGCCATCGTGTCGGTGGTGTCGCGGCGGTATCCGGGGCTGGGCGCGCTGATCGCGTCGTTGCCGCTGATTTCGGTGCTGGGGATGATATGGCTGTGGAACGACAAGCCGGACGTGGAGAATATGGCCCGCCATGCGGAGGCCACATTCTATTTCGTCATCCCTTCCCTGCCCATGTTCCTGCTGATCCCCATGTTGCTGCGCCGCGGCGTTTCCTTCGCGCCCGCGCTGATCGCGGGTTGCGCGGTCACGATCCTGCTCTATCTCCTGACCGTCGCCATTGCGGCCCGCATGGGCATTCGTCTTTAGGGTGTTACCGATGACCAAGATTACCGTTGCCGCGCTCCAGCTCGCCTTTTCCGACGATCGGGCGGACAATATCGAAATGGTCGCGGGCCATGTGGTCAAGGCAGCGGCGCGCGGCGCGAAGATCGTCCTGCCGCCCGAACTGTTCGAAGGCCACTATTTCTGCAAGGTCGAGGAGGAGGAGCTCTTCGCCAGGGCCCTGCCCCTGGACGAGCATCCCGCCGTGCAGGAAATGCGCAAGGTGGCGAAGGCGGAGGGCGTCTATATCCCCGCCAGCTTCTTCGAGCGCGACGGCCATCATCATTACAATTCGCTCGCCATGATCGACGATGAGGGCGAGATCATGGGCGTTTATCGCAAGAGCCACATTCCCGACGGGCCGGGTTATGAGGAGAAATATTATTTCCGCCCCGGCAATAGCGGGTTCAAGGTGTGGAACACGAAATATGGCGTCGTCGGCGTCGGCATCTGCTGGGACCAATGGTATCCGGAAACAGCGCGGGTGATGGCGTTGATGGGGGCGGAGATGCTCTTCTATCCGACGGCGATCGGGTCCGAACCTTATGACGCCGATCTCGACACCAGCCGCATGTGGCGTCGGGCGATGATCGGCCATGCGGTGAGCAACTGCATGCCCGTGATCGCCGCCAATCGCATCGGCGAGGAGGATGGCCAGAAATTCTACGGCCACAGCTTCATCACCGACGAGTGGGGCGATTTTGCCGCGGAAGCCGACGGCAAGGACAATGGCGCGCTGGTGGCGACGCTGGACCTGGCGCAGGCGCGCCAGCATCGTGCCGGCATGGGCTTCTTCCGCGACCGGCGGCCGGAGCTTTATGCGCGGATCGCGCAGGACATATAGGCTGCGGCGGCTGGGGCGATTTCCTGACCGGCGATCGGTTCCGGCCGAATGGAAGTCGGGCTAGCCCGCCGCCAGTTCCACCGCCCTTTCGAACACCGCCTCGAACATGTCGGCGGTCAGGCGGCCGGTGTTCTGATTATATCGCGAACAGTGGTAGCTATCGATGACGATCCTGCCGCTGGGCATGCGATGCTCCGCCAGATGAGCGAAGCGCGCCTTGGGGAGCTTGCCACCCAGCGCCTTCACCACGGACTGGTGCGCGATCTGGCCCAGGGCGACGAAGACCTGCGCATGGGGCAAGGCCGCGACGGCGGGCTTCAGGAAGGCCCGGCAGTTGCGGACTTCATCCGGCAGCGGCTTGTTCTGCGGCGGCAGGCATTTGACGGCATTGAGAATGATGACGTTGCGCAGCGTCAGGCCGTCATCGGGCCGCGCATCATAAACACCCTCGGCAAGCCCGAATTTGCCCAGCGTGGCGAACAGCAGGTCGCCGGCATCATCCCCGGTAAAAGGGCGCCCCGTCCGGTTGGCGCCCATCTTGCCGGGCGCAAGTCCGACGACCGCGATCCGGCCGAGCGGATCGCCGAAGAGCGGGACCGGCGCATTCCACCAGCCTGGATGATCGACGCGATTCTGCTGCCGGAGAGCGGCCAGTCGCGGACAAAGCGGGCAATCATGCGGCGCTTCACTTTGCGGGATAGGACTTTTCAGCGTCATGGCGACGGGATAGGCGCTGCTCCATGGCCAAGACAAGCGCTCGTCATCTTTACGCCCTCGCTTTGGGATCAAACCGGGCCCTTTCGGCGCGGATGACTCCCGCGCGCCTGCTGGACGAGGCGGTTCGCCGGATCGCGGCGTTGGGCCAGGTTCTCGACGTCGCACCCGTCATGCGGACCCCGCCGATCGGTCCGTCGCGGCGGATCTTCGCCAATGGCGCGCTGCTGGTGGAGAGCCGCCTGCCGCCCGAGGAGATGCTGTCGCAATTGCAGGCGATAGAATGCATGCTTGGCCGGCGGCGGTTCAGACGCTGGGGGCCAAGGCGCCTGGACATCGACATCATTCTCTGGTCCGGCGGTCGCTGGAACAGCCGGTCGCTGCACATACCGCATCCAGACTTTCGCAGCCGCGATTTCGTGCTGGAACCGCTGCACGCCATCGTGCCTGGATGGCGCGACCCTGTATCGCGGCTTTCGATCCGCCATTTGCGCTTCCGCTTGCGAAAAGCGATTTCTGGAGGTTGACCAGCCGCACCGCCGCCTCTAGTGCGTGCGGACCTCAGGACATGAGGGCCCTTAGCTCAGTCGGTAGAGCAACTGACTTTTAATCAGTAGGTCGCTGGTTCGAATCCAGCAGGGCTCACCATCCCGCTGATCTTCGATGTCTCGTCAATCGACGGCGTGGATCAGCAGTGCGGCGAAGCACCAGATCTCGATTGAAACCAGCAGGCCGAACAATATGCCGAACATGGCATGCGGCTTTAGCGCATCGTCCATCTGCCTTCTCCCTTTCTTTCTGCAAGATGAACGACTTAACCACCGATCTGGTTCCAGTAACGGATCAGCGCGGCATTGTCTGGTTCCAGCGCGTAATCGATTTCGGCTTTTGCAGCCTCATGCGCTTTGCGTCGGCAGGCTGTTCGGGCCGCTGGGCTGTCCAGCCAGGATGGGCAGTACGGTTCGCGCAGGAACGTGCACGGTGCCGAAGTCGTGGGGCACATCATCGCCATTGATGAAGACGCTGAAGCCCGAACTGCGGAACCGCATCGCCAGACAGCGGCGGTCAGGTTGCTCCCATTGCGAGACGGTCATCGGCTGGCCCTGCTCGTCCAGCCATTCCACGTCGGCTTCGGACAGCCAGTCGGTACGATGCAAATCCGGCGTCGCTGCGCGCAGGGCGGCAAGGGCGAAGGCATGTGCCTCGATCTCCCGGTCCCGTCCCTGCCAGTCGATCCAGCCGATCGCATTATCCTGCGCATAGGCATTGTTGTTGCCATGCTGCGTCCGCCCGAACTCGTCGCCGGCGGTCAGCATGATCGCGCCGCGCGAGCAGAACAGCGTGCCGAGCAGCGCCATGATATCGCGTCGCCGCGCGGCCCGGACGTCCGGATCGGCGCTCTCCCCCTCGGCCCCGTTGTTCCAGCTGAAATTCTCGCCATGGCCGTCGCGATTCTGTTCGCCATTGGCTTCATTGCGGCGATGTTCATAGGCGGTCACATCCGCCAGCGTGAAGCCGTCATGAGCAGCCAGGAAATTGACGGTGCGCGTTGCCGGAGCGGCGTGGAATATGTCGGACGATCCCGCAAGCCGCGTCGCCAGTGCGCCGATCATGCCGTCATCCCCGCGCCAGAAGCGGCGCAGATCGTCCCGATAGCGATCATTCCATTCCAGCCAGTTCTCCCCGAACCGACCGAGTTGATAACCGCCTGGACCGATGTCCCACGGTTCCGCGACAAGGATGCGGTCGGAGAGGAGCGGATCGCCGCGTATCGCCGCCAGCAAGGGCGCGTCGCTGTCGAAACCCGCAGGCAGCCGCCCGAGAGCGGGAGCAAGGTCGAAACGAAAGCCATCGACGCCCGCCACGGTGACGAAATGACGCAACGAATCCAGGATCAGCCGCTGGGCGACGGGATGGTTGCAGTCGATGCTGTTCCCCGTGCCCGTATCGTTGATCAGGCGGCCGTCCGGTTCGTGCCGGAAATAGCTGCGCGCATCCAGGCCCCTGAGCGACAGGGTAGGCCCCAGACGGTCGCTTTCCCCGTCATGATTATAGACCATGTCCAGGATAACGCCGATCCCCGCGGCATGCAGCGCATCCACCGCGCCGCGCAATTCCGCCATGCCGCCGGGTGCCAGCCGGGGATCGAGCGCGAAATAGCTGACCGGATTATAGCCCCAGGCGTTGTGCAGCCCCAGCGACCCCAGATGCCGCTCATCGATCCAGGCATTGATCGGCATCAGTTCGATGGCGGAAACGTGCAGGCGGCGCAGATGCTCGACCACTGCGGGGTGGCCAAGGGCGGCTATGGTGCCGCGCTGCGCCTCCGGAACGTCGGGATGCAGCATGGTGAAGCCGCGGACCTGCACTTCATAGATCAGCCCGCCGGGCCGGAAGATCGGCGGTTCTGGAGCGATCCCGGGCAAGGGCGCGGTCACCACCCCCCTGGGCATCAGGGTCGCTGTGTCCCGGCCTTCGTGGCGCGGTGCGGCCAGCATGGGGTCATAGGTGAACGGCCGGTCGATGGCGGTGGCATAGGGATCGAGCAACAGCTTGGCCGGATCGAACCACAGACCAGTATCGGGATCATAGGGACCATCGGCACGCAGCCCATAGCGCGCGCCCTCCCCCACGCCGGGCGCATCGACGAACCAGCCCCCCGCATCGTCCCTTGCCATGGGCAGGCGTTGTTCGCGATCCCCGGCGTCGAACAGGCACAGCCAGAGCTGGTGCGCATCGGGCGCATGGACGCGGAAACGGGTTCCATGGCCGTGCAGGTCCGGACCCAGCGCCTCAGCGCTCATGCCCTGGTCTGGATCAGTGCGTGGAACAGCGCCGCGTAGCGCGCCGCGCTGCGGGTCCAGGAAAAGTCGGCGTGCATGCCGGCACGCTGCATCGCCTGCCATGTCGGCCGCTGCGCATGGAGCCGGATGGCGCGCGCAATGGCTCCGTGCAGGGCGAGCGGGTCGGACGGGGGGAAGACGATGCCGGTGGCCACTCCCGCGCCGACGGCAGCTTCATTGGCATCGATCACCGTGTCGGCCAGGCCGCCGACCCGAGCCACCACCGGCACGCAGCCATAGCGAAGGCCGTAAAGCTGGGTCAGGCCACAGGGTTCGAAGCGGGATGGGATCAATATGGCGTCGCCCCCCGCCTGCATCAGGTGCGACATCGGCTCGTCATAGCCGATCCGCGCGCCCACCCGCCCGCGATGCCGGTCCGCCGCCGCCAGGAACGCGCCCTCCAGCACATGATCGCCCGATCCCAGAAGCGCAAGCTTGCCGCCCAGCCCCACCAGATGGTCGATGGCGTCCATGACCATGTCCATCCCCTTTTGCCAGGTAAGGCGGCTGACGATGATGAAGATCGGCGCATCGTCGCGGTCTAGGCCGAACTGCGCTTCCAGGGCCCGTCGGCTGGCGCTGCGCCCGCCCAGGGCCCGCGCGCTGAACGGCCTGGCGATCAGGGGATCGGCGGCGGGATCCCATATGGCGGTATCCACGCCGTTCAATATGCCGTGCAGCCTGTCGGAGCGCCCGTTGATCAGGCCATCCAGTCCCATGCCATGCACCGGGGAGCGGATTTCGTCGGCATAGGTGGGGCTGACGGTGGTGATCGCGTCGGCCGAGACAAGCCCGGCCTTCAGATAGCCGGTGCCGCCATAATATTCGACGCCGTCGACGCCCCATGCTTCGGGCGGCAGGCCGAGCTGCGGAAAGACATCCGCGCCGAAGCGCCCCTGGAAGGCCAGATTGTGGATCGTCACCACGCTGGGCACCGCATGGGCCGGCCCGAAGCGCATATAGGCGGCGGTCATCGCCCCCTGCCAGTCATGCGCATGGACGAGGTCGGGTCGCCAGCCCTTCACCCCCTCGGCCGCTATGTCCGCCCCTGCGCGGGACAGGGCGGCGAAGCGTTTCCAATTGTCTGGCCATTCGCCCCCGGCCGAATCGCCATAGGGGCCGCCCTCCCGCGCGAAAAAGTCGGGGGCGTCCAGCACCAGCAGGTCCAGTTCGCCCAGCTTCGCCGCCAGTACCGCCGCCGATGCGCCGAACAGCGCGTCATAGCGGCGCAGCTGCTTTGCCTTGCCGAGGCGCGACAGAACAGCCGGATAGCCGGGCACCAGCGTCCTGACCTCCACGCCCTGCGCCGCCAGCGCGCTGGGCAATGCGCCGGCCACATCGGCCAATCCGCCGGTCTTCACCAGCGGATAGACTTCGGATGCGACCGAAAGCACCCGCATGGCCCCTGCCCTGCTTTCCCCTGCCTTGCCCAAGATCAGTCCACCAGCCGTTCGATCATATATTGGGTGATCAGCGTCACGCCGCTGTCCGTTCGTCGGAAACGTTGCGCGTCATGTTCGGGATGCTCTCCGACGATCAGGCCCGGCGGGATGATGACGCCCGAATCCAGCACGCATTTGTGCAGCCGCGCACCCCGGCCGATCACGCAATTGGGCATGACGACGCTTTCCGTCACGGACGAGAAACTGTGCGTCCGCACGCCCGTGAAGAGTAGGCTGTGGTGCAGCGAGGATCCCGACACGATGCACCCCCCCGCGATCAGGGACGATGTGGCGGAACCGCGCCGCCCCTCTTCATTATGGACGAATTTCGCCGGCGGCGTGACTTCGGAATAGGTCCAGAGCGGCCAGCTATGGTCATAGAGGTCGAGCGAGGGCACCACATCGGTGAGGTCGATATTCGCCTGCCAATAGGCGTCGATCGTTCCGACGTCGCGCCAATAGGGCACGGGTTCGCTTTCGGCGCGGACGCAACTGTTGGAGAAACGATGCGCCACGGCTTTCCCGTGGCGGACGATATGCGGGATGATGTCGCCCCCGAAATCGCGCTTGCTGTCCGGATCGTCCGCGTCGCGTCGCAGTTCCTCGATCAGCAGGGCGGTACGGAAGACATAGATGCCCATGGACGCCAGCGCCATGCCGGGACTGCCGGGAATATGCGGCGGGTTCTTCGGCTTTTCCACAAAGGCGGTGATCACGTCCTGCTCGTCCACATGCATGACGCCGAAGCCGCTGGCTTCCTTCACCGGCACCTCCATGCAACCGACAGTGACGTCCGCGCCGCTGTCGACATGCTGCTGGAGCATCAGTTCATAATCCATCTTGTACACATGGTCGCCCGCCAGGATGACCATATATTCCGGCGCATAGCTTTCTATGATGTCGATATTCTGGAAGACCGCGTCGGCCGTGCCTTCATACCATTGGCTTTCCGACACGCGCTGGCTGGCGGGCAGGATGTCGAAGCTTTCATTGCGTTCCGTGCGAAAGAAGTTCCAGCCGCGCTGGAGATGCCGGATCAGCGAATGCGCCTTGTACTGCGTCGCGACGCCGATGCGCCTGATGCCGCTGTTGAGCGCATTGGACAGGGCGAAATCGATGATCCTGGCCTTGCCGCCGAAATGCACTGCGGGCTTTGCGCGCCGGTCGGTCAGTTCGGCAAGGCGACTGCCCCTGCCCCCGGCCAGTACATATGCCATGGCGTCACGGGCGATCGGCTGGTTCCTTGGTTGCATCGCCCTCTTCTCCTTCATGCTCGCGAGCGTTGATATTCCGCCCGTTCGTTTCAATATTCCAGTTCCAGCATCAACGTTGCAAGCGGTGGAATGGTGACATTGGCCCACCCCTCTTCATCAGCGACGACAATTCCCATATTTCCTGCGCCGCTGCCCCCATAGTCGACGGCGTCGCTGTTGACGATTTCCCGCCAGCGGCCGCCGGAGGGAAGGCGCATCCTGTATCCGTGGCGCAATGTGGGCGTGAAGTGGCTGATGACGACGATGGGCGCCACGCCGGGCGCGCGTCGCACCCAGGCGAAGACCGAGTCCGCCGCCGCATCGACCAGGACCCAGTCGAACCCCTCCGGCTCGCAATCGCGGGCATGCAGCGCAGGACGGGAGCGGTAGAGGCGGTTGAGGTCGCTCAGCAGCAACTGCACGCCCCGATGCGGCGCGTGATCGAGCAAATGCCAGTCCAGCGCCCGCGCCTCGCTCCATTCATCGCGCTGGGCGAATTCCTGCCCCATGAACAGCAGCTTCTTGCCCGGATAGCCCCACATCATCGTGTAATAGGCGCGCAGGGTCGCGAATTTCTGCCAGTCGTCCCCCGGCATCTTGTGCAGCAGGGAAGCCTTGCCATGCACCACCTCGTCATGGCTCAGCGCCAGCACGAAATTCTCCGTAAAGGCGTAGAGCAGGCCGAAGGTGATGTCGTCATGGTGATGGGCGCGGTGCACCGGATCACGTGCCAGATAGCGCAGCGTGTCGTGCATGAAGCCCATATTCCATTTGAAGCCGAAGCCCAGGCCCCCTTCATGGACGGGATGCGACACCTTGGGCCAGCTCGTCGATTCCTCGGCGATGGTCATGACACCGCCATGGGTGCCGTAGAGCGCCTTGTTCATCTGCCGCAGGAAATCGACCGCCTCCACATTCTCCCGCCCGCCCTGGCTGTTGGGGATCCATTCCCCTTCCTTGCGGGAATAGTCGAGATAGAGCATCGAGGCGACGGCATCGACCCGCAGCCCGTCGACATGGTAGCGCTCCGCCCAGAAGAGGGCGTTGTTGACCAGATATTGCGCCACCTCCCGCCGGCCGAAATTGTAGATCGCCGTGTTCCAGTCGGGATGGAATCCCTTGCGCGGATCGGCATGTTCATAAAGGGCGGTGCCGTCGAAACGGGCCAGCCCATGGGCGTCGGTGGGGAAATGGGCGGGCACCCAGTCGAGGATGACGCCCACGCCAGCACGATGCGCGCCGTCGACGAAGCGGGCAAAGCCCTCCGGATCGCCAAAGCGCGCGGTCGGCGCGTATAGCCCGGTGGTCTGGTATCCCCAGCTCGGATCATAGGGAAATTCGCTGATCGGCAGGAATTCGATATGGGTAAAGCCCATGCCGACCACATAGGGGATCAACCGTTGGGCAAGGGCATCCCAGCAAAGGAAATTGCCGTCATCGTCGCGCTGCCAGGAACCGGCGTGCACCTCATAGACGGAAACGGGCTCGCGACGCGGATCGGCCTTTTGCCAATAGTCGCGGTGGCGTTCGTCGCCCCAGTCATGGTCCGGGGCGGCCGCCACGACGGAAGCGGTGGCGGGCCGCAATTCGGAGCGGAAGGCGAAGGGGTCGGCCTTCAGCGGCAGGACATTGCCGTCGGGCCCGACAATCTCATATTTATAGGCGCTGCCGACGCCCAGTTCGGGCAGGAAGATTTCCCATATGCCCGCATCCTGGCGACGCCGCATCGGCGCCCGGCGTCCGTCCCAGCGATTGAAGTCGCCCACCACCGACACACGCTGCGCATTGGGTGCCCAGACCGCGAAATGCGTGCCCTCCACCCCTTCATGGGTCATGATATGGGCACCCATCTTGTCGAACAGCCGCGCGTGAGACCCTTCGGCAAAATAATAATCGTCCATCGGCCCCAGTACCGGGCCAAAGCTGTAGGGATCGATCAGCGCATGTTCGCCGCCATCGGCATAGGTCGCCCGGTAACGCAGCGGCTGGCGCTTGCGGATGGCGATCCTGCCGAAGAACAGCCCTTCCGGATGGAGCCGGTCCAACATGCCGACCGCCTTGCCGTCCAGTCTGCAGGCCTCGACCCGCACCGCGTCCGGCAGGAAGACGCAGGCGGTGAAACCCTTTGCCGCCGGATGGACGCCAAGCGTGGCGAAGGGATCGTCCTCCCGCCCCTCCAGCAGGCGGGCGATCTGTTCCGGGTTCGGGCCCACGCTAGATCCGGCCTCGCTTCAAACCGGCACCTTCCAGATGTCCGTCGCATATTCCCTGATCGTACGGTCCGACGAGAACCAGCCCATGCGGGCGACATTGTGGATCGCCCTGCGCGCCCATAGCGCCTGATCCTGCCAAATTCCGTCCACCCGGCGCTGCGCGGCGGAATAGCTGTCGAAGTCGGCCGCGACCATGAACCAGTCATGATCATGGATGCCCTGCACCAGATCCTTGTACCGTCCCGGATCGTCGGGGGAAAAGACGCCGCTCGCGATCGCATCCAGCGCCTGGCCCAGTTCGCGGCTCTGGCCGATCACCTCGCGCGGGTCGTAGCCCTGGGCGCGCCGTTCGTTCACCTGCGCGGCGGTGAGGCCGAAGATCACGATATTCTCCTCCCCCACATGGTCGCGCATTTCGACATTGGCGCCGTCCAGCGTGCCGATGGTGAGCGCGCCGTTGACGGCGAACTTCATGTTGCCGGTGCCCGACGCCTCCATGCCCGCAGTCGAAATCTGTTCGGACAGGTCCGCCGCCGGAATCATCATTTCCGCCAGTGACACATTATAGTTGGGTACGAACTGCACCTTCAGCAGGCCATTCACCGCCGGGTCGTGATTGACCGCCCGCGCGACATCGCCCGCCAGTTTGATGATCAGCTTGGCATTGTGATAGCTGGGCGCCGCCTTGCCGCCGAACAGCTTGACGCGCGGCACCCAATGCCGCTCCGGATGCGACCGTATCTGGTCGTAGAGCGACACCGCCTCGATGATGTTGAGCAACTGCCGCTTATATTCATGGATGCGCTTGATCTGGATGTCGAACATGGCCGAAGGATCGATCCGGGCATTGACCCGCTGGCGCAGCAGATCGGCCAGCGCCACCTTGTTGGCGCGCTTGACGCCCAGGAATTTCTCCTGGAACGCGCTGTCGTCGGCGAAGCGGTCCAGCTCGCGCAGCGCTTCGGGATCGTCCATGAAGCGGTCCCCGATCGCTTCCCTGATCAGTTCGAACAGCCCGTGATTGCACTGCATCAGCCAGCGGCGGAAGGTGACGCCATTGGTCTTGTTGTTGATCCGCGTCGGGTAGAGCCGGTGGAAATCGGCAAAAACCGTTTCCTTCATCAATTCGGTATGCAACGCCGACACGCCGTTGACGCTGTGCGATCCGGCAAAGGCCAGATTGCCCATGCGCACCCGCCGCTCTCCCCCCTCGTCGATCAGGGAGATGGTGCCGATGGCCCGGTCGTCGAACTGGCCCGCGCCATCTTCGGCCTTCAGGCGTCGCGCCTCCCCCAGCAGCCGGCTGTTCACTGCATAGACGATCTGCATGTGCCGGGGCAGCAGCCGTTCGAACAGCGGTACCGGCCAGCTTTCCAGCGCTTCGGGCAGCAGCGTGTGATTGGTGTAGCTGAACGTCCGGCGGGTGATGTCCCACGCCTCGTCGAAGTCGAGGCCGTAATCGTCGAGGAGGAGCCGCATCAGTTCCGCGACGGCAACCGCCGGATGGGTGTCGTTCAGCTGGATCGCCGCCTTGTCCGGCAGGGTGCGTATATCGCCGAAATATTGGATATGCCGCCGGACGATGTCCTGCAGGGATGCGGAAGAGAAGAAATATTCCTGCCGCAGCCGCAATTCCTGTCCCGCCGGGGAACTGTCGGCCGGGTAGAGCACGCGCGTGAGCGCCTCCGCCCGATTGCTTTCCGTCAGCGCGCCCAGATGGTCGCCAGCGTTGAAGCGGTCGAGCAGGATCGGATCGATCGGCTGGGCTTCCCACAGGCGAAGCGTGTTGACCCGCTTGCCCCGCCAGCCCGCGATCGGCGTGTCATAGGGCGTGGCGATGACCCGCTCGGCCGGGCGCCAGCGCATCTGGTGGGGACCGGCATCCTCATTTTCCGACGGATCGACCCGGCCGCCAAAGCCGATCTCATAGCTCGCCTCGCGCCGTTCAAATTCCCAGGGATTGCCGTGGGTCAGCCAGGTTTCGGGCAGTTCCACCTGCCAGCCGTCCGAAATTTCCTGCCGGAACATGCCGTTCACATAGCGTATGCCATAGCCATAGGCGGGCACATCCACTGTCGCCATGCTCTCCATGAAGCAGGCCGCAAGTCGGCCAAGGCCGCCATTGCCCAGGGCGGCGTCGGGTTCCAGCGCGGCGATGATGTCGATGTCGACGCCCAGCGACGCCAAGGCCGCCTGCATGTCGTCCAGCATTTCCATGTTGGACGCCGCGTCGCGCATCAGCCGTCCGATCAGGAATTCCAGGCTCAGATAATAGACCCGCCGTCCCTGCTCCTGATAGGTTTTCTCCGTGGAGGCGATCCAGGCGTCGATTACCCGGTCGCGAATGGCGAGGATCACCGCATGCAGCCAGTCATGCGGCTTGGCTGCCGTCGCGTTCTTGCCGATCCGGTAGGTGAGCCGCTCGACGATCTCATGGGCAAGGACCTGTGGGTCGACCTGCCGCGGAGCGGGCTTGGGAAGGGTGGTTTGGCCTTTCAGGTTCATAAATGTGCCCCTTTCGCCTTTGAGTCCAGGCGCGATGATGGCACGCCGTCCCGAGGCGCGCCACCAGCAAATTTTGCAGCGCAGCAATTAATCGGTGCGGCTTTCGGCGATGGCACGGCGAACACCCTGCCTCAACTCGCGACGGACCGGATGGATGCTCGAGGGAAAATGCTGGGTCATGAATATGGCGATCAGCCGCTCGACCGGATCGATGAAGAAGAAGGTGGAGAACACCCCGCCCCAATAATATTCCTGCGTCCGAAGGTCCGTCGCGAAGCCCAGGCCGAAACCGACGCCCGCATAATCCGCTTCGCTGAACATGGAGGAGGACAGGCCGGCCAGGTCGCCGCCGCCGGGCAGATGGTTGGCGTGCATCGTCGCGACCGTTTCCGGTTTCAGCAGCCGCACGCCGTCCAGTTCGCCACCGCGCAGCAGCATCCGCGCGAAGCGGTGGTAATCAGCCACGGAGGATAGGAGGCCGCCGCCGCCCGAACGCAGCCTGAGCGGCCTGCGCCATCCGCTGCGCGCGCCCCGGTCGTAAAGCGAAAGCGTGCCGTCCGGTGTCCACTGCCACGCGTCCGTCATCCGCTCGACCCGGTCCTCCGGCAGTTCGAAGAATGTGTCGGGCATGCCCAGCGGATCGAAGATGCGCTCACGAAAATAGCGCTCCAGGTCAAGGCCGCTCAGCCGTTCGACCACGATGCCCAGCACATCGGTGGAAACCGAATAGTTCCATCGGTCACCGGGCGAAAATTCCAGCGGCAGCGCGGCGAGGGTCGCAATGAAGTCGTCGGAACTGCGCTTCTGCTGGAACTCGTCCAGGCCAAGATCGCGATAGCGCGCGTCAATGGCCGTCTGCCGCTGCAATCCATAGGTCAGGCCAGAGGTGTGCCGCAACAGGTCGATCATCAGTATCGGTCGCCGCATCCGCCCGATTCCATCGGCGCCGACGGCGAGGTCGGCAAATTCCGGCAGCACCTTCACCACCGGATCGTCCAGCGCGACCAGCCCCTGTTCCAACAGCATCATGAAGGCGACCGATGTCACCGGTTTGGTCATGGAGGCGATGCGGTAAAGCGCGTCGTCGCCCAGCGGCTCGCCGGTGGCGCGCGCCGCGCCGCTGCGGACGGAGACGATCGGCTGCTCGTCACGCGACACGAGCAACTGCATATGGGGCAGCTTGCCGGGCGCGACATAGCGGTCATGGACAAAATCGGCCAGCGCCTGCAATTTTCCGGCATCCATGCCGGCCGCTCGCGCCGCCGCCACGTCCACCTGCCCGATTAGCTGCATCGATCCTCCTGCCGACCTGACCATCCAGGACGGATCGACATTCAGTCCTGGCGGCCTGCAAATGGCGGCTTTCCGTGCTTCCCGTGCTCACCTACTGGAAGTAGGCTGCGCGCCGGGTCACGAAAAACCACCATTTTCGGCTCGTCATCACCTGAATGTCGATCCGTCCTAGAACAGGCATGGCCGCGGGTAAATGGCAAGATCCCATGGACCGCTTGACCGTTGCAACGCCCTCATCGGCCCTTTATGGCAACCGCCTGATCCCACTGGACGCACGTTCTTCATGGCTACCGGCCTCTCCGCCATCTTCCTGAACAATCGCCCTGCCCTGCTGCGGTTTTTGCGCGCGCGCGGCGCGGGCGATGAGTCCGAGGATCTGTTGCAGGACATGTGGATGAAGCTGGAGGAGAAGGATCTCGGCCCGATCGCCGATCCCCTGCCCTATCTTTACCGCATGGCGAACAACCTGATGCTCGATCGCTATCGGTCCGCCACGCGGCGGGAGCGGCGCGAACAGGATTGGGCGGAGGGTGCAGGCGGCGTGATGGCCGATCCGTCGGAGGATATCGCCGTCGATGAAAGGTTGGTCCTGAACGAACGGCTGGAGGAGGCCCGCGCCGTGCTGCGGTCCCTGGGGCCGCGGGTCGAGATGGTGTTCCGTCGCTTCCGTCTGGAGGGCGTGGGACAACGGCTGATCGCGGAGGAACTGGGCGTCAGCCTGACCACCGTGGAGAAGGACCTGCAGAAAGCCTATCGCGCGATGATCGCCCTCAAGCAGAAACTGGATACGGAATGAGGATGGCGGTGGCGTCTGGTTCAGATGAGGGGCTGAAATGAACGGGGCTAAGGCCATGATGAACGAGGAGGCGCTCGGATGGGTCATCCGGACGCGCGATCCCGAATTTGCCGATTGGGAAGCCTTCACCGCCTGGCTGGAGGCCGATCCCGCGCATGCGCCTGCCTATGACGCGCTGATGGCGGCGGACGCCGACCTGGTGCGGATCATTCCTGCAGAGCCGGTCGTCATCGCCGCGCCTGCCAATGATGCGGGCACGCGTGGCTGGCGCTGGCCGAGATCGCTGATCGGCGGCGGCGCAGTGGCCGCGGCGCTGGTCGCGGCGCTGTCTATCGGCATGTGGAACCGCAGCGACATCTACACCGTCACGACCCGGCCCGGCGAAACGCGCACCGTCGCGCTGGATGAAGGCACGCATATCGAACTGAACGGTGGCACCACCATGCGTTTCGATCGCCATGACGCGCGTTTCGCGGCACTCGACAGCGGCGAGGCCGCTTTCACCGTGCGACATGACCCGGCCGACCCCTTCCGCGTCACGGTGGGCAACGCGCTGTTCGAGGACGCAGGCACCGTCTTCAACATCGTCCGGACCGGCACAGCGACGCGTATCGGCGTGTCGGAGGGCGAGGTCATCTACAATCCGAAGGCGGAGGCGATCGCGCTCCCCGCCGGTCGCGCCCTGACCGATGACGAGAACGGCCTGCGCGTCATGGATATCGCGACCGATGCCGTGGCAAGCTGGCGCCAGGGCCGGCTGAGCTATGCCAATGCCCCGGTGACGCAGATCAGTGCCGACATCGCCCGTTCATTGGGCGTCCGGCTTACCGCCACGCCCGGCGCGGGGGCCATGCGCTTCACCGGCACGATCCGCCTGGACCGGGATCCGGCGCGGTTCTTTGGCCAGGCGGCGCCACTGATGGGCCTTAGCGCCGTCAGGGAAGGCGACGGCTGGCTGTTGAAGGAGGGGGATGGCCCGCCACGCTGACGTCCTGATCGTCACCGCCCTCGCCATGATGGCCGCTTCGCCCGCGCGGGCGGCGGATAGACAGCAAATCAGCATCGCCCCCGGACATTTGGGTGAGGCGGCGATAGCGCTCGGCCGCCAGACCGGAGCCAGCATCGGCATGTCCGACCAGTCGCTGGCGGGCATCGCCACGCCGGCCGTGGCAGGCCGCCTCTCGGTCGAAGCTGCACTGAAACGGCTGATCAAGGGCAGCGATGCCAGCATCCGGCGGATCGACGCGACCACCTGGCGGATCGTGCGGACTGCTGCCGCGCGCGAACAGGGCCGCCCTCACATAGCCCGGCCCGTTGCGCAGGCCGCGCCCGAACCTGCCGACATCATCGTCACCGCGTCCAAGCGCGACACCCCGCTGCCCCGCTATGCCGGCATGGTCGATGTGGTGGGCGATGACGCCTTCACCGCCGCCGAGGCGGCCGGGGGCACCGCCAGCCTGATCTTCCGCGTGGCGAGCCTCAGTTCCACCCATGCCGGCGAAGGCCGCAACAAGCTGTTCATCCGCGCCATCGCCGACAGCGGCGTTGCCGGCCCCACGCAGGCGACGTCGGGCCAGTATCTGGGCGACATGCGGCTCAACTATGCGGCGCCCGACCCCGACCTGCGGCTCTATGACATGCAGGGGGTGGAAGTGCTGGAGGGCCCGCAGGGCACGCTCTATGGCGCCGGTTCGCTGGGCGGCATCGTGCGCATGATACCCAATGCGCCCGATCTGGTGCGCACCGGCGGGCAAGCTTCCGCCGGCCTCAGCGCCACGCAACATGGCGCGCCCGGCGGGGACCTGTCCGCGACGATCAACCTGCCGATCGTGACGGAGAAGATCGCGCTGCGCGTCGTTGGTTACGGCGTGCAGGATGGCGGCTATATCGACGACGTCCTGCGCAACAGGCATGACGTCAACCGCATCCGCACCTATGGCGGTCGCGCCGCATTGCGTTTCGCGCCGAACGAGGACTGGACCATGGACCTCACCGGCGTTTTCCAGCGTATCAAGGGCGACGATGCCCAATATGCGGAAAAGGATGTCGGCGAACTCGAGCGCGCATCCGCCGTCGCCCAGCCCTATTCGTCCAGCTATGCGCTCGCCAATCTGCGCATCGAAAGGCAGTGGAACGATCTGCGTTTCATCTCGTCCACCGGCTTCGTCCACAACGTCCTGACGGAAAGCTATGACGCGACGCAATATGACCCGTTCGGGGCCGATGCGCCCGCCGCCCTGTTCCGGCAAAGGAACAAGGTCGATATCTTCTCGACCGAAAACCGCATTGTCCGCGATCTGGACAATGGTCTGGGCTGGATATTGGGCGCGTCCTATCTGGAAAGCACGTCGGACATCCATCGTTCGCTGACATCCTACAGCGCGGACATGATGCAGCCGCAGGTCATTCCCGGCGTGCCGATGTACGGGCGCGGCATGCCGGCGACGTCGACCGGCGTGCATAACCGCATCCGCGAGGCGACGCTGTTCGGCGAGGCATCCTTCGAACCCGTGCGCGGCCTGATCGCCACGGTCGGTGGCCGGCTGACCAACAGCCGCCTGACCGGCGAGGCGCTCGATCCCATAGCCCTCCTGTCCCTCGCCGCCATTGCGAGGGCCGAGGCGCAGGCGAACCGGAACGAAACGATCTTCCTCCCCTCCTTCTCGCTGCTGACCGACGCCTGGCGGGGAACCACCATCTACGCCCGTTTCCAGCAGGGATTTCGCCCCGGGGGGCTGGCGGTCGACGACCAGCATATCCAGCGTTTCCGCAACGACCGCGCCTCCACGCTGGAACTGGGCTTTCGCCGGGGCATTCCGGGCGTCGACAGGATCGCGCTGACCGGCAATCTCGCCTATACGAGGTGGAAGGACATCCAGGCCGACGTCACCGATCGCATCGGCATTCCGACCACCGACAATATCGGGGACGGACGCATCTATACGGTGGAGGGGCGCGTCGTCGTCCGCCCCATCCCGCGCCTGACGCTGGACGGCAGCATCATCTTCAACGACAGTCGGCTCAACCGTCCGGCGCAGTTCGTGCGGCTGCTATCTTATGAAGGGCAGTCGCTGAGCCTGCCCAATGTCGCCAATCTGGGCGGGCGCATCGGCGTCGACTACCGCGCGCGCGTGGGAGACGAGATGCAACTCCATCTCAGCGGATCGGCCCGCTATGTCGGCAAGTCGCGCCTGGGCGTCGGACCGATATTGGGACGCGAACAGGGCAATTATGTGGACACGGCGTTCAACGCCGCGCTGACCCGCGGACCCATGCAATGGTCGCTGTCTCTCACCAACCTGTTCGACAGCAGCGGCAACCGCTTCTCGCTGGGCACGCCGTTCGACATCAGCGGCGATTATGTGACGCCCCAGCGTCCCCGGACGATCCGGTTGGGGATGGATTTCGCCTTCTGATCCTGCGTCTCATTATTTTTAGGTGACGGACCGGCCGGTCCGGCGCCGTCTCCCCCGCATGCGCGCTCATCGACAAGAGGCGCGGCACGCAGAGGAGACATCATGCGCAATCTACTGGCCTGTACGGCCATCGCTTCCGTTCTGGCCGCTCTTGCAGTGGCCGATGCGGCGGCGGAAACCACCATAGGTTCCTCCACCACGACGGCGGTCAGGACAGCCACCGCCGCCAACGGCGCCCCCGATGACGTGACGGTCAGTTCCGCAGGATCGGTCACCCTGACCAGCGGCACCGCCATCACCCAGGACAGCAACAACAATGTCAGCAATGCAGGTACGCTGAAGATTTCGAACGCGGACGGCGCGACCGGCATTCTTTCGATCGCGGGCGTGAGCGGCAACATCGGCAACAGCGGCACGATCACCCTGGACGAGGATTATACGGCCACCGACACCGACAATGACGGCGATCTGGACGGCCCCTTCGCCAAGGGTTCGAACCGCAACGGCATCTGGGTCCGGTCCGGCGCGGCGCATATCGGCAATATCGACAGCAGCGGAACCATCACGGTGGAGGGCAACCAGTCGGCCGGGATCCGCATCGATGCGCCGTTGACCGGCAATCTGTCGACCAGCGGCTCCACCAGCGTGCTGGGCGACAATGGCTATGGCGTGCTGGCCAATGCGGTGACGGGCAATGTCACGATCCGCGGAACGACCACGGTCACGGGCGCCAACAGCATTGGCGTGGCCCTGCAGGGGGACGTGAACGGAGCGGTCAAGATCCAGGGCACGATCACCAGCACCGGCTACCGCTACACGACGCGGCCCAGTGACATTTCCAAACTGGACCCCGACGATCTGCTTCAGGGTGGATCGGCGGTGACGATCGCCGGCAATGTGACCGGCGGCATCATCTTCGACATCCCGCCCACGCTCGACAGCACGAAACCGGACGTCGACAATGACGGCCTGCCCGACGCTACCGAAGGGTCCGCCAATATCATCACCTATGGCTCGGCCGCTGCGGTGCAGATCGGCTCGGCCACGGCGGCCACGACCATCGGCGCGGTGGCAGCCGACAGTTCCGGCTATGGCCTGATCGTCAAGGGAACGATCATCGGGCAAGGCGTCTATGATGGCGTGAACGCCAACGGCCTGGTCATTGGCGGGCTGGGCGGCAATGTCACGCTGACCAAGGGATTGCTGGTGTCGGGATCGGTCGGCGCGGTATCCTATGACAGCAATGCCACGGCCATTCGCCTGGGCAGCGGCACCATGGCGGATACCATCCAGATCGGCGGCACGGTGGGCGCGTCGGGTTCGAAACTTGCCGGCACCTCCGCCCGCGCGCTGGTGATCGATGCTGGCGCGACGAGCCGCGCCATCGTCAACAGCGGCACCATCTCCGCCAGCGCGATCAGCAGCACGGACGGCACGGCCATCGCCATCCTCGATGCGTCGGGCACGGTATCCTCCCTGTCCAACAGCGGTGCGATTTCGGCAACGGGGGGCAAGAGCGGATCGAACGTCGCCATCGATATGACCGCCAACAGCAGCGGCGTTACCCTGACGCAGTCGCTTGCCTCGGCGACCGCAACGGCGCCGAAGATCACCGGGGACGTGCGGCTGGGGTCGGGCAATGATGTCATGACCGTGTCGGCAGGCAGCATCGCGGGCAATGTCGACCTGGGCGGGGGCAGCAACAGCCTGGCGCTGTCCGGTTCCTCCACCCTGGCGGGCAATGTGGCCATGGGCGGAAATGGTTCCAGCCTGGCGCTCTCCGGAAGCTCGCAGATCAACGGCGGCGTGGATTTCGGCGGGGGTCCATCGACGCTGACCCTCTCCGGCACCGCGGCCCTGAATGGCGCCGTCACCAACGCCGGCAATACCGCGGTCGTCGTGAACGGCGGCATGCTCAACGCCAGCAACAATGGTCCCGTCGCGCTTGCCTCGCTCTCCGTCGGCGCATCATCCGTCATCGGCGTGAGGGTCGACACGGCCAATGGCACCAATACGCTCTACAATGTCGCCGGAGCCGCAAACTTCGCCAGCGGATCGCAGGTGAAGGCGACCCTGACCCGCGTTGCCGGGTCCGAAGGCAATTATGTCATCGTCCGCGCCGGATCGCTGAACGGCACGCCTGCCCTCTCAAGCACGACGCTGATCCCCTATATGTTCAAGGGCGGCATCACCAGCAATGCGGCCACGGGGGAAGTGACCCTGTCGATCGCCGCCAAGACCGTGTCCGATCTGGGCCTGACCGGATCACAGGCGCGCGCCTATGACGCGATCTTCAACGCGCTGGACAAGGACAGCGCCTTTGCCAGCAACTATCTTGCCATTACCGACGGCGACACGCTGAAGGCCAATCTGCAGCAGATGCTGCCCGACCATGCCGGCGGCACGTTCGAGGCGGTGACCGCCGGTTCGCGCGCCACCGCCCGCATCCTGGCCGATCCGGGCGGCATCTATCGCACGGCTGACGGCAATCTGGGTTTCTGGCTGCAACAGGTCGCGTTCGGCAGTTCCAAGAGCGTGGGCGACACGGCGTCCTATGACATCAATGGATGGGGTGCGAGCCTTGGCGCGGAATATCTGACGGGGATCGGCGCGCTGGGCGCATCCATCGCCTATATTCACGGCAGCGATTCGTCCGGCAGCAACGACAATGTGGTCGATTCGGATCAGTTCGAACTGGCGGCGCACTGGCGCGGCGATTTCGGGCCGTTCCAGACCTATGCCCGTGTTTCGGCCGCCCATATCGACTTTCGCGGCGGTCGCCACTTTGCATCCGGCGACCTCGTCCGCACGGCGAACGGCGACTGGTCGGGCAAGCTCTATTCGGCGACGTTGGGCGGGTCCTATGAAATGCGCTTCAATCGCTTCACCCTGCGGCCGGCGGCCGGCATCGACTATTACAGGCTGAAAGAAGGCGGCTATAGCGAAACGGGCGGCGGCGACGCGTTCGACCTGATCGTCGACAGCCGCACCAGCGACGAGCTGACCGCCAGCGGCAATGTCACTGTCGGCTACGACTTCGGCAGCCGCAACCGCGAGGATGGCTGGATGCGGTTCGAGCTGGAAGGCGGGCGTCGGCAGATCATCGGCGGATCGCTGGGCGACACGACCGCGCATTATGTCGGCGGCGAGGACTTCACCCTGATCGCGGACAAGCGCACCAGCGGCTGGACCGGGCGCGCGCGCCTGATCGGCGGCACCGAGAGTTTCCGCGTCGGCGGCGAATTCGGAGCGGAACAACAACAAAATCACGTCGCCCTGTCCCTGCGGGCGACGGTTAACTTCATCCTGTGACGTCCTAGCAGTGAATTGGCGGGCCACACCCCACAGACCCTCCGGGCCCGCCGATCCGCCATGACCTAAGCCGTCTTCCCAACGGTGTCATGGCCCTAAAGGAAGGGGCGCTGCCTTCCCCCGGCAGCGCCCCTTTTATTGTCCCGCCTTCAGGGCCGGATCGCGAAATCGAAGATTCGCGCGCCGCCCGTGCCCCCGCCCCACATGCCGGGCCCGGAGCCGGCACTGACGGAATAGAGAAAGCCATATTCGCCCGTGCCCAGATCCACCCTCGGCATGACCTTGAAGACGCCGGGCGCCACCTGCTCATAGTCGAAGGCGATGCGGTCCTTGTCCATCACACCCGATTTGGCGCCGCCCAGATTCATGCTGCCGACGCGGGTTTCGCGACGGTCCTTCTTCACGTCGAACTGGATCAGGCTGAATTCATTGGGCGAGGTGATCGCCGTCGCCGGCCCTGCCAGCCAGAGAGACGGCGCCCCTGCCTGCGACAGGCTGCGATTGGCCTCATCGAAATAGAAGTAGAAGATGGGCCGCGCCTTGCCCGAGACGATGCGGGCGCTGACATTTGGAATGACCGCCTTGATGCTGAGGGAGGCGATGCCGCCGGTGAAGGCATAGCCCAGGATGCCGCCGGTCTTGCTCTGGTTGGAAATGGTAGGATCGATCCGGGCCATGCGGGCAGGCTGGGCGGCGTCGACCAGCATGTAGATGCCGGAGGGATGCGGCACGAGCGGATCGGGCGAGTCCGCCGACATCGCCGCCTTGGCGGAGGTGATGCCCTGCGATCCCGCCTCGATCATCGCGGCGATGACGGGGCCGGAAACGCCGCTCTTCTTGAGCGCGATCAGGTCATCGGTGGAGAGCCTGTACTGGGCGGGCGAAGCCTTGATCTTCGCGATCACGGCTTCATCCCCCAGGCCTGCGGAAACCAGCGCGACGACGCTGTCATTGTTGAGCGTTTCCGCCCGCGCCGCGACGGTCGCGACGCATGCCGTGAGGCACAGCCCCGCGACGAAAATCCCCCTGTTCATATCCACCCCCCATAGAAGGCCGGCATCCCCATGCCGGCCCTAGAAACAGATCAGCCCAATGCCTTCCTGACGAGTTCGTTGACGACCTGCGGATTGGCCTTGCCCTGCATGGCCTTCATCGTCTGGCCGACGAAGAAGCCGAACAGCGCCTCCTTGCCCGCCTTATATTGTTCGACCTTGTCGCCATTATCGGCAAGAACCCTGGCCACCGCCGCTTCGATCGCGCCGGTGTCGCTCGTCTGCTTCAGGCCCTTTTCCTCGACGATCTTCGGCGCGCTCTCGCCGGTTTCGAGCATGATCTCGAACACCTGCTTGGCAATGGTGCCGCTGATCGTGCCATCGGCGATGAGGGCCAGCAGTTCCGCGCCCTCTTCCGGGTTGACGGGACTTTCCTCCAGCGTCTTGCCGAGGCGGTTGAGCGCACCGTAAAGTTCCGACAGCAGCCAGTTGGCCGAAGCCTTGGCGACCTCGCCCTCGCTCTTCTTCTGGATGCGCGCGCCCTCTGCCAGCAGCGCCTCGAACCAGCGCGCGGTGTCGGCGTCGGCGGTCAGCGTGGCGGCATTATAGGCGGACAGGCCCAGCGCCTGCTCATAGCGCTGACGCTTGGCGTCGGGCAGTTCCGGCAGCGACTGGCGGCATTCCTCCAGAAAGGCGTCGTCCAGTTCCAGCGGCAACAGGTCCGGATCGGGGAAATAGCGATAGTCATGCGCGTCTTCCTTCGACCGCATGGAGCGCGTCTCATTCCGGTCCGGATCGTAGAGGCGGGTTTCCTGCACCACCTTGCCGCCGGCCTCCAGCACGTCGACCTGACGGCTGGCCTCATGTTCGACGACGGCCATGACGAAACGGACGGAATTGACGTTCTTCGTCTCGGTGCGGGTGCCAAAGGGTTCGCCCGGCTTGCGGACGGACACATTGACGTCGGCGCGCATCGACCCCTGGTCCATATTGCCGTCGCACGACCCGACATAGCGCAGGATCGTCCTGAGCTTCGACAGATAAGCGCCTGCCTCTGCGGGAGAACGCATGTCGGGCTTCGACACGATCTCCATCAGCGCCACGCCGGAACGGTTGAGGTCGACATAGGAACGGGTCGGATGCTGGTCATGCATCAGCTTGCCGGCGTCCTGCTCGACATGGATGCGCTCGATGCCGATCGTCTTGGTGCTGCTGTCGGGGTTCTTCTCGTCCAGCGTGATCTCGATCTCACCCTCGCCCACCAGCGGGTGGTAGAGCTGGCTGATCTGGTAGCCCTGCGGCAGGTCGGCGTAGAAATAATTCTTGCGATCGAAGCGGGACCATTTGTTGATCTGCGCCCTGATCGCCATGCCGGTGCGCACCGCCTGACGGATGCACTCGCGGTTCGGCACGGGCAGCATGCCGGGCATGGCCGCATCGACCAGGCTGACCTGCGTGTTCGGCTCCGCGCCGAAGGCCGTGGCCGCGCCGGAAAAGAGCTTCGCCTGACTCGTCACCTGCGCATGGACTTCCAGGCCGATCACGACCTCCCACTCGCCGGTTGCGCCCTGAATGCGATAGGTTGATTCAGTCATTTCGCTTCTTGCCCATCAATTTCCGTCGGAGCGATCCGATCCCTGCTTCGACGACCCTTGCCCCACAATCTTGTCTTGGGACGATCTACGGTCGCATCCGCCGTTGCAACGCTGATCCTGCGACGCTTGGCCGGACGATCATCGTTACGTTGATATTTCTGCCTCCCTGAACTTGTGAAACAGCTCAGCATATCGACTATGCCCTCCACGAGTTCCGCGAAGTGCATCTTACCACCACTTCTCCGGCCGCGCCGTGAAGCCTGCGCGTTCCTCGATGGCGAGGCCTGCGTTCAGCACGGTCTGCTCGTCCAGCGCCTTGCCGACGATCTGCAAACCCAAGGGCAACCCTTGCGCGTCCAGTCCGCCCGGCACCGCCATGGCGGGCAGACCCGCCAGCGACGCAGGCACGGTGAAGACGTCGTTCAGATACATGGCGAGAGGATCAGCCTGCTTCTCGCCCAGCGCGAAGGAAGCGCTCGGCGCGGTGGGCGTCAGCAGCAGGTCGCACTTTTCGAAAGCCTGTTCGAAATCGCGCGCGATCAACGCCCGGACCTTCTGCGCCTGCGTATAATAGGCGTCGTAGAAGCCCGCCGACAGCACATAGGTGCCGATCATGATGCGGCGCTTGACCTCCGGCCCAAAGCCCAAGGCACGCGTCGCAGCATACATGTCCTGCAGGCCCGCCCCATCGGGCAGGTCGCGCTGGCCATAGCGCACGCCGTCATAGCGGGCGAGGTTCGAAGAAGCCTCGGCGGGCGCAATGATATAATAGGTCGGCAGCGCATATTTGGTATGCGGCAGCGACACCTCCACCACCTCGGCGCCCGCGTCCTTCAGCCATTCGATGCCGCGATCCCACATGGCGGAGATTTCCGCGTTCAGACCGTCAGGGCGATATTCCCTGGGAATGCCGACCTTCTTGCCCTTGAGATCGCTGGACAGATTGGCTTCCCACTGCGGCACAGCCAGATCGAGCGAGGTCGAATCCTTGGGATCGAAGCCCGCCATCGTCTCCAGCAGGATCGCATTGTCGCGCACCGTCCGCGCCATCGGCCCGGCCTGGTCGAGCGAGGAGGCGAAGGCCACGATGCCCCAGCGCGAGCAGCGGCCATAGGTCGGCTTGATGCCGGAAATGCCCGTGAAGGCCGCCGGCTGGCGGATCGAGCCGCCCGTGTCGGTTCCGGTCGCCGCAGGGCAGAGCCGCGCAGAGATCGCGGCGGAGGAGCCGCCCGAGGAACCGCCCGGCGCCAGCGCGGCATTGTCGCCGCCGCCGCGCCGCCAGGGCGAGATCACATTGCCGTAATAGCTTGTCTCGTTCGACGAACCCATGGCGAACTGGTCGAGATTGAGCTTGCCCAGCATGCCCGCGCCCGCGTCCCACAGCTTCTTCGATACGGTGGATTCATAGGTCGGCGTGAAGCCTTCCAGCATGTGGCTGGCAGCGGTCGTCTGCACGCCCTCCGTGCAGAAGAGGTCCTTCATGCCGATCGGCACGCCCGAAAGCGGCTTCAAAGCCTCGCCCGCAGCCTTCGCCCTGTCGGCGGCGTCGGCGGCCTCCAGGGCCTTTTCCGGGGTCTCGACGATGAAGGCATTCAGCGCCTTGGCGGCGGCGACATTGGCGTTGAACGCCTCTGCCACTTCGCGCGCGGAAAAGTCACCGCCACGGAAGCCGTCGCGGATTTCCGCCACCGTCAGATCGGTCAGCGCGCTTTTGTCTGTAGGATTTGACATTATTCGATCACCTTGGGCACCGCGAAGAAGCCATGTTCGGCCTGCGGCGCATTGGCCAGCACCCGGTCGCGGACATTGCCGTCGGTGACGACATCCTCGCGCAGGCGCAGCGTGTTGGGAATGACGGCGGTCATCGGCTCCACGCCGGTCACGTCCACCTCGCCCAGTTGCTCCACCCAGCCAAGGATGTTGTTGAGTTCGGGCACCATCGCCTCGGCTTCGGCATCCGTCACCGAAATGCGCGAAAGGCTGGCGATCTTCTTTACGGTCTGAAGGTCTATCGACATGCGCCGCCGCTACCATCGGCACCTTCATGCTTCAAGTCCTTGCGCGCATGTTGCGCTTGCGCCAGACAGGAAAGCATCTGCACAGCATCCCGATGGAGAGCGCCGATTGGCCCGCAAATTTCTCTATGTCGTAGCCGGCCTGATCGTGCTGGTCATCGCGGCATTGCTGGCCTATCGCATCTGGGGCATGCAGATGATCCGGGCGGTCATGGTCCCGCGGGAGGCCTTTGCGCAGATTCAGCCCCTGCCGGCCAACGCCTATGACGATGCCGGCATGTGGATCGCGCGGCCCGACATCAGGAAGGACAATCCCGCCGCCTGGCTGCCGGAGGGGGTGAAGGATGCGCCCGCCACCAACAAGGCTGCGGTCTTTTTCATCCACCCGACATCCTACATCACGACGCTGGGCGACGCGCATTGGAACATGCACCTGGACGACCAGGATTCGCTCACGACGGCGCGGCGCTTCGTGCAGAATCAAGCGAGCGCCTTCAACGCGGTGGGCGCCATCTGGGCGCCGCGCTACCGCCAGGCCAATTATGGCGCCTTCCTGACCGACAAGCCCGCGGGCGACCAGTCGCTCGCCGCGGCCTATCGCGACGTCGCCCAGGCCTTTGCCGCCTTTCTCAAGGCCAATCCGCAGGGGCCGCTGATCCTCGCCGCGCATAGCCAGGGTTCGTTCCATCTGCTGAGGCTGCTGCGCGAGCAGGTGGCGGGAAAGCCGGTCGCTGACCGCATCGCCGCCGTCTATGCCGTGGGCTGGCCGATTTCGGTCGAGGCCGACCTGCCGGCGCTTGGCCTTCCCGCATGCGCGCGGCGGCAGCAGTCGCATTGCATCGTGAGTTGGCAAAGCTATGCCGAACCGGCCGATCCATCGGCCGCGATCGAGAGTTTCGAGCGCAAGCCCAGCTTCACCGGCCGGCCGCACAAGGGCACGCATATGCTCTGCACCAATCCGATCACCGGCGCCTTCAATGGCGCGGCCCCCGCCAGCGCCAATCGCGGCACGCTGGATGCGCGGGACGCCGGCAAGCCCACCCGGCTGGTCGCCGGCGTCGTCCCGGCGCGCTGCGACACCAGTGGCGTGCTGATGATCGGGGAACCGGTGGACATGGGCCCGTTCACCTTGCCGGGCAATAATTATCACGTCTATGACTATGCGCTGTTCTGGGCCGATGTGCGCGAGGATGCGAAACAGCGGCTGGCCGCCTTTCTGAAGAAGTAAACATGTCCATTGTCACTGCCGACCGCGCGGTTTTCCGCGAAGCCCTGCCCCATGGCGGCCGCCTGATCGGGCTGGATGTCGGCACCAAGACCATCGGCCTTGCGCTCTGCGATGCGGAATGGTCCATCGCCAGCCCGGCCCATACGGTCAGCCGCGGCAAGTTCACCAAGGACAAGATCGCGCTGGCGGCTTTCATGGAGCAGCAGTTGGTGAGGGGCGTGGTCATCGGCCTGCCGCTCAACCTGGACGGCAGCGAATCCCCGCGCAGCCAGGCCAGCCGCGCCTTTGCCCGAAACATCGCGGACATGGGCCTGCCGATCCTGCTGTGGGACGAGCGCTGGTCGACGCAGGCGGTGACGCGGACGCTGCTGGAGGCGGATGCCAGCCGTGCGCGGCGTGAGGAATTGGTGGACAAGCTCGCCGCGAGCTATATTTTGCAGGGCGCGATCGACGGGCTGATGTCCGGGTTCTGACGCCCTGCCCTACTCCTCGAAGCCCTACTCTTCGAAGGCGGAGATGATCGGGCAAGGCCCCTCCCGGGAGGCATGGCAGGCGCCGGCCAGCCGCCGCAGACTGTCCCTTGCCGCTTCCAGTTCCGCGATCTTCCTGTCCAGCGCCGCCAGCCGCTCCGCCGCCAGTTCACGCGCCCGTGCGCGATCCTGACCGGCGTCCAGCCGCAGCAACTCACCGATCTGATCCAGGGTGAAGCCGGCCGCCTGTGCCGCGCGGATGAACTTCAAACGCCGCACATCGTCCTCGCCATAGCGTCGCACGCCACCGGCAAGGCCGCCGCCCTCCGGCCGGTCGGGCGTGTCCAGCAGGCCGCGACGCTGATAAAAGCGTATGGTCTCGACGCCCACGCCGCCCGCGCGCGCCAGACCGGAAATCGTCATCACCATGCTTGACTCCGGACCATGGTACGGACCCCATATGGGATGCGAAGCGAAACTCTCAAGAGAAAGCGATGCGATGACCACAGCCGCCGCCGAAGCTCCGCGCAAAGCAGAGCTTTATCGCATGGTGATGCCCGGCCACATCTGCCCCTTCGGCCTCAAGGCCCGCTGGCTGCTGAAGCGAAAAGGCTATGCGGTCGATGATCACTGGCTGACCAGCCGTGCCGAAACCGACGCCTGCAAGGCCGCGCACAATGTCGCGACGACGCCGCAGATCTTCATCGACGGGCAAAGGATCGGCGGCCATGACGACCTTCGCCGCTTTTTCGGCCTGAAGGTCGCCGACCCGCAGGCGAAAAGCTATACGCCCGTCCTCGTCGTCTTCGCGGTGGCGGGCTTGCTCGCGCTCGTGACCAACTGGCTGACCGCCCTGCCCCTGCTCGGCATCATGACGGCGGAACGCTTCGTCGCGATCGCCATGATGCTGCTCGCCATGCTGAAATTGCAGGATGTGGATCGCTTTGCGACGATGTTCCTGAACTACGACCTGCTTGCCCGCCGCCTTGTCCCCTATGGATATGTCTATCCGTTCCTTGAACTGGGCGCAGGCACGCTGATGCTGGCGCGAGCGCTCGACTGGCTGTCGATCCCCGTGGCGCTGTTCATCGGCGGGATCGGCGCGGTTTCGGTGTTCAAGGCGGTCTATCTCGAAAAGCGCGAACTCAAATGCGCCTGCGTCGGCGGCAGCAGCAATGTGCCGCTGGGCTTCGTGTCCCTGACGGAAAATGTCATGATGGTAGCCATGGCGCTGTGGATGCTGGCCGCGCATTGAGCAAAAACGAAAAATAGAGCGATTTCCAAGCGATCGGAACCGATCGCTGGTCAGGAAATCGCGGAAAACAAGGAATCTGGAGCGGCGCTCAACCGTGCGGTGGCGGATCAGAGGACTTCTGATGAGGCCCTGCTTCTGCCTTCGCTCCAGGATATCGAGGCGATCAGGCCTCTACCCACTCGGCCGAAGCGATGCCCTGCGCATAGAGCAGCACGGAGAGGTCGCCATGCACGATTTCGGCCGCCGCCGCTTCCCGCGTCCTGGGCTTGGCATGATAGGCGACGCCCAGCCCGGCCCCCTGGATCATCGGTATATCATTGGCGCCGTCGCCCACGGCGAGTGTCAGCGGCCGATCGATCCCGTCGTTGATCGCCGCCTCCAGTTCCATCCGTTTGCGCGCAGCGTCCACGATCGGAAGCGTCACCGTGCCCAGCAGGGCGCCGTCAGCGATCTCCAGCACATTGGCGACGGCGTCGTCGAAGCCGATCTCCTCCGCCACCGGGCCGGTGAAGCGCGTGAACCCGCCCGACACGAGCAGCGTCCTTGCCCCCCTCTGCTTCATCGTGCGCACCAGCGCTTTTGCGCCCGGCATGATCTTCACCCGCTCGGTCCGGCATTGGTCGATGGCCGCGTCCGCCAGTCCCTTGAGCAGGGCGACCCGCTCATGCAGCGCCCCGGCAAAGTCGAGTTCGCCGCGCATTGCCCGCTCCGTAATCTCCGCGATCTGCGCCTTGATCCCGGCATAGTCGGCCAGTTCGTCAATGCATTCGACGGTGATCATGGTGGAGTCCATGTCCGCGATCAGCAGCTTCTTCTCACGCCCCTCGGCGGGCTGGACGATCACGTCCGCCCGCTCGCCAACCCCGGTGAGCGCAGCGCGCGCGGCAATCGGATCAAGGCCGAAGAAGATGTCGGCCGCCTTGCCCTCGTCCAGCCACTTGCTATCGACAGGCGCGCAACCCACCGTGGCGAGCCGGCCGGCCGCCTCGGCAATATCCTCCTGACTCAAGGCACCACTTGCCACTAAGGTCGCAACGAACATGGAAACTCCTGACTCAAGGATGGGCGAATCCCGCCCGCGCGTCGCGCTTATTGCCGGGCCAACCGCCAGCGGCAAGAGTGCGCTCGCGGTTCGGCTGGCCCGGATGGCGAACGGCATCGTCATCAATGCGGACGCGAGCCAGGTCTATGCCGACCTTCGGATCCTTTCGGCCCGGCCGGACGAAGAGGAAATGGCGGGCGTTCCACATCGGCTGTTCGGCCATATCGACGGCGCGGAAGCCTGCACCGCCGCGCGCTGGGCGGCTGAGGCGCGCGACGAGATCGGCAAGGCGCATGCGGCGGGGCGCATGCCCATATTGGTGGGCGGCACCGGCCTTTATCTGCGCACCCTGCTGGACGGCATCGCCCCGGTGCCGGACATCGATCCTGCCATACGCGCTGCCGTGCGCGCCATGCCGGTGGCCGAGGCGCATGCCGCGCTGGCAAGGGAGGATCCCGAGGCGGCCGCGCGCCTCGCCGCCGCGGACACCACTCGCGTCGGCCGCGCGCTGGAGGTGGTGCGATCGACCGGCAAGCCCCTGTCCCAATGGCAACGGCACAAGAGCGGCGGCATAGGCAGGGACATCGCCCTGGCGCCCTTGGTCCTGCTGCCCCCGCGCGACTGGCTGATCGACCGCTGCGACCTGCGGTTCGGGCAGATGGCGGACCATGGCGCCGTCGGGGAGGTGGAGGCGCTGCTGGCGCGCAGGCTCTCGGCCGAGCTTCCCGTCATGCGGGCCATCGGCGTCCCGGAGATCGCGGCTTGGCTGGCGGGGGAAATCGACCGCGAAACCATGGTCGAGCGCGGCCGGATCGCGACGCGACAATATGCGAAGCGGCAATATACCTGGTTTTCCCGCCAGCCTCCCGCCGATTGGCCCCGCATCGCCGCGATCATTGATAATCATTTAATGGATGAATTAGTAATAAAATTACAACAATAACTATTGACTAGCCATTTTATGTCCAATAGACGCAGCCGCCTTGCCATCGCTCCGCTTCTGGAGCAGAGGGCGCAACATTTATCCGACGGAAGGATCTATCGTGGCCGAAAAGAGCGGCGCGGACATATTGGTTGAGTGCCTGATCGACCTGGGGGTCGAAGTCGTGTTCGGTTATCCGGGCGGCGCGGTGCTGCCCATCTATGACGCACTCTACAATCATCCGAAGATCCGCCACGTTCTCGTTCGCCACGAACAGGGCGCAACCCACATGGCGGAGGGTTATGCCCGCTCCACCGGCAAGCCCGGCGTTGTCCTCGTCACCTCCGGCCCCGGCGCGACCAATGCGGTCACCGGCATCACCGATGCGCTGATGGATTCGATCCCGATGGTCGTCATCACTGGCCAGGTTCCGACGCAGCTCATCGGCACGGACGCTTTCCAGGAAGCGGATACGGTCGGCATCACCCGCCACTGCACCAAGCACAATTATCTGGTGAAATCGCCCGGCAAGCTGGCGAGCGTCGTCCATGAGGCGTTCCATATCGCCACCACCGGCCGGCCCGGCCCGGTCGTCATCGACATTCCGAAGAATGTCCAGATCGCGACCGCGCCATACCGGAAGCCGGAGAGTTTCGAACATGCCAGCTATCGCCCGCAGACCAAGGCGGACCCGGTCGCGATCGCGAGCGCGGTGGAGATGCTGGCGGCTGCCGAGCGTCCGATCTTCTACACCGGGGGCGGCGTCGTCAATTCCGGTCCCGAAGCATCGACCCTGCTGCGCGAGATCGCGGCGCTGACCGGCGCGCCCGTCACCTCGACGTTGATGGGCCTGGGCGCCTTCCCCGCTTCGTCCCCGCAATGGCTGGGAATGCTGGGCATGCACGGCACCTATGAAGCCAATTGGGCGATGAACAAGGCGGACCTGATCCTTTGCGTCGGCGCCCGTTTCGACGACCGCGTGACCGGGCGGCTGGACGCGTTCGCGCCGCATTCCAAGAAGATCCATATCGATATCGACCGCAGTTCCATCAACAAGACCGTCGAGGTCGACCTTCCCGTCATCGCGGACGTCGGCAGTGCCCTGGCGGACATGATCGCCCTCTGGAAGGAACGCGGGCACAAGGCGGCCGATCTGGGCGAATGGTGGGCACGGATCGACGGCTGGCGCGCCCGCAACAGCCTCGCCTATCCGGAAAGCCGGGAAGAGATCATGCCGCAGGAGGCGATCGCCCAGCTCTACAAGGCTTCGCGGTCGGCGAAGGATGTCATCATCACCACCGAAGTCGGCCAGCACCAGATGTGGGCGGCCCAGCATTTCGGTTTCGACGCGCCGAACAAGTGGCTGACATCCGGCGGCCTGGGCACCATGGGCTACGGCTTCCCGGCCGCGATCGGCGCGCAGGTGGGCAACCCGGACAGTCTGGTCGTGTGTGTTGCCGGCGATGCTTCCATCCAGATGAACATCCAGGAGATGGGGACGGCCAGCCAGTATCGCCTGCCGGTCAAGATATTCATCCTCAACAATGAATATATGGGCATGGTCCGCCAGTGGCAGGAACTGACCTATGAAAGCCGCTATTCCAACAGCTATTCCGACAGCCTGCCCGACTTCGTGAAGCTGGCCGAGGCCTATGGCTGGACCGGCATCCGCATTGAGGGGCCGCAGGAACTGGCGGCGGGCATTGCCCAGATGATCGACACGCCCGGCCCGGTGATCGTGGACTGCCGCGTGGCGAAGCTCAGCAACTGCTTCCCGATGATCCCGTCGGGCGCGGCACATACCGACATGCTGCTCGACCCCAGCCAGGTCGAGGGCATCATGTCGGACGAGGCGAAGGCGCTGGTGTGAGTATGGCGGCGTGACGCAGCATCTGAAGCTCCGCATCCATGTCAGCGAACCCTTCGATTTCGAAAGGATCGCGGGCACGCCGGACCTCACGGGCTGGACGGTGGACCATGCCGATCCGGAAAATGAGGATTGGGAAGTCCATCTGGACGCGGGTTTCGATTTTCATGAGCGCCATATCGGCCGCCTGCTGGTCAGCCCCCGCTATGTGGGCGAGCATCTGGCGCGGATGTTCGACGCGATCGCGGGCTTCCCGGTACGGATGGCCCATCGCGACGATGGCGCATGGCACTACGCCTTGACGGGCATGATTTCAGAGCGCCATGAGCGCGAAGAACCGGATAACGGAAACATCTGATGCACATTCAGGAAGAGATTAGCGAGCGGCATGTCCTGTCGCTGACGGTTTCGAACGAGGCGGGCATATTGGCGCGCATCGCGGGCCTGTTCACCGCGCGTGGCTATAATATCGACAGCCTGACCGTGGCGGACATCACCCCCGATCATGCGATCAGCCGCATCACCATCGTCACCAGCGGCCCGCCCAAGGTGATTGACCAGATCATTGCCCAACTCGAACGGCTGGTGCCGGTGCACAAGGTGACCGACCTCACCGACAACGGCCCCTTCGTCGAGCGCGAACTGGCGCTGGTCAAGGTTGCCGGCGTGGGAGAGGACCGGATCGAGGCGCTTCGCCTGGCCGATGTCTTCCGTGCCAAGGTGGTCGACACCACCATAGAGAGCTTCATCTTCGAGATCACCGGCACGACCGACAAGATCGACAATTTCATCGGCCTGATGCGGCAGATCGGGCTGGTCGAGGTTGGCCGAACGGGCGTCGTCGGCCTGATCCGTGGCAAGGAGCCAAACTAAAGCATCGTGCGCGGTTTTTTGCGCCCAGGGATGCGACAACAGACAACTGGAGCGCGGCGCGCTCCAAATAGATTAGCCCCTCTCCCGCCGGGAGAGGGAGGGGCCCATGCGAAGCATGGGAGGGTGAGGGTGAGATCAGCACATCCCCGCCCGGTGGTTCCCCCTCACCAACTCCGACTGGGGCCATGGGGTCCAAGTCTTCGTATCCTCTCCCTCCAGGGAGAGGGTTAGGATATGAAAAGGAACGTCAAATGAAGGTTTATTACGATCGCGATGCCGATATCGGCCTGGTCAAGGGCAAGAAGGTCGCCATCCTGGGTTATGGCAGCCAGGGCCACGCCCATGCGCAGAACCTGCGCGATTCCGGCGTTGCCGAAATCGCCATCGCGCTGCGCCCCGGTTCGCCCAGCGCGACGAAGGCGGAAGGCGCGGGCTTCAAGGTGCTGCCCAACGCCGAAGCGGCTGCCTGGGCCGACATACTCATGATCCTGGCGCCCGACGAGCATCAGGCCGCCGTCTATGCCGCGGACATCCACGCCAATCTGCGTCCTGGCGCGGCCCTGGCCTTCGCGCACGGCCTCAATGTCCATTTCGGCCTGATCGAGCCGCGCAAGGACGTGGACGTCATCATGATCGCGCCCAAGGGCCCGGGCCACACCGTCCGCGGCGAATATCTGCGCGGTGGCGGCGTGCCCTGCCTGATCGCCGTTCATCAGGACGCGACCGGCAATGCCCATGACATCGCCCTTTCCTATGCCTCGGGCGTTGGCGGCGGCCGTTCCGGCATCATCGAAACCAACTTCCGCGAGGAATGCGAAACCGACCTGTTCGGCGAGCAGGCCGTGCTTTGCGGCGGCACCACCGCGCTGGTCCAGGCCGGTTTCGAAACGCTGGTCGAAGCGGGCTATTCTCCCGAAATGGCCTATTTCGAATGCCTCCACGAACTGAAGCTGATCGTCGACCTGATGTATGAGGGCGGGATCGCCACCATGCGCTACTCGATCTCGAACACCGCCGAATATGGCGACATCAAGACCGGCCCGCGCATCATCACCGAGGAAACGAAGAAGGAAATGAAGCGCGTCCTGGCCGACATCCAGTCGGGCCGCTTCGTCAAGGACTTCGTGCTCGACAACCGCGCCGGCCAGCCCGAACTCAAGATGAGCCGCGTCATCGCGCAGCGCCATCCGATCGAGGAAACCGGCGCCAAGCTGCGCGCCATGATGCCCTGGATCAGCGCCAACAAGCTGGTGGACAAGGACAAGAACTAAGGCATCGTGCGCAAAAGTGGGAACCGATTTTGCGCTTGAAACGATGCTGCAACAGAAAGCTGGAGCGCGCGGCCTGCGTCAGATTTGACGCAGCGCGCTCCAAGCCCCGTCCGCCATTCCGACAGCAGGATGGCAGGTAGACGATCCGGTAACCCTTTGTTTCCGGTTACGGCTCTGGAACAATCGAGGGACGTCGCTTATCGTAGCGGCGTCCCTTGATCGCTTCTGGAGATTGTCCTTCATGCGTAAATATCTGATCCCCGCCGCCGCCCTTCTCGCCGTGGCCGGCGGCAGCGCCGTCATCGCCCAGCAGATGCCGCCCGCCCCCGGCGCGAAGGATGCCACCCGCGTGACCGGCGGCACCTATACGATCGACCCGGGCCACACCCAGATCCTCTTCGCCTATGACCATATGGGCTTCACCAACAATCTGGGCGTCATTGCCGGACCGAGCGGCACGCTGACGCTCGATCCCAAAAATCCCGCAGCGGCCAAGGTTTCGGTCGAAGTTCCGGTGGCGAACCTCAAGACCGGCATCGCTGAACTCGACGCGCATCTGATGAAGCCCGACTTCTTCGATTCCGAAAAATTCGCCAAGGCGACCTTCGTGTCGACCGGGGTAAAGGTGCAGGGCACCTCGGCGGAGATCAGCGGCAACCTCACCATCAAGGGCATCACCAAGCCGGTGACACTGGACACCGAATTCTACGGTGCGGGCAAGGGGCCGGCGCAGATGGGCGGCAAGGAGAATGTCGGCTTCATCGCCACCACCGCGATCAAGCGCAGTGATTTCGGCATGGGCTATGGCGTGCCGATGGTCGGCGATGCGGTGGAACTGAAGATCGTCGCCGCTTTTCAAAAATGAGCGTTGGCCAGAAATAAGCACTGGCCGGCAATACACATAGTACGCTTGCCCCCTCCCGCCGACGGACGGGGCAAGCGCCTGCCCCTTGCGCTCGCCGGCCGATTCAGGCTATGGCGTGTCCATCATGCAGCGCGCGCTTCTTCCCCTGCTACGACTTACACGCCCTTAGGCGTGGTATTTGTGCTGCTCTTCGCTTGAATGACGCGGCAATCCGCCTAAGGGCATAATCAAGCAGATAGTCGTACCACCGGGCAGGCTGCGGTCGCCCGTATGCAGAGAAGCCATTTTCGTCATGATGCTGACTGATCCCTCGCTGAAATACCGCCCCTTCCCCCAGGTGGACCTGCCCAACCGTCAGTGGCCGGGCGCTGTCATCACCTCGCCCCCGCGCTGGCTGTCGACCGACATGCGCGACGGCAACCAGTCACTGATCGATCCCATGAACGCCGAAAAGAAGCGCCGCTTCTTCGACCTGCTGGTCAAAGTGGGCGTCAAGGAGATCGAGGTCGGCTTCCCCAGCGCAGGCGCGACAGAGTTCGACTTCATATCGGGCCTGGTCCGCGAGGGCGCGATCCCCGATGACGTCTTCCCCCAGGTGCTCACGCAGGCGCGCGAAGACCTGATCGCTACCACCTTCGAATCCCTGCGCGGCGCGAAGAAGGCCATCGTCCACGTCTACAACGCCGTATCCCCGGCCTGGCGCAACATCGTGTTCCAGATGGACCGTCCGCAGATCCGGGAAATCGCGATCAATGCGGCCAAGCTGCTGCGCGACAATGCGGCCAGGCAGCCCGATACCGACTGGCATTTTGAATATTCGCCCGAAACCTTCTCCACGGCCGAACTGGATTTCAGCCTGGAATGTTGCGAGGCCGTGATGGAAATCCTGCGGCCGACGCCCGATCGCCCGCTGATCCTGAACCTGCCCGCCACGGTCGAGGCGGCGACGCCCAATATCTATGCCGACCAGATCGAGTGGATCTGCCGCCATATCAGCAAGCGCGACAGCGTCGTCATTTCGCTGCACACCCATAATGACCGGGGCACCGGCGTGGCGGCGGCGGAACTGGGGCTGATGGCGGGGGCCGACCGCGTCGAGGGTTGCCTGTTCGGCAATGGCGAACGTACCGGAAATTGCGACCTGGTGACCGTGGCGCTCAACATGTACACGCAGGGCATCAATCCGGGGCTGGACTTTTCCGATATCGACGAGGTGATCCAGACCGTCGAATATTGCAACCAGCTGCCCGTCCACCCGCGCCATCCCTATGCCGGCGAACTGGTGTTCACCGCCTTTTCCGGCAGTCATCAGGACGCGATCAAAAAGGGTTTCGCCGCGCAGGAAGCGCGCAACGACCAGATCTGGGACGTGCCCTATCTGCCGATCGACCCCAAGGATCTGGGCCGCGATTACGAGGCGGTGATCCGCGTCAATTCGCAGTCGGGCAAGGGCGGCGTCGCATGGGTGCTGCAACAGGACAAGGGGCTGAAGCTGCCCAAGCGGATGCAGGCCGATTTTTCCAAGGTGGTTCAGTCGCTGGCAGACGAAAGCAGCCGCGAATTGAATGCCGGCGACATCTGGGCCGCGTTCGAGGATCATTACCGCCTGTCGGGCGAGCAGCCCTACAGGTTGATCGACTATAATGAGACCGGCCATGCGGGCGATCGCATCTTCACCGGCAAGATTGCGCACAAGGGAGGCGAGCGATCGATTTCCGGGCGCGGCAATGGCCTGATCTCCTCCGTGCTGGCGGCGCTGCGGGACGAATTGGGCGTCGATCTGGAGGTCGCCGACTATAGCGAGCATGCCATCGGCGCCGGTACGGATGTCGCAGCGGCCGCCTATGTCGAATGCCGCACCCCGGACGGCCGGACGATCTTCGGCATCGGCACGGATACCGACGTGGCTACGGCTTCGGTCCAGGCCGTGCTTTCAGCCGCCAACAGCGTTGCGGTGGGGCGCTAAGGGACCTCACCATCCGCATGGCCAGCGGAAGGGATGGATTAGAGTGATTTCCAAGCGATCGGCACCGATCGCTGGTTAAGAAATCGCGGAAAACAAGGAAGCCAGAGCAGCGATCTGATTCAATCAGATCGAAACCCGCTCTGGTGGAAGGCTGCTATTGGGCGAGGGCCTTCACCATCCGCTCCCACTGATCGAGCGCCTGCGGAATTCCCGCCACCGGCACGCGCTCGTTCAGCCCATGGGCAAAGCCGTCCTCGCCCCGCTGGAACAGGCTGGATACACCATAGCTCGGCACGCCGAGCGCCCGGAAATAGAGGCTGTCCGTCGCTCCCGCCGACATGGAGGGGATGACCGGAATGTGAGGGTAGCGGGCCGACACCGCTGCCTTCACCGCCTTCAGCACATCCTCCCGCAGGGGTGAGGCGTCGCTCGCCTGCGGGTGGTCCAGCGTGGTGATGGTCGCGCCGGGATCATCTGTGGCCTGCGTCAGTTCCGCCTTCACGACTTCGACGGCGATGCCCGGAAAGATGCGGCAGTTCACATCGACCTTCGCACTTTGCGGCAGGGCGTTTCGCGCATGGCCCGCCTGCGCCATGGTGGCGACGCAGGTCGTCCGCACCTGCCCCACAAATTCGGGATAATCGGACAGCAGGTCCGCCGCTTTCGGGTCGCCTGTCTCGGCATAACGCCGCATCGCCGCGCCAACCGCGCCGCCGATCCTGTCCGCCGAAAGAGCCAATGATGCCCTGGTGAGTTCATTGCGCATCGGCGCGAAGCGATAGGCGGCGATCCGGTCGATCGCCCGCGCCAGGCGATAGATCGGATTGCCGGGCGTTGGCGCGCTGCTGTGACCGCCGGCATCGGTGAAGGCGATCTCGAAATCCGCATAGCTCTTTTCGCCGGCCTGCAACTGGTAGAGCACAGCCTGTCCATCCTCGTCCAGCAACCCGCCGCCGCCGTCCCCGTTCAGCAGCATTTCGGCATGCTTATATTTCTCCGCCAGTGCGCGGCTGGTGCGCATATGGCTTTCCTCGTCGCCAGACAGAAGGAGGGTGACCGTCCGGCGCGGCCGCCACCCGGACTTGCGCAAATCAGCCAGCGTCGCCACCATCATGGCGACGTCATATTTATTGTCCTCCGCGCCCCGTCCGAAAATATAGCCATCCTCCTCGACCGGCACGAAGGGGTCGCGCGCCCAGTCCGCCGGATCGGCGGCCACCACATCCATATGGCCGATCAGCAGCAGGGGGCGGAGCTGAGGATCGCTGCCCCGGATGGTCGCGGCAAGGCTGGCCGTCTCGCCCAGCGGGGTGATCTCCACGTCGCCTGCCACAAAACCCGCCCGCTGCAGCACCGATGCATAATAAGCGGCGAGGCGGGGAACCTGCCCCTCCCCCTCCACCGTGCGGAAAGCGATGGACCTGACCAGCACCTCCTTGGCCAATGCCGGATCTCCGGCGGCCTGCGCGGCCGGCGGCAGGAACAGGACCGGCGCGGTGAGAGCCGTCAGAACCGCCCACCATTTCCTCAAATCGCATCTCCTGCTGGATCGGGGCTCATTCTGTGGCATAGTGGATCGCGGCGGCCAATCCGTTTGCTGTCCAGTCGCGGAAAGAGGACATCCTTATCCGCGTTCACCCCCATAAAGAATTGTTTGCGCGCATTTGGCAGCGTCGATCACCATATCGCGCGCCGATCGCCCGAAGGAATAAGGCCATGGCCATCAACTATCGCAGTTTCGGATTCCAGGTCATGGCTGGCATGGCCGTCGGCCTGTTGCTGGGCCTCATGGCGCGCGCCATGGGCGCTGGACCGGATGGCGACCTCAACTGGCTGGCCGCAGCACTCAAGACCACGGGGTCGATCTTTATTTCCTTGCTGAAGGCCGTGGTGCCGCCGCTGGTGTTCGCCGCCATTGTCGCCTCCGTGGCCAATCTGCGCGCGCTCGACAATGCAGCGCGGCTGGCGGGGCAGACCCTGCTCTGGTTCGCGATCACGGCACTGATCGCGGTCGTCATCGGCCTCGCCATCGGCTTGATCGTCCAGCCGGGATCGGGACTCCACGGACAGGCGCTCGCCATCGGCAAGCCCGACTCCATCGGCGGCTGGCTCGATTTCCTCAAGGGGCTGGTGCCCGGCAACAGTTTCGCTCTCTCGGCCAGCACCAAACTGAACGACGAGGGCGCATCCACCGCCCTTTCCTTCAATATCCTCCAATTGCTGGTCCTCTCCATCGCCATCGGCCTCGCCACATTGAAGGTCGGGGAGAAGGCGGAGCCCTTCCTGGCCTTTGTCCGTTCCCTGCTGGCCGTGGTCCGCGCGATCCTGGGCTGGATCATCCGTCTGACGCCGATCGGTTCCGCCGCACTGATCGGCAGCGCCATCGCCACCTATGGCTGGAGCGCCCTTGCCCAGCTCGGTGGTTTTGCCGGGGCCGTCTATCTGGGCCTCGCGCTGGTGCTGCTGGTCGTATATCCGCTGCTGCTGGTGGCAAACGGGCTCAGGCCCCTGCCCTTCTTCGCCAAGGCATGGCCCGCGATCCAGCTCGGCTTCGTCTCGCGATCCTCGGTCGGGACCCTGCCGGTCACCGAAACCGTGACCGAACGCATGGGCGTGGAGAAAGTCTATGCCGCCTTCGCCATTCCGCTGGCATCGACGACCAAGATGGACGGATGCGCCTCCATCTATCCGGCGCTGGCGGCGATCTTCGTGGCGGGCTTCTACGGCATTCCCCTTCATGCGGCGGATTATGCGTTGATCGTCTTCGTCTCCGTCGTCGGATCGGCCGCGACGGCTGGCCTGACCGGCGCGATCGTGATGCTGACGCTGACGCTTTCCACGCTCGGCCTGCCGCTGGAGGGCGCGGGGTTGCTGCTTGCCATCGACCCGATCCTCGACATGGGCCGCACCGCCGTCAATGTCGCGGGACAGGTGCTGGTCGCCACGATCGTCGCCAAGCGGGAGGGGATATTGGACGAAGCCGCTTATTATAGCGACGCTTCATCCGCTCAGGCGCTCGGCTCTTCCATGGCATGAGTACCGACGAGGCCGGTCATTTTGCGCTCCGCTTTTGGCACCGTTTCGCCTAAACGCCCCTCGACTACAGATCGATCGGAACAGAAGCAAAGTGGCAGGACATCAGGTTCACATCATCGGCGGCGGGCTTGCGGGGACGGAGGCGGCGTGGCAACTGGCCCAGGCCGGCGTGAAGGTCCGCCTGTCCGAAATGCGGGGATCGGGCGACATGACGCCCGCGCATCAGACCGATGGCCTTGCCGAACTGGTCTGCTCCAACAGTTTCCGGTCCGACGACGCGGACAGGAACGCCGTGGGCCTGCTGCATCAGGAGATGCGGCGGCTGGGCTCGATCATCATGGCGCAGGCTGAACCGGCCAAGGTTCCCGCCGGGTCGGCTCTGGCGGTGGATCGCCATATCTTTTCCGAAGGCGTCACCCGCACATTGGCCGGGCATCCGAATGTGGAGATCGCGCGCGAGCGCGTCGACGCGCTGCCGAGCGAAGGCATGACCATCGTCGCCACCGGACCGCTCACCGCCCCCGCGCTCGCCGCCAGCATCGGGCAGGCGGCGGGCATCGACCATCTCGCCTTTTTCGACGCGATCGCGCCGGTCGTGCATTTCGACAGCATCGACATGGACAAATGCTGGATGGCCAATCGCTGGGACAAGATCGGCCCCGGCGGCGGCGAAGGAAAGGACTATATCAACTGCCCCATGAACAAGGAGCAGTATCAGGCCTTCGTCCAGGGCCTGCTCGACGGCGAGAAGACCGACTTCAAGGAGTGGGAAAAGGACACGCCCTATTTCGAGGGCTGCATGCCGATCGAGGTCATGGCGTCGCGTGGCCCGGAAACATTGCGCCACGGACCGATGAAGCCGATGGGCCTTGACGATCCGCGCACCGGCCGCTGGCCCTATGCGGTGGTGCAACTGCGGCAGGACAATGCATCGGGCACGTTGTGGAACATGGTCGGATTCCAGACCAAGCTGAAGCATGGCGCACAGATCGATCTGTTCCGCACCATCCCCGGCCTGGAAAAGGCGGAATTTGCCCGTCTTGGCGGGCTTCACCGCAACACCTTCATCCAGAGTCCCAAGCTGCTCGACGCCACATTGCGCCTGAAAAGCGCGCCGCATATCCGCTTTGCGGGGCAGGTCACGGGTTGCGAGGGCTATGTAGAAAGCGCGGCGATCGGGCTGCTCGCCGGACGATTTGCCGCGGCCGAGATATTGGGCCAGCCGCTCCCGCCATTGCCGCCGCAAACCGCGCTGGGCGCGCTGCTCGGTCATGTGACCGGCAACGTCGAGACGGCGGATTATCAGCCGATGAACGTCAATTTCGGCCTCTTCCCGCCGCTGGAAGACGTGAAGAAGAAGCAGCGCAAGGAAGCCATGACCGCCCGCGCCCGCGCCGCGCTGGGCGGCTGGCTGGGCGAACTTCAGCAGGCCTGAGCGTTGCGCGGCGCCTGACGCGTCAGCATTTGCATTTCGGGGTGGCGGTTCGTTTGGGCGCGGTAGTCGCGAATTCCGCCGGCGTCAGCTTGCCGTCGCCATTGCCGTCCGCCCCGGCAAAGCGATCCGAGGTCGCCACGGCCCACTCCTCGAAGGAGAGGAGATTGTCATTGTCCCGGTCGAGCGCCTTGAACGCCTTGACGCGGCTGCCCATCATCTCGACGCGGGTGATGACGCCATCGCGATTGCGGTCATAGCGGCCAAATCGCTGCTGCTCGCGGCTTTGCGGCGACGCTTCGCCGGGCATGGGCGGCGCATCGCCCGAAGCGTCCGGATCACCCTCCGGCAGGACATCGACGGTGGGCGGCGGCGGCGATCCGACCAGGAGCTGGGGCACGGGTTCATTGTTCGCCCGCCCCTGCCACCAGAACAGCCCGCCTGCCGTCATCAGCAATGCGGCCATCACGCTCACCAAAACCCGTCCCAACAGATCCCCCCTATCGCCCGAACAACCCGATGCGCACCAATCGCCAATAGTGCGCAGGGGTCAATCCCGCAGGTGCGCGGCGGCCTTTCTCAATGTCATGGCGGGCAAGGTGATAGGCGATCTGCAGCGGACGCCATTGTTTCGTCCAGGGAAAGCTGCCGCCACTTATATAGGTCCGTGCCAGATCGATCGCCTTGCCGGCGATGTCCGGGTCCGCATGATGTCCGGACAGGTCCCAGAGCGCCCATGCCGCCCCGGCGCGATCGAGCCATGGCGGAATATCCTTCTGCCCCGCCAGTGCGCGAAACAGGCCGCTCCCCCGGCCCTCCGCATAGCCGGAAAGATCAAGCTCTCCGATCAACGCTTCCCAGCCGTCCAGCCATTGCGCCAGTCCGTGGAGCGGCAAGGCGCCCAGTTGCCGCATCGCGTCGATCAGCGGTTCACCCTGTCCCTTGACCCCGTTTTCATCCGTCAAGGCGTCGTTCCACCAGGCCAGGCGCATCTGGCCGATGATCGGCTCGCTCGTCGTCGCCACCAGCCGCGCGAAACGAGCGTCCAGTGCCCAGACCAGCCGATGCCGGGCAGCGCCAGGCCCTGCATAGGCGCTCAGCAGCGACGGCAAGGGCGCGAGATCGTCGCTCACGGCATGCATCCGACCAGATCGATGAAAAGGGAATGGGCCGACATCATCAGCCTTTCAGGACCGACGGACGGCGTCGGCATTCATGGCCCCGACAAGCGACGACAGAATGCAAGGCGTCGATGGGGAGCGACACACGCCGCTCCCCATCTCCACTTTACCGATAACACACCTTCTTCGCCGCCGCGACGACGCGGGCCGCGTCGATCAGCGCCGCCTTTTCAAGGTTCGCCGCATAGGGCAGCGGCACGTCCTCGTTCGTGACGCGCAGCACCGGGGCGTCCAGATCGTCGAAGCCCTGCTCCATGACCACGGCCGCGATTTCCGAAGAGATCGAACAGACAGGCCAGCCCTCTTCGACCACGACGAGTCGGTTGGTCTTCTTGAGGCTTTCCAGCACGGTCGCCGTGTCGAGCGGACGCAGCGTACGCAGGTCGATGACCTCCGTGTCGATGCCTTCACCTGCCAGCGCTTCGGCAGCTTCCAGAGCGATGCCCACGCCAATCGAATAGCTTACCAGCGTCACGTCGCTGCCCTCGCGGACAATGCGCGCCTTGCCGATCGGCAGGACATAATCGTCCACCTGGGGCACATCGAAGCTGCGGCCGTAGACCAGCTCATTCTCCAGGAACACGACCGGGTCTTCCGAACGGATCGCCGCCTTGAGAAGGCCCTTGGCATCGGCCGAGTCATAGGGCGCGATCACGATCAGGCCGGGCACCGCCGCATACCAGGGAGCATAATTCTGGCTATGCTGCGCGGCGACGCGGCTGGCCGCGCCATTGGGACCACGGAACACGATCGGACAGCGCATCTGGCCACCCGACATGTAATTGGTCTTCGCCGCAGAGTTGATGATGTGATCGATCGCCTGCATCGCGAAGTTGAAGGTCATGAACTCGATAACCGGCTTCAGACCGCCCATGGCCGCGCCCGCGCCAATGCCGGCAAAGCCATATTCGGTGATGGGCGTGTCGATCACCCGCCTGTCGCCAAATTCTTCCAGCAGGCCCTGGGTGACCTTGTAGGCGCCCTGATATTCGGCGACTTCCTCACCCATGACGAAGACGCGCTCGTCACGGCGCATTTCCTCGGCCATGGCGTCGCGCAACGCTTCGCGAACAGTAGTTTTAAGATATTCGGTGCCGTCGGGAAGCGCCGGATCCTTGACGGTGGCCTTCGGTTCGGCAGCAGGCCTGGCCGCGACAGGCGCCGGAGCGGCTTCCGCCTTGGGCGCTTCCGCCCTGGGTGCCGGAGCCGCCTCGCCGCCTTCACCCGCCATCGTCGCGATAACGGTGCCGACCTTCACCCCCTCGGTGCCTTCGGCGATCATGATCTGGCCGATCTTGCCTTCATCGACAGCTTCGAATTCCATCGTGGCCTTGTCGGTCTCGATCTCGGCGAGAATGTCGCCGGAACGGACTTCGTCACCTTCCTTCACCAGCCATTTCGCCAGCGTGCCTTCCTCCATGGTCGGCGAAAGCGCCGGCATCTTGATTTCGATACCCATTAATATTGCTCCACCAGCACGTCGGTATAAAGTTCGTGCATTTCCGGTTCGGGAGAGGTTTCAGCGAAGTCCGCAGCGTCGCTGACGATCTTGCGGATGTCCTGATCGATCTTCTTGAGCTCGTCTTCGCCCACGCCGGCTTCGGTGAGATATTTCTTGACGCCCTCGATCGGGTCCGACTTGTCGCGCATCGACTGCACTTCCTCGCGCGACCGGTATTTGGCCGGGTCGGACATGGAATGGCCGCGATAGCGATAGGTCTTCATTTCGAGCAGGATCGGCCCGTTGCCGCCCTGGACCCATTTCAGCGCTTCTTCCGTTGCGCCCCGTACCGCGAGCACGTCCATGCCGTTCACCTGGATGCCCGGGATACGGAAGCTTTCGCCCCGACGGTAGAGCTGGTCTTCCGCCGAGGAGCGGTTGACGCTGGTACCCATGGCATATTGGTTATTCTCGATCACGAAGATGATCGGCAACTTCCACAGTTCGGCCATGTTGAACGATTCATAGACCTGGCCCTGATTGGCAGCGCCGTCGCCGAAATAGGCGACGCAGACGCCACCGTCATTATTGTACTTATGCGCAAAACCCAGGCCCGCGCCCAGCGATACCTGCGCGCCGACGATGCCGTGGCCGCCGTAGAATTTATGCTCGACGCTGAACATGTGCATCGAACCGCCCTTGCCGCGCGAAATGCCGGCTTCCCGTCCGGTCAGTTCCGCCATGATGACATTGGGATCGATGCCATAGGCCAGCATGTGGCCATGGTCGCGATAGCCGGTGATAACGCTGTCTTTGCCCGGCTGGAGCGCTGACTGGATGCCTACGGCAACCGCTTCCTGCCCGATATAGAGGTGGCAGAAGCCGCCGATCAGCCCAAGACCGTAAAGCTGGCCCGCCTTTTCCTCGAAACGGCGGATCAGCACCATTTGCCGGTAAAATTCGAGCAACTCCTCCTTGGTGGCTTCATAATCCTGGGGAGCGTCAGGGCGAGGCCGGTTGTGGTCCGCGCCGGCGGCGGGTGCAGCCGCCTTTGCCTTTGCGCGTGAAGGACGCGGCGTCGTTGGTTTCGCCAAGGTTCTTATCCTTTTGCGTGGGTGGGGATGGAAGGAAGGGCGATATAGCGGGAGTCCGCCCCGAATTGCAACGCGGCTTGGCACTCAAAAGCGCGGCAAAGCGATCAATCAGCCGTCCGGACCGTCAGTTGAGTGGAACGATCACTTCATCATGATGAACGACACCCAGCTCCCGCCGGATCAGTTCGTCGGAAAGATCGGGATCGACGCGCCGGGGATCGAGCAGGTCGACCCGGTTCTTCAATTCCTGCCGGTGGGCCTGAACCTGCTTCAGTTCACCCTGCGCATGGTTCAATTGTCGCTTGTAATCGCCCCAGGCCAGAACGCCGTTGGAGCCAAGCACCACATAGCCCGCGAAGAAAAGAAGAAGAAGAACCGCAATCGCCGGGCCAAAAGCCGAGAAAAGCAACATGCGGAGTTTCGCGATATGCGCCATGGACCAGTTGAATCACAGGGACGAACCGGCCGCAAGCAAAATCTGCGTTGCTTGCGGCCGGTCGCCGAATTTATATTCAGCGGAAGATCGAACGCCCGGCATAACGCGCAATATCGCCCAGCTCTTCTTCGATCCGGATGAGCTGGTTATATTTGGCAAGCCGGTCGGAACGGGCGAGCGATCCGGTCTTTATCTGGCCGCAATTGGTGGCCACGGCGAGATCGGCGATGGTCGCGTCCTCGGTCTCGCCCGAGCGATGCGACATCACGGCGGTGTAGCGCGCCCGGTGCGCCATGTCGACGGCGGCCAGCGTTTCGGTCAGCGAACCGATCTGGTTCACCTTCACCAGCAGCGAGTTCGCCAGGCCCTTGCCGATGCCCATTTCCAGCCGCTTCGGGTTGGTCACGAACAAATCGTCGCCCACCAGCTGCACCTTGTTGCCGATCTTGTCGGTCAGCGCCTTCCAGCCTTCGAAATCATCTTCGCTCATGCCGTCCTCGATCGACTTGATCGGATAGTCGGCGCACAGGGCGGCAAGATAATCGGCCATTTCGACCGGGCTGAGCGACAGGCCCTCGCCCGAAATCTCATATTTGCCGTTCCTGAAGAACTCGGTCGCTGCGCAGTCCAGCGCCAGCACGACATCGTCGCCCGGCTTGTAGCCCGCCTTTTCGACCGACAGCATGATGAAGTCGAGCGCGTCGCGGGTCGAGGCGATGTTGGGCGCGAAACCGCCCTCGTCGCCGACGGAAGTGGCCAGCCCCTTGTCGTGCAGGCCCTTCTTGAGCGTATGGAAGATTTCCGAACCGATCCGCACGGCGTCCGCGATGCTTTCCGCACCGACCGGCATGATCATGAATTCCTGGAAATCGATCGGATTGTCGGCATGTTCGCCGCCGTTGATGATGTTCATCATCGGCACCGGCAGCACATGCGCATTGACGCCGCCGACATAGCGATAGAGCGGCAGGCCGCGCGCGTCGGCGGCGGCCTTCGCCACGGCCAGGCTGACGCCCAATATCGCATTGGCGCCCAGGTTCGATTTGTTCTCCGTCCCGTCGAGCGCGATCATCGCGGCATCGACTTCGGCCTGATCCTCTGCATCCAGGCCGATGATCTGCTCGGCAATCTGGTCATTGACGGCAGCGACAGCGGCGAGCACGCCCTTGCCGAGATATCTGGCGGGGTCGCCATCACGTTTTTCCACCGCTTCATAGGCGCCGGTCGACGCGCCCGACGGCACGGCGGCACGGCCGAAGCTGCCATCCTCCAGCATCACGTCGACCTCGACGGTCGGATTGCCGCGGCTGTCCAGAATCTGGCGGGCATGAATATCGAGAATGGCGGTCATGGTCGCTCCTTGGAGTGGCTCTGGGGACTGGCTCTGGTCGCTTTTCGCGCCCCGCTTAGCCACCACCTCCCCGCTTGGCAATGCGGGGGCTTGCAAGGACTCGAAAAATGCCGATGCTCAAAATAGTAACGGCAACGGAACTGTGGGCGGTGGCGAAGCATTAGAAGCAGAGCCGCCCGCCCGCCTCGCAATCGCGCCGTATTTCAAAGGGAGACACAGGACGATGGCCGACACCCCCGAAACCCCGCCCGCCAAGCGCGTCAAGAAGGCCAGTCCCGCCAAGGCGCCAAAGGCCAAGCCCGCCAAGCCCGCCCTGTCCGGAACGCTGGTGAAGGCCGCGCCCGCAAAGGCAGCCGCCCCGCGCAAGGCCGTAGCAGCCAAGCCGGGCAATGGCACGGCCGCGCATGGCTGGACCGCGCAGATCGCGCCCATAAAGGCCCAGGCCGAAAAGGCCGCAAGGGCCGCCGCTGACAAACTCAACACCGTCGACTGGAAATCGCATATCGACCCGCTCAAGGACCAGGCGTCGAAGACCGCCAAATCGGCTGCCGGCGTCGCCAAGGACAAGACCGGATCGGCCATGCAGAGCCTGGCCAAGCTGATTTCCGACACGGCGGGCACCGTCGATGCCAAGCTTGGCCCGCAATATGGCGACTATGCCCGCCAGGCGGCCGAATCAGTGGCCGGCGCGGCCAAGACGCTGGACAGCAAGGATGTCGACCAGTTGATGACCGAAGCGCGGGACTTCGTGCGCAAGAGCCCGGCCGTCGCGATCGGCGCGGCGGCGGTGGTCGGATTCGTGCTGATGCGCCTTGCCAAGGGATCGGACGAAGACGCCTGATCGCGTCCTGCCCGATTGACCGACGATAAGGCCCCGGTGCCGGGGCGGAGGATATGTTGACCCAAGAGCCCCTGCAGACCGAGGCACAGGACGAGTCCGTGCGCGACGTCTTCGCGCGCCTGTACAGCGACGGCCGGGCCTATGCGGAGGCGGAGGTCGAACGGCAGAAGCTGCGTGCCGGCATTGCCGGAGCGGGGATTCGCGATGCGCTGATCTTCGCTCTGGTGGGTATCATGCTTGTCTTCGCGGCCATCGTCGCCGGTCTGGTGGGCGTCATATTGGCACTGGCGCCGCTTGTCGGCCCCGGCTGGGCGACAGGCGCCGTATTCAGCGGCGCGCTGGTCATCGCCCTGATATTGCTATTGTTCGCAAAGGGGCGCATCGACCGGATGAGGAAGGCCATCAAGCCATGACGCGCGAAGACGCCTATCGTGATGCAGTCGCGCGTGCCGACGCGCGCCGCGCCGCGCTGGTTTCCAGCGCCCTTGCCGCCAGGGCGCGGATCGCGCCCGCCCGGCTCAAGCAGGATGCAAAGGCCAGGGCGACGGCAACGATGATGGACGGGGCCGCCTATGCCGCCGCCAAGGTTCAGCAACGACCAGCGGCGACGGCTGCCGCGGCCGGCGCCCTTGCCCTCTATTTGCTGCGCCGTCCGCTCGCGGCACTTTTCCGGCGCATATACGTTCGGACAGGCAATCGCACAGAAGAGACTTCGGAGACTGACAATGGCTGACATCCGCGCTCAACTCACCCGCGCCCGCGAAGCGGCGAACGACATCGCCGGGACCGCGTCCGGCCGGTTCCGCGATACGGCGGATCGGGCCAGGGAAAGCGCCGGCGACCTTATCCAGACCAGCCGCGAAAAGGCCGGCGACGCCTATGCGGACGCACGGGACAGATCGCAGCGGATCGCGGCGCGCGCCAATGAGATCGTGCAGGAACATCCCGTTGCCGCCGTCGCGGGCGCCGTCGCGGCAGGTGCCGTCATCGCATGGATGTTTCCCAAGAGCCGGACAGCGATGAAGGCACTGCCCGGCCTGGCCACCAGTGCCGGGGCAAAGGTGCTGGACGCGGCGCTCGCCGCCAGGGCCATGGCCGCTGAAAATGCGGAGACCCTGCGCGCGAGTGCTGGAGATGCGCTGCACAATGCGGCCGAAGGGACAAAGGACGCCGCCTCCTCGGCACGCGACACCATTGCCTCAGCCGAACTGGGCGCAAAGGCATCCCGTCTTGCCGACGATGTGATGGCGCTGGTCGCCGCCAAGGTCGACGCGTTCAGCGAGGCCGTGAAGGCGCGGTTGCCGAAAAGCTGAACGCGCCGCCGCCACCAAAAGCATGCTGATCCGGCCGCCTGCCCCCTTTGACGGGTGCGGGCGGCCTGCTACGGTACAGGTTCCCCGAACAGGAGAACAGAAGATACCATGAGCAAGCTGCACCTTGTGATGGGCGGTCGCGTCAAAGATCCTCAGACGCTGGAATTCGAAGATCTTGGCTCCATCGAGCTGGTCGGCGTGTACCCCGATTATGCCGCCGCCGAAAATGCCTGGCGCGGCGCCGCCCAGCGAACGGTCGATGACGCCGAAATGCGCTATGTGATCGTCCATCTGCACCGGCTGCTGGAGCCGGATCTGCCCAGCGGATAAAATTCAGGACAGGGGCTGGGGACGTTTGCGGAAACGCCAGCGAAGCAGCGGCCGCGTCAGCACCAGCCCCACCAGAAAGCCGCCAATATGCGCGGCAACCGCAATCTGCCCAAGGTCACCGAGCCCCTGCGCCGTGGCGAGACCGATCATGAGCTGGATCGCGATCCAGCTTGCCGCCAGCCACAGCAGGCGAACCAGATTCGCCGACATCGGCCCCACGCGGCGAACCTTCTGCTGGCTGTAGAGCAATGCATAGGTCGCGATGACCGCTGATATCGCGCCGCTGGCGCCGACCATCGGATTGGTGGAATGCGGATCGATCGCCCATTGCAGCGCCGTCGCGCCATAGGCGCCCGCGACATAGAGCAGCAGCGTCGCGCCCTTGTCCAGAACATGCTCCACCTGTCGTCCGCAAAAGACGAACATGAACAGGTTGAACCCGATATGCAGCCAGTTGGCGTGGACAAGCGTGCAACTGATCGGAGTCAGCCAGACCGGGACGGCCGACATGCCGGCCAGCAGGGCGCCATCCTCCACCCGGGCCGGGATGAACCCGGCCACGATCGCGGCATTATCGACCTGCCCCGTCAGGTAGATCAGCAGAAACGCGACGAAAGTTATCGCCGCGATCCCGTTCGTCATGCGACCAGCAGGCAGTTTCACGGATGGATCAAATGAAATCGATCTTGTTGACCAGGTAGAATTTGTCGCCGGAGGGCACCGACACTTCGACCTCCTCGCCGATCTGGCGCCCGATCAGCGCACGCCCCAGCGGGCTGTTATAGCTGATCATGCCGAGCTTGGCATCCGCCTCGGCCTGGCCCACGATCTGGTATTTGACCGGCTTGTCATCCTCATCGAGCAGCGTGACGGTCGCGCCGAACACGACCTTGTCTCCCGAAAGCGTCCGGGGATCGATGATCTGGGCGCGCGACAGCTTGTCTTCCAGATCGGCAATGGTGGCTTCGACCTGCCCCTGACGCTCCTTGGCGGCATGATATTCGGCATTTTCCGACAAATCGCCGTGCGCGCGCGCTTCTTCGATGGCGTCCACGATCAATGGCCGCTCGGCCTTCAATTCGCGGAGCTGCTCGTTGAGCTTGTCATAGCCCATCTGCAGCATCGGCATCTTCTCGACGGTCGCCATTCTTGCAAATCCTTCGTCAAAACTTCCCTTTGGCGGCCCCCAACTTGGGGCCACCCGCAGCATGCTTCCTTGTGCAGGGGATCAGGCTTGCGACAGTGGATAATAGGACTGGAGCGAACGCACTTCAAGGGCATGGCCCTGAAGAGCCTCGATCGCATTGGCCGCCGCGACGCTGGCCGCCGCCGTGGTGAAGCTGGCGACCTTGGCGCGCAGGGCGCTCGTGCGGATCGCCTTGCTGTCCTTGAGCGACTGCCAGCCCTCCGTCGTGTTGAAGATCAGGTCGACATCGCCGTCGGTGATCTTGTCTACGATATGGGGACGGCCTTCGGCCACCTTGTTCACTGGCTGCACGGCGATGCCCTGCTCTTCCAGATAACGGGCGGTGCCGCCGGTCGCGATGATGGTGAAGCCCAGCGCCGCCATTTTCTGCACGGCGGGCAGGATCACCGGCTTGTCGCTGTCCTTGACCGACACGAACACCGTCCCGCTCTTGGGCAGGATGGTCCCCGCACCGAGCTGCGCCTTGGCGAAGGCGGTCGCGAAATCGCTGTCGATGCCCATGACTTCGCCGGTGCTCTTCATTTCCGGGGAAAGGACGGGATCGACGCCGGGGAAGCGGGCGAAGGGGAAGACGGCTTCCTTGACCGCAATGTGCGAAATCGCGTTGCGGTCGATCTTCGGCAGATCCTTCAGCTTCTCGCCCGCCATCACCCGGCTCGCGATCTTGGCGATGGGCGTGCCGATGGCCTTGGCGACGAAGGGCACGGTCCGGCTGGCGCGGGGGTTGACCTCGATCAGATAGACCGTCTGTCCCTCCGGCCCATCCTTGACCGCGAACTGGATGTTCATCAGGCCACGCACCGACAGCGCGCGGGCGAGGACATCGGCTTGGCGCTCGATCTCCGCGATGATGTCGTCCGACAGGCTGTAGGGCGGCAAGGAGCAGGCGGAGTCACCGGAATGGACGCCTGCTTCCTCGATATGCTGCAGCACGCCGGCAACCACCACGTCATCGCCGTCGCAGAGCGCGTCCACGTCCACCTCTACCGCGTCGCGCAGATATTGGTCGATCAGCACCGGGGAGTCGCCCGACACCTGAACGGCGGTGGCGATATATTCTTCCAGTTGCGCCTGGCCGTCGACGATCTCCATGGCGCGGCCGCCCAGGACATAGGACGGGCGCATCAGGACCGGATATCCGATGCGGTTGGCGACGGCGATGGCTTCTTCCCGGCTGCGGGCGATGCCATTGGCGGGCTGCTTGAGCTTCAGCCTGTCGATCAGCGCGGCGAAGCGCTCGCGGTCTTCGGCCAGGTCGATGGCGTCGGGCGAGGTGCCCAGGATCGGCACGCCCGCATCCTCCAGCGCCTGCGCCAGCTTCAGCGGCGTCTGCCCGCCGAACTGGACGATGACGCCGGCCAGCGTGCCGTTCGACATCTCGACGCTCAGTATTTCCAGCACGTCCTCGGCCGTCAGCGGCTCGAAATAGAGGCGGTCGGAGGTGTCATAGTCGGTCGACACCGTTTCCGGGTTGCAGTTGACCATGATCGTTTCATAGCCCGCCTCCGCCAGCGCAAAGCAGGCGTGGACGCAGCAATAGTCGAACTCGATGCCCTGGCCGATCCGGTTGGGACCACCGCCCAGGATGACGACCTTCCTGCGATCGGACGGCTGCGCCTCATTCTCCGCCTCGCCAAAGATCGGCGCTTCATAGGTGGAGTACATATAAGGCGTCTTCGCCTCGAACTCGGCGGCGCAGGTGTCGATCCGCTTGAAAACCGGGCGCACGCCCAGCTTGTGACGCAGGGCGCGGACTTCATCCTCGGTGACGCCACCGGTCATTGCCTTGACCGCGTCATGGATCAGGCCCGAACCGCGAGCGATGCCCCGCTCCATCCCGCGCAGATTGGCGGACTTGAGCGCCAGATAGGCCAAGCGCTTGTCGGAAAAGCCCATGGCCTTGAGGCGGCGCATCCCGTCGGCATCCTGCGGCAGGCCGTTGGACAGGATTTCCGCTTCGGCGTCGATGATTTCCTTGATCCGCTCCAGGAACCAGGGGTCGAACTTCGCGATATTGTGGATTTCGGCGACGGTCAGGCCCTCGCGCAGCGCCTGCGCGGCGACCAGCAGGCGATCGGGCGTCGGCTGGGCCAGCGCGGCGATGATGTCGTCCTTGGGCGCGCCGACCAGATGGTCGACCTCATTGAAGCCGCAAAGCCCGGTTTCCAGGCCGCGCAGCGCCTTCTGCATCGATTCATGGATGTTGCGGCCGATCGCCATCACCTCACCCACCGACTTCATCGCGGTGCCGAGCAGCGGTTCGCTCCCCTTGAACTTTTCAAAGGCGAAGCGCGGGATCTTGGTCACGACATAGTCGATCGTCGGTTCGAAACTGGCCGGGGTCGCGCCGGTGATGTCATTCTCGATCTCGTCCAGCGTATAGCCGACGGCGAGCTTGGCCGCGACCTTGGCGATCGGGAAGCCGGTCGCCTTCGACGCCAGCGCCGAAGAGCGCGAGACGCGCGGGTTCATCTCGATGACGATCAGGCGGCCATCCTTCGGATTGACTGCGAACTGTACGTTCGAACCACCTGTTTCGACACCGATTTCACGCAGCACCGCGATGCTCGCGTTGCGCATGATCTGATATTCCTTGTCGGTCAGGGTCAGCGCCGGCGCGACGGTGATGGAATCGCCCGTGTGGACGCCCATCGGATCGACATTTTCGATGGAGCAGATGATGATGGCATTGTCGTTCCTGTCACGGACGACCTCCATCTCATATTCCTTCCAGCCGAGCAGCGACTCTTCGATCAGCACTTCGGTGGTCGGGGACGCATCGAGGCCAGCGGCCGCGATCTGCTTGAACTCGTCCTTGTTGTAGGCGACGCCGCCGCCCGTGCCGCCAAGCGTGAAGCTGGGCCGGATGATGGATGGAAGCCCCGTGAATTCAAGGGCTTCCAGCGCTTCTTCCATAGTATGTGCGATACGCGACCGGGCGGATTCCAGGCCGATCTTGTCCATCGCATCGCGGAATTTCAGGCGATCCTCGGCCTTGTCGATGGCTTGCGCGTCGGCGCCGATCATCTTGACGCCGAACTTCTCCAGCGTGCCGTCATTGAACAGCGCGAGCGCGGTGTTGAGCGCGGTCTGGCCGCCCATGGTCGGCAGCACCGCGTCGGGGCGTTCCTTTTCGATGATCTTCGCCACGATTTCGGGCGTGATCGGTTCGACATAGGTGGCGTCGGCAAATTCCGGGTCGGTCATGATAGTGGCCGGGTTGGAATTGACCAGGATGATGCGATAGCCCTCTTCCTTGAGCGCCTTCACCGCCTGCGTGCCCGAATAGTCGAACTCGCAAGCCTGGCCGATGATGATCGGGCCAGCGCCGATGATGAGGATGGAGGAGATGTCGGTTCTTTTAGGCATTATTTGGCCTCTGTTTCAAATCGTTCGATGCGTTTGACGCTTCAATAGCCCGGCAACTTGGCGAAGGCGGCGTCGGTCATATCCTTGCCTATGAACAGCATTGCTCCATTGAACCTGCTGTCTGCCACGGAACCCAAGGCACACATGCTCTTCACCATGGTGCCTAGAGCCGGGCTATCTAGAACGCCGCGCCGCAGCTGAAGAAAAAGGACGAACTTTTCCTTATCGACAGGAAACAAAGTAGCATCAACATTCGACTTCGAAGCGGCGCTGTCTAATAGACTTAAAGCGTTTTGAGTTCCGGTGAACGTAATGGCTACACGAGCGGCTTCTGATTTACTCGTTCCGGCAAGCCGGTTGATGGCCTGCTCACATTCGACAGTTCCCTCTGCGGCTATGGCAGCGAACGGATGGCTCGACACTGCCAGCAGGACAGCAGGAATCGCGATGCGAATGGCTTCTCTCAATGCATACCCCCCAACTGCGCTTCACAACCCCAGCCGTCATATTCGACGCCGCACAGGATTTCGATCTGGAGGCATTTCTTCGTCAGGGCGCGGATCGATTGTTCATCGACCGGCTGTTCGCATTCGAGGAACAGGAAAAGGTCGCCATCCTCATCCTCTTCGCGGTCCAGTTCGACGAAGCCGAACTGGCTGGCGATGGTGAGGACACGCTCGAAATCCTTTTCGCTGCCCTTGAAGCTGACGTCGACCGGGCGGGCTATGCGCGCCACATCGCCATTCGCCGCGAGATTGGCGAGGACGGCCTTATCCGCCTCCCACTCTGCGGCGAGGCGGGCTTCGTCGACCGGGGGCAGATTGAGGCTCACTTAAGCTCCTCAACGAAGCGCTGGAACAGGTAGAAGCTGTCCTGCGGGCCGGGCGAGGCTTCGGGGTGGTATTGGACCGAGAAGGCCTTCCTGTCGGTCAGTTCAATGCCGCAATTGCTGCCGTCGAACAGCGACACATGGGTCGGCTTCACATTGGCGGGCAGCGTGTCGCTGTCGACCGCGAAACCGTGGTTCATCGAAGTGATCTCGACCAGACCGTCGGACAGGCGCTTGACCGGGTGGTTGGCGCCGCGATGGCCCTGATGCATCTTGATCGTCTTCGCCCCGGCGGCGAGCGCGAGCATCTGGTGGCCGAGGCAAATGCCGAAGACGGGCTTGTCGGCGTCCAGCACTTGCCTGATCACGGGCACGGCATATTCGCCGGTCGCGGCCGGGTCGCCGGGACCGTTGGAGAGGAACACGCCGTCGGGTTGCTGCTCCATCACCTGCTCATAGGTGGCGGTCGCAGGCAGCACGGTGACGCGAGCACCCGCCTTCACAAGGTTGCGGAAGATGTTGTTCTTCGCGCCATAATCAATGGCGACGACATGGGGGCGGTCATCCGCCGCTTCATTCACGCCGTAGCCGTGGCCGAGCTTCCACACGCCGTCTTTCCAGAGGCGGCTTTCCTTGGCGCTGACCTCGATGGCGAGGTCCATGCCTTCAAGGCCCGGCCATGCCGCAGCCTTGGCGGTGAGCGCCTCAAGGTCGAAATTGCCTTCGGGATCATGGGCGATGACGACGTTGGGCGCGCCCTTCACGCGGATCATGCGGGTGAGCGCGCGGGTGTCGACGCCAGCAAGCCCGATGCGGCCCTTTTCCTTCATCCACTGGTCGAAGGGCTCGACATTGCGGAAGTTGCTGGGTTCCGTGACGTCCTGCCGCACGACGCAGCCCAGCGCGTGGGGCAGGTCCGCCTCCACATCGTCCAGATTGGTGCCGACATTGCCGATATGCGGGAAAGTGAAGGTGACGATCTGCCCCGCATAGCTGGGGTCGGTCATCACTTCCTGATATCCGGTCATCGCCGTGTTGAAGCAAAGCTCACCCACGGCATCGCCAGTCGCACCGAAGCCGCGGCCGAAGACGGCGGAGCCATCGGCGAAAACCAATACCCCTGTCGCTCCTTTGGGCACAATGAGGGTCTTGGCGTCAGCCATGGTCGTATCGTCCTTTATGCTTTTGCTAGGAACCCGTCTTAAGCGGGTTAAACGGCCGGTCACCTATGCGCTGAACCATGGCTGGTCAACCACTGTAAAAAATCTCTTTTGCCGTTATATCTGATCCTTTCCGAAAGAGGCAGGATTCATTCGCATGATTCGCGACACCATCAAGAGCGCTCAGGTCACCGCCATGAAGGCAGGCGAGAAGGATCGGCTGGCCGCCGTGCGCCTGATCCTGGCGAAGCTGAAGGATCGCGACATCGAACTGCGCACCGCGTCCAGCGTGCCGGATGACGACACCATCGTGGTCGAGGTCCTGCAGAAGATGGCGAAGCAGCGCCGCGAATCCATCGACATGTTCCGGAGCGGCGGCCGCGACGAGCTGGCCGCGAAGGAGCAGGCGGAACTGGACGTGATCGAGAGCTTCCTGCCGCAGCAACTCGGCGAGGACGAGACAAAGGCCGCGATCGAGGCGATCAAGGCGGAAGTGGGTGCGGCCAGCGTCAAGGACATGGGCAAGGTCATGGCCGTGCTCAAGGAACGGCACGGGTCGGTGATCGACATGAGCAAGGCGAGCGGGCTGGTGAAGGCGGCGCTGGGCTGAGGTCGCATCCCCAGGGTCTTCAAGCCTCCCTTCTGGAGGGCTCCATTCCGGAAGATGGTCTCAAGCGGGAGGATGTAAGTTAAGCATGAGCCTGTCGCCCGCCTTCCTCGACGAATTGCGCGTGCGCACCTCGCTTTCCACCCTGATCGGGCGGACGGTGAAGGTGCAGAAGGCGGGCCGCGAATACAAGGCCTGCTGCCCCTTCCATAATGAGAAGACGCCCAGCTTCACCATCAACGACGAAAAGGGCTTTTATCACTGCTTCGGCTGCGGCGCGCACGGTGATGCGATCCGGTGGATGACCGATCATCGCGGCCTGCCGTTCATGGAGGCGGTGAAGGAACTGGCGCAGACGGCCGGGATGGACGTTCCCGCCCCTGATCCCCGCGCGGCGAAACGGGCAGAGCAGGCGCGGGGACTGCATGACGTCATGGCCGCCGCGCAGGGCTTTTTCGAGGAGCAGCTTGGCGGAATAGAGGGCGCGGAAGCACGATCCTACCTCCAGAAGCGCGGCATCGGCGCAGCGACCGCCAGAACTTTCGGCTTCGGCTTTTCTCCCGACGGACGGGGACGGCTCAAGACAGCGCTCAAGGAATTTGGCGAGCCGCTGCTGATAGAGGCCGGCTTGCTCATCGATCCGGATGGTGCCGAACCGGATGGCGGAAATGCCCGAAAACGCGAAAGCTACGATCGCTTCCGGGGCCGGCTGATGCTGCCGATCCGGGACATTCGCGGCCGGGTGATCGCTTTTGGCGGGCGCATATTGGGCGCGGGCGAGCCCAAATATCTGAACTCCCCCGACACGCCGCTCTTCGACAAGGGGCGCACGCTCTACAATATCGACCGGGCCTCTCCCGCCAGCCGGCATAGCGGCCGGATCATCGTCGTGGAGGGCTATATGGACGTGATCGCCCTCGCCCAGGCCGGCTTTGAGGAATCGGTGGCCCCCCTGGGCACGGCACTGACCGAGCATCAGATCGAGCGCCTGTGGAAGATGGCCGATGTGCCGATCCTCTGTTTCGACGGCGATGCGGCAGGCCAGAAGGCGGCGATCCGGGCAGCGATGCGCGCCCTGCCCCTGCTGCGGCCAGGCATGAGCCTGGCCTTCGCGACGCTTCCCGCCGGTCAGGATCCGGACGACCTCATCCGCGCGGAGGGGCCAGCGGCGATGGAAGCGGTGCTGGCTGCGGCCGAACCGCTGATCGAGCGGTTGTGGACCCATGAACAGGGCGCCGCGCCGCTGGATACACCGGAACAGCGCGCCGCGCTCAAGCAGCGCCTTTCGGCTATCACCGACGCCATCGCCCACCCCGACGTGCGGGCGCATTATATCCATGCCTTTCGCGAACGGCATGACGCGCTGTTCTTCGCGCGGGCGGCGTTCCAGCCCCGCCACCAGCGCGGTGGCGGCGCCCGATCCGGCTGGCAGCGGGACCGTCGGGGTAATTGGAAGCCCCCCCTTCCCCCCGCGGGAAGCGAGGCAAGGGCGATCGGCGCAAGCGGCATGGAACAACGGCTTTTGCGTGCCGTACTGGCCAGCCTGCTGCGGCATCCCGATCAGATTGCGCTACATCGAGAGACGCTTATCGGGCTTCGCGTGGCCGACTCCGCATTGGCGGAATTGCTGAATGCGATGATCACGGCCTCGTTCAGCAAAGAAACAGTTGAAACCGATGGCCTCCTTACCATATTGGGGCAAGGTGAAGTGTATAATATGGCAAAAGGGATGCTCCGGGCCGACACGTTCACATTCACCCCCCATAAAAGCAAGGCCGACTCGGATCGCGCGCGGCGCGACCTGGATGAGGCCATTCGGGTGATGGCGCAGGGACCGGAATTGGAGGCGGCGTTGGCACATGCCACCCGGCGGGCGAGAGAAGACCTCAACGAGGACAGCTTTGCCGAACAGCAAAGGGTCCACAAGTTGAAGCTGGATCATGATCGCCGCCTGGCGGAACTGGCGCAGTCCGAAGATATTATATGATATGGATCGCTCCCTTCACGGGCGCGGCGGAGTTAAGGCGAATAAATGGCGAGCAAGGCGAACGGCAAGGGTGCGGGTGAGGATACGGATACCGGCGATGCGCCGCTGCTGGATCTGAACGAGGCGTCGGTCAAGAAGCTGATCGCCCGCGCGAAGAAGCGCGGCTACATCACCTATGACGAGCTGAACGACGCGCTGCCGCAGGACCAGATGTCCTCCGAGCAGATCGAGGACATCATGTCCGCGCTCAACGAAATGGGCGTGAACATCGTCGAAAATGAGGAAGCCAGCGAGGACGGCGAGGATCAGCGCGACGACAGCGATGATGACAGCGCCGACGACAGCGCAGAAGACGACGGCTCGCCGCGCCCCGTAACGGAAAAGAAGAAGGAAACGGTCGACCGCACCGACGACCCCGTGCGCATGTACCTGCGCGAAATGGGGGCGGTGGAACTGCTCAGCCGCGAGGGCGAGATCGCCATCGCCAAGCGGATCGAGGCGGGTCGCGACACGATGATCCTGGGCCTGTGCGAAAGCCCGACCACCTTCAACGCGATCATCGAATGGTCGACCGCGCTCAACAATGGCGAGATGCAGTTGCGCGAGATCCTCGATCTCGACGCGATGCTGTCCAAGGATCCCGCTCCGGAAAATCTGGAGGAAGGCGCCGAGGACGACGACGGGGAGATCAGCGAGAAGACCGCTGGCCCCAGCTTCAAGGAAGAGGAAGAGCCGGAGGAGGAATCCGCCGATTCCGACGAGGATGAGGACGGCCTGACCGAACGCCGCGCCCGCCGGATGGAGGAGGAGGAAGAGGAGGACAACACCCTCTCCCTCGCCCAGATGGAAGAGACGCTCAAGCCGATGGCGCTGGAGAAATTCGCGACCATCACGGAGATTTTCCGCGCCTTTTCCAAGGCGCAGGAATCGCGCATGGCCGCCATGGCCAGCGGGGAAACGCTCAGCCAGAAGGCGGAGGACGACTATCAGGATCTGCGCGAACAGCTCACCGCCGAGGTCGAGAGCGTCCAGTTCCACCAGCAGAAGATCGAATATCTGGTCGACCAGCTCTATGCCTATAACCGGCGCCTGACCGCGCTGGGCGGGCAGATGCTGCGCCTTGCCGAGCGGCACAAGGTAAGCCGCAAGGATTTCCTCGACCGCTATGTGAACCATGAACTGGACGATGGCTGGCTCGACAAGGTGTCGGGGCTGGACAAGAAATGGGCCGCCTTCGCCGCCGCCGAGGGTCGCGCCGTGGAGCGCATCCGCGTCGAGGTGAGCGAGATCGCCCAGGCGACGGGCATGTCGCTTTCGGAATTCCGCCGCATCGTCAACATGGTGCAGAAGGGCGAACGCGAAGCGCGCATCGCCAAGAAGGAAATGGTCGAGGCGAACCTGCGCCTCGTCATCTCCATCGCCAAGAAATATACGAACCGCGGCCTGCAATTCCTTGATCTTATTCAGGAAGGCAATATCGGCCTGATGAAAGCGGTCGACAAGTTCGAATATCGGCGCGGCTACAAGTTCAGCACCTATGCGACCTGGTGGATCCGTCAGGCGATCACCCGATCGATTGCGGACCAGGCGCGAACCATCCGCATCCCCGTCCACATGATCGAAACGATCAACAAGCTGGTGCGGACCAGCCGCCAGTTCCTGCATGAACAGGGCCGCGAACCCACTCCGGAGGAGATGGCCGAGCGGCTGTCCATGCCGCTGGAGAAGGTGCGCAAGGTGATGAAGATCGCCAAGGAGCCGATCTCGCTGGAAACGCCGATCGGTGATGAGGAAGACAGCCATCTGGGCGACTTCATCGAGGACAAGAATGCGATCATCCCCGTGGATGCCGCCATTCAGGCGAATCTCAAGGAAACCGTCACGCGCGTTCTGGCATCGCTGACCCCGCGCGAGGAACGCGTGCTGCGCATGCGCTTTGGCATCGGCATGAACACCGACCATACGCTGGAAGAGGTCGGACAGCAGTTCAGCGTCACCCGCGAACGCATCCGCCAGATCGAGGCGAAGGCGCTGCGCAAGCTCAAGCACCCGAGCCGCAGCCGCAAGATGCGCAGCTTCCTGGACCAATAGAGGCGCTTCGGCAGGCCGAGGCCGCAGCGCGGCAGGATGATCGAAAAAGGGCGGCTTCGGGCCGCCCTTTTTTACTGGCGTAAACTCCTCTTTTACCTCGACTCTCTACCGTCGCGGAATGTGGCTCCGCTGGTTGGCCGGCGTGTGCAGGGGAAGATGATGAGCGAAGCAGCACCGCGCTATCAATTTGGCGATGTATCGCAGATCCTGGATGCCGTGGTCGCCGCCGACGGCACGGCCGGACATGGCTATGCCAGCGGCGCGCGGGCGAGTTTCGGCGCGAATGCCACGATGTCGCTGCCCGACCTGGCCGACGCAGCCTATTATCTCTGCCTGCTCCATGGCCGTCATCCCGGCGTGATCGACCACGCCGCCACCCGATCCGCAGACAATGCGGCGCGCAACTGGCTGATCCAGGCGGCCGACGCCTTTGCACGGGAACGGGCCTATCTGACCCAGGTGACTGTCGCCGTCGGTCCCGCGCCCAGCACGGCGGGACAGAGCGATTGCGAAACCGTCGTCAGTCAGCAGCGCCATGCCCTCGACATGCTGGCCCAGTCGGACCGGCGGGGCTGCGCCATGGGCGCGGCGATCGCGCTGGTGCTCGACTGGCGGGCGGTGCGGCACGTTCTGGACATCGCGGCGATTCGCGTCGGGCTCGAACCCCATGTCTGCGATCTTCCCGATCGGCCGGCGACGCTGGAGGTCGCCAGGGAAATCGGCGGCGACGACGCCGTCGACCGTGCCATCCTGTTCGGAACACGCCAGTTGCTCAACCAGCATCGCGGGCTGTGGGATGTGCTTCAGGCCCGCGCAGGAATACGCGCCGGCAAGGATCAGGCCGTGACTGGCCGATAAAGGCTTTGCGCTCCACCCCTGCTTTGCCATAGTTGGCCCGGCACAAGCAGGGTGAGAAGCAGCAATATGCGGTTTGAAGGCACGCAGGATTATGTCGCCACCGACGATCTGAAGGTCGCCGTCAACGCCGCGGTGCTGCTTCGCCGTCCGCTGTTGGTGAAGGGCGAGCCGGGCACCGGCAAGACCGTGCTGGCGCAGGAAATCGCCAGGGCCCTGGGCGCTCCGCTGATCGAATGGAACGTCAAGTCGACGACCAAGGCGCATCAGGGGCTGTACGAATATGATGCCGTCGCCCGGTTGCGCGATGGCCAGCTCGGCGATCCGCGCGTTCACGACATCGGCAATTATATCCGCAAGGGAAAGCTGTGGGAGGCATTCACCTCCCCTACCCTGCCGGTCCTGCTGATCGACGAGATCGACAAGGCCGACATCGAATTCCCCAACGACCTGCTGCAGGAACTCGATCGCATGGCCTTCCACGTCTACGAGACGGGGGAAACGGTCGCTGCCAGGGAGCGGCCGGTGGTGGTCATCACCTCCAATAATGAGAAGGAACTGCCCGACGCCTTCCTGCGCCGCTGCTTCTTCCACTATATCAAATTCCCCGACCGGGAGACGATGCAGGCGATCATCGACGTCCATTTCCCCGGCATCCAGAAGGTCCTGGTCAAGCGCGCGATGGAAATCTTCTACGAATTGAGGGAAGTCCCCGGTCTCAAGAAGAAGCCATCGACCAGCGAACTGCTCGACTGGCTGAAGCTGATCCTGGCGGAGGACATGCCGCTCGACATATTGCAGGACCGCGATCCCACCAAGGCGATCCCGCCACTCCACGGCGCCCTGCTCAAGAATGAGCAGGACATCATGATGTTCGAACGGCTTGCCTTCATGGCCCGGCGACAGGGCCGGTAAGGATGCCCCCCTTCAACTGAAAGGCCCGACCCATGGCTCATCAAGCTGGATGCCTGTGCGGACAGGTACGGATCGACATCGATGCGGAACCCATGGCGGCGCGCATGTGCTGGTGCCGGCTTTGCCAGTATCTGGGCGCCGGATCGGGAACGGTGAATGTCTGCTTCCCTTCCAACAAGCTGACGGTGACCGGCGAGGTGCGCTGGCATCACAGCGTGGCGGACAGCGGCAATGCCATGCGGCGCGGCTTCTGCCCCGAATGCGGCACGCCGCTGTTCAGCCTGGCCGAATCGCGTCCCCACCTCACCTTCATTCGGGCTGGCGCGCTTGACGATCCTGAGCTTCTGGGACCGCAGGCGGTGATCTGGACCGATGCGGCGCCCGATTGGGCGCATCTGGACCCGGAATTGCCCCATTATCCGGCACAAATGCCGCCCGTGACCTGAAAGGCCGCTTGCGCCGCCGATGCATTTCGGCTCAACTTCCCCCGACGTTCAAAGCCGCGCCAAGACGGCCATGAATCGGAGGAAGGATGCCAATGCCCAAGCGTGCGTGGTCCCTTTTATCGGCGGTGCTGGCCCTGTCAGCGCCCGCATTCGCGCGCGCGGCCGAGGAAAGGGAAGCCTGGACACCCACTGCCACCGCGCTGCGCGCCGATGCAGCGGGGATCAGCATGCCGCAGACAGTCGCCGGGCTGTCCCTCTCCAAGAGCGGGGAGGTTTCCAACGGCGGCAAGGGGATCGACAATTACGCCCAATATCTGTCCGAAGACGGCGCGGTCCAGGCGACGCTCTATGTCTATCTGCCCAGCTATGCCGACGCGTCGCTGGCCGCCTATATGACGGACAAGGCGGTGATGGAGCGCTTTGGCGCAAGGACGCACCGCACCGATTATTCCAGCGTCGCCGTTGCGGGGCGCGCCAATGCCGCCATTCGCGCCATCTATGACGATGCCGCCGACGGTGCGCTCACCACGGCGGCGGCATTCCTGCACGCCGGACGCTGGATCGTGAAGCTGCGCGTCACGGGACCGACCGAACGGCGGAGGGAAGTCCTCGCAGGCCTGGACGGCATGCTGGCGCGTCTCCGCTTCGATGCGCCCGCATCCATCCATGCCACAAAACCGGCGAGGCTGACGGCGTGCCCGGCCGTCGACGCGGCCGAAGCGCGGCTGACCCATCAGACATCTGCCCAACCCGTCGATAATTCCCTGCCCCGCGAAGGGCAGGCAGATCTTTGCGTCCGCGGGAAGGCCGAAACCGCCAATGGCAGCTACGACATCCTGCAACAGGCCGGCATTGCCGACGGCGCGATCATCGTGCCGGTGGACGATTCGGGCACGGTAATGACATTTGATCCCGCCACGACCGGCAGCGGCTATCAGCTTTCGATCCACTCGGTGGGCCAGACCGATCTCTACGGCATTTACGACAAGGTGCCGAGTGCGCGGCAGATTGCCCAGATACTGGATGGAAAGGATCCGCAAACCGCGCAGGCCGGGGCAACCGCAGCCTACACCGCCAGCGGCCAGATGACGGTGCGGACGGCGGACGCAAAGCTGCATTAGGGCGGGCTTCCGGGCGGCCGGGCAGAAATGCGGAGCGGCAGGATAGCCGATCAGATCAGATAGCCGACCTCATAAAGGCCCCAACGCCGGCCGCCGAACATCAGCGGCACAAAGACGCTGCGCAGCGCCCGGTAACGCCCCTCGCCCAGATCCTGGCGATAGGTGAACAGGAAAAAATCCCCTTCTCCATCCAGGGCGCGGCGCGTCTGGCTGTCCATGAAAATCTGCCGGTTGCGCGCATGCTCCATGTTCCATCGCGCCTCGCCGGGCCGCTGCGGCTGGCTGCGCGCGCTGATATGGGTTGGCAGATAACCATTCATGTCGATCAGGCAACAACCGACGATGGCGCTGTCCTGCGCCGTGCGACGATCCAGGACGGGTTGCACGAAGCGGTCGGCAAAGGCGGTGAAGCCATTTTCATATTGCGCCGGTTCTGAACCGGGAGCCGGCCGATAGGCGGTATCGAACAGGCCGGCCATATCCAGCGCGCCTTCCGTCAGCGCCCGTTCGATCAGCGCCTGCACCTCCTCCGCCCCTTCTTCGGCGAACCCGATATAGCGGCTGTTGCGCGTGACGTGCCCGCCATGCGCCGCCGTGTTGAGCATCGCGTTCGCCATGCCCTCCAGGCTCTCCAGATGGCTGCGCGCCGTCGCCACGCGCGTCGCGCTCTCCGTCGCGGACTGGCTGAAACGGGCCAGCCCCTGCCGCAAGGCCGCCACATCGCCATCCGCCTCATCCGTGCAGGTGGCGATCGTGTCGGAACGTTGCCCGAATTGCGTCACCAGCGAAGCGATTTCCGCCATGCTGACGCGCAGAGTATCGATATGCGAACCGACGTCGCGGCCACGCAGGATATTGGCCTCGACCCCGCCGATCAGTCGCCGGGCGTCATGGTCGAGCTGCCCCAGCTTGTCCCCCACGGAAGCGGCGGACTCGCCCGCCTGCCCCGCCAGCCGACGGATTTCGTCCGCCACCACGGCAAAGCCCTGCGTCGCCTCGCCTCCGCGGGCCGCCTCGATCGCTGCGTTCACGCCGAGCAGGCGGGTCTGCCGCGCGATCGCGCCCAGTTGCCCGGAAATATCGCCCACGGTCTCGATAACGCTCAGAAATTGCCGCAAATGCCCTTCAAGGCCAGTCACATTCTCGATCAGCTCCGTGACCTGGCCCAGGGAACGGCCAATCGCCTCATGCCCCTGGGCGATGATCTGCCCTGCGCGACGGGCCGTCAGGCTCAGCTCCTGCGCAGCCAGCACGCTTTCATTCTGGCTGACGGCCAGCGCCTGCATCGTTGATTGCAGTTCGCCCAGATGCGCCGAGTCCTCATGAATGCGGCGGGTTAGCTCCCCCAGAAAGCCTGCCGTTTCGCTGCATTGCAACGCAATGTCGCCCGATCGCTCCCCCAGGTCGGTCAACAAATCTCCGTTTTCCAATGGTCACCGCCCCATTCCACCCAATATGGATACTGCCCTGTTAACGATGCAATGCAACACTTAACATTCCGACAACGTCCGCTGCTTGCATGATCCGCCAAGCTGGCGGACAAGGGCGCCATCATGATGCTCAACTTTCTCGATGCGCTGCGCGCTGCCGGCATTCCCGCCAGCATCAAGGAACATCTGCTGCTGCTGGAGGCGCTGGACCGGGACGTGATCGGACAGCGCCCGGAGGATTTCTATTATCTCGCGCGCGCCACCTATGTGAAGGACGAGGGGCTGATAGACCGCTTCGACCAGGTATTCGCCCGAGTATTCAAAGGCGTGCTGGACAGCGAAGCGGTGGAGGCGGACATCCCGGAGGACTGGCTGCGGCTGGTGGCGGAAAAATTCCTAAGTCCGCAGGAAATGGAGAAGATCAGGTCCCTGGGAAGCTGGGACGAGATCATGGAAACGCTGAAGAAGCGGCTGGAGGAGCAGAAGGGGCGTCACCAGGGCGGCAACAAATGGATCGGCACCGGCGGCACATCCCCCTTCGGCCATGGCGGCTATAATCCCGAGGGCGTGCGGATCGGTGGCGAGGGCCGGCACAAGCGCGCCATCAAGGTCTGGGAAAAACGCGAATTCGCCAATCTGGACAATCAAAGGGAACTGGGCACCCGCAACATCAAGGTTGCGCTGCGGCGGCTGCGCCGCTTCGCGCGGGAGGGCGCGGCCGACGAACTGGACCTGGACGAGACGATCCGGGGAACGGCGCGGCAAGGCTGGCTCGACATCCGCATGCGGCCAGAGCGGCACAATGCAGTGAAACTGCTGCTGTTCCTGGACGTGGGCGGATCGATGGACCCGTTCATCATGCTTTGCGAGGAGCTGTTCTCGGCGGCGACGAGCGAATTCAGGAACATGGAGTTCTTCTACTTCCACAACTGCCTTTATGAGGGCGTGTGGAAGGACAACCGCCGCCGCTTTTCCGAACGCACGCCGACCTGGGATATCCTCCACAAATATGGGCATGACTATAAGGTGATCTTCGTCGGCGACGCGGCGATGAGCCCCTATGAGATCAGCCATCCCGGCGGCTCGGTCGAACATATGAACGACGAACCGGGCGCAACCTGGCTGAGCCGCGTGCTGCATACCTATCCGGCGGCCGTTTGGCTGAACCCCGCGCAGGAGGCGCACTGGGGTTATAATCAGTCGACCCGGATGATCCGCGAAATCATGAACGGGCGCATGTATCCGCTGACGATCGAGGGGATAGACGACGCCATGCGGGAACTGACGCGCAAGCGGTGATCCGCCGGCTCGCCCGGTATTGCCGAGGCGACGGAAAACAGCCCTGGGCGGAAGAATTCACGCCGGTTCGAAGAGCACGCCGCCCGTCATCGGCTGCGGCGCGCCGGTCGTGCCGGGGAAGCTGATGGGCAGGCCCTTCATATGGCGTACGGCCATATAGGCGAAACCCTGCGCCTCCAGCGCGTCGCCGTCCCATCCCAGCTCGTCCACCGGCCGCACATCCGCGCCGGTATAGGCCCCCAGCATTCGCATCAGCGTCGCATTGCGGCGTCCTCCGCCAGCGGCATAGATGCGCGTCGGCCGTTCGACGAGATGCTCCATCCCCCGCGCAACGGCTGCGGCGGAAAAGGCCGTCAGGGTCGCCGCGCCATCCGCAAGCGACAGCCCGCGCACCGCGTCGATGGTGAACGCCTCGCGGTCTATGCTCTTGGGCGGAGCGACGGCGAACCACGGGTCGGACAGCATGCGGGCCAGCCGCGCCTCGTCGACCTGGCCGCTGGCCGCGGTCGCGCCATCCTCGTCGAAGCTGCGGTCGCCATGGGTCTGCATCCAATTGTCGATGAGGCCGCTTGCCATGCCGGTGTCGAAGGCAAAAATCTCCCCGTCGGAGGCAATGGCGGTAAGGTTGGCGACCCCGCCCAGGTTCAGCACGGCGAGCGGCTTCGCCAGATCATGGGCCAGCGCACGATGATATACGGGGAGCAGCGGCGCGCCCTGCCCGCCTGCCGCGACATCGGCGCTGCGCAGGTCCGCGACGACAGGGATGCCGAATGCCCCCGCCAGGGCGGCGCCGTCGCCGATCTGCCAGGTCCAGCGCCATTCGGGACGATGGGCCACGGTATGGCCATGGAAGCCGATGACGGCAACGTCCTGCGTCACATGGCCGCTGCGGGCCAGCAGGTCCGATATCGCCTCGACATGAAGCTCCGTCAGTTCCTCCTCGACCGCGTGGATGAGCGGTTCGAAACCCGGCCTCTCCATCGTCATGGCGCGCTGACAGGCTTCGGCAAGGCGAAGGCGGAAGCCCTCGCCATAGGGCATGGCGTGGAAAGCGACGCCCTTGCCGGCGCCCTCGCCATCGGTTTCTATCAACGCGGCGTCTATGCCGTCGCGCGATGTTCCCGACATCAGGCCTATTGCGAGCATCGATGATCCTGCCTCTTTTACACTATTCCTCTCAATGCTACAGGGCCGCGCCATGAGCAACTACCAGTCCGATCTGCTCCGCCTGCTCGAAGCGCGCGGCTATATCCACCAGCTGACCGATGCGGAGGGCCTGGACGCCCTGGCCGCCAGACAGATCGTGCCGGGCTATATCGGGTTCGATCCCACGGCGCCCTCGCTGCATGTCGGTCACCTGGTGTCGATCATGATGCTCCGCCAATTGCAGAAGGCCGGGCACAAGCCCATCGTCCTGATGGGCGGGGGCACCGGCAAGATCGGCGATCCCAGCTTCAAGGACGAGGCCCGCAAACTGCTGACCACAGACACGATCGCGCAGAATGTCGGGAGCATCAAAAGCGTGTTCGAACGCTTCCTGACATTCGGCGACGGGCCGACCGACGCGATCATGGCGGACAATGCCGATTGGCTGGACCGCCTGGAATATATCCCGTTCCTGCGCGACATCGGCCAGCATTTCTCGGTCAACCGGATGCTGAGCTTCGATTCGGTGAAGCTGCGACTGGACCGGGAACAGTCGCTGAGTTTCCTGGAGTTCAACTATATGATCCTCCAGGCCTATGATTTTCTGGAACTGTCGCGCCGTTCGGCCTGCCGGTTGCAGATGGGCGGGTCGGATCAGTGGGGCAACATCGTCAACGGCGTCGAACTGGCACGCCGGGTGGACGGTACGCATGTGTTCGGGTTGACCACCCCGCTGCTGACCAATGCCGACGGCACGAAGATGGGCAAGACCGTGGGCGGCGCCGTCTGGCTCAATGAGGACCAGCTTTCGCATTATGATTACTGGCAGTTCTGGCGCAACACGGCCGATGCCGACGTTGCCAGCCGGCTCCGCCTGTTCACCGATCTGCCGATGGACGAAGTGGAGCGGCTGGCCGCCCTGCAGGGAGCCGAAATCAACGAGGCGAAGAAGATCCTGGCGAATGAGGCGACGACCCTTTGCCGCGGTGCCGAAGCCGCCGCCGCGGCCGCGGAGACGGCCCGGCGAACCTTTGAAGAGGGCGCATCGGACGCCAATCTGCCCAGCGTCAGCCTGGGCGCGGACGGGCTGAACATCCTGCAGGGGACGACAGCGCTGGGCTTTGCCGCTTCCAACAAGGAAGTGCGGCGAAAGCTGGCCGAGGGCGCGATCCGCGTCAATGGCGAGGTGGTGAGCGATCCCGCCCTGTCGCTGAAGGCCGGTGACAAGGTCAGCTTCGGCGCGAAACGGCACGGGCTGGTAACCCCCTGAAATCAAAAAAGGCTTTAGGCGGCCTTAACCACAATAGGTAAGGAAGAGGCCATCTTCCTTACCTATCCTGTTTCCATGCCTTCAGTGTTCGCCAGCCTTTCCCATCTGAACGAGCGGGGTCCCGCGGTCAGCCAGCGGCGCGTGCAGCGAGATCTGGTCGATATGGTCAGCCATATCACGGCAAAGGGCCGCAGCCATGGTGTGCGGATCATCAACATCTCTGCCCTGGGCCTGATGTGCCGGACAGAGGCGCCCCTGACCATTGGCGAGCGGGTAACGATATGGCTGCCCGTGGTGAAGAACCAGGCCGCGGAAGTGCGCTGGTCGGAAGAAGGACGGATCGGCGTGGAGTTCCTGCAGCGGATCGAGCCGGAGGTCTATGACGCCATGCTCGCCCTCATACCGCCGCGCCAGACGGCCTGGTAAACGCCTTACCCAGATCATCCCCCGCCTCCAGCCGCTGACGCGATCGCACCAGCGCCTGCGGCATTTGCGTACGCAGGAAATGCATCATCGCCTCTCGCACCTCGCAGCGCAGGTCAAAGGCTATGCCGGCGTTGCGGGCGCTCAGAAGGCCGCGCAGTTCCAGCGCATCGGCGCGCTGGTCGGTCACCTGCATGATGGCGACGCGGCCGTCCCAGCGGCTGTTGGCCTGGACCGCCTCGATGAATCTCGCCCGTATCGCCTCTATGTCCGCGGCGGGATCGACATAAAGGAAGACGGTGCCGAGCAGGTCGGAGGTTTTCGTCGTCCAGTTCTGGAAGGGCTTTTCGAGGAAATAGGATACCGGCACGATCATCCGCCGGTCGTCCCAGATGCGGACGACGACATAGGTCAGCTTGATATCCTCGATCCGGCCCCATTCACCCTCGACGATGACGACATCATCCAGCCGGATCGGTTCGGAAAAGGCCATCTGTATGCCCGCGATCAGATTCTTGAGCGCGGGCTGCGCGGCGGCGCCGACGGCCAGCCCCGCCAGCCCCGCCGATGCCATCAGCGTAACGCCGATGCTCCGTACGCCGGGAATGGCGATCAGCATCAGCGAGAGGATCAGGAAGCCGACGATGAACTGCGTCACGCGGTAGAGGATACGGATTCGGGTATGCTGCCGCCGCGCCTTGAGATTGTCCGCCACGCTGATGTCGCTGCGGCGCTCCAGGATGATGCGCCCCGCCCGCATCAGGGAAAAGATCAGCCATCCCATGAGCAGGATGAACAGCATCCTGGAACCGATGGACCAGATCGCCTCCACATTCGGGGTGAAGGTCAGCGGCTGGACGCCCGCCGACAATGTCATGAGGACGATCAGCCAGCGCGTAGGGTGGTAGAGGGCGGGCAGGATCACCGGCTCCATCCGCATCCGGTGGACGATCCGGGTCGCCAGCCAATAGGCCAGCCAATGGAGCAGGAAGGCGACGACGACCGACAGGCCGATCGAGATCGCCGCCATCGACGTGACATGGTGCAGGCTGATGTCGGATTGCATGGCGATGCAACGACAGGGCGGCGGGATGGTTTCGCAACTGCGGCAAGACGTTGTTTTCACAATATGTGCCGCGCCGTCCTGTCCTGTTCCTGGCCCTGTTCCTGAAGGCAGGAGCAGGGACTCTACCCGCTGCGAAGCAGGCCCACCGCCGCGTCGCGTTCGAAAAGATAGAGGCAGGTTCGGGCTGCCTGCCCGCGTGCTTCGCTCAGGCCGCCATCCCTGTCGATCAGCAGATGGGCGTCGTCCCGAGCCGGGTCCAGCAGGGCGGAGAGATGCTCCGGCGTGGCGAGCTTCAACTGCTGCTCGCCCGACTGGCGCGTGCCCAATATTTCGCCCGCGCCCCGCAGGCGCAGGTCTTCCTCGGCTATGCGGAAGCCGTCATTGGTTTCCCGCATCAGGGCAAGACGCGCCCTTGCGGTTTCACTCAGCGCATTGCCGCGCAGGAGAATGCACACCGATTGATTCTGCCCCCGCCCGACGCGCCCGCGGAGCTGGTGAAGCTGGGCAAGGCCGAAGCGGTCGGCCCCTTCGATGATGATGAGGTTGCTGTTGGGAACATCGACGCCGACCTCGATCACGGTGGTCGCCACCAGGATTTTCGTGCGGGCCGAAGCGAAGGACTCCATCGCGGCGTCCTTTTCCGGCCCCTTCATCCGGCCATGCACGATGGCGACGCGTTCGCCAAAGCGCATCCGCAGCGTTTCCGCCCGCGCCTCTGCGGCGGCAAGGTCGCTATTCTCGCTTTCCTCGACCAGCGGGCAGACCCAATAGGCCTGCCCCCCGCCCTCCACATGGCGGGCCAGCGCCTCGACCACTTCGTCGAGACGTCCGGAGGACATGACGACGGTCTGGATCGGTTGCCGGCCCGGCGGCATCTCGTCCAGGCGCGACACGTCCATCTCGCCATAATAAGTGAGCGTCAGGGTGCGCGGGATCGGCGTGGCGGTCATCACCAGCAGATGCGGCGTGCGCTCCGCCTTGGCCGCCAGCATCATGCGCTGCGCAACGCCGAAGCGATGCTGCTCGTCGATCACTGCCAGGGCGAGGTTCCTGTAACGCACCGCATCCTGGAAAATGGCATGCGTGCCGACCAGAATGTCGATGCTGCCGTCGGCCAGCCCCATGAGGGTGGATTCGCGCGCCTTGCCCTTTTCCCGCCCGGTGAGGATGGCGATGTTCACCGGCAGGCCCGACGCCATCCTGCGCAGCGTCTCATAATGCTGGCGGGCCAGGATTTCGGTGGGAGCGAGGAGCGCGCCCTGGGCTCCCGCCTCCACCGTGTTGAGCAGGGCCATCAGCGCCACCAGCGTCTTGCCGGATCCTACGTCGCCTTGCAGCAGGCGGAGCATGGGGACAGGCTGGGCCATGTCCCCCTCGATTTCTCCGAAGGCGCGGCGCTGCGCGCCCGTCGGCGCGAAGGGCAGTTGCAGCATGGCGCGCAGTCGGCCGTCGCCGACGATCGGCACGCCCCTGCGCTTGCGGGAGGACTGGCGGACCAGCATCAGCGCAAGCTGGCCGGCGAAGATCTCGTCATAGGCAAGGCGCTCGCGGGCCATGGCGTCGCTGGGGTCGGCGTGGATGCGGGTGAGCGCTTCGCGCCATGTGGGCCAGCCCCTTTGCGCAAGGAGGCTGGGTTCGATCCATTCGGGGAGGTCAGGCGCGCGGGTCAGCGCCTGCGCCACCAGGTCGCGCAGGCGGTTGTTGCTGAGGCCTTCGGAGAGGCCGTAGACCGGCTCGCGCGCCGGGATGGTATCGGCTTCCTCCGGCGGGAGGACATGGTCGGGATGGACGATCTGAAGATTGTCGCCATAGGCCTCCAGCTTGCCGGAGACGAATTTGGGTTCGTTGAGCGGCAGCAGCTTGCGCGGCCATGCGCTGTTGCGGCCGAAATAGACCAGCGCGACGCTGTTGCCGTGCCTGTCCTGCGCGATCACGCGGAATGGGGCGCGGGCGCTGCCGGAGGCTCGGTAATCGGTCGGCGTCAGTTCAATGCCGATGACCCGGCCGGAGTCGGAGAGGATCAGTTCATCCACCATGCGGCGGTCGATGAAGCTGACCGGCAGGTGGAATGCCACGTCCACGGCGCGAGCCAGCCCCAGCCGCTCCAGAGGTCGGGCGAGCGCGGGGCCGACGCCCTTCAGGGCTTCGATTTCGGTGAAGAGTGGGTTGAGGATATCGGGTCGCATGGCTATCTGAGGCGGTCTAGAGCATTTTCGAGCCGGACGGTACGTCTGGCGGCCCGGAAAATGCGCAAACAGAAAAACTCCAGCCGGGATGGTGGTTCAAACATCCGATCGGCAAATTTGTCATGTCCGCGCAAGGAACAAATTGTGAACGAAGACCCCCGCATCCGCCGCCTGCAATTCCGGGCCTGGCATCGTGGCATCAAGGAAGCGGACCTGGCGGTGGGCGGGTTCTTCGACCGCTACCATGGCGAATGGGGCGAAGCGGAACTCGACTGGTTCGAGCGGTTTATCGAGGAACAGGATGCCGACATCATGGCCTGGGCCCTGGGGACGCTGCCGCTGCCGGAAGAGTGGCGCGGGCCGATGTGGGACAGGTTCGTGAAGATGGATTTCGTGGAGATCGGCAGGAAGTAATCCCCTCCGTCCCGACCTGACCTGCCCTGCCCTCCCCTCCCCTGACCCCTCCCGTCTCCGGGCGGGCTACTGAGTAGCGAATGACCGACCTTCTCAAAATCCTCAAAGCATCCTCACCCATCACCCTTTCGGGCGTGCCTGCCGGTTTCCAGCCCTGGTTGCTGGCCGACATTGCGCGGGCGGCGCCTTCCCGCGCCCTGTTCGTCGCGCCTGACGAGCAACTCATGCGGGCGGTGGCGGACACGGCGCATTATTTCGCGCCGGAGATCGAGATTGTCGAGATTCCGGCCTGGGACTGCCTGCCCTATGACCGGGCCAGTCCTTCGCTGCGGACAGCGTCGGCGCGGCTGGCGGGGCTTCATGCCTTGCAGGCCAGGCCCAGGGGGCCACAACTCGTCCTGACCACGCTCAACGCCCTCACCCAGCGCACCCTCACCCCGTTCCGTGTGCGGCAACTGGTGGCGAAGCTCGCGCCCAAGGAGCGGATCGCGATCTCGCGGCTGGCCGAAATGTTGCAGGCGAACGGCTATGTGCGCACCGACACCGTGCACGATCGCGGCGAATTCGCCATTCGCGGCGGCATTGTCGACCTGTTTCCGGGCGGCGAGGAACAACCGCTCCGGCTCGATTTCTTCGGGGACGAGATAGAGACGGTCCGCCGCTTCGATCCCGCCGATCAGCGGACGAGCGGGAGTGTCGAGGGCTTCACCCTGCTGCCCGCGTCGGAGGCGTTGCTGGACGAGGAAACGATCAAGCGCTTCCGCGGCCGCTATCGCGAGATTTTCGGCGCCACGGCCACCGGCGACCCGCTCTACCAGGCGGTGAGCGACGGACGGCGACTGCAGGGCATGGAGCATTGGCTGCCGCTGTTCGAGGAACGGCTGGTGCCTCTGACCGATCATCTGGGCGACGACAGCCTGATCCTGCTGGACCATGGCGTCGCCGGCGCGGCAGAGGCGCGGTTCGAGGCGATCAGGGACTATCATGCCAATCGTGCGGCGGCGAAATCCTCCGATCCGGGGGCCTATCGGCCGCTGGAGCCCAAGGCACTCTATCTGGAGGCGGAGGAATGGGCCGCCCTCGCGCACGACTGGCCGATGCACGCCACCACGCCCTTCCATGAACCGGAAAGCGCTTCCGTCATCGACTTCGCCGTGGACGGCCCGCGCGACTTCGCGCCGGAGCGGGCGCAGAACGCCAACGTCTATGAGGCGGTGGGCAAGCATATCGCCTCGCTTCAGCGGGCGAAGAAGAAGGTGGTGATCGCCAGCTATTCGGGCGGCGCGCGGGAACGGCTTTCCGGGCTGCTGGCCGACCATGGGCTGAAACGGATCGCCGCGGCGGACAGTTGGCAGGAGGCGCTGGGCCTCGCCGCCGGGGGCAGCACGGTGCTCACCGTCCTGCCGCTCGACCATGGCTTCACCGCCCCCGATGTCGCGGTGCTGACCGAGCAGGACATGCTGGGCGACCGGCTGGTGCGGCGGGCCCGGCGGAAGAAGAGCGCGGACGCCTTCCTGGCCGAACTGGCGACGCTCTCGCCGGGCGATCTGGTCGTGCATATGGACCATGGCATCGGCCGCTATGAGGGGCTGACCCAGATTCCCGTCGCCAAGGCGGCGCATGATTGCGTCGCGCTGGAATATGCCGGCGGCGACAAGCTCTATGTGCCGGTCGAGAATCTGGAGGTTCTCTCCCGCTACGGCTCCGAAAGCGAAGGCGTCAGCCTCGACAGGCTGGGCGGAGAGGCCTGGCAGCGGCGCAAGGCGCGGATGAAGGAACGCATCCGCGAGATCGCAGGGGAATTACTCAAGACCGCGGCGGAGCGCGCCCTGCGGCCCGCGACCGTGGCGGAACCCGACAGCGCCGGCTATCCCGCCTTTGTCGATCGCTTCCCCTATCAGGAAACCGACGATCAGGATCGGGCGATCAGCGATGTGATCGAGGATCTGGGCGCCGGCAGGCCGATGGACCGGCTGGTCTGCGGCGATGTCGGATTCGGCAAGACGGAGGTCGCGCTGCGGGCCGCCTTCGTCGCGGCGATGGCGGGGATGCAGGTTGTGGTGATCTGCCCGACCACCCTGCTCGCCCGCCAGCATCACATGAATTTCGAGGAGCGTTTCCGGGGCTTTCCGGTGAAGATCGGCCGCCTCTCCCGGCTGGTCCCGGACAAGGAGGCGAAGGCGGTGAAGGCCGGCCTGGCGGACGGCACCGTCGACATCGTCGTGGGCACCCACGCGCTGCTGGCCAAGGGGCTGGAATTCAAGCGGCTGGGCCTTGTCATCGTGGACGAGGAACAGCGGTTCGGCGTGACCCACAAGGAACGGCTCAAGTCGCTCAAGACCGACGTCCACGTGCTGACGCTGACCGCGACGCCCATACCGCGCACCCTGCAGATGGCGATGTCTGGCCTCCGGGAACTGTCGGTCATCCAGACGCCGCCGGTGGATCGCCTGGCGGTGCGGACCTACATCATGCCCTGGGACGGCGTGGTGGTACGCGAGGCGCTGCTGCGCGAACATTATCGCGGCGGCCAGAGCTTCTTCGTCGTGCCGCGCATTTCCGACCTGACGGAGATCGAGGAATTTCTCCGCACCGAAGTGCCGGAGGTGCGGCCGGTCGTCGCCCATGGACAGATGAGCGCGACGGAGGTGGAGGAACGCATGTCGGCCTTCTACGACAAGCGCTATGACGTGCTGCTCTCGACCACCATCGTCGAGAGCGGGCTCGACATCCCCTCCGCCAACACGCTCATCATCCATCGCGCCGACCGCTTCGGCCTGGCACAGCTCTACCAGCTTCGCGGACGCGTCGGACGCGCAAAGACCCGCGCCTATGCCTATTTCACCACGCCTGCCAACCGGGTGATCACCGAAACGGCGGAAAAGCGGCTGAAGGTCCTGTCAGACCTCGACACGCTGGGCGCCGGCTTCCAGCTCGCGTCCCACGATCTCGACATACGCGGCGCGGGCAATCTGGTCGGCGACGAGCAGTCCGGCCACATCAAGGAGGTGGGGTTCGAACTGTACCAGTCGATGCTGGAGGACGCGATCCTGGAGGCCAAGGCGGGCGGCGCGGGGCTGGACAAGGCGCGCGAGAGCTTCTCGCCGCAGATCACCGTCGACGCGCCCATCCTCATTCCGGAGGATTATGTGCCCGACCTCGACCTGCGCATGGGGCTCTACCGCCGCCTCAACGAAGTCGAGGACCGGCAGGGGCTGGAGGCCTTCGCCGCCGAACTGATCGACCGTTTCGGCAAGCTGCCCGCGCCGACGCAGAATCTGTTCAAGATCATCGAGATCAAGCAGAATTGCGTCACCGCCAACGTCGCGAAAATCGATGTCGGGCCAAAGGGCGCGCTGGTCAGTTTCTTCGAGGACCGCTTCCCCAGGCCGGAGGGGCTGGTCGCCTATATCCAACGGCTGAACGGCGTGGCCCGGCTGCGGCCCGACAGCAAGGTTGTCGTGAACCGTGCCTGGGCCGATCCGGCCGCCCGCCTCAACGGTGCGTTGCAGCTTTCGAAGGGGCTGGCGAAGGCGGCGAACTAGAGCGATTTCCAAGCGATCGGAACCGATCGCTGGTTGAGAAATCGCGGCAAACAAGGAAACCAGAGCGGCAATCTGATTCAATCAGATCGAAACCCGCTCAGGCTGTATCGACATTCAGCCAGCACCCCTTTGTCATCCGCCAGACAACAGCCAGCAACAGTCGCAACCTAGATCCCGCTCTGACGACCGGACAGCAAAGTCCGGCGTCGAGCAGGAGATAGACATGAGTTTGACCCTTATTGCCCTGGCCGCGGCAGCGGCCACGCACAGCGTGCAGATCGACCATGGCGGAAAGCCGGTCGATGCGACCTACAGCGCCCGCGCCGAATTCCGCACCAGGACCATAGGCGCCCGAACCCCGAACCGCACGGACGCGCAGCGGTGCCAATGGACCGCCACCATCCTGGTCGACCGGGCGCTCAGCCATGGACCTGCGCTCAGCCGCACGGTTTCCAGCGACAAGCAGTTTACGGGCAGCGAGCATGGCGCCTGCACGCCCGGCCGCCAATCGGGCGAGCGCAATCTGGCGCGCCATGAAGGCGAGATCCGCGCGCACCTGGTCGCGGTTGCGCAGGCGGATCACGCACCGCTACTGGCCGAGCTTGATGCCGTTCGCAATCTTGCCTCCAATTAAAAGGAAGGCTGCGCTGGCCTGCGCCTTTCTGGCCTCTGCCGGCGCCAGCCCCGCCTTCGCGCAATATGCCGATGGCGTATCTGGCACGATGGAGGCCGCCAGCGAGGAACGGCGCCGGGGGCTGAGCTGGAGCGACGGCGACCCGGTGCTGCGCGGCACCCTTTCGGTACCCGTGGCGGAAGGGCTGAGCCTCGACGGCGCGGCCGTCTCGCTATGGGGCAGCGATCGGCATGGCGGAGCCGACGCTGTCGTCGACCTGGGCGCCACCTATGCGCGGCAGATCGGCGGATGGCGGCTTTCTGCCGAAGGGCGCTATCATCTTTTCCCCGGAAGTGCCGACCAGGCTTATGGCGAAATCGGCGCAGGCGCGGCTTTCCTGATTGGTCCGGCCAGCATCGATTTCAACGGCAGCTATGCCCCGCGGCAGTCGTCCATCGGCGGCGACAATCTCTATCTGTCCGCGTCGGCGACCATGGGGTTGCCCGGCACGCCCTTGACCATCTCGGCGCGGATCGGCCGGTCTTCGGGCGATGTGCAAGACCCGGCCCGTGCCATGCGGCTGCGCCCCGATGGCACCTATTGGGATTATGGCGTGGGCGTCGATTATATGAAGGATCGCTGGTTCGCCGGGCTACACTATGCCGACAGCAGCATCGCAGGCCCAGCCAGCCGGCATGCGGGCGCAGGCCTGATCGCACGGATAGGACTGAGCCTTTAGCCTGCAACCGTGGCACGCCCCTTACGGTTTGAGCGCCAGCGCCACCAGATCGGCGGAGGACACCCCCGCCGAACGCAGGAAACCCTGATAATAATCGCAGCCTTCGCGCGTAAGGAGATCAAGCTGCTGCTCGGTTTCCACCCCCTCGGCGATCACCCGCAGACCCAGCGACTTCGCCATATGGATGACGCCGCGAACGACGATCCGGTCGCGGGACGTCCCGGCGATGTCCTGCGCCAGGCCGCTGTCGATCTTCAGATAATCAAGCGGCAGGCTCTTGAGATAGGCGAGGCTGGAATAGCCGGTGCCGAAATCGTCCACCGCCACCGCCAGCCCTTCTGCGCGCAACGCCGTCAGCAACGCCGTGGCATTTTCGACATCCTCGATCAGGCCGCTTTCGGTGATCTCCACCGTCAGGCGCGACCGGGGAAAACCGCTCATGTCGACCAGGTTCAGGAATTGCGGCATGAAGCCGGGCTGGGCGATGTCCTCCGCCGTGACGTTGATCGACAGGCGCAGGTGGGACAGGGCGCGCGGCCAGGCGGCGGCCTGGCGCAGCGCTTCGGCCTGGATATGCGCCGAAAGCGGCAGCATATAGTCGGAACGCTCCGCCGTGGCGAACAGCATCCCCGCGCCCAGCGCGCCATATTGCGGGTGGTTCCAGCGCGCCAGCGCCTCTACCCCGATCATATGCTCGCCATCGACGGGATATTGCGGCTGGAACAATATGCCGATCTCCCCGCGATGAAGGGCAAGGCGCAAGTCGGTTTCCAACTGGTCGGCATCCACCTGGCGGCTGCGCTTTTCCGAAGAGAAGATGCGGATGCCCTCCCCGCCCCCGACCCGGGCATCGGCCAGGGCAGTTCCGGCGCGACGGATCAGCCGGGTGGCGTCATCGTCGGGGCGCGACTGGGCAATACCGCAGCGCGCCGTCAGACGGATCAGATGGTCCCCCGCGCTGAACGGCCGGCCGATGGCGCCAATCAGTTGGCGGGCCAGGAAGGTCGCCTTGTCCGCGGTGGCCGCCTCTCCGGTCAGGCCGATCAGGAATTCCGTCCCGGCGATGCGCGCGACCATGGTGCCGGCCGCCATATCGATGGTCATCCGCTCTATGCGGCGGGCGATTCGGCCCAGCAAGGCATCGCCCACGACCTGGCCATAGGCGGCGTTCATCCGGTCGAACTGGCTGATCGACAACAGCAGCACCGTCGTCGCCAATCCCTGCCGCCGCTCCAGCCAGTCGAGCGCCGCCTGGCGCGAACGCAGGCCGGTCAGGTCGTCACGGCCGGTCGCCTCATGGCCATGCGCATCGGAAAGCCATTCCACGTCCGCCGCAACGACGCCGTCGATCAACCGAAGATGATGAACCAGCCTGTCACCGGGCCGGCCCGGCGCCGCGTGGGCGAACGCCTCCGGACGACCCGACCGCATCATGCCGCGCAGCGCCGCGATCACGGACCGGCGTTCCGACCGGGGCAGGCACCGGATAAAGCCCGCCGGATCGACGCTCTGCCCCTCGACGCCAAGATGGCGGGCGAGATTGTCGCTGAGGCGGATCCGGTTCCCATCCCGCTCCCAGAACAGGGCGTCGCCGCGCCGGATGCGTTGCGCCCGCCGGCTATGGGTGGTGCCGCCGACGAGCCGGTCGACCAGGCGCTGCGCCGAAGCCAGCGTCGCGCCCAGTTCGGCAGGCGTGAAGGGGGCCGCGAGATAATGCGTCGCCCCCGCCTCCAGCATGGCCGGCACGGCGGGAAGGTCATGCGCGTCCACCAACACGACCAACGCACCCCCGCCCGCGTCCACCGCCGGCACCAGCGACGCGATCAGGCGAAGGTCGCCGTCCCGCGCGCCACGCATGTCGGTCAGCGCTATGCGGGCATCGCTGTGCAGGAAACGCTGCGCCGCATCGGTGGCGCGCCGCGCTGCGATCACGCGCCAGCCGGCCGACTGCGCGAGCTGCGACAGTCCATCGCGGTCGCCCGGCGAGAGAATGTAGAGGCTGCGCTGTCCGTCCAGTGCGGTCTCGCCGCTCACATCTTGCTCCTTGGGACGATCCACCAGCTCTTCCCTATGCTCTATCGGTTAGCGACCTGTTTACGCTCCCGCAACCAGTGACGCTTGCACGGGGCAGGTCCATCGCCTAACTTGCATATATGAAGACGACTGATCTTACGCGTGCGGCTCTGACCGATGCACTTGGCCGCCGGATCAGCTATTTGCGGATTTCGGTGACGGATCGCTGCGACCTGCGCTGCCGCTACTGCATGTCGGAACGGATGACCTTCCTTCCCAAGGACCAGGTGCTGACGCTGGAGGAGATCGGGCTGCTGGCCGACCTCTTCATCTCGCGGGGCGTTCGCAGGATTCGGCTGACCGGCGGCGAACCGCTGGTGCGCCGGGACATTGTCGACCTTGTCCGCCGCATCGGCCGCCATGTGGGCGAGGGTCTGGACGAACTGACGCTCACCACCAACGGCACGCGGCTCGCGCAGCATGCCGAGGCGCTGGCCCAAGCGGGCGTCAGGCGGATCAACGTCAGCCTGGACAGCCGCGACCCTTCGCGCTTCGCCCATGTCACCCGCAATGGCGACATCCGGCTCGTGTTCGAAGGACTGGAAGCCGCGCGGGCGGCCGGGCTGGCGATCAAGATCAACATGGTCGCGCTCAAGGGCCTCAATGAGGATGAAATCCTCCCGATGCTGCATTGGTGCGACGAACAGGGCTTCGACCTGACGCTGATCGAAACGATGCCGCTCGGCGAAACCGGGGAAGACCGCACCGATCATTATCTGCCCCTGACGGAGGTGGCCGACTCGATCCGCCAGCATCATGCCCTGACGCCGATACCGCATCGCACCGGCGGTCCGGCCCGCTACCATGCTGTGGAGGGGCTGAAGGCAAGGCTGGGGCTGATCACGCCGCTCACTCATAATTTCTGCGCCGATTGCAATCGCATGCGCATGACCTGCGAGGGCAAGATCTTCATGTGCCTGGGCCATGAAGATCATGTCGACCTGAAATCGGCCTTCCGGCAGGGCGGACTGCCGGCGGTCGAGCCGCTGATCGACCGCGCCCTTCGCCTGAAGCCGGCGGCGCATGATTTCCGCATCGGCGCTGGTGCTGCGCCGGCGGTGCGAAGACATATGAGCGTGACCGGCGGATGACCGAAGAGGTCCGGCGCGCCCTGGTCGCCTCCTCCAGTCCAGCAGCCAAGGCGGCGGAGGAAAGGTTGCGCGCCGCTTATGATTTCGTCCCGGTCGAGCAGGCGGACATGATCATCGCGCTCGGCGGCGACGGCTACATGCTCCAGACGCTGCACTCCATGCTGGAGGGGCGGCACATCCTGCCGGTCTTCGGCATGAATCTCGGCACGGTCGGCTTCCTGATGAACGAATGGCGGCTCGAACGGCTGGAACAGCGGATCGAGGCGGCGAAGCCGTTCAAGGTCAATCCCCTCCGCATGATCGTCGACACGGTGGATGGAGAGCGCTTTTCCATACCCGCGATCAACGAAGTGTCCCTGCTGCGCGAAACGCGCCAGACCGCCAAGCTGGAGGTCAAGGTCAACGATCGCACCGTCCTGCCCGAACTGGTGTGCGACGGCGTGCTGGTTGCTACGCCGGCCGGATCGACGGCCTATAATCTTTCCGCCCATGGGCCCATCCTGCCGCTGGGATCGGCGCTGGTGGCGCTGACGCCGATCAGCCCCTTTCGCCCCCGGCGCTGGCGCGGCGCGATCCTGCCTGAAAATACCGCGATCCAGTTCACCGTGCTCGATCCGGTGAAGCGGCCGGTCAGCGCCGTCGCCGATCAGCGCGAGGTTCGCGACGTGGCGCAGGTGGAGGTGAAGATCGATCGCGCGACGCCGCTGACCCTGCTGTTCGACCCGGAACATACGCTGGACGACCGGATCGCGGCCGAACAGTTCATCGCGTAAAAATTCCGTCATTTGCCGCTTGCCATTGCGGGAAAGCCGCTGCTATAGGCGCGGCCTGCCCGGCGAAGGCCGGGTTGCTCCCCGATAGCTCAGCGGTAGAGCATTCGACTGTTAATCGAATGGCCGTAGGTTCGAATCCTACTCGGGGAGCCACTTTTCAACCGGCGATCGAGCCGGAAAATCCACCATGATCCGACAGGCCGACAGGCTGGCCGCCCCTCTTCACGGTACATCAAGCCACCGGTCCATTTTTTCGGGCGGACGGCTTTTGCCACCCTTGCCATTTCACGAAAGCCGCTGCATATGCGCGGCCTGCCCGGCGAAAGTCGGGTTGCTCCCCGATAGCTCAGCGGTAGAGCATTCGACTGTTAATCGAATGGCCGTAGGTTCGAATCCTACTCGGGGAGCCACTTTCCTTCCGGTGCCGAAGCCGTAGCCCGGCGGATCGTCATCCCGCCCCCGACAGCCTCCGTTCAGCCGCGCTGATCCGCCGGCAGGGCGCGCACCACCTTCTGGTCGACCGCCCCGAAATGGTCGCCGACCGCCTGCATCTGCACGCGATCGCCGAACCGCAGGAAAGACGTCGCAGGGGCGCCAGAAGCGATCATTTCAATGGCGCGGCGTTCGGAAATGCAGGCCGAACCAACCCTGTCATAACTGGCATTGGAAACAGTGCCGGAACCAATGATGGTCCCCGCGACGAGATCTCGGGTCCGCGCGGCATGGGCAACAAGTTCATGGAAACCAAAGGCCATCTCGCCCCCGTCGGGATTGCCGAACCACTGGCCGTTGACATGGACCTCCAGCGGCAGGTGCACCCTCCCGTCCTTCCACGCGTCGCCCAGTTCATCCGGCGTGACGGCAAAGGGAGCGGCGGAACAGGCGGGCTTGGCCTGTACCCAGCCAAAGCCGGTCTTCATCTCGACAGGCGCGATGGCCCGCAGCGACCAGTCATTGATGAGGATGACGAGCCTTATATGCTTCATCGCCTCCTGCGCGGTGATGCCCATCGGCACCGCATCGGTGATGACGCCGAACTCGCCCTCGAAATCGATGCCATCCGCCTCGCTGGGCAAGGGCACATCGGCGTGGCCCGGCAGGAAACGGTCGGACAGGCCCTGATACATCAGCGGCCGGTCGGTCTCGATCGGCGGCAGGTCGAAGGCGCGCTGCATAAGCTCGCCATGCTGCGGAAACGCCGATCCATCGAGCCATTGCCAGGAACGCGGCAGGGGAGCCAGCAGCGCTGCGGGATCCAGCGCCTCTCCCTCCCCCGCTTCCAGCCGGGCCGCCAGCCCCCGCATCGCCCGTTCGGCCTCCCCCCAATGCTCCATCGCCGCAAGGAGGCTCGCAAAGCGCCCACCAACCGGCAGCAGGCGATCGCCACCGGCCGATATCACCACAAGTTCGCCATCCGCCTGACCGTTGGCCCGCGTTGCAACCCTCATGCGGACTGTTCCCCCTTGATCATCATTTGCAGCTTCCGGCGCGCCCGCGTCCCGCCGGAGTCTATGCCCAGCGAAAGCGGCTTTGCCGTCCAGAAATCCTCACCCTCCAGATTCTCGTAGGCGGCCTTGATGATCGGCTTGTCCTCCTCATCAAATGCCTGGGCGAAAAGCGCCTTGAGAAACGCGTCCGTCTCCGGCGAGTCCAGATCATGCGCGCGCGCGGAGGCCCAGAAATAATGCGCCGTCGTCGCGCTCGCAGGCGTCAGCACATGCGCCTGGTGCGCAACCACCCCCGTCTCGCGCAGCCCGCCCGACGGACAGGAGCCGATCTCCAGCAGCATCGTCGCGGGCGCGTTCCACCGCATCTCCAGCCAGTGGTCGGTAATCATGTCGGGGGGATAGATGCCCATCGTGTGGCTCGGGGCGGGCACGCCGGGCATCCACCAGTTGGATCGCAGCGTGTCGCCTTCGTCGATCACCTCGTGACGGCCGGCAAATATGACGCCACCCCCGGCAAAGGACCCCTTGTGCACGAACTCGATATGCGAAAGGTCCATCAGATTGTCGGTGCCGAACTCATAGGGCGCCTCCAGCAGCGTATAGCCGCGCACGACGCGCACGGTGTCGCTGTCCTCGACCAGGCCAAGGTCCGGTATCATCGCGGGATCGGCGGATTGCGGCTCGCCACCCCATAGCCAGATCGCGCCATGACGTTCGGCGCACAGCCACGCGTCGATGCGGGCGGCTGCCGGAATATTCTCCGAAAAGGGGTTGCGGACGCAGCCGCCCGATCCATTGAAGGTCAGGCCGTGATAGGGGCAAACCAGCGCGTCGCCGTGCACCTCTCCCAGGCTCAATGGCGCAAAACGATGGGGACACCGGTCCGCCACCGCGCTGACGGCGCCCGCATCCGTCCGGAACAGGGCAATCCGGCGGTCACGGATGCGGCGGCTGATCACCTGGCCGGGACCAAGTTCCTCGCTCCATCCGGCCATGTACCAGACGTTGCGCAGATACTCGGCCATGGCCTTCACTCCTCGAAAATGGCGACGGCGCGGGTCCAGCCGGCCGAGGCGCCCTTGATCTTGTGCGGGAAGCAGCTGACGGTGAAGCCATCGGGCGGCAACACCTCCAGATTGTGCAGCTTTTCAAGGTGGCAATAGCCGATGTCGCGGCCCGCCTTGTGCCCTTCCCAGATCAGCGAGGTATCGCCGGTTTCCTTCACCTTTTCCGCCGTGTGGACGAAGGGCGCGTCCCACGACCATGCGTCGGTCCCTGTCACCCGCACGCCCCGGCTGGTCAGGTAGATGGTGGCCTCATAGCCCATGCCGCAGCCCCGGCTGACATAGTCCGGATCGCCCAGCGCCTTGCCCGCAGCCGTGTTGACCATCACGATTTCCAGCGGCTTCAGCTCATGTCCGATGCGCTTGAGCTCCGCCTCGACATCCGCCGCCGTGACCACATAACCATCGGGAAAATGACGAAAGTCCAGCTTGACCCCTGGCTGGAAACACCATTCCAGCGGCACCTCGTCGATGGTCAAGGCCGGTTTGCCGCCATCCTGCGTCGGATGGAAATGCCAGGGCGCATCAAGATGGGTGCCGTTATGGGTGGTCAGCCTGACTGATTCCACCGCCGCAAAACCCTCGCCCCCCGGCGTTTGCTCCGCCGTCACGCCCGGAAAGAAAAAGCCAAGCTCCTGCATGGTTTCGCCATGCTTCTGATAGGTGATCTCCGGTCGCAGGAACGGCGGATCGCTCACCACCTCATTGCACAATGTGATCGACAGATCGACGAAGCGGCGCGTCATGCCGTATGTCCTCCCAGCGTTTCGGCAAACCAGTCGGCAATGCAATCACGGCCATAGCTCATATTGTCCGCGCCGACATGCTCCACCCCGCCCTCGCGCGCGGTGAAGATCACCTTCTCGCGCCGGGGGGAGTTCACGAGCTGCTCATAGAGATCGTCGGCATAGCTGACGCTGATCTGCCGGTCCTGCGCGCCATGGGTGACGAGGAAGGGCACCTTGATGCGGTCCATATGGCCGTTGAGGTTCATGCCCCGCGACTTTTCCAGAAATTCGTCCATGTCCTTCGCGCCGAATGCCCACATGACATGCGCCCAATAATGCGGCACCGGGTTCTCACCCTCGCGCTTCATCCGCTTGTCCTGCACCTCGCGCCAATTGTGGTTGGCGCCCCAGACCGCGCCGGAGGCGAAGCGGGGTTCATAGGCGACCGCGCGGGGCGCGAAATGGCCGCCCAGCGAAATGCCGGTCATGCCGATGCGCCTGGGATCGACGTCGGGCTGCTGCTCCAGCCAGTCCACCGCCCTGCTCGCCCAGCTTTCGCTATGCGGATCGACGGGAAGATTCTGCAGGCGAAGCGCCTCGCCGCTGCCCGGCTGGTCGACGCAGAGCGTCGAAATCCCCCGCCGGGCGAGAGCCTCCGGCAGGCGCGACCAGTAAAGCAGTTCCTTGCAGCTATCGAGGCCGTTGCAATAGACGACCACCGGATGCGGCCCATCCCCCGGCGCGCGGGTGTAGAGTGCGGGCATGGTTCCCCTCTCCAGCGGAATGTCCACCCGTTCCCGGTTGATCCTGCCCAGGACCGTCGAGCGGTCGAAGGTCTCCCGCGCCTTGGCATAGGTGGCCTGGCGTCCCGGATGACCATGGCCCTGCATCCGCTCCGCATTCAGGAGGTAGAGCGCGGCGCGTTCCAGCTTGTTCGACGCCGAAAAAGCCCGTCCCTTCGCCTCGTCCTCGGCGGCGAGGTCAATCAGCTTGTCGCCCATCGCCGCCCATTGCGCCATGAACTGCGGCGTCCCTGCATCCGCGCCGCTTGCGGCCGCGTCCCGGATCGGCTGGCACATGTCCACGATCTCGCCGATCTGGCCGCCGCTCTCCATCGCGATGGCAACCGACAGGTTCCAGATATAGTTGGGGAAATATTCGAACAGAGCCATGCGATCAGGCCTCCACCGCCACGAACAGCCCCGGATTGGGCGTAGGATGCGGCAGGGTCTGCGGCCCGCCGGTGCCGATCCCCCATTGGTCCATGACCATCGGCGCGGGCGTGTAGACGGTCGGCTCCCGCGCCTCGAAATCCACTTCTTCCAGCTCCGACGTATATTCCGTGACAAAACCGTTCGGCGTCACGAAATAGCTGAACGTGTTGTTGCCGGCCGTGTGCCGCCCCGGACCCCAGCCGATGTCGACATTCTTCAGCTTCAACCGATGCGCGCCGCGCATCATGTCGTCGACCGAAAGCATGTCATAGGCCACATGGTTGAGGCACGGCGGCCCCGGAAGAATGGCGATGCGGTGGTGCGCCGAATTGCAGCGCAGGAAACACATGAAATCGCCCAGCCAGTCGGAGATTTTGAAGCCCAGCACGTCGGTGAAGAATTTGACCAGCGCCGGATGGTCCGGCGAATGCAGCACGATATGGCTGATCTTGACCGGCAACCCTTCCCAGCGCGCCAGTTCGCGCTTCGGCCCGGTTTCGACATCGCTCGAAATCTCGAACTGAAGGCCGTCGGGCGAGAAGAAGCGAAAGCCATAGCCGCCGCCCGGCGTCGTCAGGTCGCGCGGTTCATGCACGATCTTCGCGCCCGCCGCCGCCACCTTGCCGCACAGGGCATCGACATCGGCACGACTCTCCGCGGCGAGGGCGATGACATCCACCCGGTTTTCATCGGATTGCCGCAGCCGCACGACATGATGCTCGCCATGGCCGGGCGCCTTGAACCAGGCAAGGCCATCGTCGGAGGGAACGGGATCAAGCCCGAAGACTTCGCCATAATAGCGGCGTTCGGCCTCGATATCGGTGACGCCATAACCAATATAGCGGATTTCAGTGACGCGGCTCATTGCCGGCTTCCTTGTTGCATGAGGGATTTCACAGCGGCTGGGATACGACGGCGAACATTTCCGCCGTCGCCTTGTGGTTGTCCACCAGCGGGCCCTTGCCCAACTGGCCGTAACAGATGGCCAGGCTGCTCTCGACGATATAACGGCAACGCTCATGGCGGCGATCGCGATAGGCCTTCAAGGCCGCCTCGACATTGTCGTGCTTCCCAAGCTCGTCGACGATGACGATCGCATCCTCGATCGCCATGCCCGCCCCCTGCCCCAGATGCGGCGTCGTGGCATGGACCGCATCGCCCAGCAAACCCACGCGTCCCCTGCTCCACGGACCATGAACCATCATGCCTTCAAGCGGGCGGTAAACGACGCCATCATCGTCGGTGATCTGTTGGGCCAGTGCGCGGATCGCCGGCGCGCAATTGGCGAGCTTGCCGCGCATCGCCGCCGCCAGCCCCTGGCGCGGATAGCGCGGATTGTCCGGCTCGGGCGTGGTGACATACATATACATGAGTTCCGGCCCGATCGGCACCAGTCCCACCCCGATAGGGCCGTTATAGGCCCGCAACGCATCCAGATCGGTATCGCGCGGCAGATTATATCGCCATACCGCCTGCCCGGTGAACACCGGGCGCTCCGCGTCGGGCAGGATGAGGTCGCGGACCTGCGAATAGACGCCGTCCGCGCCGATCACCAGGTCGAATGCGCCCGCCGAACCATCGGAAAAGGTCACATGGACTTGCGCACCATCATCCGAGAGGCTCTCCACTGTCACGCCGAGCCGGATTTGCGCACCCAGCCCCTTGGCGCAGTTCCCCAGCACGCTCTGCAGGGCGCGCCGGCCAATCCCGACATTCGCCGGCTTGCCCTCGACCAGCCGGGGCGACGGAATACGCGCCACCCGAGCTCCGTCAGGGGCAAAAACCTCGACGGCGTCGAAACCGCAGGCCGCATCAAGGAAATTCTCCAGCACGCCAAGCTGATCCATGGCCCGCAGGACATTGGATTGCTGGATGATGCCGACGCCATAGACCGACCATTCAGGATCGCGCTCGATCACCAGCACGTCATGGCCGGCGCGGCGTGCCGCAATCGCGGCGGACAGGCCGCCAATGCCCGCTCCGACGATCAGCATGATCAATTTTTGCATTCCAGGCTCTCCGTGAAGGCGTCGCACGGACCGATGCCGCCACCGCCGCATCCCTCCCCGCAGGCAGACCTTCTTCCAGGTCACTGCCGCACGCCGTCTTTTCTATTGCCCAAAAACTAGCCGGAAACGGATCATCCTCAAAAATAATTCTTTTTATAGTCTTTTATCGATTTCATGGATTTTGAGGGGCAGCCTCCATCAGCGTCCCGATCAACCAGCGCAGACCCGCATCGTCAGCCCGCGCCCTGTGATATTGCACCATTTCCCGCATGCCCGGCATGTCGAACGGCAGCGGCGCCGATTTGATCGGATAATGGAGCGAAGCCCTCTCCGCCAATCGTCGATGCATGACAGCCAGACGAGCCGTTCCGACCAGAAATTCAGGAATGAGGGTGAAGGAGGAAACGCGAATCTCGATCCGCCGCTCTATTCCTCGCGACCGCATGAAGGATTCGGCAAAGGACGCGCGGTTGACGCGCCCGATCTCCACGGCGACATGGCCGGCGGCCTGAAACTGGTCCATGTCGATCGCGCCTGCGAACATCGGGTTTTCATTCCAGCCGGCAACGACATGTTCTTCCTCGAACACCAGTTCGGCGGGATGATCCTCGCTGATATAGATTTCAGGCGCCAGCAGCATGTCGGTCTCGCCCCGGTCGAGCTCCGCCGTGGCCTCGTCACTCAGGGGCACGAGTTGTATCCGCAAATTGGGCGCCACCAATTCCATCTTCGGCAGCAGCGGCGCGATCAGCACGCTGGACAGAAAGTCCGACACGCAAAGCTTGAACGTCCTGTTGCTCGTGGCCGGATCGAAATAGGGGGACGTACTGATGAGCGAATCGACGTCGCCCAGCAAAGCCGTGATCGCCGGCAGCAGCCGCATCGCATGCGGCGTCGGCAACATCCGCTTGCCATGCGGAACCAGCAGCGGATCACCGAAGAACGCCCTGAGCCGGGACAGGGCTGCGCTGATGGCAGGCTGGCTGAGATTGAGCTGCTCGGCCGCGCGCGTGACGCTCTGCGCCTCCAGCAACGCGTTGAGGCAGACCAGAAGGTTCAGATCCAGACCCTTGTACCGCATTGTCGCTCCATTTTATCCATAACCAAATTTGTTACATAACAATAAAAACTAATCATTTCCATTATGACAACTCCCCTGCAAGGATGAAAATAACGATAGTCAAGAACATCTGGGGAGAGAGAAATGCTGTGCAGAACCTTGTTCCGCTCATCAGTCGCAATCACCGCGCTGGCGCTGGCAAGTCCGGTTGTCGCGCAGGAAGGAAGCGATGCCCGGCCTGATCCTGCCGCCTCCGGCAACGGCCTTTCCGATATCATCGTCACCGCGCAGCGCCGCGAGGAAAATCTCCAGCGCGCCGCCCTTGCGGTCAGCGCCGTGAACGGCGATGTGCTGGTCAACCAGAGCGTCACGCGGGCCGATGACCTGACCCGCCTCGTGCCCGCGCTGCAAGTGGCGCCGGCTTCCTCCTTTACCCAGATCTACCTTCGCGGCATCGGCACCTTCGGGGCGAACGCCTTTGCCGAACAAGGTGTCGCCTTCAACCTCGACGGCGTCTATCTGTCCCGTCCGGCGGCACCGGCCGCCCTCTTCTATGACCTGGAGCGGTTGGAGGTGCTGAAAGGGCCGCAGGGCACGCTCTATGGCCGCAACGCATCGGGCGGCGCCGTCAACGTCATCACCGCCAAGCCGAAGCTGGGGGAAAGCTCCGGCTTCCTGACCGGCGAATATGGCAATTACGACACCTTCAAGACCTCCGGCGCCATCAACCTGCCGCTGGGCGACCAGGCCGCCCTGCGCATTTCGGGCCAGCGCGCCAGGCATGACGGCTATATGAGCGACGGTTATGACGACGAGGACACATGGGCGCTGCGCGGCCAGTTGCGCTTCGATACGGGCGGCGGGTTCAATGCCAATCTGATGGTCGATTATGGCCATGTCGGCGGCATGGGATCGGGCGGCACGATCATGCCTCTGCTGGCCGGCAAGAAGCGGCTGGGCCCAAGCGACCCGGCCGTGATCGCCGCCTATCTGGCGAGCCCGCCCACACTTCCAGTGCCTCAGATCATCGCCCGCGACGATGGCTATCAGGACAATGAATATTATGGCGCGATCGCGACCCTCAACGCCGATCTGGGCTTTGCGGAACTGACGGTCATTCCTGCCTGGCGCAGGACAAATCTGGATTTCCTCGGCTACGCTTCCAGCTTCCTTATCGACGTGACCGAGAAATCGGACCAGATGTCGCTGGAAACCCGCCTCGCCAATCAGAGCGACAGGCTGAAATGGGTGCTCGGCTCCTATTATTTCGTGGAGGACGTGTCGGCGCGCCAGTTCTTCGACCAGGGCAGCAACGGCACGCGCATCAACTCGGAACTGGAAACAAACAGCTATGCGGTATTCGGCGAGGCGACCTATTCGCTGACCGACCGTTTCCGCCTGACCGGCGGCTTGCGCTATACCCATGACAACAAGAAGCAGGATACGGAAGCGCACACCTATCCCTTTGTCGGCTTCGTGCCGCCCGCCTTCCCCAACTTCACGCCAATCATCCTCGACCTGCGCACCGACGCCACTTCCGACGTGAATTTCAGCAAGGTGACATGGAAGGCGGGCGTCGAATATGACGTCGCCGACCGCTCGCTGCTTTACGCGACCGTCTCCACGGGCTTCAAATCAGGCGTGCTTTTCTCTGCGCTGGGGCAGAATTTTTCCCGCCCCGAACGGCTGACCGCCTACACCATCGGCAGCAAGAACCGGTTCCTGGACAATCGGCTGCAACTCAATGTCGAGGCCTTCTACTGGGATTACAAGGACCAGCAGATTTCGCATCTGGCGCCGGTCCAGGTCGCCATGACGCCGGGCGGCCCGATATATGGCCCTGTTTTCGCGACGGAGAATGCGGGCGCCGCGACCCTCTATGGCGCGGAACTGGAAATGCTGTGGAAGGTCATGCGCGACGGCGTCCTGTCGCTCAATGTCCAGTATCTCCACACCAAATATGACGACCTCAACTATCAGGCCTATTCCACCAGCGGCCCCGCGCCGGTGATCGGTTGCGCGGTGACGCCATCATCGCTGACAGGAGCCTCGCCCGCCGCGCGCATCTACAATGTCGATTGCTCCGGCCGTCCGCTGGTGAATGCGCCGAAATGGGTGGTGAACGCCGGCTATGAACATAGTTTCGACCTTGGCGGCACCGGCCGGATCAGGGCGGGCGTCGACACCCGCATCGAAAGCTCGCGCTATCTGTCGCTGGATTATCTGTCGCTGGGCCGGCAGGGCAGCTACATGATGTCCAACGCGCGCCTCACCTATGAAACGGCTTCGGGCAAGCTGGCGGTGACCGCGTTCGTGAACAATATCGAAAATAAGCTGGTATTCGCCAATTCGGTCCAGAGCCCCGCCAAGTCGGGCGTGATCTACAATCAGATCCGTCCACCGCGCACCTATGGCATCCGCGGTACGGTACGCTTCTGATCGCGTCGCGGGGCGGGTTGGCACCCCCGTCCCGCGCGCTTCTCTCGGCATGAAGCCAACGGGTTCGCAACAGCAGACTGGCGGAACAACCGGCATAGACCGGGCCAGCAATATACAGGTCAGCAAATGGAGGACATCATGGCAGGGACCGGACCGACTTTCCCAGGCGTCAGCATGGATCGTCGCGCCCTGCTAGCGGCTGGCGGCGCGACCGTGGCGGGGGCATTGGCCACACGCGCCGCCGCCGCACCCCCCTCCCCCCTGCGCCTGATCGCCGTCGAAGAGGCCTGGGCCTGCCCGGAGTGGATGGAGGCGATGGCGGCACTGCCGGCGCGCGGGCTGGAGGAGGATGAGGTCCGCGCCTTCCAGATGCTTGCGCATATCGGGGACATTCATGCGCGCCTCCTGGACATGCAGCTTCGCCAAGCGGCAATGGACGAAAATGCCGTGGACATGCACGTGCTCAGCCTGACCGCGCCGGGCGTGCAATCGTTCGACAATGCTTCCGCGCTTCGGCTCGCGCGGCTGACCAATGACCGGCTGGCGCGGATCGTCGCGGACCAGCCCCGCAGATATGCGGCGCTTGCCTCCGTGCCTCCCCAGGACGTTCCGGGCGCGATCATGGAAATCCGCCGCGCCCGGCGCGAACTGGGGCTGAACGGCATCATCATCAATTCCCACACGCGCGGCGAATATCTGGACGACCGCAAATATTGGCCGTTGTTCGAAGCCGCGGCCGAAACCGGCGCCCCGGTCTACATCCACCCGCGCACGCCCAATCCGACCATGGCGCCGCTGTTTCGCGATTATAATCTGTGGGGCGCGATCTACGGATATGGCGCGGAAACCGGGCTTCATGTGATCCGCCTGATCTCCAGCGGCCTGTTCGACGCCTATCCCGACCTCAAGGTCGTGATAGGCCATATGGGCGAGGGATTGCCTTACTGGTTCTACCGCATCGACCATATGCACCATAATATGGTGACGCTGGCCAAACCGCCGCTCCGGCCGGTGCTCAGGAAAATGCCCAGCGAATATTTCAGGTCCAATATCTCGATCACCACCAGCGGTGTGAACTGGCACCAGGCCCTGGCCTTCGCGGAGGAGGTCGTCGGCGCGGACAACATCATGTTCGCAATCGACTACCCCTATGAACGAACGGAACCGGCGGTTTCGTTCATCCGCTCCGCCCCCCTTCCTCCCGACAAGCTGGAGCGGATCGCCTATCGAAATGCCGAGAGAATTTTCGGCATCAAACCGGTCTCCTGAAAAGATTTGCGGGCGGACACCATGGGTGCCGCCCGCAAATCATATCCCTTTGGTCGCCGACTTTTTTTCAGCGTGACGCGTATTGGCGGCCCCTGGTCGCCAACGCCCAGCGCTGCGGCGTTGCGTCGGCCACATTTTCGCGCACGAAGCACTGGCCACGACGCGCCTGGATCGCGCGGCAAAGCGCAACCGCCTCGGCACGTGCGTCGAAACCGCCGACCGCCAACCGCGCGAAAGTGGCGCCGTTCACCGTGATCTGGCTGGTAACGACCGGCAAATTCGCCAGCACGCCGTTGCGGCGAGCCATGGAGAACCATTTTTCCTTGGCAATGGCCGCATTGTCATAGGCGCCAAGCTGGACCACCCAATGACCATCGTCCTTTCCGCTGAAGCGGAAGGCAGCCTGCTGGAACCGTGCGGCCGCCGTGGCACGGACGGGCGCCATCCCACGCGAAACCTCGCGAACCGGTGCGGCGATCGCCTGGATCATCGGTGCCGGCGCCTCGGATATAACCGGGGAAGGTGCGGGTGCCGGATCGGCGGCGGCGATTTCGACTGGCGCGACCTCGACGGCCTGCTCGGCCGGAGCGGCTTCGGCGGACCGGACTTCGGCGGACTGGACTGGCGACGACTCAACGGGTGCCGACACCGGCGCCGCCAGCGCAAGGGCAACCGGCTGCCCGGCGTCCGCGCCGTCGATCGTCACGCCCATCAGGGCGGCGACCCGCTGTTGCGAAAGGCCCGGCGCGGCGGTCTGCGCCCATTGGGTGATGCGCTGGTTGGCGGCAAGCGGATCAAGGTCGAAGCCCGCCATCATGCGCGCATCCTTCCATCGTCCGGCCAGCGCATAGGCATAGGCCAGGTTCTGGCGGGTGCGGGCATTGGCCGACGGATCATGGATCATCTCGGACAGGATGCGCACGCCCTCCGGCGCGTCGCCCGCCATCGCCATGGCCAGGCCATAATCGGCGGCGGGCAGGACGTCGGCATGGCTTGCGAGCAGATCGCGCGCGGCGCGATCCTTGCCCAGCCCTACCTGCACCAGCGCAAGGGTGATGATGGTCCGCGCATCGCCATTGCCCAGCGTCATCGCGTCAGACAGAGCGGTTTCCGCCGATGCGAAGCGACCGTCAGCGACATAGGCGCGACCCAGCAACTGGCGGTAGCGGGCATCCTGCGGCGCCGCCTGCACGGCCGCCTCGGCCAGGTCGACCGCGCGGGCGCCGTCGCGATCCGCCAGCGCCTTCTCGACGCCGGCCGCAAGACGGTCGGGCTGTTGCGGCGCGACCGCGGCGGTGCGGAACGCCGCCCCGGTGCATCCCACCATGGTCGTGCCGATCATCATCGACGCGACCGCTGCTTTGGCGAAGGCGTTGCGCTTCATCGCTTCCCAACCCTTAATTGTCGCCGCGGGCGCGCGGCAGTTGCTGGGCCAGCCGGTCGACGTCCGGCAGGCTGCCAAGATAAGCGTCCAGTGCTTCGGTCACCATCTGCTGCGCGGACCGGCCGACAATGGCACTGGCCAGACGCAGCTTCAGATGGCGGTCGGCATCCAGCCGCAGGGTGAAGGCGGCCTTGCGCCCCTTCGCCACGGCGGAGGCGCGGGGCTTTTTCCCGGCCTTTTCGACCTTGGCGGGCACAGCCGCTTCGGCAATGCGTTCGGCCAGTTCCTCGCGTTCGGTGACCACGGCGGGCACCGGCGCTACGGCGGGAACCGCCGTCATGGGCGTCAAGCCGGCAACGGAGCGGGCTTCGGACGGCGCCGGTTCCGGCTGCGTCACGTCAAAGCCCATGTCGTTCCAGCCCAGATCCTCCTGCAGCGCCGTCGCTCCGGCGGTCATGCCGAAGACGGGGCGGCGCATGGCGGGCGAGGCGGCGCCCTTGCGCGCCAGCAGGCCGGAAGTCAGCGAAGCGAGAGGTTTCGGTTCGACCATGATGCTCCCCTTCCCTTATTGCGAGACCCGGCGGCCGAAGCCACCGCTTGTCGGACGGGCCGTCCCCGCCGCGCCGACCGCATTGTGCGGAACGGAAAAGACGGTGCGACGGAAATTCTTTTCCAGCCGGTCGGACACATAGGTCCAAAGCTGCGCGACTTCGCCGGCGGATCGACCATTGGGATCGACCTCCATCACCGTGCGGCCATCGATCATCGATGCGGCGAAATCCGTGCGGTGGTGCAGCGTGACCGGCGCGACGGTGCCGTGCTGCGACAGCGCGACTGCCGCTTCGGATGTGATGCGCGCCTTGGGCGTGGCGGCGTTGACCACGAAGATCAGGGGCTTTCCCGCCCTTTCGCACAGGTCCACCGTGGCGCCCACGGCACGCAGGTCATGCGGGCTCGGACGGGTTGGAACGACAATCAGCTCGGCTACGGAAATGACGCTCTGGATCGCCATGGTGATGGCCGGCGGCGTATCGATGACGGCCAGCTTGAAGCCCTGCTGGCGAAGGATTTCAAGATCCGCCGCCAGACGCGCGACCGTGGTCTGGGCAAAGGCGGGATATTCGGCCTCGCGCTCGTTCCACCAGTCGGCCAGCGAACCCTGCGGATCGATGTCGATCAGCACGACCGGACCAGCGCCAGCCATCTGCGCCTGAACGGCCAGATGCCCTGACAGGGTCGTCTTGCCAGATCCCCCCTTTTGCGATGCCAATGCCAAAATGCGCACGCAACTTCCCCCAGAAAACCAATGCATGGCAGGATTGCCACAGGCCCGCCTAAGAATTGGTTAATCCGCGTGGAAGCCTGACAGCCGGTAAAAAGGCGATGTTCTTAATGCTAAGTCGCTATTAACCTTGCCGTGGCATAGACCGGGCAGGAACCCTTGGGAGCATGAGCATGAAGCAGATCTGTGGCGTGCTGGCCGCCGGCGCGGTGTTGATCCTGGCGCAGCCTGCGCTGGCCGACGTCAAGGCAGGCGTCGATGCCTGGCAGCAGGGCGACTATGCCAAGGCCGTCGCCATATGGCAGCCGCTGGCGCAGTCCGGCGATCCCGACGCGCAGTTCAACATGGGCCAGGCCTACAAGCTGGGCCGTGGAGTGAAGACCGATCCGTCCGCCGCGATCGACTGGTACGGCAAGGCCGCAAGGCAGGGCCATGCGCGGGCCGAGGACAATCTGGGGCTGCTGATGTTCCAGCAGGGTGACCGGGCTGGCGCCCTCCCCTATCTTCAGCGCGCCGCCGAGCGGGGCGAGCCGCGCGCGCAATATATCGTCGGCACGGCCCTGTTCAACGGAGACCTGACCGCGAAGAACTGGGTGCGCGCCTATGCGCTGATGACGCGGGCGTCCGAATCCGGCCTCGCCCAGGCAACAGCCAGCCTCCGCCAGATGGACAAATATATTCCGCAGGATCAGCGCGACCAGGCCATCGCCATGACCCGCTCCATCGGCCAGCAGAACAGCAGCCTGGCGGCGGATGAGCCTCGCCGGCCCGCGCCGGTCATGCGGGAAGCTCCCGCCCCGGTGCGGAGCGCGCAACTGCCGCCCTCCGCTTCGTCCGCACCCAGGACGGCCGAACCGGCCCCCCGGCCCGCACCCGCGAAGACAGCCGCAGCCAAGCCCCCGGAAGCCAGGCCGACCGCCTCCAAGCCCGCTCTCCCCAAGCCCGCAAGCGGCGGCTGGCGCGTGCAGATCGGCGCCTTCAGCGCGGAAGCGCGCGCCCGCACGCTCTGGACGCAACTCAGCGCGAAGGTGGGCGGCCTGTCCGGCTATCAGCCCTATATCATGACCAGCGGCGGCGTGACCCGCCTGCAGGCAGGCCCCCTGGCGAGCAGCGCGGACGCCACCCGGCTGTGCAGCGCGATCAAGGCGGCCGGCGCGGAGTGCATGCCAAAGAAGATGTAATTCTTGCTACGACTTGGAATTTTATTTCAACCATGCGATAATGGAAACTCAGCACGGAGCGTCCCATGTCGGTGGAAAATCTGTCGGTGATCAATGCGCTGGTCGAGGGGTTTCTTGGCCCCGAACCGGCCCGGGCGGCGCTGGCCGCGCTCGATCTGGACAGCCGCCTGACCGAACAGAGCGGCCCCCATGTTTCCCGCGCCGCCTTCGCCATGGCGATGAACGTCGCGCTGTTCCACGATCTTCTCCAGCGCGTGCCGAGCGGGGCGGCCTATGTCGCGGACCGGCTGGCGCGCGGCGGCAGGGTGGTGTTCGACCATGGCGCGCTGCGCACCGTAAGGCTGGTCGAGGGTGCGACCGGGCAATTGCCGCCGGGCGAGGAGGCCTTCACCCGCATATTGCTGCCCCTGGGCTATGAGATGGCGGCGGTCTACCCGCTCGACCGGCTGCGGATGACGGGCCGGGCCTATCGCCATGTCGACCTGCCCGAATCGATCCCGCAATTCTTCCTGTCGGAACTGCATGCCGACCGCTTCGACCCGGAATTTGCCGAAGCCGCGGCGCGGGTGTTCGGCACGTCCCGCGATCCGCTGACGCCGGAAGCGCAGGCCGTGCTGGAAAAATTCGCGGACAATCGCCCCGTCACGCGGGCGGAGGCGGCCGCCGCCCTGCCCGCGATCGTGGCCGCCTTCGACCGACAGCACCAGCCGCCAAGCATGGAGGATTATGAACTGCTGCTCTCCCGATCTCATGAGGCGGGCTGGATCGCGACGGAGGGCAATGCCTTCAACCATGCGACGGACCGGGTGGCGGACGTCGCCGCTTTGGCGGAACGGCTGAAGACGCAGGACTGGCCGATCAAGGAGCGTCTGGAGATCTCGATCACCGGCCGGGTGCGGCAGACCGCCCTGCGCGCCGACACGGTCGAACGGCTCTTTGCCGGCAACGAACTGCGCCGCGTTCCCGGCTCATTCTACGAATTCATCAGCCGCGACATCGATCCGGAAACCGGCAGGCTGGACCTTGCCTTCGACACCGGCAACGCCACCGGCATCTTCGCCATGACCAGCGCGGCGGACGAGGGACGCCCGCAACAGGGTTGATCGGCGGGCGCGCTTGAGGCAACGGGTTCGCCGAATTTGCGGGGAGATGCACGTTGACTGATCCGGTTGTCCCATCCTGGGTGCTGACCCTGGCCTGCGCCGACCGGGTCGGCATCGTCGCGGCCGTCAGCCAGTTCCTGGCGGAACGTGGCGGCTTCATCACCGACAGCCAGCAATATGCCGACCGGGAGGCAGGCCGCTTCTTCATGCGCGTCGCGTTCGAGGCGACGGACCAGCGCATGGGCGACACCGACCGGCTGCGCGGCGAATTCGGCGATATCGGTACCCGTTTCGCGATGGACTGGCGGTTGACCAGCGCCGATGAAAAGCCGCGCATGCTGATCGCCGTGTCCAAGGGGTCGCACTGCCTGGCGGACCTGCTGCACCGATGGCAGACGGGAACACTGGCGGTCGACATCATGGGCGTGGTGTCCAACCATCCCGACATGCGCCGGATCACCGAATGGCACGGCATCCCCTATCATGAGCTGCCCCAAAATGGCGACAAGGCCGCGCAGGAGGAGGCGCTGTTCAACCTGTTCGAACGGACGCGCTCGGAATATCTGATTCTCGCCCGCTATATGCAGGTGCTCTCGGGCGAACTGGTCGAAAGGCTCGCCGGGCGCTGTGTCAACATCCACCACAGCTTCCTCCCCGGTTTCAAGGGCGCGCGCCCCTATCACCGCGCGCATGAGCGGGGCGTGAAGCTGATCGGCGCCACTGCCCATTTCGTTACCGCCGACCTCGACGAAGGGCCGATCATCGAACAGGCGGTGGAACGCGTGGACCATCGCGCGACGGCGGAGGACATGATCCGCATCGGACGCGACATCGAAGCGCAGGTGCTCGCCCGCGCCGTGACATGGCTGGCGGATCGCCGCGTCCTGCAGAATGGCGGCAAGACGGTGGTGTTTCGCTAGGCTGTTATGCCCCCACCGTGCTCCTGCGAAGGCAGGAGCACGGCAGACATGGGGTACCCTGCGTTTGATCGGAAGGCAGGTCGTGAATCGCCCGATCCCGCCTCCCCCATATCAAGCCAGCTTCCGCGCCCGTTCCCGCCATGCCTCGGCCAGCACCGGCATGTCCGCCAGCGCCCGCACGGCGTCCGGCTCACCCTTGTGCCCGCCCCCGATCAGCAGCCGGAACACTCGTGCGATCGACCATTGGGGCAGGGGCCGCTCCAGCAATTCCATCATCGCGCCGGCCTCCGCCTCTCCCTCCCGCAGCACGCGGAAATAGATGCCGCAGCGGGCGGTCTTCACGATCGTCGCCATGACGTCGCGCGCGCCGAAACGATGGTCGAGCTTCCAGCAGGGCTGCCGGCCATGGCTCACCTCGACCACTGCGCTGCCCAGCGAAAAGCGGTCACCCAGGCAGACCTCCTCCTCCGTCATCCCGTGGGAGGCGATATTCTCGCCAAAGGCGCCGGGCTTCTCCAGCAAGGGATGGCCGGGCTTGCGCTCGCGCCACCAGCCATAATGGTCCTGCGGATAAAGGTGGATCGCCTTGTCCCACCCGCCATGATGCACGGGGTCGGCCACGCTGTCGCCCGCCAGGCCCAGCCAGCCGATCCGCACCGCGCCCGACACCGGCTGCTTCGCGATCGCGCTGTAATCGCCATCGCGGAAGGGAACGGGTATCCCCGTCAGCAGCGCGTCAACAGTCATGGAGGAAGCGGTCATGCCTCCCCATGCCACGGAAGCAACCGTGAGGAAAAGGCCGCCTGATGGAAAAAGGATTCAGCCGGGGGAAAGCTCCGAACCCAGCTTCAGCACTTCGGAACCGCTGTCGGTGGTCACCAGATAGGCGGGATTGCGGCTGGACCCGTTACGCCTGATGACCGCGCCTTCTATCCGGCACTCCACCTGCCGCTCGAACCGCTCCGCTATTCTCCCACGGCCGACGCCCTGCCCCCAATTCCACTTGACCCTCGCTCCTTTTCGAAAGCTTTCGGTCATCAAGCATCTCTCCTTCGGGGAACAACCACGCCGGCCGTCATCGCTGCCGCAAAGGCAAAAATCCCGAATGCCGCGCTGGTTCCCTTGGGTTTTGCGCTTGCCTGGGTTAAGGGCGGCGGATGGATGTCACGGGGCTTCGCGTCGCACTCTTCAGCGGCAATTACAACTATGTGCGCGATGGCGCGAACCAGGCGCTCAATCGCTTCGTCGGCTACCTGCTGCGGCAGGGAGCGAATGTGCGCGTCTATTCACCCACCACCGATACGCCGGCCTTCGAACCGGCGGGCGATCTGGTCAGCACTCCGTCCTTTCCGGTTCCGGGCCGCCGCGAATACCAGGTTCCCTACCGCATGTCGGGCGCGGTGCGCCGCGACCTCAAGGCCTTTCGTCCGAACCTGGTCCACGTCTCCAGCCCCGATCCGCTCGGCCATCGCGCCGTCGCCTGGGCGCGCCGCCACGGACTGCCGGCGGTCGCCTCCGTCCACACGCGCTTTGAAACCTATCCGCGCTATTATGGCCTCGCCTTTCTGGAGCCGGTGATCGAATCGCTGCTTCGCCGTTTCTACCGCCGCTGCGACGCCATCGTCGCGCCGTCCGAGTCGATGGCGCAGCTCCTGCGCGAACAGCGGATGAGCTATGATGTCGGCATCTGGACGCGCGGCATCGACCGCGAAATCTTCCATCCCGGCCGCCGCGACATGGCCTGGCGCCAGTCGCTCGGCATCGCCGACGATGAACCGGTGATCGGCTTCATCGGCCGCCTGGTGATGGAAAAGGGCCTCGACGTCTTTTCCGACACGATCGATCATCTGGCGGCGAAGAATGTGCGGCACAAGGTGCTGATAATCGGCGAAGGGCCGGCGCGGGAATGGTTCGCGAACCGCCTGCCGAACGCCGTCTTCACCGGATTCCAGAAGGGCCCCGACCTGGGCCGCGCCGTCGCAGGCATGGACATGCTGTTCAACCCCAGCGTCACGGAAACCTTCGGCAACGTCACGCTGGAGGCGATGGCCTGCGGCCTGCCCACCGTCGCCGCCCGCGCCACCGGCAGCGAGAGCCTGGTCGCGGACGGGATCACAGGCCGGCTGATCCGGCCGGGCGCCATCACCGCCTTCGCCAACGCGCTGACCGTCTATTGCACCGATTCCGCTGCCCGCGCAGCCGCCGGTGCCGCCGCCATGGCGCAGGCGGAACATTATGGCTGGGATCAGGTGAACCAGGCGCTGGTCGACACCTATCTGCGCATCATCCGCCAGCGCGAACATGGCGCGCTGGTCCGGTCGAGCCCTGTTCCCTGAAAGCAAAAGCCTGACTATATCCGGGGCAATGGCCGATCTTTTCGCTCCCCACGATCTCCCCCCTGTTCCAGCCGACGCGCCGCTGGCCGACAAGCTGCGGCCCCGCACCCTGGCGGAGGTCGTCGGCCAGGATCATCTGACCGGGCCGGAGGGCGCGATCGGCCGCATGGTCGCCGCCGGCCGCCTCTCCTCGATCATCCTCTGGGGCCCGCCGGGCACGGGCAAGACCACCATCTCACGCCTGCTGGCGGATGCCGTCGGCATGCGTTTCGAACCGATCTCCGCCGTCTTCTCCGGCGTTGCCGACCTCAAGAAGGTCTTTGCCGCCGCGAAGGAACATGCCCGGCGGGGCGAGAAAACCCTGCTCTTCGTGGATGAGATCCACCGCTTCAACCGGGCGCAGCAGGACAGCTTCCTCCCCTTTGTGGAGGACGGCACGGTGACCCTGGTCGGCGCGACCACCGAAAATCCCAGCTTCGAACTCAACGCCGCACTGCTCTCCCGCGCACAGGTGCTGATCCTGCGCCGCCTGGATGCGCCCGCGCTGGAACAGTTGCTGGAACGCGCCGAAACGGTGATGGAACGCGCCCTGCCGCTCGACACCGCCGCCAGGGACGCCCTGCTCGCCAGCGCCGACGGCGATGGACGCTTCCTGCTCAATCAGGTCGAGACCCTCTATTCCATCGACATTCCGCAGCCGCTCGATCCGGCGGGCCTTTCGGCCCTGCTCCACCGCCGCGTCGCGGTCTATGACAAGGATCGGGAGGGCCATTACAACCTCATCTCCGCCCTTCACAAATCCCTGCGCGGTTCCGATCCGCAGGCCGCGCTCTATTATCTGGCGCGCATGCTGACCGCGGGTGAGGAGCCGCTCTATGTCCTGCGCCGCCTCGTCCGCTTCGCCGTGGAGGATATCGGCCTTGCCGACCCGCAGGCGCTCGTCCAGTGCCTCGCCGCCAAGGACAGCTACGACTTCCTCGGCTCGCCCGAAGGCGAACTCGCCATCGTCCAGGCCTGCCTCTATTGCGCCACCGCGCCCAAATCCAACGCCGCCTACAGTGCCATGAAATCCGCCTGGAGGTCCGCCCGCGACACCGGCTCGCTCATGCCGCCGCAGAATATCCTGAACGCCCCGACCAAGCTCATGAAAGACGTGGGCTACGGCAAGGGCTATCACTATGATCATGACGCGGCCGACGGCTTTTCCGGTGACGATTACTGGCCCGAAGAGATGCAGCCCCAGACCTTCTACGCCCCCACCGAACGCGGCTTCGAGGCGCGCATTGCCGAACGCATGGCCTATTGGGACCGCCTGAGGACCGAACGCCGCCAGAAATGACGCCCCGTTTCACCCGCTACGCTGTCATCGACTGGTCCGGCGCAAAGGGATCGCGCCACAAGGGGATTGCCGTCGCCCTGTGCGAAGCCGGCGATGCGGCACCCCGGCTCCAGCATCCCGACGGCGGCGGCTTCTGGTCGCGCCGCGCCGTCGCGGACTGGCTTGTCCGAACCGCGCGGGAGGCCCCGACCCTGTTCGGCTTCGATTTCAGCTTCGCCCCGCCCTATGTCGCGCGCCAGAGCTATCTGCCCGGCGACATCGTGCCCACCACCGCTCCGGCCTTCTGGGCCTATGTCGACAGCATTTGCGCGGATGAGGATCTGGGCGCCGCCAGCCTGCTCGAACACACCCACCGGCGGCATTTCTATTTTGGCAAGGTCGACGGCATCAAGGCGGACTATATGCACAACCGCGCCTGCGAGGCGCACTATAATGCCCAGGGCGGCGGCAAGCCCTCCACCGTCTATGACGCCATCGGCGCGGCGCAGGTCGCCAAGGCGAGTTTTTCGGGGATGCGCCTGCTCCACCACGTCCATCCCCATGTCCCGGTCTGGCCGTTCGACCCGCCGCCGCCAAAGGGCTCCCTGATCGTGGAGATCTACACCAGCATCGCCGCCCGCGCCGCCGGACGCCCCAAGGGAAAGGCCAAGATGCGCGACCTCCCCGCGCTGAACGACGCGCTCCTCGCCGTCGGATCGCAACCGCACAGGGGCCTCCCGCCTGACGATCATGGCGCCGACGCGATCCTGACCGCCGCCTGGCTGCGACGCATGGCCCCGCGCCCCGGCCTGTGGAACCCGCCGTCTCTCGACGAAAAAATCGCCGCAACAGAGGGCTGGACGTTCGGCATCATCTGATAGTAAGGCGCTCCCCGTCCGAAACGGATATGCCGGATTAGCACAGCGGTAGTGCAGCGGTTTTGTAAACCGAAGGTCGGGGGTTCGATCCCCTCATCCGGCACCATATTCCCCTCGCGCCCACGACGCGACGATCGCCACCCCAACGCACTCCAGCTTTCAACCGATCCTGCCGCCGCTTCACGCGCTGCCCCGGATCGCCCGCCGCGCCAGAAAAATAGCCCGAAAAGCAAAATGGGGGCCGGCATTTCTGCCGGTCCCCACTTCCGTCGTGTCTCTCGATCCGCTTCTCTTTCAAGATGCGATCATCGGACTCGGCGCGCGATAGGTCCGCCGCAAGGGCTTTGCTATCGTGTCGGCTCCGTTTGTCCGGCCGGTCGGCCGTTTTCCCGCAGCCTGTCCTCTTTATTCGATGCCCGACGTTCACTTTCGCGCGTGCACAGCATCGTCTATTGAGGCTCATCGGATTTCCGCATTTTCCTTCCGGTCCATGCTTCTTTCCCGACGCTCGAAAATTCCTTCAAGTCGCTGATTTCTCACCGACTTTGGCATCCAGATTTCTCTGTCTCCCGGTCTTTCCGATAGGGAGATCGTCTCACCAAAAGCGAGTCGCTCAAAGCGGAATCTTGCACCCTGAAGACCGTGTCACGCTAAAGCTGTGGATAAATGTGGATAAATTTTCCAGAAGGCTCGGCGGCCATGCGATCAGCCTCGCGGCGCCGGCGCTACCCCCCGAAAATTCTGATCGCCGAACCAGGCCGCGCCCTGGCAACGTCCAGCCCTCTACACGCGGCCAGATCAACCAGCAGATCGATGCCGTCCCCGCTTCATCGGAGCCGCCCATCGCCTCGTCTCAAAATTTATTGCTTCAGAAACAACATGCTGCACCGTTGTCGCAGGTTCATGCAACCTCCATCAATATGCGCGGGTTGAACGATCAAAACACGCCTTTTTGGAGGAGAAAAAATGCGTAAAGCCCTTATGGCACTGGCCGCCGTCTCGCTGGCCATTCCCGCTTCCATGGCGATCCCGACAGAGGGCGCCAATGCCCGCCGTCATTATGAATATCGCGAATGGCGCGGTCGCGACGGCCGCATGTACTGCCGCAAGTCCAATGGCACGACCGGCCTCATCGTCGGCGGCGTGGGCGGCGCGCTGGTCGGCCGCGCGATCGACACCCGCGGCGACCGCGCCACCGGCACGATCCTGGGCGCCGCGGGCGGCGCGCTGCTGGGCAAGGAAATCGACAGCAAGCGTCGCTGCCGCTGAGATATGCGAAAAAAGGGGGGCGGCTTCCGATCGGAAACCGCCCCCCCCCTTTTTAATCCGAAATGCCTGGGGCTTATTCGGCCGAGGCGCCGCGCGCGTCTTCGACCTTGAACGTCACGGCCTGACCGCCGGACATGCCCGACACGCGGCCATTCTTCACCGCAAGGTTGAAGGCAACGGCATCGGGGTAACGACGGCCCGAAATCACCCTGCCGGTCTTGGTGTCCTTGACGGCATATACATAGGTATAGCCCTCATGCGTGAACTTCTGCTTGGCAGCGTCTTCGGCATGGGCCGGGGCGTTGGCGGCGCCGGCGGCGAACAGGGCGGAAAGAACAAACTTGGACAGCATTCGCATGGGTAAACTCCTTGTGAATGCCGATCAAACACCTCTGGAATATTCTTTTCTGTTGACGTCGATTTATGGAGCGCCGCCAAAGGAGCACAATCGCAAACAAGGGCGGAACGATTGCGTTTCCCGCAATCGCCTTTCAACCCTTTGGCCTTTCAACTCTTTGACAGGGCGACGATATGCCTGAACTCCGCCTCTGTAAGCGGGGACACGGAAAGCCGCGACTGGCGGATCATCGCCATATTGGCCAGCGCCGGATCGGCCTTCATCGTCTTCAACGTGACCGGCTTGGCGAGCTTTTCCTTCGGCCCGACATGCACCGCCATCCACTTGCCCGTTTCGTCCGTGCTGTCTGGCGCCGCCTCCTCGACGATCTCCATGATGCCGACCGCCTCGACCCCGATATTGCTGTGGTAGAAGATGGAAAGGTCGCCCTTGCGCATCGCCCTCATATGGCCCTGCGCGGCATGATTGCGCACGCCGTCCCACTCGGCCTTCCCCTTCTTGACCAGATCGTCATAGGAAAAGACATCGGGTTCCGATTTCATCAGCCAATAGTTCATGGCTTCTCCTTGCATCAGCCGCCAAGGACGATCAAGGATGCTCGCATGGCCAGCATGGCGCCGGACGGCGCGTCGGCTCTATCCAGTTGAGTTTCGGAGAATAACGTGTCGCAAACGGTGCCCGGACAAGTGCCCGTCCTGTCCATGGGCAATATGGACAAGGCCGACTTCGCCGCGGCTTTCGGCGGTTCCTTCCAGCGCTTCGGCTTCGCCATGGTGAAGGATCATGGCATGGACCAGGCGCTGATAGACAGGGGCTGGGCACTGGTCCGCCGGTTTTTCGCCCTGCCGGAGGGGGTGAAGCGCCGCTACGATGCCGCCAATAATGGGGGTCAGCGCGGCTACACGGCCTTTGGCGTGGAAATCGCCAGGGGCGCGAGCGAGAATGATCTCAAGGAATTCTGGCATGTCGGACGCGACCTGCCCGCGGGCGATCCGCTGGCGCAAAGCATGCCGCCCAATGTCTGGCCGGACGAACTGCCGGAATTCCAGGCGACATTCGCGCCTCTCTATGCCGAATTCGACCGCGTCGGCGGGGAACTGCTGTCCGCCATCGCCCTGTTTCTGGGGCTGGAGGAGCAGTGGTTTGAAAAGCCGGTCAAAAACGGCAATTCAATCCTGCGCCTGCTCCATTATCCGCCCGTCTCTGCGGAAGCGCCGGGCATCCGCGCCGGCGCGCATGAGGATATCAACCTCATCACCCTGCTCCTGGGCGCGGAGGAAGGCGGGCTGGAGCTCAGGGATCGCGACGGCAACTGGCTGCCCGTGGTCCCGCCGCCCGGCGCCCTTGTCATCAATGTGGGCGACATGCTCCAGCGGCTGTCCAACCATTATCTCCCTTCGACCAGCCACCGCGTCGTCAACCCGCCGCCGGAACGGCGCGGCCATTCGCGCTATTCCATGCCCTTCTTCCTGCACCTGCGACCGGATTTCCTGATCGACGCGCTGCCCCAATGCGTGGATGCGGACCACCCCCGCCGCGACCCGCCGATCACCGCGCACGACTATCTGTCGGAACGGTTGCGCGAAATCGGCCTGATCAAGGGGTAAGGGCGGCGATTCAGGAAAATGTGGGCCGGGAAAACCCGATGGAACAGGCTATCTGCGCCCGCGCGCCATGGTGATCCCGATCTCCTCGCCCTTCTCGCTCAGGGCCAGCTTGACGATCTTGACCTCGACATGGGTCACCTTGTCATCCTGCAGGAAGATCGTCTCGATGATATGGTCGGCCACCGCCTCGATCAGCGTGAAATGCTGCCCCTCCGGCAGAGCGGTGGTCGCGGCATGTTTCAGGTCCATGTAATTTTTGGACCGCGACAGCGGCGTGTCGGGATCATAATGATCCGCGATCTTCAACCGCGCCCTGATCGATATGCGCAGCGGTTGCGGCAGGTGCGTCTCCTCCGAATAGATGCCGGTCAGGACATCCACGTCCAGATTATTCACCTCCAACGTCAGAAAATCGTCAAATACGCTGTTCATAGCTCGCCACATTCGGGCCCTCCCTGCCGCGGGCGGGCCCCAGTTTAGACTTTTATTTTGCCAGCCACGCGCTAAAGCCCGCCGCTCTCGGCGCGTCCATGCGCCATTGAGGACGGATCGGCAAGACGTGTCTGTGATAGTGCCCCTCAAGATAATGTCGCATGACGCGGTTGAGCGGTTGCTGGATGCGGCCTTCGGCCCTGACCGGCACGGGCGCACCGCCTATATGATTCGCGACGGCATGCCCTGGCTTCCCGAACTCTCCTTCGGCATGAGGGATGAGGACGGCCGGCTCATCGGTTCGCTGCAAAGCTGGCCCGTGGCGCTCGTCCATGCGGACGGCGGCCGGATGCCGCTCATCATGGTCGGCCCGGTCGCCGTCGATCCGGCGGTGCAGGGCACCGGGCACGGCCGCGCGATGATGGACGCCGTCGTCGCGGCCGCCCGCGCGCAGAACAGCGCCCCGCTGATGATGATCGGCGATCCGGAATATTATGGTCGCTTCTGGGGCTTTTCGGCGGAAGGGACCGGCGGCTGGAACTGCCCCGGCCCGTTCGAGCCGCGCCGCCTGCTGGCGCTGTCGGTCGACGGCCGGCCCATAGGGGGCACGGGCATGCTGGGTCCGCGCGCCATTGCCCGCGCCTGAAATTTCCCTTTTGCCTTCGCCTTCAAGCGCCCCTATCTCGGCCCCATGCCGATGGAGCCGCCCCCTGATCTTTCCAGCCTGTCGCTGACCGACGTCGCCCGCCTGCTGGCGGAAAAGCGCCTGCCGCCGGTCGAGAAATGGAATCCGGACCATTGCGGCGACAGCGACATGCGCATCGCCCGCGACGGCATCTGGTTCCACCAGGGTTCGCCCATCGGGCGGGAAGCCATGGTCCGCCTCTTCTCGACCATCCTGCGCCGCGAACCCGATGGCGGCTACGTCCTGGTCACGCCGGTCGAAAAGCTCTCGATCGAGGTGGAGGACGCCCCCTTCCTCGCCGTGGAGCTCAAGAGCGAAGGCGAAGGCCGGGCACGCAGCCTCGCCTTTCGGCTCAACACGGGCGATCTGGTCGCCGCCGGGCCGGACAACGCCCTTGTCCTGCGCGAAACGCCTGACGGACCGCATCCCTATCTCCACGTCCGCGGCGGGCTGGAGGCGCTGGTCGCCCGCAGCGTCTATTATGAACTGGTGAACCTGGCGCTGGACGAAGGCGCCGAACCAGTCGGCCTCTGGAGCAACGGCGCCTTCTTCGCGCTGGACGGGTCGGCATGACGCTGGCGGAACGGCTGCGGATCGCCCTGAAGGAGGGGCATGAGCGGGAGATCGGCCTGATGCCGTCCGACACCCGTGATCCCCGGATCGACGGCGACATCATGCTGTCTCCTGCGGCCGTGCTGGTCGCGATCACCGACCGTCCCGAACCCGGCCTGATCCTGACCCAGCGGTCCGCCAGGCTGCGCAAGCACGCCGGGCAAGTCGCCTTTCCGGGCGGCCGGGTCGACGACCACGACCCCGACGAAATCGCCGGCGCGCTGCGGGAAGCGCAGGAGGAAATCGGTCTCCTGCCTGACCTGGTCGACATCATCGGCACGTCGGACCGCTATCACACCTTCACCGGCTTCGACATCGTCCCCGTGCTGGGCGTGATCCCGCCCGACCTTCCCCTCCTCCCCCAGGAGGCCGAGGTCGCGGAACTGTTCGAACTACCCCTCTCCTATGCCCTCAATCCCGCCAACCGGATCAGAAAGTCCATGGAGTTTCAGGGCATTGAGCGGCATTATTACGAAATATTCTGGGAAGGACGACGCATCTGGGGCATCACCGCCGCCATCCTCGCCAATCTGTCGCGCAGGCTAGGCCATGACCAGCCTGCTGCCTGACGCCGACTGGCGCCACCGCCCCGGCCTGGACGCGCTGCTCGACGCGCTTGGCGCGGAACAGGGCCTCGTCCGCTTCGTCGGGGGCGCCGTCCGCGACGGCCTTCTGGGCCTGCCGGTCAACGATCTCGACATCGCCACCATATCGGAACCGCAGTCGGTCATCGACCGCCTCAGGGCCGCCGGAATAAAGGCCGTGCCCACCGGTATCGACCATGGCACGATCACGGCCGTCATCCATGGCTGGCCGGTGGAGATCACGACCCTGCGCCGCGACGTCAGCACGGACGGCCGCCGCGCCACCATCGCCTATACCCATGACTGGCGCGAAGACGCCGCCCGGCGGGATTTCACCATCAACGCGCTCTATGCCGACCCGCTCACCCACGCCATCACCGATTTCTTTGGCGGCGTCGCCGATCTGCGCGCGCATCGCGTCCGCTTCATCGGCGATGCAAACGCCCGCATCGCGGAGGATCATCTCCGCATCCTGCGCTATTTCCGCTTCCTGGCCCGCTTCGGCCATGACGAGCCGGATGTGGAGGCTTATGCCGCCTGCCGCGAAGCCGCCAACAGCCTGATGGCCCTGTCGCGCGAACGCATCGCGGACGAACTGCTCAAGCTGCTCGCCCTGCCCGCCCCGCTGGCCTCGTTCCAACTCATGGTCGACGGCGGCATATTGCTGCCCGTCCTTCCGGAGATCGACCAGGACGGGCTGGCCCGCCTGTCCACACTGATGCAGCGGGAAGCCGCCTCCGGCACCAGTCCGTCAGCCCTGCGCCGTCTTGCCGCCCTGCTCGCCCATGATCCGCGCACCGCCGAACAAGTGGGCGCGCGCCTCAAATTGTCCAACAAGGCCCGCAAGCGCCTGGCCACCGCGCTGGAGGGCGCCACGGCCCCCATGCCCCCTCGCGCCCTCGCCTTCCGAGTCGGCTTGGAGGGCGCGATCGACCGCATCCTGCTCGATCCTTCGGCTCCGCTCGACGGCCTGAAGACACTCGCTGACTGGACGCCGCCACGCCTGCCTCTGGGCGGCGGCGCCCTCATTGCCCGCGGCCTTCAGCCCGGCCCGGATGTGGCAAAAGCCCTGGCCGAGGTCCAGGATATCTGGGTTGCGGAGGGTTTTCCCGACGAAGCCCGCCTCGCCGAAATCGCGGATCAGACCGTTTCGAAATTCCAGCGCGCCCGCCAATAGTCATAGGCGTCGCTCTCCGGCATCGGCCGCGCGAAATAATATCCCTGCCCCTGCCAGCAGCCCATATTCTGCAGCGCATGGGCAAGCTGCTGCGTCTCGATCCCTTCGGCCGTGACACGCAGTCCCAGCGATTCGGCCAGCGACAGGATGGTGCGGACCATGACCACCTTGTCCCGGTCCTCCAGCATGGAGGTCACGAAACTGCGGTCGATCTTCAATATGTCGATCGGCAGGCTGTGCAGGCTCGCCAGGTTGGAATAGCCGGTGCCGAAATCGTCCATGGCGATCGGCATTTGCAGGTCCTTGAGCGCGAACAGCAGCTTACGCGCCTTTTCCGGGTCCGCCACGATCGCGCTTTCGGTCAGCTCCGCGGTCAGGCGATTGCCCGAAATTCCCGAATAACGCAGCGCTTCCTCGAACATGGAGGCGACATCGTCCCGCGCCATCTGGATGGGGGACAGGTTCACATTGATGCCGACGGGCAGCGACTGTCCGAATTTCGCGTCCCACCGGCTGAGCGCCTGCGCCGCCTCATAGGCAGCCCAGCGACCCAGCGAGGTGATCTGGCCACTCTCTTCCGCCACGGCAATGAACTCGGCGGGCGACACATGGCCCAACTCTTCATCCTGCCATCGAGTCAGGGCCTCGAAGCCCGTGATTTCACCAGTCTGCAGATGGATCAGCGGCTGGAATGCCAGGGTCAGTTCTCCCTGCGCCAGCGCGTCGCGCAACCGGCTCTCGACGGAAAAGCGCCGCTGCGCTTCCTTCAGCACGCCGTTGCGATAGATTTCCACCTTGCCGCTGCGCTTGGCGATCTTCACCGCGGCCTGCGCCTTGCGCACCACATCTTCCGGGTCTTCGGTCAGGCTGGTCGACAGGGCGCATCCGATCGCGCAATCGACCCGGATCTGCAAATCGCTCAACCTGATCGGATAGCTCAGCCCATCACGAATACGCTGAACAATATGAAGAGCGTCCGACAAGCCATTGTTCAGGCGTGCAAAAATAGCAAAGTCATTACCGCCGATGCGGGCCAGCACGTCCCCCTGCCGCAGGCTGGACTTCAACCGCTTGGCCACGGTGATCAGCAATTCGTCGCCGGCCATTGGCCCCAGCGACTCATTGACCCGACTGAACCGGCTCAGGTCGATGGCAAGGATGCCGAACTGCGCATTGTCGGGCCAGCTCGTATTGGCCAACCGGTCCTCGATCTCCTCGCCGAACCCCGTCCGGTTGGGCAATGCCGTCAGACCGTCGGACAGCAATTCTCGCCGGAGATTCTTCTCCATCGTGCGGTCGCTGGTGCGATCAAGCGCCGTGAACAGGAAAAGGTCGGACTCGCCGTCCCGCTTGGGCAGGCGTCCGACCGAGCAGCAGAAATATTCCGGCCCCAGCGATCCGTCGCGGCGCAATTCGAAACTTTCCGAATCACGGCCCGACCGGACGCTCTGCACGATCCGGTCGCGCCATTCGGCCGCGTGCGGTTTTTCCGGCTCGCCTGAACCACTCACCCTGAAACGGTGGTGGAACGGCGCATTGGCAACTACCGTTGATAAATGATTGTTTGCAAAGGAAAGTACCGCTGCGGGATAAGGCAACGCCGCCAGCCATTCGGTGATCGCCAACCCATGCGAAAGATGCGCTCCGTCCTGCCCCGCAAGGAGCTGTCCGCCCGGCATTGAGATTGGCCGATCGCGCATCGACATGGATTCCATAGGGCCGGCGATAGGCCCAAAGGGTAAATTTTCGGGAAACAACATTCCCGATTCCGACGCGATGGCAACAAAAAATCGCTTTCTCAGAAACGGTTATCGCGTGGAAAGCCGGTTGGCGGCATCCGCCCCGCCGCGCCCCTTGCAACGCGCCATGGCGTCATGTCCGCTTCCGTGCGAACCCGCCCGGATTCTCCCCCCATGGCCCAGCTCAGGCCATCCGACAGGCGGAACGCGATCGCGTCGGACAGGCCGCCGTCACGATAGCGCTGCATCTGCACGCCCTGCCCCCGCGCCATGCGCGGCATTTCGATCAGCGAGAAGACCAGCAGCTTCCGGTTTTCACCCACCACGGCGACGCTGTCCGCCTCCGGCGCGATGGGATGCACGACACTCAGCTTCGCGCCGGTGCGTACATTGACCACCTGCTTGCCTTTGCGCGTCTCCGCGATCACATCGGCGACCGTCGCAACGAAGCCGCGCCCGTCCGAGGATGCAAGCAGCAATTCGCCGCCGACGCGGGCAGGCAGAAGCGCCACGATATTGCCGGTGCCGTCCATGTCGACCAGCGATCGCACCGGGTCGCCAAAGCCGCGCCCGCCCGGCAGCTTGTCCGCGCCCAGCGTGAAGATGCGCCCGGTCTCCGTCGCCAGCAGCAGCTTGTCGGTGGTCTGCGCGTGGAAGGCGATCATCGGACCATCGCCTTCCTTGAATTTCAGCGTGTCGGCCGAGGCCAGGTCGCGATGCCCGCTCATCGCCCTGATCCAGCCGCGTTCGGACAGGATCACGGTGATCGGCTCGCGCTCGATCATCGCCTCCAGCGGGATTTCCCGCGCCGGCGCCGCTTCCTCGACCAGCGTGCGCCGGCGGCCGAAATCGCTTTCGGGCGAATAGCGCTTGCGAAGGTCGGCCAGGTCCTTCTTCAACCGCGTCCGCTGCCGCGCCGGGCTTTCGACCAGCCTGGTCAGCTCGTCGCGTTCCTTCAGCAATTCGGAATGCTCGCGCCGCAGCTCCATCTCCTCCAGCTTGCGCAAGCTGCGCAGCCGCATGTTGAGGATCGCCTCGGCCTGCCGGTCGTTCAGGCCGAACTCGGCCATCATCACCTCCTTGGGCTCATCCTCGGTCCGGATGATCTCGATCACCCGGTCCAGGTTCAGATAGGCGATAATATAGCCGTCCAGCAGCTCCAGCCGCGCCGCGATCTTGTCCAGCCGGTGCTGCGCGCGCTTCACCAGAACGTCGATCTGGTGCCTCAGCCATTCGACAAGGACGGTCTTCAGGCCCAGAACGCGGGGCGTGCGCGTCGCGTCGAGCACATTCAGGTTCAAGGGAAAACGGTTTTCCAGATCGGTCAGCCGGAACAGGCTGTCCATCAGCACGTCCGGATCGACGGTGCGCGCGCGCGGCTCGATGACGATGCGGATCTCCGTATCGCTCTCGTCGCGCACATCGGCCAATATGGGCAGCTTCTTGTCGTTGATCAGCACGGCGATCTGCTCGATCAGCTTGGATTTCTGCACCTGAAAGGGGATCTGCGTGACCACCGCGACCCAGGTACCGCGCCCGCCATCCTCCTTGTGCCAGCGCGCACGGGTTCGAAACGATCCCCGCCCCGTCGCATAAGCCTCTGAAATTATGGAAGCACTGTCCACCAGCACGCCACCAGTGGGAAAGTCCGGACCGCGCACGATCTGCATCAGCTCGGCATGTTCGGCTTCCGGATTTTCAATCAGCAGGCTCGCCGCATCGATCAGTTCCGCGACATTGTGCGGCGGAATGCTGGTCGCCATGCCGACAGCGATACCGGTGGCGCCGTTGGCCAGCAGATTGGGGAACAGGCCGGGAAAGACCTCCGGCTCCTGGTCCTCGCCATTATAGGTCGGGCGGAATTCGACGGTGCCTTCGTCCAGCCCCGCCATCAGGTCGGCCGCGGCCTGGGTCAGCCGCGCCTCGGTATAGCGCATCGCCGCCGCATTATCGCCGTCGATATTGCCGAAATTGCCCTGCCCATCCACCAGCGGCGTGCGCAGCGAGAAATCCTGCGCCAGACGCACCATGGCGTCGTAGACCGAGGCATCGCCATGCGGGTGATATTTGCCGATGACGTCACCAACCACGCGGGCGCATTTCTTGTACGACGTGGTGTTGCGCGCCGGATTGGCGACCAGCACATCGGGCGACGCGCCGCCCGGCTCCATCCGCAGCAGCCGCATCGCCCACAGCAGCCGCCGGTGCACCGGCTTCAACCCGTCGCGCAGGTCCGGCAACGACCGCGCCGTGATGGTGGAAAGCGCATAGACGAGATAGCGCTGGGACAGCGCATCGTCGAACGGGTGATCCTTGATAGCGTCGAACGGGTCGCGAAATTCGGTCATCGCAGGGGGGAATAGCAGTGCCGCGACGAAACGGAAACGGGGTTTAATCCCGAAGATGCCGACCGGAATGGCTCAGGCCGGTCGCCACCTGCCCCGCGACCGCCACGCGCGCCTGCCACTCCGCCGTGCTCCCACCGCCCTGCCGTGCTCCTGCGAAGGCAGGAGCCCAGTTCCGACGCCGCGATTTCATGCCGCGACAGAAACAGCATCCCATAAACCGCTAGCCCGCGTCCCACCCCTCCGCAACACCACCCCCATCATCGCGGCAGAAACCGGGCCTCCGGGTCCGCGGCGATTTCCCGCCTGAATTCCGCGGAAATCCAGTCGCGAAAGGCCTTCACCTTGGCCGTGTTGCGGGCGTGGGCAGGATAGACCACCCAATAGCTCGCCCGTTCCCGGACATAGGATGGCACCGCCTCCACCAGCAATCCCGCCTCCAATTCCGTCCTCCACATGAAGGGATTGACGATGGCGACGCCATGCCCGGCCATCGCGGCGCGGCCCTCCATTACCTGGGAATCGAGCGCGATGGCGGGCGGCAGCCCCCTGCCGTCCTCGTCCACCCCCATGGCGACGAACCATTCCTGCCACCAGCTATCGCCGGGCGACAGCCGCGGCATGGCGTGCAGCACCCGCGCATCGGCAATCGGCCCATTGGCCGCCAGCCATGCCGGGCTGCAAAGTGGCGCCAGCCGGTTATGGGTCAGCAGCTTGGCCTCCAGCCCCGGCCATTCGCCCCGCCCGCCCCGCACCGCCACGTCGACGCCGTCGCGGGCGAAGTCCACCACCCGGTCGGTCGCGTCGATCCGCACGGCCAGCCCCGGCTGGCGCATCTGGAACGTCCCGATCCGCTGCGCCAGCCAGAGATGGGCGAAACTGTTGGTGCAACTGATCGTCAGGATGGTCGAATGATCCTGCGTCAGCGCGGCGAACCCCTCCCGCATCTGGTCGAAGGCGCGGGACACGACCATGGCGATCTCGCGCCCCTTCTCGGTCAGCGTCACTTTCCGCCCCGTCCTCTGGAACAGGCTGATGCCCAGCCGCTCCTCCAGCAATTTCACCTGATAACTGACGGCCGCCTGCGTCATCCCCAACTCCTGCGCGGCGGCTGTGAAATTCTCCAGCCTTGCCGCGGCTTCGAACACGCGAACGGCCGACAGGGGAGGCAATGGGTTCATCCGGTTCAGATAAGCCAGACTTATGATTCGCGTCCATCCTTTTGTTGGCTGCCGCTACGGAAATCAGCGATAGGAATTGCCACGAAACGCAATCCATTCACCGGATCATTCATGGAAAGGCACGTCATGCACTTGTCGAACGACGCCCGGTTGCCCACCCGCAGCCTTGAAACCACCAGCGGCCTTTCAGGCCTCCTCACCTCCATCATGCAGGCCTTCTGCGCGCTTCATCGCATCAGCTGGTCGGCCCCCTGGACGGAACAGGGGCAATGAGATCCGCCAAAAATCGCCAGGATCGTTCAACAGGGCTTGCACTATCCGCGCCACGCGCCAACTTGCGCCCGTGCCCGATTCCCGTCTTTCCCCTGTTCCCGATCTTCCCCCTCCGCCGCCCGGGCTGCTGACCGGCGCCGCCTTGTTCCTCGATTTCGATGGAACCCTGGCTCCCATAGCGGATACGCCCGACGGGGTGGTGGTCGATGACGATCTGCTCACCCTTCTGGAGCATTTGCGCGACCGGCTGGATGGCCGGCTTGCCATTGTCAGCGGCCGTTCCGTCGCGACGCTGCGCGATTTCGGCTTCGACCAATTCCTGCTGGCCGGCACGCACGGACTTGAGCTGGCGGAACCCGGCCGCCCGGTCGAGGCGCCTGCCCGCCTCCCCGCCATCAACGAGGCCGAAGCCGCCTTCCAGACCTTTGCCGCCGGAAAAGCCGGCGTCCTTGTCGAACGCAAGACAATCAGCGTCGGCCTTCATTTCCGCGGCGCACCACAATGGGGTCAGGAGGCCGGCGACCTCGCCACCGGCCTGGCGGATCGGCTCGACCTTGCCCTGCAACCGGGCAAGATGCTCTACGAATTGCGCCCCGGCGGCGCCGACAAGGGCAGCGCCATCCGCGCGCTGATGCGCCGCGCGCCCATGGCAGGCGGCACACCGCTGTTCATCGGGGACGACGTGACCGACGAAGAGGGTTTCGCCGTGGCGCGCGACCTGGGCGGCGCCGGCATTCTCGTCGGCGTGCCCAGGGCAACGCTCGCCGCATTCTCTTTGGAACAGGTTGCCGCCGTCAGGCATTATCTTGCCCAGGGGGTTGCTGGCGCCGTCTGATCCGATCGTCCGGCACCCCTGTCATGCACGAACAAGGGGGACGGACCAATAGCAACGCAGAAAAACGAACTTCCGGGCGGGAATGAACGCTCGCTCGACCTGTGGCCCATCGGCAATTGCCAGGCATCGGCGCTGATCGACTGCGCCGGGCGCATGATATGGGCCTGCGTGCCCCGCGTCGACGGCGACCCCGTATTCTCGGCCCTGCTGGACGATGGGGCCTGGGACGAGCCGGATTCGCGAGGCTTCTGGGCCATAGAGCTCGAGAATTGCGTCCGGATCGAGCAGCATTATATCCGCAATACTCCCGTGCTGGTGACGCGCCAGACCGATGGGCAGGGCAATGCGATCGAGCTCTATGATTTCTGCCCGCGCCACAAGCATCAGGGCCGGATGTACCGCCCGGTGGCGTTCGCCCGCGTCGTCCGGCCGGTGTCAGGCAGCCCGCGCGTACGGGTCAGATTGCGTCCCACCACCTCATGGCATTCGGAACGGGTGCCGATCAGCTATGGCTCCAATCACATCCGGCTGGTACTGTCCTATATGGCAATGCGCGTTTCCACCAATGCGCCCATCGGCCTCATTTCCCAGGAAAGCTGGTTCCGGCTGGAACATGACATGCATTTCTTCCTGGGTCCGGATGAGAGCTTTTCCGACGCCCTTCGCCCCGCCGTGGAGCGGATGCTGGACGACACGATCCACGAATGGCAAATCTGGGTCCGCGGCCTGGCGATTCCGGCCGAATGGCAGGAGGCGGTGATCCGCTCCGCCATCACGCTCAAGCTTTGCCAGCATGAGGAAACCGGCGCCATCGTCGCCGCGCTGACCACCAGCATCCCCGAACATGCCGACAGCGGCCGCAACTGGGATTATCGCTATTGCTGGATCAGGGACGCCTATTACACGGTGGAGGCGCTGAACCGGCTGGGCGCGCTGGACGTTCTGGAAAGCTATCTCGTCTATCTCCGCAACATCGTCGATGGCGCGCGGGGCGGCCATATCCAGCCCCTCTACGACGTGCGCGGCAAAGCCACGCTGGAGGAGCGGGAGGCGCAGAACCTGCCCGGCTATCGCGGCATGGGGCCGGTTCGCGTCGGCAATGCCGCCTATTCCCAGGTGCAGCATGACGCCTATGGCCAGATCGTCCTGTCCTCCGTTCAGGGTTTCATTGACCAGCGCCTGCTGCGCATGGCGGGACTGTCGGACTTCGAGGCGCTGGAGGCGGTCGGCGAACGAGCGTGGCAGGTCTATGACCAGCCTGACGCCGGCCTGTGGGAATTGCGCACCCGCGCCCATGTCCACAGCTATAGCGCGGTGATGTGCTGGGCGGCATGCGACCGCCTCGCCCATGCGGCAGCTGCTCTCGACCTGCCGGAACGCGAGGTTCATTGGCGCGAGCGGGCGGAGGTCATGAAGGCACGCATCCTCCAGTCAGCGTGGCGGACCGACAGCAATGCCATCTCCGCCAATTTCGAGGACGATGCCAGGGACGCCTCCCTGCTCCAGTTGATCGACCTGCGTTTCCTGACGGCCGACAATCCCATGTTCCTGGGAACGCTGAAGGCGCTGGAAAAGGATCTGCGCCGCGGCAATGACATGTTGCGCTATAGCGCGCCGGACGATTTCGGGGAGCCGGTCACGGCCTTCAACGTCTGCACCTTCTGGCTGATCGAGGCGCTGCACCGTACGGGACGCGGCGAGGAAGCCCGCGCCCTGTTCGAGGAGATGCTGTCCCGCCGCACCGCCGCCGGGCTGCTTTCCGAAGACATCGATCCCGTTACCGGAGAATTGTGGGGGAACTATCCCCAAACCTACTCATTGGTCGGCATCATCAATTGCGCCGTGCTCTTGAGCAAACCGTGGAGCGTGATGCGATGAGGCGATTGCTGTGGAGGCGCTCGGCATGAGCCGCCTGATAGTCATTTCCAACCGGGTCAGTCGCCCGACCAAGACCGGCAACCAGGGCGGCCTCGCTGTCGCGCTTTCCCAGGCCCTTAGGGAAAGCAGGGGCATATGGGTCGGCTGGTCCGGAGAGGTCACCGAGAATTTCACCGGCCAGATCGGCTTTTCCGAGGATGAAGGGGTCAAGACCGCGACGATCGACCTGGAAGAGCAGGATGTCGACGAATATTATAATGGCTATGCCAACAAGACGCTGTGGCCGCTGTTCCACTTCCGCATCGACCTGGCCGAATATGCCCGCGATTTCGAGGGCGGCTACAACCGTGTCAATCAGCGCTTCGCCGACACGACCAGCCCGCTGATCGAACCGGACGACATCATCTGGGTCCAGGATTATCACATGATCCCGCTCGGCCGGATGCTGCGCGACCGGGGCCATGACAATCGCATGGGATTCTTCCTGCACATTCCCTGGCCGCCGACGCGGCTGCTGGTGTCGCTGCCCCATCACAGCAAGCTGGTTCAGACGCTGTTCGCCTATGATGTCGTCGGCTTCCACACGGAGGAATGGCTGGAGTCCTTCCGACACTATGTGGAGCGGGAGATGGGCGGATCGGTGGACGGCGATTTCGTGACGCTGGGAAACCGCACGATCCAGGCGATCGCCTGCCCGATCGGCATCAACGCGCAGGAATATGCCAGCGCCGCCGTCAGCGACGCGGCGAAGGATATGTATGAAAAGGTCCGCCGTTCGCTTCAGGATCGTCCCATGATCGTGGGCGTCGACCGCCTCGACTACAGCAAGGGGCTGGAAGAGCGGTTCAACGGCTATGCCCGCTTCCTGAAGGATCATCCTGAACAGCATCGCAACATCGTGCTGACGCAGATCGCGCCGCCCTCCCGCGGGGAGGTGGAAAGCTATCAGCAGATCCGCGCCACGCTCGACGCGCTGGCGGGCCGCATCAACGGCGAATATAGCGACGTCGACTGGACGCCGATCCGCTACGTGAACCAGGGCTATCCGCGCGACAAGCTGGCAGGGATATATCGCGCGGCGAAGATCGGCCTGGTCACGCCGCTGCGCGACGGCATGAACCTGGTCGCCAAGGAATATGTGGCGGCACAGGATCCCGACGATCCGGGCGTCCTCATCCTTTCGCGCTTCGCCGGCGCCGCGCAGCAGCTCAAGGACGCGCTGCTGATCAACCCCTACAGCCCGGAGGAGATGTCGGACGCGATCACCCGCGCCCTTGCCATGCCGCTCGACGAACGCAAGCGCCGCTGGCGCGCCATGATGGACATCGTCGAGAAACAGGACATCAGTTGGTGGCGGCAGCGCTTCACAGAACGGTTGATGGCGGTACAGCGCAATGGCGAGCTGAAGCCGGAGGCGCAGCCCGCTTAACTTTCCCGCACATGCCGCTACTGTAGGTGTAATGGAAGACGAGGAAGAAGCGGGCGGCACCCTTGCCGCCATTCGCGCCAGATCAGGTGTCATATTGGGCATTCTCGGCCTCGCGGCGTGGCTGGCACTGATCTGGTTCATGTTCGGTGACGTGTTGTAACGAACTTCCGGGCCTGAACGGGGCCATTTGCACCCCCGCCCCTTTTGGTCTAAGGGCCAGCCCAAGCAGCCCCGGCACCCGCTGATCCTTCCCGATTCGCGTTTGCCGGGGCACATTCTTTCCGGAGCAGGCCATGATCTGATTCATCGGTTCTGGGCCTGCTCCAGTTTTTGATTCACCGCGTTTTTGAAGCAGGTGATTCCACCTGCTTCAAAAACGCTCCAGGGAAGACAGGAACCGCATATGGCCCGTCGCCGCCAGATCTATGAAGGCAAGGCAAAGATCCTTTACGAAGGCCCCGAGCCGGGTACGATCATCCAGTATTTCAAGGATGACGCGACTGCCTTCAACGCCCAGAAGAAGGGCACGATTTCAGGCAAGGGCGTCCTTAACAACCGCATTTCCGAGCATATTTTCACGCTGCTCGGCCAGATCGGCGTTCCCACCCATTTTATCCGCCGGCTCAACATGCGCGAGCAGCTCGTCCGCCAGGTCGAGATCGTGCCGATCGAGGTCGTGGTGCGCAACGTTGCCGCCGGCTCGCTCAGCAAGAAGCTCGGCATCGAGGAAGGGACGCAGCTTCCCCGCACCCTGATCGAATATTGCTACAAGGACGACGCGCTGGGCGACCCGCTGGTGTCCGAAGAGCATATCGCCTGCTTCGGCTGGGCCAGCCAGGACGAGATGCACGACATTGCCGACATGGCGATCCGCATCAACGACTTCATGTGCGGCCTGTTCGCGGGCATCGGTATCCGCCTGATCGATTTCAAGCTGGAGTTCGGCCGGTTGTGGGATGGCGAATATAGCCGCATCATCCTGGCTGACGAGATCAGCCCCGACGGTTGCCGCCTTTGGGACATGGCCACTGGCGAAAAGCTGGACAAGGATCGTTTCCGCCGCGATCTGGGCGGCGAAGTCGAAGCCTATCAGGAAGTCGCCCGGCGCCTGGGCCTTATGCCCGAGGGCGTTGATACGACGGTCCTGGACCTCGACACCCACCGCAAGAAGCGGAGCAAGGACTGACGCGAATGGCGGACGCGCCGTTCAGGCGAGCAGCGCGTCCGCCATCAGCTTGATCCCCAGCAACACCATCAGCACATAGATGAGCGTGTAAAATCGCGCGGCATCGACGCGACGCACCAGTACGACGCCCGCCAGAGTCGATGCGATAGCCACGGGGATCAGGGCCGCCGTCGCCAGCAGATTGGCCCTGGTGAACTGCCCCAGCGCCGCATAGGCGGGCACCTTGATCCAGTTCACCGCGGCAAATGCGATGGCGGTAGTCCCGATGAGCGTGTCGCGCGGCAAACGCTTGGGCAATACCCACATCTGGAACGGCGGAGATCCGGCATGGGCAATATGGCTGGTGAAGCCGCTCGCCACGCCGAACAGCATACCGATCCAGCCCGGCGAATTGGACGGCAGCACCATCGCGCCGCCGCGCTCGGCCCATAGTCGTTGAAGCCCGAAAAGAGCCGAAATCAGGCCCAGTACACCGAGCACCGCGACTTCGGACACCTGGGCCGCAAAAAGATAGCCGATCGCAACCCCTGCGGCCATTCCCGGCAACATAACCATCAGAACATGCCTGTCCCAATGATGGCGGAACGACCAGACGCTGACGACGTCCTGCAGGATCAGGATAGGCAGCATGATCGCCGCCCCCCTCACCGGATCCACGCCCAGTGCCATGATGGGCATGGCGAGTGCCCCGATCCCGGCAAATCCGCCCTTGGCGAGACCAGTGAGGATCACGGCGGTGATGGCGCAGGCATAATAGAAATAGTCCGGATTCATGGAGCCCGCCTAAAGCAAAGCATCCCATCCGGGGAGCAAATTTTGTTGTCGAACAATCAGCTCTGGGCGCGATAGCCGATCAGGACGCCGAAGGTGAAGGTCGCAAGGAGCGTCAGTTGAACCCGGCCATGAGGATCATCATAGCCCATGATCTGCTGACCAAAGGCGAAAAGCCCCACGAACATCGCCAAAGCAAGACCGGCCATGCGAAAATCCTTCCCTCCGCTGGCCACCATAGGGGCACGGCGCTAACAAAAGCATAATGCCAGGGTTAAGGCCGCGCAGCACCTGGGCGTTACCAAGAGGCTGATGCCTCAGCATCACTGCATCCTGGTATAATGCCTTGCCTGCGGAGCGCTCCGCGACTAGAGGGCTGGACGATTCAAACGATCGCCAGCCCTCCGGTTTTCGCGGCTTGTGCATTCTGCAAGCAGGATGCCCTGGGGGCGCGAAAGACTGTCTTATGGAGTCCCACGCTCATGAAAGCCCGCATCTTCGTCACCCTCAAGGGCGGTGTCCTCGACCCGCAGGGCAAGGCGATCCATCACGCGCTCGAAGGCCTGGGCTTCGCTGGCGTCAATGATGCGCGCGCGGGAAAGCTCATTGAACTGGATCTGGCCGACGGCACCAGCGACGAGGATATTGACGCCATGTGCCGCAAGCTGCTGGCGAACACGGTGATCGAAAATTACCGCATCGAAAAGGTGGCCTAAGCCATGAAGAGCGCCGTCATCGTCTTTCCCGGCAGCAATTGCGACCGCGACCTCGCCGTGGCGTTCGAGAAAGCGACCGGCGCGAAGCCTGCCATGATCTGGCATCGCGATACGGAACTGCCAGACGATATCGACCTGATCGGCGTGCCGGGCGGTTTTTCCTACGGCGACTATCTGCGTTCGGGGGCGATGGCGGCCCGCTCGCCGGTGATGCAGGCGGTGGCGAAGGCGGCGGATCGGGGCGCCTATGTGCTCGGCATCTGCAACGGCTTCCAGGTATTGACGGAAAGCGGGCTGCTGCCCGGTGCGCTGCTGCGTAATGCGGGCGGGCATTTCGTCTGCCGCGACGTGGCGCTTACGGTTGATAATGCGCAAAGCGCTTTCACCAGCCGTTATGGGGCGGGGGAAGCGATCAACTTCCCGGTGGCGCATCATGACGGCAATTATTTCGCTGACGCGGAAACGCTGGACAGGCTGGAAGGCGAAGGCCGCGTGGCGCTGCGCTACGCGGAGAACGTCAACGGATCGGCGCGGAACATTGCGGGCATCCTGAACGAAGGTGGCAATGTGCTGGGCATGATGCCGCACCCGGAGCGCGTGATCGAGACCGCCCATGGTTCGACCGACGGCCGCCGGCTGTTCGAAGGATTGGTGGAAGGGCTGCTTACCCAAGCCTGAGTCCGACGGATATCGCGTTCGACAACTCGACCGGGTCTGGCAAGCAGGGACGGCCTTGTCCCCGTCATTCGCACGATCATTCTTAGCGCACTAAGAAAATTTGCCGTCTTAGTCGCGCCGCGCTACTTGGCTCACCCGCCACGATGATAGTCATATTCAAAGGCACGGCCTTCCTGTTTGGTGAGGATCGCGCCAATGATCGCCCCGCCCGCCCGGCGCAACCGATCGACGGCGACGCGCAGGCCGCCATGATGATTGCGTCCCCATTCGACGACCAGCAGCGTCACCTGCGCCTTGCTCGCCAGCAGGCAGGCGTCGGACAGGCCCAGAACGGGCGGCGCATCGATCAGCACGGTGTCGTACCGCCCCCGGACGGTTGCCAGCAGGGAGTCCATCGCGGGCGTCACCAGTAATTCGGCGGGATTGGGCGGGATCGCGCCGCAGGGCAGCAGGGCTACCCCCGGCAAGCCGCTGTCCACGACAACCTCCTCCATCTTCGCCTGGCCCGTCATCAGTTCGCTGATCCCCCGCGCCGGCGAGATGCCGAACAGGCTGTGCTGCTTGGGCCGACGCATGTCGGCATCAATCACCAGCACGCGCTTGTCCAGCTTCGCCAACGCCTTGGCCAAGGCATATAGGGTAGAGGACTTCCCCTCCCCCTCCTGCGCGCTGGTGACCAGGATGGAACGCGGCAGCCCCGCCGCAGACCCCAGAAGCAGGGAGGAAGCCATCGGCGCGAAAATCTCCGCCGCCGGCTTCTCGCCCGCCGGGACCGCGCCGAGCAAAGGCAGGTTCACCCGCTCCGCCAGCGTGTCGGCAGACGTAACGGCGTCATCAAAAATATGCCGCCCGACCACTGCCATCAGCCCGAGGATCAGCCCGCCCAGCGAAGCGAACAGCATCGTGATGCCGATATTGGGCGAGGATGGCCGGGAGGGCACGGCCGCCCGGTCCAGCGGCTGGATACGCCCCGCCTGGAACCCGGCTTGCGATGCCATGTCGCGATAGCGCTGGAGCAGGCTGTCGTGCAGCAGGCGATAGGTATCGACCTGCCGTTCCAATATGCTCATCTGCACGCCGCGCCCGCGTTCCGCCGTGGCCTGCCGCTCGACCTTGGCGATCTCGGACTGGATCTGCTTTTCGCCATGGACGGCGACGTCATATTGTTCCTTGAGCGACGCGCGGATCGTGCCCGCCATTGCTTCGGCCTGATCATCCAGCGCCGCGAGCCGGGCGCGCGCCTCGCGCATCTCAGGATGGGCGTCCTTGCGGAACTGGCGTTCCTGCACGACCTGAGCCCGCGCCTGCGCCCGTTCCGTCATGATCTGCTGCATCGCGCCATTGTTCAGCACTTCGGGCAGGGTCTCGACACTCGACATGCGGGCGCTTTCCCAGCGCTTTTGCGCCGCGATCCGATCCGCCGTCGCCTGCGCGCGGAAGGCGTTGAGCTGGGCAAGCCGCGTTGCCGTAGTGCCATCGGGCGCGGGATCGGCGCCGCCATTGCGATCGGATTCGGGTGGCATCATGGCTCCGGCATTGGCCGCATAGACCGCCAGGTCGCGCTCCGCCCGTTCCAGATCCTTGCGCGCGCCGTCCAACTCTCCCAACAGGAATCGTCGGGCCTGAACCCCGGATTCGAATCCACGCTTCAAGTCCGTCCGGATCAGGCTGTCCGCATAGCTGTTGGCAACCCGCGCCGACAGCACCGGATCAGCGCTTGTGAAGCTGATGCGGATGACCCGCGACTTGCCGGGCAACTCAACGTGTAGATTGTCGCGTAGCAGGCTGACGACGGTTTCGGTTTCGACCTGCCGCTGGCTGAGCGAGCCAGTCCCCTGTTCCGGCCGCCGGACATTCATGCCCTCGAAGAAGGTGCGACTGCCGATCAAGGCCAGTTCGCGCGCCACATCTTCAGCCAGAGCACGGCTGCGCAGCACTTCCAATTCGGTCTGCATCAGCGCTTCATTGTCGGACGGCGCCGTCTGCCGCTGCGCTGCGGCAGCTCCCGCGGCACCCGCCGGGACATCCTCTACCTCCACGGAAGCGGTGGCGCTATAATCAGGCGTGGACAGCAGGATGAAGACCACGCCAGCCAGCACGCAAAGCGCCATGGTGACGAACAGGATGATGCGATGCCGCCGTACCGCCGTCCACGCCGCGCCGGCCGTTGTCGCGAAACGCGCGGCGCGCCCCTCCATGGAGGAAGACGCGCCGCTGTCGTCGATCAGCAGTCCCGATCGCGCCATCAGAGCCCTCCATCCAGCGCGACGAACCCTGCACCAACGGCAGGAAGCGCCAACAGCGCGCCACCCAGGATCGCCTTCGCGCGCGACAGGCCGACGATGATGGTGTCGCCCGGCAGGATTTCGGGATCGGGCGCCTCTCCCTTGCGAATCGCGCCAAGGTCGAACATCGCGGCCTTGCGCTCTCCCTCCGCTTGCCGGACCACGACGATCTGCCCCATGCTGGCAAGGCGGGTCGGGCCCCTGGCCATCGCGATCGCCTGCAGGAGTCCGACGCGACCGTCCACGGGAAACAGGCCCGGCTCGCGAACCTCTCCATCCACGGTGATGCGGCGGCCCACCGCCTTCTTGATGAACACCGTCACCTGTGGCGAGACGAGATAGCGCTCACCGAGGCGCCCGGCGATGACATCGGATGCTTCACTGGCGGAGAGGCCAGCCACGGAAACGTCGCCGACCAGTGGCATGCGCACCATGCCTGCGGCTGTCACCTGGGCGTCCTCAAGGGACAGGCCCGGTTCGTGATAAACCTGTATGCGCAGGACATCGTCGGGCGAGATGCGATAATCCATCCCCACGGCAGGAGCGGGCGGGATGACGGCATAAGCCGCCTCGCCCTTCGGCGCATCCTCCACGGTCGAGCAGGCGCTGAGCAAGAGGCAGGCCGTGACCATGATCCTCGCTCGGCTCTTGCTGTCGGTCGGCCACCTCATGCCGCTAAAGTCCCCCGCAATTCAGTGGGCACGCGCAAAGCCTGCCATTGCGGGCGGGGTTAACGACGCGACGGGGACATGGCAACCATTCGCCGGGCGAACGCGGCGCCGATGCGCCGGATCAGATGGCGATCCGGGCCTGTTCCAGGACGGCCTGACCCGAGGTCGGCCGTCGGGGCTGATCCGGCCAGACGCCGCGGGTGTCGTAGACCGCCTTGTCGGCGCGTTCATCCACCGGAACCGATTTGAACATGTCATGATCGACAAGAATGACGAAAACGCCGCATTGTTCCAGAGCCGTATCGAGATCGGTCAGTTCAGCGCCGGTTCCGGCAAATTCCATCGGCAGGTCATGGGCATAGGGTTCGACCAGCCTGATGCGGCGGCCATAACGCTTGGCGAGGCGCGCCGCGACCTTCACGGCCGGGCTCTCGCGGAAATCGTCGATATTGGGCTTGAAGGCAAGACCAAGGCAGGCGACCGCTTCGCCCGGAAATTCATCGATCAGGTCGGACGCCTTTGCCACGACATAGTCGGTCTTGCCGTCATTGACTTCGCGAGCCGTGCGGATGAGACGGCTGTTTTCCGGATCGCCATGGACGATGAACCAGGGGTCGACAGCGATGCAATGCCCCCCGACGCCAGGCCCAGGCTGAAGGATGTTGACGCGCGGGTGACGGTTGGCGAGGCGGATGACCTCCCACACGTCGATGTCCATCCGCTCCGCGATGACGGACAGTTCGTTGGCAAAGGCGATATTGACGTCACGGAAGCTGTTCTCGACCAGCTTCACCATTTCAGCCGCGCGGGCGGACGTGGTGATGCAGGCACCGCGAACGAACTGGCGGTAGAAACCCAGCGCCTTGCGGGCACAGCGCGGCGTGATGCCGCCGATGCAGCGGTCATTGTCGATCAGTTCGACCAGGATGCGTCCGGGAAGGACGCGCTCCGGACAATAGGCGACGGCGATGTCGCCCGCGACGCCAGGCTCCGGCATTTTGAGATCGGGGCGAAGTTGCGCGAAAAGGTCGCGCATGGCTTCGGTGGTGCCGACGGGGGAGGTGGATTCGAGGATGACGGTGTCCCCAGCCTTCAGAACCTGCGCGACCGTACGAGCGGCCTTGAGGACATGGCTGATGTCAGGGGCGCGATCTTCAGCCACGGGAGTTGGCACGGCGATGATGAAGACGTCGCTGGCTTCCACTTCCAGGCTGGCGCGGAGATTGCCGCGCGACACGACACCCTGGACCAGGCCATCCAGGTCAACTTCCTCTATATGGACGCGGCCGGAATTCACCGTCTCCACGACATGGGCGCTGACATCCACGCCGACGACCTGCGCGCCGCCGCGGGCGATCAGGGCGGCGGTCGGCAGGCCGATATAGCCGAGGCCGATGACGGATACCTTCTGCTGGAGTTTATCGAGGGGCATTGGGAGGGGTCCTGGGGAAGCCGATGATCTGCACCGGTTTGTGACGGGAAATGCTGAAGATTTGGGTAACAGAACGTCGAGTCCCATCGCCAGTTCGTCGCGGGCCTGCGCTCAGGCGGCCCGTTCCAAATTCCCTTGCGATCTTGCGCTTGCGGCTATGATGCCCGCAATGCGTTCCGACGCATGACCGTCGCCGAAGGGATTATGCGCGCGCGACATGGCGGCATAGGCAGCTTCATCATCCAGCAAGGTGACAACGGAGCGGACGATCCTGGCGCGATCCGTGCCAACCAGCTTCGCCGTGCCGGCCTCCACCCCTTCCGGACGTTCGGTGGTTTCGCGCATCACCAGCACCGGCTTGCCGAGTGAGGGAGCCTCCTCCTGCACGCCGCCGCTGTCGGTCAGAACCAAGTCGCTCATGTCGAGCAGGCGCACGAAATGCGGATAGTCCAGCGGCTCGATCATCGCGACGTTGGCAAGGCCACCCAGCACGGCGTCCATCACCGGACGGACATTGGGATTGGGATGGACGGGGAAGATCACGGCGACGTCAGGGCGCGCCGCGATGTCGGCCACCGCACGCGCAATCGCCTCCATCCCGCCGCCGAAATTCTCGCGGCGGTGACTGGTGACCGCAATGATGCGCTTCCCGGCGAACCGCCGGGCAAGGCCGTCCAGGCCCGATGCAAGAGGGGGTTCGGACAGCACCCGTTCGCGAGTGGCGAGGAGAGCGTCGATCACCGTATTGCCGGTCACGAATATGCTGGCCGGATCGCGATTTTCCGCCAGCAGCGCATCCGCGGCCGCCTGGGTCGGCGCGAAATTCATGTCCGCAATGCAGGCGACCACACGGCGGTTCACCTCTTCCGGCCAGGGGTGATGAATATCGCCGCTGCGCAGGCCCGCCTCGACATGGGCCACGGAAATCTTGCGATAATAGGCCGCCAGGCTGGCGACCATGGTGGTCAGCGTATCGCCATGCACCACCACACGGTCGGGCTTTTCCGCGTCGAACGCCTTCCCCAGTTCCACGATCAACTTCGCCGTCAGGCCATCCAGAGTCTGGTTCGGCGTCATCACGTCGAGGTCTATGTCAGGCACGATCCCGGCGATCTCCAGGACCTGATCCAGCAGGCCTCGATGCTGCGCGGTCACGATGACGCGCGGCTCTACATCGTCCCGGGCCTGAAGCGCGTGTATCACGGGAAACAGCTTGATCGCCTCAGGGCGCGTCCCGAACACCAGAGCAACCTTCATATCTTACCCTTTGCAAGCCGTCTTTCGGGTAAGTGCCTGGCAGAAAATGGTAACCATCCCCTGAACATGAGTACTCCCGACGCCCGCTTTCGCTTAGGCAAGCAGCTGTGCTAGAGGCCAGTCGGACCTTTTCCCATTCGAGGGCTCAGTTACTATATGAAGATCACGATGATCGGCACGGGCTATGTTGGGCTGGTGTCAGGCGCCTGCTTTGCCGATTTCGGCCATGACGTGGTGTGCGTGGACAAGGATGCCGGCAAGATCGCCGCCATCGAATCGGGCCGCATGCCGATATATGAGCCGGGCCTCGACCATCTCGTCGCAAGCAATGCTTCGGCAGGGCGGTTGAACTTCACCACCGATCTGCCGGCAGGCGTGAAGGGCGCGGATGCGATTTTCATCGCCGTTGGCACGCCTTCACGACGCGGCGATGGGCATGCGGATCTGAGCTATGTCTACGCAGCGGCGAAGGAAATCGCGGATTCGCTCGACGGGCCTACCGTCATCGTGACGAAATCCACCGTGCCGGTCGGCACTGGCGATGAGGTCGAACGGATCGTCCGGGAAGCCCGACCCGATCTGGACGTACAGGTCGTGTCCAACCCGGAATTCCTGCGCGAAGGCGCAGCCATCGGGGATTTCAAGCGGCCAGACCGCGTCGTGGTCGGCACCACCGGGAGCCAGCGCGCGATCGACGTCATGGGGCAGATCTACCGTCCGCTGAACCTCAACCAGGCGCCTGTCATGTTCACGGGGCGGCGAACCGCTGAACTGATCAAATATGCCGCAAACGCCTTCCTTGCGACGAAAATCACCTTCATCAACGAAATGGCGGACCTGTGCGAAGCCGTGGGCGCGGAGGTACAGGACGTGTCGCGGGGGATTGGGCTCGACAACCGCATTGGCGCGAAATTCCTGCACGCGGGTCCGGGCTATGGCGGCTCCTGCTTCCCCAAGGATACGCTGGCACTGGTGAAGACCGGCCAGGATTATGACACACCGATCCGTATCGTCGAAACCGTGGTGCAGGTGAACGATCTGCGCAAGCGAGCCATGGGACGAAAAATCGTGAAGGCCTTGGGCGGCGACGCGCGTGGCAAGAAAGTTGCGCTGTTGGGCCTGACCTTCAAGCCCAATACCGACGACATGCGCGATGCACCGAGCCTTGCCATCGTGCTGGCGCTGGAAGATGCGGGCGCGCAGATCGTCGCCTATGACCCGGAGGGCATGGATGTCGCCGCGCCGCTGATGCCGGGCGTGACCATGACGAAGGATGCCTATGAAGCCGCGACCGGTGCCGACGCGCTGGTGCTGGTGACGGAATGGGATGCATTCCGGGCACTGGATCTGAAACGTCTGGCCGCCTTGATGAACGAACCGGTGCTGGTCGATCTGCGCAACATCTATCCGCGTAGGGAGGCGGAAACGGCCGGCTTTGCACTCACGCGGGTCGGCGGCAAGGGCGTCCTGGCCTGATGCTGCTGAAGCCGAGGGAAGGACGCGATGAGCCCGCCCTTCCCCGGTTGCATCATTGGCTGGTGGCAGCCATTGCCTTGTTCGCGATCATGCTGATCGTACCCGTCATTGCCGGGCTGACCTGATCCGGTCCGGCCGGTTTCAAGTTCAGGCTTACGCCTTCAGCTTCCAGCCGCGCTTGAGCAGCACATAACACAGCACGCCCAATGCGACATTGAGTCCCAGCAGAACCACGCTGCCCACCACGACATCGCCGTCCGCCGCAGCGACGAAACCATAGCGGAAGCCCGAAATAGCGTAGAAGAAGGGATTGGCATGACTGATCGCGCGGAAAATAGGGGCAAGGCGATCGATCGAATAGAAGGTGCCCGACAATAGCGTCATCGGGCCGATCACGAAATTGGTGATGGCGGCGGCATGATCGAACTTTTCCGCCCAGATCGACGTCAGCACGCCGATAAAGGCCGTCAGCCCTGTACCCATCAGACCGAACCAGAGGATGGCCCAGGGATGCGCCGGGGTTACGTGCACGCCCGGCCACAGCGCCATCGCGCCCCATAGGGCAAGGCCGACGCAAAAGGCCCGGGTCACCGCCGCGCCGACCAACGCCAGCAGTAGCTCGCCGACCGACAGCGGCGGCATCAGATAGTCGATGAGCGTCCCCTGCATCTTTCCCGCAAGCAGGGAGAAGCTGCTGTTCGCGAAGGCATTGTTCATCATTCCCATGATCATCAGGCCCGGCGCGATGAAGTCGGCAAAAGGAACGCCCAGCACATGGCGATTGGCTCCGCCCAGCGCCAAGGTGAAGATGACAAGGAACATCAGCGTCGTGACGGCTGGCGCCCAGATCGTCTGGAGCTGCACCTTCATGAAGCGTCGCACTTCCTTGCGATAGAGCGCGCGCGTGCCGGCCCAGTTTACATTGCGTATCACCAGCTCTCCAGGTTCGTGGAAAGGCGCCTGATGCGATGGGGAGGCAGCAATTTTGGACTGGTCGTTCATGGTCGGATCGACTATCGGCTGAGGGGTTGTGCCGCAAGGGCGTTGTGCACGGGAAATTGAACCCCGCGCCGGCGCGCCCCATATAGGGTGCGAATTTGAAATTTTGAGGAGTCATTCATTGTCCTGGACCGACGAGCGCATCGACCAGCTCAAGGCAATGTGGGAAAGAGGCCTGACCGCCAGCCAGATCGCCGACGAACTGGGCGGCGTCAGCCGCAACGCCGTGATTGGCAAGGCTCACCGGCTGGGCCTGCAATCGCGTCCTTCGCCGGTGAAAGCCAACGAAGTACCCAAAAAGGCGGCCCCGCCTCTGCGCAAGCCAGCGCCCGAAGCCGAAGCGCCAAAGCCTGCCGCGCCTGCGCAGCAGGCCGCACCCGCGCCCGTTCGTCCGACCGCGCCTGCGCCAACCCCTGCCGTTGCAGCTCCCGCAGCAGAAGCGCCGGCCACGCCGCAGCCGCGCATTATCTCGGTCGGCCCCGGCGGCTTTCTACGCCAGGGTCCGGGCGACCAGCAGGCACCGATCCCGCCCGCCCCACCACGCCGTCTGGTGCCGGCAAAGCCCAGCCCTGACATTGCCGGCAAGACCACGTTGCTCGATCTCACGGAACGCATCTGCAAATGGCCGATGGGGCATCCGGGCGAGCCGGATTTTCATTTCTGCGGCGAAGCGGTGAACCCTGGCTTTCCTTATTGCGTCGAACATTGCGGGCGCGCCTATCAGGCACAGTTGCCGCGCGGCACCCGCCGTCCGCCGCCGCCCCTGCCCTTTGGTGGCCCGCGGGTTCGCTGATCGCTGGCTCCCCAACATGAAAAGGGTCGCCCCTCCGGGAGCGGCCCTTTTTGCTGGGCAATGCAGCGATCAGCCCCAGGCTGCTGCTTTGCGGACCAACGCGCTTGCGCCCGCCGTCCGCCGGCTTATAGCTTGTGCCCATGTCTGAAGACCTGTTCGCAGCCAACACCTCCTCCACGCCGCAATATGACGCCTCCGCCATCGAAGTGCTGGAAGGGCTGGAGCCGGTCCGGCGCCGCCCCGGCATGTATATCGGCGGCACGGACGAACGGGCGCTGCATCACCTGGCGAGCGAAGTGCTGGACAACAGCATGGACGAGGCGGTGGCAGGACATGCGACGCGGATCGAGGTGTTGCTGGAGCCGGGCAACAGGCTGACCGTCATCGACAATGGCCGCGGAATCCCGGTCGATCCGCATCCGAAATTTCCGGGCAAGTCGGCGCTGGAGGTGATTCTGACCACGCTCCATTCCGGGGGCAAGTTCACCGACAAGGCCTATGCCACCTCTGGCGGTCTGCACGGCGTGGGCATCAGCGTGGTCAATGCGCTATCAGTCGTCACCGTCATCGAGGTGGCACGGAACAAGGAATTGTTCCGCCAGAGCTTTGCCCAGGGCTTGCCCACCAGTGGGCTGGAAAAGGTCGGTGCCGCCCCCAACCGGCGCGGCACGTCGGTCAGCTTCATCCCCGACCACGAGATTTTCGGGGAGCAGAAGTTCAAGCCCTCTCGCCTCTATCGCCTCGCGCGGTCCAAGGCCTATCTGTTCGCGGGCGTGGAAATCCGCTGGAAATGCGCGCCGGAACTCATCACGGACGACACGCCGGTCGAGGCGGTGTTCCAGTTTCCCGGCGGCCTTGCCGATCACCTCAAGGAACAGGTGGGTGACCGGGAATGCGCCACCAGCGCCTTTTTTTCCGGATCCCAGGATTTTCCAGACGCCGCAGGCCGGGTGGAATGGGCCGTGGCGTGGCCGCTCTGGTCGGACGGTTCCTATTCCTGGTATTGCAACACCATTCCGACGCCCGACGGCGGCACGCATGAAACGGGGCTGCGCGCTGCATTGGTTAAGGGCATCCGTGCCTTTGGCGAACTGGTCGGAAACAAGAAGGCGAAGGACATCACCGCCGACGACATCGTGACTTCTTCGGAAATCATGCTGTCGGTCTTCATCCGCGATCCCCAATTCCAGAGTCAGACCAAGGACCGACTCACCAGTCCGGAGGCAGCGCGGCTGGTGGAAAATGCGGTGCGTGACCATTTCGACCATTACCTCTCCGACCATATGGAGCGTGGCAAGGCGCTGCTCGCCTATGTGCTCGACCGGATGGACGAGCGGCTGAAACGCAAGCAGGAGAAGGAGGTCAAGCGCAAGACCGCCACCAGCGCGCGCAAGTTGCGGCTGCCGGGCAAGCTGACCGACTGTTCGAACGACGATCCGGAGGGAGCGGAAATCTTCCTGGTCGAAGGTGATTCAGCCGGCGGCTCGGCCAAGCAGGCCCGTGACCGCAAGACGCAGGCAATCCTGCCCCTGCGCGGCAAGATATTGAACGTCGCCTCCGCCAATACCGCCAAGATCCTGGCCAATCAGGAGATTGCCGACATGATCCTGGCGCTGGGCTGCGGCACGCGCAAGGACTGCAATCCCGACAATCTGCGGTACGAACGCATCGTCATCATGACCGATGCCGACGTCGACGGCGCGCATATCGCGACGCTGCTGATGACCTTTTTCTTCCAGGAAATGCCGGAACTGGTGCGGCGCGGCCATCTCTATCTGGCGCAGCCGCCGCTTTACCGCCTGACCGCCGGCGGCAAGAGCCTCTACGCCAGGGACGACGCCCATCGGGAAGAAATACTGGCCAAGGAGTTCAAGGGCAAGAAGGTCGACATCAGCCGCTTCAAGGGCCTGGGGGAGATGAACCCGGCGCAGCTTCGCGAAACGACAATGGATCTCAAGACCCGCAGCCTGATCCGCGTCACCCTGCCCGACGACATTGAGGACCGGCAGCAGGTCCGCGAACTGGTCGACCGGCTGATGGGCACCAACCCGGCGCATCGCTTTGCCTTCATTCAGGAGAATGCGGCAACAGTCGATGAGGGGGCAATCGACGCCTGACGAGTGATTTTCCGGGAAATTCCGGAAAACCGGATTGTCGTGATTTGCCTGAAAAATGGCCGGGCAAAAATTTGCCGGCAATTTTTTGCCTACTGCCGCGTTAACCAGCGCGGGGCACCGGATGTTCAATTTTCGGCGCGATACGGGCAAGCATGTCAGGCTTCGTCCCGCTCACTCGCTCATCGGCCCTGCGCCGCCTCGCGCTTGGCGCCACCTCCTCTCTGCTATTGGTTGCAGCGAGCGGGCATGCGCTGGCGCAGGCGCCCCTGGGGGCGTTTCCGGACGTCTCCGCGCAAAATCGAACGGCCTACGCGCCCGCCGACCGCGTCACCGCAAATCTCCTCGCGGGCGGTATGAGCCGTCTGGCGGCCATCAGTGCGCAGCAAGGGGGCGCGGTCAGTTCGGTGCCCTGGGGCACGCAGCCGGTCGCTCCGGATACGATCGTCAACGATCGGCGCATCAACGACTTCAGCGGCAAGTTGCACGGCTGGCGGCTGGAGGGCATCCAGCTTTCCGTGCTGAGCTTTCGTCAACCAATGCTGGTGCCGGGCTTCATGCAGGGATTTTTGACGACGCAGACGGCTACCGCAATGCCGCAGGCCAGTGCCTTCGTCACGCCGGCACGATCGATCCACGCGCCTTCGGACCGGATGATCGCACCGCGCAATGGGCAGCCTGACGTTTTCAGATCGGTCGCCATGCCGATTTCCCGAACATTGCTCGACAGCAAATGGGCTTCCGTTTCGACAGCGCTGCCCGGCAAGGGGGTGTGGAGCGCTATTCTGAACACGGCGCGCGGTTCGGCGGCGCAGCAGCAGGTGGAAACGATCAACAGCTGGGTCAACCGCCGGCTGCATTTCGTCGACGACAGGCAGGGTGGCGACAACTGGGCATCGGCAGCGCATACATTGCAAAGCGGCACCGGCGATTGCGAGGATTATGCCATCGCCAAGATGAAGCTGCTGGAAGCGGCCGGCTTCGACCGTCACGCCATGTTCCTGGTGATCGCCCGTGATCTGGTGCGACAGGCTGACCATGCCGTCCTGGCGGTGCGGATCGGCGATGAATTGATGATCCTCGACAATATGACCGACCGGGTGCTGCCATCCTCCAGCGTCAGCGACTATCGCCCGATCATGAGCTTCAACGCCTTTGGCCGATGGACCCACGGCTATCGCGTGACGTCGCCTGCAAAGGTGCAGTTCGCGTCGCGGTGAAACTCAAGCGCACCCACCCTTTCAAAGGAAAGTGCCGCTCTCTGGCAGGCTCAGAGCGAAGGGTGAATTTCGTCACCTTTCCCTGAGCGCTTCCGATCGAGCCTTCATGATCGGCTTCAGCAGGTAGGCCAGCACTGATTTGCGGCCGGTCAGTATCTCCACATCGCATACCATGCCGGGCGTGATCGGCAGCTTGTGCGCGCCCGATCCGAGCCAGGCGCGATCCGTCTCCACGACCACGGTGAAATAGGCCTCCCGCGTCGCTTCGTCATAGACGCTGTCGGCCGACACCTGCTGCACCGTGCCGGTCAGCCCCCCATAGATCGAGAAGTCGTAGGCGGTCACCTTCACGACCGCCCGGTCGCCGGTCTTGATGAAGGCGATGTCGTTCGGCTTGACCCGCGTCTCTACCAGCAGCTTTTCGCCAATGGGCACGATCTGCATGATCTTCTGACCCGGACTGACATAGCCGCCGATGGTCGTCACCTGCACGTCATTGACCACACCGTCGACGGGCGAGCGGATCTCCGCCCGCTGCGCCCGTCCCCTCGCGCCCCGAAGAGACTCGCTGTTGACGGCGATCTTCGCCTCCAACTGGCTACGCTCGTTGAGCGCGTCCTGACGGAACTGGAAATTCGCTTCCGAAAGCTGTGCCTGCGCCTCGCGGATCGCAGCCCCGGCGCGGGAGGCCTGCTGCTGCGCAGCGTTCAGGCGACCCTGCGCGTCGACCAGATCACGCCGGGCATCGAGCAATTCGGTCTGCGGGATGATCGACTTGGCGGCGAGCGGTTCCAGCATCGCCACGCGCTGACGGGCCAACTGGACGCTGCCGGTCAGGCTGTCGATGGTCGCCTGCGCCTCGCCCTGTTCGCGGCGGCGCTGGTCGACCTGGGCCGCCATCGCATCCTGCTTGCTGCGAAGCGCCGACTGGCGAACGGCGGCGAGGGCCTGCTCCTGCTGGCATTCCGGCCCGCCGGTCGTGCAGGCGGCGCCTTCACCTGTACCCTCCCTCTCCAAACGTCCGGCGCGGGCGGTCAGCGAACGCGTCTCCGCCTGAAGCTGGCCCAGTTCGGAGGCGAGCATCGCATCGTCAAGCCGAACCAGCAGCTGCCCCTTGCTCACCTTCTGACCGGAGCGGACCAGGATTTCCTCGATCGTGGTCGGCTCTGCGGACTGTATGACCTGCGCCTTGCTGGACGGGATCACCCTGCCCTGCCCGTGTGTCACCTCATCCACTGGGGCGAGGCTGGCCCACATGAGGAAGACCAGCAGGCCGCCGCCGCTGTAAAGGATCACCTGCTTGTTGCCCGGTTGCCCCCGCAGCCAGCTTATCCAGCGCGAAATCATGGTTGCACCCCTTGGATATGATGGTCGTCAGCGGCCAGCGTCACTGGCGCGGCCTTCTGCTGGGCGGCGAGCAAATTGCTCAGGGCGCCCTTTGTTTCTGCAGGATCGGGAATGGACAGCTTCCACCCCTTGGTCGGATCCATGCGCCCGCCGACATCATTGACCGCCCGACGTTCGGGCAGCGCAGCGACCGGCGGATAGTCGATGACTGGCTGGGACGCGGCGGCAAAGCGCGACGGATCGAAGGCCGGAATGATCTCGCCGCCGGCATAGCGGCCCGTGAAGGCCGTCGGCTGGCCCCAGCCTCCTGGCCAGCGATAGAAGATATGCGCGCCGATCTGCGCCAGCTTCGCCAGATGCGGCGCCCAGCGCGGGAAGACATAATCGGCGTGATAATGGGTCGCGGTGCCCACCTGCTTCTCGACCCGCCCACTCAGCGCGTCGGCAGCGATCCGCTTCGCCCGATTCCAAAGGTCTGGCAGGGGATGCCGCGCCAGCGATCCGTCACAGACGAAGCTGAACTGGCAAACGGACGCGTCGAAACGCTGATAGACCACGCCGCATACGGTCTTCGCAAAGGCGGGATGGCGAACGCGGTTCAGCACCACTTGCGCGACGGCACGCTGACCGCTTTCCGGCTCGCGGGCGGCTTCATAATATACCGCCTGGGTCAGACATTGGAGCGCGTGATCATGATCCTCACCAGCCGCAATCAGCGCGCGAAACGGCTTGGCGACGCCGATCACACCGCCGGAGAAGCCGAGACGCTGATTTTCCTCGCGAGCCCTGTCACCTTCTGCGGCCGGGGTGCCCTGCTCCGTCATCTGAACAAGAGCGAGATATTGGCGGGGAATGGCGGGGGCGGTTTCCACGATCTTCGTCTGAATGGCAGGGTGCTGGGACTCTTGAGGCCAGAGAGCGACCGTCGCCATCGTCGCGATTCCAAGCCCAAGGAACCACGCGCTCCAGGTTCCTGCGAAGGCAGGAACCCAGTTCAGACGGCGGGGCTGGGTCGAGCCAAGCGACTTGTCTCGCCCCGATGCCTTCGCAGGAGCACTTCGGATGGAATGGACGGGATGAGTGCTCATTGCCCGGCCACCCGCTGGAGTTGGCCAATGATCTCGTCACGTGGCCCATCCGCCAGCACGACACCCTGATCGATCACGATCAGTCGATCCACGATCCGCAACAACGCATGACGGTGTGTCGACACCATCAGTGTCTGGCCGGGATCGAGCGCCTTCTCCAGATGATCGATGAAGAGATTTTCGGTCTGGTTGTCCATCGCGCCGGTCGGCTCGTCGAGGAAGAGCAGCTTTGCAGGCTCCACCAGAGCGCGCGCCAGCACCAGAAAGCTGCGCTGACCGCCGGACAGGCGGTTGCCGCGCTCTCCTATATGCAGGTCGAACCCCGCCGCATCGCGTCCGAAGAACCGCGCCGCCCCCGATCTCTCCAGCGCTTCCAGTAGCTTTTCGTCGCTGGCCTCGCGGGCGCCCAGCAGCAGGTTTTCGCGCACCGACCCGCTGAACAGTTCGGAATCCTGCCCGACATAGCGGAAGGCGGAGCGCAGTTCATGGGGATGATATTGACGGCTGTCGATCTCATCCAGGTTGAGGGCGCCGCCGGTCGGCGGATAGAGACCACAGATCACGCGACCCAGCGTCGACTTGCCCGACGCCACGCGGCCGATGATGCCGATGCGCTCGCCCGGCTCGATGCGCAGGTTGATGCCCTTGAGGCTGGGCTGGCTGGAGCCCGGATAAGCAAATTCAAGGCCCTCTGCGACGATGGCGCCCTTGCGGATCCTGGGGATGATGCCGCGCGCGCCGTCCAGCCTTTCGTCGGGCTGGTCGATCAGCGTCTGCAGGCTGTCGAGCGTCGTCATCGCCTGCCGCGCCCGCACGATCACGAAGGCAAGCTGCCCTACCGGCGCCAGCGAACGGCCGGCCAGCATGACGATGGCGATGATCGCACCCATTGAAATGTCGCCTGCCGCGAACATGTAGAAGCCGCCGATGACCAATGCGATGCTTGTCACCTGCTGGCACAGCGACGCCAACGTCACGCTCTTGGACGACAGGCGCCGCAGCTTTTCCTGCGTGGCCGCGCTCATCCGGGCATAGCGGCGCCAGCGCTCCAGCATTCGTCCTTCGGCACGGCAGGCCTTCAGCGTCTCAATGCCGCCGATGGCCTCCACCAGCGCGGCGCTTTGCAGGCTGGAATCCGCCTGCGCATCGCGGGACAGGCGGGCCATGGACCGCTGCAGGAACCACCCCGCAGTCGCCATGATCCCCATCATCACGACCGGTACGATCGCGAGCCAGCCCCCCAGGAGCGCGATGATGGCGACGAAGAAATAGAGGAAGGCGATGTCCACCACCAGGACCACGGTGGTCGAGGTGAAGAATTCGCGCACGGATTCGAATTCCGACACGCGCCGCGCCAGCGCCCCGGTGCTGCCGGAACGGCTTGCGAGCGGCGTGTTCAGTACCTTTTCAAACAGGCGTTGCGAAAGGCGTTCGTCAATCTCCCGCCCCGCCTCGTCCACCAGTCTTGCCCGGGCGATGCGCAGTGCGAAATCCAGGCTGAAGGCCAGCATCACGCCGATGCCAAGCACCCAGAGGCTGGAGGCCGCCTTGTTCGGAATGATCCGGTCATAGACGTTCATCGTGAACAGCGGCAGCGCGAAGGCGAGCAGGTTGATGATGCCCGCCGCCAGCATGACATAGCCAAAGCCGCCGCGTGCACGCCAGACTTCGCGCCAGAACCAGTGCTGCCGCACCCGTTCGTCCCAGGGACGCTCCTCTGCCCGTTCACGACCGTGATCGGCCATGACGACAAGCGCTTCCCCGGTGAAAACGCCTTCCAGATCGCTCAACGGCGCCCAGACCGCTTCATCCGCATGAGGAAGCTGGACCAGCGCGTCGCCGGCCTTGATGTCCATCAGCAGCAGGAACCGCCCGCCCCGTAGAGGCAGGATGGCCGGCAGATTGCCAGGACGCCATTTGTCCAATCGACCGCGGACGTGGTCGCTCAGCAAGCCGATCTGGTCGAGCGCCGATTCCGCCTGATGAAAGGGCAGGCGCCCGGATTCATCGACGGCGAGGCCGGCTCGCAGTCCCACTATGCCGGGCGAACGGTCGAAATGCCGCGCCGCGTGGGCGATGCTCTCGACCAGTTCGTCACCGGGCGTGCCTTGATGGTCCAGCCATTCGGCCAGACTGAGTGTGCTTCGTTCCAACATTGTTTACCCCGCGCCATCCCGGCTTGCGCCAGGATGGCCCCCAATAATGAAACTCAGCCCGGATAGCGCCGCCGCTGCAATTCAGCGGGCGGCAGATCAGGGACATTATAGGTCTTCCGCGCATCGGCCTTGGCGTCCGAAGGCGTGGCCAGGCCCAGCGTATCCAGCAGCGTGTTGGTGGCCGCCAGGATCTGATATTGCGCGAACATTTCCGAGAAGCGGGCCGTTTCCGTCCGCACCTGCGTGTTGAAGCGGGTGTTCTGGCTGTCCAGAACGTCCAGCAGCGAGCGCCGGCCCACGTTGAACTGCTCGCGATAGGAAACCAGCAGTCCGTCGGAGACCGTGCCCTGACGCGACAGGTCGGTGACGCGCTTCTTTTCCGTATCCCAACGGTTCCAGGCGGTGCGGACATCCTCCTCCGCCTCGCGCAACCGCTGGCTCAGGCGGAAGCGCGCTTCGCTTGCCCGGCGGGTCATTTCCTGGACCTTGGCCCGGTTGATGCCGCCATTGTAAAGCTGCCAGCGCAGGACCACCCGGCCCTGGATGTCGTTGGTGCTGCCCCGGAAGCCGTCGACATCCTGGCCGACGCGGCCGGTGCCCTCCACGGAGACCGTCGGCCCAAGCTCCGACTTGGCCTCATCCACCACGGCATGCGCGGCCTGGATATCGGCCTCAGCCTCGCGAACCAGCGGATTGTGCGTCCGCGCGGCGGCTATGGCTTCGTCCAGCGTCGGAGGCAGAGCGCTCGTCACAGCATCAGGCATGGTCACCTGATCGATCGACAGGCCGGTCAGGGTGCGGAACTGAATGGCCGCATTGGTCATGTCCTGCTCCGCCTCGCTCTTGCGGACGAGGGCGGCCTGCAGCCTTTCCTCCGCCTGCTGCTGGTCGGCAATGCTGATGGACCCCTTGGTCACGCCCTCGCCCAGATCACCGAGCAGCTTGCGATGGAAGGCGATATTGTCCTCCGCCGCCGCCACGACCCGCTGCTGGAGCATATAGTCCAGATATTGGCGGGTGACGTTGAGCGCCACGAACTGCGATCGTTCGCCGACCCGCAACGCAGCGCCATCGGTGCGGGCGGCCTGCCGGCGCTTCTCAGCGCTGCGATAGCCCGAATCCCAAAGCGTTTCCTCGGCGCGAACGCTGGCTTCAAGCGGCCAGAGAGTCTCATTGTCGAGATTGAGCGCGCGGCGGGTGGCGTTTTCCAGGCGGCGGACGCCAGCCGACCCCTCAACGCTGACGCGGGGCAGGTAAAGGCCCTGCGCCTGTTCGCGTTCGAATTCGATGGCCTGCTTGTTCTCTATCGCCTGGTTGATCTCCGGATGGCTGTCGAGTGCAGCAGCGATCGCGCTCTTGAGATCCGTCGTCTGGGCCCAGCCCGTACTCACCATGGCCGCCGCACAAAGGGCGATCAGGCTGCCACATGTTTTGCGCATGATAGTCATGCCGTCCTCCCCTTAATTCGCGCTGGCGGTGATTTCGACCCGACGGTTCATCGGTTCGCGCACACCATCGGCGGTTTCGATCTTGAGCTGGGTTTCGCCCAGGCCGTTGACGGTCATGGCATCCGTGGGGATGCCACCCTGGCTGAGCAGATTGGCGACATTCTGCGCGCGGCGCAGCGAAAGGCCGTCATTATAGCGGTTGCTGCCCGAAGTATCGGTATAGCCGGTCACGCCAAAGCGCTTCCACCCGCATTGCGCCGCCGTCTGGGTCAAGGTCGTGACAGTGTTCACCCCTTCCGGCAGCGGCATGTCCATGTTCCAGTCGAAGAAGATGGACACCGCCGGCGCCGTGCAGTCCAGCGCGGGTGGGGCTGAAGCTGCCGACACCGGCGGCGGTGGCGGCGCCGTGAGGCGTGCCACAAAGTCGTCGCACTTGTTGATGCTTTCCGCATCCTTCGTGCCGGATTTGATGAAGCCGATGGCGATGCCGCACTGGTTCTTCGCCTCCACGGCGTAGGTCCAGCGGCTGTCCTGGGCCGCGCGGATGCTGGCGTCGCCCACGGCCTTGACCGCCGTGTCGTAACGGCTGTCCAGCGCATCCCGCAATTCGGACTTGCCCAGTTGCAGCAAGGGCGAAGCAGGCGCCGCCCAGGCCGCTGTCGTCGTCAGCATGGCGGTCGTCAGCCCAACGGCCACCGCCTTTCCAACAGCATTTCGCATATTCACTCTCCCCAAAATTCCCCGCGAGAAAATTTCTAGATCAACCCCAAGTTCAGGCATGCCCGGCCGCCATCGCTTCATGCGCGACCATCGCCGCGTCGAAGATGGCTGTCGCCGCCGCCAGATGCCCGCTGTCCACTGCCTCGCCCGCGACGGGGTTGAGCAGGAAGGGCGCGGCGGCATGTTCGCCGCCCGGCAGCGCCGCCAGCAGCGCATCGATGTTCGGCGCGTCATGGGCGCCCAGCGCTTCCTTCACGACCTCTGCCGCATCGGCAGCCGGAGCCGCCTGCTGCGCCGCCAGAACCGCCGCGGCATTGCCGTCGAAGGCGGGAGGCAGGTCGATCGATTGCGCCAGCAGCCCTTCATGACCGCTGAGCTCGGGCTGAGCCGCATCCGCCGTTTCGACAGCAGCATGCGCGTCGTTGCCGTCGGACAGGCTGGCATGTTCCGGCGCGGCTTCCTCGCTGGCATGGCCAGTCGGCGCAGGCTGCTCATGCACGGCCTGATCGTCGTTCGCGGCGAGCGTGGTCGGCGCGCTTTCCTGCGTGGCGGTCGGCTCGTCCGAAACGGTAGCGGTCGGCGCGGTTTCCGTGACTGGAACGTTGCTTTCGGTCACGGTCGGCTCAGGCTGCTGCTCGGTCGTCGCCTCGGCGGCGCCCGCCACCGCAACCAGGCTTGCCGCAACCAGCGCCTGGTTGAAGCCGCTGCTCGTGCTTTCCGTCTTGCTGGCATCGCTGCTGGTGCCGGTGCGGAAAGTGACGTCGCCGATCGTTCCGGTTGTGCCATCGGTGCGGGTGAAGCTTGCCTCGCCCAGAACCGTCACATCGCCATCGGCAGCGACATAGCCATTGCCATCGGCCGTCAAGTTGATGGAGGCGATGCCCATGTCGGCAAGCGACTTGAACTCGCCCGCATCCACAACGCCGTTGCTGTTCGCATCCTGCCACACGCCGAACTCGGCAAATGCGGTATCCGTTGCGTCGAACACGCCGTCGCCATTGCTGTCATAGGCAAGGCGCAACCCTTCCAGGTCGCTCGACGCATTGGGCGCGTCGTCGGCGAAGACGATGTCGTAGCCGCCGCCCGTCGCATGGGCGAGCAGGCCGTCGTCGGAGGACACCCAGGCGGTGTTGACCGCACCGGCGCCATAGTCGTGCGTGACACCAGCGGAAAGGCCCAGAAACTCCAGCCCGTCTCCATCCAGGTCGATGGCGACCGGTGGAACGGCGACCGGGTTCAGCGTGACGCTGATCGCGCTGTTGACGCTGTCGCCATCGGCATCCGAAGCCACGATGGCATGGTTGATGTTGATCGGCGTGCCGCTGTTCAGCGTCTCGACGGAGAAAATGCCGAGGTCGAACGGATTGTTGACGTGCGGCGATTCCACCAGCACCGCGTCAAAGCCCTGGGCGCCGACAATCTCATATTTGTCGTTCACCTGCAGGCCGGAGATGAAGACGCTGCCTGAGGAGAAGGTGACGCCGAAGCCCGCCTGGGTGCCATCGGCGGTGAAGGTATAGACATTGCCCGTGCTGAAATCGGTCACCGAGACCTTGACGATGCCTACGAAGCTTTCACCCGCCTCTGGAGATGCGGACGAGTAACCCAAATCCTGGTCATTGTCGGCATTGATCGCCGTGACCTTGACCGTCACGGTATTGCCGGGGCTGCCACCGACCTGGGCGATGCTCTGCTCGAAGCTGATAACGCTCTGGTGATCGACATAGGCAAAGCCCGTCGTCGTGCCCGCGCTGGTTGTCAGGGTCTTCACCAGGTCGATGCGAACCGCTTCGTCGGGATTGACCGAGTTGTTATCGACGCCGATGGAGTCAGCGTCGGTATTGACCGACCCACGCCCACCGGAAGAGTTGCGTCCGGAGAGGAGTACGTCGATGGCGTCGGTGGTGTCGACCCCCAGCCCGCGATAATCGGTATTACCGGCCTTGGCGGAACTGAAGCTGCTGATCGAGATTTCGCTGCCATTGGTGATCGTGCCATGCAGGTCGAACACATATTTGTCCGTCCCCGGCTGCAACGTCACCGTATAGCCAATGTCGCCATCGGCCGTCCTGGCGGTCAGCACATTGGTGCCATTGCCGAAGATGAACAGGTCTTCGCCATTGAACCGCAGCGTTGCGCCGCTGGTGTCCTTGGCGGGCGCACCATCGGTGATGTTGAACAGCGCATCGCCGACACCGTCAGCCCCCGCCACGCTGGCAAAGTTCAGGTTGAAGGCCGTCGCCGGGCTGTCATTGTTGGCGACCGCCCCCGCCGCGGGCGTGAAGGCGCTGGGCATATCGTCGTTGAAGACGATCCGGAGCTGGCCGACAGCCGAGGAGGTCGGGTTGGTCGTCGCGTCATAATCGCTGTCGGTCACCAGGAAATTGAGGTCGACCTGCGGCGCGTCGTTTTCATTGCCGCCCGCAGCGTGCAGCACATTGTCGAGCAAGGTCACCGTGTAGGCGCCGGTCGTGGGGTTGACGACCACCTGGAACAGCGGCGTACCGCGCCCGCCAACCGTCGTGATGGTCGCGGTCAGCGTGTTGCTGGCGCCGTTCCAGCTATAGGAAACCGTGTCCGTGCCAACAGTGCCGGTCAGGCCGTTCATGTTGGCGAAGGTCACGCTGCCGCCGCCGTCATCACCGAAGGTGAATCCCAAAGTGCCGCTGAAGCTGGCCTCGCTGGGGCCTGCGTCGTTGTCGCCCACATTGGCGTCGACATCGCCAATCGTGCTCAGCGGATTGCCGCCCGTCAGGCCGTCATCGTCGACCTTAGCCGCCCTGTTGTCCGCCGTCGGCTTGTTCGCGTCGCCCTGGAAGGTGAACTTCAGCGTCGCGCTGGCCGTATCGTTATCGGCATCGCGCATGACATAGGTGAAGCTGTCGGTCGATCCCGAAGGGACCGAAACCTTGGGCGTGTAGATGTAGCTGCCGTCTGAGAACAACTGCAACGTACCATAGGTACCGACGATCGTCTGGCTGCCGCCCAGCGTTATGGCGCTGCCGCCAACCGAAACCACCGCGCCGGGCGTGTCCGCGCCGACATGATCGTTGGTGAGGACATTGCCGGTCGATGCCAGCGCCTTTTCGATGGTCGTAACATTGTCATCGGCGGCTGTCGGGCTGTCATCCTCGATAGTGACGGCTATGCTGGTGCCGACCGTCGTGGTGCCGTCGCTGACATTCACGGGGACCGAGAAATTCTTCAGATCCTCTACATTGATGCCGCTGTGATCGACGGACTGGAGCAGCGTGACCGTATAGGCGCCCGCATTGTTGATCGTGATCGTGATGACCGGCACACCGCCAGCCGATCCGGTCAGGGACTGCGTGCCGACACCAGTCCAGGTGACGGGCAGGCCGTCAGCGCTGAGTACCGCGCCGGGGTCGCCCAGGGTCATGGTGACGGCATCGCCATCCACATCGGTTGCGGTGATCGTGCCGCCCGCCGTCACCGAGTTCGTCGTATCGCTGGGGGTGCCGGCCGTGTCCGCATTGGCGCCTGACAGCCCCTCTTCGGAAACCACCGCAACCCCGCTGCCAACCTGCGGCGCGTCATTCGTGCCCTGGATCGTGATGGTCAGCACGGCAGTGGTGCTGTCCCCGTCTCCATCGGTGATGGTGTAGGTGAAGCTGTCCTGCAGCGTTTCGCCATCGTCCAGTTGCTGGACGGCGGCCAGGCCGTTGTTCAGCGTATAGGTATAGCCGCCCGTGGAATTGAGGACGAGCGTGCCGTAGCTGCCGATGGCATTGCCGCCGATGGCGCCCCCGGTGACCGCCGTGACCGCGCCGCCCGCCGCCGAGCCATCAGCGCCCAGCGAGTCCGCACCCGCCGGATTGCCGTCGCTGCCCGCGCCCGTCAGCACATTGCCGCTGGCGCTCAGCGTGACGTCTTCCTTCACGACGTCGGTATCGTTGGCCGCGACCGGCGTGTCGTCGTCGACATTGATGGTCAGCGTGCCGGTGGCGGTGTCATTGTCGGCGTCGCTCACCCGATAGGCGATGTCGAAGCTGACATTATTCTCGTCGCCGCCAAGCGGATGGACGATGGCGGCATTCTGCACCACCGAATAGGTGCCCGCGACCGGATCGGTCAGCGTCACGGTCAGCACGGTGGTGCCGCCCTGCTTCACCAGCAGGACAGTGCCATTGCTTTCATAAGTGAAGCCGACCGGCGCGCCCGTGCCGAGCAGGGTAATGCCGCCCGGACCGTCCGCGCGATAATCATGCGCGAGCGTGCCCGTGGCGTTGACGCTGTTCGCATCGTCGCCCGTGCCATTGGCGTTGCCGCCCAGCGCATCGTCGTCCAGTTGCACGGTCGGATTGGCGCTGACGACCGGCAGATCGTCGGACACGCTGACCGACACGGTGCCGGTAGCGGTGTCGCCATCGCTATCCTGCGCGATCACCTGCACCGAACCAAGCGCGACCAGATCGTCAGCATTGATGCCCGGATGGGTGTCGTAATTGTCGTTCAGCGTGGCCGTCACGGTTGCAACGGTGCCGACGACCGACAGGTTCAGCGTTACGACGACGCCGCGCTCATCCGAACCGGTGATCTGCGTGTCGGACACCCGCAGCCAGGTCAGGTCGCCCGTCAGGCTGCCCGTGCCGCCGAAAACGATCGAGACGATCGCATCCGAACCGGGTGTGAAGGTGATGGAGCCGCTGTCGAAATCAGGGTTAGCCTCGCTGGTACCGCCAGCCAGGTTCTGGTCGTCCAGCGCCAGGCTGATCGGGCCGCTCGCGGTCGGAATCGCACCATCGGTGACCGTGATCGGCTGGTTCGCCGTCGACTGGTCGCCATCGCCATCGGTGATGACATAGGAGAAGCCCGCGTCGACACCGCTCGCATTGTTGAGGTTGGTGGACGGGTTGAAGGTCCAGGCACCCGCCGCCGTGAACGTGTAGGCGCCGAACGCCGTGTTCACATTGGTCGTGCCCACAGCGTTGATCGCCGTGGTGACGCCGCCGATGGTGACCGAAGTCAGCGTGGCGCCATCCGCGCCCAGCGTGTCGTTGGCCAGGACATTGCCGTTGATGTCTGCGCCATCCTCCGCCACGGTCCGGGCCGCGTCGTTCACGGCGGTCGGAACATCGTCCACCACATCGATGGTGATGGTGCCATTGGCGACATTGCCCGCACCGTCGACCGCCTGATAGGTGAAGACTTCGGCGCCCAGGAAAGTCTGCGGACCGTCATTGGTGGTCGGGCCATCGACAGGCGAAGTCAGCGTATAGGTATAGCTGCCATTGCTGTTCAACTGGATCTGCCCATAGCCGCCATTGGCGGAGCTGGTCAGCGTGTAGCTGACGGCGCCGGTGACATTGAGCTGGCCAGTCGTCGTCTCGGTGGTTTCGCCGGGCGTGCTGCCGGTCACGCTGCCCGCCGCAATGTCGTCGCCGGTCACGCTGGTGTCCAGTGCCGCCTCATAGACAGTCTTGGTCTGGTTGTCTGCCGGCAGGGCAACGTTCGCGACGTCGATGGTCAACGTCGCCGTCGCCAGATCGCCGTCCGCGTCGCGGATCGTGTAGACGAACACGTCCTGCTGATCCGCAGAGATCGCGTTGGGCGTCGCATCATAGCGATAGCTGCCGTCCGCGAAGAGGGTCAACGTGCCGTAGTTGCCCGCGACCGCCGTGCCGACATGGCCGCTGACGGGGGTGTTCGCATCGCTGCCCTTCGCCACGCCGACCACGCCCGGCGCATAGCCGTCCGCGCCCGGTTGGTCGTTGACAAGCACGCCATTGGCCGCCGAGACGATCAAGGAGCCGCCCTCATCGACCGAGCCGCTGTCCGCTACCGCGATGGGCGCATCGTCCAGCACGGTCACGTTGATCGCATCGGCTGGCGAGACATCGCCATCGCTGTCCGTCACGCGCACGGCGAAGGCATCGCCCGCCTGGGGGTCGGCCGCGCCGCTGATCCCGTCGCCGTCCAGCGGATCATTGTCGGGATGGGTGGGATCGTTGACCGCCAGCGTATAGCTGTAGCTGTAATGGCCCGCCCCGTCCGAAGTCACGGTCAGCGTGCCCGCCGCGCCCGCGACCACGACCGGCGTTCCCGCCGTCGCCGCGGTCACATCAACCCAGGCACCGTTCTTGTCCTGCACCTCTACCTTGGTCAGCGTGTCGCCGCCGGTCGCGATGGTCATGGAACCGGTCGCCGTCTCGCTGTCCCCGGCTGCCTGCGTGCCGCCGGGCAGGCCGGCTTCCGACACAGTCATGTCGGTGACGCTGACGGTTGGCGTCGAATCCCTGAGCAGGTTGATCGTCACCGTCGCGGTCGACGTGTCGCCATCGCCGTCGGTGATGGTGTAGGTGAAGCTGTCGCTGCCCTCAGCGCCCGCATTGGGGGTATAGAGGAATACGCCATTGCCCTGATAGACGACGCTGCCTTTGGCCGCGCCGGTTTCCAGCGCGACGCCGCTGGCGAGGTCGACGCCATCGGCCCCGGCCACGTCATTGGCGAAGACATTGACGGTTACCGACGCATTTTCAGCAAGCTGGCCTGCACTGTCGTTCACCGCGGTCGGCACATCGTCCACCACGCGGACGTCCAGGCTGGCCGTGTCAGTCGATCCGTCGGTGTCGGTGACGACCACCGCAAAGCTGTCCGTCAGGCTGCCATCATTGGCGCCCGCATGCAGCAGCGTATTGTCGTTCAGCGTATAGCTATAGCTGACCGTCCCGCCGGTGACGTCGCCATCCGCGCCGATAACGGGCGTGAAGCCGGTGATGGTCAACGTGCCATAGGCGTTGGACAGGGTGACGCCGCTGATGAAGCCGCTGGCACCGAAGATCGGCTGGCCGCCGACGGTTATGGTCGCCACGCCGTCCGGCGCGGAGAGGGAGAGATTGCCCGTCTGGGTCAGCGCCGCCGCATCCGCCGAGCTGCCGTCCGCCAGATCGTTTTCGAAGACGGTTTCTTCCGCGCCCTCGCCGTCCAGGCCATTGATGGTCACGCCATCATCGCTGCCCTGGATGGTGATGGTGATGGTCGCGCTGGACGGATCGCCATCGCCATCGGTCAGCGTGTAGGTGAAGGTTTCGGTCAGCGTCTGGTTCTTGTCCAGGCCCTGGACCACGCCATTTTCATTGTCCAGCGTATAGGCATAGCTGCCGCCCGGCTGGATCACCAGCGAACCATAAAGACCGGCGAGTGGTGCGCCGACCGTGCCGTTCGTCCCGGCAAAGGCGATGGCGGTGACCTGCGCGCCGTCGGCGCCCTGCACGTCAGCATTGCCGTCGGTGGCGTTGGCGTCCGTGCCGCCCGATCCGGCGATGACATTGCCGTCGGCGACCAGCGGACCATCCTCACGCACCGAATCCACGTCATTGGTGGCAGTCGGAACGTCATCGATGATCGTGATGGTCAGCGTGTCGGTCGCCTGGTCGCCGTCCACATCGGTGACGGTGACGACGAAGCTGTCGGTCACATCGTCGCCATCGGTATTGGTGGTCAGCGTATAGCTGTAGTCGATGCTGCCGTCGCTGATGCCGGTGACGGTCAGAATCCCCTTGTCGGTAACGATCTGCTGGCCGGGGCCAGTGATCAGGACACCGTTGATGGTGACGGTCGCGGGGCCGTCCGGCGCGGTATAGGTGATTGTGCCGTCAGTGGTCTCGACATCGGTGCCCGCCTCTGACCCGACCGGGTCGTTGAGGCCTGCTTCGTCGACGATCGTGCCCTCGCCAACCTTGGGGATGGAGATGATCATGACGTCGCCATCGGCGATATCGATCCGCAATATGGCGCTGGACGTGTCGCCATCGCCGTCGAGCAGCGTGTAGCTGAAGCTGTCGCTGACGCCACCCGGCGTGCCTGCGGCACGGACATAGCTGTAGCTGCCATCCGCATTGAGCGTCAGCGTGCCATATTCGCCTTCAAAGGTGCCGGTGGTTGAAACCATCGCCCCGTCCGCGCCCTTGACGTCATTGGTCACGACATTGCCGGTGACCGGGCCATAGGTGCCCGCGGCAATCGACCCGGCATCGTTGTTGGCGGTCGGGACGTCATCGACGATCTGCACGTCGATACTGGCATTGGCGGTCGATCCGTTGCGATCGGTCGCCACCACGGCAAAGCTTTGCAGGATGCTGTCCGCGCCCGACGCGTCATGGTCCAGGCTGTTGTCGGTCAGCAGAAAGCTGTAGGTGAAGGTGCCCGCGGTCGGCACGCCGCCCTGGGTCGCCGTCGCGGTGAAGCCGGTGATGGTCAGCGTGCCGAGCGGCGTCGTAACCACCTGTCTGGCAACGAAGGCGCCATTGGCCAGCACCGAAACGCCGCCAATGGTGACGCCCGACAGGCCGTCCGCGCCGCTGACGGCAAAGGAACCGGTCTTCGTCAGCCCGGTCGCGTCAGGCGAACTGCCGTCCGACAGGTCATTTTCCAGCACCACGAGTTCGGCGCCCTCAAGGCCGGGCGCGCCGTTCAGGCCGGTGATGGTGATGCCGTCATCGGCGCCGTTGATGGTGATCGTCAGCGTTGCGCTGGACGTGTCGCCATCCGCGTCGGTGATCGTATAGCTGAAGCTGTCGGTCAGCGTCTGGCCAGGCACCAGGAACTGCACCGCCGGGTTGGCATTGGCCAGGGTATAGCTGTAGGCGCCCGACGCCGTCAGCGTCAGCGTGCCATAGGTGCCCTGGAAGGTGCCGGTGGTCGTCACGGCCGCGCCGTCCGCGCCCTGCACGTCGGCCACGCCGTCCGTGCCGTTCGCGTCGCTGCCACCGCTGCCGGTCATGACATTGCCATCCGCGACCAGCGGGCCATCCTCGGTCACGCTATCGGCATCGTTGACGGCCGTCGGCGCATCGTCGGCGATGGAGATGGTCAGCGTGGCGCTTGCCTGATCGCCGTCATTGTCGGTGACGACGACGGTAAAGACTTCCGCAGGCGGCGCGCCGACGACATTGTCGCTCAGCGCATAGCTGTAGCCGATCGAACCATCCGCGATCGAGGTGATGGTCAGCACGCCCAGCGGCGTCGTTACCGTCTGCCCCACGGTCGTGATCGCCACACCGTTGATGGTCACGCTCGCCAGCCCGTCATTGGCGTTGATCGCGATGGTGCCGATCGTCCGCTCGCTATCCCCCGCAGCCGCCGAACCGGCCGGTTCGTTGCCGCGCGCGGGAAGGCCCGCCTCGCTCACACCGGCCGTCGCGGCCGTCGCCCCAGCAGGCTGATCGGGCGTGATGATGGTGACTTCCGGCGGATCGTTCGGCGCAATCGGCAGGATCTCGCGCTCTTCGGGCTGGCTGAAAAGCAATTCGGTCGGCGGCAACAGGTCGCCCAGGCCATGGGGATCGCCCACATCGCCGTCAGGACCGATGAAATTGCCGCCGGAACTGCGCGGCGGACCGGCCGCAGGCTGCGGTTCCTCCCCGATCAGGAGAGCCGCCAGGTTGACGGAAGGAATTTCGACATCGCCGACAACCAGGCGCGGCATGACCACCGCCCCCTCCAGGATCACCAGATCGGTGCCATCGGGCAGGTGGACGATCAGATTGCGGCCGGAAACCTCGATCTGGTCGATATCCGTGCCCGCAGGCAGAACAATGGTACCGTCCGGATTGGGCGCGACCGTCCTGACGACATCCGCGGCATGCGACTTTCCGGGCTGGGCCAGCTTGGGCTTCGCCGCCAGTGCGGCTGCCTCCGGGTGAAGGGCCTGCTGATGGTCAGCGGTATCTTTGCCATCCCAATCGCGCTCGTAATCCATTGTCCATCCCACCTGTCGCCATGGGGGCATGGAAGAAGCGCGCAAAAGGGCTTGCCCCGAATGCCTGATGCATTCGGACCTGACGCCTTTTCCCGACATTGCGGCAATCAGCGGATCAGCTATTGCCCCTAGTCAACGTTCTCCCGCCGGCAGGACCGTTTGAAAGTCGGCTGCCGCCCCGGATTAACATTTTGCATCTGTATTTTTACTGACCCGATGGCTGATCTTATTCGTCGTCCTCGAAATGAGTCACGCAGATTCCAGTTTTGTTAACCATTTTAATACGATACAGCCGAAAAAATAACTTTGGTATTATTACTAAAGATATATATAGTTTCAGAAAATTATATCTTTTCGACTATGCCGATCTTGGCCTTGGTTAACAAATTGGGCTGAGGGCATATGCGACTCGGACAATTCGTTTGCGGTTCGACTCGTCGCGAACCTGGCACGAGCGGACTTTGGCAAATAACGAATTTGGATCGGGACCAGATGAAACGACGGGCGCTTTCCATCCGGAAATGGAAACGGGCGGCCGGTTTACGCAACCGACCGCCCGCCCTAATGCGACCCATAGGCTTATCTTTCGGAGCCGTGCTTTCCTTCCCGCGGCTTCGTCCAGTCGGCCTGTGACCGGCGATAAGCTATGGAAATTCAATCCCCCTCCGACAAGAATCAGGAATAACGGTTGCGTAATTTTAAACAATTGACCCGATGACTTATATCCAAGGTTAATCGTTCAAACCACTGCGGCAGAACGCAAGGATATTCTTCGTCAGGGACGAATTTGGTCTATGGCCGTTGCTGCATCGGGCGAAGGTTTTTCCACATCATTCCCCTGCCCTGTGGATTGATCGGACGATTTGATTGCATGATCCTGTTCATTCGCCCCGCCGCCCGCGACAATTTCGACCGATCCGGCGGAAGGGAAGGAATCCATCGTCACAGCGGGCCTGGGCATGTCGGCCAATATCCGTTCCATCCGCTGACTGCGTGCGCTCCCCGAACCGGTGGTGCGCCGGAAACTGGCCAGGGCATAACCCGCCAAAGGCTCAGCTGCGTCATAGCGTTTGCGCGCCATGTAGAAATCAACAAGATTTTCCAGGGCAAGCTGCGTGTTGGGATCGTCACCCCCCCTGGTCCGCAAATAGCTGTCGAACACGCGCCGATACAGGCTTTCCGCCTCCCTGAACTGCCCGATGGATTCCAGTTGCAACGCCAGGTCGTTGGCGGAAATCAGCGAGCGGGGATCATCCGGGCCGAATAGTTCATCGGCCAGCGCCAGGCCTTTCCGTGCGGGATCGATGCCATCGGTCGCCTTGCCCGACGCATAGGCAGCCTGGGACGCCGCCACCAGCTTGCGCCATTCCTTTTCCCGCGCTTCGGTCACGTCCGGGACATAAGGCGCTTGCGCGTGCGCGGGCGAAGCAATGCACAGCAGCAGGGCGCCTCGCACCATCCAGACCCTTTTGCCGACGCCCAAGCCACTCTCCCTTCGCAATCTTTCGGCTGATGGATGCTATGTCCAACAGGCTTAAGAAAGTGCAAGCGCGGACTTTTACGCTGTCAGCGCCTCGACCAAAGCCCTGACCTTCTTTTGCCGCCATTGCGGCAGGGGCGCGATCAGCCAATAGGCCAGTATCGAAGGCGCAGCGTCGCCCACCTGCCGCACGCGCCCAGCCGCGATATCCGCCTGGGCCAGCAGGAAGGGCACGCAGGCATGGCCGAATCCGTTGGCGGCCGCTTCGATCGCCAGCCCCGCATCGGCGACGCGGATCGTTGATGGCACATCCTCCTTGGGACAACCGGGCCATTCGATGCGATAATCGGAACCGTCCTTGACCGCTTCCACGGTTACAAAGGCCGCCTCGCCCAGCTTCACGCCCTCATTCTCGCCCGGCCCCTCGGCCAGACGCAAGGCGAGGTCGAGATTGGCTTCGGTGAAGTCCAGCGCCTCGTCAGCCGCGACTAGCGCGAACTTGAGGTCCGGCTGGCTGGCCGCATAGCCCGCCAGACGGGGCTGGAGCCATTTGGCCGTGATGTCTCGCGGCGCCGCTATGGTGAGCGAACTGCTGGACTGACCCGCCTGCATGGCGCGCACCGCTTCCTCGAACTCCAGGAAACCGGCACGCAGGGCAGCGAGGCCCGCTTCGGTCTCAGGCGTCAGTTCCAGCCCCTTGGGAGTCCGGCGAAACAGGACGACGCCCAACAGATCCTCCAGCGCGCGAATCTGCTGCCCCACGGCAGCTGGCGTCACGGCCAGTTCATCCGCGGCGCGCGTAAAGGACAGGTGCCGCGCCGCGGCATCCAGCACGCGCAGGCCGTTGAGCGGCAAATGGGTACGCTTCATTCGGCCACCGCCGGCGCGATCAGCGCGAAATGCGGGATGGCGATGTCGAACGTCTCGCCGCTGGCGCCGATCATGTGATAATGCCCCTTCATCGATCCCGTCGGCGTATTGAGCGGGCAGCCTGATACATAGTCATAGCTCTTGCCTGGCTGCACCACTGGCTGTTCCCCCACGACACCGTCTCCATCGACACGATGCTGCGTGCCGCGCCCATCGGTAATGATCCAATGACGCGTCAGCAGTTGCACCGGCTGGTCCCCGTCATTCTCGATACGGATATGATAGGCCCAGAACCATCGGCCCCGGTCCGGCTCCGACTGTTCGGGCAGGAATGTGACCGCGACGTGCACGTTGATGTCGCGCGTTGTCGCGTGGAAGGGAAAAAGTGCGTTCACGGGTTAAGAAATGCGCCTTTCACCCCTGTCCCGTCAACGCCCTATCGACTTCAGCGCGCGATCCAGATCCTCGATGACATCCTCCGGATCCTCCAGCCCGACGTTGAGGCGCAACATGTCCTCGGTGATGCCGACCTCCAGCCGCGCCGCTTCCGCCATGCCGTAGTGCGTAGTGGATGCGGGGTGCGTCATCAGTGAGCGGGCGTCGCCGATATTGTTGCTGATGTCGACCAGTTCGAGACCGTTGAGCAGACCATGCGCTTCGGCCCGGCCGCCGCCGACATAGAGCGAGAAGATGGGCCCGGCCATCGCCATCTGCTTCATGGCGAGCGCGTGCTGGGGATGGCTTTCCAGACCCGGATAGAGCACCCGAGCCACCCGGCCTTCCAGGAATTTCGCGACCTTCAATGCATTTTCGCTCTGTCGGCGGATGCGCAGGTCGAGCGTCTCCAGCCCCTTCAGCACCACCCAGGCGTTGAACGCACTGAGCGTCGGCCCGGTGTTGCGGTGAAAGGGCAGCAGCGTGTTGATGATGAAATCTTCCGTGCCGCAGATCGCGCCCGCGAGGACGCGGCCTTGCCCATCCATCATCTTGGTCGCGCTATAGGCCACCACGTCCGCGCCATATTCCATCGGACGCTGGAGCGCGGGCGTAGCGAAGGCATTGTCGACAACGCTGGTGATGCCATGGGCCCTGGCGATGCCGCAGATGGCGGCAAGGTCCGCCACGTCCATCGTCGGATTGGCGGGCGTCTCAAAGAAAAACACCTTCGTATTTGGCCGAACGGCAGCTTCCCATGCAGCCTTGTCGGTCGCATCGACCGTGGTCGTCTCGATACCGAATTTGGGCAGCAGCGTGTCGGTCAACCAGCGGCAGGACCCGAACAGCGCCTTGCCCGCTACCACATGATCACCCGCGGAAAGCTGGCACAGCAAGGCAGCCGTCATCGCCGCCATCCCCGTTGCGGTCGCGCGGCAGGCTTCGGCCCCTTCCAGCAGGGCGATGCGCTTTTCCAGCATCTCGACCGTGGGGTTCTGAAGGCGCGAATAGGTCATGCCCTGCTGCTCGCCGGCAAAGCGCGCCGCAGCGTCCTCAGCCCGGTCGTAGCTGTATCCGCTGGTCAGGAACAGCGCCTCGGACGTCTCGCCATATTCGGTCCGGGCACTGCCGCCCCGCACAGCAAGGGTCGCGGGACGCCAGGTCCGGGTGATTTCGGGATTCTGCCCGCTCTTGCGCTTCATTTCCTTATCCTCGGATCCCGAAATTTCAGACCAGAGCCGCCAGCACGGCATCGCCCATTTCAACCGTATTCATCGTGCCGCCCAGATCGAAACTGCGCGCGCCATCGGCAAGCGCCTTCGCCACGGCGGCGTCGATCCGGTCGGCCTGCTCCGGCATGCCGAGCGAGTAGCGCAGCATCATGCCCGCGGACAGGACCGTTGCCAGCGGATTGGCCTTGCCCTGTCCAGCAATGTCGGGCGCGGAGCCGTGGATCGGCTCATACAGTCCCTGATTGCTATCGTTGAGCGTGGCCGAAGCCAGCATGCCGATGGATCCCACACACATGCTCGCCTGATCCGAAAGGATGTCGCCGAACATATTGCCGGTGACGATGACATCGAACTGCCCAGGATTGCGCACAAGCTGCATCGCGGCATTGTCGACATACATGTGGCTAAGCGCGACGTCGGGATAGTCCGCCGACACCTCTATCACCACGTCGCGCCAAAGCTGGCTCGTCTCCAGCACATTGGCCTTGTCCACCGAGCAGAGCTTACCCCGGCGCGCGCGCGCTGCCTGGAACCCCTGATGCGCGATCTTGCGCACCTGCTCCTCATTATAGGACATGATGTCATAGCCTTCGCGCAGCCCCTCCGGCGTTTTGCGCATGCCCTTTTCGCCGAAATAGACGTCGCCATTGGTCTCGCGCACGATCAGCAGGTCGATGGCGCTCGCCACCTCCTGCTTGAGGGCGGAGGCGTCAGCCAGCTCGGGAAAGACCTTTGCCGGGCGCAGGTTGGAGAAGAGACCGAGTTCCTTGCGCAGGCCCAGAATCGCCTGTTCGGGGCGGAGATGGCGTTCCAGTGAGTCGCAATCCGGATCGCCCACGGCGCCGAAGAGGATCGCGCTGGCACGCCTGGCAAGGTCCAGCGTTTCGGGCGGCAGCGGATGGCCAACGGCCTTGTAGGCCGCGCCGCCGACCAGCCCTTCCTCATAAATGATGCCATCGATCGCCAGCGCATCGAGCACGCGCCGTGCCTGCGCGACGATCTCGGGACCGATACCGTCTCCGGGGAACAGGGCGATCAACATGGGGCAACTCCTTCAAACGCGTGGCTGCCCCTTATGAAGCGCGTGCGGCCAGCGCAAGCGTTTAGGCGAAGGAGAAAGCGCCCGCTCCCGCAAAGGCAGAAACGCGAAACAGGCAAATTCAGGCAACAGCTCTTTTGAGCCGCTCCACCAGACGCTCCCGCGCGGCCAGCACATCGCTCCGCCAATCGGTCAGCACCGATCGTTCGAGGAAGAAGCCCGTCAACCGCAGCCCGTCCAATATGGCGGGCCAATCCCCTGCTCCACCCTCCAGCAGAAAAGCGGGCAGAGGCAACAGCCGGTCCTCATAGCCCGCAGCGCCCGCGCGGCTGACTCCCGCCGCACTGCGAGGACTGACATAGGCGAGGTCGTCGTTCCCGCCAGTCGCAGCGCACCGGGTTAGATCCAGCCCGAAGCCCAGTTCCGCCAGCAACAGCAATTCATAGCGGACCAGCGCCACTGCCCAGCCCCGCGCGGCGGGCGCGGCCTCCACAGCGCCCAGCACGCCGTCCAGCGCCGCATAAAGCGCTGGATAGGGCGTCCCCTCGGGCAAGGCCACGGCCGTGAGCGCGCAGACCCAGTCGATCGCTGCCGCAGGCAAGGGCTCCGCCAGAAGAGGAGCGCGGCTATGGTCCAGTTCGACTGTCAGTCCGGCCAATTGCTCCTCGGTCCGGGCGCGGAACTCGGCCTTGACGGCATTGCCGGGAAGCAGGACGGGGCGGAGCTGGCGCGACCGCCCGCCTCGGACGTAGCCTGCAAGCAGGCCATGATCGGGCGTCAGAAGACGCGCGACCGCCCCATGTTCGCCATGGGGCCGCAACGCGCACATCAGGGCCGGAGTGATCAGCGTTGCCATATCCCTTCATATCGGCCCGCAGCCCCCCGCGCCATCCATCTCCTCTTCGGCTCGACTGTCCCAGAATCGCGCAGAAATCGCCGCCCAGGGCAAGGCCGCCTTTTGATATAGGTTGCTTTTCCATCAGGCCATGCGCACAATCATGCGGGGACTTGTCGGGGGACAAATTTCACCATGTATCACATGCCCTTGGCATCATCTTCCGCGATGGACCGCCTGGTGCTTTGGCTGGGACGTTCGCCGACGCTGGGTTTTGCCATATCCCGCGTCGCCTTTTCGGCTGCGGCGACGTGGCAGATCGAAGCGATGTTCAGCAACGAGCCGGATTTCGCCCACACGGCCTTGCTGCTGAAGGCTGCCGTGTGGACATGGACGGCGATCAGCATCGCGCAAAATTCGCTGACGCCGCCTCTGGGCCTGCTGCTGCGTCCCATTTTCCTGATATTCGACCTTATCGCCTTCCTGACGGTCATCGTGCTGTGCGAACCCTTGCAGATCGCGGCGCTGGGTTGCCTGTTCTTCGTCGCCTGGTCAGCATCCGACCGTTTCGGTCGCGGGGCGGTCCTCATCCTGGGGATATGCCTGATCTTCGCTTTCATCGCGCGGGGATATTATGAAAGCTGGGCTTCGGCCCGCCACGTGGCCGCAGTGGACCGCGCGATCGACAGCCTGACCATCGTCATCGGCTGCGTCATCGCGGCATCCATGTTGAGCATGAACATATTGGAGCGGCGACTGATAAGCTGGTCGGAAAGGCTGCAAGGGGTCGGCCTGTCCTTCCAGAAGTCGCTGGCGCAATTTCTGGTGGAGCAGGTCTCCCAGTTGATGAACTCCCGCTATTGCGCGTTCGTGTGGGAAATGATGGACGATACCACCGTCCACTGCGAACTGTACGACGGCGACGGCGTGCGGCATCTCATTCTGCCACAGAAGCAGATTGACGGGCTGTCGAATGTCACCCCGCGCGAAGCGCCCTTCCTCTATTCCACCCAGTCGCCACGGCTGTTGCTGCGCAGCCGCCTCGGCATATTGCGGAACGAGCGGGCACCGGATCTGGTCGACAGCATATCCGACGTCTTCGGCGCAGGTCAGGGCGCGAGCATCCATATCCAGGCGGGCGAACTGCGCGGCAGGCTGTTCATCGGGACCAGCCATGGCTGGTCGCCCGCCGTGCTGTTGCGTTGCCTTCGCATACAGGAGGGGATCGACCTTTTCCTGGAGCGCCATTTCTTCTTCCTCGCCTGGCGCCAGCGCACCTTTGCCGAAGCGCGCCAGGCGCTGAGCCGCGATCTTCACGACAGCGTGCTGCAGACATTGGCCGCGCTTCGCGTCCGGCTGGCGACCACTATCCATGGCCTCTCCAACGCCGCCGTTCCTGACCAGTTGACGGAACTCAGGTCGATGGAGGAACTGGTGACGGCCGAACAGGCGCATCTGCGTCGGTTGCTAAGCCAGCAAAGTCCGGTTGCGGCTGAGACGGATGTCGACCTTGGCCGGGAGGTCGAACGCTGCTGCCGCTTCATCGCCCTGCAATGGGCGATAGATTGCCGCCTGAACCTGGCCGAACGTTCGATGACCGTATCCGCCGAAACGGCGGCGGAAGTCGAATATCTGATCCGCGAGGCCGCGGCCAATGCCGTCAAGCACGCAAATGCGCGCCACATCACCGTATCGATCGCACAGGTCGAGGATGAGATATTGATTGCATTGAAAGACAATCCCGGGCCGCAGGCGGTCGCCCGCGAAAACTATACCGGCGATTTCGAACTCCAGTCGCAGTCCATCATGAAGCGACTGGGCAAGATCGGCGGAACAGCATATTTTCATAATCTGAGTATGAATTCGCTGATCTCGATCAGATTACCCTCCTCCTTACCAAGGTCTCCGATATGATGGCCCAGATAGCGATAGTCGACGATCATCCGATCTTCCTGGATGGCATGGCCCAGTTCCTGAGCTCCCACGGCCATGACATATTGTTCTGCGCCCGGTCGGTCGAAGAAGCGCTGGAACGGATGCAGGCGGGCGAGCCCGACCTGCTCATCCTGGACGTCAGCATGAAGAGCGGCGGCGGTCTTGCGATCCTTTCTGCCGTCCGGAATAGCGGCAGCACCGTACCGGTCATCTTCATGACCGTGCATATCCGCCCGGAACAGACGCTGGAAGCGATCAAGCTGGGCGTTGACGGGGTGGTGCTGAAGGACAGTGACCCCAATGATCTGCTAGGCTGCATCCAGCAGGTCCTGAGCGGCAACAAGAGCATCGCACCCTTCGTCATGGAACAGGCGCTGGTGCACAGCATTTCCGCTCCCGCCAGCGAAGCCAATGTGCTTGCCGTCCTGACCGACCGGGAACTGGAGATCGCCGGCCTGATCCGCGCAGGCCTGCGCAACCGCGAAATAGCGAACCGGTGCGGTTTGACCGAGGGGACAGTGAAGGTCCACCTGCACAGCATCTTCCAGAAATTGAACATCAAGTCGCGATCGGAACTGATCATCATGATGATGTCGATGGACAGCGAAATACCCGCCGTCGGCATGGAGCATTAGAGGACGCAGATCGCGCGCTTCAAATCGTTGCTCTCACATCATTTGAAGCGTAATCCGATCCCTACCTTTCTGCTCGATGCTTCCTTGTTTTCAGCGATTTTCTTAACCAGCAACAGGTTGCGATCGCGTGAAAATCGCCATTGTCTTTTAATGCCGCATTTTCCGAGCCGTTGACCGTAAACGGTCGACTTGAAAATACTCTAGCTGAGCCCGCGAACAAAATCGGGCAGGCGTGCCGCGCCGCTGGGATTGGGGCCGGCCATGTAAAGGGCCATGATCGTGCCCAGGGCAATCGCTACGCCATAGGGTATCGGTCCCTTCTTGTCGAACAAGGCAATGGGGGAGCCTTCCCGTACTCTCTGCGGCACCAGCCGCCGTCCGGCCATGAGCACCAACGCCAGCAAGCCGCCGCCTATGGTGACATAGATCAGCCACGGTATCACGCCCGTCCAGTCAAACCACAGCGCGCATGCTGCCATCAGCTTGACATCGCCACCGCCCATCGCGCGCATGGCGAACAGGCCGCAGCCGACCGCGAACATCCCCAGGAAAACGGTGCCGTTACGCCATATGTCATTTTCCCAGCCGACCGTGGCGACCCAGACCGCATAGAGCCCGACAACCAGCAGGGGAAAGACATTGGATATGCGCAATCGGGCCATGTCCTCCACCGCCGCCGCGATGAGCAGGAGTGAAAGGGCAAGCAGAACCAGATCCTTCATCATTTCCCCGCAGTTTTCATGCCGTCCAAAGCCGCAGCGGCATCCGGCACGAAGCTGTCGCCTTCGGTCATCGCCCGGCTTAGATAGGCCTGCGCCTTGGGCAGGTCGCCCATTCGCATCGCAACCTGTCCGGCGTTGCTGAGCCGGCGCGCCCATTCATCGGCTGTGTCGCCGGGCCGGCGGCTGATATCGCGGCCCGCCATGACATAGGCGGTGTCGCCATTGGCGATGATCCGTACATCGTCCGGCGCGGTTTCGCGCGCCTTGTCGAATATCACCGCGGCCTTCGCTGCCTTCCCCTGCTTGAGCAGCGACAATCCGTAATTGTTGAGAACCTGGGACGGCTTGTCCGTCAATTGATACGCCCGCTCATAAGCGGCATTGCTCAGCGCCCAGGATTGGGCCTCGTCATAAGCAACGGCCAGCGCATTCCAGGAACGCCAGCGTCCCTCGCAATCCGCCACGGCCCGCCGCAACGACTCCAGCGCCTCCTGTGCCCGGCCCAGCCGCAGCAAAGCGATCCCTTTTCCCTCACCGACGCGGCAGTCATTGAGACCGCCCCGCTCCAGCGAGGAGAAACGGGCCAGCGCCTCCTCGTCACGCCGTTTTTCGAGCGCCATGCGCGCATCGGCGATCTCTATCGCCTGCAGCGCGTCCGGTTGCGCGGCGACCCGCCACTGGCCCAACATCGCATCCGCCTGGATGATGCGGCCACCGTCAATCGCGTCATCCACCAGCCGGGCATAATCGAGCGGCGCAGGCGCCGCCCCGGCGACCGGTGTCGCGGCCGCCAGAAGCAGCGCCAGGATCATCCCCTCCGGCCTTTCCGATCGGGCTGCGCCATCGACTTCCACAGCCGTTCAAACAGTCCGTCATAAGCCGGCTTGACGTCCTCGCCTGCGGCAAACTTCGGCAAAGACGCCGCATCCGGCCTGCCGACGGTGATGATCGGAGCCGTCAGTTCAGACCGTGCCTGGCTTTCCGCCACCGTGACGATCCGGGTCGTCAGTTGCGGGTTTGTACGTTCCGTCGCGGCCGCATCCATCGTCCGCAACCGCACTTCTCCCAGAGACATGCGTTCCAGCTCGACGCTTGCCGTTCGTACCGGAGAGCCGACCGGAACCGCCGACGCCAGTTGCGCCAGGGTCGGACGAGCGACGACAGTCGCGCCCTTTGGCGCTGCGCCTGCCTGGGCGAGCAAAGCGTCAGCTTCGCTGTTGAAGCCCTGCGCCGACAGACTCCGCGCGAAATTGCGGGCAATGCGCTGATCTTCCGGCGCACGCGACAACGCCAGTTCGAAAAACTCCCGCGCCAGATCATGCCGTCCCATGGCCGCATAGCTGATCGCGACCCCGTTCAGCCCATGCGCATCGGTCGGATCGCTGCGCACAGCGCGGCGGAACGCATCCAGCGCCAACGCATACTCTCCGCGCGAAAACAGCACGTCACCCCGGACCAGCGCATCCTGCGCTGGTCCGGAGGCTTGCTGGTTGACGGGCCTGATCGAAAGGACGCCCTTTTGCGGCCCGCTGCACGCCGCTGTCGCAATGATGAGAGCGACTGCCACTATAGCTTTGTTCATGGTCCCCCCTCCCCCTTTCTAACGAGTCATGACTGGCAGGATGTCGCGCGCCACGCGAACCACCGCCGGCAACATCAGCACGCCAATCATCACCGGCAGCATGCAGGCGACCAGCGGCACCGACAGCAGAACCGGCAGGCGATGCGCCTTTTCCTCGGCGCGCATCCGCCGCTTCTCGCGCATCTCCGCCGCATAGACGCGCAAGGTCTGTCCAATGCTCGACCCCAGTTGATCGGACTGGATCAACAGCGTCGCAAAGGAGCGGATCTCGTCCACATCGACATCATCCGCCATGCGCCGCAAGGCGTCCTGCCGGCTACGCCCCGCGCGCAGTTCCAGAACGACCTTGCCGAGCGCAGCCGATACCAGCGGATGCGATACCGCCAGTTCCCGGCCCACGCGATCCATGGCCGCCTCCAGTCCAAGCCCCGCCTCGACGCAGACCAGCATCAGGTCCAGGGCGTCGGGAAAGCCGTGTACGATCGCCTCCTGACGCCGCGAAGCCTTTGCCGAAATGTAGAGGTTGGGCATGTAGAGCCCGAGTACCGCCAATATCGACGCCACCATATAGAGCGTCAGCGGAGTGGGCGGTTCCGGATTGCCGAGCGATGTCAGCACGAATATCGCAGGCAAGGTGAATGTCAGCACGAGACGGAAAAAGGTGAAGAGCTTGGGTGCATCCGGCGACATATAGCCGGCCGCGATCAGCCGCCGGCGCAGAGTCACATTGTTCGTGTCGACCAGCGAGATGCCCATTTTCTCGATGCGGTCGATCAGCTTCTTCCATTCGCTGTTGTTGCGATCACCACGCAGCGTCTGACTGCCGGATTGGGATGAGTTGCCTTCACCTACCACGTCCAGCCGGCTGCGCACCCGCGCGTTGCGCATCACCAGTTCCGACAGGCCGAAAACTAATGCAACGATGGCGATGAACAAAAGGCCGAGAATGAACGGCCGCAACTGGGTCAGGAATGCGGGATTCAGCATCGCATCACACCTTTAGATCGACCATGCGGCGTATCGTGACGAAGCCGATGATGTAGAGCAGGATCAAGCCGGTAAAACCGATGATGAACATGTTGTCCTGGGCAACGTCCAGATAAAAGGCCGGATTGACCAGGAACAAGCCACAAAAGGTCAGGATCGGCAATGCGGTCAGCATCACCGCAGTCATTCGACCTTCCGAACTGAGCGCCCGAACCTTCATGAACAGGCTGGCCCGCTCCCGGATCACGGTCGAAAGATTTTCGAGGATCTCGGCAAGATTGCCACCCGTCTCGCTCTGCACCGACAGGGAAATGACGAACATGTGCATCTCGTTCATATCCCAGCGCTCCGCCATGCGCTGCAACGCATCGCGCAGGTCGGCGCCATAGGTGACTTCGTCCACCACGATACCGAATTCGCTGCCGATCGGATCGCGCATCTCCTTGGTCAGCAGGTCGAGCGCAGCGGCGATTGGATGCCCGGCACGGAGACCGCGGACGAAGGTATCCAGCGCCACCGGGAACTGCTCCTCCATCTTCTTGCGCCGCCGCTGGGCAAGGCGGGTCAACACCATCATCGGCAATGCGATGCCCAGCGCACCCGCGAAGGCCAGGGCCATCACGAACATGCCCGCCGTCAGCGCATAACCGGCGACCATTCCGCCGATCATCACCAGCAGGAACAGCACGCCCGCAGCAATCAGCATCAGGGTCAGCACGGTACGCGCCGGAAAAGTCAGTCCGGCGCCATGCAATACCCGCATGACCCCCAATCCAGCACGGCCGAAAAGGGAGCCGCGGTCGAAACTCACCGCCTCATCGCTGCGCCGCAATTTGGAGAGCACCGTGCTGCGTTCGAAACCGGCCGCAATCATCTTCAACCGCCGGTTGACCACGCGATCCGTAGTCGCGCGAGCGCGCATCCAACCTGCAATGCCTTCTATCGTCAGGATCACCGCCGCGAACAGCAGGACGAGGACGAAGGCGCGGATATAGAGCGGTGTCATCAGTGGATCACCGCATCGGGCCGGAACAGTTCCGCCGGAAGCGCGATGCCCCGATCGGCCAGTTCGCTCATGAATTTGGGTCGAATGCCCGTTGCTTCGAAATGACCGCGCACCATGTTGTTCTCATCGCGGCCGGTCATCTTGAAGCGGAAGATTTCCTGCATGGTGATGACTTCCCCCTCCATGCCGGTGATTTCCGAAAGGCTGAGCAGACGGCGACGCCCGTCGGCCAGCCGCCCCACCTGCACGATCACGTTCAATGCAGACGCGATCTGCGCACGGGCGGAGCGCGGCGAAATGTCGATGCCGCTCATGCCGATCATCTGCTCGACACGGGAGAGCGCGTCGCGCGGCGTGTTGGCGTGCACTGTCGTCATCGACCCGTCATGACCCGTATTCATCGCCTGAAGCATATCGAACGCCTCACCTGCTCGGACTTCGCCCACGATGATGCGGTCGGGACGCATGCGCAGGGCATTCTTCACCAGATCGCGCTGGGTGACTTCTCCCTTGCCCTCGATATTGGCGGGACGGGTCTCCAGCCGCGCGACATGGCGCTGCTGCAACTGCAGTTCGGCCGAATCCTCGATGGTGACGATGCGCTCATGCTCGTCGATAGCGGCGGACATCGCGTTGAGCAGCGTCGTCTTGCCTGAACCAGTACCACCGGAAATCAGCACATTGCGCCGCGCCTCCACCACCGCCGACAGGACCTGCGCCATGGGCGCCGGCACGCTGCCCAATTCGGTCAGGCGCGCCATGCTGATCGGCACCTTGGCGAATTTGCGGATGGAAAGCAGCGATCCGTCGATGGCCAGCGGTGGAACCACCGCGTTGACGCGGGAGCCATCGGCCAGGCGGGCATCGACAAAGGGCGATGACTCGTCGATCCGTCGACCAACCGCCGCCACGATCTTCTGGATGATACGCAGAAGATGCTTCTCATCCTTGAACCGGGTGGGCGTTTCGACCAGTCGGCCGTTTCGCTCCACGAAGACGACCTTATGGCCATTCACCAATATGTCGGTGATGCTGTGGTCCTTCAGCAGCGGCTCGAGCGGCCCCAGGCCCAGCAGTTCGTCCAGAATGTCGGAGACCAGGCGGCGGCGCTCCTCCAGGTTAAGCGCATGTTTCTGAAGCGCGAGTTGCTCATGGACGATCTCGCCCACTTCGGCTTCCACCTGTGCCCGCGACATGTTGTCCAGAGCGGAAAGATTGATGAGGTCAATCAGCTTGTGATGCAGCGCCACCTTGAGTTCGGTGTGCCGGTCCTCCTCCAGATGCGAGGCCTCCATCTCGGTCGGCCCGACCTCATCGCGGGGATCGCCACGTTCGCTCTTTCGAATCTGCCACATCAGCCCTTCTCCGCCTGACGTTCGGCCTCAGCGGCCTGAACGCAGCAATCGACAATGTCCTGCATATCCTTGCAGATACGGCTGCGCGCCTTCAGTTCCTGGATCAGCACGCCCTGATCAAGCGCAGAGCTGACCAATGGAAAGTCGTTGGCGATGCTGAGCTTCACCGGATGGTCCAGCGCCGCCGCCGCGTCCTCCAGACCGATGGCGCGGAAGAATTTTTTTTCCACGCGATTGGCGATGACATGGATGCGGGCGGGATCGATGTCCTGATCGCGCAACAGCGAAATCTGGCGCCGCGCCTGCCGCAGGCTGGCGATGGTGAGTTCGCACACCAGGAAAACGACCTGCGAACGGGCCACAAGCGACATTGACCAGTTTGTCCAGTTGCCCGGCAGGTCAAGATAGACCGTATCGAACTGCCGTTGTGCAAGTTCGACGATGCGGAAGACCTGATCGGCATTCACCGCTTCGATCGGCATGATCTCGGTCGGGGCAGTCACCACTCTCAGGCCGGTTGCGGTTTCTACCGTGACACTCCGCAACAGTTCATTGTCGACGCGGCTGCCCGCGTTGAGGAGGTCCGCCAATGTCAGCGTGGAGGAAATCCCCAGGAAGGTGCCCGCATTGCCGAACTGGACATCGAAATCGAACAGGCAGACTTCGCCACCTTTCGCCTTGGCCGAACGCGCGTGCAGGCTAGCCGCCTGCGTCGCGATGGTCGTTGCGCCGACGCCGCCCACGCTCTTGATGATCGACACGAGCTGGCCGGTCTTTACTTCATCCTGCCGACTGGCCGCGATGCGGCTGCGCAGATCGTCCAATATCGCCGTCAGGTCATGGGCGCGCAGGGGCAGTTCGATGACGTCGTTGATCCCGCTGCGCAACAAGGCGCGCACCACGGCGATCTGCGCACCACGCACGGCCGCCACCAGCATCAGCCTGGGATTGGCTGCCCGCAGCCCCGCGAGCCTGATCATGGATGCTTCATCGTCGGGCTGAACCTCGATGATGATCGCCTTGGCTTCGGCCACCAGTTGCGCGGGCACGGCCTCGTTGGCGTCGAGCATGGACAGGGCGAGCGACTGGCCCACCAGTTGATCACCCAATATGTCAGACGCCTGGACCTCCTGCTCCGACAGGATGAGATGAAGCCCCTCATCCCCGATATTGAGGGTCCAGTTCTCGGCGGGTTCCGCTGTGTTTGTCACGATGCCCACTATCTTGTCCCTCAATTTGATGTCGTGCCCTGGCCGTCTTCCATGGTCAGAGCGGCGCTGAAGCTGGGTAGAGTGATGGTGCCTCTGAAAAGCATCAAAAGCATGGGTCGGAAGGTAAGCTGCTTCAGCGAAACCTTCACCAACGGGGAAACGTCCGATCCATTGGGATCGCCTGCATAACCCAGACCCGAATAATCATAATCGACGGTAACATTGGTCGAAGCGATTTCCGGCATGAACAGGCGCATTCGGTTGACGATGTTATTAAATGCCGTCAGCGCGTTGGCTTGGTCGCTATTGCTGGTACCAATTAAATTAGTCGGGCAAATCGCGCCAGTCTTGCAGGAACAATTCACCGCACCGGCATTGATCAAGCAGGACGCACCACCGAATGCCGACTGCGGAATAGGATCGCCTTGGGTAATCGTCGAACCATTTACGAAACTGTAACTTGCAAGCCCATTAGGCACCATATCCGTCGCCACAGCGTATCGCACGCCCATCTGGGTAGCTTTCTCTGCACGGTTCCAAGTCCACATCAGTCGGCCCACATCAACGATGCCGAGCAAAAAGATGATCAGAAGCGGCAAGATCAACGCAAATTCCGCTGCCGAAGAAGCTCGTGTATCGCGAAAGAAGAGAAAGATCTTTTGCATCAAATTCCCTGCACCGTAGCTTCCGATTCAGAAACAAGTTGAGGCGTCAATCTTGTAAAACCAAGCACGTAGAACAGCGATCGATATGGAACGATAGCTGAAACCTTTACCTTGGGTAGATTGGGCATACCCTTGTATATGCCAGAATAATTACCACCCGAAATTGCCGTGCAACTCACGGTTACAGATACGGTCGTGGGAGTTGTCCATCCTGCAAGGCGCGCAGTTCCGCCACTTGTTACCTGACCTGTACGTGTCAAATTCTGCGTGTTCGTGACAACGCTGCTATTGACGCTGCTAGGACAAGTGAAATTGGCGAAAGCCTGCCGCGACGCATAACGTGCGCCATCCCGAACCGCTTTGGCAACGACATGTTCGCTAAGGAAATAATTGCCGAGTTCAAACGAACCGAACATCAGGATGATCAGCAATGGTGTCACCAAAGCCATTTCAGCAGCCGCGGCTGCTTCGGTGCTGTGAATGAGGCGAGAGAGAATCGACCGTGGCATCCCGTCACTCGATCAAATAGGGGACGTTGCGCAGAAATGCCTGCGCAGCGCCGGTTTCACTCAATGGCTCCGCTTCACCTTTGATTTCGACGTAGATATCGCCTTTGTCGGTACGACTCCTGGTCAAGGAAGGTTCTACCAAGAAAACATCGACAAATTTTTCTACTTGGACATTTTTAGTTTGCCCCTGAACACCCTGCGCTGCGCAATTAACCACTGCAACCGACAATATCCGGCGATCGCGAATCTGCGCGCTTGGCGCAACGCCCGTGGCACATACGGGCGCTGAATAGGAATAATAGTTGGTCGTGTTGCCATTACCGTTACCTTGCGAAACCGCAGAGGCAAATTTTGGAGCGAGCGCGCCTGAGGTGGCCTGTTCCCAACGATAGACATCGTATCTCGTCAGGTTGCTGATGCCGCTTTTACCCGCCCAACTGGCTACGGTTGCGGGCGATATACCCGGATGGTTGACTTGGAAATAAAGCGCTCGATCCCACAAACCATCGCCTATGCGGCCATTAGCACAATCTCCGGTGGAACTGACAGCGTGGCATATGTCGCGGGGAAAGCCCATATTGCTTGGTGTGCTCGACACTCGCGATACAGGATCGGGTAAATATTGTGCAGATGGCAACTGCCAGGGATCCGTACCATTACCCACGGAACAATTTAGAGCTGATCCGTTCCCATTACCATTACCATTACCATTGCTAGTTATATCTGGCCGGACCACATCTTTACGAGTATTAAGTGCCGGGCTGCAATTACCTGAGCCGCTCGCGCAATAATTAACCAGTCCATTTTCGTAAATGTCGAACCGCGTATTGACTGCATCGGTCACCGAAACAGACAAACCGGGCTTGGTGGTGACCTGATCAGCGCTGATGCAATCTCCGCCAGGAACGTTCGCCCCCAACGCAGCTTCAAGCACATTGGCGCCAGAACCAAGATTTGTTTCTAGATATCCAAAATTTCCGGGTGCCCAAGTTCCCCCGCTGCCTCCTGCGACCAGTCGAATACCCTTGCCGATGTCGGTGCTAAGAGGAAAATCCTGCCCGGTTCCTTCCGCCGGGTTGCACATCATCACCGGTGGCACCTTGCAGATCGCGCCGCCCACGCCAGCATAAGCCTTGGCCGATAAGGGGCCGGACGAAAACATCGCCACAATAGGCGTCAAGGCAAAACGAGCCGTGCGCGAATTGACAGTAACCTCGACGAAATTGACATCCGCATCGGTCAGCGTCCCCGTGTCGCTACGATCCTTATTCTTGTAGAATTTGATGAAGCCGGTGCGGTCGCAGGTCGCCTCGTTCGCAACGGTAATGGCGAGACCACTTGCATTGCCATCGTTGGCGAAGCGGGCATCGTTCCGAACAAGCGCACTGGCCGCGCTCGCGGCACGGCTGCATGCTCCCGTCTTTCCATCCAACTGCGTCGCCGCCGCCAGCGCCGCCTGATCCGCTGCGTTCTGCAACTCCGAATCCAGCCCCGCCATCCGCGCATAGTCAAAAGCGATCCCGCCCGCCGCGATCAGGCCGAAAAGCGACAGTGCAACCGTCGGCGCAACAGCGCCGCTAGTCGACTGCAACAGGCCTTTCCCACCGCCGGACATGAATTCACTCCTTCTCTCTCGATCAGTTCGCGCCGCCGCCAGAGGAGCCCCCGCTAATGCCGCTGGTCGTACGGATCGACTTGGGCTGTTTCACCTTGTCGGTGCGATAGCGTTCGACCGCCGCCGCGGAAGTCTGCCCGTTACCACCCTCGACCAGCGTTCCTTCATAATGGGGGTCGGGATTGATGACCTGCATCGCGTAATTGCTGCGCACCGCGCCGCCGAAGGTCGGGTCGTTCGCCGTACAGCCCGCCAACAGCGGCAGCAGCAGGGCGCTTCCAAGGTAAAGTGCACGCATCGTCAGCCTCCTGCTCACAGCTCATAGCCGCTGGGCGCCTTGCCCGAAGCGGGCGCTTCCTTCGCCGGCGCCGGTGCAGGCGCGGGTGCATTTTTCGGCGCCTCGGGCGGCATCGCGTTCGGATCGAGCGGATTGATACCCACCGCCTTGTCCGTCCGTCCCATCAGGAACAGGTCCAGTTCATGCGGCGGCGCCACGCGATCGGTGGGCAGGCGCACATCCTCCGCGCGCATCGGTTTCACGAGGCGGGGCGTCACGATGATGACCAGTTCAGTCTCACTCTTCTGGAAACCACTCGACCGGAATAGCGCGCCGATGATCGGGAGCGAACCAAGAATCGGAAATTGACGCACCGTATCCTGGAAATCCTTGCGCAGCAGGCCCGCCAAGGCGAAGGATTGGCCATCGCGCAGTTCTAGCGTCGAACTGGCCCGACGGGTCTGCAGCCCAGGAACGGTGAGGCCATTGATCGTTACCGACGCCGAAGGATCAATGGAACTGACCTCCGGTTGCACCACCAGGTTGATGATGCCGTCATCCAGCACTGTCGGCGTGAAACCCAGGCTAACGCCGAAAGGTTTGAACTCGACGGTGATTGCATTTGAACCGCCAGTGCCGCCCGTGCCGCCGCTGCTGCTCTGAGCGACTGGTATAGGAAATTCGCCACCTGCCAGGAAGGATGCAGTCTCGCCGGAAAGCGCAATCAGCGTCGGCTCCGCTAATGTTGTCGCCAAACCTTTGCGTTCGAGTGCATCAAGTGCCGATGCAATATTCAGACCTGCAAATTCCGTCAAACGGCCCAAAACCCCCGCACCGTTGGTCAACGGAGTGAGATCGACAGTGCCCCCCGACACTATAGCAGCAGCACCTTTTGATCCTACATCGCCGATACCGCCTACGAATTTGCCACTATCATTCACGAAGCTATGATTAATGTTCAATTGCTTGGCCGCGTTGCGCGACATTTCAGAAAAGCGCACTTCCAGCATCACCTGCTGCGCCGCGCCCACCGACATCATGTTGACGACCTTGTCGCCCGCATAGGTCTTGGCGATCTGCATCGCCCGATCGACCGCCGCCGCACTCGACACCGTGCCGGTCAGTACGACTGAATCATTGGAGATCCGCGCCCCGATGGGCTGACCGGGCAGCAGTTCCGACAATTGCCGCTTCAGCGTCACGACATCCGGCCCCACGGCGACATCGACGACCGCGATCATCATATTGCGGCTGTCGTAGAGTGTCAGGCTGGTCGTGCCCATCTTCTTGCCCAGCACATAGACCGATCGGTTGGTCATGGGCAGGACATCGGCGATTTCCGCGTTGCCGACCAATGCCTTCGCAAAGGGCCGGTCCACGGTCAGCACCTGGCTCTTGTTGAGCGGCACGTCGAGTTGACCGGCATGACTGGCGTTGTCGACGCCCAGCGAGGCGATCTGCGCCTGCGCAGGCATGGGCAGCATCGACGCTCCGGCGCCCAGCGCCAGCACGGATGCCAGCATCGGCAAGGATTTAGCGGGAACCATAGCGCTTCACCTCATAGCTGGTGCCAGTCGTGCCGCGCACGATCTCGACCGATGCGGTCGAAGGCAGGGCGTTCGTGTTCTTGGGAACGGCGCGCCGGGCGGGCCGGAGGCCGGATGCGACACGTGGTGGCAGATAGGCAAGGTCCGCGACGCGGGCACGAGGGCCAGCATAGCCGCCGACATAGGCGCCGTCGCGCAAATCCTCTATGCCGACGGTCTGTACCGCCGGATTGGGTTTGTCGGTAAGGTTGCGCAGCACGAGCGTGAGTTGCCCGACCTGTTGCGCCAGAACCAGCTTCTGCGCATCGACCTGGTTGACCTCCAGCGTGGCCGTCTTGCCGACCGCGGGGTCTTTCGTGCTGTCATTGGCGTTCTGGTCAATCGCGATCACCCGCGTCCCTTGAAGCAGAACGTCCGTGATCTGCTGGCTGCCACCACCCATGGGATCCTGAAGCGTGCGCGTCACGAACACATCGACGGTGTCGCCGGGAAGCACAAAGCCGCCCGCGGCGGCTACATCGCTTACGCGTACGGCGACGGCCCGCATTTCCGGGGCCAGGACTGCCGACATTGTGGCTCGCCCCCCTTCGCCGGAGAGCTTGGAGGCCAATATGGGTTCGCCCGGTTCGATCTGCCGGATGACCACCCGCCCCTTGCCCAGCGATGTCAGCTGGATAGGGTCACGGAATGATCCGGGTGGCACGGAACTGGCAGGCCAGTCGACCATCCGGATCTTTTCAGGAGTTACTGCCGTGCCAAAGGGCAATGGTACAGTTGCAACGACGATTTTCGCCATACCGCCATCCGCCTGCTGCACCTTCTCGGCGCTGGTCAGATAGCTGTTGGCGATGAAAACGGCTGCGAGACCCAGCAAGATCGCGAAGGCCAAGACAATGAGAGATCTGCGGTGCCCCACGACAACTCCCCCCGGAATTGCAAAGTTTGTTGGAAACCAGCAGCCATCTGGCTGCCAGCTTCCAATCGATAATTAGCAGTTGGCGGTGCCAGTGCTGGAAGTCGGCGGAGTTTTGATGCAGTTGCTCGCCTCGTTCATCGCGGTGGAAATAGACTCACCGAGACCGACAGCAGCAAGTGCAATACCTGTGCCCACGATCGCAAGGATCAGCGCATATTCAGCAGCCGATGCGCCATTCTGGTCGTTCCACAAGTTCCTAAAGAAGGTCATGTCACTACTCCCCTTACACGAATTAGCAGTTGGAGGTGCCAGTGCTGGACGTGGGAGGCGACTTGATGCAGTTGCCAGCTTCATTCATCGCGGTTGAAATGGACTGCCCCAGACCAACAGCCGCAAGTGCGATGCCAGTGCCAACAATCGCCAGGATCAACGCATATTCAGCCGCCGAAGCGCCGCTCTGATCATTCCAAAGGCTCTTGAAGAAAGTCATGTCTTTTACCCCTATTTCACCGGAAACCATTTCCCCGGCCGCTCTTGCTCCGCTCCACGGTAGGGGCCTGTCCACCTCGCGACCCCGGTGCCGGTATGCTCCGGTCACCAGGCAGTTGGCAGTTCCCGTAGAACTTGGGCTCAAATTGAACCAATGCTGACCCAAGTCAACATGGTAAAAAATATCTCTATTTTTCAATCTGTTACGGCAATTTTTTGTTAACCATTTGCCTCAACTACGTTCGTTACCATAAGTAAATGATAGTAGTCACTGAATATATCTTTGGATATATACTTTTGGAAAATGACGGGTTTAAATGAAATTTATTGTAGTTTTTATTTCTCTATATTTCTTACAAAGACAATAAAACGCCCAATAAACAGAATATATCGTGTTTTTTATTTGGAATACGTTAAGATATCTGCGTGATCCGATCGAACCTATTTGCGTATAATATTTGCCGTCGGAAAGCCGAATTACCGGGCAGACTAATACCTTCGGTGTAGGCTATTCGGGACAGTCTGGTTCGAAGACTTGAGCAGCAGAGACGCCCGCCAGCGCACGGGTCGTCGCGAATCAGATACGACTCGGCGCACAAAGGCCCGTAAACAAAGAGCTTTGCATCTGTCCCGTTCAGGGACAATATTGCCGATATCGTTACGTGACACTCACCCGATGACGGAAGGTGAGGTTCACGCGATCGGACAACAGCAGATAGGGCAGCCAGATCGCGGCACTGATCAGGACCTTCTTCACATTGCCCGTCAGCATGTCCAGCAACGCGGCGTCCACGCCCCGCGGCACTTCATTGATCCCCGCGACCAGATGCGCAATGCCCAACTGGGCAAGCAGATCAACACCCCATACCATGACCAGAAAGCGCGGGAACAGAGGCACCAGGCGCAGCGCCATGGCGAAGGCAAACATGTAAAGGCTGGACAGGATCACCACATCGGCGAGCATCACGGAATAAAGGCTGACGAACCAGGTCGGCGAATAACTGCCCAATGCCGGAATGGAACTCAGAAATTCCAGCGTGCGCACCGGCACGTTCACGGCAATTCCAACCAGCAACGACGCCATCACGCCGTAAAGGCCGAATTGGGACATCTCCCGCGCCTTGAGGCAGTCGACCTTGCGCCAACGTCCTACCTGCGCCAATCGAAAGGCGGGCTGCGCATGGATGCGCCCAGCCGGAAACAGCTTCAACCCCAGCAGCAGCGATCCGACGGGTGCACCGACGACCAGCAGATAGGGCAGCAGACCCACACCGCTGCCCCACGGCGTTCCGCTATAGGGCGTTGCCGGAAAGGCCAGCCGCATGCCGCAGGCAAAGGCAGCGATCATGATCCAGATTGCAACGATCCGTTCCAGATTGACCTGCATGGACAGCACGACGGTCACGCTCTTGCGGTAAAGATGATCCCTCACCATTCGCACCATGGAACCGGACCCCCTTCCCAACGCCGAAATCTGATCGCGACTATCCGCGATGTTGGTAAACGCCGGGTAAATGCGCAGCCGCGAGGAAAGTTCTGCGCGAACTTCAGATATGGTCTGCAAAAGAAGAAAATAAAGCCCGCCGGCGGCTCATTTACGGGGCACGGTGATGCGGATCGTCGTGCGGCCGCCAATATTCTGAAGGAACACTTCCCCGCCCAGCATCTGTATCCGCCGCATCAGTGACCGCGAAGGCACCGCCCCGCTCGACCCGAGCCGGGCCATATTCGGCACGCCATCGTCGCTCACCTGAAGGGCAATGCGGTTCCCGTCCGGTTCCAGCGCGAAATTCACGCTGGCGGCCCCGGCATGGCGAACGGCATTGGCGACGATCTCCCGCACGGCGAAACTCAGTTCCCTGCCGATCAGCGCGCTGGTCGCGCAATTGCCGTCCTCCACCTTCAGCTGGCAATCTATACTCCACTGTTCGCCAAGGGAGCGCACCACCATCGCCAGCGTCTCTGGCAGATAGGCGAAATCCTCCTCATCGACCTCCGGATTGATGATCCAGCGAATGGTGGCGATCTGGTCCTTGGCGATGCGGTCGACATTTTCGATCACGGGACGCGCCTCGACCTCGCGCCCGCCCAGCAAGGGGGCGATCTGGAAACGGATGCTGGCCAGCGCCTGCAGGACGCTGTCGTGCAGTTCGCGTTGCAAGCGCTCCCGTTCCCGCGCGCCGGCAATGACATGGGCCAGGTCCAGGCTGTTGCGAACGGTAAGTTCCTCGCACGCGCTTTCGAAAACGCGCTGGGCGATGGCGGCGCGATCTTCATGACAGGGATCGTCCAGGCAGGCCGCGCCGACCGCCTCGAAGGTGCCGATGGTGACCCTGACCGTCAACAGCGTTTCGGCATTCAGCAGGGCCGCCCATGCCCGACCGCCTGCCGACAATGATCCCAATGTGGCTATCCCGTCCGCCGCCAGCGAGATCGACGCGTCCCGGGCTCGATCGTGCCAGCCGGTCTGAACGGCCAGAAAATTGCCGACGCCCATGGAAGGCATTTCCCGCGCAGCGCTGCTGGCGAAGCGCAAGGGCTCATGACTCGCCAGCCGGAACAGCACCGCTCCCCCCTGCCCGCCGGTGGCAAGCCGCAGGGCATGGAGCAGGAACGGCCCGTAATCACGCTTAGCGGGTGGCAACTCCCCCTCCAGCAGCAGCCGGTCGCGCTCGAATTCCAGCAATGTTTCCCGGCGCGGCCCCAGCAGCACCCCCGTCACGAGGATCGCCACCGCCAGATAGCAGGCGCGAAGCACGACCCGCTCCGCTTCCGGTTCTGACGGCAGGGAGGCGATCTGGTCCAGCCATGTCATGGAAACCGCAGCCAGGCCGGCCGCCACAGCGACAAGCAGATGGAGCCGCCGCCGCACGATCAGCGCCACCTCCACCGCAACGAAAAAGCTGCCCGAAAAATAGGGGCTGTTGGAGGGATTGGTGACGAGCAGCAGGGTCAGGAACAGCAAGGTATCCAGGCAGATGACGGGCCGCCTGATCCGCATGTCCATCACCCATGACCGCGACGACAGGAAGACCGCCGAAAGCGCCAGCGCCAGCATGAGCAGGATCACCCCATGCTCCGCAGGCTCCGCCCAGTGACGCGCGCTGGAAAAGCCGAAGCTTACCGCCGCGTAGATCATGGCCAGCAACAACCGCGTATAATCCAGCGTCTGCCAGGGCCGCAGCGCCGACAGGGTCCGCCTGTCCCACCTGCTCAAGCGCATCGCGATTTCGTTCCGCCCGTTCATCGCGTGACGCACATCCCCGATCCGACCCGACGCATGTGTCTGCCGGGCAGCTTCTTATGGAAAGGAAATCATGTTTCGGTCAAATGCGATGATGAGATGCCGACGGGTTCATCGCAAGCGCGGCGGACGCTTCGCGCAGGGCAGCGGCCATCCGCCCCCTCCCCTGCAATCGCTCAGCCGTGAAAATAGTCATAAACCTGCTGCGCCACGGCCTTCGAAACACCCGGCGCCTTCAACAGATCTTCCAATGCCGCGCTTTTGACGGCCTTGGCGGTTCCGAAATGCATCAGCAGCGCCTTCTTGCGGGAAGGACCGATGCCCGGCACCTCATCGAGAGAACTGACGGTGATCGCCTTGCTGCGTTTCTGCCGATGCGCGCCGATGGCGAAGCGGTGCGCTTCGTCCCGCAGACGCTGGAGGTAGAAGAGCACGGGATGATTGAGCGGAAAATTGATCTCCCGCCCGTCAGGCATGTGAAAAACCTCCCGCCCTTCGCGCCCGTGATGGGGCCCCTTGGCGATGCCGATCATGCAGACATCCTCTATGCCCATATCCTCCAATATCGCGCGAGCCGCGGACAATTGCCCCTTGCCGCCGTCGATCAGGACCAGGTCTGGCCATTCGCCGCTGTCGCGATCCGGATCCTCCCGCGCCGCCCGGCCGAAGCGTCGCTCGAACATCTCGCGCATCATCGCGAAATCGTCCTGTGAGATTTCGGGATTTTTCATGTTGAACTTGCGATAGGCGTTCTTGCGGAAACCCTCCGGACCCGCCACCACCATCGCCCCCAGCGCATGGCTGCCCTGGATATGGCTGTTGTCGTAGACCTCTATCCGGTCCGGCACGCCGTCCAGGCCAAATGCCTCGACCATTTCCTCCAGCACCTTCGCCTGCGTCGTCGTTTCGGCGAGACGGCGGTCGAGCGCCTCCACGGCATTGCGCTGCGCCTGTTTGATGAGACGTGTACGGTCGCCGCGCTGAGGGACTTCGATCCTGACCTTCGAGCCGATACGCTCGCGGAGCGCTTGCGCAATCAGGTCGCATTCCGCCGGAGCGCGATCGGCGAGAATCAGCTTGGGCGGTGGCACCTCCTCGTAAAATTGCGCCATGAAGCTGGCCAGCACCTCCTCCTCCGCCACTTCCGCGGTGTGGACGGGGAAAAAGCTGCGATGCCCCCAATTCTGCCCGCCGCGGATGAAGAAGGCCTGTATGCACATGGCGCCGCCCTTGGTCGCGAGCGCGAAAATATCGGCGTCGCCCAGCCCTTCGGCATTGATGGCCTGGCTACCCTGGATGAAGGTCAGCGCCTTCAGCCGGTCACGCAGAACCGCCGCCTGCTCGAAATCCATCGCATCGGACGCCGCCTGCATCGCCTCGCCCAGCTTCTTCTGCACGGCTGTCGATTTGCCGCCGAGGAAGTCCTGTGCATCCTTCACCAGTTCGCCATAAGCGGCATCGTCGATCCGGCCCACGCAGGGGGCGGAGCAGCGGCGGATCTGATAGAGCAGGCAGGGCCGGGAGCGATTGGCGAAGAAACTGTCGGTGCAACTCCTCAGCAGGAACAGCTTTTGCAACGCATTGATCGTTCGCGTCACCGATCCGGCGCTGGCAAAGGGCCCATAATAGCGTCCCTTAAATTTGCGCGCGCCGCGATGCTTCTGAACGCGTGGAAAATCATGATCTTCACGCAACAGGATGAAGGGGAAGCTCTTGTCGTCGCGCAACAGGACATTATAGGGCGGCCGGAAACGCTTGATAAGTTGCGCCTCCAGCAACAGCGCCTCCGCCTCGCTGTTGGTGGTCACGATCGTCATGGACCGGGTCTGCGCGACCATGCGCTGGAGCCGCTTGGGCAAGCGATCGACCTGCGTATAGTTGGTGACCCGGTTGCGCAGCGCCCGCGCCTTGCCCACATATAGCACGTCGCCCCGCGCATCCTGCATGCGGTAGACACCCGGTCGCGTCGGCAGGGTTTTGAGCGTCGTGCGGATCGCCTCCACGCCAGCGTCGATGTCGGGCTGACTGCCGGTGACGGTAAAGGTAGCCTTGTCTTCGTGAAAGCGATCGGGTGACTGGGGACGCGACATGAGGCAGAAATAGCGGCGTACGCCCGGATCGCAATGGCATGCAGCCAAATTTAGCGTCCGCGTCGTTGATCCCTCGCCAGCTCCGATCCGAATGGGCGGCACGCGCTATCCCTGCGTTTCCGGGCATGAGGTCGTTGATCATGTCACCGCCGTCGGCGGCGCAGTCACCCGGTTCAGGGTCAGCGACACGGTGGGCGTCGGGTGTATGGTCGACAGTTGCCAGCTTGTTCGGCCTGCAACAAAGGGGCGGAGCAATATTGCGAGAACGGCTTTGTCGGAACCTATAATGATGCACGCAGGACGCACCTGGCCATATGTTCGGCGCTATTCGCAGAGCATCACCATCAACGAAAAGTTCGTCCTGAGGATCAGCCATCCCGCGGATCAACTGGGGCCGGTGCCCCCGCTGCTCCGCGCAGGCATGATCACCTACTCGCCATTGGCCGGACCCGGCAAGAAAGTCGGCATCGTCGGGATCGGCGGATTGGGTCATATGGGGATGAAGCTCGCCCATGCCATGGGCGCCCATGTCGTGGCCCTCACGACGTCAGAGAATAAACGGCAGGATGCGCTGGACCTTGGTGCACGACATCGAAAGCGCCTATGGCAGGATACTGAAAAGCGACGTCAAATATCGCTTCGGCATCGACAACGCGTCACTCGCGGGAAGCTGATAACGGGATCGATGGTCAACCTCATCGCTGGTGCTTGATCGACCCCGCATATGTACAGCTTGAAGACGCCACCCAGAGACGTGCAGAGGAATTTAGTCCCTGTCGATTAAGGTCATGCGGAGAAGTGGAAACCGGCTTTCCGTCGAAATGATGCAGTAACATAGTGAGCGGATTTCGATCTGATTGAAGCAGACCAGCATCCAGATGCTTTGCTTCCCACGATGTCTTGATCAGCAAATGGTTTCTATAGCTTGGGAATCGCACATGAGAAAAAACCGGCGCGTACACCGCACCGGCTTTTCTTTCAGTCTTTGCCGGCCGGTCAGACGGTCGGACCAAGTCCCTTGATCGCATCATCGATCAGCAGTTTGTCTGCCTTGGCATCATGGCCCTGGACGATCAATGCTGCGGCTGCTCCGGTTGCGGCGTTCACAGCTTTCGTCCGAATAGCTGCGACCGCTGCCCGCTCTGCCGCGCCGATCTTGTCCTCCGCCATTTTGTGACGGCGAGCCACCAGCGCGACAGCATTGGCCTTCGCGTCCTCCAGCAGCGTTTCCGCTTCATGCTCGGCCGATTTGCGCATCGCTTCGGCCTCGCCTGCGGCAGCCGCCAGCCTGGCCTCATATTCGGCCTTGAGCGCTTCCGCTTCGGCACGCAGCTTGGAGGCTTCCTCCAATTGCGTCTTGATCTGGGCGATCCGACCATCCAGCGCACCGCCGATGAGACCGGGAACCTTCTTGATCACCAGGATCAGGATGAACACCGTCATCGCCAGGCTGACCCAGGCAGTGGCGTCCATGCCAACAGCCTTGGGGTCGGTATGCGGAACCACGCCCTCATGAGCCACGGTACCGACCGGCTCCATCCCCTCGGAATGGATCGCCTGGTTCAAATGCGGGGCGTCCGCCTCGCTATGCTGTGCTGCTGCCTCAGCCATGGACCAGTGCCGCCTTTACTGCGTTGCGGGCCGCATCCTCCGACGCGTTCACGCCGGAAATACGAGCCACCATGTCGCGCGCTGCATCAGCGGCAACGGTTTCAATCTCTGCCATGGCTGCATCGGTTGCAGCCTTGATGCGGGCTTCGGCCGCATTGATCTGGCTTGCAATATCCGCATCCGCGGCCGCCAGCTTGGCTTCGGAAGCCTTGGCGGCCTCCGCCTTCGCCCTGGCCAAACTTGACTGGGCGGCAGCGCGGCTTTGGGCGTCACGGGCGCGATAGTCGGCCTCCGCCTCGTCGGCGCGAGCAAAAGCTGCCTTGGCGGCGTCCAGATCGCCGGTGATCTTCGCGTCGCGCGCATCAGCCGTCGCCTGGACTTTGGGCACCATGCCGAGGCCGATGACGAAGAAAACGAAACCAAAGGTCAATAGCAGCCAGAAGATCTGCGATGAATAGGTTTCGGCAATTTGCGCGATTTGAGGCATTTTTCGGGTCCGTCCGATCAGGGCGCGGTCAATCAGGGGATAGGCGTGGCGACCAGGCGGCCGTCCATGCCCATCCCAAGGCGACTGTTCAGGCCACGAACACCAGGATCATGGCGATAACGAACGCCAGCAGACCCAGAAGTTCTGCGGCGGCGAAGCCGATGAACAGGCGGCCCTGCTGACCGTCGGCGGCGCCGGGATTGCGCAGTGCGCCTTCGAGGAATGAGCTGAAGACGTTGCCCACACCGAGGGCAGCGATGCCCGCACCGATTGCGGCCAGACCAGCACCGAGCAGCTTTGCGGCTTCTGCGTCCATGTTCTAAACTCCTTTTCTAAACTCTATTCGAACGTTGAGGTAATGGCGGAAAATCAGTGCAGGTTCTCGGCATCGTTGATGTAAACCGAGGTCAACAGCGCGAAAACATAGGCCTGGATCACTGCGACCAGCACTTCCAGAGCGCTGATGCCGATCATCAGGATGAAGCTGGCGCTGCCGACGGTGAGGCCATAGCCGACACCCGCATTCGATGCGTTGATGACGAAGCCCGCCAGCACCTTGAGCAGCACGTGACCGGCGGTCATGGCGACGAACAGTCGCAGGCCGAGACTGAACGGACGCACCATGAACGAGATCAGCTCGATCGGGAAAATGACCGGGATCATCGGCAATGGCGTGCCGTGCGGCACGAACAGCGAGAAGAAGTGCAGGCCATGCTTGTAGAAGCCCACCGCCAGCACGATCGAGAAGCTCATGATCGCGAGCACGCCGGTCGCGGTGAAATGGCTGGTGAAGGTGAAGGGGTGGAGGCCGACGAGACCCAGCGGCAGCAGGCCTAGCAGATTTGCCAGCAGGATGAACATGAACAGCGAGAAGACATAGGGAATATACTTCTTGCCGCCTTCGCCAACATTGGCGATCAACAGGCTCTTGATGAAGCCGGTCATATATTCGACGGCCATCTGCCAGCGACCGGGCACCAGCTCGCGCTTCATGCCGCCCACGACGAAGATCCAGAGCACCACAGCAGCCGCCACCATATAGAGCGCGCTGTTGGTGAAGGCGATGTTGAAGCCGCCGACCGACAGATGATCCGTACCGAACAGCGGTTCGATCGCAAACTGGTGCATCGGATCGATTTTACCGGATTCTGCCACGCTGGACCCCTGTAACGTCTGTGCAATCGGACTAAGACAAAAGCGTCCCTATTCGTCGGGACGCTTTGTCGTCGTCAATCTGATGATGTTCCTGAACGCAGCCACGATCCCAAGACCGAGAAATGCCAACAGGAGCCAAGGGGATGTCCGCAGAAAGTAGTCCAGAGTCCCACCAACCACGGCACCGCCAGCAAGACCACCGATCAGTTCCGCGAGAACCCTGTTGCCGAGGCGGGACCCATCGTCCGCCTGCTGCACCTGTGTCCCCTGTCTGACCTTTTCGGCATGTTCGGCCTGCGCGATCCGCTCCTCCAGAGAAGCGATCCGCGCATCTTCACCCGCCGGGTCCTGCCCCGGTGCATCCGCCGCCATCCAGCCATCCTTTCCGTTCGGGCTTTGAACCCAACGTCAGGCGGCATGGCGCTTGCGGCTGCACCCGTCAAGGCGCGGCCCGTTTAGAAAGGGCTTTCAGGAGTGTCAACCATCGTTGGACAGGAGAATTTCCTGTCCGAACGAAGCCGGGTCCAAAGTCCACTAGCCGGGCGAGACCGGCGTGAAGTAAATCAGCCGGCCGTGGCGCAATAACCCGGCAGCGCAATAGGCCCTGCGCCCTTGGTCTGCCACGCACCCGCGCCGATCCGATAGACCTGTCCGGGCTTCACCCGACTGCTGAGCGTCTGGCAACCCGTTGCGGCCGCCACGTCCTGCACCGTCACGCCCCGCTTGCCGGCGAGGTCGGTATAAGCGGCCCTCCGCTTGATGTTGATTGATTCGACTTCCTGCCGGACCGCATCGCTTACCGAACCGGCAATGCCCAGATAGCCGTCGGCCTGCTCGCCCACCGTCCCGGCGCTGAGCGCCGCGGCCACAGCACCCGACTGAGCGCGGGCCGGAGAAGTCATGATCAGGCCGGTGGCCAGCGCGACCGCGACCGAGGCGGCGATCATCAAAAACTTGCGTGTCATTGCGGGAACAACTCCGGGTTATTCTGGATCAAATCCTGCGCATCGCGCTGGAGCCGAACGACGACCTCCTGCTGCACCTTCACATTGAGGTTGATTTCTATCGGCTTGTCGGGCGCCTTCACCTGGATGCAGCCTCCCAGGGCCAGACCGGCGAAGCCCGCCGTTATGATCGTTCGCTTCTTCATTTCTGCTCCCCGTTTCGCATAGTCTCGCTTTCGGCAGGCTGAACTGCAACCCCCTGTTGCCCGATCCCGGCACGCATCTTTTCCTGCATCTGGTCGCCTATACTATTTTGTATGAGCGTCGAGGGGTCGATGAAGGATTGCGCGGTTCCCAAAAGTCCCCGGAAGGGCGCCGCGATCCGCACGTTGAATATGAAGGGCAGCCCCGTGAAATTCCGCGCCAGACCCGCTGGCGCCCCACCGATCTGACCGCGATTGACGCCGTTGAAGACGACGTTTGTGACCATCTCTCCATCCAGCGCGCCGTCCATCAGGATCGTCAGACATTTATACTGCAGGTTCTTCAGCGCGTCGAAGGCCAGACGCCCCATTGCACCCAATTGCTCGTTCGACACCGGTCCTACATAGGAAAGCGTGCCTGACTGTCGCGACGGATCACAGGGGACGGTGGGCAACACGCCTTCCGGCATCATCAGGGGCGGCATGCCTTGCTGCCTTGCGGTCAGAACGCCGCCCGCGACGCGTCCGCCCTGCCCATTAAAGATCAGAGGCATGATGCCGTCGAACGTACCTGTCGCGGAAATATTTTTGAGGTCCATCGCCTGAATGAAGGCGCCCGCATCCAGGCCGATGACGCGGAAAGTCAGATAGCGGTCCACATCGGCGCTGAAATCCATGGTCGTCGGCAACAGCACCAGTTCGCCGCCGGAGAACGGCCAGCCGCCGCCTTCGACGCGCACCTTCTGCCCTGCCTCCAGCCGGTAACGCACAATGCCGTCGCGAACTTCAACGCCGGGGTTGACCGATCTGATTCGCGCTTCCTGCCCTGGCGCGCTGACCAGTCCAAGCAGGTCAGTGAAGCGCAATTGTCCCGACAGCCCCTCCACCGGACCGAAGGCCGCGGCAAGGCTGGCATTGTCTGTCCGGAACACCCCATCGCTGGTCACATGCGTTCCATCCCAGCGAACATGCCCTTCCCCGCTGACCCGCGCAGTCACATTCGCCACTACGCCCAGCGCAAGGCGAGTCACATCTTCCGGCTGAAGACCAGGACCAAAGGATAATCCCGGCACCGCCAGATCTGCCTTGCCCCGCCCATTGCCCAGATCATGTGCAATGACGGCATGCGCCACCAACGTGTCGTTGCGCGGCGCCTGCAACGATCCCGTGGCGGCAATCTTCCCATCCTTCAGAATCAACGCGAAATCAGGCACCTTGAGCGGCTCGAACCGACCCGGCGCCTGCGCGTCACGCACGGTCATTCGCGCCGCCAGCTTCAGTATTCCTGCGGTAAAGCTCCAGTCCCCCGCACCATTTTCCACGATCAACGGCACGGACCCGATCCGACCGCCCGCTCCGGTCAATGTGCCGCCCAGCCCCTTGTCCGTCGCTTTCCCGGCGAGCATCGCCGCGCTCAGTCGAACCGGCGAATCCTGCGGCCCGATCGCCAGATCGGCATTGACGAGCGCGAAACCCTGCTGCCCTATGGCAAAGCGCGCCTTGTCGGCGGAGAGCCGCATCGGGCTGTCTCCGCTCTTGCCATCCAAAGCGAGCTTGCGGATTTCCGCACCACCGCGCACACCGCCCGAACCCATGGCAATCAGCGATTGCCCGATCGGACAAAGCGTCTGCTGCGTGCGGCCGAGGGAGAAATTGCCGTAACGCGCCTCTATCAGCGAGACCGGGACACATCGCTGGTTGATCGCCAGCGCCCCATCGGCGCTCACCTGCCCTTCGACCGGCGCCACCAACCCACGCAGCCTTCCTCCGGGGAGTGGACCATCCAGCCGCACCTGCGTCACAAAGCGTGTATCGCCCTTCGGCCCGGCAACGAAGCGCACCGGCTCCAGAGACAGCCGGGCATCCCCCGCGGCATAGGGTTCAAGAAATAATTGTCCGCCAAAGCCTCCGCCCTGCCTGCGCCCAAGCCGAAGCGCAGCCCTTGGCAACCCGCCGCCTTCTGTCGTGATCGCTCCATCCAGCGCCCAGTCGATCGCCCGCCCGCCTTTGGCCGGCCAGCCGATGGTCACGCGCCCTTCCCGAGCCACAGCAATCTTCGCACCGCTGCGCGCCCAAAACCGAGTGCCTGTCAGGACCAGACTGCCGCCCTTCCCCTGCTGCGCAAAGGCCAGGCTGGTTTGCAGGATATTGTTCTCGGCCGCCCGTCGCACCGCATCAGCCAATCGCGCCGCGAGCGGCCCTACAGGGGTCCCGGTGGTCGATTCGCGCACAGATCGCAGGGGATCACGGCCCGCAGTCCGCAATTGCCGGACATCCAGTTGCCCCTTCAACGCAGCATTGCCTTTGTCGATGTGCCAAGCGCCCTGGAACCTTGAAGTGCCTGCCATCGCGCTCCCGAATGACAGGGCGGTCGCCCCGATTCGGGCTCGCCCGGCGGTCGCGGCGGCAGTCCCGTCCAAGTCAATCAGGCCCGAAGGCTCGACCAGGACCATCTTGCCGGCTCTGAGCGCCTCCCCCGACAGATAGACATGGCCAGTCCAACGATCCAATGCCTTGCCAAATCGCACATCCACGTCCGCCGCTGGTTTTGCGACGGCAATGCCGGCATCGCGACAGGCCAGTGCCTTGCCGCGCAACGGGCCAGAAAGATGCGGGCGGCCCTCCTGCATCGCCACCTCCAGCGTCGCCCGCAGATCAGCCAGGCCGCAGCCCCCGGCCCCGGCATCAGGCATGACCGCTATCAGCCGCCCACGGAAGCCCGAGTGAAGATTTCCCCGCCCGTCGATCTGCATGCTGACCGGCCCGGCATCGGTGTCCAGCTTCAGCCGCGCATCGCTGAGGGCCAGCAGGACGTCGGGCAGGCTGAAGGGAGCCGTGGATCGGACATCGCGGAACTTGTCGATCTCTCCCAGTTTCAACATGCCATCGTGAAGCGAACCGCGCATCCGAACGCCCCCCGCCCGCACGGCCGCCACTTGCGGTGTAAGTCCAGTGAAGGCGATGTCGACCTCTACCCAGCGCGCGGTCAGGTCGGGATGGGCAGGATCGCCCAGCACGATATTCTCGATCCGCTGGGTCCGCAGGCCGATATCCGCCAGATCGTAGCTGCCCTGCACGCCGCGCCTGTTAAGTTCGCGGCTGATGAAGTTTTCGGCGATCGGCGCGCGCTGCGTCCACAGCGCGGCCAGGATCAGCGCCAGCGACCCTGTCCCCACTCCAAGCCAGCGAAGCCAGCCCCGGCGAACCTCCTTTTCGCCGTCCTCGTCGTCCATGCCTATGGTCAAACCCGCGTGCTCAATTCCGTAACGCCTGCATAACGTATGATCTGTCCTAAATATCCTTGCCCGATAAATCCGCAATGAATAGCGTCGATCCGAATGTGGGGAACAGGTAAGACCTTGTCGGATCAGGATTTGAAGTCCACGCACGATGGCGTGGGGCACCGTGCCCGACTACGCCAGAAGCTGGCGGAGAACGGTGGCGAAGCTCTGCACGACCATGAACTGATCGAATATCTGCTGGCGCTTGCCATACCCCGCCGCGATACAAAACCGCTGGCCAAGGCGTTGCTGCGGGAATTCGACGGCATCGGCGGGTTGATGACCGCGGACTGGCAGGCGATTGCCCGCGTGCCCGGCATGGGCGAAACCAGTATTGCCGCGATCAAGATCGTCCAGGCCACCATGTTGCGGCTGCTGCGGAACGAAGTGGCGGAAAAGCCCGTGCTGGCAAGCTGGCAGGCGCTGCTCGATTATCTGCGCACCGACATGGCTTTCCTGACCGTGGAAAGGGTGCGCGTGCTGCACCTCAACAGCCGGAACATGCTGATCCGGGACGAGCATATGGGCGACGGGTCGATCGACCAGGCGGCGATCTATACGCGGGAGGTTATCAGACGGGCGATCGACCTCGGCTCCGCAGCGTTGATCCTGGTCCACAATCATCCAAGCGGATCACCTGAACCCAGTCGGCAGGACATAGAGATCACCCGGCAGATCGCGGAGGCGGGCAAGCGACTCAACATCGCCGTGCACGACCACATCATCATCGGAACCCAGGGGCACAGCAGCCTGCGCGCCAAAGGATTGATCTGAAGCATTTTCAAGGTGACGGTTTGGAGTCAAAGGCACGGGAAATGCGGCATAGGCCGTGCCTTTGAAGGCTTCAGGCAAGCACCTCAGTAATTCCACTGCACCTGCGTGCGGACGAGATTGCCCCTGGCGCGCCCGGTTCGGCGTTCATCGGCTTCGGCGCGCCTCATGCGAGCGAAGGCGAGAGTGAATTCCAGTACCTTCCACGGTTGCCATTCGATGCCCAGTTCCAGTTCGTCGGTTGCCAGGCGCGGGGCGTTGGTGCCGGCCTTCCACCCTCCGCGATAATATTGCCAACGCGCATAGGGTATCAACACGCCAAGAGAATCCGTGGGCGCGCGGTACATCATCTGGACATATCCGCCATTCAGGTTCCTGGTCAGGATAGACTGAGCGACGCGGTCATATTCAGGCCCTTTGCCCCAGTTCCATTCAGCCTGAATGCCGAAAGGTTGCGGATAGAGCATGGCATGGATGCCGACCCGATCATCATCATAGGCCACCGCACTGATCGTTCCGCTGCGCAGTTCGGGCTGAACCTCGTTCATCATCGCAGAGCCACCGATTTCGAACACCTGCCCGGCAAATGCGCTGCCCAGCCCGTCCAGCTCGAACGGCCATGTGGCGAAAGCCACCTTCATAAGGCCGCGATTTTGTTCCGTCCTGTTGGTGCCTTGTCCGTTGAAGGCGCCGATGCCGAAAGCGCCGTAATTGCCAAACAGCTTTTGCCCGTCATGCGCCAGCCGGTCCCAGATCTTCTGGACCGAAGGCGGGGTATAGTAGCCAACGATGCCGAGGTCTCGCTCGCTGGGCACCGCGCTATTGACCGCATCGCTGCGGTCGAGGGTGAGCCGGTTGGAGGAGGATTGCATGTTCTCCCAGCCGAAGGGGACCTTGGACTGACCGAAGCGCAGGCGAAAGCTTTTGCCCTTGTCCAGAAAGACGTCGGCATAGGCGTCACGCAGTTGCGCAAAGCCCTCCCGCCGCTCGCTGCCCGCCTGATTGTTCACGGCCGTGGCGAAATCGGATTGCAGATAGAGCGAGACTCGATCGGAAATGTCGCCCTGAAGAACCAATCTCGCCCGGCGCAGCGAGAAGCCGCTGCGATCGGAGATCGAACCGTCATGCACCGAACGAAGACGGGAAACACCTGCCGGAGCAACATCGTCGCCGGAGAGGAAGGCATTGTAGCGCATCTGGGTATAGCCACGCAGCGAGAGCCGTTCATACCATGGCTTCGACTTTGGTGCGGGGGTCGATGGGGGGGCGGCCGCCGGCAATTGGGCGGAGGCGGCAGCCAGTTCAGGAGACGGCACAGCAGCAGGCGCAGGAGCGGCCGCGAGAGGTTCGGCCGAGGCGGCGACTTGCCTGCTCTCGGCGAGTGCGGACGTCAGCACCTTTACCTGCGCCTTCAATTCATCAATCTGGCGCTGCAGGTCCGCATTGCTCTGGGCGAGCGCCGCCTCCGGCATGAGCGCCAGCAGGCTGACCATCAAAATTCCGCCACCAAATGACTTTCGCCGCACTATCCGACTCCCCTGAACAAGTCGGATGAGGCAGCTATGGCATTTCAGTGACAGAAAAGTGACAATGTTATTTCATTTTGGTGACAAACCCGCCGAAACTGAAAGTCATGAGGAGCGACAGCCCTCCTCCGTCAATGGCCCCTGAGGCGTGTAGATCGCCCAGAAACCGCCATCGAGTCCGCCCTTCTTCATGCGCGGCAGGTCGACCTGGGTATAGTCACCATGGACTTGATGCTCCTCCTCGATCGACCAGCCGGGCAGATCGAGAGAGGTGGGCGTATCGAGATAGCTGTCGAGCGTCAGCATCTTCTGATGAAGCTGATAGACCTTCTTCGCCACTTCCTGCGCCTGAGCCGCAACAGGAAGGAGCGCCATCAGCGCCGCTTCCGCCATCAATCTTTTCCGCATCAAATCTCGCCCGAATTGGTGAACTGGAAAGTGCGTGGAGGCTGCGACCGGGAGAAGCCGTCGCCCGTTGTGGAAGAGGAGATAAAGGACAGTCTGTCCTTATCGACGATATTATCGACATCGAACCGCGTCCTCATGACATCAATGTTGAACATGATGAAACTCTCAATCTGCGCTAGGCTGACGGTAGACGGATGACGGAATGGATTTCCTCCATACGCAGGCAAACCCGCGATCACTGTCATTTCCAGCACCCATGATACTACTGTTTCTAAGAACCAGAAATTATGATACATATGAATCATGAAAATGACCGACGCCACCGCATGGCTTGCGCTGCTGCATCAATTGCCTGCCAAGCCGCCTTATCTGCGCGTGAAGATTTGGCGGAGGCTCCAGGCCATAGGTGCGGTACCGCTCAAAAATGCGGTCCATGTACTGCCTCGTTCAGAAGAAAGTGCAGCCGCCTTCCACAGCCTGATGACGGAAATCCTCAACAATGGCGGCGACGCGACGCTCGTCGAAGTGCGGTTGCTGGCCGGCCAGTCAAATGGCGACGTACGCGCCCTGTTCGATGCGGCGCGGCGCGCGGATTATGAAGAGATCACCCAGCTTGCCCGCCGGTTGTTGGAAACCGGCCCCCCCAGCGGAACGGACATCGCGCGGCTGCAGAAGCGGCTGGAGGATGTCGGACGGCTCGATTTCTTCAACGCATCCGGTCGACAGCAAGCCGAAGCGGCGCTCATGGAACTGGACCAACGGCGCTTCCAGCATCCGGACGTCGGCCGAACCCATCCTGCCGTCGGAACCGAGCCGATCGATCTCGCCGAAAAAACATGGGTGACGCGCAGCGGCGTCCATGTCGATCGCATCGCCTGCGCATGGCTGATCCGCCGCTTCATCGACCAGAACGCCCGATTCAAATTCGTGGATAAGCGCCGTTATGATCCGGCCGACGGCGAGCTGCGCTTTGACATGGCCGACGCCGAATTCACCCATGAAGGCGACCGGTGCAGCTTTGAAACATTGTTGCTGCGGGCGGGTCTTGCGAACGACCCCGCGCTGGTTGCGATCGGCGAGGTCATCCATGATCTCGACATCGGCGACAGCAGGTTCGGGCGACCGGAAACCCCCGGCCTGGGAGCCATATTGGCGGGCGTCTGCGCATCGACCGACGACGACCTGCAGCGCATCGCCATGGCAAGCGATGCGCTCAACCAGTTTTATTCCTTTTTCAGCAGCAGAAGGGCGGACCGATGACGTCCAAGACATCCTCCACCATTCCGGCACATTCTCCGTCCGATGGTCATCACGGAATATCGTTGAGCGAAGCAACGCGCCTATGGGCGCGGATCGCGGCGCTCAGCTTCGGGGGACCGGCAGGACAGATCGCCGTAATGCATAGGCTGCTGGTCGAGGAAAAGCGCTGGATCGGCGAGGAACGGTTCCTCCACGCCCTCAATTATTGCATGCTGCTGCCGGGACCGGAAGCGCAGCAGCTTGCCGTCTATATTGGCTGGCTCCTGCACAAGACCAGGGGAGGGCTGATCGCTGGGATATTGTTCGTGCTGCCGGGCTTCCTGGCTATCCTAGCGCTCAGCTACATCTATGTGCTGCTGGGCCATGTTCCAATCATCGAAGGGCTCTTCTTCGGCCTTAAGGCAGCGGTACTGGCCATCGTCATGCAGGCGGTGGTGCGGGTGGGATCACGCGCGCTGAAGAACAATGCGATGCGCGGGATCGCGGTCGGCGCCTTCCTCGCCATTTTCTTCCTTGGCGCGCCTTTTCCGCTGATCATAGTGGCGGCTGGCCTCATCGGCTTCCTCGGCGGGCGCAAAGGGCTTGCAGCCTTTCGGGGCGGCGGCGGTCATGGCGCTGCGAGCGGACATGTGGTCCATGATTGCGACACGGCATTGGGCGAGCGATTACCGGATCATGCGCGCCCTTCCCTCAGCTGGTCGCTGCGTATCTCGGCGCTGTTTCTGCTGCTGTGGCTGGGGCCGGTGCTGGCGCTGTTCCTGACGCTGGGGCCCGACAATGTGTTCACCCATATCGCCAGCTTCTTCAGCCAGATGGCCGTCGTCACTTTTGGCGGTGCCTATGCGGTCCTTGCCTATGTCGCGCAGGAGGCGGTCGGCACCTTCGGCTGGCTTCGGCCGGGCGAAATGCTCGACGGCCTGGGCATGGCGGAAACGACGCCGGGGCCGTTGATCATGGTCACGCAGTTCGTGGGATTTCTGGCTGCGTTCCGCGAGTCCGGGGCGATGCATCCGCTGCTGGCAGCGACCCTGGGCGCCATGCTGACCACATGGGTGACGTTTGTGCCCTGCTTCCTCTGGATTTTCGCTGGCGCTCCTTTCGTCGAGCGCCTGCGCGGCAACCCCGCGCTTTCGGCGGCGCTGACGGCGATCACGGCCGCCGTGGTGGGCGTGATCCTGAACCTTGCCATCTGGTTTGCCATTCACACCCTCTTTCGGCAGGTCCAGCGGCTGGGTTGGATCGACATGCCCGTGCTGTCCAGCGTCAATATTCCTGCTGTCCTGCTGTCGGCGGGCGCAATGATCGCGGTATTCCGGTTCAGGATCGGCGTGTTGCCGGTCCTGGGTGTCTGTGCGGGCATCGGTGCCGCTTATATCCTGCTGGTCTGAACATGGGGCCGACATGAAAGAGCCGGCGGAGCAACGCTCCACCGGCCCTTTTCATATGAGAGCTTTGAGAACTTCCCCGGTTGCGGGCGAGCCGCTGGCCCGCCCGCAACGCGATCTTAAAAGTCCATGCCGCCCATGCCGCCCATGCCGCCGCCGGGCATGCCCATCGGCGCCTTGTCGTCGGAGGGCAGTTCAGCGATCGTGGCTTCGGTCGTGATCAGCAGGCCGGCCACCGAAGCGGCATCCTGCAGCGCGGCGCGGACGACCTTGGTCGGGTCGATCACGCCAGCGGCGACGAGGTTCTCATAGGTGTCGGTCGCAGCGTTGAAGCCCTTGGTCTCGTCATTTTCACGCAGCAGGTTGCCGGCAACGACCGCACCATCGACGCCCGCGTTCGTGGCGATCTGGCGCAGCGGCGCTTCGATGGCCTTGCGGATGATGTCGATACCGCGGGTCTGGTCGTCATTGGCGCCCTTGAGGTCCTTGAGGGCCTTGACAGCGTACAGCAGGGCCGTGCCGCCACCGGGGACGATGCCTTCTTCCACAGCCGCGCGGGTCGCGTGCAGCGCGTCGTCGACGCGATCCTTGCGCTCCTTCACCTCGATTTCGGTCGCACCGCCAACCTTGATGACGGCAACGCCGCCAGCCAGCTTCGCCAGACGCTCCTGGAGCTTCTCGCGGTCGTAGTCCGACGTGGTCGATTCGATCTGCGCACGGATCTGCTCGGTGCGGCCCTTGATCGCGTCGGCGTCACCGGCGCCATCGACGATGGTGGTGTTGTCCTTGTCGATGGTGATGCGCTTGGCGGTGCCGAGCATGCCGAGGGTCACGTTCTCGAGCTTGATGCCGAGGTCTTCGGAGATCACTTCGCCCTTGGTCAGGACGGCGATGTCTTCCAGCATGGCCTTGCGGCGGTCGCCGAAGCCCGGAGCCTTGACCGCAGCAACCTTCAGGCCGCCGCGCAGCTTGTTGACGACCAGGGTCGCCAGCGCTTCGCCTTCGATGTCCTCGGCGATGATGAGGAGCGGACGGCCCGACTGCACCACGGCTTCGAGGATCGGCAGGATCGACTGCAGGTTCGACAGCTTCTTTTCGTGGATCAGGATGTAGGGGTCAGCCAGTTCGACCTGCATCTTTTCCGGATTGGTGATGAAATAGGGCGACAGGTAGCCGCGGTCGAACTGCATGCCTTCCACGACGTCCAGTTCGAAATCGAGGCCCTTGGCTTCCTCGACGGTGATCACGCCTTCCTTGCCGACGCGCTCCATCGCTTCGGCGATCTTCTGGCCGACTTCAACGTCGCCATTGGCCGAGATGATGCCGACCTGGGCGACTTCGTTCGAACCGGCAACCGGCTTCGAGCGGGCCTTGATGTCCTCGACGACCTTGGTGACGGCGAGATCGATGCCGCGCTTCAGGTCCATCGGGTTCATGCCGGCGGCGACCGACTTCATGCCTTCGCGAACGATCGCCTGGGCGAGGACGGTCGCGGTGGTGGTGCCGTCACCGGCGATGTCGTTGGTCTTCGAAGCGACTTCGCGGACCATCTGGGCGCCCATATTCTCGAACTTGTCCTTCAGTTCGATTTCCTTGGCGACCGAAACACCGTCCTTGGTGATGCGGGGCGCGCCGAAGCTCTTGTCGATGACGACGTTGCGGCCCTTGGGGCCCAGGGTCACCTTGACCGCGTCGGCCAGGATGTCGACGCCGCGCAGGATGCGCTCACGAGCGTCACGCGAAAACTTTACGTCCTTCGCTGCCATGATCTTCTACCTCTCTTTGAGAATTGCAAATCTTGCGAAGTTCACACCGTTACAGGCACGAAAATCCGCCAAAAACTGGAATGTCAGTCCGGTTCGCCGCTTTACGCGACGATGCCCAGAATGTCCGATTCCTTCATGATCAGCAGGTCTTCGCCATCGACCTTGACCTCGGTGCCCGACCATTTGCCGAACAGGATGCGGTCGCCGGCCTTGACGTCCAGCGGGGTGACCTTGCCGTCTTCCGACTTGCTGCCGATGCCGACGGCGACGATTTCGCCTTCCTGCGGCTTTTCCTTGGCGGTGTCGGGGATGATGATGCCGCCGGCAGTCTTCTCTTCCGCCTCTACGCGGCGAACGAGAACGCGGTCATGCAACGGACGAAATGCCATGTTGAGTGCCTTTCCCTCTTTACAACGTTGAAGGGGATCGGATGGAATCGCTGCGCGAATCCGGTTCCTTCTCCCCGATGAACCCGTGTCTGTTAGCACTCCTCTTCAGGGAGTGCCAGCGCCGTTGCATATGGACAGGTCGGATCGGGGATCAAGGGGGGACGAGGAATTTTTCCGCGAAGATTTTCCCTGCGTGGCATCGCCGCCGGTCGCCATCCTCTTCAGGCAAATAAACACGGACGCCGCCCATAGCACAGCCCCGTCCCCTCGGATGCCGGAAACTGTTGCAGATATGCCTCAACGTGCAGAAAATGCGACAAGTGATTGAAGTCGGCCGAAGATTGTTACTTTACGATAATAAAACAGGAAGGCACCCTTTCCCGCAGCCATAGTCCATATGGCGTAAAGCAGGGGTCGCGCGATGACCGGCACGCATAGCCGGCGCGCGCGCAACAGGGGTATTTTCATGTCCATCAAGAAGACGTTCGCCGGGCTGCGCCATGGGGTCGCCATTTCCGCCTTTGCCATCGGCACCATCGGGACAGTGCCCGCTTTGGCCCAGTCGTCACCGCAGACCGCGACCCCAGACGAGGAAGGCGCAACCATCGTCGTCACCGGGTCGCTGCTGAGCCGCGCAAATGCGGAAACACCCTCCCCCGTCAGCGTGATCACCGCCGAAACGCTCAAGCGCGCGGGCGTTACCAACATGGCCGACGCGATCCGCCAGGCCTCGGCCGATGGCGCCGGCTCGATCGGCATCGGCTTCACCAGCGGCTTCTCCGCCGGCGGCTCCGCCGTTTCGCTGCGCAACCTGGGCGTCTCGTCGACGCTGTTGCTGGTCGATGGCCTTCGCTCCGCCAACTTCCCGCTCAGCGATGACGGCCACAACAGCTATGCCGACCTTGCCAGCATCCCGCAGGTCAACGTCCAGCGGGTCGAAGTGCTGAAGGATGGCGCATCGTCGACTTACGGCGCCGATGCGATCGGCGGTGTGGTGAACATTATCACGCGCAAGCAGTTCAATGGGATCGAAGGCAGCGCCGAGTCCGGCGTCAGCCAGGAGGGCGACGGCCAGAAATACCGGCTGAGCCTGCTCGCCGGCTATGGCGACTATGACAGCCAGGGCTGGAACCTCTATGTCGGCGGCGAATATGAGAAGGGCGGAAAGGTCACGGCCAACTCGCGCGGCTTCCCCTTCAACACGCAGGACCTGCGCGCCATCGGCGGCATCGACAACAACCGCGCCGACGACACGCTGACCAGCCCGACGACCAACGCCGTCGTCACGCGCGTCACCCAGACCGATCTCAACAATCCGCTGGCGGGCAGCGTCGCAAACGCCACGTCGCCGGCGATCTTCACCTCGCTGACGCCGCTCGCGAACTGCCCCTACGGCACCTTCTCGGAGAATACGACATCGCGCGTCGGCACCGCCTGCGCGCACGACCTGACCCGCGAATATGTCCAGATACTGCCCAAGCAGGAACGCTATGCTGCCGTCGCCCGCTTCAGCTTCCGCCTGAGCGACAATATCGAGGGCTATGTCGCGGGCAGCTATTCGCACAACAAGGTCGACATCACCCTGCTGCCGCGCGGCATCCGGCAGAACCAGGCGTTTGGCGGCTCGCCATCGACCTCGACGTCGAACCCCGGCATCGTGCTGCCCGTGTGGATCTGTCCGTCGGGCGTCAACTGCGCCGATCCCGCGACGCCGGGCCGCACGCTGAACCCCAACAATCCCTATGCCGCCGCCTATGCCAACAATCCCGCAGCCGGCGCGGCGCGCATCTATTATCTGTTCGGCGACGTGAAGTCGGGTTCTGTCCGCACCAACGAGTTGTATCGCATCACCAGCGGCCTCAACGGCACGTTCGGCGACAGCTGGAAATGGAATCTGGAAGCAGGCTATTCGCGCGACGACCTGAAGCTGGTCCAGACGGGCTGGGCCAATCTCGCCGGTCTCACGCAGGCGATCAACACCGGATCGTACAACTTCGTCAATCCAGCCCTGAATTCGCAGGCCGTCCGTGATTCCGTGCTTCCGCCGATCACCTCGCTCTCCAATTCGAGCGAATTCACGGTCGATGGCTCGCTCAGCCGCAGCCTGTTCACCCTGCCGGGCGGTGACCTCCAGGTCGCCGTGGGCGGTCAGTATCGCAAGGAGAAGCTGACCAACCGGAGCGCCAACCCGAATCTCGACGTTCCTGGCCTTTCGACCGCGCAGGCCTTTGGCAACCGGGACGTCTGGGCCGGCTATTTCGAAATCGACGCGCCGATCCTCGACTCGCTCGAAGTGAACGCGTCGGGCCGCTACGACCATTATTCGGAAGGCTTCAGCCACTTCTCGCCCAAGTTCGGCGCGAAGTTCACCCCGATCAAGCAGATCTCGCTGCGCGGCACCTATTCGGAGGGCTTCCGCGCCCCGACCTTCGCCGAAAGCGATCCGCGCAGTTCCTTCTCGGGCTTTGTCGGCTACACGCCAAATGCGGCGTTCCGCGCCGATCATAGCCAGAATGCAGCCTACTTCGCTCCCTATTCGGTCGGTCGCGGCTTCGTCGGCAATCCCGATATCAAGCCGGAAACCTCGACCAGCTACACGCTGGGCGCGGTGTTCCAGCCGACCAACAGGATCAGCTTCACCGTCGACTATTTCCACGTGAAGAAGAAGGGGCTGGTCACGGCCGGGCCGTTGGCGGGTGACGCGATCAATGCCTATTACTCGGTCGCGGGCCAGACCTTCGCCTCGGCGGCGGCGGCTTCGGCGGCCGGGTGCGCCGCGGTCGCTGCGGTCGGCGCGGGCTATTCGTGCAACGTCATCGACGGTGCCGATCCCTTCGCGCTCAACGCCCTGCCGCGCCTGCTGGTGGTCAATGCGCCTTATGTGAACTCGAACTTCGACGTCACCACGGGTCTGCAATTCGGCGCCGACGCGCAGTTCAATATCAACGACAACGTTCAGTTCCAGAGCCGTCTGGACCTGCAGACGACGCTGAAGTTCAACCGCCACCTCGCCAGCGGCGCGGTGCAGCGCTTCGCCGGCACGGTCGGCCCGGCGGATCTCTCGTCGGGCGGCGGCACGCCGAAGTGGCGCGGCAACTGGCAGAACACGCTGACCGTCGGCAAGGTCTCGCTGACCGCGACGACCTATTATGTGGGCAGCATGAAGGGCGTCGCGACGGACCAGGGCAATCTGGACACGTCCTGCGCCGCCACGCTCTACGGTGGCGGACCCGCTTTCTGCAAGATCAAGACCTTCGTCTATGCCGATCTGAACGCCACGGTGGAGGTGAACGAGAATTTCAGCTTCTTTGGCTTCATCGGCAACTTCACCAATGCCGGGGCGCCGCTTTATGCGAACACGCTCTATACGACGCAGCCCAACTATCTGGCCTCGTGGCACTTGCCGGGCCTGATCGGCCGCACCTACCGCGTCGGGGCGAACTTCAAGTTCTGATCCTCGGCAAGGGGAAAGGAACGGAAAGGGCGGTCTCCCTTGGGCCGCCCTTTTTGCAGATCGAGATAAGGTAAATATGGGCGGGCTGCGCTTGCGGCCTACCCTTCTGCTCCCTACCTGCAGGGCCATTGCCAATCAGCGGAGCACGCCTGCATGAGCCAAGACTATATACCACCGCGCGTCTGGACCTGGGACAAGGAGAATGGCGGCGCCTTCGCCAGCACCAACCGGCCGATCGCGGGTCCGACCCATGACAAGGAACTGCCGGTCGGCAAGCACCCGTTCCAGCTCTATTCGCTCGCCACGCCCAACGGCCAGAAGGTGACGATCATGCTGGAAGAGCTGCTGGCGGCGGGCAAGGATGCCGAATATGACGCCTGGCTGATCCGCATCAGTGAAGGCGACCAGTTCGGCAGCGGATTCGTGTCGGTCAATCCCAACAGCAAGATCCCGGCATTGATGGACCACAGCGTCTCGCCGCCGCGGCGGGTGTTCGAGTCCGGGTCGATCCTGGTCTATCTGGCCGAGAAATTCGGCGCCTTCCTGCCGACCGATCCGGCGAAGCGGACCGAGACGCTCAACTGGCTGTTCTGGCAGATGGGCAGCGCGCCGCTGCTGGGCGGCGGATTTGGGCATTTCTTCGCCTATGCGCCGGAGAAGTTCGAATATCCGATCAACCGCTATGCGATGGAAGTGAAGCGGCAGCTGGACGTGCTCGACCGGCAACTGGCCGAGCATGAATATGTCGCGGGCGACGAATATAGCATTGCCGATATCGCGATCTGGCCCTGGTATGGCGGGGTCGTGCTGGGTCGCGCCTATGATGCGGCGGAATTTCTCGACGCGCAGAGCTACACCAATGTGCTGCGCTGGGCGCGGCAGATCGATGCGCGGCCCGCAGTGGCGCGCGGACGCATGGTCAACAAGGCGAACGGGCCGCTGGAAGGACAGCTTCGGGAGCGGCATGACGCCGGCGATTTCGAGACGCGGACGCAGGACAAGCTGGAGCCAGCGGACTGAGACTCCCGTCGGAGGGGCGGGTCCGGCACGGCCGGGGCGCCGCCCCGCCCTTCAGTCCCCTCCCCTGACGGGGAATTTCGAGTGCCTGTCTAGCCGGCGGCCTTGACGATTTCTGCCCAGGCGGCTTCATCGATGACGTCGATGCCCAGCGCCGCCGCCTGCTTGAGCTTCGATCCGGCGCCGGGGCCCGCGACCACAAGGTCGGTCTTGGCGCTGACCGAACCGGCCGCCTTGGCGCCCAGCCTCTCGGCCTGCGCCTTGGCCTCGTCGCGGCTCATGGTTTCGAGCTTGCCGGTGAACACCACCGTCTTGCCCGTGACGGCGCTGGCCGTGGTTTCGACCACATAGTCGGGCGGGGAGACTTCGTTCAGCAGGTCGTTCCAGACGTCGACATTATGCGGTTCGTGGAAGAAATCGGCCAAGGCGTGGCCGACCGCCGATCCCACATTCTCGACGCCGATATGTTCCGCAATCGCCTTGTCGAGGCGGTTGCGGAAGCGGGATTCCTCCTCCCCCTCCGCAGGGGCGGCGGCATCGCGCAGCGCGATGATCCCGACAGCGAGCGCGCGGACCCCCTCCAGCGTGGTATAGCGCTTGAGCAGGTCGCGGGCAGTGACCGCGCCGATATGGCGGATGCCCAGGCCAAAGAGCAGGCGCGCGGCGTCGGGCTGGCGCTTTGCCTCTATCGCGGCGAGGAGATTGTCGACCGACTTTTCCTTCCACCCCTCCCGGCCCAGCAGGTCGGCCCGGCGTGATTTCAGGCGGAAGATGTCGGCCGGTTCCGCGATCCAGCCGAGGTCGAGAAATTCCTCGATGCTCTTTTCGCCCAGCCCCTCGATATCCAGCGCGGCGCGGCTGACGAAATGGCGCAGGCGTTCGAACCGTTGCGCCGGGCAGATGAGGCCGCCGGTGCAGCGTATGTCGACCTCCCCTTCCTCCCGCACGGCCTCCGACTGGCAGACGGGGCATTGGTCGGGAAAGGCGAAGGGCGCGCGCGGTTCGTCCCGCGTGAGGTTGTCCACCACCTGCGGGATGACGTCGCCGGCGCGCTGGACGATAACGCGATCGCCGGGGCGGACGCCCAGCCGCGCGATCTCATCGGCATTGTGCAGGGTGACGTTGGAGACGACGACGCCGCCGACGGTGACGGGAGTGAGGCGACCCACGGGGGTCAGCTTGCCGGTGCGGCCGACCTGTATGTCGATGGCCTCCAGCGTCGTCTGGGCGCGTTCGGCGGGGAATTTATGAGCGATCGCCCAGCGTGGGGCCTTCGCGACGAAGCCCAGGCGCTGCTGCCAGTCGAGGCGGTCGACCTTGTAGACCACGCCATCAATGTCGAAGGGCAGGTCGGCGCGAGCGGCTTCGATGGCGCGATAATGGGCGATGAGCGCCTCCAGCGTGTCGACGCAGGCCAGGCGGTCGGACACGGGCAGGCCCCAGCTTGCGATCGCCTGCATGACGCCAAGCTGGGTCTCTGCGGGGACGGCGCTGACCTCGCCCCAGCCATGAGCGAGGAAGCGCAGCGGGCGGCTGGCAGTGACGGCGGCGTCCTTCTGACGCAGCGAGCCGGCGGCGGCGTTGCGGGGGTTGGCGAACTGGCGGGCCTTTTCAGGGTCATCGGCTTCGGCGAGAAGGCGGGCGTTGAGCGCGACGAAATCGGCCTTCGCCATATAGACCTCGCCCCGCACCTCGAACAGGTCGGGGATGCCGGGGCCGGCGAGCGTCTGGGGAATGTCGGCGATGGTGCGGACATTGGCGGTGACATCCTCCCCGGTCGTGCCGTCGCCTCGCGTGGCGGCGAGGACCAGTTCGCCCTTTTCATAGCGCAGCGAGCAGGACAGGCCGTCGATCTTCGGTTCGGCGGTGAGCGCCACGGCGGCGTCCTCCGGCAGCGCGAGGAAGCGGCGAACGCGGGCGACGAACTCGGCAATGTCCTCATCGGAAAAGCCGTTGTCGAGGCTCATCATGCGGACGGCGTGCTGGACCTTCCGGAGGGCGGAGGTCGAGGCGGCGCCGACCAGGGCATTGGGGGAATCGCTGCGGACGAGATGCGGGAAGGCGGCTTCCAGCGCGTTGTTCTCGCGGATCAGGGCGTCATAGGCGGCGTCCGTGATCTCCGGTGCGTCCTGGTCGTGATAGAGCCGGTTGTGGCGCGCAATCTCCCGCGCAAGGCGCATCAAGCGGTTGGCGGCTTCGGCTTCTGTCATTTGCGCGGGGTCGGTCATGGACACGTCTTTAGCGTCGGCCTTTGCGCGCGGGTAGCGGATATTCGGGGGTGGCAGGGGAGAGCGGGCGTTGTGGCGGTGATGGGTGAGAGTGGACCCGCTGAAGGAGCGCAACGTGTTCCTGCGCAGGCAGGAACCCAGTCCCGCCGGCAGAACTGGGCTCCTGCCTGCGCAGGAGCACGACAGCGTTTGCGGAAAGGGTGGTTTGACGACGGGCGGCTTATGTGCCGATAATGCAACAGATAATATTGCAGTAGGGGAGCATTCATGAGCGTGGCTGTTGGATTGCTCGTTGCGGCTTTGGCCGCCAACCCTGACAGATGGATAGACGAACATGGCCCTGCCAGCGCCAAGACAGTGATCGGGGAGTGTCTTACAGAGGCCAACCGCCCACTCTCTGATCCCTTGGTGTGCGTGCGCCGCGCCTTAGATACCTGTGAAAATGAGCATGGAACCTATCAGAGAGCGATGAACGATTGTGCGACATTCTCGCGTTTGGCGTGGGAAGCTCGGCGCGCGGCGGTTGCGAAGCAGCTTATGACCGCGCAACAGGTTTCCACGAACTTTCATTCGCCAGACCGGCTCGTTGCTCTGTTGGCCGAGAGTGAAAAGCACTGGGATGCTTGGAATAGCCCTGACTGTGAAATGCAGGCAGCGTTAAGCGAGGGCGGCACTTTCCACCGCTTCGCTCGCGATATGTGCCTTTCGGATCACGCGGCCTACCGCACCCTCGAACTTGAGGCGCTGGCCGAAGACTGGGGAAAGATTTTCAATGTTGATGGTTATGACTGGCCAGGCTGAATGTCCGCAAATGGTCGAGAGTTGCCGTTGCGAGGGTGCTCGTCGTGCGGCAGGGTTCGCGAAAACCGGTCAGTCGGGAGGCTACATTTGTGGACGGCCCCCTGGGGCAAGTCTTTTGGCCGGGCGTGGTTCTGATCGCGAATGGTGCGTTCATATGTCCGGTCTCAAGGGAGCGCCGAACCCCCATCCATTTGACTTGCCCCGCTCGATATCAGAGGCCTGATTGCTGGAGTTCGGCATGATATGCCGCATAGGCTCGTCCCGAGCGACTGGCGCCTTCCAGATATTCCGCGGGGACAAGATGGTATGGCGGACGAGGGTCGCCAATCCGCACCCAACCGGCCGCGTTCATCCGCCCCCTTTCGAGCCCCACGGCGAACTTCGAAAATTCCGTGAACTCACCACGCGGGAACAGGCCCTGTTCGCATTGCTGGAAACGGTCGGCGATCGCCTTGGCATTGCTCCAGTCACCGCTGACTTTGGCCTTGGCCACCGCGTCGCGCAACGCCAGCGCCGGGCGTGGCCCACACAGCGCGCTGCTTGACCAGAACGCAGTCATCCTGTCCGGAGCAATACGCGAGGCGGCATAATAGTCCGCCTCGTGCGTCAGGAAGCGGATATCGGGAGCAAGGTTGAGGTCGGCCGCCAACAAACCGATTCCGAGATATTTGCAAGCAACGACCTGCGGCAGCTTGCCGACCTGGGCCCAGAACGGACGGGGGAATTCGAACTTGAATGCCTCACTGTTGGCATAGATCATGATCGCCGTGTCGGGGCAGGCTTCGCTGACATCATTATAGAATTGAACGGCTGTCGCGACATCGTTCTTGCACCACATCGGCACGCCCAGCATCGTCCCCGAAACGCCAAGCTCGTGCATCGCCCGGGTCTGGGCAATGACCTCACGGGTATTGAGTGCTGTCGTGCCAGCGAAAAACGGGATGCGTCCGCCAATGGTCTCCATGACGCAGCCGACGAAGGCCAGCTTCTCATCCCAGGTCAGGCTATGGCACTCACCATAGGTGCCCAGGCTCAAAAGCCCATCGACTCCCGCCTCGATCAATGCCTCAACCATTCGCGCCGTTTCGTCGAGATCGACAGTATCGCGGCTACGCCAGTCCGAAGCGCCTTCCTTCGACGGCGTGGGCAACATCGGCCACAGGCCATTGATGCCGGCAGATTCGATCCTGAGCTTCGGGGCGGACATTATCTTCTCCTTGAAGGGTCATCCGGGGCACTAAAGCGATTTCCAAGCGATCGGAACCGGTCGCTGATAAAAAATCGCGGCAAACAAGGATCCAGAGCGGCAATCTGATTCAATCAGATCGAAACCCGCTCTAACGCGGGTAATGCTGTCAGAACAATCGCCATTGTCTCCGTTTGACGCGAAGGGGACCAATGCGGGTGCTATTTCTGGATGGACGGGCGCGTTACAGCTTTTCGAGCAGCCGTTCCGCCTGTGCCCGCGCTTCTGCCGTGATCTCCGCGCCGGACAGCATGCGGGCGATTTCCTCGCGGCGTTCGCCGTCGCTCAGCGCGTGGACGCCGGTTCGCGTTACGGTACCGTCGCTGGATTTTGCGATCAGCATATGGTCCTGCCCCCGTGCCGCGACCTGCGGGCTGTGGGTGACGACGAGGATCTGGTTGGTCTGCGACAGGCGGGCGAGGCGTTCACCGATGGCGGAGGCGACGGCGCCCCCTACCCCGCGGTCGATCTCGTCGAAGATCAGCGTGTCCGCGCCGCCCTGCTGTGCCAGGGCGACCTTGAGCGCGAGGATGAAGCGGGACAGTTCGCCGCCGCTCGCGATCTTGACCAGCGGGGCGAAGGGCGCGCCGGGATTGGTGGAGATTTCGAATTCCACCCGGTCCATGCCATGGGCGCCCCATTGCCCTTCCTCCTGCGGCGCGACGACGGTGCGGAAGCGGGCGGCGTCCAGTTTCAGCGGGGCGAGTTCGGCGGCGACGGCGGCATCGAGCTTTCCGGCCGCCATCTGGCGTTCGGCGGAAAGGGCCTGCGCGGCGGCGCGATAGGCGGCGGCGCGTGCCTTCACCTCGGCCTCCAGGGCGGCGAGATGTTCCTCCCCGCCTTCGATCGCGGCCAGTTTCGCCGCCATGTCGTCGCGCAGTGCGGAGAGATCGTCGGGCTGGACATGATGCTTGCGGGCGAGGCCGCGCAGGTCGAACAGGCGGGTTTCGATGGCGTCGAGTCGGGCGGGGTCGAAGCTGAGCGCTTCGGCGGCTTCATTGAGGCGATCCTCCGCCTCGCTCGCCTCGATCACGGCGCGGTCGAGGGCGGCGAGAACCTCGGCCAGCGGTTCATATTCGCCGGCGATGCGGTCGAGGCGGCGGGCGGCCTGCCGCAACTGGGCAAGGCCGCCATCGGAGCCGGTGAAGCATTGGGTGACGGCGGAAAGATCGTCGGAAAGGCGCGCGCCCTTCTGCATGGTGGCGCGTTCTTCGGCCAGCGTCGCTTCCTCACCGGGTTCGGGGGCGAAGCGGGTGAGTTCGTCCACCGCATGGCTCAGATAATCGCGGTCGCGGGCTTCGGTCTCCACGCTGGCGCGGCTTTCCGCAAGGCGGTCGGCGGCGGCGCGCCATGCATGATAGGCCTGCGCCGCCGCGCCCGTGTCGCAGCGGCCATAGGCGTCGAGCAACGAGCGGTGCCCGCGCGGGTTGAGCAGGCCGCGATCGTCATGCTGGCCGTGGATTTCGACCAGCGCGCTGCCAAGGTCGCGCAGCAGCGCCGCCGAGCAGGGCTGATCGTTGACGAAGGCGCGGCTGCCGCCATCGGCCTTTACCATGCGGCGGATGATGAGCGGTTCGCCGGGTTCCACGTCTATGCCATTGTCGGCCAGCAGGTCCGTCGCGCGATGATCGGCGGGAGGCGCGTCGAAGGTGGCGGTGACGCTGGCCTGCGCCTCCCCGCTGCGGACAAGGCCGCTGTCGGCGCGGGCGCCCAGTGCGAGGCCCAGCGAATCGAGCAGGATCGACTTGCCCGCACCCGTCTCACCGGTCAGCACGCCCAGGCCCGACCCGAAATCCAGGTCCAGCGCCTCTATCAGCACGACGTTGCGGATGGACAGGGCAGTCAGCAAGGGCGAGCGACTCCCCCCTCCCGCAGGCGGGAGGGGCCGGGGTGGGTGCACCGCGCCAGCGGCGCTGAATTGGGCAGGAGGGAACGCTCGCTTTGCTCGCGATCCTCCCCTGAACAGAGGCGCGTGATGCCGTTCGACCCCGCCCGCCTGCGGGAGGGGGAACAGGACAGGTCAGGCCTTGTTCGGATGTTCGCGCATCAGCTTGAAGCTGCGCTCATACCATTTCGAACCCGGATAGTTCCGGCCCAGCACCGCAGCGGCCTTCTGCGCTTCGGCGGGGATGCCGAGCGAGAGATAGCTTTCCACCAGGCGCTCCAGCGCCTCCGGCGTGTGCGTGGTCGTCTGATATTTGTCGATGACCGTGCGGAAGCGCAGAGTCGCCGCCAGCCACTGGCCACGACGCTGGTAGAAACGGCCGATCTCCATCTCCTTGCCGGCAAGGTGATCGTTGACGAGGTCGAGCTTCAGCCGGGCATCGGCGGCGTAACGCGTGTCGGGATAGCGGCGGATCAGTTCGCCCAGCGCGTCCAGAGCCTGTTGCGTGATCTTCTGGTCGCGGGTGACGTCGGCAATCTGTTCATAATAGCAGAGCGCGATCAGATAATAGGCGTAGGGCGCGTCCTTGTTGCCGGTGTGGATCGACAGGAAGCGCTGCGCCGCTCCGATCGATTCCGGATAATCCTGATTCATGTAATAGCTGAACGCGGACATGAGCTGCGCGCGGCGGGCCCAGGGCGAATAGGGATGCTGGCGCTCCACTTCGTCGAAGAGCGCGGCGGCAAGCTTGTACTGGCCGCGATCCAGGCGGTATTTGCCCGCATTGTAGAGCGTCGACACGTCGCGGGCGACATATTGCGTGTCGGATTTGTTCTTCGACGTCGCGCAGCCCGAGAGCAGGGCGGCAAGCAGAAGCGGTGCGGTAGCCGCGCCGATGCGCGTCATGGTTTTCGTCAGCATGGCCGGGTCATAGCGGAGCGAATGCGCCTCGCCAAGCGGCAGAATGTGCATGTCGGTCGCTATGCGCGGGCAGGCAGGTCAAGCCGTGCTATCGCGCCGCCCTTTACCGAGGGCATCAGGGAGAAGCGGCCGTTCAGTTGCAAGGCCAGTGCATTGGAAATCCGCAGGCCCAGACTCTGGCTGAAGCCGGGATCGAAATCGGCGGGCAGGCCCCTTCCATCGTCGGTGACGTCAAGGATTATCGTGCCGTCGCTGACGTCCAGGCTGACGTGGATGCTGCCGCCCCGATGCGGCAGGCCATGTTCGATGGCGTTGTTGACCGCTTCGGTCACGATCAGCGCCATCGACACGGCGATGTCGGGTTGCAGGGTCAGCGCATCGGGCGCATCGACAGTGAGAGCGATGTCGTCGCGACCGCTGGCCGCCAGCACGTCGGCGGTCAATGTCGTCAGGAAGGCGCGGACGTCCTGCCCCTCCCCCGATGGATTGTAGAGCTCCCGGCTGATCCGGCCGACCAGCGCGAGCCGGGCCGAAGCGTCGTCCAGCGCCCGGCGGGCCAGGTCATGGTCGACATGGCGTCGCTGGAGCGAAAGCATGGCCGCGACGACCTGAAGATTGTTGGACACGCGGTGCTGCAATTCGTGGAACAGCAATTCGCGATTTTCCGCCAGGGCGCGGCTGCGTTCCCGCTCCAAGGCCAATTTGAAGTTCGCCTTCTGCAAGAGATGGATCAGCGCGATGTCGATGATCACGACGATGCCGTAGAAGGCGAGCGCCAGCAGCACGCCTGGATGGAAGTCGAACGTCATGCGTGGCGGAATGAAGAAATACCAGGACAAGAGGCCGCACAACACGCCCGCATAGATGCCCGGCCGCACCCCGAACAGGAAGGAGGTCAGGATCACGACGGGAAAGAAGGAGACGAAGGGATAGCCGACCGGCATGGCGATTTCGGCGACGGCGCGAATGGCGAGGGCGATCAGGCAGAAAACGGTCGCCAGCAGATAGGCATGCCAGGGTCGACGCAGGGCCAGCGGCAGGCGCTCCACGAATCGTTCGTTCCTGCGCTGCATAAATCCCCCCACAGCTTGATCGTTACCCTATCACAACTTCCGCCCAGGCCAATTGGAGATCAGAAAAGCATTCAAATTCATCAAAAAGGGCGCCCGGATGACCGGGCGCCCTTCCTGTATTATCGGGCCTGATGGACCGGGATCAATCCTGGGTCAGGAAGTCCGGCAGACCGGCATTGGAGCCGTCGTCATCGCCATTGCCCCGGCCTTCGCCGCGCGGGCCGCGGTCACGGCGGGGGCCGCGATCACCCCGGTCGCCACCGCGTCCGCCGCGGTCGCCGCCACGGTCGCGGCGATTGCGGTCGCCACGGCCGCCTTCACGCTCACCGCCGCGATCGCCCCTGGGTTCGCGGGGAGGACGGGTATCTTCCAGTTCCTCGCCGGTTTCCTGATCGACGACGCGCATGGACAGGCGAACCTTGCCGCGCGGATCGATTTCGAGAACCTTGACCTTCACTTCCTGGCCTTCGGAGACGACGTCCGTCGGCTTTTCGACGCGCTCATTCTTCATTTCGGAGACGTGGACGAGGCCGTCCTTGCCGCCCATGAAGTTCACGAACGCACCGAAGTCGACGATGTTTACGACCTTGCCGGTGTAGACCTTGCCGACTTCCGCTTCCTCGACGATGCCGAGAATCCACTTCTTGGCGGCTTCGATCTGGTTGATGTCGGACGAGCTGATCTTGATGATGCCCTCATCGTCGATGTCGACCTTCGCGCCGGTTTCCGCGACGATCTCGCGGATGACCTTGCCGCCGGTGCCGATGACGTCGCGGATCTTCGCCTTGTCGATCTGGATCGTCTCGATGCGCGGGGCATGGGCCGACAGCTCGGTGCGAGTCGAGGACAGGGCCTTGCTCATCTCACCCAATATGTGGGCGCGGCCTTCCTTCGCCTGGCGCAGAGCGACCTCGAAGATTTCCTGCGTGATGCCGGCAACCTTGATGTCCATCTGCATGGTGGTGATGCCCGCTTCCGTGCCCGCCACCTTGAAGTCCATGTCGCCGAGATGATCCTCGTCGCCCAGAATGTCGCTGATGACAGCGAAATCCTTGCCTTCCAGGATCAGGCCCATGGCGATGCCGGAAACGGGGCGCTTCAGCGGCACGCCGGCGTCCATCATCGAGAGCGAACCGCCGCAGACCGTCGCCATCGATGACGAGCCGTTGGACTCGGTGATGTCGCTGAGGACGCGGATGGTGTAGGGGAATTCTTCCTTGCTGGGCAGCACGGGGTGCAGAGCACGCCATGCCAGCTTGCCATGGCCGACTTCGCGACGGCCCGGCGCGCCGAAGCGGCCGACTTCACCGACCGAATAGGGCGGGAAGTTGTAGTGCAGCATGAAGCTTTCATAATGAACGCCGGTCAGGCCGTCGACCATCTGCTCGGCGTCCTTGGTGCCGAGCGTGGTGGTGCAGATCGCCTGCGTTTCACCGCGGGTGAACAGGGCCGAACCGTGGGTGCGCGGCAGGAAGCCGACCATCGCCTCGATCGGGCGGATCTGCGTCGTGTTGCGGCCGTCGATGCGCTTGCCGTCCTTGAGGATGGCGGTGCGGACGATTTCCGCTTCCAGCTTCTTGGTCAGCTTGATGCCGGCCATGACCGTCTGGGCGTCGAGGCCTTCCTCGGCGAACCAGGCCTTTGCCTTGGCGCGGGCCTCGTTCAGCGCGTTGGAACGGGCGGACTTGTCGGTCAGCTTGTAGGCGGCCGTGATGTCCTTGCCGATCAGCTTCTTCAGCTTCTTCTTGAGGTCGTCGAGATTGTCGCCCTTGGCAACGTCCCACGGATCCTTGGCGGCCTGCTCGGCGAGGTCGATGATCGCATTGACGACCTTCTTCGACGCTTCATGCGCGAACAGCACGGCGCCGAGCATGACGTCTTCCGACAGTTCCTTGGCTTCGGATTCGACCATCATCACGGCATTGCCGGTGGCGGCGACGACGAGGTCGAGTTCGCCTTCCTTCGCCTGGTCCAGCGAGGGGTTCAGCTGATATTCGCCATCCTTGTAGCCAACGCGGGCGGCGCCGATCGGACCCAGGAAGGGAACGCCCGACAGGGTCAGCGCGGCCGAAGCGGCGATCATCGCCACGATGTCGGGCTCGCTTTCGCCGTCAAAGCTCAGAACCTGGGCAATGACGTTGATTTCGTTGTAGAAACCTTCGGGGAAGAGCGGGCGGACCGGGCGGTCGATCAGGCGGGAAACCAGTGTTTCCTTTTCCGTCGCGCCGCGTTCACGCTTGAAGAAGCCACCCGGGATGCGGCCGGCGGCGGAATATTTTTCCTGATAATGGACGGTCAGCGGGAAGAAGTCCTGCCCTTCCTTCACCGACTTGGCGGCGGTCACGGCGCACAGCACCACGGTTTCGCCATAGGTCGCCAGCACGGCGGCGTCGGCCTGACGCGCAATACGGCCGGTTTCGAGCGTGAGGGTCTTTCCGCCCAGCTCGATTGATACCTTCTTTACATCGAACATGTTGTTTTCCTTCGCCCGCCTGGCCCTATTGCCGGGCGGGGCCTGTCATGCGGGCTAAACCGGCCCGCAGCGGTTTCGGAGCATCGTCTGGCCCCTTGGTCGGAACATCCTGCCGAATTGCAGGAACCCCGGAATCGGAAACGGCCCCGACATGGGGGCCGCTCCTTCTTTAGCAGGCTTACTTGCGCAGGCCCAGCTTGGTGATGAGGTCGGTATAGCGACCCGCATCCTTTTTCTTGAGATAGTCCAGCAGCGAACGACGCTTGTTGACCAGCATCAGCAGGCCGCGACGGCTGTGGTTATCCTTGTGATGACCCTTGAAATGCTCGGTCAGGTTCGAAATGCGCTCCGAGAGGATCGCAACCTGGACTTCCGGCGAACCGGTATCGCCTTCGGCGCGGGCATGTTCCTTGATCAGCGCTTCCTTGCGCTCGGCAGTAATCGACATCGGCTTCCTTTCGTAACATCTAGAGATTGAAGCCGCGCACCACCCTGATTTCCCTAAGGGTTTCTGGGCCACTGGCCTCCACCAGCGCGACGGGCGTTTCGCCCTCCATCGCCAGTAACAAGCCGGTATGCGGTTTCCCCACGAGCACCTTCCCCTGTCGGAGAGCCAGCGCATCGTCGGGAGAGACTGCTAGAGCCGGGATGTCGTCCAGCCCTGCGGTCAACGGCAGCATAAGCTGCGCGATGCCGCCGCCCGTAGCAGCTTCGTCCAATTTGTCCAGCGAAATCGCGGTTTCCAGGGTGAACGGCCCGGCCTTCACCCGGCGGAGCATGGTGACATGGCCGACCGTGCCGAGCGCCAGCGCGATGTCGCGCGCGAGGGAGCGGATATAGGTGCCCTTCGACACATGGGCGCGCAGGGTGACCTCCCCTACCATTTCCTCCTTCGCGATCTCGCGGGAGGGACGAAGGTCAAGGCGGTGGATGGTCACGGCGCGCGTCTTCATTTCCACCTCCTGCCCCGCGCGGGCCAGGTCATAGGCGCGCCGGCCGTCGATCAGGATCGCGCTATAGGCGGGCGGCACCTGTTCGATGGGGCCGGTGAAATCGGGGAGGACGGCCTCCACCTCCGCCAGGGTGGGGCGATGCGCGCTGGACGCGACCTCCCTGCCCTCCCGGTCCAGCGTGTCGGTCTGCACGCCCAGGCCGATGGTGAAGTCATAGATCTTGTCGCTGTCGAGCATCCGCCCGGCGAGCTTCGTCGCCTCTCCCACCGCCACCGGGAGAACACCGGTCGCCAGCGGATCGAGCGTGCCGCCATGGCCGACCCTAAGCTTTCCCGCGCCGCTTTGCCGCAAGGCGCGCTTCACCGCGCTCACGGCCTGCGTCGAGCCGAGGCCCAGGGGTTTGTCGAGGATGATCCAGCCATGCATGGCGGGCCCTCTATAGCGGGCGCCGCCTGCTGTCAGCCCTTCTTTGTCCTGGCGGGCGGGCCGGCGCTGTAGGTGAAGCTGGTGATCGGGCAATGCTGGCCGCGCACGACCAGCGTGCCGAACCTGTCGAGCGTATCGATGCCGCGCGTTTCGAAGCCGATGGCGTTGGCGAAGGGCAGGTCGAAACAGTTGCTCATCAGCTTCGCATAATACCATTGGCGATGCTGGTCCTGCACATAGACGCCGCGCGATCCATCGGCTTGCCAGTTCCAGACCCCGCCATGATTGACGAAGGGAATGGATGCTTCACCGCTTGCCGGCTGCTGCATCGCGGCCATGGCCGGGACGCTCGCGAACATAAGGGGAAGGGCCAGGAAAGCGGCCCGATATCTGGCGAACATGCTCTGTCTCCTGCAAGAGCGGATTTCGATCTGATGGGATCAGATCGCCGCTCCATCTTCATGACGCCGATATGGGTAGAAGGCCGCTCCGTCGGGAGGACGAGGCGACAATTTGATACAAGATTCAGCGCTGCATCCGCTCCGCGAAATGGCGGCGGCAGAGCGCGACATAGCGGTCATTGCCGCCGATTTCGGTCTGCTCGCCCCGTCGGATCGGCGCGCCCTGCGCATCGACGCGCAGGTTCATCGTCGCCTTGCGCCCGCATTCGCAGATCGTCTTTATCTCGTTCAGCGTGTCGGCCAGGCCCAGCAGCGCGGCGCTGCCCTCGAACAACTTGCCCTGGAAATCGGTGCGGATGCCGTAACAGAGTACCGGAATGTTCAGCCGGTCGCAGACAGTGGCGACCTGCCAGACCTGTTCTTCGTTCAGGAACTGCGCCTCGTCGATCAATATGCAGGACAGCGGGCTGTGCGCCTGCTGGGCGGCGATGGCGGCAAAGAGATCGGTCGCGGCATCGAAGATATGGGCCTGCGCCTCCAGCCCGATGCGGGAAACGATGCGTCCGGCTCCGTAACGATCGTCCACGGCGGCGGTCCACAGCATGGTTTCCATGCCGCGCTCTCGATAGTTGAAGCTGGACTGGAGCAAAGTGGTCGATTTGCCCGCGTTCATCGAGCTGTAGTAGAAATAGAGCTTCGCCATGGTCAGCGCGCCATTGGCGCGATCTGCTTGAGGAAACGGACCAGGGCGTCGGCCAGCGCGATACGCTTGTCGGAAAAGCTGTGATCGGTCGGCCAGACCATCAGCCGCGTGTCGGGATTGGCCGATTGCGCGTCCGCCGTCACCTTTCGCGCCATGGCGCCGATGCCCCGCTCCGCCCCGATGATGACCAAGGGGCGGCGGCCATAGCCCACCAGCCTGCGGCCGAGGTCGAACTTTTCGACGTTGCCGCTGATTTCGGCGGTCAGGCTGTCATAGCTGGCGCCATGGAGCGGGGGCAGGTCGTCGGCAACTTCGGCCTTCCAAGCGGCTTCGCCCTGCGGCGTGGAGAGGGCGGCGGCGGTTTCGGCCGGATCCCAGGGATCGATCAGGAAGAGGCCCGCGACATGGGGTTCGGCGGCGGCGACGTCGGCGGCCATGAAGCCGCCCATGCTGTGCCCTGCGACGACGATGGCGCTCGTGTCGATGCGATATTTCACCACCGTGGCGGATTGCTGGAGATATTGCAGCGCGTTCCAGGCGTCTTCCGAAGCGTGGGTGAAGGAGAAGTTTCCGGGACTGCCCCAGGAGCCGCGATAGTGGAGCGTCAGCACATTCCAGCCGGCGCGGCGGGCCGCCTGCGCTAGGTCCAGATTCTGCTCATTGCCGGGAAAACCGTGGAGGAGGAGGAGCGTCGGGTGCAGGCCCGAACCGGCGGCGGTATAGAGGACAGCGTTGAGCGCGCCGTCCCCGGAGGGGATGACGAAGGCGCTCATGCCGGCGGGATAGGCGGGATCAGGGGCCGGGTCCGTGGTGACAGCCGGATGGACCGGCGCTTCCCTGGCGGCGGCGGGCGTGGCGAGCGCCAGAAGCGCGGTTGCGAATATGCCCGTTCTTTTCATCTGCCCTGCCCCTTGCCTTGCCTTGCCTTGCTTTGCCTGCGGACAAGACGCTGTTAGCCGGGCTGCGCCGTCGCGTCGATGGGGACGATGTTTGTCGGGCAGCGGCCTATTCGCCCTCGGCCTCGGGCTTGTCCAGATCGCGCGCTACCTTGGGATCGCGCAGCAGCCTGTCGATATGGTTGCCTTCGTCGAAGCTTTCGTCCGCAAGGAATTTGAGCTTTGCCGCATATTTGAGGCGCACGCGGGTCGCGACTTCGCGCTGGAGATAGGCGGTGTTGGTGCGCAGCGCCTTCAGCACGGCCTCCTCATCCTGGCCGAGCAGCGACTTGATGAAGACCGTCGCGTGGCGCAGGTCGGGCGACATGCGAACTTCCGTCACGCTCACCACATGGCTGGCGAGCACATCGTCATGGACGTCGCCGCGCTGAAGGATCTCGGAGAGCACATGGCGCACCTGTTCGCCCACGCGCAGCAGGCGGACGGAGGGACCTTCCTGCAAATTGTTCATGCCATTCACTCCGGCAAATCGGTAAAGAAGGTCAAATTATTTCCGGCCGGGTCCGTGATCGTGATTTCAAGGCTGCCCCATTCCGTCTCGACCGGTTCCCCCGGCCGGGCGTTGCCGAAATGCTTGGCGCGCAGCTCCGCCGCATAGGCCCGCACGTCATCGACGGCGATGCGAATGCCCGAACCCGGCGTCCCGTCACCATAATGTTCGGACAGGTGCAGTACGCATCCCTCACGCGCCACGCCCATGTAGAGCGGCATGCCAGGTTCGAAGCGATGTTCGAACACCACCCCGAACCCCAGGAAGTCGCAGTAAAAGGCGCGCGTCCGCGTTTCATCGAAGCTGCGGAGGATTGGCGTGACCTTGCCTAGCATGACCATGTCCTTTTCCTCCGCGCCGCGTCGCGCGCGCTGTTGTTACAGCGTCCGGGCGCGTTCCTCGACCTCGAACAGCTCGAGCGTGTCGCCAGGCTTGATGTCGTTCGTGTCCTGAAGGACCGCGCCGCACTCCATGCCGGCGCGGACTTCGGCCACGTCGTCCTTGAAGCGACGGAGCGAGGCGATGTTGGTGCGCGACACGATGACATCGTCGCGGGTAAGGCGCGCGGACAGTCCCTTGCGGATGATGCCGTCGAGGACGAGCAGGCCCGCCGCCTTGTCCTTCTTGCCCGCGGGGAAGACCTGAAGCACCTCGGCCCGGCCGACGATGGTTTCGATGCGTTCGGGGGCAAGCTGGCCCGCCATTTCGCCGCGAACCTCTTCGAGCAGGTCGTAGATCACGTCATAATAGCGCAGCGAGATCTTCTCGCGCTCCGCCAACTGGCGCGCCTTGGCATTGGGACGGACGTTGAAGCCGATCAGCGGCGCGCGGCTGGCGGCGGCCAGCGTGACGTCGCTCTCGGTGATCGCGCCGACACCCGAATGCAGGATGCGCACCTTGATCTCGTCGGTCGAAATGCGGTTCAGCGACGACACGATCGCTTCAACCGAGCCCTGCACGTCGCCCTTCACCACCACCGGATATTCGATGACGGTCGTGTTGAGCGCCGAGAACATGTGCTCGAAGCTGGTCGGCGCGGCAGTGGTGCGCTTCTTGGTCGCCTGTTCCTGACGATAGGCGGCGACTTCGCGGGCGCGCGCCTCATTCTCGACAACGGTGAGCTGGTCGCCCGCCATCGGCACGCCGGAGAGACCCAGCACCTCGACCGGCGTCGAGGGACCGGCGACCTTCACCTGCTGGCCCTTGTCGTTGATCATCGCGCGGACCTTGCCGCTTTCCGAGCCGATGACGAAAGTGTCGCCGATCTTCAGCGTACCCTTGCGCACCAGAACGGTGGCGACGGCGCCGCGCCCCTTGTCGAGCTGCGCCTCGATCACATTGCCTTCGGCGGCGCGATCCGGATTGGCGGTCAGTTCGAGCAGTTCGGCCTGGAGCAGGATCTTTTCGATCAGCTCGTCAAGGCCGGTCTTCTTGAGTGCCGAAACCTCCACGTCCTGGACGTCGCCGCCCATATCCTCGACCACGACCTCCTCGCTCAGCAGGCGCTCGCGCACCTTCTGCGGATTGGCATCGGGCTTGTCGCACTTGTTGATCGCGACGATCATCGGAACGCCGGCCGCCTTGGTATGGTTGATGGCTTCGATCGTCTGCGGCATCAGGCCGTCGTCCGCCGCCACCACCAGGATGACGATGTCGGTGACGTTGGCGCCGCGGGCGCGCATTTCCGAGAAAGCCTCGTGACCCGGCGTATCGAGGAAGGTGATGATGTCGCCGCTCTTCGCCTTGATCTGATAGGCGCCGATATGCTGGGTGATGCCGCCGCTTTCGCCGGACACGACATTGGTGCCGCGCAGCGCGTCGAGCAGAGAGGTCTTGCCGTGGTCGACATGGCCCATGATGGTCACGACCGGCGGACGCGACTTCAGCGTTTCGGGTGCGTCAACCTCACCCTCCATGCCGATTTCGACGTCGGCATCGGACACGCGCTGGATGCGGTGACCGAATTCCTCCACCAGCAATTCGGCCGTATCCTGGTCGATCGCCTGGTTGAGCGTGACGGCGGTGCCCATCTTGAACAGGGCCTTCACCAGGTCCGCGCCCTTTTCGGCCATGCGGTTGGCGAGTTCCTGGACAGTGATGCTTTCGGGGACCACCACGTCGCGCGACTGCTTTTCCCGCTGCTGGGCGCCGCCCGAATAATGGGCGCGGCGTTCCTTCTCGCGGGCGCGCTTGAGCGCGGCGAGGCTGCGGGCGCGGGCGCTGTCATCATCCGCGAGGGCGCGGGTGACGGTGAGCTTGCCTGCCTGACGGCGATTGTCGTCGCCGCGCTTGGCCCGCTCCGGCTTGGCCGGTTCGGGGCGCTTGACCGGGGCGACCGGCGTGAAGCGGCGCGGCGGGGGCATGGTGGACGTTGCGGGCTTCGTTTCGGCAGCGGCCGGCGCGGCCTCGGCCGGGGCATCGGCCGCGACAGGCGCGGCTTCCTCAACGTTCGCCTTGGCCGTTTCCTCGACGGTCCCCGCGTCCACTTCGGGCTGGCGCGCGACTTCGGCCTCGGAAGCCTCTGCGGCCAGGCGATTTTCCTCGGCGCGGCGCTTTTCCTCCTCGCTTGCGGCAAGGCGCTGGGCGTCTTCGCGACGGCGCGCGTCCTCCAGCGCGGACATGCGGGCTTCCTCCGCCTCGCGCAGCAGCTTCGCCTGCAATTCCTGACGGGACATCAGGCTCTGCGGCGGGGCCGGGCGTGCGGGAGCCGGCTGCGGCGCGCGCGCCTGCGGCTGGGGCGCCGCCGGAGCGGCGGGGGCAGCCGCGGGCGTGGGATCAGCCTGCGGTTCAGGCGCAGCGTGGCCGGCTTCGCCCGGCTTGCCCAGGATGCGGCGCCGCTTCACCTCAACCACGACCGTGTTCTTGCGGCCGTGGCTGAACTGCTGCTGCACCTGACCGGACTCGACCGTGCGCTTGATCCCCAGCGGCTTGCGGCCCAGAACCGGCTTGTCTTCCTTGCTGTCACTCATACGACTGAACTATACCCTTCACATCAACCCGACCGGCAAGGCCCGTCGGCGCCTTCATTCCAATGCCAACTCAGGCATTCCAATACCAACTCAGGCGCCCAATGCCCCTGCGGAGTCCTGCTCCCCATGCACCGGCGCTCCGTTAGCGCAACCCAGATAGCTTTCCAAGCGGCCTATGGCGCCGCGCAGACGTGACGCCGCACGCGAGTCGGTCACCGCGATATGGACGACATTGTCCCGCCCCATTGCCATAGATAGGGCGTGTCGGTCCACAGGCAAGACGATGCCTGCCAAATCCGTGCCTTCCGCCTCCTGCCCGACGCGCAAAGCCTGGTCGAGCTTGCGGTTGCCGTCGGGGGCGGCGTCGGCGGCGTGGAGCAGCATCGTCACTTCCCCCTTGCGGCAGGCGACATCGATTTTTTCAGAGCCCGTGAGGACCATGGACGCCTTCGCCTCCAGTCCCAGCCGGTCGAGCAGCGCCTTGCGCAGGCCGTCCTCGATCAGCGCGGGGAGGTTGTCGGGGATTTGCAGGTCGCCGGTCTTGAACGCCCGAGCGAGCGCGCCCTTGAGCTTGCCCCTGGCGAGCGCCTGTTCGACTTCCGCGCGGGACACTCCGATCCAGGCGCCACGGCCGGGGGCCTTGGCGCGGATGTCGGGCAGGATTTCACCATTCGGGCCGCAGGCGAGGCGGACGAGCATGTCCGGGTCGGCGCGGTCGCCCGACAGGATGCATTTGCGTTCGGTCATGACGCGCCCTTTCCGAACGAAATCCGTGTTCCTGCCAAGGCAGGAATCCGGTTCCACCTTTTCGGGTGCGCACGACCTCTGGACTGGGCTCCCGCCTTCGCAGGAGCACGGCTGTCCGTCAGTGTTGGGGAAGCGCTTAGCCTCTCATTGGGAAGTGACCGCGGCATTGGCGTCCTCCCCTGTCGGCCGGGGCGCGACCCGATCGGCCATGAGCTGGCCGGCCGAGCCGTAATTTTCCATCGAGATTTCCGAAATCACCACCTGCACGGCAGAGGCCGGCTTCCCGAGACGCTCGACGAGCGACCGGGTGACGTCGGCGACGATGGCCGACTTCTGTTCGCGGGTGGCGTTTCCGGCCAGACGGATATCGACGAACGGCATCTGCGCTTATGCTTCCTCGTCTTCGAACCAGTGGGCGCGGGCGGCCATGATGATCTCATTGCCCTGCTCTTCACTGAGGCCATATTCGGCCAGGATGCCGCCCTTGTCCTCGCTGCCTTCGTTGCGGCGGCGGCGCTGGTCGACGCGCTTCTTGGCGATCAGTTCGTCCGTGGCCAGATCGGCCAGATCGTCCAGCGTCTTGATGCCCGCCTTGCCCAGCGTCACCAGCATCGCCTCTGTAAGGTGCGGCATGTCGGCCAGCGCATCCTCGACGCCCAGCGCCTGACGCTCCTCGCGGGCAGCGGCCTCGCGGCGGTCCAGCGCTTCCTGCGCGCGGCTTTGCAGTTCCTGCGCCAGTTCCTCGTCAAAGCCCTCGATCGCGGCCAGTTCGTCGATGCCGACATAGGCCACTTCCTCCAGCTCGCCAAAGCCCTCGGCCACGAGGAGCTGCGAGAGGGTTTCGTCGACGTCCAGTTCGTTCTGGAACAGTTCGGAACGGGCGACGAATTCCTTCTGGCGCTTCTCCGACGCGTCGGCCTCGGTCATGATGTCGATGGCCTTGCCGGTCAGCTGGCTGGCGAGACGGACATTCTGGCCGCGACGGCCGATGGCGAGCGAAAGCTGATCGTCGGGGACGACGACCTCGATGCGTTCCTCTTCCTCGTCGATGACGACGCGGGCGACCTGCGCGGGCTGAAGCGCGTTGACGACGAAGGTCGCGGTATCCTCCGACCAGGGGATGATGTCGATCTTCTCGCCCTGCATTTCCTGCACGACGGCCTGCACGCGGCTGCCCTTCATGCCGACGCAGGCGCCGACCGGATCGATGCTCGAATCGCGGCTGATGACGCCGATCTTGGCGCGGCTGCCCGGATCGCGGGCGGCGGCCTTGATCTCGATCACCCCGTCGTAGATTTCGGGCACTTCCTGCGCGAACAGCTTCTTCATGAATTCGGGATGCGCGCGGCTGAGGAAAATCTGCGGCCCGCGGTTTTCGCGGCGGACGTTCAGGATCACCGAGCGGATGCGGTCGCCGACGCGGACGACTTCGCGGGGGATCTGCTGGTCGCGGCGGATGACGCCCTCGGCCCGGCCGAGATTGACGACGACATGGCCGAATTCGACGGACTTGACGACGCCGGTGATGATCTCACCCACGCGGTCCTTGAATTCCTCATGCTGGCGCTCGCGCTCTGCGTCGCGGACCTTCTGGAAGATCACCTGCTTGGCCGACTGGGCGTCGATGCGACCAAGGTCGATGGGCGGCAGCGGATCGACGATGAAATCGCCCACGACCGCGTCCTTCTTCAGCTTGGTAGCCTGCTTCAGGTCGACCTGCTTGAAATAGTCGTCGACCTGCTCGACCACCTCCACGACTCTCCAGAGACGAAGATCGCCGGTGTCCGGGTCCAGCTTGGCGCGGATGTCGTTCTCCGCGCCGTAACGGGCGCGGGCTGCGCGCTGAATCGCGTCTTCCATCGCCTCGATGACGATCGCCTTGTCGATCATCTTCTCGCTGGCGACGCTGTTCGCAATGGCGAGCAGCTCGGCCTTGTTGGCGGAAATGGCGTTGGCCATGGTCGTAAACCCTTATTCTTCGGTTTCGAACTCGTCCGCCCCATCGGAGGAGAGCGGCATGCTAGCAGAAATCAATGCGTCGGTCAGTATCAGCTTGGCGTCGCCTACCAATGCGAAGGGGATCACCACATCGCCCGCCTTGACGTCGGTGAAGAGAATGCCCTCCCCCTCTATCCCGTTCAGAACACCACGGAAGCTCTTGCGGCCCCCGACGGCTTCGGTGGCGGAAATCTTCGCCTCATGCCCGGCCCATTCGAGAAAATCGGTGAGGCGGGTCAGCGGACGGTCGATACCGGGCGAGCTGACTTCGAGGCGATAGGCCTCCTCGATCGGGTCGGCTTCGTCCAGCACGTCGGACAGGCGGCGGGAGATGGCGGCGCAATCCTCAATGACGAGCTGCTTCGTCTCCGGCCGCTCGGCCATGATCTGCAGCGTATACTCGTCACCCGAGCCGAACAGCTTGATGCGCACGAGGTCGAAGCCCAAGGCCTTCACCTCCGGTTCGATCAGGGCTGTCAGTTCGGCGATGTCCGCCATGGGGTCTCCAAAAGAACAAAATTGCAGCTTCCCGTCGCCGCAGGCGATCCGCCCGCGACCCCGACATGTTTGACGATGTAAGGAAGCAGGGGCGATATAGGCGGGATGCCGCAAAGCTGCAACATTATTTGTCGCGAGGCATTTGATAAGCCTTCTGTTAGCGTCATCAGCGCCGAAATTCAGCCCCGGAGGAGACGATATGCGCCATCTTGCCCTGACTGCCCTGCCGCTGGCCCTGATCGCCTGTTCGGCTGACAATGCCGTGGGGCAGAACAGCACCACCTCCGCGACGAAGCCGTTCAAGACCTCCGTGATCGCGGATTTCGATGCGCCCTGGGCCATGACCTTCATGCCCGACGGGCGGATGCTGGTCACCGAAAAGGCGGGCGAGATGATCCTGTTCGATCCGAAGAACGGAACGAAAATTCCCGTCGCGGGCATTCCGCCGGTCGACAGCGAGGGTCAGGGCGCGCTGATGGACGTGGTGCTGGCGCCCGATTTCGCGCGGAACCAGGCGGTCTATTTCAGCTTTTCCGAGGCGGGTCAGGGCGGCAAGGGCGTGGCGCTCGCCACCGGCGCCTTCCACCAGGCGAGCGATGGGACGACGAAGCTGGACGGCGTGAAGGTGATCTTCCGCGCAAGCCAGTATGTGGATGGAAACGGCCATTATTCCGGGCGGATCGCCTTCTCGCCCGATGGCAGATATCTGTTCTTCACCAATGGCGAGCGGCAGAAATTCGATCCCGCGCAGGATCCCAAGTCGACATTGGGCAAGGTGCTGCGGCTGAACCTGGACGGCACCCCGGCGGCGGGCAATCCGCTGGCGGCGAAGGGCTTTCATCCGGCGGTCTGGTCCTATGGCCATCGCAATCTGCTGGGCATCGCCTTCGACAAGGACGGACGGCTGTGGGAACAGGAAATGGGGCCGAAGGGCGGCGATGAGGTGAACCTGATCAAGCCCGGCCTCAACTATGGCTATCCGCGGGTTTCCAATGGCAGCCATTATGACGGGCGGGACATTCCCGACCACAAGGCAGGCGATGGCTATGAGGCGCCCAAGCTCTGGTGGAACCCGGTCATCTCGCCGGCGGGGCTGGCCTATTATTCGGGCGACCTGTTCCCGCAATGGAAGGGGTCGCTGTTCATCGGCGGGCTGTCGAGCCAGGCGCTGATACGGGTGAAGCTGGACGGGGACAATGCGTCCAAGGCGGACCAGTGGGACATGGGTGCGCGAATCCGGGAGGTGGAGCAAGGGCCGGATGGCGCGCTCTGGCTGCTGGAGGATGGCGGGCGGGGTTCTGAGGGGCGGTTGTTGAAGTTGACGCCTGCCCAGGGTTAGGGTGAAACGGGGCCATTCCGGCCCCGATCCTCCTTTATACCAGCCGGCTCTGCTTCACCGCCGCTTCGATGAAGCTGGCGAAGAGCGGATGCGGGTCGAAGGGCTTGGACTTGAGTTCGGGGTGGAACTGCACGCCGACAAACCAGTGATGGTCGGGACGTTCGACGATTTCCGGCAGCGTGCCGTCCGGCGACATGCCCGAGAAGATGAGGCCGCCCTTTTCCAGCGGCTCGCGATAGCCGGCATTGACCTCATAGCGATGGCGGTGCCGCTCGCTGATTTCGGTCGCGCCGTAAATGCCCGCCACCACGCTGTTGCCAGCGAGCCTGGCCGGATAGGCGCCGAGCCGCATGGTGCCGCCCAGGTCGGTTTCGGCGGTACGCTTCTGCAGGCCTTCCTTGCTCATCCATTCGGTGATGAGGCCGACCACCGGCTCGCTGGTTTCGCCGAACTCCGTGGTGGAGGCGTTCGCGATTCCCGCCGTGTTCCGCGCGCCTTCGATGCAGGCCATCTGCATGCCCAGGCAGATGCCGAAAAAGGGCACGTTGCGTTCGCGGGCGAATTTGACCGAGGCGATCTTCCCCTCCGACCCGCGCACGCCGAAGCCGCCGGGGACGAGGATGCCGTGCATCGGCTCCAGGCGAGCGGCGATGTCCGCGCCCTCTTCCTCGAACAGTTCGGCGTCGAGCCATTTGATGTTGACCTTGACCCGATTGGCGAGGCCGCCATGGGTCAGCGCTTCATATAGCGACTTGTAGGCATCGGGCAGGCCGACATATTTGCCGACGACGCCGATGGTGACTTCGCCCTCCAGATTCTGCTGCCGGTCCATGATGTCGTGCCAGCGGTCGAGCTTGGGCGCGGACGCGCCCTCCATGCCGAAGGCGCGCAGCACTTCGTCGTCCAGCCCCTCTGCATGATATTGCATCGGGACCGCGTAGATGCTGCTGGCGTCAAGCGCCGGGATCACCGCTTCGGGGCGGACATTGCAGAACAGGGCGATCTTGCGCCGCTCGCTTTCCGGCAGCGGATGTTCGCAGCGGCAGAGCAATATGTCGGGCTGGATGCCCAGCGACGTCAGTTCGCGCACGCTGTGCTGGGTCGGCTTCGTCTTCAGTTCGCCCGCCGCCGCGATATAGGGGACCAGCGTCACATGGACGAAGATCGACCGGCCGCGGCCAAGGTCGTTATGGAGCTGGCGGATCGCCTCCATGAAGGGCAGCGATTCGATGTCGCCCACGGTGCCGCCAATCTCGCACAGCACGAAATCGAGATCGTCGGATTCGGCCATGGCAAAGGCCTTGATCTCGTCCGTGACGTGCGGGATCACCTGGACCGTCGCGCCCAGATAGTCGCCGCGCCGTTCCCGCTGGATGATGGTCTGATAGACCCGGCCCTGCGTCACATTGTCCGACTGCCGCGCCGAAACGCCGGTGAAGCGCTCATAATGACCAAGGTCGAGGTCGGTTTCCGCCCCGTCGTCGGTCACATAGACCTCGCCATGCTGATACGGGCTCATCGTGCCCGGATCGACGTTGAGATAGGGATCGAATTTCCGAATGCGCACACGGAAACCTCGCGCCTGCAGCAGTGCTGCGAGCGAAGCGGCCATCAGGCCCTTGCCAAGCGAGGAGACCACGCCGCCGGTGATGAAAATATACCGCGCCATGGGGGGAGAGGCTTAGCCTTTTACAAACGAGTTGGGCAAGCGCGCGAATCATCGCGCGTGCGAAAAAAGCGAAATTGGGAGTGTCGCGCGCCTAGTTGGCGAGCGGGACAGCGCCGTTGGAAGCCTTGCCGCTCGCCGCGCCGGCAGCGCCCGCCAGCGGATCCTTGCCGGTCGCCGGGGCCGGCGCGGACGCCGGAGAAGATGTCGGAGCCTGGGGCGCCTGCTTCACCAGCGAGGTGTCGATGTCGCTCGGCCGGTGCTGGATGGAGGCGATCACCGCCAGCACGATCGACAGCGTCACGAAGATGCCGGCGAGAACCGTGGTCGAGCGCGTCAGGAAATCCGCCGCGCCGCGCGCCGACATGAACCCCGCCGGGCTGCCGCCGACGCCCAGGCCGCCGCCTTCCGACTTCTGCATCAGGATGACGGTGACAAGCAGGGCTGCGACAAGGGCCTGCACGACGAGGAGGAAGGTGAACATGAGACGAATATCTGTCCGGTAAAGGGAGCGTTGCCGCGCACATAGCGATGATAGGGCGCGGGGGCAACCGCCCCTGTCTTTCCCGCCCCCCTCCCACAGGCGGGAGGGGATTGTCATCCGTCGGCGGTCAGGCGGCAGCCGCGATCACCGGAGCGAATTTCGCCGCCGCAAGGCTCGCGCCGCCGATCAGGCCGCCGTCGACGTCCGCCAGCGCCAGAAGCTCCGCCGCATTGTCGCCGTTCATCGATCCGCCATAGAGGATTCGCGTCGCGTCCGCCTGCGCGCCGATCCTGCCCGCAAGAGTGGCGCGCAGGGCAGCGTGCATCGCGGCGACCGCTTCCATGGTGGGGATTCGGCCCGTGCCGATGGCCCAGATCGGTTCATAGGCGATGGCCAGCCAGTCCGCCGCCGCTCCATCCGGCAGGGAGGCCAGCAATTGCGCCGCAACCACCGCCTCCGCATTGCCGGCGTCGCGCACGTCGAGGCTTTCGCCCACGCAGAGGATGACCTTCAGACCCGCGGCCCGCGCCGCCAGCGCCTTTGCCGCGATGTCGGCGTCGGTTTCGCCCTGGTCCTGTCGCCGTTCGCTATGGCCGACGATGGTCCAGCTTGCCCCTGCCTCCGCCAGCATGGCCGCGGACAGGCAGCCGGTATGCGCGCCGCTTTCCTTCATGTGGCAGTCCTGCGCGCCGATGAAGGCCGCACCCTTGACGCCGTCCGCCGCCGCAATCAGCGTCGCGGGCAGGCACAGCCCGACCTCCACCGCCGGATAGTCGCGCGCCAGGGCGCCGATCGCCTCCACCTCGCCCAGCTGGGCGCGCAGGCCGTTCATCTTCCAGTTACCGACAATCAGCTTCCGCCTGCTCATCGATCTTTCCCCTTATTGTTTATTGCTGCACGGTCCCCCGCGGCGCAGCTCTCCAATCCGAACCGCCGGGTTGGCCGAGCCGATGAACGGCGTGCGGCCATTTGTCCAGCCTTGCAGCCCCAGCGCCCCTTGCCCGCGCGACGATCCGCCCTTAAAGCGGGCCGCCATCAAAGCCGCTTTTACGGACTTTCCTCCATGCTTTCAGTCTTTCGCCGTTTCATCCACTCCAAATTCGGCGCCTTTGCTGCGCTGATATTCCTGGGGATCATCGCGGCCGCCTTCATCATGGGGGACATTACGAGCGGCAAGTTCGGATCGTCCCTTGGAGGCGGCGAAACCGCCGCCAAGGCAGGCGGCGCGCGCCTGACCATGACCGAATTCCAGGACCGTGTGCAGCGCGTGTTCGAAAATGCGCGCCGGTCCAATCCGGGGTTGCAGATCGGCGATTTCCTGGCGCAGGGCGGCGCGGCGCAGGTCTATGACCAGCTTGTCGCGTCCCTGACGCTGAAGGAATATGCGAGCGACCAGAAGGTTCATATCTCCAAGCGGCTCGTCGACGCCCAGATCGCGCAGATTCCCGCCTTCCAGGACGCAGCGGGCAATTTCAGCCAGGAAAATTTCCGGCAATTGCTGCTGCGCGAGCGGATCACCGAGCAGGCGCTGCGCGATGACATCAGCCGCGAGATATTGGAGCGGCAGATGCTGGCGCCGCTGGGACTGGGCGTGAAGCTGACCGATTCCCTGGTGCTGCCCTATGCCTCGCTGTTGCTGGAGGCGCGTCAGGGCACCATCGCCCTTGTCCCCGCGACGGCGTTCAAGGACATCGCGGAGCCGACCGACGCGCAACTCGGCGATTTCTACAAGAAGAATGCCGCGCGCTATACGATCCCGGAACAGCGCCGCATCCGCTATGCGGTGATCGACGCCGAACGCTTCGCCCAGGCGGCACAGCCCACCGATGCGGAGATCGCGGGCTATTACAACCAGAACAAGGCCGTCTATGCCGCGAAGGAAAGCCGCAGCTTCGAGCAGTTGATCCTGCCGACGCAGGCGGCGGCAAAGGCGATCGCGGAACAGGTGAAGGGCGGCAAATCGCTCGCCGCAGCGGCGCAATCGGCCGGCCTTTCGGTCGCCGAACTGGCCGACCAGAGCCGCGAGAAGCTGGCCGCCGCAGCGTCCGCCTCCGTCGCCGATGCGGGCTTTGCCGCGAAGCAGGGCGATCTGGTCGGGCCGCTGCGCGGGTCGCTGGGCTGGGTGCTGCTGCGGGTCACGGCGGTCAGGACGACCCCTGCCCGTGCCCTGGCCGCCGCGCGGGACGAGATCGTCACCACGCTGCGCGCCCAGAAGGAAAAGCGGCTGCTCAACGACTTCACCGGCAAGATCGAGGATCAGATCGCCAATGGCGGCAGCTTCGAGGAAGTGGTGAAGGACAATGGCCTGAAGCTGGAAACGACGCCGTTCCTCCTTTCCTCCGGCAAGCAGGTAGAGGATGCGGCCTATCAGGTGCCGGCCGACGTCAAGCCGCTGCTTGCCCCTGCCTTCGGCATGAGCCAGGACGATGACGCGCAACTGGTGCCGATCGCGGCGGACAAGCGCTATGCGCTGGTTGCGCCCGGCGACATACAGGCCCCTGCGCCGCCGCCGCTTGCCAAAGTCAAGCCGCTGGTGGCGATGCAGTACAAGCTCGCCCAGGGCAATGAAAAGGCCAAGGTGCTGGCCGAGCAGATCCGCGCCAAGGTCGCCAAGGGCATGACGCTGGACCAGGCGGTCGCCTCCGCCGGCATCGCCCTGCCCAAGCCGCAGATGGTGGGCGGGCGCCGTGCCGACATCATGCGCGACGGCCAGCGTCCCCCCGCGGAAGTGGCCATGCTGTTCACCATGGCGACCAACAGCGTGAAGACGCTGCCGGCCGGGCAGGATCGCGGCTATTTCGTCGTGCAGTTGAACGGCATCAAGCGCGGCGATGCGGGCACGGACAAGGCGCTGGTCAATCAGGTTCGCGACCAGCTCAGCGAAGTGGTGGGCCAGGAATATGACCAGCAGTTCGAGCGCGCGGTCGAGAAGGAACTGGGCGTGAAGCGCAATGCCAATGCCGTCGCCTCCGTCCAGCGCGCCCTGGTCAGCGCCAATGGCAGCGGTCAGTAAGATGGGCGCAGGGGGACCGGCGGCAATGGACGGCATAGAAAGCGCACGCAGGGCACTGGCGGCGGGACAATCCGCGCTGGTGTGGCGGCGCCAGATTGCCGACACCGATACGCCGATCTCCGCCGCGCTCAAATTGTTCGAGGCCGATCGCGGCGACTTCCTGCTGGAATCGGTCGAAGGCGGGGCGGTGCGGGGCCGTCACAGCCTGATCGGCCTGGCCCCCGACCTCGTTTTCCGTGCGCAGGGTCATGCGGCGGAGATCAACCGGCAATGGGCGACCGATCGGGATGCCTTCGTGCCGGAAGAGGCCGATGCGCTCGACGCGCTGCGGGCGCTGGTCGCGGAATGCCGGGCGGAGCTTGACCCCGTCCTGCCCGCCGCCCTGGCCTGTCTGGTGGGCTATTTCGGCTATGAGACGGTCGGGCTGGTGGAGAAGTTGCCGCGTCCTCCCGAAAATTCGATCGCGCTGCCGGACATGCTGTTCGTGCGGCCGACCGTCATATTGGTGTTCGACCGGCTGGCCGACGCGCTGTTCCTGGTCGCGCCCGTTTGGAAGGGCAGTTTTGCCGATGCCGACCGCGCCGTCGAACAGGCGCTGGAACGGATCGACGCCGTCGCCGCGCGGCTGGCGGCGCCCCTGCCCGCACAGACCGCCCCGGCCGAAATCGCCGATGTCGCGGTGACGCCAATGCTGGAACCCGGGCGCTATGCCGCGATGGTCGAGAAGGCGAAGGACTATATCGTCGCGGGCGACATTTTCCAGGTGGTGCTGGCGCAGCGCTTCACCAGTCCATTCACCCTGCCGCCCATCGCGCTTTACCGGGCCTTGCGACGGATCAATCCCTCGCCCTTCCTCTATTATCTCGACCTGCCCGGCTTCGCCCTGATCGGGTCGAGTCCGGAAATCCTGGTCCGGGCGCGTGATGGCGAAGTGACGATCAGGCCGATCGCCGGCACCCGTCCGCGCGGCCGCAATGCCGTCGAGGACGCGGCCAATCGCGAGAGTCTGCTGGCCGATCCCAAGGAACGGGCGGAACATCTGATGCTGCTGGACCTGGGCCGCAACGATGTGGGCCGGGTGGCGACGGCGGGCAGCGTGACGGTGACGGACAGCTACAGCGTCGAATTCTACAGCCATGTGATGCATATCGTGTCGAACGTGGTAGGACGGCTGGCGCCCGGCAAGGACGCGCTGGATGCCCTGTTCGCGGGCTTTCCGGCCGGCACGGTGTCGGGTGCGCCCAAGGTGCGGGCCTGCGAGATCATCGCCGAACTGGAGCCGGAAACGCGGGGCGCCTATGCCGGCGGCGTCGGTTATTTCGGGCCGGACGGCAATATGGACAGTTGCATCGTCCTGCGCACGGCGGTCCTCAAGGACGGGGTGATGCACGTGCAGGCGGGCGCCGGCATCGTCGCGGATTCGACGCCGGAATATGAGCAGCGGGAATGCGAGGCGAAAAGCGGCGCACTGCTCGCGGCCGCGCGGGAAGCCGTGACGCTGGCCCGTGCTTCGGGATTTGGGCAATAAAAGTTGGATGGGCGACGGCGGGGAGCGAATAGTCCGTCGCTGACATTCGCGGTTCCCTGAACCGGGCAGAGCTGGGGGACCAGAACCGGCTGCCGCCTGTAATTCGCTATCGCAACGACCGGATCAGACCCAGCCTTCCAGCACCTGATTGGGCGGTCGATGGCCATCGACCCAGCTGCGGATATTGGCGATCACCCGTGCTCCCGTGGCGTCGCGACCTTCGATGGTGGCGGACCCCATATGCGGCAGCAGCACGACGTTCGAAAGGTCCAGCAGGCGCGGATCAACAGCCGGCTCATGGGTGTAGACGTCCAGCCCCGCCCCCGCGATCCGTCCTTCCGCGAGCGCGCCGATCAGCGCGGATTCATCCGTGATCTCTGCCCGCGACGTATTGATCAGATAGGCATCGGGTCGCATCAGCGCGATCCGACGGGCATCGATCATCGCCCGGCTGTCGGCATTGAGCGGACAATGTATCGACACGATGTCGCTCGCCGCCAGCAGGGAATCGACATCCTCGTGCCAATGGGCCTGCAATTCCTGTTCGACCTCAAAAGGCAGGCGATGGCGGTTGTGATAGGCGATGGACAGGCCAAAGGCCGCCGCGCGGCGGGCGACGGCGCGGCCGATGCGGCCCATGCCGATGATGCCCAGCTTCTTGCCGCCGATGCGATGCCCCAGCATGCCCGAGGGGCTCCAGCCGGTCCACGCGCCGGATCGCACCAGCTTCTCCCCCTCCGCCAGGCGGCGCGGCACCGACAGGATCAGCGCCATGGTCATGTCCGCCGTATCCTCGGTCAGAACGCCGGGCGTGTTGGTGACGATGATCCCCTTCTTCCGCGCGGCATTGAGGTCGATATGGTCGACGCCGCTGCCGAAGCTGGCGATCAGTTGCAGCCGTTCGGGCGCCGCATCGATCAGCGCGGCGTCGATCTGGTCGGTGACCGCGGGGACCAGCACGTCGCATTGCGCCATGGCGCGGGTCAGCGCTGGCCGGTCCATCGGCACGTCGCCGATGTTGAAGACGGTGTCGAACAGTTCGGCCATGCGCGCCTCGACATTGGGAGGCAGGCGGCGCGTGACAATGACGCGCGGCGTGGCGGGGCGCGGTTTCTTGGCCATGTCTGGCCGCTATTCCCCGTGAGGACGATGGTCAAGCGCTTATCCATATGCGCAAGAGAGCGGTTGTCGCTGGCGGCCGCGAACGGCTATGGTCGGGCGGTCAGATGATGGGGACGATATGGGCATGAAGGGCTATCTGGGCGCGGGCATGGTCGCGGCGCTGTGCTGGGCGGGCGGAGCATGGGCCACGCCAGCGAAGCCGGTGCCCTATTGGGCTTCGCTGACGCAGGCGGAGGCGCGCATGCGGGTCGGCCCCAGCCTCGATTACCCGTCCAGCTGGGTCTATCGCCGCCGCGATCTGCCGGTGAAGGTGGTGCAGGTGCTGGGCCTGTGGCGCAAGGTCGAGGATTCGACCGGCACGCAGGGGTGGATGCATGTCCGCTTGTTGAGCGATACGCCGACCGCCATCGTCACCGCCGACATCGCGCCGATGCGCGATTCCCCCAGTGACGACGCCCGCGCCCTGTTCCGCGCGCAGAAGGGCGTGGTGGGGCAGCTTTCCTCCTGCGGCAAGGGTTGGTGCGCATTCGACGTCGGCGGCCAGAAGGGCTTTGTCCGCGCCAGCGACATATGGGGCGCGACGCAGTAGCGCGGCCTTATTCGCCCTCTTGATCGAAGCGGTCGGCATGCATCAGGCGCTTCGCCAGGGGCGCCAGCGCCATGACGGCCAGCCCCGCGCCCACCGACCACCAGCCGATCGTCCCGTAGACCGCCAGCACATCGCCGCGGGAGGCCGCACCGCCCTCCCCGCCCGTGGCGGCCGCGATCAGCCCGGCGGCATATTCGCCAAGAGCCATGGCCAGGAACCAGATGCCCATCATCAGGCCGATCATGCGCGAGGGCGCCAGTTTCGACATGGCGGACAGGCCGACCGGCGACAGGCAGAGTTCGCCCAGCGTGTGGCAAAGGTAGAGCAGGAAGATGAACAGCACCGGCGTGAGCGTGCCGGGCGCGCCGGCCCCCGTCACCAGGATAAGGAAACCGGCACCGACAAGGGTGAGCGCGATGCCGAACTTGGCCGGGGTGGAGGGTTCCCATCCCCGCTTCGCCAGCCATATCCACAAACCCGCCAGCACGGGTCCGAACATCAGGATATAGGCCGCGTTGACCGACTGGAACATCGATGCGGGAACATTGAAGCCCCATATGTTGCGATCCGTATAGCGGTCCGTGAACAGGCTGAGCGATGATCCGGTCTGTTCATAAAGACCCCAGAAAAGCGGGTTGATGACCAGCAGGAACAATGCCGCCAGCATCCGGTCGCGACCGATCCGCTCCATGCGGCCAAAGGCTTCCCACAGGATGTACAGCACGACGGCGGCGCTCGCCATGGCAAGCATCCAGCCGACGATCACATGGTTCTGGATCAGGGCCCAGCACAGCCCGATCGACGCCAGGCTGGAGAGATAGACCAGCCATTCGCGGCTGACGATGCCGCCGACCCGTTCCTTCAGATGAACGGGATCGCGGGGTTCCCCCCTTCCCTGCAACAGTGGCTTGCACAGCATGAAGCCGATGACGCCGGCGATCATGCCGACCGATGCCGCGCCGAAGCCCCAGTGCCAGCCCCATGTCTGGCCCAGATAGCCGCAGATGACGGGACCGATGGTCGCGCCGGCATTGATGCCCATGTAGAAGATCGTATAGGCCGGGTCGCGCCGCATGTCGTCGCGCGGATAAAGCTGTCCCACCAGCGCCGACGCGCTGGACTTCAGGAAACCCGTGCCGGTGATCACCGTCGCCAGGCCGAGCCAGAACAGGCCAAGGCCCATGGCGCCCGCATCGTCGCTTTCCATGCCCAGGATGAGGTGGCCGATGGCGATCACCACGCCGCCGAACAGCACCGCCTTGCGCTGGCCCAGATAGCGGTCGGCCAGATAGCCGCCCATCAGCGGGGATATGTAGATCAGCGACATATAGGCGCCATAGGCATGGCTGGCGTCGCGGTCGGAAAAGAGGAAATGCTGCGTCAGGTAGAAGATCAGCAGCGCGCGCATGCCGTAGAAGGAGAAGCGTTCCCACATTTCCACGAAGAACAGCAGGAACAGCCCGCGGGGGTGGCCGAGCCAGGTCTTGCCCTTACCCGGCGCGTCGGCATTTGAAACTGAGGTCGCCATCCGGCCCCTTATCCTATCCTGTTGCGGACGCGCGAAGGGCATCCCTGGTCGGCCCCAGCCTGCCGCATTTTCCGGGCGGATGGAATCATCTGCGCGCCGGGAAAACACTGCAAAACAAACATCTGGAGCAGCCGAGCCGACAAGGCCGGACCGGCACCTGCTCTTCTAGAACCCGAATTATTCATCTGTCAAAGAGCGGCCATGCCCTTGCGTCATGGTCTCCGCCGCTCCATTTGGGCCAGCATGTTCAATGATCGCAGCTCCCCCCTCTCGCTCCTGCAGACCCGTCGGTCCGGCAAGCCGCGCGACCTGATCGCGCCGGGACCGGACGAAGACCAGCTTCGCACGATATTGGAAGTCGCGCAGCGCACGCCCGATCACGGCAAGCTGGCGCCATGGCGCTTTGTCATCGTGCCGCTGGAAAGGCGTGACGCTCTGGCAGCGCTGCTCGAACGGGCCTATCGCGCCGAGAAGCCCGATGCCGGGCGGCTGGAGATAGAGGCCATGCACCAGTTCGCGCACCAGGCGCCGACACTGGTCGTCGCGCTTTCCGCGCCGGTGGAGGGCAGCAAGATCCCGCTGTGGGAACAGGAGCTTTCGGCGGGTGCCGCGATCATGAACCTGCTTCACGCGACCCATGCCCTGGGATTTGCGGGCGGCTGGCTGACCGGCTGGGCCAGCTATAATGAGGATGTGCGCGCGGCTTTCGCCAAGGGGCAGGAAAGGATTGCCGGCTTCATCTTCATCGGCACGCCGGGCCGGCCGCAGGACGAGCGGCCCCGGCCAGAATATGACAATATAGTTTCGGTCTGGGACAGATAGTTACAGGATTGACGGGGTATTAGGTAAGGCCATCGCTTGACGCGCACCGCTGTATTATGGCACTGATGCACCCATGGCCGACGATACAAAACCCGTCTATCTCCGCCTTCGGGAGATCATCGCCGCTTCGATACTGGACGGGGAATTTCGCGACGGAGACATGCTGCCGTCGGTGCGCGCGCTTGCCGCGCAGCAGGGCGCCAATCCGCTGACGGTGGCGAAGGCCTATCAATGCTTTCAGGACGATGGACTGATCGTGGTGAAGCGCGGCGTGGGCATGTTCGTTGCCGACGGCGCTACCCGGCGACTGCGGGAGGCCGAGCGCATGCGCTTCCTGGAAACCGTCTGGCCGCCCGTGGCGGAACAGATCAGGCGACTGGGGATCAGCGCGGCCGATCTGGGGGTCGAGCGGGTCTAGGGATCGGCATTCTGTGCCGGGCAGGGGCGGAAGGCCGGGCCGGGTGGATGAATTCGGGATGTCGGCAAACGACCAGTTGCGGACGTTTAGAGCTATTCAGGTTGATGCTGTTTTACGGACTTATCCCGGCCCGACACACTCCCTTTGGCAAATTTCTTGGTCACGCCTATGAGACAGAGGAGTGCGAATTCTATCAGGATAAAATAAGCGTTAGCATGTTCCTCGCCGACCATATTTTCAAAGTGCCGCCAAAATATGGCGGCAGCAAACACCACACCTATCGCTATGCCGCAGGTCACGTCATAGATTAAATTTCTCATGGCGGTATGTCTGCCATAGCTTTTGTTTAGCCTCAACCTGCTGGTCGGTTCAGGGTTAGAAAGTTGCCCAGCGGCAAACGACCATTTTTCGCCGTCAGCGCCGATCTGCGCAATTCGCGATTGCCGACATTCGACCAACGATGCAGTTTGGTCGAATGCAACACTCCTCAATTGTCGGATTCTTGTCAGGTACTGTCTCACCGGAAATTCTGGCCGCAGAGATCGCTGCTGAGGTCGCGGCCTTTAGAGCATCCCTCAAGGCAACTGCGAGCGGGCATATCGTGATTTCTGACGGCCCGTTGTATCTCGTGACAAGGGACGGCGCGCGTAGACTGCTTGAGGCAGTCGCCAACGGACAGTTAACCTTCGACGCGGCGAACTACGTCGCAGATTGCATCGTCATGAATGATGATTTCGACTTTGCAGACGAGGCTGTGCGGGCTGCCATATACTTTGTGGAAGACGATAGCGGGCGCTTTGTAGCGGGCGAAGATGATTGGAGTCCGACACGCGACGAAACCCTTGCTGCGCTGGCATGGCTCGATTGAACGTCCGATTATATGGTTGTGATTACCGGAAGGAGACAGTCTCCTACCCACCCAGATCAGTCAGTCCGCACAGCGGGGAACGCCCTCAATTCTGCATCTGATATTGCTTCAGCAGGTCGTAGAGTGTCGGCCGGCTGATCCCCAGCATCTTCGCCGCGCCTGATATGTTGCCGTCCGTCCGGGCGATGGCGCGGCGGATCGCGCGGCGGTCCGCCATTTCGCGTGCCGCCTTCAGGTTCACCGCATCGCCCCCTTCGGCGCGATCTCCGTCGAGGTCGAGATCCGCGGCGGTGACGTGCTTGCCGTCCGCCATGATGACCGCGCGCTTCATGCGGTTTTCCAGCTCTCGCACATTGCCGGGCCAACCCCAAGCGTCAAGCGCCGCCAGTGCATCCGGCGCAAGGCCCTTGACCTGCGGATTCATGTCCTTGGCGAAGCGGCGCAGGAAATGTCGCGCCAGCAGCGCAGGGTCGCCCGGCCGCTCCCTGAGCGCGGGAATGCGCACAACGATCTCCGCCAGGCGGTAATAGAGGTCCTCGCGGAAGGTGCCTGCGACGATCATGGCGTCGACATCCTGGTGCGTGGCGCAGACGATCCGCGTGTCGACCGCAATGGGCTGGCGTCCGCCGATCCGCTCGATCGCCCGCTCCTGCAGGAAGCGCAGCAATTTGACCTGCAAGGCGAGCGGTATGTCGCCCACTTCGTCCAGGAAGAGGGTGCCTCCCTGCGCCTGCTCGATCTTCCCCGGCACGGTCTTGATCGCGCCGGTGAAGGCGCCCTTCTCATGGCCGAACAGCTCTGCCTCCAGCAAGGCTTCGGGGATCGCCGCGCAGTTGATCGCGACAAAGGCCCCTTCCCGGCGCGGGCTGGCATCATGCAGGCCCTGAGCCAGCAATTCCTTTCCGGTTCCACTTGCCCCCAGCAGCAGGACGGAGACGTCCGCGGCCGCCACCCGCTCTATGGTGCGCGCGACCTTCATCATTTCCGGCGCGGCGGTGATCAGCCGACCCAGCACGCGCCCGCTTTCCGGCGCGGTTTCGGCCATCCGGGCATTTTCCCGCTCCAGCGCATGGACGTGGAAGGCACGGCGGACGATCAGCCCCAGTTCGTCAATATCCACCGGCTTCTGGTAAAAATCATAGGCGCCGCCGGAAATGGCCTGAAGCGCGCTTTCCCGCGCGCCATGGCCGGAAGCGACGATGACCTTGGTATCCGGCTTGATGCGCAGGATCTCAGCCAGGGTCGCGAACCCCTCGCTGGTGCCGTCGGGATCAGGCGGCAGGCCGAGGTCCAGCGTCACCACATCGGGCGCCTGCTCGCGCAGCATCTCGATCGCTTCCTCGCGGTCGCCGGCGATGAAGAGCTGATATTCCTCATAGGCCCAGCGCAATTGCCGCTGCAGGCCCGGATCATCCTCCACGATCAGCAATTTCGGTCGCGTGTCGCTCATCAGGCGGCCTTCCCCCTCATATCCTGTTGCGCCAAGGGCAGGCGCAGCGTGAACCGGCTTCCCACGCCGGGCTTGCTTTCCACATCGATGCTCCCGTCCATGGCCTGCGCAAGCGCCCGTGCCTCGAACGCGCCGATGCCAAAGCCCCCCGCCTTGTTGGAGGAGAAAGGCTTGAAAAGTTCGCGGCGAATGAATTCCGCGGTCATCCCCCGGCCCTGGTCGATCACCGCCAGCGAAGCGCCCTGGTCATCGGCGGACAACCGCAGTTCGACGGAACTTTGCGGCTCGCTGGCGTCGATCGCATTCTGAAGCAGGTGGGTGACGATCTGTTCGACCCGCGCAGGATCGGCCATTACGGGCGGCGCGTCTCCGGTCACGCTTATCTCATGCTGGCGCGAGCGGGTGCGCGCGACCTGTTCCGCCACATCGCGCAGCGCCATGGGACGGGGTTCCTCCGCACGCCCCTTGTTATGCTGCGACAGGCGGGCGAGCATATCGTTCATCTTGCCCACCGATTCCTTCAGCGTCAGCACCATGTCGGCCCGGAAATCCGGATTGTCGGCGTGCCGCTCCGCATTGCGGGCAAGCAGGGAAAGCTGGCTCACCAGATTCTTGACGTCATGCATGATGAAGGCAAAGCGGCGGTTGAACTCCTCGAAACGCTGGGCATCGTCCAGCGCCTGTTGCCCCTGCGCCTCGCTCAGATAGCTGGCCGCCTGCCGCCCGGCGGCGCGCAGCATGTCGAAATCCTCCCAGTCCAGGCGCCGGTCGATCGGCGGGCGGGCCAGCAGGATCGCGCCGATCAGCCGGCCGAAATGGATCAGCGGCACCAGCGCCCAGGCGCGGCGGTCGAGGCTCATCCAGCCCGGCGCGCTGATTTCCCCGGCGCCCGAAGGCGGGCGGTCGATGTCGATGATCCAGCCGCTCCGTTCGATCAGGGCGGCGAGCGGTGCGGGCACGACCGATCCGTCAGGCCTCTCGCCCTGCCAGTTCCAGTGCGTTTCGAACGCCAGCGCGCCGTCATCCGCGCGCAGCATCAGCAGCGCTGCGGGAGAATCGGTGATGTCGGCCACTGCCTTCGCCACCCGTTCCCCCAATGGCAGGGCATTGTCGCCCGGACGGCCTATGGTGTCGCCAAAACGCATCCATTCGGTGCGATAGTCATAGCGGTGCTGGAAAAAATGCTTGGCCACCTGCACCTTCCAGAAGGCGCGCAGCCGGCGGGAGGGCAGCAGCACGAGCGCGCTGACGGCCAGGAAGAAGACGCAGCCGATCTCCACGACCCGCGCATAGGGGCCGGCTACCAGTTCCAGCAGCACCGCCGCAGCAGCCAGCACCACGACGTAGAGCGCGATCGCCGCGAGCGAAAGCGACTGGAAGGTCAGCGCGCGCGACAGTTGCAGCCGTCCGGCCATGTCGGCGCGCATGCCCGCCCCGATCACCGGCGCCAGCAGCGCCATCATCGCCCCGCGCAGGGCATAAAGGTCGCTCGCCCGATCGATGGCAAAGGTGGCGATGGCATAGAGATTGAGGTCATATGTCCACATCGCCGCCAGCGCGCCCAGCAGCAGCGCCACCCGTTCCTTTTCCCGCGCCGGCCAGCTGACATAGAGGTGATGGACCAGCATCAGGCCGCCGATGGCGGTCATCATGTGCAGCACCAGCGAGACGTGAAGAAGCGCGCGGTGCAGATCGCTCGATGTCGGCAGTTGCCGCCAGATGAGATCGGTAAATGTCTGGAGCAGGATGATCCCCGCCACGGCGGCGTAGACCGAGCCGATCGCCAACAGGGGTTCGCCCCGCGCCGCGCCGTTCCGGCGCATCATCGCGAAGAGCAGCAGCAGCCAGGCAGCGTTGCGGATATTCTCGCCGATGCCGGTCAGCGGCTTTTCGACCCCGCCGAAGGAAACATAGAGCGACCAGCAGGAGGTCAGCAACAGCGCGGCCGCCAGCAGGCGCTGTTCGGCTGCGTCGTCCCGGCGGCGCAGGACGAAGATACCGAGCGCCGCGAACAGCACGGCGGCCAGGGCATGACCCCAGTCCCCGATGAAGTGCAGCAGGCTGCTCACCGCGCCCCCTCTGGCCAGAGCACGACGCGCAGGGTCTGGATGAGGATCAGCAGATCAAGGAACGGCGTGTAGTTCTTGGCGTAATAAAGATCATATTCCAGCTTGTTGCGGGCATCCTCTATCGATGCGCCATAGGGATAGTTGATCTGCGCCCAGCCGGTGATGCCGGGCTTTACCATATGGCGTTCCGCATAATAGCGCAGATGCTGTTCCAGATCCTCGACGAACTGGCGGCGTTCGGGCCGCGGCCCGACGAAGCTCATCTCGCCCTTCAGCACGGTCCAGGTCTGGGGCAGTTCGTCGATGCGCAGCTTGCGCAGCCAATAGCCGAGGCGCGTGATGCGCGGATCATCCTTTTCCGCCCACACCGCCTGGCCTGACAGTTCGGCATCCTGCCGCATCGTGCGCAGCTTCACGATCCAGAATTCCTCGCCATAGAGGCCGATGCGCTGCTGGCGGTAAAAGGCAGGCCCCTTGCTGTCGAGCTTCACCAACAGCGCGGCCAGCAGGATCATGGGCCCGGTCAGCAGCAGCAGTATCGAGCTGGCGATCACGTCGAACAGCCGCTTGGCGATGCTGGACAGGCGGCGACCGGCGGAAAAGCCGTCGGAGAAGATCAGCCAGCTCGGATTCACGCTGTCCAGGTCGACGCGGCCGGTTTCCCGTTCCAGGAAGGTGGAGATCTCGTTCACATGGACGCCAGTGGTCTTGATGCGCAGCAGGTCGCCCAGCGGCAGGGCGTTGCGCCGTTCCTCCAACGCCAGCACGACCTCGCTCGCTGCCAGGCGGACCACGAAATCGGCGAGATTGTAGATGGCGCTGCGGTTGATCGCCTCCGGGATCACCTGCACGCCATCGTTCATGGCGATATAGCCGACGACGAGGAAGCCCGATCCCTTGCGCTGCTCGATCTCGCGGATGCGGTCGGCGCGATTGCCCGCGCCCAGCACGACCAGACGGCGCTTGAACGCCTCGCCACCCAGCATCGAGCCCAGAAGAATGCGGATCGCCAGCAGCAGGGCAATGGAAAGCCCCATGGCATAGAGCGAATTGGACCGCCACAGGGTGATGTCCGGCAGCAGGAAATGCATGACCGACAGGAACAGCACGCCCAGCGAAATCGCCACCAGCAGGCGCGCCAGCGCGTAGCGGATCGATTGCAGCGCCTCCGGCCCATAGACGCCGACCGCGATCATCGCGGTCTGGATGGCGATGCTGAAGCTGAGCAACGGCGCGATGCGAGTCGCGATATGATCGACGTCCATGCCGATCTGGCGCGCGCGCAGGATCCACCCGCCCTCGGCCGCCGCCATCAAGAGCATGAAGTCCAACAGGCCGAGCAGCAGAACAGCGTGCGGCACATAATGTTTGAACAATCTGATCATTCGTCGCGCGTTCCCGCTGCGCCCTGCGGGCAGGTGATGGCCGGATCATCTTACAGGCACTGTAAGAAAATCCGACACTGGCCGGCAGAATGCACGACAATCACAAAGATTTTCTGAACGACATCATCGCTGCGGGCCTTTCCCCCGCGACAGCGCGCTGGAAATGGGAACCCGTTTTCCGCTTGTTACGAATGACCATGAAGGCGCAACGCGCTCCATGCCCGGCTGGATGCCGCGGGGCGATCAATTGCGCTTGTGGAGGGTGTCGGCCGCGTTCCTGGCAGCATCGCCCACCACATGGGCGGCGCTGTCGACGGAACCCGCCGCCTGCGTCAACGCGTCGGCGCGGCTCGCATCGCGTTCCTTGGTCATGTAGAAGAAGCCGATTGCCAGCACGAGGGCGATGGCGACCAGCAGGAATATGATCAGGCTCCCCCGTGACCGGCGTGGCAAGGACCCCGGCCCGAAGGATTCGTCGTCACGACCTCCGTCCATTCTCCTTCTCCTGATCCTCGTATGCCGAGGTGGAGAGTATAGCACAGATCAATCGGGATCGGAGTCGGTATCTGCGTTGCCTTCCCTGACTTCCCGGCCGCGGCTCAATCTGTCCACATCGTCCATGATCTCGTCCAGCACGGCGCCCTCGCTGCTTTCCTGGCTCCGGCGTGACGGCAGTTCGCCATTTTCCAATATATGTTCGAGCGCGGCCCGACCGCGCGCCACCCGGCTCTTGATCGTGCCCACGGCAACGCCGCAGATTTCGGCGGCCTCCTCATAGGCGAAGCCACCCGCGCCGACCAGGATCAGCGCCTCCCGCTGGGGCTGCGGCAATTGCAGCAATGCGCGCTGCATGTCGGACAGTTCAACATGCTTGTCCTGTCCGGCGGGCGCCGCGAGCAGGCGGTCGGCCGCCAGATCATCCCAGTCGCCCCGGAAGCGGGAACGGCGCATCTGCGACAGATAGTGATTGCGCAGGATGATGAAGGTCCAGGCACGCATGTTGGTGCCCGCCTGGAAACGGCTGCGCGCGGCCCATGCCTTCAGCAGCGTTTCCTGCACCAGGTCGTCGGCAACGTCGCGATTGCCCGACAGCGATCGGCCGAAGGCGCGAAGATGGGGAATGACGGCGGCCAGTTCCCGCTTGAAGTCCGTGTCGGACAGCGTCTCCCGCTCAACATCCTGACCTACGCCTTCGCTCATGGAAACAACCCCTTCACCGGCTGTCGCCCTCGCTGCATGAACGGAAGTCGTCAAAGCCATATGTCCGCCCGCATCCCAATCTTTTTCTTCTCAAGGACCAATTGCCGCAGAAGCATTCAATAGCCCCACAATATCACAATCATCACGATGATCGCGAGTGTCAGCGAAACGCCGAGAATATATCGCACCACATGCGGCGTGGAGCCCGCACGGGCCTCTTCCGTCGTAATGTGCCGCTCCTGTTCGGCCATGGAGTCTCTCCCGATCGTTACGCATCAATAACGCGAGTCGCGGACGGGGGTTCCCCTTTTTCCAGCCTATTTCGAACGCCGACCTGAATGTCAGGCCGGGGCGGTGGCTTCGTCGAAGAACAACGCCTGCGAAATCGCGGCCTTGACCGTCGAGCGCTGAAAGGGCTTGGTGATGAGGAAGGTCGGCTCCGGCCGCTCGCCCGTCAACAGGCGTTCAGGGAAAGCGGTGATGAAAATCACCGGCACGGAGAATTCGGCCAGTATGTCCTTTACCGCGTCGATGCCGCTCGAATCATCGGCGAGCTGGATGTCGGCCAGCACCAGGCCCGGCCGTTCGGCCATGGCCTCGCGAACCGCATCTTCCCGCGTCACGGCGATGGCGGTGACTTCGTGGCCCAGGTCGCGGACGATGGTTTCTATGTCCATCGCGATGATCGGCTCATCCTCTATGATCAGCACCTTGGCGCGGGTCTGCGCCTCGATCTCGCCCAGCGCTTCCTTGACAAGCGCCTCGACATCGTCGCTGTCCAGGCTGATCAGATAACCGACGTCGTCGACGGTAAAGCCCTCCAGCGCGGTGAGCAGCAGCGCCTGGCGCGGCAGCGGCGTGAGGCGGGCAAGCCGCGCCTGCGCGATCGCCTCCTGCCCGTCCGCGCCGTTCAGCACCGGCACGTCTTCCAGATGGGATGACGACCAGATCGCGTGAAAAGTCTTGTAGAGCCCGAGACGTGGGTCGACATTCGACGGAAATTCGTCGGGCGCCGCCACGATCGCTTCCAGCGTGGCGCGGACATAGGCGTCGCCATGCGCCTGGCTGCCCGTCAACGCGCGCGCATATCGCCGCAGGAAAGGAAGGTGGGGGTGCAGTTGCTGACCAAGCGACATCTGTAAAACTTCTCCCAGCCCATCGGGCGCCTTGTCCCATGTTAAAGCGATGCCTTAACCCAATTCCGAAACATTCGCCGGATCGGGAGGATGGATGGACGATGCCGACGTGGCAAGCCCCCTGCCCCCCTTTTCAGAATGGAATAGCTTCGGGCATGAGCGCCCAAATCCCCTCCATTCTCGCCGCCGACTGCGCGCGGCGGGCAAAAAATGCTTCGCGAAGGGAACCAACAACCCACCGATTTGTTTCACTGCCGTTCGGTTTTTTCGAAAAACTTTGGAATTTTGTGTTTTTATTTCCCGGACGTCGAATTGACGTCAGTCGGGGAAAGCCGCAAACAGAGCAGGCTGGCATGACATTGGCTGCAGAGGGACGTGTTTTGGTTGCTTCAACGACGGAACGGAATGTGACGGGAGGGGACAGGAAAGATGTCGGCACCAACACTCCGGATTCTGGTGTGAAAGGCAATGTCGCCCGAAAGAAGCGCGCCTTGGCCGCAAAGGACGAGGGGCAGGTCGCCAACGCCCTGCGATCTGTCTATCAGCGCGCAGTCGATGAGGATATTCCTTCGGAAATGCTTGACCTTCTGAGCAAGCTCGACTGACTCTCTCTGACGGCCGGACCCGGGGAGCCGGCAAAAAGCGGAGGGGACATGGGGCATCTGGTAAAATCCGGCAGGCGGGTAACGCTTCCTCGAACAGATCGGCGTTTGATGTTCAGCGTCAGATAAATGGACAAAAGCCCTCCTCCGCCGCCAGAAGCAGGCCCGCCGTCAACGGCCGCCGCTTCCTTGCTCAAAAGACTGAACACCCTGTCCCAATCGACCGGCGTCAAGATGTTCCTGATCCTGACGCTGGCGCTGTTGCCGCTGGGCCTGATCGCGCTGGTGGCCTCGCTCCAGGCGATCCGCACCACTGATCTGGAAAAGGAAGCGCTGCTGCGCATCGCGGTGACGCAGAGCGCGCGGAAATTGTCCGCCGACCTTGCGTCGGATCGAACGGCGCTGATGCTGACCGCCAATGCTTTCGAGACGTCGGGGCTTGATCCGGCGATGTGCGCGCGCCTTTCCGACTTCCTGTCCTCTCACGATCGTGGCGGGGGCCGCTATTATATCTACGACCGGCTGGGCCGGAAGTTCTGCGGATCGAGCCTGCCCGAGCCGGCGGGGCTTTCGCTGTCGGACCGCTTCGACGATGCCGCGGCGCAACTGCTGCCGGGCTCGCCCTATCTGGTCAGCCGGGCCAGGAGCGCCAATGGCGCGGTGGTCGCCATCGCTTATTATTCGCGCGCGCGTCTGGAGACCATGACCAACCCGGCGGGCACCATGCAGAACCGGCAGATCAGCTTGCACGACGGCGAACGCAGCCTGCTCATCACCCACCCGGCCAGCCTTGAGGGCGGACGGAGCACGACGCTGTCCGCCCGGCTCGACCCGCCCAACATCGTCCTGACGATGACCGTGCGCGATCCGCCGGTCACGATCGCGCGCATGTTGTCGCTGTTCCTGCCGCTGGTGATGTGGTTCGCCGCGGCGGCCATTGGCTGGTTCGTCGTCAATCGCCTGCTGATCCGGCCCCTTGTGCTGCTTCGGCGCACGGTGGCGGCCTATGAGCCGGGCGAAGTTCTGGAGCCGATGCGGCGCATCCGCACGCCGGCGCAGGAGATCGTCGCGCTGGGCAACACATTCCGCGCCATCAGCGAGGATGTCGCCACCCATGAGGCGGAGATGGCAGAGGGCCTGGAAACGCAGCGCAAGCTGACACGGGAAGTCCATCACCGGGTCAAGAACAACCTGCAGATCATTGCCAGCCTGATCAACCTGCATGCGCGATCAGCCCATGACGCCGAAGCGGTCGAAGCCTATGCGACCATCCAGCGCCGCGTCGACGCACTGTCGGTCGTGCACCGCAACCATTATGCGGAGCTGGAGGAGCATCGCGGTGTCGGCGTCCGGTCGCTGATCAGCGAACTGTCGGCGAGCCTGCGCAGCACTGCCCCGGCCGAAGCGCGCCGATTCGGCATTCAGATCGACAGCGACAATCTGCATATCAGCCAGGATGTGGCCGTGCCGGTCGCCTTCCTGCTGACCGAACTGGTGGAACTCGCCATGCTGTCCGATCCACGCACGGCCATGCGCATATCCGTGCAGCTGGAACAGGGCCGGACGGACCGGGCGGTTCTCCATATCCTGTCCCCTGCGCTGCGCGGATCGCCGGACATGACCGCGCGGCTGGAGGAACGCTATGGCCGCGTGCTTACCGGCTTGTCGCGCCAGTTGCGCGCGCCGCTGGATCATGACCCCGACACCGGCGACTATGCGATCGCCATCACCGTGCTGCAATAGCCGCCGGGAAGGCCATCCATCCGGCACATTGCGCGAATTCCCAAGGCGTCAGGCCGTCAGGCCCGCTGATAATCCCGCCGGAAATCAGCCGCGAAGCGCGCAAAGCGCCCAGCGGCGATGCTGTCGCGGATTTCCTGCATCAGCGCCTGGTAGAAATGGATATTATGCTGCGTCATCAGCATCGCGCCCAGCATTTCTCCGGCCTTGACCAGATGATGCAGATAGGCGCGGCTCCAGGTCGCGCAGACGGGGCAGGCGCAGCGGGGATCGAGCGGCCCCCTATCCTCTGCGAAGCGGGCGTTGCGGATATTGAGCGGTCCGGCCCATGTGAACGCCTGTCCGTTGCGCCCGCTGCGCGTCGGCAGGACGCAGTCGAACATGTCGATCCCGCGCTCCACGGCACCGACAATGTCATCGGGCTTGCCCACGCCCATCAGATAGCGCGGCTTGTCGACGGGCAGCATGCCGGGGGCGAAATCGAGCGTGGCGAACATCGCCTCCTGCCCCTCACCCACCGCAAGGCCGCCCACGGCATAGCCGTCGAACCCGATATCGATCAGCTTTTCCGCTGAAGTCCGCCGCAGCCCCTCATCCAGCGACCCCTGCTGGATACCGAACAAGGCGGCGCGTTCGGCATGCTCGCCCCCCGCGTCGAAGCCGTCGCGCGACCGCTTCGCCCAGCGCATCGAACGCTCCATGGACTTGGCCGCCTCGTCATGGGTGCAGCCGTTCCGTGTACATTCGTCGAAGGCCATGACGATGTCGCTGTCCAGCAACCGCTGGATCTCCATCGATCGCTCAGGGGTCAGCATATGCCTTGACCCGTCGATATGGCTGGAGAAGGCTACGCCATCCTCGCTCATCTTCGTCAGCGCGCTGAGGCTCATCACCTGGTAACCGCCGCTATCGGTCAGGATCGGGCGGTCCCAGCCCATGAAACCGTGCAGCCCACCCAGGCGGGCCACGCGTTCCGCGCCAGGGCGAAGCATCAGGTGATAGGTGTTGCCCAGGATGATGTCGGCACCGGTCGCACGCACCTCGGCCGGGCGCATTGCCTTGACCGTGGCAGCGGTGCCCACGGGCATGAAAGCGGGTGTGCGAATCTCGCCCCGGCGCATCTGGATGGCGCCGGTGCGGGCCTTGCCGTCAGTCGCGGCGATCGAAAAGGAAAAGCGGGAATGGGTCACGACCCGCGCTGTACGGTCCAAAGACGCGCCAGACAAGGTCGCAAAGCGGGGGTTCACCCCTTCTTGCGCAAGCCGTCCAGCGCCACGATGGCGTCTATGTTGAAGCCTTCGACGCGGCGATAATTGCCGATGAAGCCCAGGCAGTCGGCAGCCAGGCTGAGCTGCCATGACTCCCCTTGCGCGTCGTGCAGCAGCAGCGTCACAAGCTGCCTGTCGGTTCGGTGCGTGTTCATGACTCGGAGGGGTAATTAATAAAGGTTAACAAAAGGCTGAAGCGATTTTCGGTCGCTTGCCCCCATGACGTGAATGTTGCACAAATGCAACATTCAGCGATTAAATGCTGATATAACGTGATGTTTTCGCAACTTGCGCCGATTAATTGGTTAATTCCGGAACAATCTGCACCGCCGCGATTGCATAAGCGCCGCAACCCTGTTTTGTTTGCTGGCAGTCGTAATTTGGGGGCTCATATGGTTGATTCCGGGCGATTTAATTCCGCGCGCGAACATATGGATGACCTGACGCCCGCCCATCTTCCGGCAGAGGAGGATGCGGCCTTGGTTGCCGTAACGGAAAGCCTGGTGACCGCGCCGGATATCGGCACGTCTTCGATGTTCGACCTGGGCCAGATCGATGTCAGATGGGAGCCCGATGCGGCCACGCTCTGGGCGTTCATGACACCTACGAATCGACCGAATTTCAGCCCCGCCATGTTACGGGACGTGCGCTATTGGTACGTGGAGACAAAGCGACTCTTCGACGCAGGCAAGCTGCCGGTAAAGTATATGGTCGCGGGTTCCCGCTTTCCCGGCGTTTTCAACCTGGGCGGAGACCTGGAACTGTTCGCCGGCTGCATTGAGCGCGGGGATCTGCCCGGCCTCGTCGACTATGGCCATGCCTGCATTGATGTGGTGCATCGCACCTGGCGCAATGGTGACCTGCCCGTCGTCTCGATTGCACTGGCGCAGGGAGATGCCCTGGGCGGCGGCTTCGAAGCCTTGCTTTGCTTCGATGTCGCCATTGCCGAACGCAGCGCGCGCTTCGGCCTGCCCGAAATGCTGTTTGGCCTCTTCCCGGGCATGGGGGCATATTCCATCCTGTCACGCAAGCTGGGTCGAATTGCGGCCGAACGGATGATCCTGTCAGGCAAGGTCTTCACCGCGCAGGAGATGTACGACATGGGCATCGTCCACACGTTGGTGGAGGATGGCGAGGGCGAACAGGCCGTGCGCGACTATATAGCCGCCACCCTGCCTCACCACGCCGGTCATGTTGGCGTGTTCCAGGCGGGCCGGCGCGTTCATCCCCTGGAATATGAGGAACTAAAGGACATTGTCGAGAACTGGGCCGCCACGGCGCTCAAGCTCGACCTGAAGAGCGTGCGGATGATGCGCCGCCTGGCTTCGGCCCAGACCCGCTTGCACAGATAGGATCAGGCGCGGCGCCTGTCCTGCAGCATGGCAATGCTGCCGCTCTCGCTATCCATGCTCTGCATCATCCTCAGCACCTGCGCTGCGGGAATCGGCCGGCTCAGCACGAAGCCCTGGACATTGGTGAAGCCCATCTCACGGGCGCAGCGCAGTTGATCATCGGTCTCGATCCCCTCGGCCACCGTTTCCACGTCCAGAGAATGGGCCAGATAGGCAACCGACTGGACGATCGCCCTATGGCGTGAATTGCCATCCACGCCGCGCATGAAGCTCTGGTCGACCTTGATCGTGTCGAAGGCATAGTCCCGCAGATAGCCGAGGGAGGAATAGCCCGTCCCGAAATCGTCCAGCGCCAGCCGCAGGCCAATGCGCTGGAGGTCGGACAGGATGAGGTTGGTCCGGCCGCTATCCTCCAGGAAGATCGACTCGGTCACTTCCAGCTCGAGCCGGCGAGCCTTCAGCCCCGATAGCATCAACGCCGCGATCACCGCACGGGGCAGGCCGTCACTCTTGATCAGCGCCGGGGATATATTGACCGCGACGCGGACATTCTCATCCCATTCCATCGCGTCCTGGCAGGCTCGTTCCAATGCCCAGGCAGTGATCGGCTCGATCATCGAGCAGCTTTCCGCGATAGGAATAAACTCCGCCGGAGAAATACGGCCGAGCGTCGGATGGTCCCAGCGCATCAACGCTTCGCAGATCGCGATCTTGCCCGTCTTCGTATCGAAGATCGGCTGGTAGTGCAGCATAAGTTCATTGTTCGCCATGGCGCTGCGCAGACCCATTTCCAGCTCATAGGTCCGGTTCTGCCGCTCCTTCATCGACCAGGTGAAATGCGCGTGACGATTTCGCCCGGCATGCTTCGCCTGGTAGAGCGCCATGTCCGCATGCTGAAGCAATTCGTCGCTATCGCCGCCGTCTCCCGGTGCAACAGCTATCCCCATGGAGGCAGTCACGCCCAGCGTATAGCCGCCCACGTCGAAGTCATGGGTGAATTCCCCCATGACATCACGGGCAATCAACTCCGCATCCTGCCGGTCCGCGTCCGGACAGATCAGCACGAATTCGTCTCCGCCAAAGCGCGCGACATGGCCGCGCCCGTCCAGCGCATGAGACAGTCTTTCGGCGACCCTGCACAAGAGCTGGTCGCCGATCATATGTCCAAGGGAGTCGTTGATTTCCTTGAAGCGATCGAGATCCATCCAGAACACCGCCATCGGATCGTGACTGGATCGTCGTCCGTCGAACAGTTCGCGCAAGCGCATCTGCATCGCCATGCGATTTTCGACGCCGGTCAGGCTGTCGAACCGGGCCAACCGCTCGAACTTGGTGGCGAGCTGGGATTTCTCATATTTGCCCTGCAACGCCTCCAGCACGATGCGGTGCGTCGTCTTGGTGATGTCCGCCATGGCGAAGATCATCAAAAAGCAAAGGATTCCAAGAACTTTATAGCCGATCCCTCCTGCAAGAACGAGGCCCAGCGATGTTGGCAGCAAAGAGAGACATGTCTGGCCCACGGCAACATGAATGCGACCCGCATTACGACCGGAGATACCACCGGAATAGGATGCCACCAGACAAACGGCCAGAACATGGAGCGTGGCATCCGGCGACATGAGCAAGGTCGCGAACGTCAATATGCCCAGAAGCGCGGCGTAGCACCATGCTCCCAATTCATAAGCCAGACCCCAGATCGGCTGTGTCACGCCTGTTTGGTGGGCAAGCTGCCGTTGGAAATAGACCGCCGAAATCGACCGGCTGAGGCCGACGAGGCAGATCAGGATCGCGATCACGGTGATGGCGGTGAGGTGCGCATGCCAGGCAATCACCAGCCCAAGCGCACCGCCGGCGACCGCGCCGATCATCAGGGAAGCCGGGGAAGCGTAGAGAGATTTGACGAGATTCGCTTGCACTTCAGCACTTTGCTGAGTGTCGGGCGTCATGCGCCCGCGCAAGAATGCGATCAAGTTTCGTCCAGGGCGTGACACGTTGGCACCACCATTGCCCAAACATGATTTCCATTTGGTAAATCGGCGCGCCCGGAAGTGCCGTAAAAAAGGGGATCGTTACGGAATCGATCGGGCATTGAGGATGATCCGGCAGGGTGATGCAGCAAGGGCTTGCTTTCCCGGACTCCAACCAGGAAAATGGCGCCATCATGTCATTCCATCCTCTTCACCGCCCCATCTGGCACGCCCTCAACAGCGGCTGGGCGTCATTGGCCGAAGGGGATGGGTTCGCGCTGCGGATCGACCCGCGTTATGGCCCATTCGCCGCCGCGGTCGACGGCAGCCCCGCAGCGCAGGCGGCGCTGGCTGCCCTGGTGCCCGAAGGGGGCGAGTTGTGGATCGTGGAACCCGAGCCGCAAAGCCCCCCACCGGGTACGCGCCTGATCCGGGAGGCGATGCTGGCGCAGATGGTGGCGGAAGATATTGCCGGCGAGGCCCCTGCCCTGGAACCGGCCGTTCTGACTGACCAGGATGCCGCGGAGATGCGTGCCCTTGCCCTGATGACGAAGCCCGGGCCGTTCCTGCCCCTCACCCATCGTCTTGGCCGTTTCGTCGGTATCAGGGAAGAAGGCAGGCTGATCGCCATGGCCGGCGAGCGGATGCGCGTGCCGGGCTTTGCCGAGGTCAGCGGCGTCTGCACCCACCCCGACCATCGCGGACGGGGCCATGCGAAAGCGCTGATGCAGGTCGTCGCTCGCGCCATGCTGCAACGCGGCGAAACGCCCTTTCTCCACGCCTATGCCGCGCATGAGGCGACAGTGGCGCTCTACGAAACGCTTGGCTTCCGCATAAGGGCGCGGATGCACATGATGGTGATCGCCGCCGGCTGAATTTCCTGGCGGCACTCGCTCAGGGCGCTTGATCAGGCGACGTCAGCCTGACTTTCAGCTGATATGCGTGAAGCGCTCCAGCGTGACCCAGCCTTCGACATAATTGGCGTAATAGAGGCCGAACAGGGCAGCCGAGAGGATCGTCGCGCGAATCGCCACGCTGCCGGGGCGGAAATTGCTCGGCGCGCTGTCCGCCTGTCCCGGGTGCAGGACCTCACCCGTTTCATCGGGCGTGCGGATGCCGAAGGGCAGCACGATGAAGGCGCTGATCACCCAGAACAATATATATATCGCAAAGCTGGCATACCAGTTCATGGGCGCAGGCTTAGGCCCTAATGAGCAGCACGTCCACCACCGGCTTCTTGCCGGTCCAGCGCGTCGCGGTGCGCCGTACCGCCAGCCTTACCCGCTCGCGAAGCGCCTCTTCTTCCTGCGATCCCTTGGCAATGGCGCCCGCCGCCTCTTCGGCAGCTTCCTCAAGAAAGGCGGCCTTGTCTTCCTCCACAGGCACGCCCTGGGTGCGCAAGGCCGGAGAACCGATGACCCTGCCCTTGCCGTCCAGCGCCACCGCGACGCTGATCTGGCCATGCAGCGCGACCTTGCGCCGCTCGTTCATCGTCGCGCCGTCAGCCGGCAGGATGACGTCGCCATCCAGCACCAGTCGCCCTGTCCCCTGATTGCCGATAATCTCCGGCCCGTTGGGCGCGAGCCGCAGCACATCGCCATTGGATTGGACCACCGCACGGGGCACGCCGCTCGCCAGGCCCAGGCGGGCCTGTTCCGCCATATGCCGCCGCTCGCCATGGACCGGCAGCAATATCTGCGGCCGCACCCAGCGATACATGGCCTCCAGCTCCGGCCGCCCCGGATGGCCCGATACGTGGACCTCCGCCTGGCGGTCGGTGACCATCAGCACGCCCTTGGCCGCCAGCGCATTCTGGATGCGGCCGATGGCGATTTCATTGCCCGGAATCTGCTTGGAGGAGAAGACGACCAGATCGCCCTCGCCCAGCTTGATCGGATGGCTGTCGAAGGCGATGCGCGACAAGGCCGCCCGCGCCTCCCCCTGCCCGCCCGTGGCGATGATCATCACCTCATCATGCGGCAGTGCCATGGCATCGTCCCAATCGACGGTGGGCGGGAAATCCCGGAGATAGCCAGCCGTCCGCGCCGTCGAGATGATCCGGTCGAGCGAGCGCCCGGCCACGCAGAGCTTGCGCCCGACGGTGTTGGCGACCTCGCCCAGGGTCTGCAGGCGGGCGGCATTGGAGGCGAAGGTGGTGACAAGCACGCGCCCCTTCGCGCCCCTGATCGTCTCCATCAGTCCTTCGCGGACATCGCCCTCCGACCCGCTCGCCTCCGGATTGAAGACATTGGTGCTGTCGCACACCAGCGCCAGCACGCCCTCGTCGCCGATCGCCGTCAATTCCTCCGGTGTCGAGGGCTGGCCCAGCAGCGGCGTCTCATCCAGCTTCCAGTCGCCGGTGTGGAAGACCTTTCCAAAAGGCGTGTCGATCAGCACCGCATTGCCCTCGGGAATCGAGTGGGCAAGCGGCACATAGCGGAAACCGAACGGCCCCAGCGCGAAGCTGCCCTCATTGTCGATGACGTTGAGTTCGACCTCCGCCGTCAGCCCTTCCTCTTCCAGCTTCAGCCGGATCAGCCCCGCGGTGAACGGCGTCGCGTAGAGCGGCACGCCGAGATCCGCCGCGAGATAGGGTATGGCGCCGATATGGTCCTCATGCCCATGGGTCAGGACGATGCCCAGCAGGTCATCCTTCCGATCCTCGATGAAGCTCAGGTCCGGCAGCACCAGTTCCACGCCGGGATAAGCGGGATCGGCAAAGGTCAGGCCCAGGTCGACCATCACCCATTTGCCCTGGCAACCATATAGATTGACGTTCATGCCAATCTCCCCCGAACCGCCAAGGGCCAGGAAGATCAGCTCATTTCCAGGTGTCATTCTGATTTCAAACTCCGTTCATACAGCAATGCGAGGCCCTGGATCGTGAGATCGGGCGCGATCGCATCGAAAATATCGCTATTGTCGTCGAAGAGGACCGCGAGGCCCCCGGTTGCAATCACCTTCGAAGGACGGCCGATTTCGGCGCGAATACGAGCGACCAGCCCTTCCATCATCGCCACATATCCCCAGAATACGCCGATATGCATCTGCGCTTCCGTGGTGCGGCCGATGACCGATCGGTTTTCCGGCGGGGCGATCGCGATCTTCGGCAACTTCGCGGCCGCAGCAACCAGCGCGTCCAGCGACAGGTTGATGCCCGGCGCGATGATGCCGCCCTTGTAGGCGCCGTGATAGTCGATGACGTCGAAGGTCGTGGCCGTGCCGAAATCGATGACGATCAGGTCTTCGGCATGAAGATGGTGCGCGGCGATGGCATTTACAACCCGGTCCGCACCGACCGACGCCGGTTCGGCGACGTCCAGTTGAATGCCCCACTCCACTGGCGCCTGGCCCGCAAGAAGCGCCGTCGTCTTGAAATATTTCTCCGCCAGCACCTGGAGATTGTGCAGCGCGCGCGGGACGACGGTCGCTATGATCACCGCCTCGACATCCGCGATCCTGTAGCCTTCCAGCATCAGAAGCTGGTTCAGCCACACCGCATATTCGTCGGCCGTGCGCCGGGGATCTGTCGCGATCCGCCAGCGGGCGCGTATATCCCGCCCTTCGAGCAGCGCAAAAACCACATTGGTGTTACCCGCGTCGATCGCGAGAAGCATGGCCGATCCCCGATGTCAGATGAGAAGGATATCGCCGGCATGAATGGCACGGCTCTCACCGTTCGCCAAGCGCAGGATCAGCATGCCGTCGCGGTCAAGGGTATCGAAGCTGCCTTCGACCGTCGCGCCGTCGGGCGGCACCACCCGCATCAGCGTGCCGGCGGGATGCGCGTTGGCGAGCCAGTGCGCGCGCACCGGATCCAGCCCCTGCACCCGCCAGATCGCCAGCCAATGGGCAAAAAGCTCGGCAAGCCGGACCTGCAGCGCGGCCGCGTCGCCATCCGGCATTCCCTGCGCAAGGAGGCTGGTCACTGGCCGGTCCAGTCCGACCGGATGCCCCGTCACATTGATGCCAATCCCGGCGACAACGGCATCGCCGGTCCGTTCGAGCAGGATACCGGCGATCTTCGCGCCGTCGGCCAGCACGTCATTGGGCCATTTGATCCGCACTTCTCCCGCGCAAAGCGGCGCCAGCAGGGCATGGACAGCATTGGCCGCGACCAGGGCCAGCGTATGCGGCGGGGGATCGCCATCTCGCAGGCGGATCACGGTCGAGCAGTAGAGATTGCCTTCAGGACTTTCCCAATGGCGTCCCATTCGACCGCGTCCGCCGGTCTGCCGCCCCGCGCGCAGCCAACAGCCCTCAGAAGCGCCTTGCCCCACCAATGCAAGCATGTCGGCATTGGTGGAGCCAGTCTCCGCAACGAAGCGAAGCTCGGTCAGAACAGCGACGCCGCTGCCGCCGCGCTCGCCTTGTCGAGGACGGGATTGAGGAAGTAACCAAGGACGATCACTGCGGCGCATGCCGTCAGGATGATATTCTCGACAGCACCGCCGCGCGCTTCATAGGGCGCCGCCGGCTCATCGAAATACATCGTCTTGATGACCTTCAGATAATAGAAGGCGCCGATCACTGACATGGCGATGCCGAAGGCGGCCAGTGCCGTCAGGCCGGCCGCCACTGCCGCGTCGAACACCAGGAACTTCGCCCAGAAGCCGAAGAGCGGCGGAATGCCAGCCATGGAGAACATGAAGATCGCCAGCGCCGCCGCCAGTCCCTTGCGGGAGCGCGACAGGCCGGCAAGGCTTGCAATGGTCTCGACCGGACGACCATCCGCATCGCGCATCTGCAGGATGCAGGCGAAACCGCCGATGGTCATGACCACGTAGATCGCCATATAGCTCATCGTCGCCGCCGCGCCGGCAGGCGTCCCGGCAGCGAGACCGATCAGCGCGAAGCCGACATTGTTGATCGACGAATAGGCCATCAGGCGCTTGATATTGGTCTGGCCGATAGCCGCGACCGCGCCGAAGAGGATCGAGGCGAGCGCCACGAAGATCACCACCTGCTGCCAGTCAAGTCCGGCCGGACCGAGCGCCTCTATCGCGACGCGGACGGTGAGGCCCATGGCCGCAACCTTCGGCGCGCTGGCGAAGAAGGTCGTGACCGGCGTCGGCGCGCCTTCGTACACGTCCGGCGTCCACATATGGAACGGCACGGCGCTGATCTTGAACGCCAGGCCCGCGAGCACGAACACCAGGCCGAACAGCTCGCCCTTCGACACGCCATCGCCCAGCGCGACCGCAATGCCGTCGAACGCGGTGCTGCCGGTGAAACCGTAGAGCAGCGCAATGCCGTAGAGCAGGATGCCGCTCGCCAGCGAACCGAGAACGAAATATTTGAGGCCCGCTTCGGAGGAGCGTTCATCCTGACGCATGAAGCTCGCCAGCACATAGGAGGCAAGGCTGTTCATTTCGAGGCCGACATAGAGCGTCAGCATGTCGCCTGCCGACACCATCATCCCCATGCCGATGGAGGCGAAGAGGATCAGGATCGGATATTCGGGACGCAGCGCCCCGCCGGTGATGAAATAGCGAGGCGCCAGCAGGATCGCCGCCGCCGCTGCGCCATAGATCAGCGCCTTCGCAAAGACCGAGAAGGCGTCGGCCCGCACCAGCCCGTCAAAGGCCACCGGCCCATGGGCGAGCGAGCAGGACAGCGCCACGCCCGCAACCGCCAGCGTCAGCACCGACAGCCAGTTGATGACGCGGGCCGTCGCATCACCGCCATAGGCCGCGACCAGCATCAGGATCAGGCCACCGGCCGTCAGGATGAGTTCCGGCAGGACTGCCAGAAGGGAAGCGGAATCAATCATCAGTGCGCCTCCCCATGCGCGGCAGCAGCTTCTTCATGATGGGCCTCCGCAGCCGGGATGGCCGGACCCATTTTGATCTTGGAGTCTCCCGCAGGCGCGGCAGAGGCGATGCGCGCTTCAAGCGCACGGATGTCGGACCGCATGGGCGCCAAGAAGCTCTCGGGATAGATGCCCATCCATAGCACGGCGGCGGCAATCGGCGCCAGCAGCCAGACTTCGCGCATCGACAGATCGGGCATGGCGGCCGCGTCCGCATTCTTCTGCTCGCCATAGCAGATGCGGCGATAGAGATAGAGCATATAGGCCGCGCCCAGAATGATGCCGGTGGTGCAGACCAGTGCGACCCAGCTCGACGCCTGATAGATGCCCATCAGCGAGAGGAATTCGCCCACGAAGTTGCTGGTGCCCGGCAAACCGACCGACGCCATGGTGAACAGCATGAACAGAACCGCATATTTCGGCATGTTGATGCTGAGGCCGCCATAACGGCTGATCTCGCGGGTATGCAGCCGGTCGTAGATGACGCCGACGCAGAGGAAGAGCGCGCCCGACACCAGGCCATGGCCCAGCATCACCATCATCGCGCCTTCGATGCCCGCCTGGTTGAACGCGAACAGGCCGGCGGTGACGATGGCCATATGCGCGACCGACGAATAGGCGATCAGCTTCTTCATGTCGGACTGAACCAGCGCGACGAGGCTGGTATAGACGACCGCGACCATCGAGAGGCCCCAGACCAGCGGCGCGAGTTGCGCGGACGCTTCGGGGAACATCGGCAGCGAGAAGCGGATGAAGCCGTAGCCGCCCATTTTCAGCAGCACACCGGCCAGAATGACCGACCCCGCCGTCGGCGCCTGCACGTGCGCGTCGGGGAGCCAGGTGTGGACCGGCCACATCGGCATCTTCACCGCGAAACTGGCGAAGAAGGCGAGCCACAGCCAGACCTGGACATGCGGGTCGAAATTATAGGCCATCAATGTCGGGATGTCGGTCGTGCCCGCTTCATGCACCATCCACATCATCGCGATCAGCATCAGCACCGAGCCGAGCAGCGTGTAGAGGAAGAATTTGTACGAAGCGTAGATGCGATCCGCCCCGCCCCAGATGCCGATGATGAGGTACATCGGGATCAGGCCGGCTTCGAACATGATATAGAAAAGGTAGAGATCCTGCGCCGTGAAGACGCCGATCATCAGCACCTCCATGAACAGGAAGGCCGCCATATATTCGCCGACGCGCTTCTCGATCGCGAGCCAGCTCGCCCCGATGCAGATCGGCATCAGGAACACCGTCAGCATGATCAACACCAGCGCGATGCCATCGATGCCCAACGCCCAGGCGAAGCGGCCGAAGATCGGCGCATATTCCTGGAACTGCCACTGGGCCGCCGTGCCCGACTGGTCGAAATTCATCCAGAGCACGACGCCCAGGACGAGATCGACCAGCGTCGCCACCAGCGCGATCAAACGCGCCTGACTGGCTCCTGCATAGAGACAGGCGATGGCCCCCGCCATCGGCACTGCCATCATCAGGGAAAGGATGGGGAAGCCGTCCATTATCGTGTCATCGCCCAGGTTGCGGCCGCGGCGAGGCCAATCAGCATCACCAGCGCGTAAGTGTAGAGGTAGCCGGACTGAAGCCGACGGGTGACTTTATTGCCCTGCACGACCAGCGCAGCCAGACCATTCGGGCCGAAGCGATCGATGAAGCCCACATCACCGAACTTCCAGAAGAAGCGGCCGATGGCGAAGGCAGGCTTGACGAACAGGAAATGGTACAGCTCGTCGAAATACCATTTGTTGAGCAGGAACTGGTACAGCGCGCCGAAGGTGGCGACGAAACGCCGCGGCCAGTCAGTGTTCTTAATGTAGCTCAGCCAGGCGATCGCGAGGCCGGTGATCATCACCGCGAAGGGACCGAATTTGACCCAGGTCGGAACTTCATGGCTCGCATGCATCAGGTGACTGTCGAACGCGAGCGCGCCCTTCCAGAACTCGATGCCGCCTTCCGGACCGATGAACTGGTCATGGAAGAGGAAGCCGGCAAACACCGCGCCCAGGCTCAACAACACCAGCGGGATCAGCATCACCCACGGACTTTCGTGTGGATGATAGCCCGCCGTGCCGGTCTGCTCATGAGCATGGTGGTCATGATCGTCATGACCGTGGGCATGGGCATCGTGACCATGGCCGTCCTCTTCGTCCACACCCTCATGATGGCCGTGGACGGCATGCTGGATATGTTCCGAAGCGGCCCAGCGAGGCTTGCCGAAGAAGGTCAGGAACACCAGGCGCCAGCTGTAGAAGCTGGTGAGCAAAGCCGCGAACACGCCGACCAGATAGGCGCCAACGCCCGATCCGCCCGAAGCATAGGCCGCTTCGAGAATGCCATCCTTCGAATAGAAGCCGGCAAAGCCATAACCGGCCAGCGGGATGCCGACGCCCGTGATGGCGAGCGTGCCCAGCGTCATCGTCCAGAAGGTGATCGGGATCTCCTTCCTAAGTGCGCCATAGTAACGCATGTCCTGCTCATGGTGCATCGCGTGGATGACCGAACCGGCGCCCAGGAAGAGCAACGCCTTGAAGAAGGCATGGGTGAAGAGGTGGAACATCGCCGCGCCATAGGCGCCGACGCCCGCCGCGAAGAACATATAGCCAAGCTGCGAACAGGTCGAATAGGCGATGACGCGCTTTATGTCGTTCTGCACCGTACCCACGGTCGCCGCGAACAGGCAGGTCGCCGCGCCTATGAAGGTCACGAAACCCAACGCCGTCGGCGAGGTTTCGAACATGGGTGACAGGCGGCACACCATGAACACGCCAGCGGTCACCATGGTCGCGGCGTGGATCAGCGCCGACACCGGGGTCGGGCCTTCCATCGCGTCTGGCAGCCAGGTGTGGAGGCCAAGCTGCGCCGACTTGCCCATCGCGCCGATGAACAGCAGCAGGCAAAGCACGGTCATGGTGTCGAAACGGTGACCGAGGAAACCGATGGTCGAACCCGCCATGGAGGGCGCTGCCGCAAGGATTTCCGGGATCGAGATGGTGTTGAACACCAGATAGGTACCGAAAATCCCCATCATGAAGCCAAGGTCACCGACGCGATTGACGACGAACGCCTTGATCGCGGCGGCATTGGCCGATGGCTTGCGGAACCAGAAGCCGATCAGCAGATAGGAGGCAAGGCCCACGCCTTCCCAGCCGAAGAACATCTGAAGCAGGTTGTTCGCCGTCACGAGCATCAGCATCGCGAAGGTGAAGAGCGACAGATAGGCGAAGAAGCGCGGCTGGTCCGGCTCCTCCTCCATATAGCCCCAGCTGTAGAGGTGGACGAGGCTCGACACGCTGGTGATCACCACCAGCATGACCGCGGTCATCGTGTCGACCCGCAGGGCCCATTGCGCGTCGAAGCTGCCTGACTGGATCCAGGTGAAGGCCGGCGCCACATAGGGTTCGGCATGGCCGGTCAGGAAGCTGATGAAGATCGGCCAGCTCATCGCGCAGGAGGCAAAGAGCGCGCCGGTGGTGACGATCTTCGCCGGCAATTTGCCAAGCGCCTTGTTGCCAAGGCCGGCGATGGCAGCAGCCAGCAAGGGGAGAAGGACGATAAGCTGGATCATCGAGCTTTAGCCCTTCATCCGATTGACATCGTCGACGGCGATGGTGCCGCGACCGCGGAAATAGATGACGAGGATGGCAAGGCCGATGGCCGCCTCACCCGCCGCGACGGTCAGCACGAACATGCTGAACACCTGTCCGACCAGATCGCCGAGGAAGGCGCTGAAGGCGACAAGGTTGATGTTCACACTGAGCAGGATCAACTCGATCGCCATCAGGATGATGATGACATTCTTGCGGTTGATGAAGATGCCCAGCACCCCCATCACGAAGAGGATCGCGCTGACCACCATATAGTGCTGAAGGCCGATCACAGCTCCACCCCCTGCCCGACTGGCTGATTGACGTTACGCACGGCGTCTTCGGGACGACGGCGATTCTGGCGGGCGATGTTCTGGCCGCGCACGCCGCCACGGGCACGATGGGTCAGCACGATCGCGCCGATCATCGCCACCAGCAGGACTATGCCCGCCGCTTCGAACAGGAAGATGTAGCGCGTATAGAGCAGCGTCCCGATCGCCTGGATATTGCTGAGCTCCGGCTTCATCGGCGCCGCGCGCTGCGCCAGTTCGATGGGCCCGGCACGCCAGAGGCCGATGCCCAGCACGATCTCCGCCAGCAGCACCAGCGCGATCAGCAGCCCGAAGGGAAGATAATCAACGAAACCGGCACGCAGTTCGGCGAAGTCGATGTCAAGCATCATGACCACGAACAGGAACAGCACGGCGACCGCCCCTACATAGACGATGACCAACAGCATCGCGATGAATTCAGCACCCAGCAGGACCATCAGCCCCGCCGCGTTGAAGAAAGCGAGGATCAGCCACAGCACCGAATGAACCGGATTGCGCGACAGGATCGTAAGCGCGCCGCTGCACACCACGATCGCGGCGAACAGGTAAAAGGCAAGCACGTGAATCACAGGATCATGTTCCCCTTCGGCGGCTGCGGCTTAACGGTAGGGTGCATCGGCGGCAAGGTTCGCGGCGATCGCGCGCTCCCACTTGTCACCATTTTCAAGGAGCTTGGCCTTGTCGTAGATCAGCTCCTCGCGGGTTTCGGTCGAGAATTCGAAGTTCGGACCCTCGACGACCGCGTCCACCGGGCAGGCTTCCTGACAGAAGCCGCAATAGATGCACTTGGTCATGTCGATGTCGTAGCGCGTGGTGCGACGGCTGCCGTCCTCGCGCGGCTGCGCCTCGATGGTGATCGCCTGCGCCGGGCAGATGGCCTCGCACAGCTTGCACGCGATGCAGCGCTCTTCCCCATTGGGGTAGCGGCGCAGCGCATGCTCGCCCCGGAACCGCGGCGAGATCGGGTTCTTCTCATAGGGGTAGTTGATCGTCGCCTTGGGCTTGAAAAAATATTTCAAGGTCAGGGCGTGCGCCTTCACGAACTCCCAGAGGGTGAAGGATTTGACGTAGTAGCCGAGGCTCATTGAGCGCCTCCGTAACGCGTGAACATGAGGAAGCCCGAAACCAGGAAGACGAAGAAGAGCGAGGTCGGCAGGAAGATCTTCCAACCCAGCCGCATCAGCTGGTCGTAACGGTAGCGGGGCACCGTCGCCTTCACCCAGGAGAAGACGAAGAAGAAGAAGGCGATCTTGGCGAGCAGCCAGATGATGCCCGGCACATAATAAAGCGGCGCCCAGTCGAGCGGCGGCAGATAGCCGCCCCAGAAGAGGATCGCGTTGAGCGCGCACATCAGGATGACGTTCGCATATTCGCCGAGCCAGAAGAGCGCGAAGGCCATGGACGAATATTCGGTCTGGTAACCCGCGACGAGTTCCGATTCCGCTTCGGTCAGGTCGAACGGCGCGCGGCCGGTTTCCGCCATGGCGGAGATCAGGAACATGATCGCCATCGGGAAGAGCAGCGGGTTGAAGCCGTTGCCGTTCAGGAAGCCATAATAGCCCTTCTGGCTTTCGACGATCGCGGTCAGGTTGAAGCTGCCGGCCCAGAGCACGACGCAGACCAGGATGAAGCCGATCGAGACTTCATAGGAGATCATCTGCGCGCTGGCGCGGATCGCGGAATAGAAGGGATATTTGGAGTTGGACGCCCAGCCCGACAGCACGATGCCGTACACGCCAAGCGAGCTGACGGCCAGAATGTAGAGCAGTCCGACATTGATGTTGGCGACCACCACGCCGACCTGGAACGGGATCACCGCCCAGGCGATCAGCGCCACCGTGAAGGTGATGATCGGCGCGATCAGGAAGAGCGCGCGGTTCGCGGCCGACGGGATGATGGTTTCCTGAAGGAAGACCTTTGCGCCGTCCGCGAAGGACTGGAGCAGGCCAAAGGGACCGACGACGTTGGGACCACGGCGCAGCGCCATGGCCGCCCAGATCTTGCGGTCGGCATAGATGATCATCGCCACCGCCAGCATCAGCGGCAGGGCAATCACCAGAATGCCGATGATCGTCGAAAGCAGCCAGGCGCCTTCAAAGGGGAGGCCGAGACTTTGGAAGAAAGCGGTCACTCTGCGGCCTCCGCATAGGTCTCGCCATGGACCAGTTCGGCCGAGCATTGCTGCATCGTCGGGCTGGCGCGGCAGATGGCGTTGGTCAGGTAGAAATCCTTGATCGGCGAACCGAATTCACCGGTGGCGCCGGTCGGAAGCCTGGGGCTGGACCAGCCATAATCGGCCAGGCCCTCGACGCCCAGCGCGGGAACCGCCTTGGCCATTTCGGCGCGCAAAGCCTCGAAGCTGTCGAAAGGCAGGGTCGCGCCCAGCACTTCCGACAAGGCCCGCAGGATCGACCAGTCCTCGCGCGCGTCGCCCGGCGCGAACACGGCCTTTTCGCCACGCTGCACGCGGCCTTCCAGGTTGACGTAAGTGCCTGCCTTCTCCGCATAGCTCGCGCCCGGCAGGATCACGTCCGCCGCATGCGCTCCCTTGTCGCCATGGTGGCCGACATAGACCTTGAAGCTGTCCTCGAACGCCGAATAGTCGACTTCGTCCGCGCCGAGCGAGAAAAGCAGCTTCGGCTTGGCCGCCGCCACCGCCTTGACGCCGCCCTGCGTCGCATAGCCGAGCATCAGCCCGCCCATGCGCGCCGCCGCGAAGTGCAGGACGTTATAGCCGTTCCAGCCATCCTTGATGAGGCCCAGCGTTTCGACCAGCGCCAGCGTGTCGCCATGTGCGCCGTCCTTGGCCAGCACGCCGCCGCCAACGATCATCGCCGGACGCGCGGCCTTGCCGAAGGCTTCCACCACTGCTTGCGGAAGCTTCGCGAGCAGCGAGGCGTCATTGCCCAGCCATTCGACCTTGTAGGTGAGGTCGACCTGCGGGCCGAGAGCGAAGACCTTGGCGCCCTTCTTGATCGCCTTGCGGATGCGGGTGTTCACCAGCGGCGCTTCCCAGCGCAGATTGGTGCCCACCAGCAGGATGACGTCGGCCGTCTCGATGCCGTTCAGGGTGGTATTGAAGTTGACCGCGCTCAGGCTGGACACGTCATAGGCAAGGCCGGTCTGACGCCCTTCCAGCATGGTGCCGCCGAGCCGTTCGACCAGCAGCTTGCCGGCGAACATCGTCTCGCAATCGAGCAGGTCACCCGCCAGCGCCGCAACGCTGCCGCCATGCTGGACCGCGGCGATGGCGGCAAAGGCCTCTGCCCAGGTCACCGGAACCAGCTTGCCGTCCTTGCGCACGAACGGCTTGTCGAGACGCTTGCGGACCAGCCCGTCGACATTGTGCCGGGTCTTGTCGCTCGCCCACTCCTCGTTCACATCATCGTTGATGCGCGGCACGGCGCGCAGCACCTGGCGGCCGCGGCTGTCGAGGCGGATGTTGGTGCCGACAGCGTCCATCACGTCGATGGCGTGGGTCTTCTTCAGTTCCCAGGGACGCGCCTCGAACGCATAGGGCTTCGACGTCAGCGCGCCGACCGGGCAGAGATCGACCACATTGCCCGACAGCTCGCTCTTGGCGGCATGTTCGAGATAGGTGGTGATCTGCATATTCTCGCCGCGATAGATGGCGCCGATTTCCGGCACGCCCGCGACTTCCTCGGCAAAGCGCACGCAGCGGGTGCACTGGATGCAGCGGGTCATGACCGTCTTGACGATCGGACCCATATATTTCTCGGTAACGGCGCGCTTATTCTCTTCGAAGCGGCTGCCGCCACGGCCATAGGCCACCGACTGGTCCTGCAGGTCGCACTCGCCGCCCTGGTCACAGATCGGGCAGTCGAGCGGGTGATTGATGAGCAGGAACTCCATCACCCCCTCACGCGCCTTCTTCACCATCTCGGTCTGGGTGAAGATTTCCTGATTTTCGGCAGCGGGGAGCGCGCAGCTTGCCTGCGGCTTGGGCGGCCCAGGCTTCACCTCGACCAGGCACATGCGGCAATTGCCCGCAATGCTGAGGCGCTCATGATAGCAGAAGCGCGGGATTTCCTTGCCCGCCAGCTCGCAGGCCTGGAGGACCGTCGCGCCCGCCGGAACTTCGAGTTCTACGCCGTCTACTTTGACCTTCGGCATGGTTACTCCGCTGCCTCCATGACCGGGGCGTTACCCTTGTTTTCATTGATCCGCCGCTCGATCTCAGGCCGGAAATGCCGGATCAGGCCCTGGATCGGCCAGGCCGCCGCGTCGCCGAGCGCGCAGATGGTGTGGCCTTCGACCTGCTTGGTGACCTGGAACAGCATGTCGATCTCGCTCTGGTCGGCATCGCCGGTGCGCAGCCGCTCCATCACCCGCCACATCCAGCCGGTGCCTTCGCGGCAGGGCGTGCACTGGCCGCAGCTCTCATGCTTGTAGAAGTAGGAGAGGCGCGAAATGGCGCGGACGATGTCGGTCGACTTGTCCATGACGATGACGGCGGCGGTGCCAAGGCCCGAGCCCAGCGCCCGCAGGCCGTCGAAATCCATCGGCGCGTCCATGATCTCCTTGGCCGGCACCAGCGGCACCGACGAACCGCCGGGGATCACCGCCAGCAGATTGTCCCAGCCGCCGCGAATGCCGCCGCAATGCCGGTCGATCAGTTCCTTGAAGCTGATGCCCATCGATTCCTCGACGACGCAGGGCTTGTTCACATGGCCGCTGATCTGGAAGAGTTTGGTGCCCTTGTTGTTCTCCCGCCCGAAGCTGGAGAACCATGCGGCTCCGCGACGCAGGATGGTCGGCGCGACCGCGATCGATTCCACATTGTTGACCGTGGTCGGGCAGCCATAGAGGCCAGCGCCGGCCGGGAAAGGCGGCTTGAGCCGGGGCTGGCCCTTCTTGCCCTCCAGGCTTTCGATCTGCGCGGTTTCCTCGCCGCAGATATAGGCGCCCGCGCCGCGATGGACGAAGACGTCGAAATCATAGCCCGAACCGCAGGCATTCTTGCCGAGGAAGCCCTTTTCATAGGCCTGCTCGACGGCAGCGAAGAGCACCTTCGCCTCGTAAATGAACTCGCCCCGAATATAGATGTACGCCGCGCGCGCGCGCATCGCGAAACCGGCGACCAGCGCGCCTTCGATCAGCTTGTGCGGATCGTGGCGGATGATCTCCCGATCCTTGCAGCTACCCGGCTCGGACTCGTCGGCGTTGATGACGAGGAAGCTCGGACGACCGTCCCTGCTTTCCTTGGGCATGAAGCTCCACTTCATGCCGGTCGGGAAGCCAGCGCCGCCACGGCCGCGCAGGCCGGACGCCTTGATGCGCTCGATGATCTCGTCCTGGCCGATTTCCAGCAGCTTCTTGGTATTGTCCCAATCGCCGCGCTTGATCGCCGCGTCGATGCCCCAGTCCTGGAAGCCATAGACGTTGGTGAAGATGCGATCCTTGTCGCTGAGAGGCGCAATCACGTCGCTCATGCCTCCGCTCCCACATTCCATTGGCCGCGATAATCGTGATTTTCGCTGACCATTTCCCTGAGGGTCGTCGGCCCACCTTCCGGCGCACTCGTCTGACGCTCGATCTGCGGCCCGATCTTCGGTTGCTTGCCAGCGGCGAGATCGTCGAGGATCGCGCTCATGCTGTCATAGGTCAGATCTTCGAAATTATCGTCGTTGATCTGGACCATCGGCGCATTGGCGCAGGCCCCCAGACACTCGACCTCAGTCAGTGTGAAGAGACCGTCGGGCGTGGTACCGCCCTTGACCAGCCCCTTGTTCTTGCAGGCGGAGAACACGTCGTCCGAACCGCGCAGCATGCAGGGCGTCGTGCCGCACACCTGCACATGGTAGCGGCCGACCGGCGCGAGGTTGTACATGGTGTAGAAGGTCGCGACCTCGTAAACGCGCATATAGGGCATTTCGAGCTGGTCGGCGATATATTCCATCACCGGCACCGGCAGCCAGCCCTGCGTCCGGGTTTCCGCGCCGACCTGCCGCTGGGCGAGGTCAAGCAGCGGCATCACCGCCGACTGCTGACGCCCGGCGGGATAGCGGGCGATGACCTTCTTCGCCTGCTCGGCATTTTCGGCCGTCCACGCGAACGCGCCCCAGCGCGCGCGGGTCTCGGCCTCGTCCGGGATATGAACTGCGTCAGCCATTAGCGGTCACATTCTCCAAACACGATGTCCATGGCGCCCAGGACAGCGGTCGTATCGGCCAGCATGTGGCCCTTCATCATGAAGTCCATCGCCTGCAAGTGCGAAAAGGCGGTCGGGCGGATCTTGCAGCGATAGGGCTTGTTGGTGCCGTCCGCGACCAGATAGACGCCGAACTCGCCCTTGGGGCTTTCAGTGGCGACATAGACTTCGCCCGCCGGGACGTGGAAGCCCTCCGTATAGAGCTTGAAGTGGTGGATCAGCGCTTCCATCGAGCGCTTCATCTCGCCACGCTTGGGCGGCACCACCTTGCGGTCGAAGCTCGCCACCGGACCTTCGGGCATTTCGTTCAGGCACTGCTTCATGATCCGCGCGGATTGGCGCACTTCCTCGACGCGAACCATGAAGCGGTCGTAGCAGTCGAAATTGGTGCCTACCGGAACGTCGAACTCCATGCGGTCATAGACGTCATAGGGCTGCGCCTTGCGGATGTCCCAGGGGATGCCCGAACCACGGATCATCGGGCCGGAGAAGCCCCATTTCAGCGCATCTTCCTTGCTGACCACGGCGATGTCGACATTGCGCTGCTTGAAGATGCGGTTGTCGACCACCAGGCTCATCGCATCCTCGAACAGGCGCGGCAGGCGGGTATCGAGCCAGTCGGCAATGTCGGTCAGCAGCTTGAGCGGCACGTCCTGATGCACGCCGCCGGGACGGAACCAGGCCGCATGCATGCGGGCGCCCGAAGCGCGCTCGAAGAAGTTGAGGCAATCCTCGCGGATTTCGAACAGCCACAGGTTCGGCGTCATCGCGCCGACGTCCATGACGTGCGAACCGAGGTTCAGCATGTGATTGCAGATGCGGGTCAGTTCCGCGAAAAACACGCGCAGATATTGCGCGCGCAGCGGCACTTCCAGGTCCAGCAGCTTTTCGATGGCAAGGACATAGCTATGCTCCATGCCCAGCGGCGAACAATAGTCCAACCGGTCGAAATAGGGCAGCGCCTGGAGATAGGTCTTGTATTCGATCAGCTTTTCGGTGCCGCGATGCAGCAGCCCGACATGCGGGTCGCAGCGCTCGACGATCTCCCCGTCCAGCTCCATGACCAGGCGCAGCACGCCGTGGGCAGCGGGATGCTGCGGACCGAAGTTGATCGTATAGTTCTGGATTTCCGTATCGCCGAACGACGGGTCCGCCGCATCGGTAACATGGTCCAGCTTTTCCAGATAATCGGACATCAGGCCTTGTCCTCGGACTTCTTGTTCGCCTCGCTGTCGGCCGGCTCCCCTGCCCCGCTGACGCCTGGCTTATCGGTCGTCTTGGGCGTGCCGCCCTTGGGAGCGGCGGGCGTCGGCGGAGCGGCGGCGGGCGTTGGAGCTCCGGGCGCCTGTGGCGCCTTCTCATCGCCCGGCAGCACATATTGCGCGCCTTCCCACGGGCTCATGAAATCGAACTGGCGGAAATCCTGCGCCAGCTTCACCGGCTTGTAGACGACACGCTTGTCCTCTTCGGAATACCACATCTCGACATAGCCGGTCAGCGGGAAGTCCTTGCGCTGCGGATGGCCCTTGAACCCATAGTCGGTCAGGATGCGGCGTAGGTCGGCATTGCCCTCGAAGATGACGCCGTACATGTCGAACACCTCCCGCTCCAGCCAGCCGGCGACCGGCCAGATGTGCGTGACGGTGGGAACAGGCATGTCCTCATCGGTCTGTACCTTGACCCGAACGCGGTGGTTCCGCGTGACGCTCAGCAGATGATAGCAGACCTCGAACCGCTCCGGGCGGTCGGGATAGTCGACGCCGGCGATTTCCATCAGCTGCTGATATTGCGCGCGGTCGCGCAGCAGGACCATCGCGTCCGCCAGCTTTTCCCGAACGACGGTGAAGCTCAGCTCATCGGCATGGTCGACGGTTTCGACCAGCATCGATCCCAGCAGGCCGGCGATTTCCTGCGCGATCCCGTCTATGGTCGCGATTCTAGGAGCAGAATGACCCATATCAGCGCTCAATCGTCCCGATGCGGCGGATTTTCCGCTGCAGCTGCATTACGCCATAGAGCAGGGCTTCCGCGGTCGGCGGGCAACCCGGCACATAGATGTCGACCGGCACGATGCGGTCGCAGCCGCGCACCACCGAATAGCTGTAGTGATAATAGCCGCCGCCGTTCGCGCAGCTGCCCATCGAAATCACATATTTCGGATTGGACATCTGGTCGTAAACCTTGCGCAACGCCGGAGCCATCTTGTTGCACAGGGTGCCTGCCACGATCATCACGTCGGACTGGCGCGGGGAAGCGCGCGGCGCGGCGCCGAAGCGCTCCATGTCGTAACGCGGCATGTTGACGTGGATCATCTCCACCGCGCAACAGGCGAGGCCAAAGGTCATCCACCAAAGCGAGCCGGTGCGGGCCCATTGGAACAGTTCCTCTGTCGAGGTGACCAGGAAGCCCTTGTCGCTCACCTCGCTGTTCAACGCGTTGAAGAAATCCTGGTCGGGCTGGGTTCCGGCGGGCAGCAGGGTGCCAGGCGCGGGCCGCTCAAGTTCTACTCCCAATCGAGTGCTCCCTTCTTCCACGCATAGACGAGGCCGAGCACCAGCTCCGCTATGAAGATCATCATCGTCGCCCAGCCGGCCCAGCCGATCTGCTGCAGGCTGACCGCCCAGGGATAGAGAAACGCCGCCTCCAGATCGAAGATGATGAACAGGATCGCGACGAGATAGAATCGCACGTCGAACTGGCTGCGCGGTTCCTCGAACGCCGGGAAACCGCATTCATATTCGCTGAGCTTGGCCGGGTCGGGCTGATGCGCGCCGGTAAGGCGCCCCACCAGCATCGGCAGGAACACGAACGCGCTAGAAAGCAGCAAGGCGATCCCGAGAAAGATCAGGATCGGCAGATATTGGGCTAGATCGACCAACGGAATCCCCTGGGCGAAAATGATTTACGGCCGCGCTTTAGGCCCGCTGCATATGCGAAGCAAGGCCCGGAGGCATGAGAATGATTCGCAACAATTGCTGCTATGTCTTCACGCTATCAAAGGCCCTGCCTCAGCGCAGCGCTCCAGCCACCAACTTATGCAATTTGCTGTGGATGGCATCGTTGCCGGCGATCACTTCCTTGCGCTCGATCGGCTGGTCACCGCCGCGGAAGTCGGACACGAAGCCGCCCGCCTCCCGCACCATCAGCAGGCCCGCCGCGACGTCCCAAGGCTGAAGGCCGCTCTCCCAGAAGCCGTCATAGCGACCGGAGGCGACATGGGCGAGGTCCAGCGATGCCGCGCCGAACCGCCGGATGCCCGCCACCGAAGGAGCGACCGCCCCGAAGATGCGCGTCCATTGCGCGAAATCGCCATGTCCCAGGAAGGGGATGCCCGTGGCGATCAGGCAATCACCCAGATCACGCCGCGCCGAAACGCGCAGCCGCTGGTCGTGGCGCCAGGCGCCCCTGCTCTTTTCCGCCCAATAGCTTTCGTCGGTCACCGGCTGATAGACGAGGCCGGTCGTCACCTCCCGCTTGCCGCCATACAGCGGCTCCTCGACTGCGATGGAGATCGCGAAGTGCGGGATGCCGTGGAGGAAATTGCTGGTGCCGTCGAGCGGATCGATGATCCAGCGCGGCTTGTTGGGGTCGCCGGCGATCTCGCCGCCTTCCTCCAGCAGGAAGCCCCAGTCGGGCCGGGCCTTCTGCAATTCCTCGACCAGCGTCTTTTCCGCCTGCTGGTCGGCCTTGGACACGAAGTCCGCCGGTCCCTTGCGCGACACCTGCAGATGTTCGACTTCGCCAAAGTCGCGGCGCAGCCTGGAGCCTGCCTTGCGCGCGGCGCGTTCCATGACGGTCAAGAGGCCCGAGTGCGATACCATTTTTTTGTCTCCCCCCTCCCGCAGAGGGAGGGGCCGGGGGTGGGCGGCCGGGTCAGCGGCCTTTTTGAAAACGGAAAGGGCAGGAAGCTCGCTTATGCTCGCCACCCACCCCTTGACCCCTCCCGCCAGCGGGAGGGGGAATCGGATATCAATCCGCGCGCTTCACATATTCGCGCTCATACACGTCGACGACGATGCGCGTGCCGGTGACGATGTGCGGCGGCACCATGACGCGCACGCCATTGTCGAGGATGGCGGGCTTGTAGCTCGCCGAAGCGGTCTGCCCCTTCACCACGGCATCGGCCTCCACGACGGTCGCCTCGACCGTTTCGGGAAGCTGCACGGAGATCGGGCGTTCCTCATACATTTCCAGCATGACCATCATGCCGTCCTGCAGGAAGGCCGATGCGTCGCCCACCAGATCCTGGGGCAGGTTGATCTGCTCATAGGTTTCCGTGTCCATGAAGACGAGCATGTCGCCTTCCGCATAGAGATACTGGAAATCCTTGGTGTCGAGGCGGATGCGCTCCACCGTCTCGGCGGAACGGAAGCGGACATTGTTCTTGCGCCCGTCGATCAGGTTCTTCAGTTCCACCTGCATATAGGCGCCGCCCTTGCCGGGCTGGGTATGCTGGATCTTCACGGCGCGCCAGAGGCTGCCGTCATATTCGATGTTGTTGCCGGGACGAATCTCGACGCCGCTGATCTTCATGGGAAGAGCCTGCCTATATGTCTGAAGGTGAAAAGAGCCGGCCTCTGGAGGCTGGCCGCGCCCTTACATGGATGAGGGCGAAAGGGCAAGAGGCGGCGCCTATCGCCTTGCCGCCAGCAACGGATAGGGATTGATCGCCCGCCCCCCATGCCAGGGTTCTCCCGGACGCATTTCATGCACCGCGAAGTGCAGATGCGGCGCCGCCGGATCGGCATTGCCCGTGCTGCCGACGCTTGCGATGCGCTGTCCGCGCCTTACCGCCTGCCCTTCCGTGAGATCCGGCGCATAGCTGTCCAGATGCGCATAATAATAGATGCGCCGACCGTCCGCCGACCGTTCATAGATCGTGCGCCCGCCCTCCCCGCTCCAGAACAGCTTTTCGATCCGTCCGTCCGCCGCCGCCAGCACCGCCCTGCCCCGCGCCGCCATGATGTCGATCGCATCATGCGGGCGCGCGCCGCTTGCCCGCGCCTGGGTGAAGCTGTCGTTGAGCGCGGAGGGCGGCACGCCTTCGACCGGGATCAGCAATCCCCCTGCCCGCACCGTCGCGGGACGGGACGGCTCGGGCGCTCCCGCCGGGACGATCCGCACGCAACTGCGCAGCACGGCAGCGCCGATCAGCACGGCCAGGCCGATACCGGCCCAACCGCGCGCCCTCATGGCTGGAATACCGCCTTGACGCCGGACTTCACCATCTGCGCCAGCCGGGCGGCATCCCAATTGGTGAGCCGGATACAGCCATGGCTTTCGGTCCGCCCAATCAACTGCGGCTCGGGCGTGCCGTGGATGCCATAATGCGGTTTGGAAAGGTCGATCCACACCACGCCCACAGGGCCGTTGGGACCAGGCTTCAACACCGCCTTCTGATCGGTCGAGGCCGCATCCCAGAACAGGTTGGGATTATAATGGAAGTCAGGATTGCGGCTCAATCCCTTGATTTCCCACGTTCCGATTGGCAGGGGATCGTGCTGCGACCCCATGGTGGCGGGGAGCTGGGCAATGAGTCGATTGTCGGCGTCATAGGCCCTCAGCACCCCGTCCGACTTGTCGACGACTATATGGTCGGCCTGCGGCTGGTCCCGGGCGACGGCAAGGCTCGCAAGCGTCGCGCCCCATCCCCGCTCGTCACCCTCGATCCGGGCGACCGGCTGGTTGGCGATGGCGGGCACGCGGACCGTGGCGCCTGGCCCGATCCTGCTGTTCGGCGGGTTGAGCGCGACCAGCGCCTCCGGCCAGGTGTGGAAACGCTCGGCCAGCTTTTCCAGCAGATTGCGATAGCCGAGCGCGGGCAGCTTCGCCTGATCGTTGAGATCCCTGGGGATGGCGTAGAACGGGCCGCGGGCAAAGGCGGCGGGTATCTTCACCAGCCAGGTGGCAGGAGGCGGCCTGTCACCCAGAAGGGCCTTTGCCGTCGCGTCATCATATTGCCCCGTCGGTGGCAGGCCCCTGGCCTCCTGAAAACCCTTGAGCACGGTGGAGAAGGACATGCCCTCCTTTCCATCCAGCACGCCCGGCGAGAAGCCGGCCCTGTCCAGCGCCACCTGCGCCTGCAACACCCGATCCGCACGCGCTGGCGCACCGACCGGCTCTGGCAGGATGACGAAGGCGTAGGGATCGCCGGCTGGCGCGGACGGGCGCGAGGCGGTCTCCTTCGTCTGCTTCTCCGGCGCGCTGTCGTTCGCGTCCGTCACCGTCATATTGCAGGCCGCACAGAGCAGCGTCAGGATCAGCGGACAGGTTTTCAAGGCGATACTCTCCCTATTTCGGCCCTGTTGTGGCCCTATTGCGGGAGAGAAAACGCGTGAAATGCGGGAAAGCTGCCTGCCTGCTTTCCTGGCTGCCTTCCTCACATGCGCCTGCCAGGGCAGGAGCGGGAGAAACTATGGCTGCGCCAGCACCGGCCCGAACGCCGCCACGCCCGCCTGCGGCCCCTGCGGATGGGCCCATACCGCCGAACTCACCGCCAGGAAATCCGCGCCGGCCTTCACCAGCGGCGCGGCATTGTCCGGCGCGATCCCGCCGATCGCCACGCAGGGCAGTTCGAACAATGCGGTCCACCAGCCCAGGATAGACGGGTCAGGCCGGTGGAGCGTTTCCTTGGTGGTCGTGGGAAAGAAGGCACCGAAAGCGACATAGTCTGCGCCCGCCTCCCCCGCCTCCATCGCCAGATGGCGGCTGTCATGGCAGGTGATGCCGATCTGCACCGAAGGACCGAGCAGCTTGCGCGCTTCACGCGCATCGCCGTCGCCCTGCCCCAGATGGACGCCGTCGGCGCCCAGGCGCTTTGCCAGCGTCATGCTGTCATTGATGATGAAGGCCACGTCCCGATCCGCGCAGAGCCTTTGCAGCGGCTCTGCGGCGCGGGCGACGGCATCTTCGTCCAGTCCCTTCAACCGCAACTGGAAGGCCGCAACCCCGCCGCCGTCAAAGGCAGCGGCAAGGTTGCCGACAAAGCCCGTATCGATTGCCTGCGGGGAAATCAGATAGAGCTGACAGGGCGGCCGCCGGTCGTTGCTGTCGAACCGGGCCGCAAAATCGGGATCGAGCGCCAGCTCTTCATCGGTAAAGTCGGTCATGGGCTTCGCCTTAGCCGCTTTTGATGGCGTTGGAAAAGGGTGGAGCCGATCCGCCCTCGCCTGCGTTCCTCCCGCATGATCAGGATGGGATGTTCGGGATGGAATTACCGGGATTGGCGCGGCCGCTTCTACCCGGAGAAAATGGCGGCGATCATGACGCGCAGGCGATAATCGATGCCCGCATCTTGAAGGAGTTGACGGAGGGCAGTTAGTCTTTGCCCTGCCGGAGCCGAACCGTGCTCCGGCGAAGGCACTCGAACGAGACAGGCGGCTCGTTAGGGCCCAGTTCAGCCGCTGGGGCCATTAACTGGCGTCGGAACTGGGCTCCTGCCTTCGCCGGAGCACGTTGCGCCTTGGCCGTATGACGGCCACGAACGCTTAACCCGCGCTCGCGGCCGTCATCATGGATCAGGCCGCCTTCTGGGTCGAAGCGCCGTGGATCTCGTCGATCGCTTCACCCAGCGAGGCGTTGAACTCGGCGTCGCTCATCTGGTGACGCAGGTCATTCAGCAGCGCACGGCTGAAGCTGGCAATGATGCCGCGATTCCTGGCCAGCTCGTTGCAGGCTTCCGAACGCGAAAAACCGCCCGAAAGCGCCACGACGCGCAGCACGCGGGGATGATCGACCAGCGGATCGAACAGGCCGGCCTTGGTCGGCAGCGACAGCTTCAGCATCACCTTGTCGTCGCCCGGCAGCGCGTCCAGATTCTTGAGGATCTCTTCCAGCAGGATCTGGTCGGCCTCGGCACGTTCAGGGCTCTTGATATTCACTTCCGGCTCGATGATCGGGACCAGGCCTGCGGCCAGAACCTGGCGTCCGACCTCGAACTGCTGCTTCACCACGGCGGCGATGCCCTCCCGATTGGCGAGGTTGATCACCGAACGCTCCTTGGTGCCGAACACGCCCAGCGCCTTGGCGCGGTGCAGCAGCGTGTCGAGCCCCGGATTGGGCTTCATCAACTGCACGCCGTTCGCTTCGTCCTCCAGGCCCTTGTCGATCTTGATGAAGGGCACCACGCCGCGCTCGATCAGCGCCTGCGGCACGGATTTGCCGCCCGCTTCGCCGTCCATGGTACGCTCGAACAGGATCGCGCCCAGCACCTTTTCACCCGAAAAGACGGGCGCGGTGATGATGCGGCTGCGCATGTCGTGGATCAGTGCGAACATCTCCTCTTCGCTGCCCCATGCATCTTCCTCGATGCCATAGCCCTTCAGCGCCTTGGGCGTCGATCCGCCGCTCTGGTCGAGCGCCGCGATGAAGCCGTTGCCGCCCTCGATCTTCGCCTTCATGTCCTCGAACTGCATCTGCACATACCTCTTCGTTGGATGCGCCGCCCTCCCGGCAGCGCGTCTAGGGGAAAGGACGCCCTTGCACGGCGTCCACGGTCGAGCCGGACCGGCCACTCTCCACAGGCCGGTCCCGCAATCCGGTTCAGGCCATCAACGCCTTCACGCCCGGCAACTCCTTGCCTTCCATCCATTCCAGGAAAGCGCCGCCGGCGGTCGAGACGAAGCTGAAATCGCCAGCCACGCCGGCATGGTTGAGCGCCGCGACGGTGTCGCCACCGCCCGCGACGGAGGTCAGGCCGCCTTCCTTGGTGAGCGCGGCGGCCGTCTTCGCCAGCGCCACGGTCGCCTTGTCGAAGGGCGCGATCTCGAACGCGCCGAGCGGACCGTTCCACACGAGCGTCCGGCAATTCTTGATCGCGTCGCCCAGCGCCTCGACAGCGGCGGGGCCGACGTCGAGGATCATCTCGTCCTCCGCCACTTCATGCACGTTGCACGTGCGCAAGGACGGCGGATTGGCGGCGAATTCCTTCGCCACGACGACATCATAGGGCAGATGGATGGTGCAACCCGCCGCTTCCGCCTTGTCGAATATCGCGTCCGCGGTCTGCGCCAGGTCCTTCTCGCACAGCGACTTGCCGACATCCACGCCGCGCGCGAACAGGAAGGTGTTGGCCATGCCGCCGCCGATGATGAGATGATCGACCCTGGCGACCAGGTTGTTGAGCACGTCGAGCTTCGTCGAAACCTTCGCGCCACCGACGACCGCGGCGACCGGCTTCACCGGCTCGCCCAGCGCGGCCTGCAGCGCGTCCAGTTCCTTTTCCATCGAACGGCCGGCGAAGGCAGGCAGCTTGTGCGCCAGCCCCTCGGTCGAGGCATGCGCGCGGTGCGCGGCGGAAAAGGCATCGTTGACATAGAGGTCGCCAATCGCCGCCATCGCCTCTGCCAGTGCGGGATCATTTTTTTCCTCGCCGGCATGGAAGCGGGTGTTTTCCAGGATCGCGATGTCGCCGTTGCGCATCACCTTGATGCCATCGGCAGCCGCCTCTCCCTGGCAATCAGGGATGAACTGCACCTCGCGGCCCAGCACGGCGCTGAGCGGGCGAGTGATCTTGGAAAGCGAAAATTCCGGGTTCTTCTGTCCCTTGGGGCGACCGAAATGCGCGAGGATCAGCACCTTGGCACCGCGATCCGCCAGTTCCAGCACCGTGGGCATCGCCGCGCGCAGGCGGGTGTCGTCGGAGACGGAACCGTCCTGCATCGGCACGTTCAGATCCTCGCGCACCAGCACCACCTTGCCCGTGATGTCTCCCATGTCGTCGAGTGTCTTGAACGGCTTTGCCATGATCGCTCCCTGCTGCGAAATAAGGATGATGTTGAAAAACCCCGCCGGAGCGGTCCGGCGGGGTTCGTGTCGTTTTAGAGGAACTTCGCCACGACGCCGGTGGTGTCGATCATGCGGTTCGAGAAGCCCCATTCATTGTCGTACCAGCTGAGCACGCGGACCAGCGTGCCGTCGATTACCGCCGTTTCCAGGCTGTCGACCGTGGAGCTGCGCGGGTCGCCATTATAGTCGATCGACACCAGCGGCTCTTCCGAATAGCCCAGAATGCCCTTCAGCGGGCCGGCTTCCGAAGCGGCCTTCAGCAGTTCGTTGACTTCCTGGACGGTGGTGGCGCGCCTGGCGATGAACTTCAGGTCCACGACCGAGACGTTCGGGGTCGGCACGCGCACCGACGAACCATCCAGCTTGCCCTTCAGTTCCGGCATCACCTCTCCCACGGCGCGCGCGGCGCCGGTGGTGGTCGGGATCATCGACAGGGCAGCGGCACGGGCGCGGCGCATATCCTTGTGAAGCTGGTCCAGCGTGTTCTGGTCGTTGGTGTAGCTGTGGATCGTGGTCATGAAGCCCTTTTCGATGCCGATGGCATCATGCAGGACCTTCGCCAGCGGCGCGAGGCAGTTGGTGGTGCAACTCGCGTTCGAGATGACGACGTCGGCGGCGCTCAGCGTCTCGTGATTGACGCCGAAGACCACGGTCTTGTCGACGCCCGTGGCGGGTGCGGAGATGACGACGCGCTTGGCGCCCGCGGTCAGATGCGCGCTGGCCTTTTCCTTGTCCGCGAAAATGCCGGTGCATTCCAGCGCGATGTCCACGCCCTGCGCCGCATGGGGCAGCTTGGCCGGGTCGCGTTCGGCGGTCACGGCGATACGCTTGCCGTTGATGATCAGGGCATCGCCGTCGACGCTCACCTCGCCGGCCCAGTTGCCGTGCACGGAGTCGCGCTTGAACAGCAGGGCGTTCGACTTGGCGTCGCCCAGGTCGTTGATGCTCACCAGTTCCAGATCATGGTCGGTGCGCGAAAGGATCGCCCGGGCCACCAGACGGCCGATGCGGCCGAAACCGTTGATTGCTACCTTCGTTGCCACTGCACTTGTCTCCCGGTTGGTTTGAATTTCAGTCGAGCGCGGCCACGATCTGCGGCGCGATCTTGGCGGCGGTCAGGCCGAAATGATCGTAGAGTACCTCCGCCGGAGCCGAAGCGCCGAACGTATCAATGCCGAAACGCAGGCCGGCGATGCCGACATAACGCTCCCATCCGAAAGTGGTCCCTGCCTCAATCGAGGCGCGAAGGACATGGTGCGGAAGGAGATCATCCTTATACGCCTGCGGCTGCGCATCGAAATGCGCCCAGCTCGGCATGGAGACGATATCGGCGCCGATGCCCTGCTCTTCCAGCAGCGCGGCGGTGGCGACGGCGATCTCGACCTCCGACCCTGTGGCGACCAGCACGACCTTGCGCTCGGCCGTCGCCGCCTTCAGGCGATAGGCGCCCCTGGCGGAGAGATTTTCGCCCGCCTTTTCGGTGCGAAGCTGCGGCAGGTTCTGGCGGGTCAGCGCCAGAACCGACGGGCCGTCTGCATCCTTCAGCGCCAGTTCCCAGCACTCCGCCGTCTCGACGATGTCCGCCGGGCGATAGACGTCGAGGTTCGGGATCATGCGCAGCGACATGACATGCTCGATCGGCTGGTGGGTGGGGCCGTCCTCACCCAGGCCGATGGAGTCATGGGTCAGCACATGGATGACGCGGATCTGCTGAAGCGCCGCCAGGCGAATGCCTCCGCGCATATAGTCGGAAAAGACCAGGAAGGTGCCGCCATAAGGGATGACGCCGCCATGCAGCGCCATGCCGTTCATCGCGCAGGCCATGCCGAACTCGCGAATGCCGTAATAGACGTAACGGCCGGCATAATCGTCCCTGGTCAGCGGCCCGGTCGACTTGGTCTTGGTATTGTTGGAGCCGGTGAGGTCCGCCGAGCCGCCCAGCGTTTCAGGCAGAAGGTCGTTGATCGCGCCCAGCGTCAGTTCGCTCGCCTTGCGGGTCGCGACCTTCTGCGGATTGGCGATCAGCGTGTCGATATAGGCGTCGAGCGAGAAGCCGGCGGGCAGTTCGCCCGCCATGCGGCGCTCGAACTCGGCCTTCTGCGCGCTGGAGCCAAGGCGATCGGCCCAGGTCGCATGGGCGTCGCCACCCTTGGCGCCGATGGCGTTCCAAGCGGCGGCAATGTCTTCGGGGATCACGAAAGGTTCGGCCGACCAGCCGAGGAACTCGCGGGCGGCCGCCACTTCGGCTTCACCCAGGGCAGAGCCGTGGACGCCCGAAGTGCCCGCCTTGTTGGGAGCGCCATAGCCGATCTTGGTGGCGCAGGCGATCAGCGAGGGACGCGGATCGGCCAGCGCTTCGTCGATGGCGCGGCGCACATCGGCCACGTCATGACCGTCGCAGGACACGACATGCCAGCCGGTCGCGGCATAGCGGGCGCGGACATCCTCGCTGCTCGACAGATCGACCGCCCCGTCGATGGTGATCTTGTTGTCATCCCACAGCACGATCAGCCGGCCGAGGTTCAGGTGCCCCGCAAGACCGATGGCCTCATGGTTGATGCCCTCCATCAGGCAGCCGTCGCCGGCCAGCACCCAGGTGCGGTGGTCGACCAGATCGTCGCCGAACTGGGCATTGAGATGCCGTTCGGCGATCGCCATGCCGACCGCGGTGGCGAGGCCGGAACCCAGCGGCCCCGTGGTCGCTTCCACCCCAGCCAGCTCGAAATTCTCCGGATGGCCGGCGCAGGGGCTGCCCAATTGACGGAAATTCGCGATATCCTCGATGGTCGGACGCGCATAGCCGGTCAGGTGCAGCAGCGAGTAGATCAGCATCGATCCATGGCCCGCCGACAGCACGAAGCGGTCGCGGTCAGCCCATTTGGGCGCCTTGGGATCGAACTTCAGATAATCCTTGAACAGCACGGTGGCGACGTCGGCCATGCCCATCGGCATGCCCGGATGGCCGCTGTTCGCGGCCTGCACCGCGTCCATGGAAAGCGCCCGGATGGCGTTGGCGAGGGACTTGTCGGAAACAGTCATGGAAGCGGCGTCTTTCCTGGCTTGTCTATGGCCCCCTGTTAAGGCCAGCGAATCGAAATTGCGCCCCCTTTGTCGCCTCCGGGACAAGGCGTCAACCACGGGTGGCCCCCAGGCTGCGCCAAGCCGCCGAATGACGGCTTTTGCGCGGTGAAAACTTTGTCTATGCGTAGGGCATGGCAAGTGACCGAATGATGCAGGCGATCCGGGCCCTGGAAGGCGCGATCGACCGGCTCGAACAGGATGTGGAGGGCCTTGTTTTGGCCGCACCCGGCCCCGCCTCCGGCATCGACGCTGCGGCCGCCCGCGCGGCGCTGCGGTCGCTGGATGGCCTCATCACCGAGTTGAAGGGGCAGGATGTGAAGGAGCAGGCAAGTGGCTGAAACCACGTTGCACATCGCCGGGCGCGTCTATGACCTGCGCTGCCGTGACGGGGAGGAAGCGCACCTGGCGCATCTCGCCAATCTGATCGAGCGCAAGGCGCGGCTGGCGCAGCAGAACACGCCGGGCCTGACCGAAGTGCGCACGCTGCTGTTCGCCGCGCTGTTCCTGGCCGATGAACTCAACGAGTTGAAGCGCGAAGCGATAGGGCGGCAACAGACCCTGGCGCTGGAGCCCGAGGACGAGCCCGCCGTCCGTGCAGTCGAATCCCTCACCACGCGCATAGAAAAGCTGCGCGAGAGGCTTGTCGCCGCCGCGTCCCGAGCCTAAATAGGGAAGCGACGGGTACTGCGCGGTATCGAGCTTTAGCGAACATCCCTGAGGCGATAATCACATCCACGGGGGCTGTCCCTGGGCGGGCTCTGGCCCGATCTACATGGTTCCCACCTGACGTTGAGGCGTCAGAGGATTTTCCAGCACACGGCCGAGGCGGTCCCGTCACCCTCCCTCCCCCGGTTCAAGGCCCCCGATGAACGACGATACCGACAAGGCGACCCTGCGTGCCATCGCCCGGCAGAGGCGGCGCGCCTTTGTGGCTTCGCTCGATCCGCTGGCGCACCGGCTGGCCTTCAAGGTGGTTCCTTCGCCCCTGGCACAGCGGCTGGCGCAGGCCAGGACCGTGGCTCTCTATATGGGACTGGACGATGAGGCGCCCGCGCAGAGGCTGGCCGCGCCCTTGCAGGCCATGGGCAAGACGCTGGCACTGCCGCGCGTGCTGGATCGGCTGGGCAGCATGAATTTCGTGCACTGGAACCCGGAGGATCAGCTTTTCCCGGGCCTGTTCGGCACCAGCCATCCCGAACCCGTGGGCGATCCGGCGACGCCCGACGTCATCATCGCGCCCCTGGTGGGATTTGACCGGGCGATGAACCGGCTGGGCCAGGGCGGCGGCTATTATGACCGGGTGTTCGCCCGCTATCCCGATGCCTTGAGGGTGGGGCTGGGCTGGTCGGTGCAGGAACATGACTCCCTCCCCGCCGATCCATGGGACTTGCCGCTCCACCTGATGCTGACCGAAGTCGAACTGATCGAAGGATATGAGGCATGAACCCGGACCCACGGCCCGCCTACAAGCCAAGCTGGCGCAAGCCGGCGGGCATGTTCATGATCCTGGGCCTGATCGCGCTCTGGGCCGTGCTGGTGGGCAGCCTGTCGGGCCCGATCGGGCGGCTGCCGATGGTGGTGCAGGTGCCGGTTTACGTCTTTCTTGGGCTGGTCTGGATATGGATATTGCCGCTCAAGCGCCTGCTAGCCTGGATGGAGACCGGACGCTGGCGCGGTTTTTAGGCAATTTTGGGTGGGAAGCGGACGGTCCGGTTTCGACTTTATCGAAGCAAAAGCAGACGCAGCCTTCAGTCGATAAATTTGCCGGTCGTAACCGCTGTTGGTTCCTCTAGCTCAGAACCAAAGCTCCTGAAAATCTCGCGAAGCGCAGTGTCCCGATTTCGAAGTCCCTCTTTGGCAAGGGCATCTGCGAGATGCTTGGCAACATCAGCCAGTATGATGCCCCACGCTGTGTCTTCGGGTATTGGGCCATTTTCTTCGTAGACGCCGACCTTCAACGAGCAATGTAGCTTTTGCTCAGCAATCCAAACGCGGAGAGGCTCCCACGCATCAGAGTCACGCAATGCCGCATCGGGGATCGCTCGTTCGTCCATGGTGACTCCAATTCACGACCACTGCTAATTACATGCTGGTTGTCCGTCCGCAATTAGGAAGTGATGGCGATGCCTCGAACGGCAAAACATGGTCGCTTCCAGACCGTCTGTCATCCCCACCGTCCCTGACGGCCGCCGGGAATGATGCGTGACCCATCGGCCACAACATCCTCGAAAAACTTCCTATTTTTCCAACAGCCCGAAATTCAGCCTGTCCTATTTCACCCCGACCGGCCTATCCTCCCAGCCTCTTTGAAATGTCCGATACGCAACGCATACGCGCGCCCAGGCACGCGCGCGCATACACTGTGAACTTCGACGAAAAACGTCGGAAATCAGCCATTGTTGATGAACGAAAGGCGAAGGCCTCGTCCAACAGCATATCATTTTGATCTTGAAGAATGGCGCGAGTGACGGGGCTCGAACCCGCGACCTCCGGCGTGACAGGCCGGCGCTCTAACCAACTGAGCTACACCCGCGCAGGGCGGCATCTTGGCGTGACCCATGCGGGCCACCAGACGATGCTGATCTGGAAAACCTTCCAACTCTCCTGAAGAGAGTGGCGCGAGTGACGGGGCTCGAACCCGCGACCTCCGGCGTGACAGGCCGGCGCTCTAACCAACTGAGCTACACCCGCGTTCGGTGTGGGCGGGCATCTATGCGGCCCCGTTCCCCCTGTCAACTGCCTGCAACATCAGTTTCGCGGCTTTCGTCATTTTCTTTGCGCGGGTCGACCGTCAGCGTCCCGCGCTCGAACAGGAAACCGGCGATATCCGGCGTTCCGGCGGCTGACACGACGGTCTGGATGATGATCAGCAACGGCACGCCCAGCAAGGCGCCCGGCGTTCCCCACACCCATCCCCAAAAGGTCAGCGACACCAGAATCAGCAGGGGATTCATGGTCAGCCGCCGGCCCAAGATCGTCGGCGTTATGACATTGGCCTCCACCAGATGGAATCCGACCTGCAAGGCCGCCGGCAGCAGCGCCTTCCACACATCGTCGAACACCATGAGCCCGCCGAGCGCCAGCAGCGCCGCCGCCAGCATCGGCCCGAAATAAGGGACGAAGTTCAGCAGCGCGACGATACCGCCCCACATCAGCGGCGAAGGCATGCCGATCAGCCATAGCGCCAGCGCGACCGCCAGGCCGAGGCACAGGTTGATCGTCGCGATGGTGAGGACATAGGCGGATGTCGCGTCGACCACATTCTGGATCACCCGCGCGACCGCCATGGCGCCGTCGAAACTGCCCCGGCTGTTGATCGTCCGCCGCCGCAGCCGCGTCCAGCCCGCAAGGAAGAAATAGATGATGAGCAGCGCGAACACCATCTGGATGATGGCCGCCGGGGCGGAGGTGGCCGCGAACTGAAGCAGCGATCGGGGCGCGTCCACCGCGGCCGTCTGCGCCGCTGCCACCGGGCCGGTCGCCAGCATCTGCACCGTCTCGTCCACGAAGCGCTGGAGCTGCGAATAGAAATCGATCAGGGGCGCGAGATTGTTCTGAATCTGGGGTAGACGCTCTGGCAGCAACCGGAACCAGTCGGCCGCCGGCACGACGATCAGCACCAGGGCCGTATTCGCCACCACCAGGAAGGCGATCAATGCCGTCAGCGCCGCCAGCGTGGATGGCACGCCTCGCCGTTCCATCCACTCCAGGAACGGCACCAGCGCAATGGCGATCACCAATGCGGCCGTCAGCGGCAGAAAAAATTCCGCCCCTTCCCGCAGGGCAAAGGGCAGCGCGAGGATCAGCCCGATGCCGGTCGTCAACGCTATCGACGCCAGCAATCGGTCCCGCCGCCGGTTGATCTCCTGCTGCTCCTGGGGTGTCACGCCTGAAAATGTCCTTGCCCGCCGCCCCGTTTCTGCACCGGCAGTTCCGATCCGTCAATTTCGAGCATCGTGCGGGAAAGCAGGAACCGGTTTTCGGCTTGAAAAGAGGCGGCAATGAAATCTGGAGCACGCGACCTGCGCCTGATTCAGCGCAGCGCTCCCCCGACCGGGCGATTTACATCAGCGAAACGGACGGATAGCAAGGGAAACAAGGTTTTAACCAAATCTTCGGCACCTGCTGCCACATTCGGCCACGCAACAGCATGGGGGACTGTGATGAAATCGGGGGCTTTGCTCATCGCCCTGGCCTGCGTGGCAGTGCCGGAGGCGGCGTCAGCGCGGCAGGACGTCCGGCTGGACCGGCAGATGTTCGTGGAACGGGTCAGCACCGACATCAACGGTCGCGCCCGCCGGGTGCTGGAAAGCGCCGATCGGGCGGGATCGGGCGACCAGCTTATCTTCGTCGTCAACTGGCGCAATGAGGGCAGCCGTCCGGTGCGCGGCCTGGCCGTCACCAACGCCGTGCCGCGCGGGACGCAGCTCGACCTCAGCGATCCGGCCATGCAGGTGTCTGTGGATGGCGGCGCCCATTGGGGCCGCATTGCCGACCTTTGGCTGCCGACTCCCCTTGGCGGCAGCCGCCGGGCCGTGCCCGCCGACATCACCCATGTCCGGTGGACCGTGCCGGACGAAATCTCACCGGGGGAGAGCGGCCGGCTGAGCTATCGCGCTACCGTTCGCTGAGCGATATGGCGACCGGGACAGGATCGGCAGATCCGGCGCGGTCGCCTTTTTCTGAACGGGAGGAGAAACGGCTTGGAACCGCCCCTCCCGACATATCAATCCGCAAACAGCAGGACCGGCGTCTCCAGCAATTTCCGCACTGCCTGGACAAAGCTCGCCGCATCCCAGCCGTCGACCACCCGATGGTCGCAACTGATCGACAGATTCATGAGCTTGGCGGGGACCACTTCCCTGCCGCGGAAGACCGGCCGCTCGATGATGCGGTTTGGACCGATGATCGCCACTTCCGGCCGGTTGATGACCGGCGTGGTGGCCACTCCGCCTAGCGGCCCCAGCGAGGTCAGCGTCAGGGTCGAGCCGGACAGTTCCTCCGGCTTTGCCTTGCCGGCGCGCACCGTATCGGCCAGCCGCTTGATCTCCGCCGCGAGCTGCCAGACATTGCGGTCCTGCGCATCGCGGATCACCGGCACCATCAGCCCGGCGTCGGTCTGGGTCGCGATTCCCATGTGCACGGCGCCGTAGCGCGTCACCACCCCCAATTCATCGTCATAGCGGGCATTCAGCATCGGAAATTCGGGCAGCGCGCGGCAGATCGCGACGATCAGGAGCGGCAGCAGGGTAAGCTTCGGCTTGTCGCCGCGATGGGCATTCAGCTGCTCGCGGGTTGCCTCCAGCGCCGTGACGTCGATCTCCTCCACATAGGAGAAATGCGGGATGGCGCGTTTCGAAGCGGCCATGTTCTCCGCGATGCGGCGGCGCAGGCCGATGACCTTCACCTCCTCATCCGCCCGCCTTGCCCCACGCCCGGCCGGGCGATAGCCCTGCCCCGATCCGTAAAGGAGGAAAGCGTCGAGATCGGAATGGCGGATATGATCGCCGCTCGGCTTCACCTGCGACAGATCGACGCCGAGTTCCCTGGCGCGCGCGCGAACGGCGGGGGAAGCCAGCACATCGGCCTTCGCCGCCGCCCTTTCTTCCTGCGAGGGGGCGGCAGAGGGAGTGGCCGAGGGAACCGGTGCGGCAGGCTTTACTTCTGCGACGATCGGAGCAGGCTCGCTCTGCCCGTTACCCTTCCCCGCCGGTTTCGCAAGGGACGTCATGGCGGCTGGGGCCGGAGCCACCTCGGCACGGGGAGCAGGCGCTTCGCCCTCTCCTTCCGTCTCGATCTCCACCAGCATCGATCCGATGGCGATCTGCTGCCCCGGCTCGCCGGCCAGCCGGACCACCGTACCGGCAACCGGCGATTCCATTTCCACCGTCGCCTTGTCGGTCATCATGTCGGCGATCGGCTGGTCTTCCTCGATCCGGTCGCCGACCTTCACATGCCAGCCGACAATCTCCGCCTCTGCGATGCCTTCGCCGATGTCCGGCAACCTGAACGTATAAAGCGCCATGACAGCCCCTCAATCCTTCAAAATCTTGTTGATGGCCTCGCGAATGCGCACCGGGCCAGGGAAATAGGCCCATTCCAGACTGTGCGGATAAGGCGTGTCGAATCCGGTCACGCGCTCGATCGGCGCTTCGAGATGGTAGAAGCACCGCTCCTGCACCAGCGCGGAGAGTTCCGCGCCGAAACCGCTCGTCCGGGTCGCCTCATGCACGATCATGCAGCGCCCGGTCTTGCGCACCGACCGCTCGATTGCGCCGATATCCAGCGGCACCAGCGTGCGCAGGTCGAGGATTTCCGCGTCGACGCCCATTTCCGCAACGACGTTCTCGACCACATGGACCATCGTGCCATAGCAAAGCACCGTCAGCGCCTCGCCCGAGCGGGCCACCCGCGCCTCGCCCAGCGGAATACGGTAATAGCCCGTGGGAACCTGCGCCTGCGCATGCCCGGCCCAGCTTCTGGCCGGGGTGTCGTAATGTCCGTCGAACGGCCCGTTATAGATGCGCTTGGGTTCGAAGAAAATCGTGGGATCATTATCCTCTATGGACGCGATCAGCAGGCCCTTGGCGTCATAGGGGGTCGATGGAATCACAGTCTTCACGCCCGACACATGGGTGAAGATACCTTCAGGCGACTGGCTGTGCGTCTGCCCCCCGAAAATGCCGCCGCCAAAGGGCGAGCGTACCGTCATGGGCGAGATGAACTCCCCGGCAGAGCGGTAGCGCAGCCGAGCCGCTTCGGACACAAGCTGGTCGAGCGCAGGATAGATATAGTCGGCAAACTGGATTTCCGGCACCGGCCTCAGGCCATAGGCGCCCATGCCCACCGCAACGCCGATGATGCCGCATTCGGTGATCGGCGTATCAAAAACCCGGTTCTTGCCATATTTCTGCTGCAACCCCGCCGTCGCGCGGAAGACGCCGCCGAAATAGCCGACATCCTCGCCCATCACGACCACATCGGGATCGCGCTCCATCATCACGTCCAGCGCGCTGTTGATCGCCTGGATCATGTTCATCTGCACGGTATCGCCGCGGGCTTCCGTCACAGCTTCGCTCATCATGTCGCTCACAGGCCGGCTGCCTTCCATTCGTCGAGCATTTTCTGCTGCTGCTCGCGCAGGTGCCAGGGCATCTCCTCGAACACATCCTCGAACATCGATTCCATCGGATGGTGGAGACCATGACCCAGAATGCCGTTCTTCTCCGCCTCCCGCGCAGCGTCGCGGACCATTTCGGCCAGTTCCCTGTCCATCGCAGCGTGCCGATCCTCGTCCCAGATGCCGAGCGCGATGCAATGCTTTTTCAGGCGCGCGATGGGATCGCCCAGCGGCCAATGGCTCGCCTCGTCAGCGGAGCGATAGGCGCTGGGATCGTCCGACGTGCTGTGCCCTTCGACCCGATAGGTGAAATGTTCGATCAGGGTCGGCCCCGCATTGGCCCGCGCCCTGTCCGCGGCCCAGCGCGTCGCGGCATAGACCGCCAGCGCGTCGTTGCCGTCGACCCTGAGGCCCGCAATGCCATAGCCGATGGCCCGCGCCGCGAAGGTCGTCGCCTCTGCCCCTGCAAAACCGGAAAAGCTGCTGATCGCCCACTGGTTGTTCACGACATTCATGATGACCGGCGCCCGGTAGACGCTGGCGAAGGTGCAGGCCGAATGGAAGTCGCCCTCCGCCGTCGATCCTTCCCCGCACCAGGTTGCCGCGATCCGCGTATCGCCCCGCGCCGCGCTGGCCATGGCCCAGCCGACCGCCTGCGGATATTGCGTGGTGAGATTGCCGGAGATGGAGAAGAACGCCGCGTCCCGCGCTGAATACATGATCGGAAGCTGGCGGCCCTTCAGCCGGTCGCCCTTGTTCGAATAGATCTGGTTCATCATGTCGATGATCGGCCAGCCCCGCGCGATCAATATCCCCTGCTGGCGATAGCTGGGGAAGCACATGTCATCGCTCGCCAGAGCCGCCGCCGCGCCGATCGACACTGCCTCCTCGCCGGTCGACTTCATGTAGAAGCTGGTCTTGCCCTGCCGCTGCGCCCGGAACATGCGCGCGTCGAACGCCCGCGTCAGCGCCATGGCGCGCAGCATCCTGAGCAGCGTCTCAGGCGGCAGTTTCGGGTCCCAGGGGCCGACGGCGGCGCCATCTTCATCCAGCACCCTGACCAGCCCATAGGCCAGGTCGCGCATCTCGCCGGGCTGGGTCGTTTCATCCGGTCGCGCCTGCGCGCCAGCGAGCGGGATATCAAAATCGCTGAAATCGGCGGTGTCGCCCGGCCTGAACTTCGGCTCCGGCACATGCAGCCGCAGCGGCGGCAGATTGCGTCCCGCCCCAGCCCTCGCCGCGTCCGAATCGATCCGGTCGCTCATCCTGCCTCCTTTGTGCATTGCAATATTATTGCTGACTGCAATTATTATATTACAACGCCGGTAAAGGCAAGCCTTACTGACCCATTTCGTCGCGTTTCCGCTCTGCGCTAAACAGCGACGGGCGCGGCGATATGCCTTTGCGGCGCGTAATCAAGGACCTCGAAATCCTCGATCCGATAGTCGAAAATGCTTGAAGGCCGCCGGTTGATCCGCAGCCGGGGATGGCCCGACGGATTTCGTCCGATCTGTTCCTCCACCAGATCGGCATGGTTGAGATAGAGGTGCACGTCGCCACCCTGCCAGACCACCTCGCCCGCCTCCAGATCGCATTGCTGCGCGAGCATCCGGGTGATCATCGACAAGCCGAAGATGTTGAAGGCAAAGCCCAGCCCGAGATCGCAACTCCGCTGGAACAGCAGCCCGTTCAGGCGCCCGTCGGCAACCTGGAACTGATAGGTCATGTGGCAGGGCGGCAGCGCCATGCGCGAAACCTCCGCCACATTCCAGCCCGTGAACAGCAGGCGCCGCGAACCGGGACTGGTCCGAATCGCCTCGACCAGGTCGGCGATCTGGTTATGCCCCTGCGCAGCCCGGCGGTAGAGCCCGTCCCCGGCCTCTTCATAGCGCGGCCAGTTCACCCATTGCGCGCCATAGACCGGGCCCAGATCGCCCCAGCGGGCCGCGAAGGCATCGTCCTCGATGATGCGCGCCTCGAACGCGTCGCGGTCTATCTCCTCCCCCGTCGCCCTGCGGTAGCTGTCCAGCGGCCAGTCCGTCCAGATATGCACGCCCTGGCGCACCAGTTCGCGTATGTTGGTGTCGCCGGTCAGGAACCACAGCATTTCCCGCGCCGCGACCTTCCAATAAACCCGCTTGGTCGTCAGCAGCGGCACGGCCTCGTCAGCCAGCGAGAAGCGCATCGTCGCGCCCAATATGGATCGCGTGCCCACGCCCGTCCGATCGATCCGCTCATCTCCATGCAGCCAGATCTGCCGCATCAGGTCCAGATATTGCTGTTCATAATGGGGTGCGGAGGATGCCATGCGGACACTTTCATGATTCTGGCGGATACTGTCCCCCTGTAACGAAGCGACCGGCCGACGCCAAATGCTGCGAAACGGATGAGATTGCCCGCGCTTCACTCGAAAAGGGACCAGCCTTCCCCTACCGGCCGCGTGGCGCAGGCCCATTCTGCGCGCCATGCGCGAACCTGCTTCCCTCAACCTGCTCGTCCTGGATGACGAATGGCGTGCACTCCATCGGCTGCCCGTAGACCTGGACTGGCAAAGGACAGTGGATGCGCTGCTGCGGTGGGACAGCCATTGGTTGGCGATCGAGCAGCAGCGGCCCGGCAGCCCCCTTCCCTGCTGGACCGACATCCGGCTGACCCGGACCTTGTCGAAGCGCCTGCGACCGATCGAGATCGCATTGGCTGACCATGTCATCCGCACCGGGAAAGGCCGGTTCAGCTTCCGCCAGGCCGGGCTTTTATAGCATGCCCCAAAAAAAACGCGTCGGCCGCTTGCCAGCCGGAAAAGCCGCCTCTATAGGCTGCGGCCTGCCCGGCGGGACCGCCTTTAAACGGACCCGCCATCGGTCGGGGAGTAGCTCAGCCTGGTAGAGCACTGTCTTCGGGAGGCAGGGGCCGGAGGTTCGAATCCTCTCTCCCCGACCAATATTTCTATCAGAAAATCGGCGGCTCTCCGCGACCACATGCTGTCACAGCAAAATCCGTCTCTGACCTGCCCCATATCGCCAGCGCGTCCGCCTATGGCCTTGCTGGGCGCGAGCGACCATAACCGGCGCAGCAACATAATCTGACGCGGTGCACGGGCATGATGGCGGATTTTGCTTAGTATCGGTCGAGCTTCCCGTTACCATTACGCGCATGGAACCGAGAAGCTCTAGGCGGCAGCGCAACGCCCCTACCATCAATGATGTTGCCAAGCATGCGGGCGTGTCGCCCATGACCGTGTCGCGGGTCATCAACGGTGAACAGATCGTAAGGAGCGCCACCAGGGAAAAGGTGGAAGCGGCCATCGCCGCGCTCAACTATTCGCCAAGCGCCGCCGCGCGCAGCCTGGCCGGCGGGGAAGACACCCGCATCAGCCTGCTCTACAGCAACCCGTCGGCTTCCTATCTGAGCGAATTCCTGGTCGGCAGCCTGGATCAGGCCAGCCGCAGCGGCGTCGATCTGGTGGTGGAGAAATGGGACGAGGAAACCGCCGTCGACACGGTCGTCGAGCATTTGCTGCGCGGCCGGATCAACGGTGTCATCCTTCCGCCGCCGCTGTGCGACCACCAGGCGATGAAGGATGCGCTGAAGGCGGCGGACATCGTGGCGGTCGCCGTCGCCACGGGCGAAGCGCCCGCCGACATGTCGGCCGTCAGCATCGACGATCATGCGGCGGCACTGGCGATGATGCGCCATCTGATCGCGCTTGGGCATCGGCGCATCGGTTTCATCAAGGGCCACCCGAACCAGAGCGCCAGCCGGCGCCGCTTCGAAGGCTATGGCGACGCGCTGGTCGAAGCGGGCATCACGCCGGACGAGACGCTGGTCCAGCAGGGCTATTTCACCTACCGCTCCGGGCTGGATGCGGCGGAGCGAATCCTGGCGCTGCCCGAGCCTCCGACCGCGATCTTCGCCAGCAATGACGACATGGCGGCGGCAGCCGTGGCCATTGCCCATCGCAGCGGGCTGGACGTGCCGGGCGACCTGACCGTCTGCGGCTTCGACGACACGTCGCTGGCGACCACGATCTGGCCGGAATTGACCACCATCCGCCAGCCGATCAGCGCCATGTCGCGCGCGGCCGTCGAATTGCTGGTGAAGCGGATCAGGGCGCGCAAGGGCAAGTCGGACGAAACGCCCTCTCATCTGCTGCTCGACTATGAACTGGTCCGGCGGCAATCGGACGCCGTTCCGCATTGAATCCTTCGAGAAGGACGGCCCGGCATGACGTGCCGGGCCCGCGCGATCCCTATTCCCCGAACACCCGGCGGAAGATCGTGTCGACCTGACGGAAATGATAGTCGAGGTTGAATTTCTCCTCGATCTGCTCGGCCGGGAGCGCCGCAGCCACGTCCGCATCGGCCTTCAGCAATTCCATCAAAGATAGCTGGCCGTCCGATTCCCACACCTTCATCGCATTGCGCTGGACATAGCGGTAGCTGTCCTCGCGGCTCACGCCGGCCTGGGTCAACGCCAGCAACACCCGCTGCGAGTGGACGAGGCCGCCCATCTTGTCCAAATTCTTCATCATCCGCTCAGGGTAGACCAACAGCTTGTCGATGACGCCGGTCAGGCGGCCCAGCGCGAAGTCCAGCGTGATGGTGGCATCCGGCCCGATATAGCGCTCCACGGACGAATGGCTGATGTCGCGCTCATGCCAGAGCGCCACATTCTCCATCGCCGGCAGCGCATAGCTGCGGACCATGCGGGCAAGGCCGGTCAGATTCTCCGTCAGCACCGGATTGCGCTTGTGCGGCATGGCGGAGCTGCCCTTCTGGCCGGGCGAGAAATATTCCTCCGCCTCCAGAACCTCGGTGCGCTGAAGGTGGCGGACCTCGGTGGCGAGCCGCTCGATGGAGGAGGCGATCACGCCCAGCGTCGCGAAGAACATCGCGTGACGGTCGCGCGGAATGACCTGCGTCGACACCGGCTCGATGGCTAGGCCCAGCTTCTCGGCCACATGCTCCTCGACGCGCGGGTCGATATTGGCGAACGTGCCGACCGCACCGGAAATGGCGCAGGTCGCAACCTCGGCCCGAGCCGCGATCAGCCGAGCCTTGCAGCGGCTGAACTCCGCATAGGCCTCGGCCATTTTCAGGCCGAAGGTGACCGGCTCGGCATGGATGCCATGGCTGCGGCCGATGGTGGGCGTCAGCTTATGCTCATAGGCGCGGCGCTTGATGACCTCCAGCAGCTTGTCGAGATCGTCGATCAGGATGTCGGCGGCGCGGCTCAGTTGCACGGCAAGGCAGGTGTCCAGCACGTCGCTGGAGGTCATGCCCTGATGCATGAAGCGGGCTTCCTCTCCCACCTGCTCCGCAACCCAGGTCAGGAAGGCGATGACATCATGCTTGGTCACGGCCTCGATGGCATCGATGGCGGCCACGTCGATCGCGGGATTTGTCGCCCACCAGTCCCACAGCGCCTTGGCGGCGGACGGCGGCACCACGCCCAGTTCGCCCAGCTTTTCTGTCGCGTGCGCCTCGATCTCGAACCAGATCTTGAAGCGGGCCTCCGGCTCCCAGAGGGCGGTCATTTGCGGGCGGGCATAACGGGGAACCATCGGGCGAATCCTGCGTGCATGAGTTGAAAGTCGATGCGCGGCCTAGCAGCAGCGCCTTTCGGGGGCAAATCAGCCGGAAAGGCGGGATGGAACCCACTGAATTCCCGTACTTCATCCCATTAATCGCAGCATCGGCGGCGAACCGATGCGAATCGAAAGACCAGTGGTGCAACATGAACAAAAATTCAGGAACCACATGTTTTATTTGGCTATTGTCCAGGATGACATCAGACGGTGGATGTGGAGCAGGTGATGATCCGCGCATTTTTTCTGGCGAGCGCCCTTTTGGTTGCGCCATCGGCATGGGCGCAGGCGGCCGCGCCCCAGCAGGCGGCTCCCGCCGCGCCGGAAGGAAAACAGGCGCAGCCTGCGACATCGGGCGACGCGGTGGCGTCGATCGTGGACACGGAATTCCCCGCCTATGACCAGAATCATGATGGGCAGCTCGACAAGGCGGAATTTTCACGCTGGATGGTGGCGCTGAAGGATCAGGAACTGAAGGCGACCGGAAAGTCCCTTCCCCCCGCAGAAGTCACCGCCTGGGCCGACGGCGCGTTCGTCACCGCCGATACCGACAAGAGCGCGACGATCAGCAAACCGGAGTTGATCGTCTATCTCAGCGGCGGCGCCGCATAGGATAAAATAGCCCGCCCAGGCGGGACAGAGCCCCGTGAGGGTCGCATCATGGGGCGGCATGGAGCGAAGGCCATGCCGCCTCTTTTTTTGCCATTTGCAGGGCGCGCGGGCATGCGGCGTCAGATATGACGCAGGTCGGGCGCTCCTGGTTTTCTGTCGCGCCACTGTAAGCGGAAAACCGTTGCCGCTTTCCCGCGCAATGCGTCAGCCGCGCTTCTTGTTCGCGTAGAGCAGCGCCGCGACGATCGCAGCCGATCCGATTCCGACGGCCGTCCCCATCCAGACGGCCTTGCCGGCTGATTTGCGCGCTGCGGAAGCCATGTCGGGCTTGGCGGTGGTGGAGCTAGGGGTTGCCGCGCCGCTTTCGGGCGCTTCTTCGATCGGCTTCGTCATGGTGATTCCCGATATGCAACAAAGCGTCGGCGCAGAAAAGGCGGATGCGGCGAAAATCCGTCAGAGTATCCAGCGCCGGGCTGGATCGGCCAGAATTTACGCTGCGTGCCTAATGCGACGGCAGCACCTGATGCGCTTCGCCCCAGCCGCGCAGGTCTCGGGAGGATTGGCGATCCAGCAAAAGTGCGACATCCTTCACGGTGAAGTGGGCCGCGCTCTCAATCCCGTCCAGTTCCTCCCAGGTGACCGGAGCAGCGATGGAGGCATGTTCGCGGGCGCGCACCACATAAGGAAGCACCGCCGTCGCGCCGCGCTGATTGCGCAACCAGTCGATGAAGATGCGGCCCTTGCGCTTCGCCTTGCTCATCGTCGCGGTGAAGCGATCCGGTTCCTGGACGGCAAGAGCGCGGGCGAAGCGGTCGGCGAAATCCTTGACCTCCGGCCATTGCGCCTCCGGCTTCAGCGGCACGACGACATGAATGCCCTTGCCCCCCGACAACATGGCAAAGCTGGTGAGGCCCAGATCCTCCAGCGTCCGCCGAATGTCCCGCGCCGCCTTCTTCACATCCTTGAAGTCCAGCCCTTCGTCCGGATCGAGGTCGAATATCATGCGGTCCGGCCGCTCGACATCCGCGATGCTCGAACCCCAGCCGTGAAATTCGATCGCGCCCATCTGGACGCAGGCCAATATGCCGTCGCCATCCTCTATATAGAGATAATCCTCCTCATTCCCTTCCTTCTCGCGGATCGGCACATGTTTGACATGGTCGCCGAAACTGCCGCTGTCATGTTTCTGGAAGAAGCATTTCTTCGCTCGGCCCTGCGGACATCGAACCAGGCTGATGGGCCGATAGGCGATCCAGGGCAGCATCACGCTCCCCATGCGCGCATAATAATCGGCCAGTTCGCCCTTGCTGATCTTCGCCTCCGGAAAGATCAGCCGGTCGGGATTGCTGATCCGGATCGAGCCTTGGGCTTCGGGTATCTCCATCATTTCCTCGCGCTCGACCTCGTTGGCTGCCTTGTCCTCACGAAGACCCAGGAAACTGGCATGTCGGACGACATTGTCCGCCGTGAATTCTGCGAAGGCGACTTCCGCCACCAGATCTGGTCGGACCCATCGGGCGCCCATGCTTTCGCTGCGCGGCACAGGGAGCGCGGCGGTCTTGCGCTCCCGCTTGCCCAATAGCGCGATCAGTCCGGCGCTGTTGGCGGCATTGAACCCCGTGCCGACCTTCCCCACATAGACCAGCCCGGCCCCTTCCCGCTGACCGAGCAGCAGGTTGCGGATGGACCGGCCGGTCGCGCTGCTGGGGGTCCAGCCGACAATGACGAATTCCTGCCGGCGGGTGCATTTGACCTTCAACCAGTTCTTCGTGCGTGCACCCCGATACGGAGCGTCGGCACGCTTGGAAATGATGCCCTCCTGCCCTGCGTCACACATCGCCTGAAACAGCCTCTCGCCTGCGCCGACCACATGGTCCCCGACATGGACATGCGCGGAACCGTCGCCCAGAAGGGCGGCCAGCTTTTCCTTGCGGCTGACATTGGGCATGCCGGTCAGGTCCTGCCCGTCCAGATGGAGCAGGTCGAAGGCGAACAGGTGCAACGGCGCCTTCCCCTCCCCCTTCAAGGCCCGTTGAAGCGTGGAGAAATCGGGATTCCCTCCGCTGTCCAGCGCAACGATCTCTCCGTCGATCAGGGCGCCCGGAAGGTTCATCGCTGCTATTTCCGCGGGAAGCGGTGCGAACCGATCCGTCCAGTCGAGACCAGATCGGGTGAACATCCTGACATGCTCGCCGGATGCCGAAACCAGGCACCGATAGCCGTCATATTTGATCTCGTGCATCCAGCCATTGCCAGTCGGCACGGCGTCGACCAGCGTTGCCAGTTGCGGCGGCCGAAAGGCTGGCAGGCCCCTCTTTCCCGGCCCTCGCTTTCCCGGCCCACTCTTGCCCGACAGAGCGCGCCGCTTGACGGGAACGGCGCGATCCGCCTGCGCCATGGCCGCGTCAAATGCCTTCCCCTTCTTCCCCTTCAGCGATGTGGCCGGCGCACCCGCTGCGATCTCCGCCATGGTGCGTCCGCTCTTGATGCTGGTCAGGTTGCGGGCAGTCAGATCGTCCGCGCTGCCGGCATGGCCATCCTCGACCTTGCGCAGCAGCCAGTTTTCGCCCTTCTCCCGGCCCCGCGGCTTCAGCCGGATCAACAGCCATTCGCCGCGCATCCGATGCCCATGCAGGATGAAGTGGAGATGGCCATTTTCAAGGTCGCGGGCGCTCTTTCCGGGAATCGGCTCCCATATACCCTCATCCCAGAGCATGACGGTGCCGCCGCCATATTCCCCCTTGGGAATCGTCCCCTCGAATGTCGCATAGGACAGGGGATGATCCTCCGTACGGACAGCGAGCCGCTTGTCGGCGGGATCGATGCTGGGGCCGCGCGTCACCGCCCAGCTTTTGAGCACGCCGTCCATTTCCAGGCGAAAGTCGTAATGCAGGCGAGTCGCATCATGCTTCTGCACGATGAAGCTGTTGCCCTGGCTGCGCCCCCGCCTGCCCGCGGGCTCCCGGGTGCGGGTAAAATCGCGCTTGCGGTTATAGGCGCTGAGCGGATCGGCATCGGCCATCGCTCAGGCCCGTTTTCGGCTGGCCGGCCTTGCAGGCGCCTTTCGCGCCGCAGCCTTTGCGGGAGCCTTGGCGGCGGGGGCTTTCTTCGCCGCCGGTTTCGGGCCCGCCCCGGAAGCGCCCGTGCTTACCGATTTCTTGAGCGCCGCCATCAGGTCAATCACATTGCTGCCGCGCGCGGCCGTGCCTTCCTCCTGATCCTCGATGATACGGCGACCCTTCGACTTTTTCTTCTTTTCGATCAGGCGCTCCAACGCGTCCACATAGCGATCGTGAAAACTGTCGGGTTTGAAGGGCGCGGTCTTCTTCTCGATCAGCGTCTCGGCCAGATCGAGCAGTTCGCTATCGGGCTTCGCATCCTCTATATCGCGGAAATAGCTTTGGGCGCGGTTCACCTCATCGGCATAGCGCAGCGTTTCCAGCACCATGCCCCGGCCGCAAGGCTTCAAGGAGACGATATATTCCCGTCCCCGCATGGCAAGCTGGCCCAGCCCGACCTTCTTCGTCCGCCGAAGCGCCTCCCGCAGGACTATGAAGGCTTCCTCGGCCAGATCGTCTGCGGGGACGACATAATAGGGTCGTTCATAATAGAGCACGTCGATCTCGCTCGCGTCGACGAACTGGATGAGTTCGAGCGTCTTCTTGCTCTCCAGCTTGACTGCCTCGATCTCGTCGGGCTGCAGCAGCACATAATCGCCTTTCGCCACCTCATAGCCCTTGACGATGTCATCCGGATCGATGGGACCAAGTCCTGGCACCGTCTTTTCGTACCGGACCCGCTTTCCGCTAGGCTGGTGGATCTGGTGGAAGGCGATCTGCGCGCCGGATTTCGTGGCGGCGTAGATCTCCACCGGAATCGACACCAGCGCCAGGCGAATCTGCCCCTGCCAATATGCGCGAGCGGCCATGATCGTGCTGCCTCCTTTTCCAGGGGAAATGCGCGGATCAAGACGCAGTTCCCGGTGTACCACCCCAGCACCCTTGACTTCCGCCGCCAGTCATGTTGGTAGCGCTATCAATAACCTATTGTCTTAGGAGTCGATAATGCCGGGGGTCTCCACTTTGCTCGATTGCCTTCCCGCCGACTGGCGGTCCGGCCTGTTTCTGGGCCGCGTGGAAACGGCAGAAGGCCCGACGCCCCTGCTGGTCGAGGGTGGTATCGCCTATGACATGAGCCGCGCCGCCCCCACGGTATCGCAGTTGATCGACATATTGCCGACCGAAGGGCTTTCCGGCTTCGGCGCGGCAAAGGGCGTGTCGCTGGGCGCGCTCGGCGCGCTGGACCTGCCGCTGCTGAGCCCGGTCGACCTGCAATGCATCAAGGCGTGCGGCGTGACCTTTGCCCTGTCCGCGATCGAGCGCGTGATCGAGGAACGGGCGCGTGGCGACGCGGGCGCGGCGGCCGACATCCGGTCGCGGCTGGAGGGCCGGGTCGGCGGGTCTATCCGCGCGGTCAAGCCGGGCTCTACCGAAGCGGCGGCGCTCAAGCAGGCGCTGATCGAAGACGGGCTCTGGTCGCAATATCTGGAGGTCGCGATCGGTCCCGACGCTGAGGTATTCACCAAGGCGCCCGTGCTCTCCACGATTGGTGCGGGGGAGGAGATCGGAATCCGGTCCGATTCCACCTGGAACAATCCGGAGCCGGAGATCGTGCTGATCGTGGGGGCGAATGGGCAGGCCGTCGGCGCCACGCTGGGCAATGATGTCAATCTGCGCGATTTCGAGGGGCGTTCCGCCCTGCTGCTCGGCAAGGCGAAGGACAATAACGCCTCCTGCTCCATGGGGCCGCTGATCCGGCTGTTCGACGGCGGTTTCACCATCGACGATGTGCGCGATGCAGTGGTGGAACTCACCATCGATGGCCCGGAGGGCTACAGGCTGGAAGGCACCAGCAGCATGAACCAGATCAGCCGTGATCCGCTGGAGCTGGTGCGCCAGACGCTGTCGGAACATCAATATCCCGACGGTTTCGCGCTGTTCCTGGGCACGCTGTTCGCGCCGGTGCAGGATCGGGATGAGCCGGGGCACGGCTTTACCCACAAGGTGGGCGACAGCGTCGCCATTTCCACTCCCCGGCTGGGCAGGCTGGTGAACAGGGTCGTGACATCGAAGGAGGCGGCGCCCTGGAGCTTCGGCCTTGCGGCGCTGATGGCCAATCTTTCCAAAAGGGGTCTCCTCGCATGAGCGGCGCAGTCTATCCCAGCCTGAAGGGCAAGCGCGTCTTCATCAGCGGCGGCGGCAGCGGAATCGGCGAAGGCCTGGTCCAGGCCTTTGCCGCGCAGGGCGCCCGCGTGGCGTTTTGCGATATTGCGCAAGAGGAAAGCCGGGCGCTCGTCGAACGGCTGAAGGATGCGGATTTCGCGCCGGCCTTCCATCCCTGCGACCTCAGGGACATCGAAGCCGTGCAGGCGATGATGGCCGCGGTCGAGGAGCAGCTTGGCGGCATCGACATATTGATCAACAATGCGGCCAATGACGACCGTCACAGCATAGAGGAAGTGACGCCCGCCTATTGGGACGAGCGGATGGCGGTGAACCTGCGCCACCTCTTCTTCGCGGCGCAGGCCGTGGTGCCCGCGATGAAGCGCGCTGGCGGCGGCGTGATACTGAACTTCGGGTCGATAAGCTGGCATCTCGCCCTGCCCGACCTGGTGCTGTACCAGACCGCCAAGGCGGCGATCGAGGGCCTGACGCGCAGCCTGGCCCGCGATCTGGGACGCGACAATATCCGCGTCAACACCATCATTCCCGGCAATGTGAAAACGACGCGCCAGATGAAATGGTATACGCCCGAAGGCGAGGCAGAGATCGTCGCTGCGCAATGCCTGGATGGACGGATCCTGCCAGCCGACGTGGCGGCGCTGACTTTGTTCCTGGCGTCCGAAGATGCCCGCATGTGTACCGGGCATGATTATTTCATCGACGCGGGCTGGCGCTGAAGCCATGGGCAGCGTTCCGGAAAGCGTACTGGCCATCGGCGCAACGCTGGGCGAAGGCCCCGTCTGGGTGGCGCGGGAAGCGGCCCTCTGGTTCGTCGACATCAAGGAGAAGCGCATCTATCGCTTCGATCCCGGTCTGGGCGTGGCGCGCAGTTGGGATGCGCCCGCGCAGGTCGGCTGGATATTGCCGACGCAGGACGGCCTCTTCGCGGCCGGGCTCCAGTCCGGTGTGCATCGTTTCGATCCGGACGACGGCAGCTTCGCCCTGCTCCATGCGCCGGAGGCCGACCGGCCCGGAAACCGACTGAACGATGCCACCGTCGATCCGGCCGGCGGCCTGTGGTTCGGGTCGATGGACGATGGGGAAGAGGCCGATGAGGGGCGCTTCTACCGCCTGTACCAGGGGCGGCTGACCGAAAGTGGGCTGCCCCCCGTTTCCATTACCAACGGCCCTGCCGTCTCGCCCGACGGCACTCTGCTCTATCACACCGATACGCTCGGCAAGCGGATCTGGCGGACGCGGATCGCCGCCGACGGCACGCTGCATGATACGGCTGCGTTCGTGGATATAGAGGAGGGCGCCGGCTATCCGGACGGCCCGACCATCGATGCGGAAGGCTGCCTTTGGACAGGGCTGTTCGCCGGCTGGGCCGCGCGGCGCTATGATCCCGCCGGAAAGCTGATGTCGGAGGTCCGCTTTCCCGTCGCCAACGTCACGAAGATCGCCTTTGGCGGGCCTGACCTGTCGGTCGCCTATGCCACCACTGCGCGGAAGGGCTTGACGAACGACCAGCTTGTCGCGCAGCCCAGTGCGGGTGATCTTTTCGCTTTCGATCCCGGCGTACGCGGCCAAACATCCCATATCGCAACCATTTAGAATATAAATCGGAGGAGGAGCAGGAATGTCGGAAGGGAGTGCCGAGAAGGTCAATATGGCTTTCATCGCCGCCATCGTCGCCGTCGCGACCATCGGCGGTTTCATGTTCGGTTATGACAGCGGCGTCATCAACGGCACGCAGAAGGGGCTGGAAAGCGCCTTCGACCTTGGCAAGCTGGGGATCGGCGTCAATGTCGGCGCCATTTTGGTGGGCTCCTCCGTCGGCGCATTTCTGGCCGGGCGCATGGCCGACCTGATCGGGCGGCGCGGCGTGATGATGCTGGCGGCCGTGCTTTTCCTGTTCAGCGCATTATTGGCGGGTGCGGCGGGATCGTCCGCCATCTTCATCATCGCGCGCATCATCGGCGGCCTTGGCGTGGGCGCGGCGAGCGTGATCTCCCCGGTCTACATTTCCGAAGTCACGCCCGCTGCGGTGCGCGGCCGGCTGTCCAGCGTGCAGCAGGTGATGATCATCTCCGGCCTGACCGGCGCGTTCGTCGCCAATTTCGTTCTGGCGCGCTATGCCGGCGGATCGACGGCGCAGTTGTGGCTGGACTTTCCGGCCTGGCGTTGGATGTTCTGGCTCCAGGCCATTCCGGCCGCGATCTACTTCCTGGCGCTGCTGGTCATCCCGGAAAGCCCCCGCTATCTGGTGGCGCGCGGGCAGGAAGAGCGCGCCCATGCCGTGCTCACGCGCCTGTTCGGTGCGGAGGCCGCATCGCGCAAGGTGGTGGAAATCCGCAACAGCCTGGCCGCCGACCATCACCGGCCCAAGCTCAGCGACCTGGTCGACAAGGCCAGCGGCAAGATCCGCCCCATCGTCTGGACCGGCATAGGCCTGGCCGTTTTCCAGCAGCTCGTCGGCATCAACGTCGTCTTCTATTATGGGGCGACGCTGTGGGAAGCCGTGGGCTTTTCCGAAGATTATGCGCTGCAGACCAACATCCTGTCGGGCGTGCTGTCGATCGGCGCCTGCCTTGCCACCATCGCGCTGGTCGACAGGATCGGGCGCAAGCCGTTGCTGCTGATCGGATCGGCTGGGATGGCGGTGACGCTGGCCACTGTCGCCTATGCCTTTTCCACGGCGGTCACTGCGCCAGGCGGGGCGGTGACGCTGCCCGGCAATAACGGCGTGATCGCACTGGTTGCCGCCAATCTCTACGTGATCTTCTTCAACATGAGCTGGGGTCCGATCATGTGGGTCATGCTGGGCGAGATGTTCCCCAACCAGATCCGGGGATCGGGCCTTGCCGTATCCGGCTTTGCCCAGTGGATCGCCAATGCGCTGATCTCCGTCAGCTTTCCGGCGCTGGCGGTGTCGCCCGGCCTTGCGATCACCTATACCGGCTATGCCTTCTTCGCAGCCATCTCCTTCTTCTTCGTTCGCGCCCTGGTGCATGAAACAAAGGGTCGCGAGCTTGAGGACATGGTCGGCTGACCGGCCTGATCACCTTGAAGGCGGGCGCGGCGGAAGCCGTGCTCGCCCCCGCCGTCGGCGGATCGCTGGCAGCGGTACGCTTCGCGGGTGCGGACATTTTGCGGCCCGCTGCCGCGAACAATGTCGATCCATTGCAGATGGCCAGCTTTCCGTTGGTGCCCTACACCAACCGCATCGCCCATGGCCGCTTTCGTTTCGGCGGTCGCGACGTGCGATTGCCGCTCAATTTCGGGGACCATCCCCACAGCATCCACGGCTTGGGCTGGACCAACGCATGGCATGTCGAGGCGGTCATGCAAAACAGCGCGCATCTGACGCACCATCATGGCGGCCATGACGGCTGGCCCTGGGCCTATGAGGCGCAGCAGCATTTCACCCTGTCGGACAATGCGATCGAGATGCGGCTGATGCTGCACAACATCAGCGATGCGCCCATGCCGGCGGGCCTTGGCTTTCACCCCTATTTCCAGGCGGATGAAGGCACATCGCTTCAATTCCAGGCGGACCGGCTGTGGCTTGCCACGGCAGACATGCTGCCCGTGCAGGAGGTTGCGGCAGATATGCTGGGCGACTGGTCCGCCGGCGCGCCGGTGCGGGGCGACAGGCTGATCGACAATGTCTATGGCGGTTGGAACGGAAGCGCCGCCATCCAGCGGGGAGACGGGACGCGAATCCTGCTGAGCGCGGTGGGCGCTGGCTGGTTCCATGTCTATCGGCCGCCTCTCTCAGGCCATTTCTGCCTTGAGCCGGTCACCCACATGCCCGATGCCGTCAACCGCCCCGGCGGCATGGAAAGCATCGAACCGGGCGCGGAAAAGACGCTTTCCCTGCGCATCGCCGTCTCTCAGGCCGACGAGGTGCTTCCGCAGCGCGACAAAATCGCCTAAGCTGCGCGCTCAGCAGCTATAGGAGCGTTGATGCAATTTCTGCGGACTGCCTTCTGGGTCGTCATCGCCGTCGCCCTCGCGCTATTCTGCGTCGCCAATTACACGCGCGTGGAAGTGAACCTCTGGGGCGACCTGGTCATGGAAACCAAGCTGCCGGTCCTGCTGATCGGCGCCTATTTGCTGGGAGCGCTGCCCTTCTGGATCATGGCGCGTGCGACGCGGTGGCGGATGAAGCGCAAGCTGGAAAACACGGAGCGCGCTCTCGTCGCGGCAACCACTGCGCCCTCTCACCCCCTTTCATCGTCCCTCGCCGTTGCGGACGACACGTCCGCCTCTCCTACCCTCTCCAGCACAGGACCAGCATGACCAGCCCGATCTATGTCGCCATCGATACGCCCGACCTGCGCAAAGCCCAGGAACTTGCGCAGCAGGTGCGCCATCATGTCGGCGGGCTGAAGCTGGGCCTCGAATTTTTCTGCGCCCATGGCCATCATGGCGTTCATGAGATGATGAAGTTCGGCCTGCCGATCTTTCTTGACCTGAAGCTGCACGATATTCCGAACACCGTCGCCAAGGCGGTGCAGGCGCTGCATGTGCTGGAACCCGCGATCCTGACCGTCCACGCCGCGGGCGGACGCGCCATGCTGGAAAATGCGAAGGCGGCGGCCGGGGTGAATACGAAAGTGGTTGCAGTGACCGTGCTGACCAGCCTGGATGATGGCGATCTGCTGGATATCGGCATTGGCGGCAGGGCAGAGGATCAGGTGGCGCGACTGGCTGACCTGGCGCGCAGCGCGGGGCTGGATGGTATCGTCTGTTCCGGCGAGGAGGTTGCGCTGGCGAAGAAGGCCTGGCCCGATGGGTTCTTCGTCGTGCCGGGCGTGCGGCCGGCGGGCGGCGCCATGGGCGACCAGAAGCGCGCAGTGACGCCGCGCGAGGCGCTGGACCGAGGCGCTTCGATCCTGGTGGTCGGGCGGCCGATCAGCCTTGCGGACAATCCCGACATCGCCGCGCGCGAGATAGAGGCGACGCTTTAAGAGCAAGGCGAGATTGACAGGAAACCCTCCCCGCGCAAGGCGTGGGGAGGGTTTTTCATGCCTGCTTCCGATTGCCGGTTCCAGGCTATCGAAAAGGGCGGCGTGAAGGGGCTGAGCCCCTCCCGCCCTTCCCAGTCAGAACCGCCAACCCAGGCTGGCGACGACCTGGTGCCTGTCGGTATCGATGCCGAATTCATCGGTCGTCGTACCATTCGCAAAGTCGATATGCGCATCCTCATATTTGGAATAGCGATATTCAAGCTTGGCAAAGCTGTTGGCGCTGAGGGCGCGTTCCACGCCCGCGCCAATGCGCCAGCCGTCCAGTTTGAAATTGGTATCGGTCTCCACATTGGTGTTGCCGGCGAGCACGTCCAGCTTCGTATTGGTGTAGCCGCCCTTCACATAAACCAGCGTGTTGGGGCTGGCGAGAATGCCCGCGCGTGCCCCGATATAGAGGTCGCGGCCCTGCTTGACGCGGCCGAAGCCGAACTGGTCGGTCGGGTCGGTGCGGCTGCTCTTGGCGGTGGAGTCGGTAAATTCACCCTCGACGCCAACCACGGCGCTACCAAGGTTCACGTCATAGCCGGCACCCACGCCGTAGAGCAGGCCGTCGATCGACTGATCGTCGCGGCTATTGTCATTGTCGACGCTGCTGCCGGCACCGGTATGGTCATAGCCCAGAATGGCCTCGACGCGCGGCCCGGTGAAAGTGGGATTGGCGTCCTGCGCCATGGCGGGGCTCGCGACCGCTGCGCCGGTGAGGAGGGTTGCGACCAGGATCTTACGCATATTCAATACTCCACCTTGTCTTCTCAATTCCCTGTCAGTCGGGAAGACGATGAAGTCGCGAGCGTCCCGTCGGGTTTCATGAACCCAGGATAAACAATTGAATTTGTGTCATTTATGCCACAGAAACAATGTAGTCTGTCGCGTGATCGAGCCAATGGAGCGATGAGTCGATCAGCATGTGACGACGTTGCTCCATGCCCATCGCCCTAATTGGATCGACGCGGCAATCGGCCGCGCTCAATAATCCTTCGAAATGCGCACATTGGCGCTTTCGCGGCCCAGGGTGGAGATGGCGGCAAGCAGCGACAGCCAACGAGTGACCTGATATTCGATGCGGGTGGCGGAATAGCCCTGACCGTCGGTGATCAGCTCCACATAGGTCTTGCGGGTCAGATATTTGCCCGCCGCGATCGATGTTCCCTGGCCCTGCGTCGGGTCGGCAGGAATGATGCGGAGCCGGTCGAGCCCCGCCGCCTTGCGCACCGCATTGATCGGATCCAGGCCACCTTGTCCCTGGAGCGAACCCACCGCCGACGCGAGTTGCAGCGCTTCGGGCGCGGACAGGCTGGTGATCGACGTGCCGAACAGGATCCGGGACAGCAGCTCGTCCTGCGGCAGCGCGGGCACGCTGGTGAAGCTGATCACGGGTTTGAGGCCCGTGCCGCCGACATGGATGGTGGCGGTCAGGTCGCTGACATTCGCCTCTGCATCAATGTCGAGCGTCGGATTGACCGGGGTGCGGCCATCGAACTGGATCTTCCCTTCCCTCAGGTCGAAGCGGCGGCCGGCAAAATCATAGGTGCCCCGGACGAGGTCGGCCGTACCAGCGATGGCCGGGCTGGTGACGGTGCCGCCAATGTCCAGGTCGGCACGCCACTCGCTCTCCAGGCCGAGGCCGGTGACGGTCAGGCGGTTGCGGGCGCGCGCCTTGATGGCGAGGTTCCAGGGAATGCTGGTGCGCGGTCGCTCCAGCTCGTCGCCGCGACGATTGGTTTCGATCACGCGCAGTTCCGGAATTTGCGCGACGGCGGCCGCCCGCCCCATGGTGAAGCGGCTGCGGTTGAGGATCAGGTCGCCACCGATGGTGCCGCCCTTGCCCGTGGAAATGATCGTGATGGGGCCTGTCACGGTAGCGGCAATGTCGTCCCGTTCCAGCAGCGCGGCATTTTCCGCCTGGAGGCGCAGGTCCATCCCGACGCCCGCTATGCCCTTGAAGGTGAAGCTGCCCGTACCCGTAACCGTCCCGCCATTTTGCGCGGCTGCGCTGAAACTGGTCATGACGAGCTGCGCGCCGGAGAAGCGGCCGCGGGCCTTGACGTCGTGCAGCCGCATGCCGGTGACGGGGCTGTTGATCGCCGCGGCGTCGGTTGCCAGCGATCCGGCAATGACGGGATTGCCCAGCGTGCCGCGCGCGTCGGCAGTGATGCTGACGGGGCCGGAAATGTCGACAATCTCCACCCCCGTGAGGCGCCAGAGCGTGTCGGCAGTGCCATTATAGCGAAGCTGCGCGAAGAGGGGCGCGCGATTGAGGCGCTCGACCAAAGAGCCTTCCGAGCCGAGCGGCGTCAGCAGCACCTGCGCGCGGCCGATCGTCTGGCCGTTCGCCACGAAGACCATGCGCGTGGCAAGCCGGTCGTGCGTCAAGATCGCGTTGACGCCCGCATCGACCGGACGGGAACTGAGCGACAGGCCAGATCGGGAAAGACCACGCACGCGCAGTTCGGCCTTGCCCGTCGGCATGTCGCCCCGCCTGTGCACATAGCTGAGCGAGCCCGTCGCCGTGCCGCCCAGGCCCAGATCGTCATAGGCGATATCGAGCAGCGACAGCGGCAGTTTCTGCAACCGCGCCTCTATGCTGGTCGTCCCGCCGCTGAGTTCACCGCCAAGCTGGAGCGAACCGCCCGCGAAGCTGATGGAGGCGGGGTCGAGCCGCCAGCCGTCCTGCGTGCGGCTGACGAGGGCCGGACGATTGAGCTTGATGGGCCGTTCGTCGATGGTGCCGCCGGCCTGGATCTGGATACGGTCGGGCGTGACCTGCGCCTCGCCGCTGAGGTTGAAGAGGCGGCCGCGCTGGCCGGAAAGGCTGGCCGTCACCTTGCCGCTGCCGTCGACCAGATCGGCATTGGCGGCAAGGCGCCCGATCTGGACGGCGCCGATGCGCAGGCCCCTCGCCTGCGTCGTCGCGTTGATCGTCGTACCCGAAGGGTCAAGCAGGATTGTCGCGTCCAGCTTGCCCCGGCGTACGGCAATGCTGGTCGGCCCATCGAAACTGGCGTCGGTCGCGGTCAGGGCCAGCTTCAATTGCTGGACGCCATTTACCGGGGCGAAGGCGATCGAACCGGTCACCGGACCACCGACGTTCAGCACGCCATCGAGCCCGCCTGTCACCGGGCGCAGGTCACCGCCGGCGCTGACGCCCGATGCGGTGACCCGCGCGATGCGGACGATCGCCTGGCCGCCCGGCGGCAGCAGGATCGCGCCATTGCCGGTGAAGGGACCGAGCGTCGATCCGCCCTCCGCCGTGAAGCCGTAACCCGCCGCATCGGGGACCAGATGGGCGTGCATGTCCGTGACGCCGAGCGCCTTCAGCGGGCTTTGCAGGACGACATCGACCGTCGGGCGATCGATCTTGCCGTCCAGGATCAGGCGCAGCGGGCCATAGCTTCTGTGCTGACCGCTGCCTTCGAAATGGAACGTGCCGTCACGACGGCGATAGCCCTTGGCCGCCAGCTTCAACAGCGGCGCGTCAAGGCGGAGATTGGTGAACTGAAGCTGGCCGTCCGGACCCAGCGACAGGCCGCTGCGCAGCACGGGCAGGCCGCCCCCCAGCGACCGCAGGAAGCTGTTGTCCAGCCGCCGCATCCGCGCCATCGCGTCGCCGCTCAAGGAGAAGGCGCCTTTGGCGCCGGGGACAGCGCGGAGCTTAGACGTCAGGTCGACAATGCCCAGGCCGCGAATGGCAAGGCCGCTGACCTGACCGTCCAGGCCAATGTCGTACCGTCCGGATTTCAGGTCGGCGAGGAAGAGCAGCTTGCCCCGCAGCTTGTCGGACCGCACCGTCATCGGATTGCTGACGATCTGCTGGTTCCTGAGTTGCAGCACGCCGTTGAGTTCGAAATTCCGGATGATGCCTTCCACCAGCGGCCCTTGACCGTCGAGCCGGCGGGCACGCAGGTGGAGCGGGATCAGCGCGACGCCCCCTTTGGCCTTGCGACCCTTCCCCTCGGCACGGACGTCGTTGATCACGGTCTTGCCGAAGGCGAGCTGTCTGGCGGTGAGCAGATATTCATAGCCGAAGCCGGATAACGGACCATCCAGCCGGACGCGCGCCGCAACGTCCCGTCCCCCCATCGACCTGAGCAAGGCCTGGGGACGGGCCAGCTTCACGTCGACCAGCAGGTTGTCGAGCGCATTGTTGCGCAGGTCGATGGCGCCGTCCGCGCTGAGATGGATGGCGGCGGAACGGAGCAAGATCTTGCCGTCGATGACACGGTCGGCCATCGACCCGCTTGCCTGGATGGCAAGGCGCGGCGCGGAAAGACGCTGGACGAGGCCCTGCCCTGCCATGGCCGACCCTTCGAGGGTACCGGTGGCCGCATAGGCGCCGCTGCGAGCCGTCAACTGCAGGTCGATCGCCGGATCGCCGTCCAACGTACCGGCCAGCCGACCATCCCAGCGGGTCCAGCTTCCCCTCCCCTGGATGCGAAGATTGGCGTCCTGTCTCAAGCCCGCCATGATCGCCAGCACGCCGCCCCTGGGAGCATTCACCGTGACGTCCAGGTCGAACTTGTCGTCGTCAGGACGGCTGTCGAGCGCGAGGTTGAGCGCATCCTCCCCGTTCAGCACCCGGGCGGCAAGGTCGATAATGGCGCGGCCGCCGCGAATATCGGCATCGCCTGAGAGCGTCGCCTGCTGTAGCTTGCCGGTGATACCCCGCTCCAGGGTGAGGCGGCCGACCGAAAATTGCATCAGGCGAATGTCGAAACCGGGCAGGATCGGCCCTTCCCGTTCGCTGGGATTGAGCTTCGGCAGCTTGTGCAGCGTAGCCTGCGGAATGAAGAGGCGGTCGATGTCGAGCCGGTTGGAAAGCCACGCAAAGGGCCACCAGTCCAACTCCACGCGCGGCGCGTCAAGGAACGCCCCCTTGGGATCCGACAGGGTGACGCCCAGAAGAACGGCCTTTCGGTAAATGCTGCCGTCGATCCGGTCGACATGTATACGCAAGCCCGAAGGCGGACTGATCCTGGCGATGCGGGAAATGAGGAAGCGATGCCCGGGCGCGGTGTCGAGCCAGGCAAGCGCACCCGCGACGATCAGCAGCAGCGCGGCGAGCACGCCAGCGACCCAGCGCTGCCAACGGCCATCCCAGGCGCGGCGGCGACGCGGCGGCTGCGTTTCGGGCGCTTCGTCAGCCATCAGAAGGCCTGTCCCAGCGAAACATAGACCGCGATCTTCGGGTCGCCAGACTGCGGGTTGAGCGGCGTGCCCAGGTCGATGCGGATCGGACCGAAACTGCTGTAATAGCGCAAGCCCATGCCTGCGCCGATGCGCAGGTCCCGAAAGCGCGGCAGGAAACTGGCCGAGATGTTGCCGGCATCGACAAAGGGCACGACGCCGAAATTGCCGAAGCGTATGCGCGATTCCAACGAAAATTCCGCCAGGCTCTTTCCGCCCACCGGATCGTCATTGGGACCGTAGCGGGGACCAATGGCCTGATAGCCATAACCGCGCACCGACGCACCGCCACCTGCGTAGAAGCGCCGAGAGGGCGCGATCCGGTCAACCGTCGACCCCAGGATCGTGCCGAAGCGGGCGCGGGCAGCAAGTACGATGCGGTCGCTCATCGGCTGATAGACGCTGCCGTCGAGTTGCACGCGGGCATAGCCGAAAGTGCTGTTCTGGAAAGACAGTTCGGGGCTGAGGCGGCCGCCGAGGCGGAAACCCTTGCTGGGGTTCAGCAGATCATCGCTGCCGTCATAGGTAAGGCTCAACGGAATGGCGCTGATCAGGAACGTGCGACGGTTGCCGTTGCTGAACGCGTCGGCTTCATCCGATGCGATCAGTTCGCCGCCAATGCGCCAGACCCATTTCTTCTGGAATAATATGTTGGTCTGCCGCTCCAGCACGCCGGACAGGGTGATGGTGCGCGCATCATAGGCATCACGCTTGATATTGCTGACGGACAGCAGGCCCGTCAGCACATTGTCGCGTCGGCGGAAATTGTTGCGGCGATAGGTGAAGGACGCTGTCTGCTCCTGCGTGCCGAGCACGCCGCGCACCGTCACCGACCCCTCGGGCGGGAAGAAATTGCGATTGGTCCAGCTCAGTTCGGCGCGATAGCCCTCGCCCGTGCCATAACCCAGTTCGCCGGCGACGGTCCGCAGCGGCGCCGGCCGGGCATCGATCGCCAGGTCGACATGCTCCCCGTCCTCGGCATCCCTGGGAGTCATGGTCAGGGATGAAACCAGGCCGGTCGCGATCAACGCCTGCCGCAGATCCTCGACATCGGAGGCCATATAGGTGTCGCCCGGATGGAAACGAGCTATGCGCTGGACGTGACGGGCGCTGAACAGCGCGTCATTGGCCATGACGATCCTGCCGAAGGTGCGATATGCGCCCGGATTGACGACGATATCCAGGTCGCCCTTGCGCTCCTCATGATCGATACGGACTTCCGGCTCCTCCACCTTCCCGAAGGGAAAGCCGTTTTCGAACAGTGCGACCGCCAGGGATTGCTGGCCGGCAAGGATGGCGTCGGCGTCGACCGGGTCACCGACCTTGGGCGGGAAGGCAGCGCGCAATTTCGCCTCCCGCTCGCCCGTGGTTTCCAGGCCCGTCAGGTTGACGGCCGAAAGCAGGTAGCGCGCGCCCGGCACGATGCGGAACGTGACCGCCAGCCTGTCGCTGCCCGCCGGCGGAGCAGCGGCCGCTCCCCGGACGCGCGCGGCGTAATAGCCCTTGGCGCGCAGCAGGCGATCCAGCAGGTCGCTGTCTTCCTTTATACGGCGGTTGATCTGGGCAAGGTTGGCGGGCTTCCCCTCCCCCTGGCGCAGCGCCGACAATTCGTTGAAGCGGGTCGTGAACTGGTCGTCGGCAATGTCCTCAACGCCGGTCAGTGCAACCGTATAGCGGCGCTCCTCCCCCGTGTCCGCAAAAGTGGCGGCTTTCTCCTCCGGCTCCTCGGCGGTTTCGGGGGCAGTCGCCTGCTGCGGCGCGTCGGCGGACTGCGGCGGCAGTTCGACCATCGGCGTCACGATGTCGGGTTGCCCCATGTCAGGCCAGGCGACGCCGATGTCGGGCATGGGCGCCAGACCGGGATCGAGGTCGGGTTGATCGGGAACGGGTTGGGCGCCAGCCTGCGGCTTCTCCTGCGCATGCGCGACGGGCAGGAGAAGGAGCAGCGGCACGAGCAGAGCAGCTTGCGGCAGGCCTGAAATGCGGCGACAGGTCCGCAAACCGATGTTCATATCGCTGATCTAGACCAGTTATCGGGCGGATGGCCAGCCCCCAACAACATGGCGAGGCAGGCCGTGCGCGATTGTGCCTGGAGCGAGGAAAGCAGACCTTCAACCTCCGTTCGTTCCGAGCCGGTCGAAAGCATCTGCCGACCCCAGGGTCAGACATGGGAATGGTTCAGCAGGACCGCCCGTCAGAAAGCGGCGTTGAGGCGATCCATCAGTGCGCGGGCCGGATTGGGCTCCGCCTGCGCGCGCGGATACACCATGCGATCCTGCAGGCGGGCGACCCGTTCGTAAAGGTCCTGGCTTGCCTCTATCAAAGCGCGAGCGGCGAAGGGAAAGCTGCCGGCGACCGCCGGATCCGTGATCGCGGCATGGCCGAGGCGATATTTCTCGTCTCGCATCTCCGCATCGCTGACCTCCCCGCGCTGCCACGCGCGCTGGCTCAGCAACCAGGCGATGATGTGCATGAGGCGGGTCGTGACCTTGAGCGATTCGCAGGCGAAGGCGACGCGGCGAACAGGATCGTCAACCTCCGGTTCGTCTCCATCGCGAAAGTCGAAATAGGCGCGCGCTTCGTCAGCCATGACCATGGCTTCCACGTACAGACCATCGACCAGACGGCGATGCAGGGCCTGGTCAAGAGAAGCGGCGAGTTTCATGGCGGATATGTGGCATAGAGCAGGCGACTTGTCAGTCCCGATCCGCCGCCGTTAACCGCGAATTGTCTCATTCGGGATCAATGGGACAGGCATTAACTACAATTTCCTGCCGCTCAGGCTATGATATCGGGAACGAGTTGATCTTCCAGCAACGCCATTTCGTCGCGCAGGCGCAATTTGCGCTTCTTCAGGCGCGCAACCTGCATCTGATCGCCCGAACCGGACTCCACAAGGGCACTGATCGCGCCGTCCAGATCGCGATGTTCGATTCGCAGCAATTCCAGCCGACGCATGATGTCTTCGCGGCTCACCATACACCTACTTTCGCACCCATTGCCGTCCCATCGCCTCCTGATAGCCCGGCAGACCCGCACGGACCATCGCAAATTTCAACGCGGCCTGCCGCAAAGCACGAATCGACCGAAGACAAGGCCAGCGAATCATGATCTACTCGTTCATCCATTGCCCTCGTAAGGAGAATGTCATGGAAAATAGCCACATTTCAGCTCTTTCGGCCAAGCATGCCGGGCTTGAGGCGCGAATCAAGGCGGAGACGAGTCGTCCCATGCCTGATGCGATCCTTGTCGCCTCGCTCAAGAAGCAGAAGCTGCGGCTGAAGGAGGAAATGGAGGCGCAACACTGACAGCGGTGACGCCTGCGTGAAAGGCATGGATCGGCGGTCGTTTTGCCGCTGATCCTGCCCTTTCCAAAGCGGTGAACCGAACAGCTCCGGGGCTGATGAGCCTGCGGAGCTTTTTCTTTGCACGACGGGAAACGGGTGATCCCAGGTAGCTGAGCATTGGCACCCTCGTCCGCCGGCTTATTCAGGCCGGATTGGGGGACGCGTTTTCAGAAAGCGCCTGAAAAAGATCAGCGCACAAACCGCCGCTGGCGCAGATAATCAGGCACGGTCAACTGACCGGGCGACGCGGACGTGGGACGCCGCGCAAGTTGAGGATCGATCGCCACATCGAACGCAATGCCGACCCGGTCTTCCCGCGACCAGACCACCGAACCTGTGACCTGTCCGATGCCGCGCAGATCGAAGCGGACATTCAGACCGTTAGGTATGATGCGTTCGCAATCAGCCATGAGGCCCGTCGCGGAAAGGTTACGGACACGGGCGCGGCCGAGCGGAGCGCCGTCCGCCGAACTCAGGTTGGTAAGCAGGAAAAGACTGTCGCGCGGGCCGGAACGCGCCGGGCCACGGGCATCACCATCCTGATTGCTATCCATCAATAACGCCCTGCAAGATCACTGGAAATTCCAGGCGACCCTGCCATGGCGGCATGGACAAAAGGTTAATCGTCGCGAGAGACTTTTTCCTGCCGCTCGTGCCGTTCCTGCGCCTCGACCGTCATGGTCGCGATCGGCCGGGCCTCCAGGCGGCCCAGCGAAATCGGTTCACCGGTCACTTCGCAATATCCATATTCGCCCTCATCGATGCGACGGAGCGCGGCATCGATCTTGGAGATGAGCTTGCGCTGGCGGTCGCGTGTGCGCAGTTCGATCGACCAGTCGGTCTCGCTCGAAGCGCGGTCGTTGAGGTCGGGTTCGCGAAGGGGCTCATTCTGCAGGACCGCCAATGTCCCTTCCGCTTCGGCCAATATCTGCTTCTTCCAGTCCCACAGGCGCTGCCGAAAATATTCCAGCTGGAGCGGGTTCATGAACTCTTCGTCTGCGGAAGGACGATAGTCGGGCGGGAGTATTACAGCCGATTTCGGCGGATTTGGGCCGTCTTTATCGGAATTCAGGACCGATGCCATCTGGCTCTCCGACTCGCGGGACCCCCGGTGCTGAAAGTGCCGGGGTATCCGTGACTTGTGGTTGACGGCGCCTAATAGCCAGCGTCAAGGCCTGAGACAAGCGGGCAATCGTGGTACGGGCTGCCCGCCGCGCGCTTATCCACGAAAAATCGCGATTCCCGGGCATGGACCAATGATAAAAGAAAATGGACGAGCCGCATCAACCATGCGGCGGGGCTTCGTCTCACTATGGGACGTTAACCATATATGATCATAATTTATTAGTTTTTTCCTCGACTTGGCATCGATATTCAGAGTTAACGCCGTTGAAGTTAACGCTTTATTTTGCGTTGTTAGCAATAGGGAAGGCCCCGCTTCCGTTACTGCAGCGCAGTGGCAAGATTGCAGGGCCGAAAACAAACAAGAGTGGAACCTATGTCGGTACGGATGGCATTGGCTAAATTATGCGCTTGCGCCGCCGGGGGAGCGATCATCGGCGGTGGCGCGGTCCATGTCGCCGAAAGCGCGCGTCCGGCAGGGGTCCAGAGCACGAAGAGCGTCAAGGCAGCGCCGCGCAAGCATTATGCCGTGCGCAAGGTGCAGCGGGTGGTCAAAACGGTATCCTGCGCGCCGCAGACGGTGAATGTCACGACCCAGGCCGCCCCCATTCCCCTGCCCGCACCGGCAGTGGCAGCGGAAATGCCGGTCATGTCCGGCGGCGGTGGTGGAGCGCCGGTCGTGCTGGCGGGCGGCCCCGGCTTTGGCGGCGGCGGATTTTTCGGCGGCTTCTTCGGCGGCAGCGGCGGCAGTTCGGGCGGATCGGTGGTGATATCCTCCACCAGCAGCTCGACCGGCGGCATCACCAGTTCCACCAGCTCTACCACGGGCGGCGTGTCCACCTCGACCGGAGGCGTATCGACGTCCACGGGCGGGGTTTCGACCTCTTCGGGCAATGTGTCGACTTCCTCCGGCAATGTCTCGACCTCGTCGGGCAACGTCTCCACGTCCAGCGGCAATGTGACGAGCAGTTCGTCGACGTCGAGCTCCACGTCCAGCTCCTCCTCGACCAGTTCCTCGACCAGCAGTTCGACGTCATCGTCGACTTCCTCCTCATCCTCTTCCAGCTCGTCGGGCGGCGACCATCATCATCCGCCGCCGCCGACCGATGTGCCGGCACCGCCAATGGTGCTGCTGTTCGGGGCGGGCGCCGCCGCCCTGCTGGCGCGCAAGCGTTTCGCACGCGCCAAGGCAGGCGCCGAGGGTTAACCGCGGGGCGATCCGGCCGGCACTCCGGGGGGACGGCCGGCCGGATCGGGTTTCAGCTCGTCGCGATGATCCGCTCGATTTCCGGCACGGGGTGGTTCGACAGATCCTTGGCGATCTCACCCACCAGCCGGCTCTGCACTTCCTTGTGATAATGTTTGCGCATCTCACCCAGGGCAGTGGGCGGCGCGACGACGATCAGCTTTTCAAAATCATTGGCGAGCGCCCTTCGCTTGAGCAGTTCGGCCGCTTCCGCGGCAAAACGCGCCTCTTCCAGATCATGGAAATTGGTCTGCTCCACCGACCCGCGATGGCTGCCGACCGAATTGGGTCCCCGCCCCGTGCCGTCGGATGCCTGCTCGCGATCGGGCGGATTGTCCTGCTGCTTCACCTCCTCCGTTTCCAGATTTGGGAAGGCGGGACTGCCCTTGTTGCGAAAGAACAGCATCTTGCGCCCGTCCGCCACCAGTACCATCGCATCATGGTCTATCTGCATCGTCCCTATCCTTTCTTCCTGACGCCCGATTTCAGGACCAACGGACGACGGTGTGCAGGGTTGCGCGGCTGGTCGCAGAACGGCATAGGGCTGACCCATGCACGACATTCGTTTCCTTCGCGAAAATCCCGCCGCTTTCGACGCTGGCCTGGCCCGGCGCGGACTCGAACCGCTGAGCGCCGAGTTGCTGGCGCTCGACGAACGGAGCCGCGCGATCAAGACGGCGCTGCAACAGGGGCAGGCGCGCCGCAATGAGGCGAGCAAGGCCATCGGCCAGGCCATGGCGCAGAAGGACATGGCGACGGCCGACGCGCTGAAAGCCGAAGTGGGAGCGCTCAAGGAGAGCCTGCCCGCGCTGGAGGCGGAGGACCGGGAAATCGGAGACGCTCTGACTGCGCGATTGGCAGCGATCCCCAACCTGCCTGCGGACGACGTGCCGTTGGGCGAGGACGAGACGCAGAATGTCGAAGTGGCGCGCTGGGGCGAGCCGAGGAGCTTCTCCTTCGCGCCACAGGATCATGCGGATTTCGGCCCGGCTTTGGGTCTGGATTTCGAAGGCGGCGCCGCCTTGTCCGGCGCGCGGTTCACGGCGCTGCGCGGGAAGATGGCGCGGCTGCATCGGGCACTGGCGCAGTTCATGCTCGACCGCCAGTCGGGCGAAAATGGCTATGAAGAGGTCAATCCGCCCCTGCTGGTGAAGGATGAGGCACTGTTCGGTACGGGACAATTGCCGAAATTTGCGGAGGATCTGTTCAGGACCACCGATGGCCGCTGGCTGATCCCGACGGCGGAGGTTTCCCTCACCAATCTGGTGCGCGAACAGATCGTGCCGGTGGAGACCCTGCCACTGCGCCTAACGGCGCTGACACCCTGCTTCCGGTCGGAAGCGGGGTCGGCGGGACGCGACACGCGCGGCTTCATCCGGCAGCATCAGTTCGAAAAGGTCGAGCTGGTCGCGATCTGCAAGCCCGAGGAGTCGGAGGGTGAGCATGAGCGCATGTGCGCAGCGGCAGAGGGCGTGTTGCAGGCGCTGGGCCTGCCCTATCGAAAGGTGCTGCTCTGCACCGGCGACATGGGCTTTGGCGCGCGCAAGACCTGGGACCTGGAGGTATGGCTGCCCAGTCAGCAGACCTATAGGGAGATCAGCTCCGTCTCCAATTGCGGGGATTTCCAGGCGCGGCGGATGAATGCCCGCTACAAGCCGGAGGGCGAGAAGCAGACCCGCTTCCTGCACACGTTGAACGGCTCGGGCCTGGCCGTCGGGCGCACGCTGGTCGCCGTGCTGGAAAATTATCAGCAGAAGGACGGCAGCGTGATCGTGCCGGAGGTGCTGGCGCCCTATATGGGCGGCGTGTCGCGGTTGCAGCCCCGGTAATTTTCCTGCGCCCAAAGGATTGGAATTCAGGCATATGCGCATCCTGCTCACCAATGATGACGGAGTCCATGCGCCGGGCCTGACGGTGCTGGAAGAGATCGCCCGGACGCTGTCCGACGACATCTGGATCGTCGCGCCCAGCGAGGAGCAATCCGGCGCCGGCCACAGCCTGACGCTGACGCGGCCGTTGCGCATTCGCCAGCATGGGGAGAAGCATTTCAGCGTCACCGGCACGCCAACCGACGCGGTGATGATGGCGGTCGGCCATTTGATGAAGGATGCCAAGCCCGATCTGCTGCTGTCCGGCGTCAATCACGGCGCCAATCTGGCGGAGGACGTGACCTATTCGGGCACCGTCTCCGCTGCGATGGAGGGCGCGATTTCCGGAATCAAGTCGATCGCGCTCAGTCAGGTCCATGCGCGGGAGGGCACGGGCGAAGCCGTGCCTTTCGCTGCGGCGCGGACCTGGGGCGAGCGGGTGTTGCGCCCACTGATCGCCATGCCGGCCAGTCCCCGGCTGCTGTTCAATGTCAACTTCCCGGCGATCGACCCCGAAGCGGTGAACGGCATTCGCGTGACGCGGCAGGGCTTTCATGATGTGGACCGGACAAGGATCATCCGCGGCACCGACCCGCGCGGCTACGACTATTACTGGTTCGGCCTTGGAAAAAGCGACGCCGTGCCGGAAGGCAGCGATCTCGCCGCCATCGCCGAGGGCTATGTAACCGTGACGCCGCTGCATTATGATCTGACGCAGGACAGCGCCATGGCGGCGACGGCACAGGCCTTCGGGGCCTAGATTGGCGGACGCGTCGGCACGCAAGCTGTCGAGACGCCGATCGGTCAGGGCACTGGATCCCGCTCACACGGGATGGCGTTCCATGTTTGCCGATGTTCGGGGTGGATCATGATCGAGGGAGAAACCGGGAGCGAGGGACGAACTGGCCGAATGAGCCATGCCGACCGGAGGCATGCCGACCGGAGCCGGGACCGATGAGGATCGGACCCGTCCGCCCCCCGTCAAGCACGGTGGGCTTTCTGCGGCGACGGTCTTCGCTGCCGATATGGGCCGATCTCACCTGGCGGGTGGCGCTGGTGTTCGGCCTGATCGGGCTGGTGTTGCTGATCCACTGGGTCGGTCGCGACGGGCTGAAGGACAATCTGGACGACAAGATCAGCTTCGTCGACGTGCTTTACTTCACCACGGTCACCGTGACGACGGTCGGCTATGGCGACATCGTGCCGGTCAGCCCGGAAGCACGGCTGTTCGAAGCATTGCTGGTGACGCCGATCCGCCTGTTCGTCTGGCTCATCTTCCTCGGCACCGCCTATAATCTCTTTTTCCGCAACATACTCTACAGGTGGCGCATGGCTCGCATTCAGGCCGATCTGCACAATCATATCGTCGTCACCGGCTTTGGCACCAGCGGGGCCGAGGCTGTGCGCGAATTGCTGGCGCGCGGCGTCGACCCGCGCGAAATCGTGGTGGTCGATCCTGTCGAGAAGGCGCTGGCAGAGGCCGAGGCGCTGGGCTGCAACGTGCTGTGCGGCGATTCAACGAGGGACCGGACACTGAACGATGTCGCGATTCACCGGGCGCGGACGATGATCGTATCGGCCGGGCGTGACGACACCTCGATCCTCATCACTCTGACGGCGCGGCATCTAGCCCCTCGCCTGCCCATCAGCATCGTCGTCCGCAACGAGGACAATGAACTGCCCGCGCGGCAGGCCGGCGCGACCACCGTGATCAATCCCGTGAGCTTCGCAGGGCTGCTGCTGGCGGGCAGCACCAGCGGCCAGCACATCGCCGATTACATGTCGGACCTTGCCGCTTCCGGCGGTCGGGTGAAGCTCAACGAACGCGCCGTGCTGCCGGAGGAGATCGGGCGACCACTTTCCGCCATCGCCACAGGATTGGGCGTGCGGATCTATCGCGATGATCGCGCCATCGGCTTCTGGGAGGAAGCCGCGGCGAAGCTTCAAACCGGCGACCTGATCATGGAAATCGTGCAGGGCGATGCTGCGGGAAAAGCCCGTTCCCTGCCCTGACGTCCTGCCCCCGTGACATTGGCCGCAAAAATCCCTATGTGCGCGGCGATCATGGCAACCAAAATTCCCGAAGCGCCGAAGGTCGGCATGGTGTCGCTGGGCTGTCCCAAGGCGCTGGTCGACAGCGAGCGCATCCTGACCAAGCTGCGTTCCGACGGCTATCAGATGTCCGCCGACTATGCCGGCGCAGACGTCGTGCTGGTCAACACCTGCGGATTTCTCGATTCGGCCAAGGAAGAATCACTTGAGGCCATTGGGGAGGCGATTGCGGAGAATGGCCGCGTCATCGTCACTGGCTGCATGGGCAATGAGGCGGAACTGATCCGCCAGAAATTCCCGCAGGTGCTGGCCGTCACCGGGGCGCACCAATATGAGGCGGTCGTCAACGCCGTCCATGAAGCCTCCCCCCCCATCCCCAACGCCTTTGTCGACCTGGTGCCTGAGGGCGGCCTGAAGCTGACGCCGCGCCACTACAGCTATCTGAAGATTTCGGAAGGGTGCAACCACCGCTGCTCCTTCTGCATCATTCCCTCCCTGCGCGGCGACCTGGTCAGCCGGCGCATCGACGCCGTGCTGCGCGAGGCGGAGAAGCTGGTGCATGCCGGCACGAAGGAACTGCTGATCATCAGCCAGGACACCTCGGCCTATGGCGTCGACACGCGGCATGAGGCGCGCCAGTGGAAGGGTCGCGAGGTGCGCGCGCACATGACCGACCTGGCGCGCGAACTGGGCCAGCTTCGCACCGCGGAAGGCGCGCCGGCCTGGGTCCGGCTGCACTATGTCTATCCCTATCCCCATGTGGATCAGGTGATCCCCTTGATGGCCGATGGGTTGCTGACGCCCTATCTCGACATTCCGTTCCAGCATGCCGCCCCTTCGGTGCTCAAGGCCATGAAGCGCCCGGCCAACGAAGCGAAGGTGCTGGACCGCATCCGCAAATGGCGGGAGATCTGCCCCGACATCGCGATCCGTTCCTCCTTCGTCGTCGGTTTTCCCGGCGAGACGGAGGCGGACTTCGATTATCTTCTCGAATGGCTGGACGAGGCGCAGCTCGACCGCGTGGGCGCCTTCCGCTTCGAGCCGGTTGAGGGCGCCGCGGCCAACGACCTGCCAGGAGCGGTGCCGGAGGAGGTCAAGGAAGAACGCTATCAGCGGATCATGGAAAAGACCGCCGCCATCTCGGCCGCCCGGTTGCGGGCAAAGGTCGGACGCGTGCTCCCCGTCATCATCGATGAAGTGGGCGAGGCGGACGAAGACGGCTCCGTCGGCGCCACCGCGCGCAGCCAGGCCGATGCGCCGGAAATCGACGGCAACGTCTTCCTGCGCGATGTGGACGCAGGCCTGCAACCCGGCAGCATCCTCAACGTCCTGATCGAGGATGCGGACGATCACGACCTTTACGGCGTCCCGGCGGAGTAAGGCACCTGCCTGCCTGTTCCCGCCGCAATGCCTTGCGCATCAGGGCGCTGCCGCGAAGGCGTCCTGATATTCGGTCTTGATCGTCTGCCGCATGGCCGCGTCGACCGGCAAGGCGATCTCATAGCTGCCCTCCGCATAGGGACCGGCGCTATAGGGGCCGATGACGACGGTCACCGCGTCGATCAGCTTGCCGTCCTTCGATGTCGGCACCAGCACCTGCTGCATCGGGTCGATACATTTGCTGAAATCGTCGTCGTCGCTGCGCTTGACCGGCGCTCCCCGCTTTTCGGCGCGGGCCTTGTCCAATGCATCGCAGAAGCGGCTGCGGATGGCAGCCGCGAAGGCGGCTGGCGACGTCATCAATGCCGTGACCGCCGTCTCCCGCTTGCGCGCCTTGTCCCACAGCAGGGCGTCATAGCCCGTCATCCCGTGCGCGCCGCCGGTATAGACATAACTTTCCGACTGGAGCGCCAGGAAGCGCGGCGTATCGGCGGCCACCTTCCAATGGGTTTCAAGCGAATGCGGCCGGAAGGGATAACCTGACTCCCTGGCGGCCTTCTGGTCTTCGCGTGCCATCTTCATGGCGTCTGCCTTGCCGACCGTCAGCGCCTGGCCGAATTTCTCGACCAATGCGGGTATCTGCGCCGCCTGTGCAGGATAGCTATAGGCGAATTCGAGCAGGTCGGTCTTTTCCTTCCGGTCAAATGGCTGCGCGGCCGGCGGCGGCTCCGGCTGGCCTGACATGCGGTTCGCAAAGTTGCTGGCCGCGACATCATTGCCCGGCAAAGCGGCCTGATCGGCATTTTCCGCGTCTCTGGATGGCGAACAGGCGCACAGCAGCAGGGCTGCCGCGACCGGAAGCCCTGCCCTTGCCCTCCCCTTGTTCCGACGCATCAATGAACCTTGGCTGCCGCCATGCACCGTTCACTGATCGCCTTGCGCGTATAGCTGCTCTGCAGCGCCGCTCCAGCATTGGGCCAGCCTTCCGCGATCAGCGCCTGCTCCACCGCATGCGCGCCGTCGAAGCGCCCGCTTTCCGCCAGCGCATAGGCACGGGCGCGCAGCGCCTGAAGGCGTCCATCGTCACTGTGCATCATCACGTCTCTCCTTGTTTTAACACCGTTCAATCTATGCCTGCGCTCCGCCCGACGCAAATGATAGCGTGATCGACCGAGGCGCCCGGACGACGAAAGATTGCGCTTTTCTTAGCCGCCGGCTTTCTTCAAAACACATGACATGAACGATTTTTCCGACCTGCTGAAAGCCGACAACAATCAACCGGCGCGTTCGATCCGCATCGTGGATGCGCAAGGCCTGGAAAGTTGGCTGGGAAGCCAGCCCGAACGCGTCCGCGCGCTGGCGACTGCCCAGAAATTCAGGGGCAAGCCGCATGAATTCGCCATTCTGCCGGGGGAGGAGCCGGCCGATTGGTCGGTGGTTGCCGGCGTCGCGTCCGTCGGGAAGCTGGGCCCATGGTGCCTTGCTAAGCTGGCGGAAGCCTTGCCCGAGGGCGCCTATCGGCTGGCCGAGGGGGCGGCGGGCGCGGCAATGCTGGGATGGCTGACCGCGCAATATCGCTTCGACCGGTATCGCAAGGAGGAAAATGGATCGGGCGCGCGCGTGCTGCTGACGACCGAGGTGGCGCAGATCGACGCGGCCACCCGCCTGGCAGAGGCGGTGGCACTGGTCCGCGATCTGGTGAACACACCAGCCGCGGACATGGGCCCGGCTGAACTGGAAGCCGCGACCCGCAAGGTGGCGGAACGCTTTGACGCCCAGTGCAAGGTGACGAAGGGGGACGCGCTGGAGCATGGCTTCCCGATGATCCACGCCGTGGGCAAGGCGGCGGACAAAAGCTGCGCGCCGCGCCTCATTGAATTGCACTGGGGCGACGCCCGGCATCCGAAGGTGGCTGTCGTCGGCAAGGGCATCTGCTTCGACAGCGGCGGCCTGGATATCAAGCCGTCCTCGGCCATGCGGCTGATGAAGAAGGACATGGGTGGCGCGGCCCATGCGCTGGCGCTGGCGCAACTCATCATGGATTCGCGCCTGCCGGTCAGGCTGCACCTGCTGATCCCGGCTGCCGAAAATGCCGTTTCCGGCAATGCCTTTCGGCCCGGCGACATATTGCGATCGCGCAAGGGGTTGACGGTGGAGATCGGCAATACCGATGCGGAGGGACGGCTGGTGCTGGGCGACGCGCTGACGCTGGCGGAAGAAGAAAAGCCCGAACTCGTGATCGACTATGCCACGCTTACCGGCGCCGCGCGCGTGGCGGTGGGGCCCGACCTGCCCGCCCTGTTCGCCAATGACGATGCGCTGGCCGCCGATATGGATGCCGCCGGCAAGGCGGTGGACGACCCGACATGGCGCCTGCCCTTGTGGGACGGTTACGCCGAAATGCTGAAGTCCGATGTGGCGGACATCAACAATGCGGGCGAAGGCGGATTTGCCGGGGCGATCACCGCCGCGCTGTTCCTCAGGCGCTTCGTGCCCGACACCGTGCCGTGGGTACATCTCGACACCTTCGCCTGGCGTCCCGCTTCACGGCCGGGCCGGCCCAAGGGCGGCGAAGCTTTGGGGCTGCGCGCGGCATTCCATATGCTGCAGGCGCGCTACGGTCATAAAAAGTAAAAAGAAAGCGATTGGCAAGGCCGTTACGCAACCGGATTGGCCATCGTGCGTTACGGGGTCATGGATGCCCATTCCGCACAGAATGAAGCCGCAGAGCTGAACCGCCCGGGCCTAAAACCGCTTGGTCAGTGGATGCGCACCCTGGTCGATTATGTGCGATCGGGCAAGCCCGACCTCACCAACCGGCAGATGGCGCTGATGCTGACCGTCTATATCGGCGCCGGACCGCATACGGTGCGGGGACTCGCGGAGGCGCTGAACGTCTCCAAGCCGGTCATTACCCGCGCTCTCAACAAATTATCGGCGCTGGGCTATCTGCGGCGCGAACGGGATTCCACCGACCGGCGGAATATTTTCATCACCCGGACGTCCAAAGGGGCGGAATTTCTTGACGCCTTTCACCATTTCATCGCAGGAACCGGCCGCGATGAACGCCTCAACCACTCCTCCGCGGAACGCACCGCCTGAACGTATCCGATTCAAGCTGGACGGCCGGTCGGTCAAACTGGATACGCGTATCCATGCCGCGCGCGGCGACCTTGCCGATCTGGCGCTGGCGGGCGTACTGTTTTCCGCCCATTATGCCCGCGCCGTAGAGCTGACCTGCGTCGCCGCCGGTACGCCGCTGCTGGCGTCCGACACGCCCAAGGCGCAGGCGGTCAGTGAATTGCTGCGCGGCGAAAGCTTCCATGCGCTGGACATGACAGCCGAATGGGCCTGGGGCTTTTGCGGACATGACGGCTATGTCGGCTATGTCCGGCGAGAGGCGCTGGACGCGCGGGAAGTGATCAACAGCCGTGTGATCACGGGAACGGCGCCGCTGTTCAGCGCCCCTGACATCAAGTCGGCCATCGCCGATTACTGGCCGCGCGGGGCCCAGTTCGCAGCAGAAGCGCAGGGCGACTTCTTCGCCTGCGCGGAAGGATTCGTGCATCGGCGCCATGCCGCCGCCTTGGACGCGCCGGCAAGCGACTGGGTTGCGGTCGCGGAATATTATCTGGGCCAGCCCTATGTCTGGGGCGGACGCGGGCATCGCGGCGTCGACTGCTCCGGCCTGGTCCAGGTGGCGCTGGGCCAGTGCGGGATCAAGGCGCCCCGCGACACCGACCTGCAGCGCGAGGGGATCGGCTCCCCACTCGCCCCCGATGCTCCGCTTCGACGAGGGGACTTCATCTTCTTTCCTGGCCATGTCGGCATCATGACCGACGAACATAATATGATACATGCCAACGCCCATTGGATGAGCGTGGTGATCGAACCCTTGGCCGATGTCGTGGAACGGCTGGCGGCGGATCATCCGGAACCCGTGACGGCGCGGCGGAGAATTGGCGCATGACTTATCGGATTTTCGTCGACGGCGGCGTCGGCACAACGGGTCTGGAAATCAATGAACGGCTGGCGGGGCGTCCCGAGCTGTCGATCATCACCCTGGACGATGACAGGCGCAAGGATGCCGCCGCGCGCAGGGACGCGCTGAACGCGGCGGACATCGTCATCCTCTGCCTGCCCGACGACGCCGCGCGCGAAGCGGTGGCGCTGATCGACAATGACCGGACGCGGGTGATCGACGCATCAACCGCGCACCGGGTGGCGGATGGCTGGACCTATGGCTTTGCCGAACTGGAACCGGGACACCGGGAAAAGCTGGCATCCTCCCGCTTCGTCGCCAATCCGGGGTGCTGGCCGACCGGCTTCCTCGCGCTGGTGAGGCCGCTGGTGCTGGCCGGCCTGCTGCCTGCCGACTGGCCGGTGAGCGTGTCCGGCGCGTCCGGCTATTCCGGCGGCGGCAAGTCGATGATCGCCGAATATGAAGGCGCGGAAGGCGCGCCCAGCGCATTCCGCCCCTATGGGCTGGGCCTGGCGCACAAGCATGTGCCGGAAATGCTGCGCTATTCCGGTCTGCAGCACCCGCCCGTCTTCGCGCCGGCCGTCGCCAACGCCTATCGCGGCATGATCGTGGAAGTGCCATTGCAGTTGCGCGCCCTGCCCGGCGCGCCTTCGCTGGCGGACGTGCATCAGGCGCTCTTGGCGGCTTATGCGGACTCGCCGATCGTCAGCGTGGAAGCGCTGGAAGACAGCCTGGCAATGACGCAGGTCAGGCTGGAGCATGTCGGCGCGACCGACCGGCTGGCCCTGTTCGTCTTCGGCAATGCGTCCGCCGGCCAGGCAAGGCTGGTGGCGGTGCTGGACAATCTGGGCAAGGGCGCGGCCGGCGCCGCCGTGCAGAACCTGAACATATTGGCAGGTCTGCCGGAAACGGCCGGACTACGCCTCTAGGCCTGCGGCGCGACGCCTCGTTCCCGTCTGTCAGGCTTTACCGACATGCCGGGGGCGAGTCTCGCGCCGCCCGGGATCAATGGATCGTGCCCAGCGCCCCATCATGGGTGAGCAGCACGATCAGTCGCTCGATCTGCCGCCAGTGGCAGAATCGGATATGGTTGCCGAGGTCGCGGCTACGGTCCGCCCGCGCCGCCGCTTCATAGCCCGCATTGTCGCCGAACATCGACATGAGTTCAGCCGCGTCCTCATAGCTCTTTCGATTCGAAAGATATGGCATGTTCATGACAAAGCCCCCCAAAGTCCCCACCCTGACGGTCACGATCCCGTTTCAATCTTCGTGCCATCCGCAGACATTGACGGCGCATCGCAGTTGACGAGGGTGAACGCCGGGTTAGCCAAGTCCCACTGTGGCACAGCTATCCCGCGGCGGGACGAACCTGTCCTGAAAAGACGCAAGGGGGAAAGCACTGGCCATGCTCTCGTGCGCGTGGCAAGGACCGGCGCATGACCAAGTCCAGAAAAGAACCGATCGGCGCGGGCGCCATTCTGGCGCTCACCATTTTGGGAGGCACCATCGTCGGCGGCCTGCTGGGCCAGCCGAGCATCGGCCTGCTGGCTGGCACGGCGCTGGGCATCATCATCGCGGTGCTGCTTTGGCTCTGGGACAGGGGAAAATAGCGGCGCGTCCGACATCTGGGCGCCTTGCCACCATCCCTGCGCCAGCATAAACGATAGGCCATGAAGAAGCATCTGATCGCGCTCGCAATCCTTGTTCTGGTGGTTTTCGCCGGCCTTTTCCTCTACTTCGCGCAAGGTGACACGGCACAGCTTCCCGCTGGTGCGGACGTCGGCAAGGAGCCGGTCTTCACCAGCCCGAGGAGCGAATTCATCCCGACCATCAATGTCGCGGATGCAGCCCCGTGGAAAGGTGGGGAGAAGCCGATTCCGGCAAAGGGCCTGAGCGTCGATCGCTTTGCGGACGGGCTGGACCATCCACGCTCCATGCTGCGCCTGCCCAATGGCGACGTGCTGGTGGCGGAAACCAACAGCGCGGCACGACCGACGAGCGGCATCGTCAACCGGGTGATGAATTATCTGATGAACAAGGCGGGTGCGGGCGTACCGTCCGCCAACCGCATCACGCTGCTGCGCGATGCCGACGGTGACGGCCGGGCGGAAACAAAGACGGCCTTTCTCACCGGGCTCAACTCTCCCTATGGTATGGCGCTGGTCGGGGACACGCTCTACGTCGCCAATACCGACGCGCTGATGGCCTTTCCCTATAAGGAAGGCGATACCAGGATCACGGCCAAGGGGCGCAAGATCCTGAACCTGCCAGCGCAGGCGCCCAACATGCACTGGACGCGCAGCCTGGTCGCCAGTCCCCAGGGCCTGCTCTATGTCGGCGTGGGCTCCAACAGCAATATCGGGGAAAATGACCTGGAGACGGAGGCCAATCGCGCCGCCGTGCTGGAGGTCAATCCGAAGACGGGCGCTTATCGGATCTACGCCGCAGGCCTGCGCAATCCGGTGGGCCTGGCCTTCGAGCCGAAGAGCGGCGCGCTTTGGGGCGTGGTGAATGAACGCGACATGCTAGGCAGCGACCTTGTGCCCGACTATCTGACGCGGGTGGAATTCGGCGCCTTCTATGGCTGGCCGTGGAATTATTGGGGTGGTTACGAGGACCGTCGCGTCCAGCCGCAACGGCCGGAAATTCGGGAATATACCAAGCGGCCGGACTATGCGCTGGGCAATCATGTGGCGCCGCTCGGCCTCAGCTTTGCCGACAAGATCACCCTTGGCGCGCCCTATGCGAACGGCGCCTTCGTCGGGCTGCACGGCAGTTGGAACCGCAAGCCTGCGGCGGGTTACAAGGTGGTCTTCGTGCCCTTTGCCGACAATGGCGAAGTCGGCAAGGCCAAGCCTATCGATGTGCTGACGGGCTTTCTGGGCACAAAGGGCGAAGCGCATGGGCGGCCCGTCGATGTTACGGCAGACGCCAAGGGCGCCTTGCTGGTGAGCGACGATGTCGGCGGCGTCATATGGCGGGTGACGCCGGCCAGCTAAGCGGGCGGAGCCATATTGTCGCGTCGTCACAAGCGAAAAGCCGGCTCCCCCCTTTTCGCGCTCTGGATTCCTTAGTTTGCCGCGATTTCTTGACCAGCGATCGGTTCCGATCGCCTGGAAATCGCTCTAGATGTTCATCCCGTTACGGCCCGCCAGCTCAACCACATATTGCCAGGCGACGCGCCCGGAACGGCTGCCGCGCTGAGTGGCCCATTGGATCGCCTCCTTCGGGTCGAAGCTCAGCCCAAGGCGTCCTGCATAGCCGCTGACGATGGCGACATAGGCATCCTGGTCGATGGCGTGAAAGCCTAGCGACAAGCCGAAACGATCCGACAGCGCCATCTTGTCGTCGACCACGTCGCGCGGATTGACGGGATCGTCCTGCTCCGAGAGATGGCGCGGCACGATATGGCGACGGTTGGACGTGACATAGAGGCGCACATTGGCCGGACGGGCGGCCGTTCCCCCCTGAAGCAGCGAACGGAGCGCGCGCGCATCGCCAACGCCATTTTCATCGAAGCCGAGATCATCCAGGAACAGGATGAACGGCCGCTGCGTGTCGCGCAGCAGGACGAAAAGCTGAGGCAGACTGGCAAGTTCGTCGATCGCGCATTGCAGCAGGGCAATGTCCTGCCCTTCCCCCTGGAGCTTGCCGACAACGGCAGCAACGACCGCCGACTTGCCCGTTCCTCGCGCACCCCACAGCAGCACGTCATGGGCCCCATGACCGGCTGCATGGCGGCGGCTGTTTTCCAGCAGCGCCTCCTTCTGCGCGTCGATGCCGGTCAGCAGCGCATAATCCACCGGTGCGAACGCCTCCACCGGACGGATCGTCGCCCCATTCCACACATAGGCGGGCGCGGATGCCAGATCGGCGGAAGAAGCAGGCGGCGGCGCGATCCGTTCCAGCGCTTCGGCAATGCGGGTCAGCAGGGCGTCGTTCATGGTGCCTTCGCTTAGCGCCCCTCCCCTTCACGGGCAAGCGCGGCGCCGATGTCATTCTTCTGTAGCAATGGCCTTTTACTGGCTGACATCGGGGCCTATAGCGCTGGGGTCGTGACTATCCCAAATCCTACCTTTTCCACCCGCATAAGCCGCTATGGCAGCGAAGCGCTGCGCGAGGCGGCTTTGCTGATCCGGGCCGGCGAACCCGTCGCCGTTCCGACGGAGACGGTGTATGGGCTGGCTGCCGACGCGACCGATTCCCATGCGGTGGCTACGATTTACGCCGCAAAGGGACGGCCCAGCTTCAATCCCCTGATCGTGCACGTCGCGGACCGGGAAATGGCCGGGCGCCTGGCGGAATTTTCGCCCGTTGCGGACGCGCTTGCCGATCGCTTCTGGCCCGGCGCCCTGACCATGGTCCTGCCCGTGCGCCCGGATGCCGGGCTGTCGCCGCTGGTGATGGCGGGGCTGCCCACCGTCGCGCTGCGCCTTCCGGCCCATCCGGCGATGCGCGCACTCATCCGGGAGAGCGGCCGTCCGCTTGCCGCGCCATCCGCCAATCGCAGCGGCTCGATCAGTCCGACGCGGGCCGAACATGTGATGGCCAGCCTCAACGGCAAGATCCGCATGATCCTGGACGAAGGGCCGACAAGCGAAGGACTGGAGTCGACCATCGTCGCGCCGGAAAGCGACTGCCTGCGCCTGCTGCGTCCTGGCCCGATCACGGCGGCGATGCTGGAGCAGGCAAGCCGGTTGCCCGTGGTGACAGGTGCGGGCAAGGCGAAGATCGAAGCGCCCGGACAGTTGGAAAGCCATTATGCGCCTTCCAAGCCAGTGCGGCTCGATGCGCTGAAGGCGGAGAGGGATGAATATCTGATCGGCTTCGGCCTGATGCCCTGCCATGTGAATCTCAGTCCCGACGCCGATCTGCGGGAGGCGGCAGCACATCTGTTCGCGGCGCTGCATATGGCTGATGCCAGCACTGCGGAGCGGATCGCGGTGGCGCCCATTCCCGATGAGGGGATCGGCGCCGCGATCAATGACCGGCTGCGACGGGCAGCGGCCTGATCATATGATCTGAGCGCCCAGTTCCTTCACGCCATCACCCGCAATTGTCATAACCCGCGTCGCGGCATTCCCGGCGACGGCGTTCTTCCTCCTTCTTCCGCTCGCGGGCTTCGCGCGCTTCCTGCTTGCGCATCTTGCGGCCGTAATTGCGGTCGGCCTCTTCCTGGCTGGTCGTGCTCCAGTCCACAACCTGGCTACCGGCCCGTACCGGCGCGGTCACGATATTCGCCGCCGTCCGGGCAATGCAGCCCGGCAGGAACAGCAACAACGCCGGCGCAATCCATGATCCAATCCTGTTCATCTCTCTTCCCCGGCTTGCCTTTCCGGCCAGCTTAGAGATGCAGGCCGTCAGAGCAAGCCGGGCGCGACGAACGGTTCAACCCTTGATCCGCTGGGCAAAACCCTTGCGCAGCTTGGCCAGCTTGGGCGGGATCACCGCCATGCAATAGGGGTTCCGGTCGCCCACCCGTTCCCAATATTTCTGATGATAATCCTCCGCCGGATACCAGGGCGCGTCGGCTTCGATCGCGGTGACGACGGGATTGACCTGATCCGCCTGCGCACGCTCGATGCCGGCCTTCGCCGCGGCCGCCTGTTCGGGCGAATGGGGGAAGATCGCCGAGCGATATTGGGTACCGATGTCGTTGCCCTGGCGGTTCAGGGTCGTCGGATCATGGGTCGCGAAGAAAATGTCCAGCAGGTCGCCATAGCCGATCACCGCCGGATCATAGGTGATGCGGATCGCCTCGGCATGGCCGGTCGTACCGGAACAGACCTGTTCATAGGTCGGATTGGGCAGCCCACCACCGATATAGCCGCTTTCCACGGCCTTCACCCCCTCCAGATTCTGATACACCGCCTCCGTGCACCAGAAGCAGCCGCCAGCGAGGGTTGCGATCTCTTCGGCCATATGCGCGTCCTTGTCCTGAATTGGCCGCCAAGATAGGAAGGGTCAGCCTGCTGTTCCAGTCTGCCGCATCGCTGCCTCGGCCTTCGCGCGTTCCTCGGCCACCAGTTCCTTGCGGGACAGCTTGCCCACCAGCGTCTTGGGCAGGTTGAGGCGCACTTCCACCTCGCACACCTTCTCATGCTTTCCCAATTGCGGGTTGAGCCATTCCCTGAGTGCCGCACCGTCGATCTCCGTCCCCTCCTGCAGGGTGACGAACGCCTTCGGGCACTCCCCCCGATAACGGTCGGGAATACCGATCACCAGCGCCTCCTTGACCGCCGGATGATGGTACAGGATCTTCTCGACCTCGCTGGGGAAAACCTTGAAGCCGCCCACGGCAATCATGTCCTTCAGCCGGTCGACGATCTTTACATAGCCATCCTCGTCGATCAGCCCGACATCGCCCGTGCGCAGCCATCCGTCGACGAACACTTCCCTGTCGGCATCGGGTCGTTGCCAATAGCCCTTCATGATCTGCGGTCCGGCAAAGACCAGCTCGCCCGGTTCTCCTTCGGCCGGCGCGCGCGTGGGATCTTCGCGGTCGACCAGCTTGACGCGGGTTCCGGGCACCGGCTGTCCCACGGTCCCTGATTTGTTGAGCCCCTCATAGGGGTTGGAGCAGACGACCGGGCTGCTTTCGGTGAGGCCATAGCCCTCTACCAGCTTAGAGCCTGTCATCGCCTCGAACCGCTGCTTGACCTCCAGCGGCAACGGTGCGCCGCCGGAAATGCACAGGCGCAGGGAGGAAAAGTCGATATTGGGCGTGGCGGGATGATCGAGCAGCGCCTGGTACATGGTCGGCACGCCAGGCAGCGAGGTCGCCTTCGTCCGCTGCAGAGCAGCCAATACCTGCGTGCCGTCGAACCGGGGCAGCATCACCATCTCGCCGCCGTTCAGCACCGTGCGGTTCAGCACGCATGTGTTGGCGAAGACGTGGAAGAAAGGCAGGACAGCCAATATGCGATCGGGCGCTTCAGGATGAGGATCGATCAGGCGGACCTGCCGCGCATTGGCGGTCAGGTTCTGATGGGTCAGCATCGCGCCCTTGGGCCGTCCGGTCGTGCCGCCAGTATATTGCAGCAGGGCGATGTCCTGCTCCGGATCGATCGCGACAGGCGCGGGGTCTTCGCCATGGCGCAGCAGGTCGGCATAATGGGTGATGCGCGGATCGTGCGGGACCGTTGCGGTCTCCTTGCGCTTGAACAGGCGAAACAGCACCGATTTGGCGGGCGGCAGGGCCTCCGCCACGCAGCCCACGACCAGCCGTTCCAGACTGCTGTTGTCCAGCACCTCCAGCGCCGTAGGCAGCAGTGCGCTGGCCGACAGGGTGAAAAGAATCCTGGTGCCGCTATCCTCGACCTGGTGCTCCAGTTCCGTGGCGGTGTAGAGAGGGGAATAGTTGACGACCGTGGCACCGGCCATCATCGCGCCATAATAGGCCGCGACATAATGGGGGACGTTGGGCAGGAACAGGCCGACGCGATCGCCCTTTCGAATGCCCAAGTCCTGCAATCCGCGGGCCACTCGCCGGATGCTGTGGAGCATTTCGCCATAGCTCGTCTTGCGGCCCATGAAGTCGATCATCACCGCCTGCGGATTGGCCGCGGCGCTGTTCGCCACCATCTCTACCATCGACAAGGGCGGAAAGGTCTGCTCCCAGGCAGAGGGATGATTATAGCGGGTTTCCCAGATTTTTTCGCTGCTCTCCATGTGCACAGGTTAAGTTACACCTTCCCTTTACGCAAGCGTAAAGCACGGCAAAAGGGCCACGCACTCTGCCAAGGCGTGGCCCTCTTTCCAGCCGCTGCCCTCGTCGCTCCGCGCCGGGCGGATTGACGTTACGGCATCAAACGTGGCCCTTGTTGTCGCTGAACGGGTCGAGGATTTTGGCGGCGCCCGAAATCAGGTCGGCCTCACTCTTCAGCGCCTCTTCCGCGCGCCGGGTGGCATCTTCGCGCTCGCGGCGCAGTTCGTTGATCAGCGCCTCGCGATCACCGTCCAGGCGCGAATCGGTCGGGGCTTCGATGCCGGCCTTCTTCGCGGCCTTGGACACCAGCGCGTCCAGTTCCCGCTGCGAACACAGGCCCAGCGTCACCGGATCCTTGGGCACGATGTTGGAAATGTTCCAGTGCGTGCGGTCCCGGATCGCGGCTATGGTGGTGCGCGTGGTACCGATCAGCTTGCCGATGGCCCCGTCAGAGATTTCGGGATGGTTGCGCAGGATCCAGGCGATGCCGTCCGGCTTGTCCTGACGCTTGCTGACCGGCGTGTAGCGCGGCCCCTTGGTGCGGCGGACGGGCTCCGGACCCTTCAGCATCTTCAGGCGATAGTCCGGATTGGTTTCGCCCTTGTGGATTTCCTCCATCGTGATTTCATGGGCGCGCACCGGATCGCGGCCCGTATATTTGGTGCCGGCGGTATCGTCGGCGATCGCCTGCACTTCCAGGATATGCAGCCCGCAAAACTCCGCAATCTGGTCGAAGCTCAGCGCGGTATTGTCGACCAGCCAGCTGGCTGTCGCATGGGGCATGAGAGGCTGGGACACGGGAATTCTCCGGCACTAAAAACAACAAGGGCCGCCCAAGCAGGGCGGCCACGCCCGACCTGAGATAGTGCATCCAGCCCTGTCGGGCAAGGAAAAGCGTCAGGCCGCGCTGTCGAGCATCTGGGGATCGATATTATGAAGGCCGGTCAGGAATTCCTGCGCGCTGCGTTCCCAGCTGAAGCTTCGGCCATAGGCGGCGCAAGCCTGACGGTCGCAGACAAGCGCTGCGGCAATGGCCTGCTCCAGCCTGTCCGACAAGGCGCCGGTTTCGGGAGTGACGATGTCGACAGGGCCGGTTACGGGATAGGCGGCGACCGGCGTGCCGCAGGCGAGCGCCTCGATCATGACGAGGCCGAAGGTGTCGGTGCGGCTGGGAAAGACGAAGACGTCGGCGCCGGCATAAGCGCCAGCCAGCTCGGCACCGAACATCGGCCCCAGGAAATACGCCTGAGGATAGGCCCTCTGCAGCGTGGCGCGGGCGGGCCCGTCCCCCACGACCACCTGCGTGCCGGGATGATCGCTGGCGAGGAAGGTCTCCAGATTCTTCTCGACCGCGACACGACCGACATAGAGCTGGATGGGGCGCGGCAGATCGGCAAAGATGGCGGGCGGTGCCGCTTCGGGCGTGAAGGCGGTCAGGTCGACCCCCCTGCCCCAGGCGCGGACCTGCGGCAGCCCATGGGCGCGCAACTGCTGCCGCACCGATCGGGTCGACACGAGCACGGCCTCTGCCGGTCCATGGAACCAGCGGATGTAGCGCCAGAACCACCCCGCGGGCAGGCCCGTGCGCTGCGCCACATAGTCCGGAAAATGCGTGTGATAGGCAGTGGTGAAGCGAATGCCGCTGCGCAGGCACCAACGCCGCGCCGCCAGGCAAAGCGGCCCTTCGGTCGCCAGATGGATCGCATCCGGACGGAAAGCCGATATCATCTGCCCGACCACGCTTGAGCGCGCAAAGGCCAGCCGGATCTCCGGATAGGTCGGACAGGGGATGGATCCGAAGAGATCGGGCGAGATCATCTTCACCTCATGTCCCATCTTCTCCAGTTCCGCCTGCATGGTATGGAGCGTGCGGACGACGCCATTCACCTGCGGAGCCCAGGCGTCGGTCACGATGATGATCCGCATCGGGGACGGACGCATCGTCCCTTCCCCGGTCACGCCGCGATCCGGGAGGGTTCGTCGGCGGTGCGCCCGGCGATCTCGTCCGCCCAGTGCAGCACCTCCATGCGCCCGTCGAAATGCTCCACCAGGGCTGTGCAACCTTCCACCCAATCGCCGTCATTATAATATTGGATGCCGGCGATCTCGCGGATTTCGGCATTGTGGATATGTCCGCAGACGACCCCGTCGACGCCGCGGGAACCCGCTTCATGCGCCACAACTTCCTCGAAGCGGGAGATGAACTCGACGGCGTTCTTGACCTTGTGCTTGGCCATCTTGCTGAGCGACCAATAGGGCAGCCCCATGCGCTGACGCACAGCGTTCACCACCACGTTGACGCGCATCAACATGGTGTAGGCGGCGTCGCCGACAAAGGCGAGCCAGCGATGCGCCAGCATGATGGTATCGAACTCATCGCCGTGCAGCACCAGCAGCTTGCGGCCGTCCGCGGTTTCATGAAGCGCTTTGCGCCGGATCTCCACGCCGCCGAAGCTGAGGCCGGTGAACTGGCGGAACATCTCGTCATGATTGCCGGGAATGTAGATGACGCGCGTGCCCCGCTTGGCCCGCTTCATCACCCGCCAGACCACGTCATTATGCGCAGCCGGCCAGTAGAAGCGCCGCTTCAGCCGCCAGCCGTCGATGATGTCGCCCACCAGGTACATGGTGTCGCTGTCGACGCTGTCCAGGAAGTCGATCAGCATCCTCGCATTGCAGCCCCGGGTGCCCAGGTGAATGTCCGAAATCCAGATCGTGCGATAGCGGCGACGTTTTCCTTCCCGCTCGGGGATGGCGAAATTGTCGTCGGCGCCATCGTCCAACTCCGCCAGAAAAGGCAGGCGCGTGATGGCATTCATGATGCAACCCCTGAGCTGTTTCCCTCAGGAGCGAATCCATAGCCGCCCTATGTTACAACTCCGCACCGAATATGACGAAAATGCTACGATTCCGGCCGATCATGCCCGTCAAGCGATGCGCGCCATGAGCCACTTTCCACCCCCCTGGAGTGGACATCTTCGTCACCTCAGACCGTCAGCACGATCTTGCCGAAATGATCGCCCGCATCCATCCGGGCATGCGCAGCGGCGGCCTCCGCCAGCGGAAAACGTATATCCATTGCCGGCCGCAGCCTGCCCTGTTCGATAAAGGCCCACACCACCCGCATCAGTTCATCCGCAACCAGGCTCTTGAAAGCCACCGAGCGCGGACGCAGCGTCGAACCCGTCAGCGTGAGCCGCCTGCTCATGATCGCGGGGATGAAGACCTCCGCGCTGGGCCCGCTCATCGCCGCGATGGACACATGTCGTCCATCTTCCGCCAGGCACTGGATGTTGCGCGGCAGATAATCCCCGCCGACCATGTCCAGAACCGCCTGCACGCCCTGCCCGCCGGTGATCCGCTTCACTTCCTCGACGAAATCCTGGCTGCGATAGTTGATCGCGTGATCCGCGCCCCAGGCCTTCGCCTGCTCGCATTTCGCTTCGCTCCCGCAGGTCACGATGATGCCGATGTCGAACAGCTTGCAGAGCGAGATCGCCATGGTGCCGATTCCGCTCGTGCCGCCATGGACCAGGACCACATCGCCTTCCACCACATAGGCGCGCTCGAACAGGTTGCTCCAGACGGTGAACAGCGTTTCCGGCAGGGCTGCGGCCTCGACCAGATCATAATCCTCCGGTACCGGCAGGCATTGGCCCGCGGGCGCCAAGGCATATTCGGCATAGCCACCACCCGGCAGAAGCGCGCAGACGCGCCGGCCGATCAACAATTCCGCGCTGCCACCCGCGGCGACGATCGTGCCGGCCACTTCCAGTCCCGGAATGTCCGACGCGCCGGGCGGGGGCGGATATTTGCCCTGCCGCTGCATGACATCCGGCCGGTTGACGCCAGCGGCGACCACCTTGATCAACACCTCGTCAGGTCCGGGCACGGGAACCGGCCGCCGCTGCGGCACCAGAGCCTCCGGCCCTCCGGGAGCCGCGATGCCGATCGCCGTCATTTCATTCGGCACGTCACCCGGCATTGCGCCCTCTATCGCCATTGCGCCCCTCGCGGCAGATGTTGCACCGCACCTAAATCGACGGGCGGAATACAGGCCTTATTGACAGACTGGCCCGCAGGGTCAACATTGCGGTTCATGGACATGGAAGGCGATCTGCCCCGAAAGGCCGATGATCCTCTAGCCCAGCTGCTCCGACAGGACCTGGGTCCATTGTCCGTTGCCGAACTCGAAGCGCGCATCGCCGCGCTGGAGGGCGAAATCGCCCGAACCCGGTCCAAGATTGAAAGCGCCGTTAACCACAAAGCAAGCGCCGAGGCGTTATTCAAGCGATGAACCTCCGCCCCGCCCTGCGCGACTCCATCGGGAGTTTTACCGGGTACGGGCAGTCTGGCAATTCCGGTGGTCAAGATGCCCATCTTGATCCGCCGTCGAGCAATGCCGACATATGGTGCAAGACAGCCCCTCATTGGGGGCCAGGAGTATAAAAGACATGCCATCTTTCGCACCCGCCCTTGAAACCACCCTGCATAATGCGTTGACCCACGCTTCGGAGCGTCGTCACGAATATGCGACGCTGGAGCATCTGCTGCTCGCGCTGATCGACGATGAACATGCGTCGAAGGTGATGCAGGCCTGCGGCGTGGAGCTTGGCGAATTGTCCGATGCGGTGACGCAATATCTGGACACCGAACTCGACAGCCTGAAGGTGGAAGGGGCAAGCGACCCCTCCCCCACGAGCGGCTTCCAGCGGGTCGTCCAGCGCGCGATCCTGCATGTCCAGTCTTCCGGCAAGGATGAAGTCACGGGAGCCAATGTGCTCGTCGCGCTTTTTTCCGAGCGGGAGAGCTATGCCGTCTATTTCCTCCAGCAGCAGGACATGAGCCGCCTGGATGCCGTCAGCTACATCAGCCACGGCGTGGGCAAGGGTACTGCCGCTCCTGAGCAGCGCGAAACCAAGGGCGCTCAGGAAGAGGAAAAGAAGGCGCAGGACAGCAAGGGCAAGAAGGATAGTGCCTTGGAGCAGTTCACGGTCAACCTCAATGAGAAGGCGACGCGGGGCAAGGTTGACCCGCTGATCGGCCGCAGCGCCGAAGTCGACCGGACGATCCAGATCCTGTGCCGCCGGTCGAAGAACAACCCGCTCTATGTGGGCGATCCGGGCGTCGGTAAAACCGCCATCGCGGAGGGCCTGGCGCGCAAGATCGTCGAGGGCGAGGTTCCCGACGTGCTCAAGGAAGCGGTCATCTACTCGCTCGACATGGGCGCGCTGCTGGCGGGCACCCGCTATCGCGGCGATTTCGAGGAGCGGTTGAAGGCGGTCGTCACCGAACTGGAGAAGATGCCGCACGCGGTTCTCTTCATCGATGAGATCCATACCGTCATCGGCGCGGGCGCAACAAGCGGCGGCGCGATGGACGCGTCCAACCTGCTGAAGCCCGCCCTGTCTGGCGGCACAATCCGCTGCATCGGATCGACCACCTACAAGGAGTTCCGCAACCATTTCGAGAAGGACCGCGCCCTGCTGCGCCGGTTCCAGAAGATCGACGTCAACGAACCGACCATCGACGACACGATCAAGATTCTCGCCGGGCTGCGCAGCGCCTTCGAGGAGCATCACAACGTCAAGTACACGCCCGATGCGATCAAGGCGGCGGTGGAACTGTCGGCGCGCTACATCAATGACCGCAAGCTGCCGGACAAGGCGATCGACGTGATCGACGAAGTCGGCGCGATGCAGATGCTGGTGGTGCCGTCGAAGCGCAAGAAGACGATCACGCCCAAGGAGATCGAGCAGGTCATCGCGACCATGGCGCGCATCCCTCCCAAGACCGTGTCCGCCGACGACAAGTCGGTCCTGGAAACGCTCGACACGGATTTGAAGCGCGTCGTCTTCGGTCAGAACCGGGCGATCGAGGTGCTGTCCTCCGCGATCAAGCTGTCGCGGGCGGGCCTGCGCGATCCCGACAAGCCGATCGGCAACTATCTCTTCTCCGGCCCCACCGGCGTCGGCAAGACGGAGGTCGCGCGACAGCTCGCCAGTCTGCTCGGCATCCCGCTCCAGCGCTTTGACATGTCGGAATATATGGAACGTCACTCGGTCAGCCGCCTGATCGGCGCGCCTCCGGGCTATGTCGGCTATGACCAGGGCGGCCTGTTGACCGATGCGGTCGACCAGAACCCGCACAGCGTCCTGCTGCTGGACGAGATCGAAAAGGCACATCCGGACCTGTTCAACATCCTGTTGCAGGTGATGGACAATGGCCGCCTGACCGACCATCACGGCAAGACGGTGGATTTCCGCAACACCATCCTCATCATGACCACCAATGCCGGTGCGTCGGACATGGCGAAGGAAAGTATCGGCTTTGGCGAACTGACCCGCGAGGATGTTCAGGAGGACGCGGTGAAGAAGCTCTTCACCCCGGAATTCCGCAACCGCCTCGATGCCATCGTGCCCTTCGGCTATCTGCCGCCGGAAATCGTGGCGCGGGTCATCGACAAGTTCGTGCTGCAACTCGAACTGCAACTGGCGGATCGCGACGTCCACATCACGCTGGACGACGATGCCAAGGCATGGCTCACCAAGAAGGGCTATGACAAGCTCTACGGCGCCCGTCCGATGGGCCGCCTGATGCAGGAAAAGATCAAGCAGCCGCTGGCCGAGGAACTGCTGTTCGGCAAGCTGGTGCATGGCGGCGAGGTCCATGTCCGTATGAAGGACGATGCCCTCGCGTTCGAGATCACCCCCGCCGCCCCCAAAAAGGGCAAGAGGGGTGGCAAGTCGAAGCCCGCGGAACAGGCGAAATAAGCGGACGAAAGCATCGATGAAATGATGAGGGCGGCCCATGAGGGTCGCCCTCATCATTTTTGAACGGAAAGCCGATCCCCCTTCCGTACGATGCATTCAGGAAGATCCGCACGGCGTCCAAGCCGATCCGGTCCGGACAATCTCGCCGCACCCGCCCATTCGGCCTGCCGCGGCAGAACTTGCGGATGATGGTCGATCTGGACCAAATATCCCCGCGCCAATGCAGGAGAGTCACAATGACGAATGCAATCACGCTGTACACCAATCCGATGTCGCGTGGGCAGATCGCCCGCTGGATGCTGGAGGAAGTGGGACAACCCTATGACATGGTCATTCTGGATTTCGAAAGCGGCATGAAATCCGCCGATTATCTGGCGATCAACCCGATGGGCAAGGTTCCGACAGTCGTGCACGCGGGGAAGGTCGTGACCGAATGCGCGGCGATATGCGCCTATCTCGCCGATGCCTTTCCTAACGCCGGCCTTGCGCCTTCCACCGACAGTCGCGCCGACTATTATCGCTGGCTTTTCTTCACCGCCGGCCCCGTGGAGGCAGCCGTCACCAACAAGGCCCTGGGCTTTGTCGTCCCCGAAGGCCGGGACCGGATGGCGGGCTATGGCAGCTTCGATCATGCGATCGACACCCTGGAACGCGCCGTCTCGGGACAGACATGGATTTGCGGGGATCGGTTCACTGCGGCCGACGTCTATGTGGGCTCGCAGATCGATTGGGGCCTCAGCTTCGGTTCGATACCCAGTCGCCCCGCCTTTGAGGCTTATGCCGGGCGCCTGCGCGAACGTCCGGCCTACAAGCGGCAGAAGGAACTCGACAATGCGCTGATCGCGAAAATGCAGAAGCCCTCCTGAATAAAAAGGCCCGGCGGATCACTCCACCGGGCCATGATGTTTTCGGCAGGCCTGCCTCAGTTGCGCTGATTGCCCATGAAGCGAAGCAGGAAAAGGAACATGTTGATGAAGTCGAGATAGAGGTTCAACGCCCCCATCACCACCGACTTGCCCATCATGTCCGTCCCGGCGACATAGGCATAGATGCTCTTGATCTTTTGCGTGTCGTAAGCCGTCAACCCGGCGAAAAGGAGCACGCCGATAAAGCTGATCACCAGATTCATCGCGCTCGATTTCAGGAACAGGTTGATGAGGCTGGCGACCAGCAGGCCGACCACACCCATGATAAGGAAGGTGCCGAAGCCCGAAAGATCGCGCTTGGTCGTATAGCCCCAGAGGCTGAGGCCAGCAAAGGCGGCCGCCGTCGCGAAGAAGGTCTGCGCAACCGACGTTCCGGTATAGACGAGCAGGATGGAGGAGAGCGACAGGCCCATCACCGCGGCATAGGCCCAGAACATCGCCTGCATCGCGAAGGTCGACAGGCGATTGATGCCGAAGCTCATCGTCATCACGAACAGCAACGGGGCGAACATGATGATATATTTCAGGATGCCGGGCCCAGCCAGGATCTGATAGGCAAGCCCGCTGGAGGCGAACAGCATGGCGACAACGCCGGTCAACAACACGCCGCTCGCCATATAATTGTAAACCGACAGCATATAGCTGCGCAGGCCAGCGTCGTACGCCTCCCCCCGCGCCACGGTCGTGCCGCCAAAACCCGCAATGTCGGAACGGGGATCGGACCAATTGGCCATGAGATATTCTCCTTCACCGGCATCCATGCGGCCGGTTTCCCTATTATCGGCTCATCCCGTTCCCAATTCAAGCCGCGAGCGCAATCTGACTTATGCCCGAAAAGCTACTATAGAAATGCGATGCACCGCTTGTTCGTCGCCCTGCGCCCACCCGCCGGCGTCCGTGCCGCACTCCTCGCCCTGATGAGCGGAATCAGGGGCGCGCGCTGGCAGGATGACGACCAATTGCACATCACCCTGCGTTTCGTGGGAGAGGTCAGTCGCCATCAGGCCAATGATCTGGCCGATGCGCTGGACGAAATCCGCTTTTCCCCCTTCCAGCTCGCCTTGTCCGGCGCAGGCTGCTTCGAGCGCAAGGGCCATGTCCACACGCTCTGGGCAGGCGTGGAGCCGCACGATTCCCTGGCGCAACTTCACCGGAAGGTCGACCGCGCCTGCGTCACGGCCGGTCTTTCCCCGGACGATCGCAGCTATTTCCCCCATGTCACGCTCGCCCGCTTTGGGCGAACGGCAGGCCCCTTGGACGCCTTCATGGCGCTTCATGCCGGCCTTTCCAGCACCCCATTCACCGTGAGCGAATTTGCCCTCTATGAGAGCCACCTCAGCGAAAGCGGTTCGACCTATCATCTGATCGAACGCTATCGGGCGGAAACGGGCGAGCCCTGAGGGAAGATGCTAGCTCAGGCTACGCCGCGATCGCGCCATTCACGAATTGCCCCCCGACAATATGCCGCACGCAACTCGGCTGCCCGCATTCCCAGCCGGGTCGGTTTTATTGTCGTCGGCCTGCGCATGGATCACTATGGCCGCGCCATCCGCGTCCAGCAACGGCGTGGCGCCTCCATGGATGGTTGCGCCGGCGATGACATATTCCATTTCCCCTGAACCGTCAGCGCCGGCGATCATGTTCGGCATGTCGCCCATATGCATTCCGGCCGGGTTGTCCTTGCCATGCTTGTGCCCGGTCGGGTTCCAGTGCCCGCCAGCGCTGGCGAAATCCGGTGGCGTGCACACGCCCGTGCCATGGATATGCACGGCATGCATGCCCGGCGTCAGACCTTGCGCGCGCACCAGAACATGCAAGCCATCGGTGGCCTGCGTCACCACCGCATCACCCCGTGACGTTCCATCGCCAGCCAGCAGCTTTGCACGCGCCACCGGCGCAGCGGCATCACCGGCGGTCGCCGTTTCCGACGATGCGGCAGCACAGCCCGATGCGATGGCAAGCAAGGGGGATGCCAGAAGAATTGCGGCAATTTTCATGATGAACAACTCCAAGAAGGATGCTGCCAGGCGAACGCAGCATAACGGTCTTTTGTTGCCTGAGTGATCCGAAATGTCACCGTCTTTCCGTCCGATAAGCGTCATCTCGAGCTGCTGAACCGGATGTTTCTGCACTGGCAGGAAAGCCGGCGCTCGGCGCAACTCGTCGCCGCCATTGCCGCCGCGCTCGGCTCCAGCAACGCGTTGTTTCATGAGCCGCGCGACAATTGACAGGATTTGCCAGTACCGGAGGCATAAAAAAGGGGCCAGTCTTGCGACCGGCCCCTCTTTTCTTCAGTCCCGAAGGACGGAAATCTTACTGGCCCGAACCCGGACCGTAGGTGATTTCCACGCGACGGTTCTGCAGTTCGCGAACGCCGTCGGCCGTTTCCACGCGGGGGTTCGATTCACCGAACGCCTGGGTGGTCATCACGCCGTCAGGGATACCCTTCGAAGCCATGTAGGCCTTGACCGAGTCAGCGCGACGCTGCGACAGGCCAACGTTGTACGAGGCCGAACCCGAACGGTCCGCATAGCCCGCCAGCATGACCTGGGCGCTACCGCAGTTGCTGTAGGCCGAAACCGCATTGTCCAGAATGGTGGCGGCATCAGGCGTGATGTCCGACTTGTCCCATTCGAAGAAGACGATGTACGGTCCAGGGCTGCACTCCGCAACCGGCGGCGGCGGGGGCGGCGGGGGCGGTGGGGGCGGCGGCGGGGGCGGCGGTGGAGGCGGCGGAGCAGCCGGTTCACCACCGAAGTTATAGGTCAGACCCAGCAGCACGCTGTGGGTGCGCAGCTTGGTGTCAACCGACGAGCCAGCGGGGCCACCGATGGTGGTGTAGGCCGGGATCAGCTTGATATCGTCCTGGTTGAAGAAACGATACTTCAGCGAGACGTCGACATGATTGGTCAGCGGGTAACGAACGCCAGCGATCGCCTGCCAGGCGAAACCGGTGTCGGAATCGTTGACAGTGTCGTTGGCTAGCTTGCCGCGCGACACGCCGACACCGCCGCCGACGAAGCCCTGCAGGCCATCATCGGGACCGAAGTCCAGCAAACCGTTCAGCATGAACGACAGAGCCGAAGCCGAACCACCGAAGCCGCTCTTGTCGAGGTCGACCAGAGCGCGCTTGTACGCCGCTTCTGCTTCCAGACGGAAACCACCGAAGTCATAACCGATGTTGCCATCGACATCAAAACCCTTGTGGTAGTCCACGCCAGCCAGCGTATTGCTGGCGGCACCGCCATTACCGGGGGTGAAGGTGATGTCCTGATCTTCGACGAGGACAACACCGGCATCTGCACCAATATACCAGCTGTTGTCACGCGCCAGGGCCGGGGTGGCCAAGGCGCTTGTCGCAAGCACAGCCGCGAGGGCAAGCTTCCGCATCTGAATTCCCCTTTCAAAAGTGTCACGAAGGACTGCTTAAACCCTGTATCGGCTAGAAAGTTTCATGGCAAGTCCACAATTGGCGAAACTGTTGCAAATATAACGCAGTTAGCTCGCTTGACGACCCCTCAAATCTCATCTCGAACAGCAGTTGCGGCATCAGGCAGACACACTGAAAGTCGCCGCCCGCTCACGTTGCGATCAGGCCATGTTCCTGCAACGCTCCCAATATTGCAACCAGCGCCGAGCGCGCCTCCGCATCGACCGTCGCGCCCCCTGTGGGACTGGCGATCGCCGCCCCGGCCGCGCCGACCACTTTTGTGCCGCCAATATGGATCCCATCCGCCTGCACAGCGCTATCCCGCCAGTTCACGCCGTCATGCAGCATGGCGTGCCCCCTGTCCACGACCCACAAGGACAGGCCGGCCCGCGGAGCGGCAAAACGCCAGCCCCCTTCGGTCCAGCCAGCCACGGCGCCGTCCTGGCCTTCCCAGGCGCCGACCGCGCCGGCCGCCACGACCCAGCAGGCACCCACCGTCGGCGCCACAGGCGGTTCGTCCAGGTCCGCGCTTTCCGCCGCCCCATGCAGCAGCATGTCGATCCGGGCCAAGGCCTCGTTGTGAAACAACTCCTTCTGCGCCTGCCCGGCAAAAAGTTGGGGCAAGGCCCAACGGCATGTCGAATCCATCGTCATGATATAATTGTCCTTTTCTTTCGGAAGGCCATGGTCAGGCGGCCAGGACGATCCGCGTCGCCCTGCCCGGCGCATAGGTGCCGATCTGCCGGATCTCGCAGGCCAGCTCGCCGGGATGCGCCATATCCTCGGTCACCGCAGCGGCCTCATAGGCCCAGGGCGAGTGGTCGGTGATGATCCTGCGCACTTCCATCGCCCCTGCAAACAGCCGCAGTTCATAGCTTTCGCGATCCTCACCCAGCGGGACGTCGGCGCCATTCGTCCAGCGCCATCCATTCCTGCTGCGCCTCGTCCAGCTGATGCTCCAGCCTCCGGTCCCGTCGGCACGCGCCGTCACATGCACCGGAGAAGGCGGCACTATCGCCTCGCCTCTTATCGTCAACAGCGCCTCGGCCGGTTCGCTGTCGCCCACGCCGATCGCAGCCATGCGCAGGCTGCCGCCAATATCCGCCCCGGCGCCATGGAGGGCAAGGTCGACCAACCGGTCCTCCTCCAGCAACAGGAAAGCCTCACCCTCTTCATGCGATGCCATGGCCCATTCGGTGCCGAACAAGCCGCGCCGCAATCCTTCCAGCCGAAAGCTGGCCTCGCCGGTCTGCACCACATGGCTGAACTGGACCAGCTCCTGCCCGACCAGGCACAGATTGCGGCCCATCCCCAGCGCCACTTCGTCCGCTCCACCCAATTCCATGTCCCCCGACAACAGGGTCACCAAGAGAGCGTTGACCTGGTCGATCATCGTCGCGCTGCCCGCGGGCAAGCCATTGTCCGTCCACCCCATCACGGCACGACCCGCCGTCCGCCCGGCAGGCGAAGCCTCCCCGGTCGCACCCATCAGGAACAGCGCCGCGCCGCGCCAACCCTCTCCACCACTCGCCGCCGCCATGAGGAGGGGGGCCGTCGCCGCCCCTTCCCTGATCATGGGCAGGTCCGCCAGCATCAATCTGGTCGGTCCATGTGGCCTGTCAGCCTGCCGCACCACCGCGCCCGACGATGCGCCCGCTGGAATTGCCGCCGCCGCGCCCGGCAAGCGTCGCAGCGCCAGACGCACTGCCATGCCTTCCCACTCCCGCTCCTCGATCTGCCAACGGCCCGCCACGCCCTCCACCGCAACGACGTCGCCCGGCGCATGGCACAGCGCGTCCCAGCCGCAGCGCAGCGTCATCGTCGATCGGCCGGCCCAGGCCGCTCCCAGCTTCCGCGCCGCCAGCAACCGCGCCTCCTCGCCGGACAGCACCATGGGCAGGTCCATTCCCTGCTCCAGCCGTCCCGGACCCGGCCTGCCGATGCGCTGGACGCCCGCCTGATAGTCGCGTGCCGGATCATGATAGCGGACCGACAGGGCCGCCGGCACGCTGTCGGCCGCGCCGCCCGAATGTTCGAAGCCGTCCAGCGCCCGTCCATTGACCGACCGGCACAGATCGTCGGACCCGATTGGCGCGGCGCCCTCGGCCGGTGCAGTCCGCAGGCGCAGTCCGGCCTCTTCTGCGAGCAGGGACAGGTCGAACGCCTCCACCAGCGGCGCCAGCGCGTCGCCCACGTCCGCGCCACTCGCCGCCATGCCGGCCACCGTACCCAGCCCCTCGCCCGTCAATATTCGCCCGCTCAGTTCGGCCGCCAGATCGGCAATTGCGACCGGACCCTCGTCCGCCTCCACCTCGAAGGTCAGGGAGGGGATGCGATTGCCATAATCCGCCAGCGCCAGATCCTCGAACACGGCATAGGCAATCCCCCGATGCCCCGGCGTCGCCGCCAATCCCTGCACCGCCGCGATCAGGGGGTCGACCGGCTGATCCTCTCCTCCCTCATGCAGCCGGAAAGCTCCCAGCTCCGTCTTGAAGTCCCCGGCCGCGCCGCGCAGCAGGTTGCCGTCCGCCCATATCCGTCGCACGGACCGGACCGACCGCGCCGACAGAGCCACGGCAAAGCTGGCCGAATAGCTGTAGTTCGTGACGCTGGGCCGCCCCTTGCCCCCGCCGCTCCTGTGCCGCGCCTCCTTGAGGTCGGTGGCCCAGATCACCGTTCCCGCCACCCGCAGCATTCCGAACAACTTGGGCACCTGCGATCCGTAGGTCGACGTCTGCACCTGGATCTCGTTCAGCCGCCGCCCCTCCACGCCCTTGGGCTTGAACAGCACGGCATGGTCGAACGCATTGCCGATCAACCCGCCAATGGCACCGCCCAGCGGCCCGCCAATGGCCGTGCCAAGGGCGGTCAACACGATCGTCGCCATAGATAGATACTCCTATTCCGCTCGCCAGTAACCGATCACCGGCCAGGGTGAAGGCCCCGGCATCTCCACCACGCGCCCCAGGCCCGCATGGGCATGGACATGCCCGCCCGGCACCACGATCATCAGATGCAGTTGCAGGGGGCCCGGCCGCACCAGCGCCAGATCGCCCTCGCGCGCCGCCTCGACCCGCCGCAATCCCGCCGCCCGCAACCATTCCGACGCCCGGCCCTCATCCCCCGATCGCAGCCCATATCCCTCCGGCGCCGCCCGCTTCAGGACCAGCGCCGCCAGCCCCACGCAATCCAGCCCCCGCTCGGGCGACCGCCCATGCAGCCGGAACGGCACGCCCACCAGCGCCCTGGCCTCCGCCACCGCGCCGCTCATGCGGCTCCCGGATAGCGGGTCAGCAAATCCGTCCCCGGCAGATAAGGCTCCCCGCGAAAATTCACCGCATTGCCGAACCGGCCGATGCACGTCGCAAGCTGCCGGTCGCACCCCTCGGTCAGCAAGGCCAGCGCCCCCGCCTCCACCGCAAATGGCGGCGGATCGGCCAGGCTCACACCGCCGGCGCCATTGTCGATCACCCCCTGCACTATCCCGCCATTGGCTCCGGTCAGCCAGCGCAACGTCCCGAAGGCATAGGCCCCCGGCTCCAGCCCGGCCACGCTCGCCACCGCATCCTCGACCGCGCCGACAATGACCACCCGCCGCCGCCCGGCCAGATCGACGCGACATTGCCTGTCTCCCAGCATTGCCCGGCAATCGGGCGATGTGGACGGCGCGACAGAGGCCTTCAGCGCCGCCATCGCGCCCACCAGCTCCGCCGTAAAGGCCCCCGCCTTGCGCTTCACCGCGCCGATCTCGCCGCGCGCCAGCAGCAGCCAGAGATCGCCCGGCGTCTCCCACTCGGTCAGCCGCAACTCCAGCCCGGCGCCGTCCCAGCGCCCGGCCGCCAGATCCGCCTCGCTGATCGCATCCGCGACCAGCGCGCCCTCGACATCGCTGTCCGCGCCCTCCAAGCCAATCCCGCTCCGCACGGCGGACGGCGTCATCCCCGGCGCCGCCCGATAGAGCATATGCCCGATCTCCAGATCGCGATCATGGCTCGTCAATCCGATCGTCACCCCGTCCCGCCGCTCGATCCGCCAGCAAAAGGCCAATGTCGCCAGCGGTTTCTCCAAAGCCTCCGCTCCGCTCATTCCCTGATCTCCACCAACGGCACCGAAGGCGCCTCGCCCGCCGCGAAGGTCGCCCGATTGATGTCCAGCCGGTCCTCGGCAAAGCGCACCGGCACATCGAAGCGGAAACCGGCGGTCAGCACCGCACCCTCCGCAGGCGCAGCGTCAAAGGCGATCATTCCCAACCCGGCATGGCTCCAGCCGCCCACCATCTCGGCGCCATTCACCGCCACCCTGATGGTGCCCGCCACCGGCCGCGTGATCCGCCGCACCTGCGCCTCTTCGCCGGCGCCGTAGAAGCGCTGCAACGGGAACGCCGTCCGCACCCCATCGCCCAGTCCCAGGCGCTGGTCCAGCGGCCCCGGCGCTTCCCCCATGCCGCAACTGCGATCGTCATAGGGATCGGTGAAGCGGAACCCCCGCGCCGCCCCCCGCCGCGCCCGGAAGAAGGCGATCAGCGCCGCCATGTCCGCCTCCGACCGCACGCCCGGCCCGGCATCGAAGGACAATCGCGCATCGGCCCAGTCGCTGCTGCGCCGCTCATGCCCCGAAACGCTCTCCACGACCTGCGTCGAAAAGGCGGGCGCCACGCTCGCCTCGCGCCCTATCGCCAGAGGAAAAGACACATCATCAAAGGCTTGCACATCTTTCTCCCCAGATAATCTGAAGCAGGTGAAGCCATCCCGCGCCACCTGCGGCAGCGCCCAGATGAAGGTCGCCGCCGTCCCCCGCCGCACCGCCGCATCCGCCGCCGCCGCGATCTCGCGCCATTGCGCGACGTCCTCGCCGCGCAGCACGAAGCCTGAAAGATAATGCTGCGCCTCGACCGGATAGCCCAGCCGCTCCACCGCCAGTTCGACACCCCGCGCCGTCAGCCGCTCGCGCCCCTGCGTCACCCAGTCATAATCTTCCAGTTGCAACACATCGAAGGCGGGGGACGCCCAGCCCAAGGGCATGTTCGCCCGCTTGGCTTCCGGCGCCAGCGGATCGAGCACGGTCGGCAGATAGGCCAGCAGATGCGTCACCGCCCCCGGCGCCACTCCCTTCACCCAGGCGCAGAGCGCCGCCGTGGAGGCCGCCAGCACTTCGCCCGCCCGATCCAGCAATGCCTTCTGCCCGCCGCTCAGCGCGCCCCGCACGTCCGGGATCGACACCAATGCCCCGCCAAAGGCCGCCCGCGCCGCATCGTCATACAGGCAGATGCGCCCATCCGCGGGCACCACCCACCACCAGGGCTCACCCACCTGAAAGCTGATCGGAATACCAGCCGCCAAGCCAATGGAAACAAAGGCCCCGGCTACCATCCGCAAATAGCTCATCGCGCCATCATGCGCCGGGGAGAGCAAGGTTGAAGGCGGCGACCAGCCCGTCAGTGCGGGCGTGCCATCCTCCGCCCTCTGCTTCCAGTCATTCCAGCAATGCGCGTCGAACAGCTCATAGGAGAGCGACCAGATCATCCCCAGCCCGAATGCCTTCGCCTGCCGCGCGAAATCCGCATGCCAGGCCGCGCAGGGCGCATTCAGCACGCCCCCGGCCAGGCTGATATAAAGTCCGCCGCCCAGGGGTTCGAGCCGGAAATAATGGCTCATCCCGACATAATGGTTGATGTCCCCGCGATAACCCAATGCATGGATCGATGCGACGATCCGCTCCGGCGTCTGGTTGAAGCAGTCGTCATAGCCGGTCGCCATCGACAGCCCATGTTCGGGCAGCACCACATCGCCCACACGCAGCACCGATCCGGCGCCGTCGCAGCGCATGTCCGAAAGCTCGCACCATCCCTCGACCCCGGCCGCGATCGGCGTGCTCCCCGCATCATAGGTTGGCGCCGCGAGCGAGAGGAACATCCTGTCCACATCGCCCGCCCACACCTCTTCCCCCTCACTCGGCAGGAATCCGCTCCTGATCGCGGAAAAATCCAGCGTGACGACAGCATCTTCCGGCCCGCCGCTCGCATAGTTCCACAAGCGCACATACCAGGCCCGCGCATGGCCCGCCGCATCCCTCCCCTCGATCGTCAGCGTCGGCCCATGCGTCTGGTCCAGCCGCCGCAGCCCGCCGCTGCGCCAGCGAAAGCGCAACACGCAATCGCGAAAATCCCGATCCGTGTCATAGGCGAGCAGAGCATGGCTCCACCTGTCCTCCGCTTCCCAGATCAGCCCGGCCAGATCGCCCGATCCGTAGAAGACCGCATCCACCCGCAGCGCATCGGGCGCGGTCGTCACCACGCTGGCCATCATCGGCCGGGGGAAATTGACGGTCCAGTGCGTCGGTGCAAAACGCTTCATGAACCGCGTTTCCTGCCCCCGCCGCGCATCCGCCAGCCAATAGCCCAAGGCATTCATCCGTTTATCGCTCCCCTCACCGCGCGCGCCACCTGCCGCGCGCTGCGCGCCAGCAATCGGGCGCTGTCGGCACCCTGCCCCTGAACCGCGATGGAAACCCGCACGTCCCGGACGCTTCCGCCGCCCTGCCCGCCATTTGGCCCGCCATTGGCAACGACCTGCCCGCTCATCGTCGGCACGAAGACCTCGGGTCCCCGCTCCCCCACGACATAGGCCCGCCCCGGCGCCACCGGCCCGCCGGTCGCCCGCCCCGGCAGACCCAGCGCCGACGCGGCCAGCCCGATCAGCCCGCCGTCCCCCCCGATGCTGTTCACCCCGGCCCGCAGGGCGCCGGCGGCAATGTCATCCAGCATGCGCAGCGCGACCACCTTCAATTCCTGAAACCCGAACGCCCCGGTGCGCACGGCCCGCAGCAAGCCCTGCTCGATCCGCCGTCCGGCTCGCTCCGCGCCCGTGACCAAGGGCCCCTCCAGCGCCCCTCGCATGGCCTCCACATCCCGCGCAAAACCCTGCGTATCCGCCCACACCCGCACGACCAGATTGTCGATTTCCTCGTCCATCCCACCCCCCAAACTCATCCTGAACCGCAATGCGCTCCTGCGCAGGCGGGAGCTCAGCCCGGCCGAGCTTCCCCTCGTTTCAAGCGGAAGATCGGCTCCCCCTTTCCGGCGCGATGCTCCCGGCGCCCGACATGCCTTCGTCCGGCATCCCGGCGCGCAGCCTTTCCAGCTCCGCCCGGTCCATCCCGCCGCGCGCCTCCTCCTCATCTCCACGCACCGCGCGCAACACGCTCTCCAGTTCGGCCGGCGTCGCCCGCCAGAACTCGTCCGGCCGCCAGCCCAGCAACCACCCCGCGACCCCTGCCAGTCGCGCCGCCATTTTGAAAAAGCTCATCGTCCCCCCAAAATCTGTGCCAATATTCCCCGCAGGACAGGCGTCAGCTTCGCCAGCCCGACCGCCACGATCGCCTCGCCCAGCGCATCGCGCGTCAGCCCCGCCGGCGGCTCCACCAGACAATGCCAGAACAGCCCCGCCATCTCGGCGAGCGACAGCTTCCCGTCGGCGGCTCGCTCCACCAGTGCGAACAGCGGCCCCAATTCCTCCTCGGCCGCCACCAGGGCCGCGAAGCTGGGCCGCAGGACCAGGCGCTCCCCGCCCAGTTCCAGCGCGGCCTCGCCCCTTGCGCCATTGGGCGCGCTCACAGCGACACCACCGGCCCGGAACTCTCCAGGCCCAGCGCATAGTTGCGCTCCCCATTATAATCCCCGGCATAATCGAGCCGCGTCACCAGGAAGCGCCCGCGCATCTTCTCGCCGCTTTCGAAGCTCAGCTCATAATCCTCGATTGTCCCGGCCAGCGCATGGTTGCGCAGCCGCACCTCCGCCGCGGATCCTGTGAATATGCCCGCCGCCGACACGCTGACGGATCGCACGCCCGCGCCGGACAGCAGCTCGCGCCAGCCGCCCGATTCCTTGTGCGTGACATTCACCGCCTCGCCATTGACGGACAGTTGCGTTGTCCGCATCCCCGCCACGGTCGCATAGGCCGCAGGCGCGCCCCCATCCCCTATTTTCAACAGAAACGCGCTTCCTTTTTCCACGCCCATGGCGCATTCTCCTCTAAGATAAACCGTGCAAGATTCGGGATTTGGAGAGAGGCCCCTATGTTCGTCACTGCCCCCCTGATGCTGTTGCTGGCCGCCGCTCCGCAGGGCGGCGTCGATGTCGGCACCGGCCGCAAGGATTATTCCCAGTGCCTGTCGAAACAGATCCAGCCCGCCATCGACAAGAAGCTGTCGCTTGCCGATTTCCAGGCCACGCTGAAGAGCGAATGCGGCGCCAAGGAAACCGCCTTCCGCACCGCCATCGTCGCCGACGACAAATCCAGCGGCATGTCGGAAAAGGACGCCCAATCGGACGCCGACGACCAGATCAGCGAATATCGGGACAAGATCGTCGGGGAATATGAAGACTATTCGAAGCCGGGCGTCTAAGCCCGCGCTTCACCGTCGTCCCCGCGAAAGCGGGGACCCGTCGCCCGCCCGGTCCTCCCCCGCAACGCTGGCGGGCCTATCGGCTACAGCCGCACCACCCGCACCCGATAATCCACCAGGGCCTGCCACCCGTCCCGCGTGGCCGTCCGCCCCATGCGAGAGCGCAGCAGCCGCGCGGCGATGACCTGCCAGCCCTCCACCGGCCCCATTGCCCGCAACACCGCGTCTACCCGCCCCAGCAGGCCGCCCAGCCGCGACGGCGCCTCCCCCGCATCGAACAGGCTGACCGTCATCGTCAGTTCCCGCCCCTCCACATCCTTCGCGCCCCAATCCAGCGCGATGCAGTCCCCCACAACGCCATAGGGCGCGCTCGCCCGCGCCGGCGCGCCGTCGAACAACCCGTTCAACCCCGCCATCAGCACTGCATCCCCGCGCAGGGCCGCCACCACGGCCGCACGCACCGCCACTTCCGCGCTCATCGCCGTCCCCCTCCCCAATGCCGGCCCGCTTCCCGCAGCGCCAGGTCGCCCATCCACCGATCCTTCAGCCCGCGCCCGGACAGGCGCACGGCCTCGCCCTCGACCCGCGCCTCGATCCCGGAGGCCGCGAGGGCGGCGGCAATCCCCTGACGCCGCGCCTCCAGCCGCGCTTCGACCAGCGCCCTCAGCCGCGCCTTCATGCCAGCCGCATCCGTCGCCATGGCCGCCACAGCGCGCTCACCACGGCGGGCGGCATCGCCACATCGCCGCCGCGCGCCGCGAAATGCTCCGCCGCCAGCCGGACGATCCCCTGGCGGATCGCTTCGGGCAGCGCCGCCTCATCGGCCGCCAGTCCCGCCCGATAGCGTATCGTGACCTTGCCCGGCCCATCGACCAGCCGCGCCCGCACCCATCCATCGCCCGACACATCAATGTCGAAGGCATAGGCCTCCGGCGCCAAAGCCACGCCCGCCGCCTCCGCCCCCTCGATCGCCACCACCGGCCGTGCCAGCAGCCTCTGCCAACTCCCGTCGGCCGCGATCGTCTCCGCCGCCTCGCGCACCACCAGCCACTGCCCGATAAACTGCTCGCAAAGCCCGCAAGCCCCCGCCAGCAGCCGCTCCAGCACCTCATCCTCATCGTTCGACCCGATCCGCAACCAGGCCTTGAGATCCCCCAGCATCGCCCCTCCAAAGAAAAAGGGGACGCCCCGCAGGACGCCCCCAGTCTACCCCTCTCCCCTGGCGGAAGAAGGACATGAAGCCTTATCCTCCTTCGACCGGCTCCGGACGGTCAGGCGAAGTCGGATGAGGGATGATCAGGACGCAGAAAACTTCATCAGCTTGATCGCTTCCGAATTGGCCACGGCGCCGCCGATCCGCTTCACCGCATAGAAATGCACGAACGGCTTGTTGCTGAACGGATCGCGCAGGATGCTCGTCTCGCTGCGTTCGGAAATCACATAGCCCGCCTGGAAATTGCCGAACGCGATCGACAGCGAACCGGCCGCGATATCCGGCATGTCCTCCGCCTCGACCACCGGATAGCCCAGCAGGGTCGCCGGTTGTCCCACAGCCAGGGAAGGCTGCCAGATGAACGCGCCGTCGCTGGTCTTCATCTTGCGAATGACCGACAGCGTCGCCGAATTCATCACGAAACAGGCCCCCTGGCGATAGGGCGCGCGCAACGCCTGCACCAGGTCGATCAGCTTATCCTGCCCCGACGCGGCAAAGGCGCCCGACGCGCCCGACGCCACATATTGCAGCGACCCGAAGGCCCGCACGCTGTCCACCTCATTGGTGGTCGTATAGGTCAGGAAGCCCTTGGGCTTGTTCGTCCCATTGCCGTTGACGAAGGCCGCGCCCTCCGCCGCCGCGAACTCGCGGGCGATCTCGCCCGCCAGCCAGCTTTCGACATCGAACTGCGCATCGTCCAGCATCGCCTGGCTCGCCGCCGGATTGGCGTAAAGCTCGCCCGAAGGGGGCACGATCTCGTTGAAGCTCGGCGTCGCCGTCTCCGCCCGCGCGCCCGTCTCGCTGGCCCAGCCCGACACGATGCCGCCGGCCGTCACCAGCTTGCGATAGCCCGCCGTCCCGGTCCGCACGACATTGGCGATCGAACGAATGGGCGAAATCGCCTTCAGCGTCGCCCCGATGATCTGGTCGATCTCCCGCGGCACCGCATAGCCGCCAGCCGCGCCCGACGCCCCGGAAAAGCTCTTCAGCTCGACTCCGGCCTCCAGCCCCTGCCGCACATATCTCTCGACAAAGGCGCCGCGCTGCGGATCGACCGCCCCGCCCTTGACGCCATCCAGCGCCGGCCGCTGCTGCATCAGCAGGGCCCCTTTCAGCGCCGCCACCTCGCTCTCCAGTCCCGCAATGCGTTCACCCTGCACCACCGCGTCAAAGCTCGCTTCCAACTGATCCGTCATCCACCACTCCCACGAAAAAGGGCGGCCCAACCGGACCGCCCGAACACTTCCTTCTCCCAGCGGGAAAAGGATACGAAACCTTGGCGACCCAGCCGCCTAGGCGAAGTTGGATGAGGGCGACTGCCCCCTATTCCACCGCGATCACCCTCGCCCGATCCTGCATCGGATGGGTCACGACACTGACCTCCACCACCTCCAGTTCCAGCAGTTCACGCGGCGCTTTCCCCCGCGCCTCCCGCACCCGATAGCCAAAGGACAAGCCGTCCACCGCCTTCTCCCGCAACGCCCGCGCCGCCTCCCGCCCAACGGCGGTCCGTGCCGACACCCGGCCGATCACGCGCAGTCCAAGGCGATCCTCCTCGACCTTCTCCACCGTCCCGATCACCTCGCCCGGCCTGTGCTGCCACAGCAGCGGCATCCCTGCCGCCACCCCGACAAAGGCCCCCGCCCGCACCACGTCACCGCCCCGATCCACCCGGTCGAACACCGCCGCATAGCCGGCAAACCGGACGTCACTCATGCCCCAGCCCCAGCAATCCCATCTTCACCGCCATCCCCAGCAGCATCAGCGCCGTCACGATCCGCACGACCCATGCGACCACGGCGCCGCGCGCCGCCTTCTTCGCGTCGCGCCAGGCACCCAGCAGCTCGCGCAATTCCCGCACATCCGCCTCGGCCCCACGATCCGCCAGTCCCAGCCGCGCCAGCGCCCGCCCGGCGCCCAATTCGCTCGCCTCCTCGATCAGCGCCCGGATCATCAGCATGTCCATCCCCACCGGCTGCACCTCGGCCTGCGCCACCAGCCGCGCCAGCATCTCTCCGTCATGTTTCATCCCTTGCCTCCGCACCCGCCGCCTCAACCCATGCCCAGCATCGCCTTCTTCTCCTCCGCCGACAGGAAGTCCGCCGCCGCCACCCGGTCCCACAGCGCGCCGCGCTCCTCGTACAGCGCGGGCACCGCATCCAGGTCGGCGCTCAGGCACAGCGCCGGCCACCAGCCCTGCAACCCCTGCGCCAGCCCGCCCCAGATCTTCGCCAGCAGCGGCAGGATCGTCTGCCGCCACAGCGCCCGGTTGGCCTCGCGATAATTGGCGTAGCTATTGTCCCCCGGCAGTCCCATCAGCATCGGCGGCACGCCAAAGGCGAGCGCGATCTCCCGCGCCGCCGCCGCCTTCAGCCCGACGAAATCCATCTCGGCGGGCGTCAGGCTCATCGCCTTCCAGTCCAGCCCGCCCTCCAGCAGCATCGGCCGCCCGGCATTGGCCGCGCCGGAAAAGGCCATCTCCATCTCCCGCTTGACCCGCTCGAACTGTTCGGGGCTCATCACCGATCCGTCACCCGGATCATAGACCATCGCTCCCGAAGGCCGCGCCGCATTGTCCAGCAGCGCCTTGTTCCACACCGTCGCCGCATTGTGGATCGCCACCGCCCCGGCCGCCGCGCCGACGCAGCCCAGCCCGTAATGATCGTCCAGCGGATGCAGCGCCTTCAGATGCACGATCCCGGTCCGTCCGGCGCCATCCTCCGGCGACAGGCGCGTCACGCTTTCGCCGACGCGATACAGATAGGCCGCCGGCCAGCCCCGCGCATCCGCCTCCACGCTCACCCGTTCGGGCCGCAGCGCATAGAGTTCGCTCGGCATCCCGTCCGCGCCCAGGATGATCTGGACATAGGCGTTGCCGTGCAGCAGCAGGTGGCTCGCCACCGTCTCGACCAGCGACTGGCCGGAGGAACAGCGCGTCACCAGCGCCTTCACCCGCCCCCGGACATCCTCCGCGACGCCGCCGACGACCGGCACTGTCCCGCCCGCCCCCTCCACCACCAGCCGCAGGGCGCGCTGCGCCACCGGATTGCCGACCACACCGGCGCGCACCTGCTGCTCATAGCTGGCCGGCCATTCGCCCAGCGCGACCCCGCCCGAACCCCAGGCACGCGCCAACACCGGCCGCGCCCCGCCGCGCGCCGCCTTCACTCCGAAAAATTTCATTAGATGCACCCACAAAAAATCCTCCCTCCGGAACCGGGGGGAGGATAGTGAAGGTCGACGACGCCCAGCCGCCTACCGAAAGCTATATGGGGGCTGTCCCGCCCCCGACATCCTCAGGGATTGCGCGCCAGGACCCGGTCGCAGGCCGAATTCGTCCCTTCGCTCTTGCCGATCACGCGGCCCGCCACGGCGCCCGCCGCACCGGCCAGCAGGGACTCGCCCAGGCTGCCACCGGCCAGAGCGCCCACGCCCGCGCCACCCGCCGCGCCGATCACCGTGCCCTTGTCCCGCCCCTTCTTGGCCTGGAGCAGGCAATAGCGCACATCATCCCGGTCCCGCGGCGCGGCCCGCGCCACCCGCGCCCGCTCCTTGCTGTTCAGCGAAGCCGCCAGCACCGGCGAGCCCACCAGCGCCAGCCCCGCGGCAGCCATCGTCCATTTGGCCAATCTCATGACCCGATCTCCTTGCAAATCAGACGAAAGGACTACGCAGACCCCCGCACTCTTGTTCCCTCATTCCGCCACCGCAACAGAGCCTGTCCCCGCGCTGTTCCGTGCTCCTGCGAAGGCGGGAACAGGAAGGAACCCGGCTTCCCCTAAATCCCCCGCACCCGCGCATCCCCGCGCCGCCCCAGCATCAACTCGGTCAGGCCCCAGACCAGTGCATCGGCGCGATCCGGCGATCGCCCCGGCCCCTCATATCCACCGCCCAGCATCATCCCGCACATCTGGTCCTCCAGCTCCGGAAAGCTCCCGCGATGCGCCACGCGTCCGGCCTCGTACAGCGCCGCCACCGGCTCTGCCCGCGCCACCTTGCCCCGGCTCGCATGCACCAGCCGCACGGGCAGCCCGGCCTCGGCCGCGCGCAGCACGCTCTCCACCATCGCGCCGCCATTATTGGCCTCCGCCACCACCCGGTCCGCGCCATGCAACAGCGCCGCCGCCGCCGCCGCCCGCGCCCAGCCCTCGGGCGTCGCCCCCTCCACGGTCGCATCGGCAATCACATAGGCCCGCCGGTCCTCGCCCAGCCCGACCACCACGATCCCGCAGGCATCTCCATGGGCGGAGGCGGGCGGATCGACCGCCACCACCACCCGCGCCAGCGCGCCACGCACATGCGCCACCCGGCACCGCTCCAGCAGGTCCCGGCGCCACAATGCGCCCTCGATCTCCTCGATCAGTTCGCCGTCCAGTTCCTGCCGCCCCAGCCGCGTGCCGCCATAGCCGCGCTCCATCGCCGCGAGGAACCCTTCGGCCAGATGCGCGACATTGTCCGCCGTCCGCCCCCGCGTCACGGCCACGTCGACGCCGCTGCGCGCCACCAGTCCCCGCAGCAGGGCGACGGGCCGCGGCGTCGTCGTCGCCAGCACGCGCGGCGCCGCGCCCAACCGCATCCCCATCATCAGATTGTCCCAGACGGCCTCGCTGCCCGCCCATTTGGCGATCTCGTCGGCCCAGCCATGGCTGAACTGCGGCCCGCGCAGGCTCTCCGCCTCCGCCGCGCCATAAAGCGTCGCGACCGCGCCATTGGGCCAGACCAGCTTGCGCAGCGCCGGCGCGAAGGCCGGCCGGTTCCACCAGGGCGCGATGGACAACAGGCCCGACGCCCCCTCCACCATCACCGCCCGCGCCTCGCCCAGCGTCGCCCCGACCAGCGCGATCCGCGCCGACGGGTCGCTCTCCGCAATGCCGCGCACCCATTCCGCCCCGGCCCGCGTCTTGCCGAACCCGCGTCCCGCCATCATCAGCCAGATGCGCCAGTCCCCTTCGGGCGCCAGTTGCTCCGGCCGCGCCAGCCAGCGCCAGTCATGCGCCAGCGCATCGGCCGCCGCCGCGCTCAGCCCCGCCAGCACCCGCTCGCGCGCGCCCTCCGGCAGATGCGCCAGCCGCTCGAAATCCGAAAGAGCCATGCACCGCCTCCATTCATCGATTTTCTCCCGGCCCGGATTTGGCCGACCCGCGCCCCGCCCCTATATGGCCGCCATGAGTTCGATCCGCCCCGCCCGCACCGCCGATGGCGCCCGCCTGCTCGACATCTGGCGCAAGGCCGTCGACGCGACCCATGATTTCCTGACGCCGTCAGACCGCGTCGCGATAGAGGCGGAGGTCGCCGCCTTCCTGCCCCATGCCCCCGCCTGGCTCGCCACCGACCCGGACGATCACGCCATCGGCTTCATGCTGATCGACGGCACACATATGGAGGCGCTGTTCATCGATCCCGCATGGCGCGGCCAAGGCGTCGGCCGCCGCCTGGTCGACCACGCCCTATCGCTCCACCCCACGCTCACCACCGACGTCAACGAACAGAATGCCCAGGCGATCGGCTTCTACGAAGCCATGCGCTTCGCCCGCACCGGCCGCTCCGACCAGGACGGCCAGGGCCGCCCCTACCCCCTGATCCACCTCCGCTACGCCCCCTGAAGGCATGGCTGGAAACGACCATTTGCGGACATTCAGCCTGGCCAGTCATAACCATCAACATTGAAAATCTTTCCCCAGTCTTCGGCCAGCGCCTCAAGTTCGAGGGTGCGGTAGGCCGCGTGGTCCGAAAGGCACATATCGCGAGCGAAGCGGTGGAAAGTGCCGCCCTCGCTTAACGCTGCCTGCATTTCACAGTCAGGGCTATTCCAAGCATCCCAGTGCTTTTCACTCTCGGCCAACAGAGCAACGAGCCGGTCTGGCGAATGAAAGTTCGTGGAAACCTGTTGCGCGGTCATAAGCTGCTTCGCAACCGCCGCGCGCCGAGCTTCCCACGCCAAACGCGAGAATGTCGCACAATCGTTCATCGCTCTCTGATAGGTTCCATGCTCATTTTCACAGGTATCTAAGGCGCGGCGCACGCACACCAAGGGATCAGAGAGTGGGCGGTTGGCCTCTGTAAGACACTCCCCGCTCACTGTCTTGGCGCTGGCAGGGCCATGTTCGTCTATCCATCTGTCAGGGTTGGCGGCCAAAGCCGCAACGAGCAATCCAACAGCCACGCTCATGAATGCTCCCCTACTGCAATATTATCTGTTGCATTATCGGCACATAAGCCGCCCGTCGTCAAACCACCCCGAAATCCCCCTATCCCCCACTCCGCTTCCGCACCTCATCCAGCGCCACCCGCAACCGCGCCACCGCATCATCGCCATCCGGCCGCTCCACGCTCTCCAGCCGTTGCATCTCCTCCACCTCCTTCTCATGCGCCCTGAACAGCAGCGCCTGGATCATGTGCGGATGCCCGCGCCTGATCTTCCGGCTCTTGACCGCCCCTTCCGCGTCCAGCACGATCTCCTCATCCTCGATGCCGAACAGCGCCTGCCGCAGCATCAGCGCCCTCAGCTCCTCATGTCCGATGCTCAGCGCCTGCTTCCACGCCCGCGCAAAGGCCGGATCGCGCCGCTTGAGATAATAGACCGTCGACAAATTCCGTCCGACGACCCGCGCCGCCTCGCTGACGTTGCAGGTGAGCGCCAGCGTCTCCAGGAACTTCTGCCGCAGTGCGGGCGTCCAGCCATTCTTCCGCACCGCCCGCATCTGCGGCGCGACGCCCAGCGCGCCCTGCGGCCCATTTTCCAGCGCCAGCACCCGCTCAGGCGCATCGGCCCGACCGCCGAACCGGCTCCTCTTCCCTTCTCCGTCCGCCACAGCCAATCCCCCGCATGCAAAGCAAAAGGGCCGGCCCCGCAAGGACCAGCCCTTCACCGCCTCTCCGGCGACTCACATTTTCCCAATATCGACTTATGTGCCAGAACAGCGTTACGATGTCAAGAAAAATGTTCCATATAGGTTAAATCAGCGCAGCCAACTCACCGCCCCGCATCGTCCGCGCCCGCCACGCTGCGCGTATAGTCGATCCTGATCCGCACCCAGCTTCCCACCATCACCTTGCCGTTGACCCGCGGCGGCAACACCAGAAATTGCCACGCCGCCAGCCGAACCGCCTTGGCAAAGCCCGACCCCATGGGCGATTCGCCCAGCGCCTGGCAGTTTTCGACATGATAATGATCCACCGTCTTGCACGCGACCAGGCCCCATCCACTGGCCGGCGCATTGACGGGAAGGTAGCCTGCCAGTTCCGCATGATTCGGCCGGCGGTACCATTCGGCGTCGAACAATTGCACGCCGCCCGGCCCTTCGCCCGGCCCGTCCACCGCCGCGCTGTTGCCCTGGCCAGTCGCGCCGTCCGCCGCGCCCTTCTTCGCCATCTTGCCGATGTCGGCGGACGCCAGCTGCTGGCTGTCCATCACCAGGAAGGGCAATGGAGAAGGCGGCTGCTCGACCGGCTTCACCACCGGACGGTTGGGCCTGACCACCGGCTGCACCTGCCGCTGTGCCGGTTTCTCCTGCTTCTTCTTCTCGCTCTTCTTCTTCTCGCTCTTCTTCGCCTTGCTCTGCGCCTTCTCCGCCTTGGGCGCGGGCGCCATCTCGAACGTCACCGGATTGCGCAGGTCGGGCAACCGGATCACCGGATCGGGCGCCAGCGTCAGCAACGCCAGCAGCAGCAGCGCATTGAACAGCAGAGCCAGCAGCAATCCGCCGCCGCGCTCGCGCCATTGGGAAGGAAGGGACAAGGTCAATTTCACTCGGTGCGCCGGGCCGGATTCAGAAGGGGGTCATGCCCAGACGCCGCCGCGCCGTCAACGCCGTGGCGTCAACAGATGTCCTCCTCCCGGACGACAGGACGACTTTCCCGGGTCGCCCGCATCCGGCTCGCCTTGTCTTCCGGGTCGGAGGTCAACACGACATGATCCTCATGCACCTCCAGCAGCACGCCGGCAAAGGGCATGCCCTCCAAGCTGCCCGTCACCCGGTAGCTGACCGAATCGCCGACCTTGAAGGTCGCCGGATCAGTGTTGAAATCAAAGGGGCAGGCGCCCGTTCCCATGCCTAACATATGCGTATCTCCTACAGGCCACATAGCTAGTGCAGTCCTGCCATGGCTTTCAAGCCCCCGTCGCTTTCAAACGCCGCCGCTCTCAAACCTCACCGCCTTCAGACCCCTGTCGCTTCCATCGCCGCCGCGCTACAGCGCGCCATGCCCATCCGCCTCGCCACCCTGTCCGACCTCCCGCGCCTGCACCCGGTGATAGAGCGTGCCTATCGCGGCGACACCGCCAGCGAAAGCTGGGCCGTCCAGTCCGCGCCACCCGCCAGCCCACGCACCAGCCTGCCCGCGCTGGCGGACATCCTCGCCGATCCCGCCGAACGGCTGCTCATCGCATCGGGACCGGACGGCGCGCCCGCCGGTTGCGTCCAGATCTCCGACCGGGGCGACGGTCGCGCCTATCTCGGCCTGCTCTGCGTCGATCCGGCACTTCAGTCCGATGGCCTTGGCCATCGCCTCATCACGGCCGCCGAACAGCTCGCCATCACCGACTTCGGCACCCGGCGGATGGAAATGACCGTGATCTCCACCCATCACAAGCTCATCCAATATTATCAGCGACGCGGCTATGAACCCACCGGGGAACGGCGCCCCTATCCCGTCTTGCTCGATCCGCCGCAGCAGATGATCGTCCTGGCAAAAGCACTGGCGGCCCGAAAGCAGTTCGGCTAGGGCCTCAACCCGATGCTCACAAAGCTCTACCAATGGACGCTGGCGAAAGCCGCCCACGCCCACGCCGAACGCTGGCTCTTCGTCATCAGCTTCATGGAAAGCAGCTTCTTCCCCATCCCCCCGCACCCGCTGCTGGGCCTGATGTGCCTTGCCCGCCCTGAACGCGCGATCCGCTTCGGCCTGATATGCACCATCGCCTCGGTGCTGGGCGGCCTGTTCGGCTATGCCATCGGCCATTTCCTCTATGAAACGGTCGGGCAACAGATATTGCACGCCCTCGGCCTTGCCGCCAAATTCCCCGTCGCCGCCTGCTATCTGCGCGATTACGGGGCAGAGATCATCCTGATCAAGGGCGCGACGCCGATCCCCTTCAAGCTCATCACCATCACGGCGGGCTTCATCGGCCTGTCGCTCTTCACCTTCCTCTGGGCCAGCGTGCTCAGCCGCGCCTTCCAGTTCATGCTGGTGGGCTTCCTCTTCTGGAAGTTCGGCCGCCCGATCAAGGCGTTCATCGAGAAATATCTCGGCCTGCTGTCCGCCGCCTTCCTGGTGCTGCTGGTCGGCGGTTTCATCGCGGCCTCGGCGCTGTCGGGCGGCGGGGAGAAAAGCGACAAGTGCAGCAACGCCACCATGGCCACGCTGCACTGACCGGCGGCGGCATGAGGCAGATTCCGTCCCGCGTGCCGAAACTCGCCGCCCTGCTCGCCGGATGCCTGGCGGCCACGGGCTTCGAACCGCTGAACCTCTGGCCGCTCACCCTGGCCTGCTTCGCGCTGCTCATCGTCCTGATCGAACAGGCCCCCGACCGCCGCAGCGCCTTCATGCGCGGCTGGCTGTTCGGCGTCGGCCATTTCACCCTGGGCCTCAACTGGATCGCCCATGCCTTCACCTTCCAGGACGCGATGCCCCACTGGTTCGGCTATGGCGCGGTTTTCCTCCTGTCCCTCTATCTGGCCGTCTATCCCGGCCTGGCGACGCTCGCCGCCTGGTGGCTCAGGCACCGGGTACGGACCGCCATGCTCTGGCGCAACCAGGAACGGGCCGCACTTCCCCTCATCCTCTTCCTGGCCGCCACCTGGCTCGCCTCCGAATATCTCCGCGCGACCGTCTTCACCGGATTCGCCTGGAACCCGTTGGGCGTCATCCTCCTCCCCACCGGCATGGCGATCGCCGCCACGCTGATCGGCACCTATGGCCTGGGCGCGCTCGCCATCCTCGCATCCGGCGCGCTCCTCCTCGCCCTTCGCCGTCGGATCGGGCCCGCCGCCGCCATCGCCGCACCGCTCTGCGCACTCGCCCTCTGGGGGAATTTATCCCCCGCGCCGCCCACTCCGGCCGGCGCGCCGCGCATTCGCGTGGTCCAGCCCAATATCGGCCAGGACGAAAAATATTCGCCCGAACTCGAACAGGCCCATTTCCGCACCCTCGCCGCCCTGTCGGGCACGCCGCGCCCCGCACCGCGCCTGATCTTCTGGCCGGAAGCCGCCATTCCCGCCTATCTCGACATGGAACCGGAATGGCGCGCCCGGCTGGCGGCCCTGCTCGGCCCCGGCGACCTCCTGATGACCGGCGCCACCAAGGTCTATTTCAAGCAGGTCGCGAAAGACGGGATCGCGGAAAACGCGCTCGCCGGCGCCAACAACAGCCTGTTCGTCGTGGATAGCGGCGCCCGCCTGCTGGGCCGCTACGACAAGTCCCATCTTGTCCCCTATGGCGAATATCTGCCGATGCGGAACATCCTCCAGCCGCTCGGCCTCTCCCGCCTTGTCCCCGGCGATGTCGATTTCTGGCCCGGCCCCGGCCCGCAAAACCTGACCCTGCCCGCCACCCTTGGCCGTCCGCAGCTCAGCATGGGCGGCCAGATCTGCTACGAAATCATCTTCTCCGGTCAGGTGGTGGACAAGGCGCACCGTCCCGACTTCCTCTTCAACCCCTCCAACGACGCCTGGTTCGGCAGCTGGGGGCCCGTCCAGCATCTGGCGCAGGCCCGCCTCCGCGCGCTGGAGGAGGGCATTCCCGTCGTCCGCTCCACCCCCACCGGAATCTCCGCGGTGGTCGATGCCCGCGGCCATATATTGAACAGCATCGGCCATCATCGGGCAGGCTATATCGACACCGCACTGCCCCCCGCGCTGCCGCCGACGCTTTTCTCCCGCCTCGGCAACCTGGCGCCTTTCGCCTTCATGGCCGTGCTTATCCTGCTGGCCATTGCCACCCGCAGAACGACCCGCTAATAGCCACATAAACTTTTCTTTATGTCGCCTGCTCAAACAGCGTGCTAACGGGAGTCCCATGCGCAACAACTATCTCTTCACCTCGGAATCCGTCTCCGAAGGCCATCCCGACAAGGTCGCAGACCAGATTTCCGATGCCATTGTCGACCTCTTCCTGTCGAAGGATCCGGAAGCCCGCATCGCGTGCGAAACGCTGACCACGACGCAACTCGTCGTGCTGGCGGGCGAAATCCGCTGCAAGGGCGTCTATGAAGATGGCGAATGGGCGCCCGGCGCGCAGGAAGAGATTGAGAGCGCCGTACGCGAAACGGTGAAGCGCATCGGCTATGAACAGGACGGCTTCCATTGGGAAAGCTTCCGCTTCGAAAACAATCTGCACGCCCAGTCCGCGCATATCGCGCAGGGCGTGGACGCGGCCGGGAACAAGGATGAGGGCGCCGGCGACCAGGGCATCATGTTCGGCTTCGCCTGCGACGAAACGCCCGACCTCATGCCCGCAACACTGGACTACAGCCACAAGATCCTGGCGAAGATGGCCGCCGACCGCCACAGCGGCCGCGCCCCCTTCCTGGAACCCGACGCCAAGAGCCAGGTGACGCTGCGCTTCGAAAATGGCAAGCCTGCCGCGGCCACCGCCATCGTCGTCTCGACCCAGCACGCCAAGGGCTATGACGAGGGCGCGAAGGAAGCGGAACTCAAAAATTACGTGAAGGGCGTCATCGCCGAAGTCCTGCCCGGCAACCTGCTCTCCGACGAGACCGTCTACCACATCAACCCGACCGGCAGCTTCGAGATCGGCGGCCCGGACGGCGATGCCGGCCTTACCGGCCGCAAGATCATCGTCGACACCTATGGCGGCGCCTCGCCCCATGGTGGCGGCGCCTTCAGCGGCAAGGACCCGACAAAGGTCGACCGTTCGGCCGCCTACATCACCCGCTATCTTGCGAAGAACATCGTCGCCGCCGGCCTCGCCCGCCGCTGCACGATCCAGCTTGCCTACGCCATCGGCGTGTCGGAACCGCTGTCCCTCTATGTCGACACCCACGGCACCGGAACGGTCGGCGACGACCGGATCGAGCAGGCGATCAGGAACATCAAGGAACTGGGCGGCCTCACCCCGCGCGGCATCCGCACCCATCTGGGCCTCAACAAGCCGATCTATCAGCCCACCGCCGCCTATGGCCATTTCGGACGAAAGGCGGAGGGCGACTTCTTCCCCTGGGAACGCACCGATCTGGTGGAAAAGCTCAAGGCCGCACTTTAACCGCGCTGAAAAGGCCATGCCGATAAAGGGGTTGCCGGTCGCCCGGCAGCCCCTTCTTCTTATGCCCTTACCTTTCCTTAACCATGCCTGGCCTAGCGCGCGATGGATCAAGGAGACATGGTTTGGCCTCTTCCCTCTCATATGGCACCAGCGGCGCCGAAGCCGCCTGGACCGCCCTCAACCGCAGCCAGGCGGTGATAGAGTTCGCGCTGGACGGCACGATCCTGACCGCCAATGCAAATTTCCTGTCCCTGATGGGCTATCAGCTCGAAGAGGTCGTCGGCCAGCACCACCGGATCTTCTGCGCGCCGGACCATGCCGCTTCGCAGGATTATGCCGATTTCTGGCGGAAACTCGGCTCCGGCTCATTCGACGCGGGCGCCTATGACCGCCGCGACCGCCACGGTCGCGAAATCTGGTTGCAGGCGACCTATAATCCCGTCTTCCAAGCCGACGGCACGCCGCTCAAGGTGGTCAAGATCGCCACCGACATCACCCGCCAGGTCCGGCAGGAGCAGGAGGCCCGCCACCGCCTCGCCGACAGCCACCGCCTTCAGCATGATCTGGAGCGGCAGAAGAACGCGCTGCAAAGGACCATGGACCAGTTGGCCGACATCGTCTCCACCATCCGGGGAATCGCGGCCCAGACCAACATGCTCGCCCTCAACGCCCGGATCGAGGCTGCCCGCGCCGGCGAGGCCGGGCGCGGCTTCGCGGTCGTCGCGGGCGAGGTCAAGAAGCTGGCCGACGATACCCGCGTCGCCACGGAACGCGCCGCGGCCATGATGCAGCAGGAAGGCATCGGAATCGCGTGCTCCGGCGCGCGCTGACGCCCGCCTCGCATTGCGGCAACATGACGAAAAGTTCATTGGCATGCCGCCTGCAAAACGCCCATAAACAGGGCGTCGGACCCGCACCCCTGTCGGGTCCGGCAACCCTCTTACCAAGGGGAATGCGATGACCAGGTCACTGACTTCCGCCCTCCTCGGCCTTGCTCTCGTGGTTGGCAGCGCCGCCCCAGCGCTCGCCGCACCCTGCAAGGACGCGAAGGGAAAGTTCGTCAAATGTCCGCCCAAGCCGGTTGCCAAGAAGGGACCGTGCAAGGACGCCAAAGGCCGCTTCACAAAGTGCAAATGACCTGACGGGTTCCGCGCCGACCCTCATCGAACGCGGCACCCGATCCCTCGCACCCCAAGGAACAAGCCGGCGCCCGCCCACGGCGTCAGGCCTGAGCCTCCTGTCCCCGGCCCAACCTCCTCAACACCGGGGACAGGAGGCGCCCCATTGCGCCTCGATCTTCTTGCCGCGCCCTCCCATTTCGATCGACCCCGCATCTTTATCCGCGGGGTGATTTCGTTCGCCTCGAAAATGCTCTATCGGGCCGCGCATGACTGCGCATAAATCCGGCGATCCCACCACGCTCAACCGCCTCTACGGCCGCCAATCCGGGCACAAGCTCCGCAAGGGGCAGCAGGAACTGGTCGACACCCTTTTGCCGGCCCTTTCCGTGCCGGAGGAGGGGGAAGTCACCGCCGCTGGCCTGTTCGGCTATGATCGCCCGCTGCATTTCGAGATCGGCTTTGGCGGCGGCGAACATCTCGCCTATCGCGCGGACCTGCTGCCCGATCATGGCTTCATCGGCTGCGAACCCTTTCTGAACGGCGTCGTCACGGCGCTCGGCCATGTCCGCGACCAGGCGCTGGGCAATGTCCGCCTCCATATGGGCGACGCGCTCTCGGTCCTGAGCCGGATACCGGACGGTGCGCTCAGCTTCGTCTATCTGCTCCATCCCGACCCCTGGCCAAAGGCCCGCCATGCCAAGCGCCGGATGATGAACCCCGGCCCCGTTGCGATGATCGCGCGAAAGCTCAAGCCCGGCGGCGAATTCCGCTTCGGCACGGATCACCCCGTCTATCTGCGCTGGGCGCTGATGGTGATGAACGGCCATCCCGATTTTGAATGGCTGGCCAGCACCCCCCGGGATTTTCAGAACCGCCCCGGCGGCTGGCCCGAAACCCGCTACGAAGCCAAGGCGCGCAGCCTTGGCCATGAAGTCTGGTATATGAAATTTCAACGTCGTTAATATAAGAACCCATCGGATTACTGCGATTTCCGGCTTAACCATGCGCAAATAAGGAAAATTCCTTCGGCATCTCGTGATTGTCCGATGATTACTTTTCGGCGATGGGTCACAAGGTTTTTTGCTTCTGCTATTTCGAAGCCTGCCAGTTTTGGCAAAAAAGCGATCCGGCCTGAGGAGGAGCCAAGCAGCCAAGGACGGTTCCCCGCCGGTTTTCCTATAGTGTTAGCGGGAAGGTTAAGGCAGCGGATACACCTTACGAGAAAAGGCACATGGCGAACGCGACTTCTGGTTAGCACGGATGCACAGGCCTAAACTTCTGAGGTCCGATATCCCAGCAGGGCTTGCGTGAAATCCGGATGCTGGCTGATGCATGGACACACACCTCACGCTTCGGCGCGGGCAGGTTCGCCATAAGTAGCCCGACTCTCGTTTGCATAACGGCGCGCCAGAAATGCACATACGATCAACTGGATCTGGTGGAAGACCATCAGGGGCAGGATAACCAGACCCACTTGCGCGGCCGGGAACAGCACGCCCGCCATGGGCACTCCCGATGCGAGGCTCTTCTTCGACCCGCAGAACTGCAGGACGACCAGATCTTCCCGGGCGAGACCAAGGACCTGGCCCATTGCCCGCGTGGCGAGGAGCACCAGCGCCAGCAACAGACAGCAGAGCAGAGCGACGACGAGCAACGCCATTGGGGAAACGCGGTGCCATAACCCCTCCCGCACCGCTGCTCCGAAGGAATTGTAGATGACAAGAAGGATCGAACCGCGATCGACATAGGAGAGGAGCGATTTGTGCCGAGCGACAAAGCTGCCGATCACAGGGCGCAGGAGATGCCCGGCGAAGAAGGGCACCAGCAAGTGCAGCACGATCGATTCGAGCGTCCCCAGGGAAATGCCGCCTTGCCCGGCCGCGCCTGACATCAGCAGCGCGACCAGCAACGGCGTCAGGAAAATGCCGAGCAGATTGGAGAAGGATGCGCTGCAGACCGCCGCCGCCACATTGCCTCTCGCCACGGCCGTGAAGGCGATGGAGGACTGGACGGTCGAGGGCAGCAACGTCAGGAACAGCAAGCCGGCGGCCAGCGGCCCCAGGCCGAGCGGTACGGCGGTGAAGGCAAGGCCAAACAGGGGAAACAGCAGGAACGTCGTCGCCAGTGCGGCGATGTGCACTTTCCAGTTGCGCGCGCCTTCGCGGATGGCTTCCCGCGACAGCTTGGCCCCGTGCAGGAAGAACAGCAGCGCAATACCGGCGTCCGCAAACCCGTCCATGACCGGGACGAACGCTCCGTGCGCGGGCAGGAGCGACGCCAGCAGCACCGTACCCACCAGCGCGAGGACGAGCGGTTCAAATAAGCCGATTATGCGCACGATCATCGATATGTCCTGTTGCAAAACATGATGGGGAAGCAGGTCACCAGGCCGCGACCGCGCCGTCGGAGCGCGGGTCCCCGGCGCCTTCGATCATCCCGTCGGGATGGCGAACGATTGCACCGGCATGACCCATGACGGAATTGAGCGGTGCAACCGGTTCGATTTCATGCCCCGCCTTTGTCAGAGCCGCGACGAGGCCGGCATCAAAGCCGGCTTCCAGCTTCAGCGTCGTGCTCTCCTCGCCCCAGGTCCGGCCGAGAAGCCAGCGTGGTGCGCACAACGCTTCCTGCAACGGCGCACCATAGCGGGCATAGCGAGTGAACAGCGCCGCTTGTGTTTGTGGCTGACCTTCGCCACCCATCGTCCCATAGGCCATGACGCGCCCGTCATCGAAGCGGGCAAGGGCCGGGTTCAATGTGTGAAAAGGCCTGCGGCCAGGTTTCAGCGCATTCCAGCCATCGGCTGCAAGACGGAAGGACGCGCCCCGGTTCTGCCAAGTGATGCCGCTGCCGGGCAGCACGATGCCTGAGCCGAATTCGAAATAGGTGGACTGGATGCAACTGACGACCTGCCCCCGCGCGTCCGCCGCCCCGAACCAGGTCGTGTCGCCCAGCGCCGAGGGGTGCGGCCACGGCAATGCGCGGGCCGGATCGATGCGCGCCGCCATGGTGTCAAGGGCGGCGCCATCGTCGAGCAACGCCTGGGCATCGACCGTCATGTAGGCCGGATCGCTGCAATGCGCATCGCGCCAGATAAAGGCCTGCTTGGTCGCTTCGATCAGCCCGTGAATGTGCGCAAATTCATCTGGGCCGCCAGCCTCGAGCCGGTCGAACAGGCCCAGGATCAGCAGCGAGGCGATGCCCTGCGTCGGCGGTGGCATGTTGTAGAGACGCGCACCGCCGATGGACAGACTAAGCGGAGCGACATGCGAAGCCGTGTGCCGGGCCAGATCGTCCTGCGTGACCGGACTGCCCAGCGCGGCAAGGTCGGCAGCGATGCTACACCCCAGCTCACCGCGGTAAAAGCTGCCGAGCCCGTCGCGCGCCAGTCTTGCCAGGGTTTCGCCGAGCGCAGGCTGTCGCAGCCGATCGCCCTCGCGGAGCGGCCTGCCTTCCGGCTCGAAGATGGCGGCGTAAGCGCCCGGCTGGTAGCGAAGTTCATCGCCCTTGGCTGCCGCAACATTCGCACCGCCGCGCGTTATCGCCACGCCATCGCCGGCGAGCGCAATGGCAGCGCGCAGCAAGCGGTCAAGCGGCAACATCCCGCTGTCCCCGGCCAGCGCTGCTTCCCAGCCCGAGACAGTGCCCGCCACCGTATTCGTGGCGAGCGGTCCGCGCCAAGGGATGACCGTATGCCCTGCGTAAAGCGTGAGGTCGGCCCCGGAAGCGGCTTTCCCGCAGGCATCGATCGCGCGCACCGTTCCGTCCGGCTCGGCGATCAGCCAGAAGCCGTCGCCGCCGATGCCGGTCATGTGCGGATAGACTACCGCCAGCGTCGCCGCGACCGCAACGCACGCTTCGACGGCCGTGCCGCCATCCTTGAGAATGTCGAGGCCAGCCTGACTCGCCAGGTGGTGCGGCGCGGTAACCATCCCGCGATAGGCACGTGGCGTGTGCAGCATCAGGAGGTCTGCCCCATCAGCGAGACATGCGCGGCAACGATGCGCCAACCCTCTGGCAAACGGACCCAACTCTGGCTTTGCCGGCCGATCGTCTCGCCGCCAAGGCGCTGGAACTCGACGTTGGCGACGGCGAAGTCGCGCCCGAACGTGGTGATCGCGATCCTGCGCACCGTGCGCGGCGGCGATCCTCCTTGGCGCTGCCGACGGAACGCCGCGATTTCGGCCTCGCCATAGAGATTCTCGCCCACGCCAAAGCGCACCACTTGCGGGGAGTGCCAGAACATGGCGTCGAGCGCCCCGATGTCGTTGCGGTCAAGCGCATCTTCGTAGCGCTCGACCAGCGCGGCGATCTCGGCATGAGTTTCAGGTTCGTCGATCATCATGGCGGCGTACTGGTCCTTTCCGGTAGCGCATCCGAGCTATCAGCGTCGCCACTGTGCAAAAAGCATCGTTATGCGTCTGTTGCGATGCTTCAAAGGCAGCAATAGAAACCTGGTCCGGCAAAGCGCGGAATAGGTCGCTTGATCAAGCGACATCCCCTGCGTCCCCTTTTTAGCATCAATATTGAGCAAAAACGGTTCTTTTAAGTGCGCACAGACTGCGATTGTATGAGCAGCAGCAACACCGCGTGATCGGAGCAGGAGCATCGGCCTGGTGCGCCCGACAAACGTCTGGGGAGAGGTCCGGGAGGGGCCGTGCTCAACATCGCTGGCACAACCATGCCGGCTCTTCGGGGGACCATATCATGACGATCTTCAATACCGGACATATCAGAAACCGTTTCCGCACCGGCGCATCGCTGCTGCCGATGCTGTTGCTGCTTCCCGCTGCTGCGCATGCCGCGGATGCATCCGCAAATGCGGATGAAGCTTCCGACGCGGGTGCCGGCGAGATCGTCGTTACCGCTCAGCGGCGTGAGCAATCGACCATGGACGTCGGCATCAACGTGACGGCGATTTCCGAAGAACGCCTCAAGGTGGAGCGCGTCGAGCGCATCGGCGAGCTCAAGCAGCTGACGTCCAACGTCGAGGTCCGTGAAATCCGGCCCGGCGGCGGCCAGCCGGTGATCACCATCCGCGGCGTCGGCATGAACGACTTCACCGTTGCCAGCAATCCGTCGACCTCCGTCTATTTCGATGGCGTCTACAGCCCGAACATCGGCACGATCAGCCAGCAGTTCTTCGACGTTCAGAGCGTCGAGATCCTGAAGGGCCCGCAATCGACGCTTTATGGCCGCAATGCCACGGCGGGAGCCGTCACGGTTAGCTCAGCCCAGCCGACAGATACCTTGTCCGGCTATCTGACCGGCGGCCTCGGCAATTACCGCGCTTTCGAAGGCGAAGGAGCCATCAGTGGGCCGATCGGCAAGGGACTCACCGCGCGCATCTCGGTCAGAACGCGGCAAATGTACGACGGCTGGATCAACAACCTTTACCCCGGTGGCCATGATATTGGCCAGATCCACCAGGCGGCCGTACGCGCGCAGCTAAAGTGGGAAGCGACGGACAGCCTGACGCTGCGGGGCATCTTCGGGTATCAGCACGAGGACGACGAGCCGGGCGCCTTCACCGCCTTTGGCCGTCACGTCCCTGGCGGCGCGCCGGGAGCCACGACGCCTTTCTGTCCAGTATCGCTGGCCAACCAGATCGATTTCGGCAACACTTGCGCTTCGCTCTTCGGCGCGCTGCGCACCTCCACCGATGTCCATACGATCAGCGAGAACGATCCATGGACCGTGAAAGGCAAGGCCTATACCGGTACGCTGATTGCGACTTGGCGCGGCGATGGTTTTGCGGTCACTTCGACCACCGGCTATCTCCACTGGCAGGAAAATTACATCAAGTCCGACGCGCTGCCGATTACCGAGCAGACGGCAATTCTCGACCAGCGTACCTGGCAGTGGTCGCAGGACCTGCAGATCGCCTCGACCGGCACTCGCCCGTTGGAGTGGATGGGCGGTGTCTATCTTTCGACGGCGAACACCAATAACCCGACCTACACCATCGCTCCGATCCAGAACGGCAACTTCATCGGCACCAACAGCGCCGACACGCGTACGGCGCAAGCCTATGCTCAACTTGACTGGAACGTGACCCCTACGCTGCAACTCACCGCCGGGGCACGCTACATCCACGAATTCAACAGCAAGATCGGCGGCACCTGGAAGGACGTCAACAAGAACGGCGTCGTCGACGTCGGGGACGTCAACCAAGCCTTCATGGACGACTCTATAAAACAGGATGCCGTGTCCTGGAAGGTCGGCGTCAACTACAAGCCAAGCCGCGACACACTGATCTATGGTAGCATCACGCACGGCTTCAAGAGCGGCGGCTTCATAGCCCCTGCGGTCGCGACGAACTCCTCGCAGCTCCTGCCGTACAAGGGCGAACACCTCTATGCGTTCGAAATCGGCTGGAAACAGAACCTCTGGGACAATCTGGTCAGCCTCACTACCAGCCTGTTCTATTACAAGTACAACGACATGCAGACCAACCAGCAGCAGCTGGTCGGCAACCTCCTCGTCAACCGCTTCGCCAACCTGTCCGACGCCCATATCAAGGGCGTGGACTTCGAACTGGCGGTGCGACCGGTGCGCGGAATGGAGCTGCGCTTTGACGGTGGGCTTATCGATAGCTGGGTCGGAGCTTTCACCAGCGGCGGCGTGAATTTCCCGGCGGGCAACCGCTTCGCGAATGCGCCGACCTTCACCGGCTCGGCCTCAGCCCGCTATCGCTGGGCTGTCACCGATGATCTCGACATGTCGCTGAGCGGATCTGTCCACCGCCAGAGCAGCGTTTTCACCAATACGGAGAACACGCCGATCTACCGGATCGACAGCGACGCGACGCTCGTCAATGCCCAACTGCAGCTCATCATGCCGGAAACGGGCTGGACCGCGTCGCTCTGGGCGAAGAACCTGACCAACGACGAATATACAAACAGCACGTTCCAGAACGGCTCGGCGGTGAACACGGTCTACAACATGCCGCGCACTTACGGCCTGTCCTTCACCAAGAAGTTCTGAGGAAGATCATGCGCATCTACACGCCACCAAGGCCTGCCGCGGTAATCCCGGTAATCGACATTTCGGGGCCTCCGGCGGCGGTGGGGAAGGCGATAGGCAAGGTCTGCCGCGAGATCGGTTTTTTCTACATCGCCGGTCACGGCGTTCCAGAGGAATTGATCGCGCGGCAGTTCGCCGCGGCCAAGGCGGTGCTGGACACGCCGCTTGCCGAAAAACAAGCACTTCACATGAAGAACTCCCCCGCCGGTGCCGGCTTCGAGCCGATCGGCGCGCAGATACTCGACAGCCAGGAGGATGGCGGCGACTTAGCGCCCGTCGATCTCAAGGAAAGCTTCTACTGCACCACGAACCTTCCCGCCGAGAACGCGCGCACGCAGGCCCGGACATCCGGCCACAATCAATGGCCGGATCTCCCCGGATTCCGCGAGCAGACCCTGGTCTATGGCGATGCCTTGCAGCTTCTGGGCGACCGGGTTCTGCAACAGATCGCGCTCTCGCTCGAGCTACGGGCGGACTGGTTCGCGCCGTACTATGCCGGTGCCGAAGCCAAGCTCAGGATGCTGCGCTATCCGCCGCAAAAGGCCGATGCGGAGTTCAACCAGATCGGCGCTGGCGCGCATACCGACTGGGGCGGCATCACCCTGCTGGCGCAGGATTCGCTTGGTGGACTGGAGGTGTGCGACGTCAACGGGACGTGGGTCAGGGCCGATCCGATTCCCGGTACGTTCGTCGTCAACCTGGGGGACCTGATGATGCGCTGGACGAACGGACGCTATGCCTCGAACTTCCACCGGGTCCGGAACAATCACGGCGCAGCGGATCGCTATTCGCTCGCCTTTTTCTACAGCCCGCGCAGCGACGCCGTGATCGATCCGATCCCGTCCTGCATCAATGCCGACCGGCCTCGCCGCTTCGCCACCTGCACGGCGGGCGAGCATGTCCGCGAGATGTTCCGCCGCTCATACGGCTATTGACCGTCTTCGCAAAAGAAAGGACGCGCTGGTTCGCCATGCGGATCGGCGCGTTACATTTCGTTGGCAGGCAGCGCCGCGCATCAGGCTCGCCGGGCATAGAGAAATAGCGCCGCTGCGCTCAACAGCAGGAAGGGCCCGAAAGCGACCGCAACCGCTATTGTCGGCAGGTTCCAGGCGAGCAGCCAGCCCCCGGCCAGCGGGCCCAGACTGCCACCGATCAGGCGCGCGAGGCCGATCGTGAACCCCAGCGCGGTTGCCCGCATCTCCTGGGGATAGACCTGTACCGGCGCGGCAAGAGCGCCGCCGAAAGCGCCATTGATGCACAAACAGATGCAGCAGCAGCCAAGCACCAGACCCACGAAGCTGCCGGGAAGGCCGACCGCTGCGGTCAACACGATCGCGGTTACGGCAAAGATCGCGGCTAGAGCCCGCAATCCGTTGCGGTCCATAGCCCAACCGGTGAGGAGCGCTCCAGCAAGACTGAATGTTTGCGCGAGCGCGTTGGCAAGTGCGACCTTCTGCATATCGGGATCGTGCCGCAGCAGCAGGGAAGGCAGCCAGAAGTTGAAGAAGAAGGAAGTCGCGTAGATCGTCGTCATGACGAACAGGAGGACGAGGGTCGCACGCCGGTAAACAGGAGCGAACAGCGCTCCAACATTATGCGAAGGTCCCAGAGCTGCGGTCGCTTCATGGACGGGCTCGCGCACGAGTTTCAGGATCGGCAGCGCAAGCACCAGGGCGAACAGCCCGCCGACATACATCAGCGACTGCCAGCCGTGGTCCGGCACAAGTGCCGCCGCCGCCAGACCCGAGGCGACTATGCCGATGGCAATGCTGGCGGACAGCAAGGCCGCCGTCGCCGCCCTCCGCGACGGGGTAACCGCGTCGCATGCCAGTGCGATGGCGCTCGGCACCGAGGCACCTAGCGCCAGGCTCGACAAAATGCGCACAGCCGCCAGTTCAGCCATATTGGCGACATGCGCGGTGATCAGCGTAGCAAGGCCAAAGACCACGAGGGCGACGATCAGGCAAGGCTTTCGGCCGAATCGATCGGCGATCACGCCAATGCCCATCGTGCCGATCGCCGAAGCGACGACACTGGCGGCGAACAAGTTGCCGATCATCGTTGGGCTGGCGCCCCATTCGCGTATGATGATCGGGGCCGCATAGCCCACGGAGTAGGTGTCGAAGCCTTCGGCCACCATCGCCAGCGCGCAGAGCGCCACGGCCGGTCTTGCCGAGGGGACACTTTCCCGCGCCTGCGACAAGTGAGGCGTGATCGTTTGAACACCTGCTGGACTCGTCATCACCACGCGCTCCCCTTAACTGGCAGACACACGCAGGATATGAAAACTTCTCTACAAGAAAAGCATCACTTTGCGTCGTGTGCGCTGCCTTTATGGCAGCAGTCTGACCGGGCTGTTTCTTGCAAAACTATCCGATACGCGCATCCGCAACGTCCCCGGCAAGTGCTGTCACGCGCTCGATCAGATGCTGGGCAAAGTGGCTGGCGATCGAGTCGAGCGGATCGTTTGAGCGCGAAATGAGCCTTAGGGTCTGCGGGTGGAGATTTTCATCATCCAGAGGTATGAAGGCGAGGCGCTGCGAAGCCAGTTCCGTCACGACGTCGAGCGGATTGAGAAGCGCGACCGCATCCGAAGCCGCAACGAAATTGCGCATCAGTTCAACAGAATTGGTCTCCAGCACCGGGGCAACCGCCTCGAAGCGGCTGAAAGCCACATCGATCACGGTGCGCAGACTCATGCCCGGCTCCGCGATTACGAGCCGATAGTCCAGAAGTTCGCTGAGGCGAAGCCGGTCGCGGCTCGCCAAAGGATGGCCGGCCGCGACGATTGCGCCCAAAGGCAGGTCCACCGCGAACAGGGTTTTGAGCCCCGGTCTCGGCGGTATGCTGTACGCTAGCCCAAGGGTCGCTTCGCCGTTCATGACCGCGTTGGCTATCCCCTCGGTCACCGCACTCGAAACTCGCACACGCACACGCGGATAGGAATCGACATAATCGCTGATGATCTGCGACATCGGCCCTGCCGACAGCCCGAGCGTGGTTGCGAGCGTGATGGCACCGCGCTTGAGCCCCTTCATGGCCTCGATCTGCTGCATCGTCTGCTCGTGGGCCCTCAGCGTTTCGCGCACATGCTGGATCAGGACTTCGCCGGCGGCAGTCAGGCGCATGCGGCGCGGCATACGCTCGAACAGCGGTTCGCCCAGTTCCTCTTCCAGCGCGATGATCTGACGGTTGATCGCGGACGACGCGATGTGGAGCTGCGCCGCAGCCTTTCGGATCGTCCCCACGCGGGCAACGACATCCAGGTACCGCAGCATACGTCCGTGCAACAAGGTAGCGACTCCCTCTGTTGGCGAAAAAAGGCATCACCGCGGTCGCAAATCGATGCTTTTTTCAGTGCAAGGAAGCTTTACCGTGAGGCGGGCCCGGCAAGAAAGGATAATTTGCAATGCCGCCCCACTTTTACCCGGCCCGCCTCTGGCGCGACATGCCGTCATCCGCTTTTCAGGCCCTGCCCGCCAATACCATTGCGATCTTGCCGGTGGGCGCCATCGAGCAGCACGGACCCCACCTGCCGGTCTATGTCGATAGCTGCATCAACGAGGGCCTGCTCTCGCAGGCTCTGAGCGAAGCCCCGGCAGAACTGCCCGTCGTGGCCCTGCCGATCCAGTCAGTCGGCAAGAGCGATGAGCATCTCGCCTTCCCCGGCACGCTGAGTCTTCCGGCTTCGGTGCTGACGGATCTGCTCCTGGAACTGGGCCGATCCGTTCGTAGGGCAGGCATCCGACGGCTCGTCCTGCTCAATTCGCACGGCGGCCAGCCTCAGATCATGGACATCGTCGCACGAACGCTACGGGTTGAGTTAGGCATGTTCGTGGTCAATGCCGCGTGGTCGAAGATGGGCATGCCTCCGGGGCTCTTCTCGGCAGAGGAATGTGCCCATGGCATCCATGGCGGCGAGATCGAGACTTCGCTGATGCTGCACTTGCGCCCTGACCTTGTCGACATGGCGAAGGCGCGGAACTTCGTTTCCTTGAGCAAGACGATGCAGGCTGACTTCGACATCCTGACGCCGGAAGGCAAGGTCGGTTTCGGTTGGCAGATTCAGGACCTGAACCCCGAAGGTGCATGTGGCAACGCCGCCGCCGCAGACGCTGAGCGCGGCAAGCTGGTCGCCGATCATGCTGCTGCGCGCTTCATTGCCCTTCTCCACGAGGTCGCGCGCTATCCGGTCGAGCGCATCGGCGCTCCGGCCGCTATTTCACAGGCCGCAACCGCATGAACCTCGCCGGTTTCCTCGACCAACTAGGCGATGTGCCGTGGAGCCAGGCGCCTGCCGATCTCAAGCGCAAGAGCAAGGACTATTTCTGGTTCAGCCCGGTGCTGTCCGCGCTGCTTCACGACTGCGAAGCTGACGTGATCGTCTCTCCCCGCTCCGTCGATGAGGTCATGACCGTCGCCGCGGCCAGCGCGCGCACTGGCGTTCCGCTGACGCCGCGCGGCGGCGGGACCGGCAATTACGGGCAGGCCGTTCCACTAAGACGCGGAGCGGTGATCGACATGACCGGCCTTGCCCGGTTGATCGAGGTTGCGGACGGTGTCGTCACGGTCGAGGCTGGCATGACGCTTCACGCGCTGGAGCAGGCGCTACGCGCGCGGGGTCATGAACTGCGCATGTTTCCCTCCACCTGGGAAACGGCGACCGTCGGCGGCTTCGTCTCGGGCGGGACCGGCGGCGTTGGTTCGGTCACCTGGGGCGGTCTGCGCGAACCCGGCAACCTGATCGGCACCAGCCTCGTTACGGTAGAGGACACGCCCCGCCTGATCGATCTGACCGGCAGCCAATGCAACCTCATCAATCGCACCTTCGGGACGACCGGCCTGCTCGTCCGACTGGCGTTGCCGGTGCAACCGGCCGTCGACTGGCATGACCTGCTCGTGACCTTCGAACAGTTCGAGGATGCAATCGCCTTTGGCCACGCGATGTGCAAGGCCCAAGGCGTGCAGAAGCGTCTGTGCTCGATCTCGGATGACCGCCAGGCGCGTTATTTCCGACCCTATGTTCCCTATATTCCCGAAGGCAGCGCCATCGCCGCGCTGATGGTCGCGCCGGCGGGCCTTGTCGCGGCGCACGAACTGGCGGCGGCGCACAATGGCCGCGTCACGTTGGAACGCGCTTCGGGAGGGGAAGAAGGCCCATCCCTCCCGATCTACGAACTCGGCTTCAATCACGCGACCCAGCACGTCCTGCGGCGCGAGCGCGGCCACACCTATCTGCAGACTATCTTCCCCACGCCCGAAATACTCCACGGCCTACGCACGCGGCTGGGCGACGAAGTGATGTGGCATGTCGAGTTCATCGGCTTCGACGGCGGTCATGTGATGAACAGCCTGCCCGTCATTCGCTACACCGGCGAAGAGAGGCTCGCCGAGCTGATCGCGATTTTCGAGAACGCGGGCGCGCCCGTCGCCAATCCTCATGTCTACACTGTCGAGGACGGTAGCCGTTACAAGCGACTGCCCGGAGACCAGCTCGGGTTCAAGCACGATGTCGATCCCCAAGGGCTTCTCAACCCCGGCAAGATGCGTACGTTCATGCCGTCAGAGACGCTATAGCCGTGCTCGACCGGACCATGCCGCACAAGACCATTGCGTCCTCCGGCGAAGGCGCTCTTCCCGGCCTCGTCCAGGCATCGATGCTGACTTCGGACGGAGTGCGGCTGGACGCCGACATCTGGATGCCGCTTGGCGAGGAGGATGCGCCGGTGCTCCTGATGCGGCAGGCCTACGGCCGGCGACTCGGCTCGGCGCTATGCTACGCGCACCCCGCCTGGTACGCACGCCAGGGTTTCATCGTAGTTATCCAGGATGTGCGAGGACGCGGCACCTCCGAGGGCGAATTTACCGCCTTTGTCCATGAGGCACGCGATGGCGCCGAGGCGATCGAATGGGCCGCTGCGCTGCCGCGTTCCAATGGGCGGGTCGGTCTTTATGGGTTTTCCTATCAGGGCACCAACCAGCTTCTCGCGGCTGGACTGCGTCCGCCCGCGCTGAGGGCCATGGCGCCCGCGATGATCGGTTGGGACCTGTTCGCCGACTGGGCGAGCGAGGACGGCGCGCTGCGCCTCGCGTCCAACATCAGCTGGGGTATCCAGATGGCGGCGGGTACCGCCGAGCATCGTGGCGAGATGGCGGCGTGGGAGGAGCTGTTCGCCGCATCGCGCGCGCTCCCGCTCAATGCCCCCGTCAACGCGCGGCCGCCGGTGCTCGAACGCCACCGCGCGCTCGGGCACTATCACGACTGGCTGGAACGCCCCGCCAGCGATCCCTACTGGTCCGCCGTCTCACCGAGCGCCGCGCTCGCGGAACTGCGCGCGGGCGGTGTTCCGGCGCTGTTCGTCGGCGGCTGGTTCGACACCCATCTGCCGGGCACGCTCGCGGGCTTCGATGCACTCGGCGGCGCGCTCATGATCGGCCCCTGGACGCATTTTCCGTGGGACCGCTCCGTGGCCGATCGCGATTTCGGGTCCGCCGCCGTCAGCCCCGTCGACCATGCCCAAGTCCGCTGGTTCCGGCGCTGGCTCATGGACGATGCCAACGTCGAACTCTCGCCGCCGATCTCGCTATTCGACATGGGTACCTGCGAATGGCGGACGGGCGACATCTGGCCGGAGGAGCGGACGACCTTCCATCTGGGTGGGGAAGGCATTGCCTCGGTTGACGGAACAAGCGCAACACTTGGGCCGGCTCCCGGAGAGACTTGCATTGAGTACCTTGTCCACGATCCCTGGCGGCCGGCACCGAGCGTGGGCGGCGCATTCGGCACACCGCCGGGACCTGTCTACCGCGCTAAGGTAGACAATCGTACCGACGTGCTCACCTTCACCACGGCTCCGCTTGAAGATTCGCTGGCGTTGTTCGGCGAAGTCGGCGCCGATCTTGCCGTGGCCTGCGACAGCCCGGCCTTTGATCTTGCCTGCGTTCTCTCGCGCATCGACGCGCGAGGAAGGGTGACCCAGATCGCCGAAGGCCATCGCTCCCTGCTCGATCACCGGGCGGGGGATCGCATCGCCGTGTCGCTGCGCAAGACCTGCGCCACGCTGCGCCCCGGTGAGCGGCTTCGCCTCTCGATCGCCGCCGCCGCCTATCCGGCCTATCCGGTCAATCCCGGCACCGGACGCCGGCCGGCCGATGCTCCCCGGAGCGAGGCACGGCTCATCACGATCGGGATCATCACCGGCGGCGCGGACGGATCGCTGCTGCACCTTTCGATGGCTCAAGGGCAGACCACCCAACAGGAAAACCAGGACTATGTATGAGATGATGCTAGCCCGCTCGGTCCGCGATGTGGAAGCGCGGCGAATCGCCCCCGGCGATAGCAACTATTTCGCTCTCCTGTTCGATCCGCTGGCCGACGGGATCGAACCGGTGTGCGTCGTGGAGATATTTGCGGTCGGCGGACGGACCCCGCCCAACAGCCACGCGCATGCCCATGAATATTTCTACGTCATTTCGGGCGAGGGTGAGGCGCATTGCGGCGACACCGTCCGGCGCATCACGCCCGGCGACGCGCTGATGCTACGGCCGGGCGCCGAGCATGTCGTCGTCAACACCGGCGCGGCGAAGCTCTACACGCTTACCTTCATGGTGCCGAACGAGGGCTTCGCCGAATTGATCCGCGCCGGGGAGCGGGTAGAACTGGATGCCGAGGACCTCGTTACGCTGACCGGCCTCAAGGCCGCGTGATGGCCGTGATGCACCCGCTCGGCAGCGCCCCGCACAACCAGTGGCGCGTCAATGAAGCCGCCGTGGATTTCGTCCGCACGCCACGCGTCCCGCGACCCGTGGCGATCCCGGCAACGCCGCAGCATATCCGGCTCGACCTTGCCCGCACGGCGCTTGTCATCGTCGATATGCAGAATGACTTCTGTCACGCCGACGGCTGGCTTGCCTCGATCGGCGTTGACGTGTCGCCCGGACAAAGGCTGATCGCGCCGATACATGCGATGCTGGCAGAGGCCCGCAACGCCAATATTCCCGTCGTCTGGGTCAACTGGGGCAACCGGCCAGACCTTCTGAACCTGGGGCCCTCGACCCTCCATGTCTACAATGCTTCGGGCACCGGCACAGGCCTCGGCAATCCGCTTGCCAATGGCGCACCGGTGTTGCAGGCCGGTAGCTGGGCCGCGGCGATCCTCGATGAGTTTGGCGATACCGCCGGCGACATTCACGTCGCCAAGTTCAGCATGTCGGGCTTCTGGGAAACGCATCTCGACGCGATCCTGCGGAACCTTGGCGTTACGACGCTACTCTTCGCGGGGGTAAATCTCGACCAGTGCGTGCTATGCACGTTCCAGGACGCGAGTTTCCGGGGCTATGACTGCGTGCTGCTGGAGGATTGCAGCGCGACGACATCGCCCGGCTTCTGCGCCGAAGCGACGCTCTACAACATCCGCCAATGCTTCGGCTTCGTCGCCGCGTCGCCCGATGTCATCGATGCGGTGAAGCAGGCATGAGCCTCCAGCCCGAACTCGCCGAACGCATCGCCGCAATGGCGCCGCTGGACGTACCGGACGCCTATGCCGAAAGCGTGGCGCAATGGCTCGATATTCTGGCCGATCATATATTAGCCTTTTCCGGGATTGAATTGCCTGACGCGGTCGATCCTGCGCCGATGTTTCGCCCATGAGCGGCCTCGCACGCCAGGCAGTGCTGCGCAGCCTCGCCGCGATCGCCGATCGGGACGCCGCGTTCAACTGCTTCACTTCCGTCCAGCCCGAACGGGCGCTGGCCGACGCCGACCGGGCCGACCGGACGGGCGCTCCGCTCGCCGGCCTGACCTTCGCCGTAAAGAACCTGTTCGACATTGCGGGTGAGGTGACGCTGGCCGGATCGATCATTCTCAAGGATGAACCGCCCGCAGCGCGTGACGCCTTTCTGGTGGAACGGCTGCGCAGCGCGGGCGCCGCGTTGCTCGGCACACTCAACATGGATGAGTTCGCCTACGGCTTTTCCACCGAGAATCATCATTACGGGCCGACGCGAAATCCGCACGATCCCGCGCGGATCGCCGGCGGATCATCGGGCGGTTCGGCAGCGGCGGTGGCGGCAGGACTGGTGGACGTCGCACTGGGATCGGACACCAACGGCTCGATCCGCATCCCGGCCTCGCTCTGCGGCGTTTATGGCTTGAAGCCTACTTTCGGGCGCCTTTCGCGGCGCGGCGCCTTTCCCTTCGTTGCCAGCCTCGATCACACCGGCCATTTCGCAGCGAGCCTCGACGGCCTTGCCCACGCCTTCGATGCGATGCAAGGCCATGACCCGGAAGATCCAGCCATGCTGGACATGCCGCCCGCCGCCTCGGTCGCGGCGCTGGCCGATAATGGCCGACCGCTGCGCGTGGCACGCCTCGGCGGCTGGTTCGCCTCGGTGATGACCACCGAGGTCGCCGAGGCGATGGACCGGATCGCGGCCGCAGCCGGAGCCGACCGCACTGTCGACCTGCGCGGCGCTGAAGCGGCGCGCTCAGCTGCCTTCACGATCTCCGCCGCCGAGGGTGGGCAATTGCACAGCGAGCGATTACGCACCCGCCCGCAGGATTTCGACCCGGCGACGCGCGACCGCCTTTTCGCGGGCGCGCTACTTCCAGCCGCGGCCGTCCTCCAGGCGCAGCGCGTGCGGACATGGTTCCGCGATCAGGCCGCCAAGCTGTTCGCCGAGCACGATCTTCTCCTCGCGCCCGCCACATTCACCACAGCGCCGGAGATCGGCCAGGCCTCGGTAACGGTCGATGGCAGAACAATCCCGGTGCGCGCCAATCTGGGCCTCTATACCCAGCCCATCAGCTTCATCGGTCTGCCCGTCCTCACCGCACCCGTGGCCGTGGCAGGCCTTCCCATCGGCGTGCAGATCATCGCGCCGCCATGGAAGGAGGAAGCCGCTTTCCACCTTGCCATACGACTGGAACGCATCGGGGCACTGATGGTCCGCCGCGCCGGAAGCGCCGGCAAACCGAGCGGATGAATGGCGCCGCTTCACCGCCAGTCTTGTGTCGTTCTGGGAAAAATCAGTGCTTACCCGGTGATTATTTTTACCATAACACGCTTCACAAATAGACCAGAATATCGACTATTATCAGACTTTTAATAAGTATTCGTACCGATGGTCCGGTATTTTCCGCGACCGGCGTCAGGCACGGCCGGCGCAGCCCGGCCGCGCCGATGTTACCGATCGGAACGCAACAGCCACCAGAGAATGGCGGTCATCAAGGACCAGCTTTCGCAGGTGGAACGATGGCGCAGACCACAGGAATGGGCCTGTCCCGCGTCGGGCGGCCGCCTGCGGAAGACAGGAAGGCTCAGGCGGCGGCGCGGGCGCATGGGGTGGGCAATAGGCCGGTCAAGCAACATGGCGCCGTTCCCTGGTCATGTCGTCATAGACCGCGAACAGCCGGTCGAAATGATCGTCCATGGTCATGACCGCCGAAGCCGACGCCAGCGCCGTCCGGCGCCGCGCCACAGCATCAGCCTGCGCGAAATCGACGATGGCCGCGGCCAGGCTGTCGGCCTGCCCGGCGCGATAGAGCAACCCTCCGCCACTGCGCGCCTGGTCGGACGCACCGCCCTCGTCGGGCACGATGACGGGCAGGCCGCTGGCGCGCGCTTCGGCCGCCACCATGCAGAATGTCTCCGCCTCGCAGCCATGGACCAGCGCGTCGGCGCTGGCGAGCAGTTCGGCAAGCGCCGGTCGCGCATGCATCGGCGCCAGCAACTGGATATGCGGATTATTGGCCGACGCCCGGCGCACCCGCGCCCTTTCCCGGCCGTCGCCGACCAGCACCAGGCCGACCGGCGTCGAAAAGCCCGCCGACGCCACCGCATCGATCACCATGGGCCAGCGCTTTTCCGGCGCATGACGGCCCACCCCCAGCAGCAGCGTCGCCTCCGGCCCAAGGCCGCAACGCTCCAACAGGCGCGCGCGCAGTCCTTCATTGCGATGCGCCGGGCTGAAATAGCCCGGTTCGACGCCCATGGGCAGGGTCATCACCCGCCGCAGCCGGCCGGCCTCCAGCCGCTGGGACAGGCTGTCGCTGGCGCTGACCACCAGGTCGAACTGCTGGTCCAGCCGGCGCAGATGGCGCCAGAACCAGTCGAACCCGCGATCGATCGCCTCGCGGCTCAGCACCGATCCGAACCAGCGATAGGCATAGGCCGACAACGGATCGGCATGCATGATCAGCGCACGGGGCGCATCGCCCCGCCAGCGCGCCACCATCGCCGCGCTGGACCAGGGGGAGGATGCCTCGACCAGATCGGGTTGCAACCGGTCCAGCATGGCGTGGAGCGAGGCTTCATCGTCGAAATAGGAATAGCGCCGGTCGAGCGGAAAGCGCCGCGCGGGCAGCATGACGATCCTGCCGCCCCCCGCTTCCACCACCTGGTCGCTGTCCGACGGAGCCAGGATGATGACCTCATGGCCGGCCATCGCCCCTGCGCGCAGCTTGCGTTCGACATAGGTCTTCACGCCGCCGCCGCTGGGCGCGTAGAAAGCGCAGACATCCACGATGCGCATGACCTATTCCTTGATCGGGCCGAAGGAAAAGAGTCCCCGGCGATAATTGACGATGATGACGATGTGCTCAGGTCCGCTGCCCACCGTCGCGCTCGCGGCGGCGGCCGACGGCTTGGACCAGCCCAGCTTGGGATTGCCGGCAAAACCGATGCCGTCGACCGAAATCGAGAAGCGGCGATTGGCGTCGCGATCGTGCAACAGGCTGAGCGCATAGGTGCCGGGGCCCGGCGCGCGGATGCAAAGCTGCACCGGCCCGGCGGCCGGCACCGCCTCCTCGACCCTGCGAAACGGCTTGCCCGCCGCCACCAGCACATTGTCGTCCGCCAGGAAATCCGTGTCGTTGGCGGGGTAGAGTTCCAGCTTCAGCCGACCCTTGCGATCCTTCAGGCCCTTGACCTCGACCAGGAAGGCCGGGCCATTCTCGCTCGCGCGGCACCGGCCCTCCGCCTTGCCCAAATCCGGGCTGGACGGGATGGCCGCGGCGAGCATCAGCATCGCGATCACTGCGCCCGTCCCTCTTTCATGAGGCCGGTCACGCCCAGTGCCATGCCGACCAGCAGGTGCGCCGCCAGGATGAGCGACGCCATCAGCGCCATGGCCGACACGATCTCATTGTCACGTCCGATCAGGAAGGCGGCCATGCCGGCGAACACCACATCCTTGTTGGGCAGGAAGGGCAGGCGCGACACAAGCTGACGCAGCGTGCCCAGCAGGATCCACCAGCTCAGCGGAATGTCCGGCAGCAACATGTGCCACATCATCGCGGCCAGCACCGTGGTCGCGATGATGCGCAGCAAATGGATGCCCGCCACCACCCACAATTCAGCGCGCGGCAGGGTGAAGAGCCGCTTGCGCAGCAGCATCGCCACCAGCGACGTCGCCAGCACGAACAGGATCGACCCGCCGACTTCCCAACTGTTGAGCCGCGCATCCACAGCACCCAGCAGCGGCACGGCAAAGGCGACCATGACCAGCGTGACGCCATTGCCGACCAGCGCGGACAGGATGGTCACGTCCTTGATCGCGCCAAAGGGCGCGGTGGTGATCTTCGCGCTGCGCCGCGCCCAGGCGTAGAAATAGACCTCGCCCAGATAACCCAGCAGGATCTCATTGCTCACCAGCTTGCGCAGCAACGCGGCGAAACCTTCGGCCGGGATCGCCCAGAGGCGGCGGAAAATCACCCATTCCGACAGCGGACCGGCCAGGTAATAAAGCGCAAAGGCCGCCCAGAAGGCGATGCTGCCCGGCACCATCGCCCACAGGCTGGCGGGATCCAGCCCGTGAAACTGGTGGAGCGCCACGACCAGGATCAGCACCGACACCAGCGGCCCGGCCCAGCGGGTCCAGTTGCGGCCCGACTGTATCAGCGGCTTGGGGTCCAGCATTGCCTGGTCGATCGGCACGGCGGAGGGAGGAAGAAGGCCGGTGGTGCTGTTGCCGGTCATAGGGGGCTCGTCATTGTGGACGGGATGGAGTGACGTCGTGCGCCGCGGCGAACCTCAGTCGGCCGCGCGGAAATTCCGGCGAAACAGTCGAGATAGGCGGCCGATGCCGCTTCCAGCGTGAACCGCCGCGCCTGCGCCAGGCTGGCGGCGGCGTCCTGCGGCATGGGCGCTTGCGCAAGGGCGGCGGAAAAGGCGGCAAGGTCGCCCGGCGGCACAAGCTGGCCCAGCGCCCCGTCCTCCAGCAGCGATCGCATCGCCGCGCTGCATTCGGTCGCGATCACCGGCAGGCCCACGGCCAGCGCCTCCAGCAGCACGGCGGGCACGCCTTCATAGTCGGACGACAGCAGGAACGCGGCGGCCCCGCCGGTCTGCAGCGCGGGGTCGGCGACATGGCCCATGAACATCACCCTGTCGGCAATACCCAGCCGCCGGGCGCAGGCGGCAAGCCTGCCCCGCTCCGGCCCTTCGCCAAAGATCAGCAACTGGTCCTCGGCCCCTGCCGCCCGTGCAAAGGCGGCCAGCATCAGCGCGAAATTCTTCTGCCGCGCCAGACGGCCGATGGCGACGAAGCGGCGACCGCTGCCCTCGCCTGCCCTGCGGACGGCGCGCAAACGCTCGATCTGGTCGATCGACAGGGCCGGATCGGGAATGACGCTGATCGCACCGGCGCCCGGACGGACAAGCGCTGTGATCTCCCGCTCCAGCCCCGGCGCCATGGCAATGAAATGATCGATGAACCGGCCCTGGATGCGCAGCCACAACCGATAGGCGATGCGCGCGGGCCAGATCATGTCGTGCCTTTCCAGGTCGTTGCTGATCTTCGCCAGCACCGGCGGACAGGCGCGCCCCAGCAACAGCTTCATCGCCACGGCGACCACGGCATAGCTGTTGCCCGCGCAGAACAGGACATCGGGCTTCGTCCGGCGGATGAACCCTGGCAGGGTCATGATCATCCACAGCGTCTCGAAGGCCGCGACGGAAAATCCGGGACCGCGCGGCACATGGGGGTCCAGTCCCTCGCCGGTCTCGCCCCGCATCGCGCCCTCGCCGCGCCCCAGGAACAGCGGCGCATCGACGCCCTGCTCCCGCCAGCGGCGCACCAGCCTCAGCGCGACCCGTTCGACCCCGCCGGGCTCGAAACTGTGGAGGAAAGTCAGGATCCGCATCTCATCCCGCCAGCAGGTCGCCGTAACGGGCGGGCCGGTGCGTGCGTGCCAGCCGCCGCACCACCCGGTCGATGCTCTCCAGCAGGGCCGGCACATGGGCATCGCCCGGATGCACCGCCACCCGCGCGACCGGCGCATGGCGCAGGACCGGCGGCAACAGGCGCGCCGCCAACAGCGACGATGCGATCCGCGCCCGGCTGCGGCTGGCCCAGGTGATGACCGGCCCGCGCGCCAATATCCTGCCCGACGGCGGATGCCACACCCTCATATGGTCCTCCGCCAGCGCAAATCCGCTCTGGCCCAGCGCCTCGCGCGCGGGTGCGCCATATAGCCAGGCCGGCGCCACGAAGCCTGTGACCGCTACGCCCGTGACCTGTTCGATCAGGTCCCGGCCCTCGGCCATGCGCCGCGCCGCCGTCACCCTATCCAACCCCAGGAACTCGCCCTCACCGGCGGTCATGTGCCTTGCCTTGAATCGCGCGATCGCATCGTCATGGGTCGCCATGTCCTTGTGGAACCAGCCATGGGCGAACATGCTGACCCCCGCCTCCGCCCAGCGGCGCAGCCGCGTCGCAAAGGGCGATCCGGGCAGCAGCGGATGCGCGCCCCAATGATTGGGCACCACCAGCATCGCCAGTGTGTCCGGCGCGGCGTGAAGCGACAGCCGGTCCAGCAACCGGTCGACTTCACCCTCGAATCGCGGGCCGACATCATGAATGGATAGAAGAAGCCGTTTCATGACAGGTTCACGCCCCCCGAACACCTGCGCCGATCGAACGCCCTATGATGCCGGGTGATGACTTCACTGTGACAATTGTCGCCATATCTGCCTTTCGGTCTTGTCTCGATGACGCCACCGCCACGGGACACCGCAGCCCGAGCAGGAATATTTTTTAATGTGGCACGACAACTGCGGTGCCGCCGCGCCGACGCCGTCATCGCGCCACAGGAGAACAGGCTGTGCGCATTTTAACATGGACCGTGCCGATGATCGCCGCCGCCGCCCTCGTCGCGGCGGCCCCTTCCGCAAACACGCGCGGCGCGGCGCCCCGGACGGAAGCTGTGCATTTCGACGGCACGCTGTCGGTCATGACCTATAATATCCACGGCCTGCCCTGGCCGCTGGCCTGGGGTCGTCCGGCCGATTTCGACCGCATCGCGGCAACGCTGCGCGACATGCGGGCCGCCGGGCGCAATCCCCATATCGTGCTGCTGCAGGAGGCGTTCACCGACGATGCGAAAGCGATCGGGCGGGCGGCAGGCTATCCCTATGTCGCGGACGGACCGGACGACCGGGCGACCAACGGCGCCACCCCGGTCGGCGCGCAGCAGCGCTTCGCCGCCGACGAAAGCTGGACCCATGGCGAGGGCGTCGGCAAATATGTCGGCAGCGGGCTTCAGATCCTGTCCGATTATCCGATCGTCGCGGTCCACCGCATGGCCTTTCCGCGCTTCGCCTGCGCGGGGTTCGACTGCCTAGCGAACAAGGGCGCGATGCTGGTGCGGGTCAGCCTGCCCGGCCAGGCCGAACCGGTCGATGTCGTCACCACCCATCTCAACAGCCGCCGCGCCTCCGACGTGTCGGACGCCCGCTCCAACGAAGCGCACAGCCTTCAGATCGCCAGCCTCACCGCCTTCATCCGCCAATGGCACGACCCGCGCGACCCGCTGATCGTCGGCGGCGATTTCAATGCCGGCCAGACCAGCGGACGGCGCATCGACCTGACCGACCATGCGGCGCGGGACTGGAGCTTCGGCGCCCCCATGAACAACGCCTATGCCGCGGCGGCGGCGCTGCACCTCCCCTTTTCCGCCGACGCCCGCCTGTCGCAGCAGCGCGCCCGCGACTGGGAGTTTTTCGCGCCGGGCCAGCGGACGACGCTGACGCTGCGCCGGATCGACATCCCCTTCGGCCATGGGCCGGACGGCACCATGCTGTCCGACCATGTCGGCTATACCGCCACCTATGCCCTCGGCCGGCGGCCGGTCACCAGTTTTTCGTGAACCCGACCGTCCACTGCCGCGGTCGCAGCGGGGTATATTGCGGCCCCCTGTCCAGCGTAAAGGGATTGCCGAAGGCAAAGCTGTCCGCCTTGCAATCGAACAGGTTGCTGCCTGACAGCCGCACGCTCCATCCACCCCGACGCAGCGTCAGATCGGCATCGGCAAGCGCGTAGTCGCCCATCCGCCTGTCCAGGCCGGGATCGAAACTGAGGTGCGATGGGCTGAGATAGCTGACATGCGCGCCCATGCTGCCTCTCCACCCCAGCAGGCCAAGATCACGGCTTATCCCCAGCCGCGCCTTCCAGTCGGGAATGACGGGCAGATGCCGGTCGTCCACCCGCAGGCCGGCGCTGGTCCGGGTCAGCAGCGCGCTCTGCCCCACCAGCCCGGCGCTGATCGCCCAGGCCGAAGCCGCTTTCCAGTCGATCGATGCCTCGATCCCGTAGATGCGCGCGTCGCCGACATTGCGCGTGCCGATCAGCCCGTCCGTCAGCAGATAGTCGGACTGCATGTGCGACCATGTCATCAGGAAGGCGTCGGCATTGACCGTCAGCGATGGCGAGGCCGTATGCCGCCACCCCGTTTCGAATGTCTGCAACTCGTCGGATTCGAACCGTTCGGCCGACCTCGCGCTGGTCTGCGTCAGCCCGCCTGGCCGCCGCGCCCCGGCATAGCGCAGATAAAGGAAGTCGCGCGCGCCCGCCTGCCAGGACAGCGCCAGCGACGGGGTGAAGCCGCTGCGGGTCACCGACACCTCCACCCGCGTGCGGCGGCCGCCCTGCTCCGCCTCCAGCCGGGAAAGGAACAGCCGCCCGCCGACGCTGAGCGACAGGGCCGGGGTCAGCGGCACGCGCATGTCGCCAAAGGCGGCGAATTCGGCCACGCCCTGAATACCGGTGGCGACCGTCCTGTCCCGCGCACCCTCGATCACGCCCGAAAAATGGTTGCGCACATCCATGAAGGACAGGCCCGCCAGCCAGGACAGGCCGTCGTCCCGCTGGCCCGACAGGCGCACTTCCTGATCGAACAGCCGATTGCGCCGTTGCTCCAAATAGAGAGAGGGCGGCGCAACGCCGAAGGCGGCCTGGGAAAGGTCGCTGGCGTTCAGCGTGCTCGACACGTCGTGGTCGACCCAGTTGCCGGCATAGACCAGATCCATGTCGCCCAGCTTTCCCGCCACGCGCAGCGAGGCAAGGGCGAAGTCGTTGTCATGCGGCTCGGCCACCTGGTCCGGCCGCGTCAGCGCATGGCGGGCATAGACATATTGGCTGTCCGCGACATCCTGCAACTGGAACATGCCGTTCAGGTCGACAGTCCAGTCGCCCGCCAGGGCGCGCACCGCCAGCCGGGCGCCGCGCACCTCGCTGCGGTTCGAATCGCCGCGGCCCGCCGTGTCGATCCAGCCCGGCTCGCGCGCCGCATAGCCCACGGCGCGCACCGCCAGCCGGTCGGTCACCACCGGCAGGTTGATCATCGCCTCCGCGCTGCCGCCCATTTCGCCATGGGTGGCAAGCGATGCCTCCAACCCCGCCTGTCCCGCGAACGTCCCGGCATCGGGCGGGCGGGTGACGATATGATAGACGCCGCCCAGCGTCCCGCTGCCGTAAAGCGACCCCTGCGGCCCTTTCAGCAGTTCCACCCTCTCGACATCGACCAGCCGCAGGTCGGGATCGGGCGCGTTATAGGTGGCGCGGGCATCGTTGATCAGGATGGCGACGGTCGACTGGCTGTTGCCGTTGAACGGACTGTCCGCCACGCCGCGGATGAACTGGCGGTTGCGCCCCGGCCCCAGATTGGTGAGCGTCAGCCCATCCAGCCGCTGCGCCACTTCCTGCGTGCCGGAAAGCAGCGTGCCGCCCTGATCGCCTGGCGCCTGCACCACCGCGACGGAGATCGGCAGGCGCGCAAGCGGTTCCTCCCGCTTCGCGCCGGTGACGATGATGTCCGCCATTCCCTGCGGCGGCGGTGCGGAGGCCGACCGGACAGGCGGGAGCGGCGCGACGGGCGCGGCGCGCACCAGCCGATAGGCGGTCGGGGACAGTCGCCGCGCTTCCAGCCCCGTTCCCGCCAGCAACCGCGCCAGCGCCTGCTCCACCGTCAACCGCCCGTCGACGCGGTGCGACCGGCGCGCGGGCAGCCGCCCTTCGAAGCCGATCGCTATCCCCGTCTGGCGCGACAGGTCCGCCAGCGCATCGGCCAGCGGCGCGGATTCGATATGGATTGGCCGTTCTTCCTGCGCCCAGGCGCTACCGGGCGCCAGCGCGCAGCAACACAATACCGCCCTTATGCACGATCCTGAGGTCCATGAACTGCGCGACTTCACCGACAAGGCCCGAACCGTCCCCCACGATCAACACACCGGAAAATGGCCGGTCGGCAACATCGGCCCCAGCCTTCACAGGCATCCCTGCATAGCGGCTGAGATCGGACGCGACCAGAGAGAGCGGCACGCCTTCATAGACCAGCCGTCCCTGCTGCCAGCTTCCGACCGTTCCGGGGGATATGGCGGCGGTCGTTCCCCGGCGCGTCACCCGGTCGACCAGCAACTGCCGCCCGGCCGGCAGTTCGACCGTATCGCCGCCGTCACGCGGCGCGACGCTGATCCTTCCTTCGGCAACGGCGACCCGCATCATGCGGGCGTCGGCCAATATGTCGAATCGCGTGCCGATATCGCTGATCCGCTGCCCGCCTGCATCGATCGTCATGGTCCTGTCCGGGCGATGGGGAATGTCGAACAGGGCGCTGCCCTCCAGCGCCAGCCTGTCCTGCGCCGCGCCCGCCACGCGCAAATGGCTGGCGGCGGCCAGCGCGATGCGGGAACCGTCCTTCAGCATGATGGTGCGCGCCTGCCCCGGCCCGGTGCGATAATCGACCGGCGGCGGCATAGAGGGACGAAAGAAAGGAATGCCGACCGCCAGCGCCAGCGCCGCAGCGATCCCGCCACCGATCCAGCGGCGGCGGCGGGGCGCCCGCATCGCGACCGGCGGGACGGACATGCCCATCGACGGCGCGTCCATCGACGGCGCCTCCATTGACGGCATCAGCGCGGCCAGGGTGGCGCGATGATCGGCGATCCTTGCGTCGATCAATGCGATCGAATCGAACGCGGTGCGATGTGCGGGATCCGCCTCCAGCCACAGCGTGAAGCCGTCCCAGTCGAAATCCGCGTCATCCTGCGCGCGGTGCCAGGCAATCGCCTGGTCGAGGATCGTCTCATCGTCCAAAGCCGGTCCCATCAAACCTGTCCAGTCGCTGCGCAGCCCCCCGCACATGCGCCGTTCCCCGCTATAACGTCACCGGGTCAGCCTGGCCTCAGTCCTCGGACAATGCGCGGCGCAAATATTTCATCGCCACCGCCATATGCTTTTCGACCCCGCTCTTGCTGATGCCCAGCCGCTGCGCCACCTCGTCATGCGACAACCCCTCCAGCTTGTGCAACTGGAAAGCGCGGCGGGCGCCAGCGGGCAGGTTGGCGATGGCGGAGGCAAGGCGCGCCACCTCCTCCCTTTCGCTTATCTGCGCCAGCGCATCGGCGCGGGGATCGGCGGGATCGGGACCGCGCAGGTCGACGCCCGACGCCACTTCCATCCAGCTCTGCTCGCGGGCGCCCCGCCGTCGCGCCTCCCGCAGGCGGTCGAGCACGAGATTCTGCGCAATCCGATAGAGATAGGCGCGTCCATTGGCGACGGGGCCGCTCCTGCCCTCGCCGATCCGCAGCCACATGTCCTGCAGTATATCCTCCGCCTCGGGCCCGCTGCCGGTGCGCGCGACCAGGAAGCGCAACAATTCGGCGCGGCAGCTATGATAAACTGTCTCTAGCCCGCCTTCCATAAAGGGCGCCTTTCCCAAGCCATGCCCCTCCTTCGACGCCCCCGCCGAATTGTTCAATTTAATTGCCTGTAATCTTTTGCCCACATGCCGGGCGGCGGGCAAAAGAAAACCCCGCCGGAGCAGAGCTGCACGGCGGGGCCAAGGTTCAGGGAGGTGTCACTCAAGGGGGGAGAGTGACCAGCCCAATCTAGGCGCCCCAGCCAGCAGTTCAAGGGGCTTTCCGCCGCTATTTTCCCTGCCGGCGCGACTTTTCCGGGGGCCGCCATCTCTTCATTGACCGTTCAGCGGCCATCCATCAGGCTGGAACACGACCGTCATGCCGCGAAAGACAGACCTCTTGCCAAAGCCCTTCCGGCTCCTTGCTCCAGCGCTCCTGTTCCCCGCCGCATCGATGGCCGCCGCCCTTGTCGATGTGGCCCGGGCCGAAACCTATTATGTCGATTCCCGCATGGGCGACGACCGGGCGGACGGCACGGCGGGCGACAGGGCGTGGCGGTCCCTGGCGCGGGTCAATGGCTGGCCGCTCCAGCCCGGCGACCGCGTGCTGCTGACCGCCGGCTCGGTCTGGCAAGAACCGCTGACGATCGCCCGCTCGGGCAAGGCGGGATCACCCATCATCGTCGGTGCGACCGGCGCCGGTCCCCGGCCACGCATCGATGCGGGCGGCGTTGCCGAATATGCCATCGGCGTGATCGACGCCGATCATGTCACGATCAGCGGCCTGGAAGCCACCAACGACGCGCCCTCCCCGGCGCCCCGCATCGGCATATTGGTGCGCGCCGAAAATCGCGGCGTGACGCGAGGCATCCGCATCAGCGACAATTATGTCCACGATGTCCGCGGCACCAACGACCGCAAGGACAATGGCGGCATCCTCTTCCGCGCCACCGGCCGGCAGGTCGCCACCCGCTTCGACGATCTGGCGATCGAACGGAACATCCTGTGGCGCGTCGACCGATCCGGCATCGCCGGGATCAGCGACCGCGTGTCCTCCCTTGACTGGTTCCCCAGCAGGAAGGTGGTGATCCGCGACAATTATCTGGATGATATTGGCGGCGACGGCATCGTCCCGCGCGGCACCGACGGCGCGCTGATCGAACATAATATCGTCCTCGCCGCCGGCAGCCGCGCCCCCGGCTACAATGCCGGCATCTGGCAATGGAGCACCGACAACAGCCTGATCCAGCTCAACGAGGCCGCGCATACGCGCACCCGCTATGACGGCCAGGGTTTCGATTCCGACTTCAACTCGCGCCGGACGACCTTCCTCTACAATTACAGCCACGACAATGCCGGCGGATTCCTGCTGATCTGTTCGCCCCGGCCCAATGACAAGGACAATCTGGGCAATCGCGGCACGCTGGCGCGCTTCAACGTCAGCCGCAACGACGGCACCCGCATCTTCCAGCTTTCCGGCAATGTGTCGGACGCCCGGATCGAAAGAAACGTCATCCATGTCGGCCCGGCGATGGACGTGCAGATGATCGTCGCCACCCAGTGGGAAGGCTGGGCGCGGAAGGTGCGCTTCGCGCGCAACGTCTTCAGGGTGGCGGGCACCGCCCGCTACGGCAGCGAAAACGGACGCAGCGGCCCCGACTATCTGATCAGGGCCGGCTTCGCCCCGGCCGAATCGATCCGCTTCCGGCGAAACAGCTATTTCGGCAGCCATGTCGACCTGCCGGACGATGGGGCGGGCCAGACCATCCAGCCCTATCAGGAAATCGCGTCGGACTGGGATGTGCCCCGGTTCGATCCCGCGCAGCCCGACACATTCCCCGAATTCATCGACCGCCACCGCAACTGGATGCTGGCAATGCTGAAACGCGAACTGGGAACGCCCGTCCGGCTCCGGCAGCCGCGCGCCACTTCCACCTTCGAAACCCGCCGCTGACCCGATTTCCCTTTCCCAGAGGCAAAGGAGCCCCGCTCCTTGCGAAGGAAGGCGGGGCTTCAGTTGGGTCGCACACAGACTGATGCCTGCGGACCGCAATAAGACATGGTTCAGACGCGAAGTCGATTGCGATAATCTAGACCTGGATCAAGCCTCCAGAGCGGGTTCCGATCGCTTGGAAATCGCTCTAGCTGCCTTCACGCGCTCAAAAAGCCAACGGCGCGCCGGACCTCCTCCGCCGCGCCGTCATCGCCGCATCGCCACGGCCCCTCCCCCCGGATGGGCCGGTCAAGCTTGCTCAGTTCGCCTTGCTCAAATCCACCTTCTCGACCCATTCGGGATAGAAGGTCGGCTCCCTGTTCGACCATCCGACCGCCGTCGCCGCCGCCTCGCTGATCGACTGGAGCAGCGCCCGGCGCTTTTCGGGATGCAGATGCGGCAGGCTGGCCGCCGCACAGAAGGCTCCCGGCAGCCATGGCCGCGAACCCGCTCCCAGCAGGCGCTCATAAAGGAAGCGATAGGCAGAGAAGCTGCACAGCCGGTCCTGCCCCAGGTCGAAGGCGGAAACCGTCACCAGCGGCGCCATGAACGGCTCCATCTGGTCCAGGCCGCTGTCGTCGGGCACCCGCGCCTTGATCTCGTCCAGCCGTCCATAGATCCGTGCCTGGGCGCGAATGCTGGCTTCCTCCACCATGTCGCGCGACCATAGCTTCATGGCGTCGCGCCGATGCAGCCCAATGTCCAGCGATCGTCGAATATAGCGCTGCGTGGCGGCCGGGAAACTGGCGAATTCACGCAACTCGGCCAGGGTGATCGCCCCGTCCGCAGGTCTTGCACTCGTGCCCATGTCTTTGCCCTCCGACTTCAAGTCGTAAGCAGAACATGCGCCCCATATGGTTACTGCAAGCTTAAGCGCCGGTTCTGCCGACAGGTACAGGGAATCATTTTTTCTTGTGCGGCGCAACATGTAATTTTTATGAATGCGCTCAATCGAATAACACGCCCTGGCCAGCAGTGACCCGGCCTCGCGCAGCCAGCGCCTTAATGCGCCGCAGGGAGCAGGCCCTGACCGCCCGCTATCCGGCGCGGCGCTCCAGGACCGCGCCGATCATGCTGCGCCACACGGTCACGTCACCCGCCTGCGCCATTTGCGCATCAGGCTCGCGCAGCGTGTGGAGGATCGCATAGGCATCGTCGATATGGTCCTGCCAACTGGCATCGACTGCGCTCGCCGCGTGCGGATCCTTGCCCTCGCCATTCAGGCTGAGCTGGCGCCCGGCCAGCACGCGGGCAATGCGTTCGATCGCGGGAGTGGCGGAAGTCGGCATATGAATTGGCTCCTCTCACCTGCGGGGGCAGCGACGAGGCCACCCCTCCAACCGATCATATCACGATTTGCCGGGCCGTCTATCGCTCGTCCTTCTTGTCCTTGCCTTCGGGAAAGCCGGAAGAAGGGACCGGATCGCCATGATCGCCAGGCGCCGTGGCCGATGGCGGATCGGACGCATCCATGCTGTCCATCAATCCCTCGTCCAGCTTCTCCTCGGTCGTCACGGCGTGGTCCTGCGCATCGGTGGACCGCTTGTCATGCGCTTCCTCGCGGCTGTTGGGCCTGATATCGGTCTTGTCGTTCATCATGCTCTCCTCATGGTCGCGCCGCGCTGAAAAAGGCCAAAGCGGTCGCGAACACCTTCCGAAACAGGAAACGGACGGCGGCAAGGGCGGGTTCCGCCGGCCGCCTCCATCGACCAACGCATGGAAGCTTTCGACCAGCTTCGGCGCGAAGGGGCGACAGACGCCGCGCCCTCGCCTAGACTGCGGCCATGAACATAAAAAATGAAGACGGCGAGCCGGGCGTGCCGCCGACGGTCGCGCTTTATTCGATACTGGGTTTCTGGTTCTTCTACGCGATGCTGGTGACGCTGCGCGCCTCCGTCATGGGGTTCGAGGCGCAGGGAGCCATGGCCGCCCGCCGCGCGGTGGTGACGGTGATCGGCATCGTCGTCACCTGGATCCTCTATCTCTGCTTGCGGCGGTTCGACCGCCAGCCGCTGGCGACGCGCATCATCGCCGCCTTCTCGCTCGCCGCGCCCTTCGCGCTGGCCACGGCGGCCGCCAATTTCTACGTCTTCAACATCTACGACCCGGTCTCGCTCATCCCCGATAGCGATTATCAGAAATATGCCAGCGAACAGGGATTTGCCCTGATGCAGATCGTGGAGGACGCGATCAGCCGCTATTTCTTCCTCGCTGCCTGGGCCGGCCTCTATCTCGCCTTGTCCTATGCCAGCGAAGCCCATCGGGTGGAACGCCGCGCCGCCCGGCTGGAACGCGCCGCCCAGCAGGCGGAACTGCGCTCGCTGCGCTATCAGGTGAACCCCCATTTCCTGTTCAACACGCTGAACTCGCTCTCTTCCCTCGTCATGAAGGACCGGCGGGACGAGGCGGAACAGATGATCCTCTCCCTCTCCAATTTCTACCGCACCAGCCTGACGGGCGACCCGCTGGACGATGTCTCGCTGGAGGAGGAGGTGCACCTCCAGAAACTCTATCTCGACATCGAATCCGTGCGCTTTCCCGATCGCCTGTCGACCAGTATCCAGATCCCGCACCGGCTGCTGGGCGCCTGCGTCCCCGGCCTGATCCTCCAGCCGCTGGTGGAAAACGCCATAAAATACGGGGTGTCGCGCACGTCCAGCCCGGTCACCATCACCATCGCCGCGCGGGAGGAGGAGGGCATGCTTCACCTCAGCGTCACCGACAATGGCGACAAGCCGCCAAGCGGCGCCGATGCGGGCAGCGGCATCGGCCTTGCCAATGTGCGCGACCGCCTGATTGCCCGCTTCGGTGAAGAGGGCCGCATCGACTATGGTCCGCGCAACGGCGGCGGCTTCACCGTGGACCTCACCCTGCCCATCATCCGACGGAGCATCTGACATGACCATCAGGACTCTCATCGTCGACGACGAACCGCTGGCGGTGGAACGCCTGCAGATGCTCTGCGCCCGTGAACCGCGCATCGCGCTGGTCGGCACCGCCAGCGATGGCGAAGCGGCGCTGCGCCTGATCGAGGGGCTGGAACCGGACCTGGTGATGCTGGACATCGCCATGCCGCTGCTCGACGGCATCGGCGTGGCGCGGGCTACCTCGCGCATGGGCCTCTGCCCGGCGGTGATCTTCGTCACCGCGTTCGAAGGTTTCGCGGTGGAGGCGTTCGACCTCGCCGCCGTGGACTATCTGCTGAAGCCGGTCGCGCATGAACGCCTGTCGCGCGCCATCGATCGCGTCGAACAGGCGCTGGGCAACCGCGCCGCGCCCTCCCCCGCCACCAGCGCGAAGGAGGAACCGGAATGGGCGGAGGAATTCTGGGTGCCGCACCGCTCCGAACTGATCCGCATCGGCGCGGCCCAGATCGACCGGATAGAGGCGGAGCGGGACTATATGCGGCTGCATGTCGGGGCCAACAGCTACCTTCTGCACCAGACGATCAGTTCGCTGGAAAACCGGCTGGACCCGCAGCAATTCGTCCGCCTGCACCGCTCGCACATCGTCCGCCGCGACCATATCTCCCGGCTTCGCCATGACGGCAGCGGCGTCTGGTCGGCCTGCCTCGCCGACGGCGGCGAAATCCGCATCGGCCGCACCTATCTCACCAACGCCCGCGCCATGGCCGGGCGCTAGGATTTCCAAGCGATCGGAATCGATCGCTGGTCAGGAAATCACGGAAAACAAAGAATCCAGAACGGCGATCTGATTCAATCAGATCGCCGTTCCAGTAAAAACGCTCTGATCCGGAAACGAAAAAAGGCCCGGCATCCACCGGGCCTTCTTCAGGATCGACTGGAAAAACTCAGTTGCCCAGGCCGACCGGCTTTTCCTTGTTCATATCGGCATAGCGCTCGCCGCTCTGGGCCTTGGCGACCGCCAGTTCGACCGAGCTGCGCACATGCGCCGCGGCGACCGACTGGCATTTCTTCATTTCGGCAGAGGTCGCGCCATCCGCGCACACCTTCCAGGCGGCCCGCCAGATGCGGCCCTTCAGCATATTCTGTCCCTTCGCGCTGGACAGGTCCAGATCATGATAGTTGACCTCGACAGTCTTCCCGTTGGACTGGAATTCGGTGGCGGATGCCGCGCCGGCCGCACCCAGGGCGACGATGGCGGCGAAGGCGGGGGCGAACTTGAAGGCGATCATGGCAATTGTCTCCTCGACTCTAATGCTTTTCCCGGCCCCCTCGCGCCACGCGCTCGGCAAGCCTCAGGCGAAGAGAAGAGCGGCCTGAACAACCAGATCCCTGAATGAAGAGATCCCAGAACGAACAGATCATTGTCCCTGTCTTCGCACTTCATCCGTGTAGGCCTTTTGCGAATGCGTCGCTTTTCGCTTTCGACCGGCGGCCAGGCGGGTCGGCCAACGACGCTCTTCTCGACCAAATGCAGTCTGGCGCGGACGAACGACAATTTTACGTCAGGAAAACAGCCATTCCGTAACGTAAAATTACCAGGAGCCAAAGAATGACGCACATAAGAAAGCACCCCCGGCGCAAGGGAACGGCCGGGGGTGCATCCAGGAAGCTGTCGGGCTCTCCGGGATTTCTGTCAAATGCTCGGACGCGGATGGCTTCGATCCTTAGCGGATCGTCGCCTGCCGGATCGTCACCATGTTGGACGCCACCATATCGCGAAGGCGCAACCACCGTTTTTGCCATTCGATGATCCGCGCATCGGCGCCGCCCGGCAACATCCGCCGGAGACAAACCGACGACATTCTTCCACGAACGACATCATTGCCCCGACGCCGCCAGCTGGGCGCGCAGCTTGGCCAGCGTCCGCGCGTCGACGACGGGGCGCTCGGGCGCCTCCTTGCCCTCGCGCAGCTTCCTGCGGTCCTTTTCCGGCGGCTCCACCACGCGCACCCTGACCGGTGCATGGCCGGTGGCCCTGATCCCCAGTTGTTCCGCCGCGCCGCGCGACAGGTCGATGATCCGCCCCCGCCCGGCAAAGGGTCCGCGATCGTTGATCCGCACCAGGATCGTCCGCCCCGTGTCCAGCGCCGTCACCTCGACATAGCTTGGCAGGGGCAGCGTCACATGCGCCGCCGTCACCGCCCTCGGTCGGAAACGCTCGCCGCTCGCGGTCTGGTTCCCGCTCTCGCCGCCATACCAGCTCGCATAGCCCAGATAATCATAGACCGGATCGGCGGCAGGCACATAGGTCACGCCCCTGACGCTATAGGGCTTTCCCACCCGCACCGGCACGTCGCTCACGGGCCGATACCGCACGCCCCCGCCACAGGCCGCCAGCGCCATCGCCACGCCCAGCACGCCATATCGCATCCGAACCGAAATCCCGCTCATCCCCGCCCTTTAACCCGGCAAGGCGCGGGAGCAAAGCCGCTGCCTTTTCCTTTCGCCGCACAGTCCCTATCTTGCGCCCGACCGGCCCTTGCCTCCCAAGAACAAATCTGGAACAACACGCCCCATGAATCCCATCACCCCTCGGCAGAGGTTTCCCGAATGCTGACCACCATAAGCGTCCGCGGCGCGCGCGAGCATAATCTCAAGGGCGTCGACGTCGACCTGCCGCGCGACAGCCTGATCGTCATCACCGGCCTTTCCGGCTCAGGCAAGTCCTCCCTCGCCTTCGACACCATCTATGCCGAGGGTCAGCGCCGCTATGTCGAATCCCTCTCCGCCTATGCGCGCCAGTTCCTGGAGATGATGCAGAAGCCGGACGTCGAACATATTGACGGCCTCTCCCCCGCCATTTCCATCGAGCAGAAGACGACCAGCCGCAACCCGCGCTCGACGGTCGCCACGGTGACGGAGATCTACGACTATATGCGCCTGCTCTGGGCGCGCGTCGGCATTCCCTATTCGCCCGCCACCGGCCTCCCCATCAGCGCCCAGACGGTCAGCCAGATGGTCGATCGCGTGATGCAGTTGCCCGATGGCGCGCGCTTCTACCTGCTCGCCCCCGTGGTGCGCGGCCGCAAGGGCGAATATCGCAAGGAACTGGCCGAATGGCAGAAGGCCGGCTTCACCCGCGTGCGCATCGACGGCGAACTCTACGCGATCGAGGACGCCCCCGCCCTCGACAAGAAGTACAAGCATGACATCGAAGTGGTGGTCGACCGCCTCGCCGTCAGCGAAGACATGGCCACGCGCCTTGCCGACAGCTTCGAACAGGCGCTGAAACTCGCCGACGGCCTCGCCTATGTCGACCTGGCGGACGGCGTCGTCCCCGGCCGTGAGGAGGAGGCCGAATCCACCGGCAACCTCAAGGGCGCCGGCATCCCCGCCAACCGCATCGTCTTCAGCGAGAAGTTCGCCTGCCCCGTCAGCGGCTTCACCATAGCCGAGATCGAACCGCGCCTCTTCTCCTTCAACGCCCCCCAGGGCGCCTGCCCCGCCTGCGACGGCCTGGGCGAGCGGCAGGAATTCGACCCCGAACTCGTCGTCCCCAACGAAGCCCTCAGCCTCAAGAAGGGCGCCATCGTCCCCTGGGCCAAGTCCAACCCGCCCAGCCCCTATTACATGCAGGTTCTCGGCTCCCTGGCGAAGGAGTTCGGCTTCTCCCTCGACACCCCCTGGGCCGACCTTCCGGGGGAGGTGAAGCTCATCATCCTCCACGGCACCGGCGGCAAGCCGGTCACCCTGCGCTTCGTCGACGGCCGCAAGAGCTATGAGGTCAAGAAAGCGTTCGAGGGCGTCATCGGCAACCTCAACCGCCGCCTCCTCCAGACCGAATCCGCCTGGATGCGGGAGGAGCTCAGCAAATATCAGACCGCCATGCCGTGCGAGACCTGCCACGGCGCCCGCCTCAAGCCCGAGGCGCTGGCGGTGAAGATCGCGGGAGAGGACATCTCCATGTCCACCCGCCGCTCGGTGGTGGACGCGCTCGGCTTCTTCTCCACCCTCCCCACCCGCCTCAACGACCAGCAGAACCAGATCGCCCGCGCCATCCTCAAGGAAATCGTGGAGCGCCTCGGCTTCCTCAACAATGTCGGCCTCGACTATCTGAACCTCGACCGCACCAGCGGCACCCTGTCCGGCGGCGAGTCCCAGCGCATCCGCCTCGCCTCCCAGATCGGCAGCGGCCTGTCGGGCGTCCTCTACGTCCTCGACGAACCGTCGATCGGCCTGCACCAGCGGGACAATGACCGCCTGCTCATCACGCTGAAGCGCCTGCGCGACCTCGGCAACACCGTCATCGTCGTGGAACATGATGAGGACGCGATCCGCACCGCCGACTATATCGTCGACATGGGGCCGGGCGCCGGCGTCCACGGCGGCACCATCGTCGCCCAGGGCACCCTGAACCAGCTCCTCGCGCACAAGGACAGCCTGACCGCCGACTATCTGAACGGCACCCGCCGCATTGAGGTACCGCCCCGCCGCCGCAAGGGTTCGGGCAAGAAGCTCACCGTCCACAACGCCCGCGCCAACAACCTGCAAAATGTCACGGCGTCGATCCCGCTCGGCACCTTCACCTGCATCACCGGCGTGTCGGGATCGGGCAAGTCCAGCTTCACCATCGACACCCTCTACGCCGCCTCGGCCCGCACCCTGAACGGCGCCCGCATCGTCGCCGGCCCGCATGACAAGGTCACCGGCCTCGAAAATTGCGACAAGGTGATCGACATCGACCAGTCGCCCATCGGCCGCACCCCCCGCTCCAACCCGGCCACCTATACCGGCGCCTTCACCAACATCCGCGACTGGTTCGCGCAGCTTCCAGAGGCGCAGGCCCGCGGCTACAAGCCCGGCCGCTTCAGCTTCAACGTCAAGGGCGGCCGCTGCGAAGCCTGCCAGGGCGACGGCGTGCTCAAGATAGAGATGCACTTCCTCCCCGACGTCTACGTGACCTGCGACGTCTGCCACGGCGCCCGCTACAATCGCGAGACTCTGGAGGTGAAGTTCAAGGGCAAGTCCATCGCCGACGTGCTTGACATGACCGTCGAGGATGCGGTGGAATTCTTCAAGGCCGTCCCCCCCATCCGCGACAAGATGGCGATGCTCGCCGAAGTGGGCCTCGGCTATGTCAAGGTCGGCCAGCAGGCCACCACCCTGTCCGGCGGCGAAGCCCAGCGCGTCAAGCTCGCCAAGGAATTGTCGCGTCGCGCCACCGGCAACACCCTCTACATATTGGACGAGCCCACCACAGGCCTCCATTTCGAAGACGTCCGCAAACTGCTCGAAGTCCTCCACGCCCTGGTCGAACAGGGCAACAGCGTGGTCGTGATCGAGCACAATCTTGATGTCATCAAGACCGCCGACTGGATCATCGACATGGGCCCCGAAGGCGGCGTCAAGGGCGGCGAAGTCGTCGCCGAAGGCACGCCCGAAAAGGTAGCGAAGAACGCCCGGAGCTTTACCGGGCGCTATCTCGCGCCGTTGCTGGGGTTGGAGGCTGTGGCGGCGGAGTGATAAACCAAGAAGGGAATTCCCTTCTTGGTTTAATCTTAGCTCTTTTTAAATCGAGCCGCGACAGCAAGCACTTGGTTTGCCGGCGCTTCCATCGTTTGATCACCTACACGGACGTAAAGCTTTTCGTTTAAAAAGCTAGGCTCTTCCTGCGCATCAATCGAGGCGATTATAATCTGCTTATCTTTATAGTTACACAGGTCGAGCTTAGCGAGGACTGCCGATTTTAGAGGTTCAGACAAATTAGAATTTGATATGCCGTCACGCCACATTTGATAATAACGCTCGATCGAAATTCCCAGCGATTTGGCTTCTCGTTCCACACCAACTATCCAACGGCCTGCTAACTCCGTAGCCTCGACGCCATCGAGTTTTGCAACACGATCCGCGTCTGCCTTTTTATCGGCCACACCAACGAAAACTGCTCCCGAGTGACCGCTACCAATGTTTGCGATCGCACAAATTGTTTCGAGAACTTTCTGGATAACATTGGCATCAACGCCGCGCTGATCATCCAGCCTCAGGATGCCCTGCTTCATCTCGAAATAGGGCGTTTCGATCGAGGACCGCCTCACGGTGTTTTCGATGTCCAGTTCGCGAGTGCCTCCAAACGCGATTTTAGACACATCAGCTTTTACAAAGCTGTCTCTTAGCAATCCTTTAAGAAGGTTAACGTTCGCACGACGTTGGTCAGGGGACAACGCGTTTCTGGTCGTATTCATGTTCTCTTGAACATTGTTCAACGCGTTATGCGCTTTGGTCGGATCAGCTAAGGCTAGCGAGTCACCAAAAGATATTTCATGAATAGCGATAAATATTGCAGAAAATACAGTAGCAAATGAGTTGTTAGTAGCGTTTTTGAATATTAACCTGCTGAGGGATTGCGCCTCTCCAGCTTCAATAATTTTATCTATTACCTCTATGCAGTATTTAATTTCTTGCTCAAGCCTTCTAGTTCCGTAGGCAATCAAACTCGCTTCAGAGCTTTTCCCGAAATCACTTTCGAGATTAAAAGCATTGTCTAAAACTTCTTTCGACCGTTCAACTATACCGCCCGTGATGCACAAAGACAAATCGGCAACAAGTTGCTCATCCATGCTATCGCGGAGATCAGTTGAACGCAAAATCCCCTGCCTCACCCAAAAAACATCAGCGGATTTCACTGAGTAACCGGCTTGATTCCTCTGCAAATCTACACTTATTTCCGGCATTTTGAACAGCGGCAATGTTTCTACGGAAACGTCGCCTCTTAGCTCGCACGCTATCTCACGCACAAAGCGGGCAATTTCCGTTAGCTGCCCGGCCTGGCGCCGCTCCTGCTCACTGAGGAGGTGTCCATAGGAATTGATACGGCTAAACACGTCAGTCACCACAGACGAGGACGCATTTCGAATTATCGACACTGGCAAGGTATAGTTGAGAATTTTCGATACCTGTTCTCGTGTCAACTTCGGACCGTCATCATCACCTACAAACGCGCCTTTTTCCTTCTGATCCTTTGCACTTGTAAATTCGTTTACGTCAAAGAAAAGCCCGTCTAACGTGGGATACGAATTTTCGATGAAGGAAAGAATTGCATGTAATCTCTGAAGGCCGTCTATAATCTCGTACACTGCTGGATCTGACCCTTGAGGTTCAGCAAGCAAAATCAAAGGGACAGGGTATTGCAGGAGTATGCTATCAATCAACTTCTGCTTCTCGGCCGTTGTCCAAACCAACTTTCGCTGATAGCGCCGATTTACCAGCAGCGTTCCATTTCTGTACCAATTATAAATCGTTTGAATTGGTGTCGGCTGCGAACTTAAGTCGGTCATTTATCTCCCTTTCAGCGCTATGCTGGAGCAGTATTTCTATTAATGCAAGACGTTACGTGCTCGTCACATCCACAAGCTTTTCTTCAGATGTTGATGCCGCAGTAACATCACGATTACCCCTTCTGAACTCCGGGGTTCAGCAGAGCATGTGTATGTTCCCATTTTGTTCTGTCCTACAACCCCTCTCCTGTTGCAAACCCTCCCATAAAAAGGAGCTTTGCCATGTCCTACCATTTCTCCTCCCTCCCCGCGGCCGCCGATCAAGTCCGCGCCGACGGCTGGAGCCCTGCCCGCCAGCGCGCCTTCCTCGAAACCCTCGCCGCCACCGGCATCATCCGCGCCGCCTGCGAAGCCGCGCAGATCAGCACCCGCGCCGCCTATGCCCTGCGCATCCGCCGCGACGGCGCGGCCTTTCGCCTCGGCTGGGACGCGGCCATCCTCATCGCCCGCGCCCGCCTCGCCGATGATCTGCTCGCCCGTGCACTGACCGGCCATGAGGAGGTGATCCGCAAGGACATGGACGCAGGCGAAATCACCCGCCACCGCCACGACAACCGCCTCGCCATGTCGATGCTCTCCCGCCTCGACCGCATGGCTGACAGCCCGCCCGCGGGGTCCGACGCCGCCCTCGCCCGCGTCGTGGCGCAGGATTTCGCCGCCTATCTCGACATGCTCTGCCCACAGGATCAGACAGAGGCAGATCAGGCGGAGGCGGATCGCCCCGCAACCCCGCCCTCCCCGCACGCTTTGCCCGACCCCGACGCCCTCGATGAAGCGCCCGCGCTCGAACAGGCCGCCGCTGCCCTGTCGCCGGGCGCCTCCGCCGCGCTGTTCGTCGCCGCCCGCATGGCGCTGGGCGAGGGCGGCAAGGCCCCCTTCCATCCCTTCGATGAACGGTGTGAACTTCGGCCCATTCCGGCCGTCCCGCCAATCGAACGCGCCAGCTTCCCGCCGGATGAAGCCGCCGCCCGGCTGCGCGGCATCTGGTGGGATGAGGAAAGGGACGGCTGGCGCACCGACTATCCCGCCCCGCCCGGCTTCGACGGCGACGAAAGCGACCTCCACTACGACATCGACGCCTATGAGCGCGACCTGACCATGGCGGAGGAGGAAGCGCTCGCCATCCGCGTGGAGGCGCAGCGCCGCCCCTATGAACATGCCGCCGCCCGCGCCCGCGACGTCTTTTTCGGCTTCGCCGCGCTGGATCGGGCGGGCTGATCGCACCCGCCGGAACGGGCCGCCGCACCCGCCGATTTGCTATTTGGCGCCCATGGCCCTATATAGGGGGTGCTACAGTCGCAAATCGACGGTCTTTCGGCGCTTTGCGGCACCAAACTTCCTTCTTTCCCTGCCCCTCTAGCGCCAGGCCCGTCCACACGGGACGCGCCCACGTAAAGAAGGAAATACCCAATGAGCATCGTCGGAACCGTCAAATTCTTCAACGCCGACAAGGGCTATGGCTTCATCGCCCCCGATGACGGCACCCCGGACGCCTTCGTCCACATCACCGCCGTCGAGCGTGCCGGCCTCGCCACCCTGCGCGAAAAGGACCGCGTCTCCTATGATCTGGAGCAGGACAAGCGCGGCAAGATGGCGGCCGTGAATCTTCAGCACGCCGAATAAAGACGGGGTTAAGCCCGAGCGGCGTCTGAGCATTGCCAGGATGCTGATGCGTCAGCATCACTGCATCCTGACATAAGACGCCGCTGACAGGCGGGGCGCCGTTCGCGGCGCCCCCCTACTTTGAAAGGAGCGTCCCATGGCCAGCCCCGATTTCCGCGCCCTCGCCCGCCAGGCCCGGATCGAAGCCGACGCCGCCACCCTGGACAATGTCCGCCAGCGCTGCCTGCGTTCCGAAGCCGCCTTTCTGGTCATGGCCCGCCGACAGGAATATGTCGACGAAAGCCGCGCCCGCCGCACCGCCGGCACGCACTGAACAGCCGCCCGACTCCTCATATCGACGGCGCTGCCCGCTCTGCCGCACCGCCCCGGAACCGATCCGCGCCGCCACGGTTATCCTTGCAAATTCCCCACGGAACAAGGAGCCAACCCCATGATCCGCACCCTGATCTTTGGCGCGATCGCAGGCTATGTCGGCAAGAAACTCTATGACGAAGGCAAGCTGACGGAGTTCAAGGACGACCTCGTCGCCCGCTACAACCAGGCCAGGTTCGACCTCGACAATCGCCGCGCTAGCGACACCACGCTGACCAGCCCCAATCTCGCCACCCCCACCGCCAGCACCGCCGGCACCGCGCCCCTCACACCCTGAGCGGCCACCCCCTCATTCCCTCCCGGCGGTGAATACCCTCTCGCCGCTGGCACCACTGCCCGCCCGGCTGCCTTCCCCCTTTCGGCGCCGCGGCGGGCAGACTATTTTCGCGCAACTTCCTCCCCTCCCGCGGGTTGTCACTCCAGCAGGGAAAGCACAGGAGAAAATGACAATGCGCACCCCCCTACTCGCCGCCGCGCTGCTTGCAATGCCGCTGACGGCCTGCGTCTCGGACGGCGGCGGCTACGGCTATGACCGCCCCAGCTACGGCCACGGCCCCCATCACGGCGGCCGGCCCATCGGCGACAATGACTATATCTACCGCGACAATGACGGCCGCTATTATTGCAAGCGCGACGACGGCACCACCGGCACCATAGTCGGCGCCATAGCAGGCGGCGTATTGGGCAACATCATCGCCCCCGGCGGTTCCAAGACGCTGGGCACTATCCTGGGCGGCGCAGGCGGCGCACTGGCGGGCCGCGCCATAGACAAGAACGACGTCCGCTGCGAATAAAATGAAAAAAAGGGCGCGGGCCCAAGGCCCGCGCCCTCAATCTGAACCCAAAGGCGAGGCGCTTACAGCTTCTCGACCAGTTCCGGCACAACCTTGAACAGGTCGCCGACCAGACCGACATCCGCCACCTGGAAGATCGGCGCATCCTCGTCCTTGTTGATGGCGATGATGGTCTTGGAATCCTTCATCCCCGCCAGATGCTGGATCGCCCCGGAAATGCCGACGGCGATATAGACTTCCGGCGCGACGATCTTGCCGGTCTGCCCCACCTGATAGT
>NZ_JBEGHS010000002.1:0-123323 GCF_040676365.1 Sphingobium sp. LMA1-1-1.1
CCGCAATCTCGTCGAACGGGTTCATCGACATCTTGACGTTCGCCAGATCGACGCCCGTCCCATCCGCCTTCACGCGCGGCTTCACATTATAGTCAATCACCCGCTTCACGGGCACAAGGATCTTCATGGTTCCACCGTTGTTTTTGATGACAGCTATTGATGCGATCAGATGTGGATGGCGTGTCCCGCAACCTTGAGCGATGCCTCATGAAAAGCCTCGCCAAGGGTTGGATGCGCATGCACGATGCCAGCTATATCTTCGACTACCGCCCCCATTTCGATAGCTGTGGCGAAGGTCGAGGCCAGTTCGGAAATATGCGCTCCGACAGCTTGGACTCCCACGATGCGGTGATCAGACGTGCGCGCCACCACGCGGACGAAGCCCCCCTGATCACCGGCATCCATCGTCAATGACCGCCCATTGGCGGAAAAGGGGAATGTCGCGCTGACCGTATCGGGCGCGTCCGGCCCCACCCCCACGCTCACGATTTCGGGCGACGTGAAGCACACCGCAGGGATCGCAACGGGGTCGAACCGCCGTCTGGCACCGGCGATGACTTCAGCTACCAGTTCACCCTGCGCCGAAGCCTTATGCGCGAGCATCGGCTCACCCACGAGATCACCGATCGCCCACACATTGGCTGTGGAACTAGCGCAGTGATCATCCACCTTCACGAAGGGACCGGCCATTTCCAGCCCCATCTCCTCCAGACCCCAACCTTCGGTAAGTGGCTTACGCCCCACTGTCACCAATATCCGATCCGCCTCGATCAATTGTTCGCCGTCATCCACGGTCACGATCAGTCCTTCGTCGACCTCCGCCTTGGCGGCGGTGCCGAGCAGAAGGCCGATGCCCAGCTTCTCCAGCGACCGCCGGACCGGCTCGGACAGCTTGGCGTCATATTGCGGCAAGATGCGATTGGCCGCCTCGACCACAGACACGGATACGCCCAGTTTCGCAAAGGCAATGCCCAATTCAAGGCCGATATAGCCCGCACCCACTATCGCGAAACGGCGTGGCAGTTCGTCGAGCGAGAGCGCCCCGGTCGAGCTGATGACCTTGCCGCCGAAGGGCAGGAAAGGCAGCTCGACAGGCAAGGATCCGGTCGCAAGCACCACATGCTCGGCACGGATGACGGTTTCCCCTTCCTCAGTCTCCACCGTGCAGCTTTTCGCATCGGTGAAGCGAGCCCAGCCCTGCACCACTTTTACGCCCGCCCGCTTGAGCAGGGCCGCGACACCACCGTTCAGCTGATCGACGATGGAGTCCTTCCAGCCGACCATCGCCGCGAAATCGAGCGAGGGGGAGGCCGCAAGGCTGATTCCATAGCGCGACTGCTGCGCTGCGGCAGTCATCGCTGCAAACTCATCCGCCGCGTGGATAAGCGCCTTGGACGGAATGCAGCCACGCACAAGACAGGTGCCGCCCAGACGCTCGCCCTCGACCAGCACCGTATCCAGGCCTAGCTGGCCACAGCGGATCGCCGCCACATAGCCCCCCGGCCCGCCGCCGACCACGAGCACCTTGGGATTGAGAATTTCGGGCATGTTTCAGTCCATAAACAACAGAGCGGGACGTTCCAGCAGGCGCTTGAGCCGCTGCACGAACAGGGCGGCGTCATAGCCGTCGACGATGCGGTGATCGAAAGAGGAAGAGATGTTCATCATCTTGCGGATCGTGACCGCTCCGCCCTGCACCACCGCCCGCTCCACCAGCTTGTTCGGGGCGATGATCGCGACCTCCGGCTGATTGATGATCGGTGTGGTGACGATGCCCGCCAGCGGCCCCAACGATGTCAGCGTGATGGTCGATCCCGACAATTCATCCCGCTTCGCCGTGCCGTCCCGTGCAGCCGCGCTCAGGCGACCGATCTCACTGGCGCAGTTCCAAATATCTCGCGCTTCGGCATGGCGGATGACAGGCACCATCAACCCGGCGGGCGTCTGCGTCGCCATGCCGACGTGGACGGCGGCAAATTCCTTGAGAACCCCCTTTTCATCGTCGAAATGCGCGTTGATATGGGGAAAATCGGGCAAAGCCTTCGCCAGCGCCGCGATGAAGAAGGGCAGCAAGGTCAGCTTAGGCTGTCCCGGTTGGCGATGGGCATTGAGGTCGATTCGCAGCACGTCGAGTTCGGTGAGGTCACATTCCTCGACATAAGCGATGTGGGGAACGCGGCGCTTGGTGTACTGCAATTTCTGCGCGATTTTGCGGCGCAGGCCGATGATCTGGCGTTCCGCGACGCCTTCCCTGGGCGCCCTGCCCGCCGCCGGTGGTGCGGCGGCGATCGGGTTGGCGATATACACATCCAAATCGTCCGGCGTGATCCGGCCGCCCGGTCCGGTTCCGGGGACGAACTGGAGGGGAATCCCCAGCTCGTAAGCGCGACGCCGTGTGGCAGGCGCGGCAAGCGGCGCATCGCCGATCGCACGGCTGGTGAAGCCGGGCTGCTGTGCGCGCTGCGGCTGGCTCGATACTGCCGACTCGGCCCTCGCAACAGGTGCAGGCGCCGCCGCGTCAGAGGTGGCTCTGGGCTCGTAGACTAGCGCAGGAGCCGAAACGGCGCCCGCCTTTTCCGTGACGTTGCTCGCGCCTTCAACCTCGATTTCGACCAGCACCGAGCCGACAGGCTTCATCTCGCCCACCTGGCCGTGAATAGCCAGCACGACGCCATCGACGGGCGAGGTCATGTCGACTGTCGCCTTGTCCGTCATCACATCGACCAGGCTCTGGTCTTCCTTGACCTGGTCGCCTGGCTTGACATGCCAGACGACGACCTCCGCCTCGGCAACGCCTTCTCCCACATCGGGCAGATGAAAGTGATAAAGCCCCATTTTCAGTCCTCCAGGACGCGCTTGAGCGCGGCTGCCAGCCGCGCCGGGCCGGGGAAATAATCCCATTCGAACGCATGTGGATATGGCGTATCCCATCCTGCCACACGCGCGATCGGGCTTTTCAGATGATGAAAACAGCGTTCCTGGATCAGCGCCGACAATTCGCCGCCAAAGCCGCCGAAACGCGATGCTTCGTGCAGAATGACGCACCGCCCGGTCTTCTTCACGGACGCGACGATCGTTTCCACATCCAGCGGCACGATCGAGCGCAGGTCAATCAGTTCGGCATCGACGCCGCTATCCTCAATTCCCGCCTTGCCGACATGAACCATCGTACCATAGGCAAGCACGGTCGCCGCGACGCCTTCCCGCACGACGGCGGCCTTGCCCAGCGGCACGGTGTAATAGCCTTCGGGCACCTGAGCGCTCGACTCGTCGGCCCAGGTCTTGAGCGCTTGGTCATGCCGGCCGTCAAACGGCCCGTTGTAGATACGCTTGGGTTCAAGGAAGATGACGGGATCGTCATCCTCGATCGACGCCAGAAGCAGCCCCTTGGCATCATAGGGATTGGAAGGAATAACGGTCTTCAATCCGGTGATGTGGGCGAAGATCGCCTCGGGCGACTGGCTGTGCGTTTGGCCACCGAAGATGCCGCCGCCATATGGAGAGCGGACAGTGATCGGTGCCCAGAACTCGCCGTTCGACCGATAGCGTAGGCGCGCCGCTTCGCTCACCAACTGATCGAAGGCCGGCAGGATATAGTCAGCGAACTGGATTTCAGGGATGGGCCGGAGCCCATAGGCACCCATGCCAATGGCGGTCGCGATGATCCCGCCTTCGGATATGGGCGCATCAAAGCAACGGGTCAGACCGTGCTTGGCCTGCAATCCTTCCGTCACCCGAAACACGCCGCCAAAAAAACCGACATCCTCGCCGAAGACCAAGGTGTCGGGATCATTGGCGAGCGCTACGTCCAGCGCCGAATTGAGCGCCTGGATCATGGTCATCACGGCCATGTATCAAATCCCCAATTCGCGGCGCTGCTCAATGACGCGCCAGTCGGGCTGCTTGAAAACGCCCTCGAACATTTCTTTGACGCTGGGCTTGGACTTGCCGAGCGTTCCGACCGCCTCTGCCGCTTTCACCGCGCCCTTGACCTCCTGCTCCAGTTCCGCCGCCAGGGCTTCGTGGCGGGCCTCATCCCAGTCGCCGATCGCAATCAGATGCTGCTTCAGCCGGTCGACGGGGTCGCCTAGCGGCCAGTGCACCGGCTCATCGGAGGGGCGGTATTTGGTGGGATCATCACTGGTGGAATGACCCGATGCGCGATAGGTGAACAATTCGATCAACGTCGCCCCCTTGTTCGACCGCGCTCGTTCCGCAGCCCATTGCGTAGCTGCCCAGACGGCCAGGAAGTCATTGCCATCGACGCGAAGGCCTGGCAGGCCATAAGCGAGCGCCTTGGCTGCAAAGGTCGTCTCCTGCGCACCTGCAATGCCCGCAAAGCTCGATATGGCCCATTGGTTGTTGGTAACGCACAGGATGACCGGCGCATGATAGACGCTGGCGAACGTCAGCGCTTCGTGGAAATCGCCCTCGGCTGTCGTGCCTTCCCCGATATAGGCGAGCGCGATCTTGTCGTCGCCCTTGTAGGCGGACGCCATCGCCCAGCCGACCGCATGGCCGAACCGGCTGCCAACATTGCCCGAGAGAGAGTAGAAGCCATATTCCCGCGCCGAATAAAGGATGGGAAGCTGCCGCCCCTTAAGCGGATCCTCTGCATTGGAGAAGATCTGGTTGGTCAATTGCGTCAGGGGATAGTCGCGCGCCATCAGCCAGGACAGCACGCGATAGGTGGGAAAGCACATGTCCCCCGCGTCAAGCATCATCGACTGAGCAGCGCCGATCGCCTCCTCCCCCGTCGACTTCATATAGAAGCTGGTCTTGCCCTGCCGATGCGCACGGAAGAGTCGATCATCGAAGGCGCGTGTCAGCATCATGGCGCGTAGCCCCCGGATCAACACCGAAGGCGTGAGCCGCGGATTCCATGGCCCCTGTGCTTCGCCCTCATCGTCCAGCACGCGAATAAGCTCATAGGGCAAGTCGCGCATCAGATGCTCGGCCTCTCCGCTGTCGGGCCGCCGTACTGCGCCGGGCGCCGAAAGGACGAGGTTGCTGAAATCCGGTTGGTCCCCGGGACGTGACAGGGGTTCGGGAACATGCAGCCGAAGACCCTGGGAATTTTTCATGGACGCCGGTCAACCTTCAACATGGGGTTAATCTCCGGATGATGCTCCAGCAGGATCGAAATTAAAATTTCTCTCTTCGCCCGTTTCGCGATAAATAGTGCAATTTTATCCTATATATCTGAGATTTTTTAGGAGACTTTACCGTGGATCGGCTTGATCGAAAAATCCTTTCGGCTCTTCAGCAGTTCCCTGAGATGTCGGTCGTGGACATCGCTTCGCACGTCGGCCTGTCTCACACGCCGTGCTGGCGACGGATCAAGAAGCTGGAGGAAATGGGTGCGATCAGGGGCAAGGTCGTTCTTCTCGACGCGCAACTGCTTGGCCTGACGGTTGACGTCTTTGCCCAGCTAAAGTTGAAGCAGCATGACGAGGAAACTCTGAACCGCTTCGAGACGGCGGTCCGGGACCGAAGCGAGATCGTCGAATGTTTCTCGATGAGCGGTGACAGCGATTATCTGATCCGGATCGTCATCGACAGCATAGCCTCTTACGAGACATTTTTGAAAAAGGTGCTTCTGCATCTTCCCGGCGTGGGATCGATCAATTCCAATTTCGCCCTCGGATGCGTCAAGATGACGACAAACCTGCCGATCACCTCTTGACGGGGGTCGGAGAGGACTGGCCCGTCAGGACCAACGTATAAAGTTGGCTGAGTTCTTCGCGGCGCCGGGCTGCTTCACGTACTTCCATCGCATAATAGCCGACCTGATGGTAATAAGTGACCCGGGCTCTTACCAACGCTTCATCTTCGGCAAAGCCGAAGTCCTTGAACAGCTTCTGCAAGGCCTCCACGCGCCGGTTGTCCACCTCATGCACCGCCTGCTGAACCTTCACATCGGTGCGCGCCCAGTTGCGGATCGCCGTGTCGTAATCCGGGCTATATTCCTGCTCGTCAATCCACAGGCGCACCAACCGCTCGAACCGCTCGGCAGGTGATCCAGGTCCCTTCAGCGCCTCAAGGATAGGGGCGCTATTCGTGTTCTTCCAATCCTCCAGCAGGGCGTCGAGCAAGTCGCTCCGGCTCTTGAAACGCCAGTAGAAGCCGCCACGGGTTACACCGCACTCGCGGGCGAGGCGATCGATCTTGACCGAATTCACCCCTTCCTTGAGGAGCATCGCCCGCGCCACATCGATCCAGTCCTGGGTCGACAGTCCTCTTCCCTCGTCATTGGTCGTTTCGACCGGGAGCTTGCTCACCTGTATTCCCTTCGATCTGACGCCAACCGGGGCATTTTCTGCTGAAAGAAGCTATCCCGAATGCCTCGCCACCGCTCTTCGAGCAAGCGCTTTCCAAGCTGTGACAAAAGCGATATACACATATGTATGGCGCAGGAAAGCACCAGGGGAGTCGGGTGTGCTGGCTGAAACCACATCAAGGGATGTCGCCTTGCACCGGCAAGATGGACGCATTCTGGGATCATTCCATACGGATTGGTCAGATCGAGCGCCCCCCTCCATAGGCAGCATCATCGAAACGGGCGGTATGCGGACGGCAAGGATGACCGTCGACCGCGACGACGCTTCGGGCACTTGCGAATTTGTGTCGCTCGAACCCGGGCTGTTTCTGCTCACGCTCGACGTGGCGCTGCCGCAGGGCATGGCGCTCAATCTGGTGGGCGAGGATCTGATCGAATTTCATTACCGTGTTTCGGGGTCGATCTCGCTGCAGGGAAATTGGGGCGACGTGATCCAAGACCGGCCTTCGATGCTTTTGTGGCACCAGCCCCAGGGCCATGACGATGTTTGGGAGGAGCTGGGCTCCGCTGACATGAAGCGCGAAGTGTCTGCCACCCTCTATTGCAAGCCGGAATGGCTAGGACGACTGATAGGCTATGAATCGGCGCTTCTGCCCGACGACCTGCGCCGAATCCTCAACCGGCAGAGCACTCTGCCGACGCACCGGGTCCTGCCGCACCTGCCGGAAACGTCGAGCATCATCCATGCGATTTTAAACGACAAGGAATCTGGTCCGCTGCGGCTGGTGAACATGAAGGCGCGCGGCTACGAACTGCTGGCCTGCGCGCTCCGATCAGCAGCTTCTGACAGCCCTCCGTCCCGCCCCCTTTCCGATCGCGATGTCAAACGCATTGATGACGCCCGGGAAATTCTCGAGCGCGAGTTCATCCACCCCCCCACGATGCAGGCCCTCGCCCGCCGCCTCGGCCTGAACGTCAATAAGCTTTGCAACGGCCTCAAGGCACGTCACGGCGCGACCGGCCAGCATCTGATCCGAGCGGCGCGACTGAGGCGAGCCTATGAGTTGCTACAGTCATCAGACCTCCAGGTGAGCCAGGTCGCCTATGCCGTGGGCTATGCGCATCACAGCACCTTCACGGCTGCCTTCGTCGAACGGTTTGGTATTTCGCCCAAGGCCTTGGCCGCCAACCGGAACATGAGCCGAAACTGACCCGTACCCAAGCCGACCGTCCCACATCAGCCCCCACACCGTCAGAATCGAAATGCCGCGTGTCATTCGCGCGGATGTGACCGGGTCACGACATGGTCCACTCGGCCTAATTTTTTGTGGCGCGCGCCTAAATAAAGGCCGCACGGCTCTCTGGAAGATTTGATAGCAAAAGCCATTCAATAATGGCGGCCGGTGGGATGATGACCTTTCAGAGGCGATTTTGCATCCCCCGCGGCGGCCAGAGCGTGGAGCTTGGCGGTTTATGATTTCTCATTGCAAAGTAGCCGTTATCGGGGGCGGCGTCGTCGGCTGCAGCGTCCTCTATCATCTGACCAAATTGGGCTGGAAGGATGTTGTCCTGATCGAACGCAAGGAGCTGACTGCAGGATCGAGCTGGCACGCCGCCGGTGGCTTCCACGCGCTCAACAGCGACCCTGGCGTCGCTCGCCTGCAATCCTACACCATCGCGCTTTACAAGGAGATCGAGGAACTGTCCGACCAGAGCGTCGGCATGCACATGACCGGCGGACTCAACATCGCCGCGACTCAGGAGCGGTGGGATTTCTTGCGCGCCGACCAGGCACGGCATCGCGTGCTGGGCATCGACACCGAGTTGCTTGGACCTGCCGAGATCAAGGATATGTGCCCACTGATCGACGTCGCCGACGTGTACGGCGCGATCTACGATCCGCATGAGGGCCATGTCGATCCCTCGGGCGCCACTCATGCTTATGCCAAAGCAGCGCGCGCCAATGGTGCCCAGATCTATCGCCACACCCGCGTCATGGATCTGCAGCCCACTGGCAGGGGTAGCTGGCGCGTCATCACCGACCAGGGCGAGATTGAAGCCGAGCATGTCGTGAACGCCGCAGGCCTGTGGGCGCGCGAAATGGGCAACATGGTTGGCGCGCGGCTGCCGCTGGTCCCAATGGAACATCATTATCTCGTGACCGAAGACATCCCCGAGGTGTTGGCGCAGGAAAAGGAACTGCCGCTCATTCTCGATCTCGACGCCGAAATATACATGCGCCAGGAACGCGGCGGGATGCTGGTGGGCGTTTATGAAAAGGATGCGCAGCCTTGGGCGGTGTCTGGGACTCCCTGGGACTATGGCGAGACCGAACTGCTGCCCCCCGACCTGGAGCGCTTGACCGAAGAACTCATCCGCGGCTACCAGCGTTTTCCAGCCGTCGCGGAGGCAGGCATCCGGCGGATCATCAACGGCCCCTTCACCTTCACCCCAGACGGCAATCCGCTTGTTGGCCCAGTTCCGGGCATCCCCAACTACTGGTCGGCCTGCGGCGTGATGGCCGGCTTCGCGCAGGGCGGCGGCGTTGGTCTGACCCTCGCTCAATGGATCATCAATGGCGAACCGGAAGGCGACATCTACGCGATGGATGTGGCGCGTTTCGGCGACTATGCAACCCCGACCTATGTCATAGACAAAGCAAAGGAATTTTACTCCAACCGCTTCCGCTTGGCCTATCCCAACGAATATTGGCCGGCCGGTCGCGTTCATCGCACCAGCGCACTCTATGACACGCTCAAGGCACAGAATGCGGTGTTCGGCGTCAGCTACGGTCTGGAAACTCCCCTTTACTTCGCGCCCGAGGGAGAGGAGCCGGTCGAAACACCAACCCTCAAGCGCTCCAACGCCTTCCCTGCGGTCGCGCGGGAAGTGGCCGCGGTACAGCGGTCGGTGGGCATTTTCGACAGCTCCTCGTTCGGCAAATATGAAGTGACTGGCAAGGGTGCCGCCACCGCGCTGGACAAGATCCTGGCCAGCAAGTTGCCCGCCCCTGGACGTTTGCGCCTCGCCCCGCTGCTCTCGGACAGCGGGCGACTGATGGGCGACCTCACCGTCATGCGGCTGGAAAAAGAGCGCTTCATTCTCTTCGGCTCGGGTTATCTCCAGAACTGGCACGGCCGCTGGTTCGATACTCATCTGCCCAAGGATGATGTTCAGTTCCGCAACGTGACCGACCAGATACAGGGCGTTGCGCTGATGGGTCCCAATGCGCGGACGCTGCTGCAACGGATAACCGACATCGACCTGTCGAAATCCTCCTTCCCCTTCATGACGGTGCGCCCGGCGCATGTCGGTTTCGCCCCGGCATTCATCGCCCGGCTCTCGCTTACCGGGGAGCTGGGCTTCGAAATCTATGCCGACGCTGTCTATATTCGCTCGATCTACAACAGCCTTCGCAGCGCCGGAAAGGATCTTGGCCTCGTCAACTTCGGCATTCATGCCCTTAATTCCATGCGTTTGGAAAAGGGTTTCGGCATCTGGTCGCGCGAATTTAGCCGGGATTTCACCGCCGCCGCTTCGGGCCTCGACCGCTTCGTCGATATCAACAAGCCTGATTTCATCGGCAAGGCGGCAACGTTAGCCGAGCAGCAGAGTCCTCCGGAACAGTTGCTCGTAACCTTCGCTGTCGATACCGTCGATGCTGATCCGGCCGGTTACGAACCGATCTGGCATGACGGGGTCCATGTCGGCTTCGTCACCTCCGGCGGCTACGGGCATCGCATCGGCGCAGGCGTGGCAATGGGCTATATCAACCGTGATCTTATCCACGCGCAGAGCGGCTTTGAGATTTCGATATTGGGTGAGCGGCGCCCAGCCAGACTCTCGCTCGAGCCGCTTTACGATCCCACCGGGGCGCTGGCGCGCGGTTGAGGGCAGGCCAATTCCCTTGCTGCGGGCGTCAGGGAAAAGAAGGCACGGTTGCAATCAGACTGGGTTTTGTTGGAAGTGCCAACCCCATCATTGATGAACGTCGAAAGTTAACAGTGTCATGGCATCGTCAGGTTCAATGGTCGAAACACAGCGAAACCCAGGGTTGGCCGCCTTCATCGCGCTAGTGCTGGCCGTGGGCATCGGCAACGGCCTTGCCCATTTCGGAACCTCCTCGATGCCGTTCCAGGTTGGAGCGGTCATGGACGGCCGCCACCTCAGCGCCACGCAAGGCGGCATATTCGGCTTTTTCGAGGTCGGATCGCTGGCCCTGATCATGCTTGTCCTCTCCCCTGTGATTGATCAGTTCCGGCCCATGCGTATCGGTCTGGCCGGCGCGGGGCTGAGCTGCGCTGCGCATCTTCTGATGTTCGTCTTCGATCCCGGTTTCCCGGTGCTATGCACGCTCGCGGCTGCGGCAGGGGCCGGCTACGGCCTCCTCTACGCCGCGGTCATCACCGGGGCGTCCGGCTCGCACAATGCGGACCGCATATATGCTTTGGGCAGCAGTGCGACGCTGCTTGTCATCGTGTTGCTCATGATGACGCTACCTTTTGCCGGCCAAGCGTTCGGCCCGTTCGGTATTTTCCTGGGCATGAGCATCATATTGTTGTTCTCAAGCCCATTCCTGATCGGCTTCAAGGGGATCGCGCCGCACGTGAATCTTCAACAGCGGGGGTCAGTGTTGCGGCAAGGCGGGGCAAAACCCCTGCTCATCCTCTGGTCGCTATTCTCCTTCGGCACGGGTGCGCTCTGGAGCTTCGCCGAACGCATCGGCCGCCACATCGATCTTCAGCCGGAGGCCATCGGTTTCATCTTGTCCGCCAGCACCTTTTGCGGTCTCGCGGGCACCTTTGCCGCCGCGATGACGGCGGGGCGTGTCAACCGGCTGTGGGCGATAGCGATCGGCTTGGTGGGTTCCGGTGTGGGCTGCGCCATCCTGGGGGTATCGGCCTCCATCGTCGCTTACTCCTTGGGCGTGCTGCTCTACTGGATCTTCTACATGTATCTTTATGCCTATCTGCTCGGCACAGCGGCAGCACTCGATTCGGCGGGCAGGATCGGCACGGCGGGCGGCGGCTGCGAACGGCTGGCCTTTGCTCTGGGGGCTCCGGTAGGAGGGCTGGTGGTGGACTACTCGTCGTACGCGCTGCTGGGCATCATCGCGGCAGCACTGTGCATCGCCGCACTGCCTTTGTGTCTACCCAGTCTAAAAGCGGCGCTCGCGCGATCAGACGAGGACAACCGTAAATCGGCTCCCACTGGGTGATTGGTTAAGTGTCGAAACACGGGATCTGATCTCCGCGGCGAATCCACTTCGTTCGCCGGTGATATTGGGTGAAACTCTCCAGGAACAAAGCCGCTCTATTCCGAACGTTCGATGAATGAGATCTAGTCAGCAGATAGTGGAACGGAGCACAGGCAAAGTGGAATGAACACTTCTACTCCCGTCAGTCTGCCTAGCGCGACGAATGCCCGCGGTGCGATGCAATGCGATATCGTGGTAACCGGGTTGAAGGTGATGGCCGACATAGGGGCCTATGCTGCGGAGAAAGGAGTCTTGCAGCCATTGTCCATAACGGCCACGCTCTCAGTCATTCCGCCGAACGACGATGAACTTGGAGAGGCATTTGACTATGCGCAGATCTGTGAGTTTGCGACAACTCTAGCCACGCAGCGTATCAATCTGATCGAGACGTTCGCGCGCAGGCTGGCTGAGATGTGCTTGCGGCACGATCTCGTGCTCGGAGCTGTTATCGAGATTGATAAGCCACAGGCTCTACCCGGATGTGTTGCGGGCACCGTCTTTCGCCTAAGCAAGCAACTTCTGCGGCAATGAAAACCAATGAACATTTGCGCTCGCAAGCCCCATCGGGTTGGAACGATGCAGCAACTCACCCTGCATCCCCGCGCTACCCAATGCCCGACCTCACAACGCCCTTTGTCGTTTTCGACGATGTAAGAGCAGACGGCGAGGCTGTCCTCTACTCCGACCCGCATGAGATCATCGCTGCGCATACACTTGAAGAGATATTGCCAGCATTGATGCGCCTGCGTCGCGGAGTTGCCAAGGGCTCTCACGCAGCAGGCTACCTTAGCTATGAGGCGGGGTTCGCGTTTGAACAGCGGCTTCACCGCTATTCATTGAAACCATTCGGCGTTCCCCTACTCTGGTTCGGTCTCTTCGGCGCTCCCAATCCAACGCGGATATCGCCATCGAAGCCAATCAGACCACCGTCGCGCTCCGAATATTGGCAGCCACAGATCGAGCAACACCGCTACATGCGGGACGTTGGTCATATACTATCTCTAATTGATGCGGGCGATTGCTACCAGGTCAACTACAGCTTTGATGCCCATTTTTGTTACCCTGGTGATCCGATAGAACTTTATCGAGAATTGCGGCTCGCACAAGGTGCCGGATGGGGAGGCATTCTATCTACTGGACAGCATACTTTGCTCTCCTGTTCCCCAGAGTTGTTCTTCTCACTCAGTGGCGGAACCATTTGGACGAAGCCCATGAAAGGAACGGCTAGCCGAGGTACGACGCCAAAGGAGGATGCAACTCGCAAAAGAGAGCTACGTGAAAATCCCAAGGAATGTGCCGAGAATTTGATGATAGTCGATTTGCTCCGGAACGACTTGTCCCGTGCAGCGGTTCCCGGGACGGTTAAAGTCACCGATTTATTCGCGATCGAAACCTATCCCACCATACATCAGATGACGAGTTCCATCCGTGCCGATATCGCTCCGAACCTTGACACGATTGACTTGCTGATGCGTCTGTTTCCTTGCGGATCGATCACCGGCGCGCCGAAGATCCGGGCGATGGAAATTATAGCGGAACAGGAGCAACGTCAGCGTGGCGCCTATTCGGGATCCATGGGTTTCATAACGCCCGACGGCCGCTCCGCATTTAATGTTCTGATCCGCACCCTTCAGTTTAAGGTCAGCGAGCAAGTTTTGCACTTCGGGGTAGGATCCGGCATCGTCAGGGATTCCGTACCGAAAGCAGAGTGGAATGAATGCTGCTGGAAGGCTCGCTTCCTATCGGGGGTTACATGAAGGAGTGCGGAATTGTTTTCCGATCTGACGCGGCGTCCCCGGAATGATATCGGTCTCGAAGGCAGATCTCGCCGTCGCCAACGGAAGAGCGGACCATCCCAGTCCGCCCGAAAACGTTACGAAAACGAATCATTTTGGCCTGCTGGCTGCATTCGATATGAAATCCGATCGTCGCAGGCATCGAGGGAGCTTGATTGATGAAATATGCTGACTCCAATCACGCGCTTTACCCAGCGGCTTCCAGCGACGAACGCACGCCACCATTCGAGCGAACGCAGGTCTATCTCGCGGCCCAGGAGCCGATGCGCACGCATCTCGCCGACTTCATGCGATCGGATTTTTCGTCGCCTTGGGCCTGGCGGTCCTGTCATTCCGCCGCGCATCCTGGTCCAACCGTGGCCACTGCCTGAGCCTGTTTGCAGTCTTTCCGGCCATTCAAATTCCCGTCGTCCTAATCATGGCCGTGCTCCCACGGCGAGAGGTGCCCAGCCAACAGCCTGATGCCGAGCGGATCGACCTAGCCGACGTGCTTCAGGGTGTCATCGCCGGAGTGGCGATCATCGTGGCGGCCGTGCTGATCTCGGCGTTGACGGTCGGCGCCTATGGCGACGTTGAGGCGCTTCGTATCTCGCGGCGATGGAGTGTCCGGTCGCTCCCCGATCACGGCGTCCCCGCCATCAGCAGGATATAGGTGGAAGAAAACCATCCAGGCAGGGAATTTCCCGGGCGAGAGTTATGGACGGAAATTACGCCCATTCAGCTTCTGACCATCGCTCCCAGTAGCGACGATTAGCGTCGGCTTTTCCAATTCCGTTCTCAAAAGCGGACAGAGCGCAAAGTCCCCATGCCAACCGCCCATGCCGGGACCACCGAAGCGATTTCATCTTTGCGGCAACGGATCAATTTGGGCCTATTTTATGCCGTTTTGCACCAGTGACATCATCTGAATGTGGGAAAATGATGGGTAGCAAAAATTTGGAATGCCCTATGCCCCGAAAGCCGCTGCCTGACCAAATAGATCGATTGATCACCGTGAGCGATTTCGCAGAAATTGCACGCCTTTCACGCCGCCAGATCGACCGCCTGCGCACGCGCCGCCCAGGAAATTTCCCCCGAGAATATGAATTGGGCACCGGGAGCAGCAAACACCGCCGCTGCCCCCGGTTCCGACTTTCAGAGGTGCAAGCCTGGCTCGACAGCCGGGCCCTGTGGTGATCGCGCTGCACCTGAAACGGCATCGGCCCCTTCCAGTTGTTCATGCACGCCAGCCCGGCGCGCTATCGCCAGCACCTCATTTTCCCAACGCGCAAACCAGCGCCGCTTCTCCTCTTCGAGATCATAGCGGTCATAGGTCCGCTCAAGTCCAGTCTTCAGATGGTTGAGCATCGCCTCGGCGGTTTCGAAATCGACATGCAGACGCTTCGTATTGGACCGCGCCGTCCGGCGAAAATCATGGGGCGTAAACCGCTCGATTGGTCGTCCGGCCAATTTCGCCATCCGGGCGACGACACGATCCCTGGCCTCATACCAGCCCTGCGTTCGCGGCCCCTCCACCTTTTCCGCTGGGAACAGCCATTCCGAATTGGAACGGAACAGACGAAGGCCCCACGGCCCCAGCGCGATCCGATGCGCCTGTCCGTTCTTGGAACGCTCCGCCGGAATGGTCCAGATACCATCCTGAAGCTCAGCAGTTTTTGCGAAGACGACCTCGGAGAAGCGCGCCGCCGTCAATAACCAGAGGAGCATACCACGACGGAAATCCCGCCGTTCCTCAGCAAGCGCTCGAAGAAACCATGACAGTTCATCCAGGCTGAGCTTCCGCGCCCGTGGCGTTTCGGGGAAGCGCAGATCGCCCAAGCGGCGGGCCGGATCGACCTCCAGCCCGACCTCTTTTCCCCGCAGGGACGCCGTCCAGCCGAAGAACACCTTCAATTCCGCAGCGAGCCGGTTGGCGCGAACCTTTGCCGCCTTTCCCTTCTTTTCCACCAGCGCGATGAGGTCGTCCTCGGTGACGTCATAGATGATCTTTTTACCCAGCTTGGGCTCAACATCGCGGCTGAATATGGCGATCTTGTCCGCTATTGTCCGCGGTTTATTCTTGCGCTTGGACCGGGAGGCCCGCCCTTCCCGAACCGCATTCATATATAAGACATGCGCCCTGTTCACCGTCATGGTGTCGCGGCGCTCCTGCTCCTGCCAGATATCTCTTGGATCGGAACCGGCATCGATCATGGCGTTCAGTTCGTTCGCCCACTCCCGCGCGGCGGCGATGGTAAAAGCTGGATAGGTGCCAAGCGTTCGTCGCAGGAACCCCTGCTTGCCCGGAACCCAGCGCATATATTTCCAGACCTTCTTGCCGCGCGAGAGCATCTGGATTGCCAGTCCAGGGGTGAGCGGATCGTTCAGGGAACCCTTCGCCATTCCGTCGATGAGCGAAGGGGTAAGCGTGATGGTGCGATTCATAGTCCGACATCCTGGTCGGCCCCTATCCAGATAAAATCGCGATAAAAATCGCGATAAAAGAGGGGGCAAATCCGGGCCAAATGAGGCGAACCGGGTCCAACTCTCTTCCGTCGCGATTTTCCGATAAGTCACTGAATATAGGCCGAAACTAGAGGATTCGGCTGGCTGGGGCGGCAGGATTCGAACCTGCGCATGGCGGTACCAAAAACCGCTGCCTTACCGCTTGGCTACGCCCCAGCATCGGCCGGATAATGCCGGCGCGGACCGCCATATAGCGCCTGCCGCGCGAAAGGAAAGCCTAGTCATTATTTTCCGGAACCGCCAATATGCACGCCGCCCTGTCCTCTCAGCCTGGAACCGACCGGCATGCCCGCTCCCCCTTCTTCCTCCCCCGCCCCGACGTCCCAGATCGCACCCGCTTCGCCGCTGTTCCTGCGCGAGGACGAGATCCGGCGCGGCATAGAGATGCTCTATTTCGGCTATTCCGCGCTGACCCGCTCGATCGACGAGGGGCTCGCCGCGCAGGGGCTGGGCCGGGCGCATCATCGCGCGCTCTATTTCATCTCGCGCCAGCCTGACCTCACCGTCAAGGACCTGCTGCGCCTGCTGGCGATCACCAAGCAGTCGCTCGGCCGCGTGCTCAACGACCTGATCGAGCAGGGCTATATCGAAACCCGCCAGGGCGCGAATGACCGGCGGCAGAAATTGCTGCGGCTCAGCGCTGCCGGCATGGCGCTGGAGGCAGAGCTGTTCCGCGCTCTGCGGGAAAAGATGGCGGCGGCCTATGCCCAGGCGGGACAAGGCTCCGTCACCGGATTCTGGCGGGTGCTGGAGGGGCTGATCCCGGATCAGGACAGGTCCATGGTGTTCGGTTTGCGCGGCCGGTGAAGGATCGTTACGCAACCTTATCGCCGCCGGGGCGCTTATCAGGTCTTTGTTGAAGGCAAGATAAGGGTGAACCATGCGCACATCATTCCTGGCCGCCATGTCGGCACTGACCGTCCTTGGCCTCTCGGCCTGCTCGGAAAAAGCGGCCGATAATCTGGAAAATGCCGGCTCCGCGATCGGCAATGACGTCAGCAACACGATGGACCAGGCCGGCGCCCGGATCGACCGGGGCCTCGACAGGGCGGACAATGCCATAAACGAAGGGTCCGATCGCGTCGGCGCGGCCATGGACAATGCGTCGCGCGACGCCGAACGCGAAGCGCGCGAAGCAAAGCGCGACGTCGGCGCCGCCATGGAACGCGCGGGCAACGACATGCGCAAGGACTGACGGCCGGGCAAGACCCCGTGGGCGGAACAGGGCGCCACGGTCCTCCATTTCGCAGGCGGCCCTTGACCTGAACGCTCATCCGCAGCACCAGCGGCATCATGCATGGCGCCGCGACCGACCCCTCGCCTCCCCACCGGCTGATGATCGGGCGCCCGGAACTGGCGCTGATCGGCATCACGCTGCTGTGGGGCGGCACCTTCCTGATCGTGCATCAGGCCATGCGGCACAGCGGACCGCTGTTCTTCGTCGGGCTGCGCTTCGGCACCGCGGCGCTGATGGCCCTGCCCTTCGCCCTGCCCGTCCTGCGCGGCGTCACGCAGCGCGAATGGCTGGCCGGAACGATGATCGGCTCGGGCATTTTCTGCGGCTACACGCTCCAGACCTGGGGTTTGCAGACAATCCCCAGCAGCACTTCCGCCTTCATCACGGCGGCCTATGTGCCGCTGGTCCCGATATTGCAATGGGCCATCCTGCGCCGGCGGCCGCGCCTGGCAAGCTGGATCGGCGTCGCTCTGGCCTTTGTCGGGCTGCTGCTGATCGCCGCGCCGGCCGAAGGTCTGTCGCTCGGCCGGGGCGAGGCGCTGACGCTGGTCAGCACGATCGCCATTGCGCTGGAGATCATCTTCATCAGCCTGTGGGCCGGCCGCGTCGACGTGGCGCGCGTCACCTTCATCCAATTGGCGGTGACCTCCCTGCTGGCCTTCGCCTGCATGGTGCCAGCGGGAGAGGCTGCTCCGCCCTTTTCCTGGATCGTCACGCTGTCGGCTTGCGGCCTGGGGCTGATGACGGCGCTGATCCAGCTCGTGATGAACTGGGCGCAATGCAGCGTGTCGGCGACGCGGGCGACGCTGATCTATGCCGGGGAGCCGGTCTGGGCCGGCCTCATCGGCTGGATCGCCGGCGAACGCCTGCCCGGCAGCGCCCTGCTGGGCGGCGTGCTGGTGGTCGCGGCCGTGATCGTCAGTGAAATACGCTTCGGACGGCGTTAGCGGCGGAAAACTGGCGCGCGCTTTTCGAAGAAGGCCGCGAACGCCTCCTGCGCCTCGGCGGATTGAAGCGTCTCGCGGAAAAGACGCGCCTCTTCCTCGATCCGCTGGTTCAACGCCGTCAGGTCGCCCTTCATCAGCCGGCGCGTCGCGGCCAGCGCCTGGGGCGGCTTGGCCATCAGCATCGCCGCCTTCCGCCGGGCGTGGTCCAGCAGCACGTCGCCCGGCACGATCGCGGTGACAAGGCCCGCCTGATCGGCGGCCTGCGCATCCAGCGGCTCGCCCAGCAGAAGCATGGCGGCCGCCTTGGCATAGCCCAGCGCTGCCGGCGCCAGCAGGCTCGACCCCGCCTCCGGCACGATCCCCAGATTGACGAAGGGCATGACGAAGCGCGCATCGGGCGCCGCATAGACCAGGTCGCAATGGAACAGCATGGTCGTCCCCACGCCCACGGCAAGCCCCTGGACCGCCGCGACGATCGGCTTTTCGAAATTGGCGATGGCGCGGATGAAGGCAAAGGCCGCCTCGCCGCCCTGCGGGCCGGCCATGAAATCCTTCAGGTCATTACCCGCGCAGAAGGCGTCGCCCTTTCCCGCGAACAGCACGGCGCCGATTTCGGTCCGGGCGGCTGCGTCCACCAGCGCACCGGTCATCGCGCGGTACATGTCTGCGGTCAGCGCATTCTTCTTGTCGGGCCGGTCGATATGGATCTCGATAATGCCCTGATTGTCCAGGATGCCTATCCCCTCGCTCACGACCGGAATCTCCTTGCTGTTCCTGCGCCCGTTTCCGCGCTCCCTCGTCCGCCGCGACTGTTGGCTGATCGGCGCAGGCGCGTCTATCCTTTTCCGACCATCCTGCCTAAAGGCGACCCAATGCAACGCCTGCGCGAGATTCTGGACCCTTTCCTGCTGCTGCTGATCGGTACGGTGGCGCTTGCATCGCTTCTGCCAGCGCGCGGAAGCGCCGCTGCTGTGGCCGGCGCCGCTGCGGACGCCGGCATCGTCCTGCTCTTCTTCCTGCACGGCGCAAAGCTGTCGCGCGACGCGATCTGGGACGGTACCCGGGCCTGGAAACTGCATCTGGCGACGCTGGGCACGACCTTCGCGGTCTTTCCCCTGATCGGGCTTGCGACCGGACAGGCGACGGCAATCCCACCTTCGATGCGTGCGGGCTTGCTGTTCCTGACCTTGCTGCCCTCGACCGTCCAATCCTCGATCGCCTTCACCGCCATTGCGCGGGGCAATGTCGCGGCGGCGGTGGTCAGCGCATCCTTCTCCAACCTGCTGGGTATCGTGCTGACGCCCGCGCTCGTCGCGCTGACGATGGAAGAAAGCGGGACCGGCAACCTGATCTCGCTCTCCTCGATCGAGGATATCCTGCTGCAGCTATTGCTGCCCTTCATCGTCGGGCACCTTTCGCGACCATGGATCGGCGGCTTCATCAGCCGGCACAGGGCAATGATGGGTCGGGTGGATCGCGGGTCGATCCTGCTGGTGGTCTATGCCGCCTTCAGCGCGGCGGTGGTGGAAGGATTGTGGCAGAAGGTGTCGCGCGGCGAATTGCTGTTGCTGGCGGCGATCTGCATCGCCATGCTGGCCACCGTCCTGCTCTTCACTCATTTGCTGGGGCGGCTGCTCGGCCTGTCGCGGGAGGATGCGATCGTGCTGCAATTCTGCGGATCGAAGAAAAGCCTGGCGACGGGCGTCCCCATTGCCGGTGTGCTGTTCCCCGCCAACGCGGTGGGACCGATCCTGCTGCCGCTCATGCTCTTCCATCAGATCCAGTTGATGGCCTGTGCGGTGCTGGCGCGCCGCTACGGCGCGGCAGCAGACGCCAGGGCGCATCTGGCTGCGGCGACGTGACGCGATGGACCAGCCGATCCTGACGCCCATCACCATGAATGCCTTTCTCGGTCAGATCGACGCGCTGGTCCGGGCCATGACAGCGTCGCAATGGCGCCCCGATTATCTGGTGGGCATGGGCCGTGGCGGCCTCGTTCCCGCCACCTATCTCAGTCATGCTACCGGCATTGCCATGCTGTCCGTCGATCTCTCGGCGAAGCTGCCCGACTTCGGCGATGCGCTGCTCGCCAGACTGGCGGAGCGCGCCGCAGCCGGCGAAAGGCTGCTGTTCGTCGACGACATCAACGACAGCGGACGGACGATCAACGCCGTGCGCCATGCCCTGGCCGCCGCTCCGGCGGGATCAGCGCGCTTTGCCGTCCTGATGGACAATATCCGGTCCGCGGCGAGCGTGGACTATTGCGCGGACAGGATCGACCGCAGCGTCACGAAGGACTGGTTCGTATTCCCGTGGGAAGCCGTGGCCAACCGCGACAGCATATTGGCCGACTGGAGCGACGTGCCGGAAAGGACCGCATAGGACGCGTCCTCCCGCCATTGCCGTGGGCAGGCGATTATTGTACATGTGTAAAACGTGTCAGCTTGGGTGGGGCTAAGATAGTGAAATATGGCATGGAGGCGTGTTCCGACGCGGCATGGGCGCTGCATGCCATCCATTCCCGATGCGCGGAACGGACCCGTCGGCATTTCTTCTCCCGCATACCTTATGCGGGGGATGAGCGGCGGCCGCTTTCGCCCTATGCCGGGCCGTGGCTCACTTTCGACAAATATCCCGCGCAGCCAGGCGTGACGCGGCTGCAGCGCGCAGCGGCCGCGGGATGAAGCCGGCATGACCAGGGCCTATGACGCGGTCATCATCGGCGGCGGCCATAACGGCCTGGTCTGCGCCTTCTATCTGGCGCGCGCCGGGTACCGGGTGCGGATAGTCGAACGGCGCGCCATTGTCGGCGGCGCCGCCGTGACGGAGGAATTCCACCCCGGCTTCCGCAATTCCGTGGCCAGCTACACGGTCAGCCTGCTCCACCCCCGGATCATCCGCGACATGGCGCTGGCCGAACATGGCTATCGCGTGCTCGAACGGCCGATCAGCAACTTCTTCCCCCAGCCGGACGGCCGCTATCTGAAGCTGGGCGGCGGGCTGGAACGGACGCAGGCGGAGTTCGCGAAGTTCAGCAGCAGGGATGCCGCCACCCTCCCCGCTTATTATGACGCGCTGGAGGTCGTCGCCGACCTGTTGCGCGACATGACGCTGCGCACACCTCCCAATGCAGGCGACGGGCTGGCGATGATCGCCGCCGCGCTCCGGCAGGGCCGGCGGATCGGCGGACTGACGCTGGAACAGCAGCGGGACGTGCTCGAACTGTTCACCCGCTCAGCGCGCGGCTTCCTCGACGGCTGGTTCGAGAGCGAGGCGGTGAAGGCCGCCTTCGGCTTCGACGCTGTGGTGGGCAACTACGCCTCGCCCGACGCGCCGGGCAGCGCCTATGTGCTGCTGCATCATGTCTTCGGGGAGGTGAACGGGAAGAAGGGCGCCTGGGGCCACAGCGTCGGCGGCATGGGCACGATCACCCGCATCATGGCCCAGGTCGTGCGCGACCTGGGGGTGGAGATCAGCCTGGAGGCGCCGGTCGCGTCCGTGCTGGTCGACGGCGCGCGCGCCGTGGGCGTCCGGCTGGAAAGCGGCGAGGAAGTGATGGGCCGGGCGATCATCGCCAATGTCGGCCCCAAACTGCTCTATGAGCGGCTTATGGACCCGGCCGACCTGCCGCAGGATTTCCTGAAGCGTATCCGCGGGTTCAAGGCGGCATCGGGCACCTTCCGCATGAATGTCGCGCTGTCGTCCCTGCCCGACTTCACCTGCCTGCCCGGCGTGGGCGAACATCACCAGTCGGGCATCACCATCGCGCCGACGCTCGACTATATGGACCGCGCTTATATGGACGCGAAGCGCGAGGGCTGGTCGCGCCAGCCGATCGTCGAGATGCTGATCCCCTCGACCGTGGACGAAAGCCTCGCCCCGCCCGGATGCCATGTGGCCAGCCTCTTCTGCCAGCAATTCGCGCCGGTCCTGCCCGACGGCCGCAGCTGGGATGAGGAACGAGAGGCGGCGGCGGATCACATCATCGCGACGGTCGACGCGCATGCGCCCGGCTTCGCCCGATCGGTGATCGCGCGGGACATCCTCTCCCCGCTCGACCTGGAACGGAAATTCGGCCTGGTCGGCGGCGACATCATGCATGGCAACATGACCCTGGACCAGCTCTGGGCGGCTCGCCCGGTCCTGGGCCACGGCGCCTATCGCGGACCATTGAAGGGCCTCTACATGTGCGGCGCGGGCACGCATCCGGGCGGTGGGGTGACCGGCGCGCCGGGGCATAATGCGGCGCGGGAGGTGTTGAAGGACGGCACGCTGCTCGGCCGCTGGCTCGGCCGGGGCTGACCGCGCGGGGGAAGGAAAGGGGGAGCATACTTGCCCTGTCCCCCACCCTCGCCTAAAGGGTGGGCTCATGCCCGACATCACCGTTTCCTCCGCCCCGCCCGACCTGACCGGCCGGGCGTTGTTTCCGCATCGGCACCTGCTGTCCATCGCCGACCTCAAGCCCTGGGAAATCCGTTTCCTGCTAGACGAGGCGGAACATTGGGCAAGGAGCAACCGGGGCGGCGCGCGCAAGCATGACGACCGGCTGGCGGGCATGACCCAGATCAACGCCTTTTTCGAAAACAGCACGCGCACCCTGCTGTCCTTCGAAATCGCGGGCAAGCGGCTGGGCGCGGACGTCGTCAACATGCACGCCGGCCAGTCCAGCGTGAAGAAGGGCGAAACGCTGATCGACACCGCCATGACGCTCAACGCCATGGCCGCCGACGTGATCGTCATCCGCCACGCCAGTTCGGGCGCGGTCGCGCTGATCGCGGACAAGGTCGACTGCCCGGTGCTGAACGCAGGCGACGGCTGGCACCAGCACCCGACCCAGGCGCTGCTCGACGCCCTCACCATCCGGCGGCGCAAGGGCGGGTTCGAGGGGCTGGTCGTCGCGATTTGCGGCGATGTCCTGCACAGCCGGGTGGCGCGCTCGAACATGCTCTGCCTCGCCGCGCTCGGCGCGCAGGTCCGCGCCGTCGCCCCGCCGACGCTGATGCCGCCAGAGGTCGAGATGCTGGGCGCCACGCCCTGCCATCGCATGGACGAAGGGCTGGACGGCGCGGACGTCGTCATGATGCTGCGGCTCCAGAATGAGCGGATGGACGGCGCCTTCATTCCCTCCGCCCGCGAATATCACATGCTCTACGGGCTGACGCCGGAACGGCTGGCGATCGCCCGGCCCGACGCGCTGGTCATGCATCCCGGCCCGATGAACCGGGGTGTGGAGATCGCCAGCGTCGTCGCCGACCACCCGGAACGCTCCGCGATCACGGAGCAGGTGGAGATGGGCGTCGCCATCCGCATGGCCTGCCTGGACGTACTGACCCGTGGCGCGCGCGGCGTGGAGGGCTGGGCATGAAAACCCCTGTCCCGCCACTGGCGCCGACCCTGTCGAAGCCCGGCATTCCCCTTCAGGAACAGCCCCTCGGAAAGACAGAGGGATGGAGCGCAGCCCGATGACCAGAATCGCCATCATCAACGGCAAGCTGGCAGACCCTGCCGCCACGGACCTCTCGCCCGGCATCATCCTGATCGAGGATGACCGCATCGCGGCGGCGGGCGATGTCGCCGTCCCGGCCGATGCGGAAACCATCGATGCAGCCGGCCTCGTCGTCGCGCCCGGACTGATCGACCTCGGCGTCTTTGCCACCGACAAGCCCGCCTTCCACTTCGGCGGCATCACCCGCGCAGCGCTGATGCCGGATCAATCCTCGCCCCTGGACGATGCCGGCCTCATCCGCCAGGCGACGCGCGCGGGCAAGCCCGACTTCTGGGTCCACCCCATCGCGGCGGCAACGCGCGGCCTCAAGGGCGCCGAACTGGCCGAGATCGGCATGATGCAGGCGGCAGGGGCAAGGGCGGTCGGCACCGGACGCCAGTGGATCGCCGATTCAGGCGTGATGATGCGCGTGCTCTCCTATGCCTCGGGCCTTGGCCTCACCGTCATCACCCATGCGGAGGACAGCGGCCTGACGGGCAAGGCGGTGGCGACCAGCGGCGAGACGGCGACGCGGCTCGGCCTGCCCCACGCGCCCGCCTGCGCAGAGGCGATGGCCATCGCCCGCGACATCATGCTGGCGCGGGCGACGGGCGGCGCGATCCATTTCCGGCTGGTGACGACCGGCGCCGGTTTCGACCTGATCCGCGCGGCCAAGGCAGAGGGCCTCAAGGTCACCTGCGGCATCAGCCCGGCCTATCTCTTCCTCTCCGACAATGCCGTGACGGACTTCCGCACCTTCGCCCGGCTCTCTCCGCCGCTGCGGTCGGAGGATGACCGAAGGGCCACCATCGCCGCGGTCGCCGACGGCACCGTCGACGTCATCACGTCCAGCCACGATCCCCGCGGGCCGGAGGACAAGCGCCTCCCCTTCGCCGACGCCGCCCCCGGCATGGCGGGTGCCGAAACGCTGCTCGCCCTCTCGCTCAACCTGGTGCGGGACGGGCATGTGACGCTCAACCGGCTGATGATGCTGCTCAGCGCCAATCCGGCGCGGATATTGGGCGTCAATGGCGGCAGCTTCGCGGCGGGCAGCGCAGCGGACCTGATCTTCGTCGATCCGGACGCGCCCTGGATCGTGGATTCGGGAAAGATGGCTGCACAGGCCGGGAACACGCCGTTCGACCGCATGCCCGTGCAGGGACGCGTGCGGCGCATCATGAAGGGCGGCAATTTCCTCTAGGGCGATTTCCAGGCGATCGGAACATGCGCTCAGTTTCCCGCTTGCTCTCCCCGGCATGCCACGCTAAAGCGCCCTCCTTCGCTGGCCCCGGCCAGTGCAGGAGTGTAGCTCAGTTGGTAGAGCGTCGGTCTCCAAAACCGAATGCCGGGGGTTCGAGTCCCTCCACTCCTGCCAGGCGAACTGGCCGCGACCCCTTGAAATATCGGGGTTTCGCGGCTAGCTGCGCTTGACGAAGCATGGGTCGCGAAGCGCGGCCGCACCCCCGGACGCCAAACAGGGCGGGATCGGGAGGGCGGACTGTTGCTTCGCGCTTTGGTGTTTGTTCGAAGGGTTTTGAGGCAGGCGATGGCGAAGGTTTCTCCGGGCGAATTCGTCAATCAGGTGAAGACCGAAGCGTCGAAGATCGTGTGGCCCACCGGCCGCGAAACGATCATGACCGGCGTGATGGTGGTCATCATGACCTCGCTGCTGGGCCTGTTCTTCTTCGGCATCGACACCTTCTTCGGCGCGGTCGTCCAGTGGCTGCTGGCGTTCGCCGCCGGCCAGGCATAACGGCCTAAACGGGAGTTTGAGACGGTAACATGGCGCGCTGGTACATCATCCACGCCTATTCGGGCTTCGAGAACAAGGTCAAGGAATCGATCCTGTCCGAAGCCGAGCGCATGGGCCTCTCCCAGCTGGTCGAGCAGGTGGAAGTCCCCACCGAGACCGTGACGGAGGTAAAGCGCGGCAAGAAGGTGCAGGTCGAGCGCAAGTTCATGCCCGGCTATGTCCTCGCCAAGCTGGCGATGAACGACGACATCTATCACCTCGTCAAGAACACGCCGAAGGTGACGGGCTTCCTGGGGTCGAGCGGCAAGCCGCAGGCCATCAGCGAGGCGGACGCCGCCCGCTATTTCGGCGCGCAGAAGGCGGCAGAGGCCGCGCCCAAGCACAAGATCAACGTCGATTACGAGATCGGCGACAGCGTCAAGGTGCTGGACGGCCCCTTCGCCAGCTTCAACGGCACGGTCGAGGAGCTGGATTTCGAAAAGAACCGGGTCAAGGTGTCCGTGTCGATCTTCGGCCGCGCCACCCCGGTCGAACTGGACTTCGAGCAGGTCGAACTGTCCAAATGATTTCACGTCACCCCGGCGCAGGCCGGGGTTTCGTGCCTTCACGCCGTTCCCTTGCGGCCTGAGGTCCCGGCCTTCACCGGGATGATGACAAGGGTAAGTGCGGGAGGCGGATGTTAAGTCCGCTGCTTGACCGCTAAACTTGAACCGGTGGATTTGCTCGCAAATCCACCAGCAACAGAGTGAGTGAAAATGGCCAAGAAGATTACGGGCTATATCAAGCTCCAGGTGCCCGCTGGAGCCGCCAACCCCTCGCCGCCGATCGGTCCGGCGCTGGGTCAGCGCGGTGTGAACATCATGGAATTCTGCAAGGCGTTCAACGCCTCGACGGAAAAGATGGAAAAGGGCACGCCGCTGCCGACCATCATCACCGTCTATGCGGACCGTTCGTTCAGCTTCGTGACGAAGCAGCCGCCCGCCACCTACCTCATCAAGAAGGCCGTCAATCTGAAGTCGGGTTCCAAGGAACCGGGCAAGGTCGTCGCCGGCAAGATCACCCGCGCCCAGCTCGCCGAAATCGCGCAGGCCAAGATGGTTGACCTGAACGCGAACGATATCGACGCGGCGACGAAGATCATCGAAGGCTCCGCCCGCGCGATGGGCCTCGAAGTGGTGGAGGGCTGAGATCATGGCAAAGCTGACGAAAAAGGCGAAGGTCCTGGCCGCTGCCGTTGACCGCGAAAAGCTGCACGGCGTCGACGAGGCGCTGGGCCTCATCAAGACCCACGCGACCGCCAAGTTCGACGAAAGCGTCGAAATCGCGATCAACCTGGGCGTCGATCCGCGTCACGCCGACCAGATGGTCCGCGGCGTCGTGACCCTGCCCGCCGGCACCGGCAAGGACGTGCGCGTCGCCGTGTTCGCCCGTGGCGACAAGGCTGAAGCCGCGACCGCCGCTGGCGCCGATATCGTGGGTGCAGAAGACCTGCTGGACTCGATCCAGGCCGGCAATATCGACTTCCAGCGCGTGATCGCCACTCCCGACATGATGGGTCTGGTCGGTCGCCTGGGTAAGGTTCTGGGTCCCAAGGGCCTGATGCCGAACCCGAAGCTGGGCACCGTCACCCCGAACGTCGCCGAAGCGGTCAAGGCTGCCAAGGGCGGCCAGATCGAATTCCGCGTCGAAAAGGCCGGCATCATCCACGCCGGCCTCGGCAAGGCCAGCTTCTCGGCCGAGGACCTGCGCAAGAATTTCGACGCCTTCGTCGACGCGATCGTCAAGGCGAAGCCGTCGGGTTCGAAGGGCAAATATGTCCGCAAGATCGCCCTGTCGTCCTCGATGGGCCCGGGCGTGAAGGTCGACGTGGCGGAAGTCGCTTCGGTCTGATCCCTCGCGGATGAGAGAAAAAGGGGCCGCCTTCCCTCTTTGCGGGGGAAGGCGGCCTTCTTATTTGGGCTATTCTCCCCTTGCGGGGAGGACACCGTGACCTTCGGCGGAATCGCCAAGGGACGGTGTGAACTTCGGGGCGAGTGACCTTCCGCCCCGGCTTCCGCATCGGCTGAAGCGACAAACAGGTCATCATGTATCCGTCGGGAATGGCGGGTCGCTTTACCGATGGAAATAGAAATGTCTTTCGAACACCTCCCTGCCCTCCTGTCCGACGCGCTGACGCGGAAAGGCTATGAAAGCCTGACGCCCGTGCAGGCAGAGGTCACCCAGACCGAAGCCGAAGGCCGCGACCTCATCGTCTCGGCGCAGACCGGATCGGGCAAGACGGTCGCCTTCGGCCTTGCCATGGCAACCGAACTGCTGGGCGACCAGAACCGCCTGCCCGTCGCCGCCCGGCCGCTGGCGCTGGCGATCGCGCCGACCCGCGAACTGGCGCTTCAGGTCGCGCGCGAACTGGAATGGCTCTATGGCGAGGCCCGCGCCCGCATCACCACCTGCGTGGGCGGCATGGACGCCGCCAAGGAACGCCGCGCGCTTTCGCAAGGCGCGCATATCGTCGTCGGCACCCCGGGCCGCCTGCGCGATCATCTGGAACGCGGCGCGCTCGACCTGTCCGCCATCAAGACGGTGGTGCTCGACGAAGCGGACGAAATGCTCGACATGGGCTTCCGCGAGGATCTGGAGGAGATTCTCGACGGCGCGCCCGACAACCGCCGCACGCTGCTTTTCTCCGCCACCATGCCCAAGCCGATCGTGGCGCTGGCCAAGCGCTACCAGAAGGACGCACTGCGCATCTCCACGGTCAGCGATGAACGCGGCCATGGCGACATCAGCTACCAGGCGGTAACGGTCGCGCCCGCCGATATCGAAAATGCGGTGGTCAACCTGCTGCGCTATCATGAGGCGGAAACGGCGATCCTCTTCTGCGCCACCCGCGACAATGTCCGGCACCTGCACGCCAGCCTGACGGAACGCGGCTTCGCGGCGGTGGCGCTGTCGGGCGAGCACAGCCAGAATGAGCGCAACCACGCGCTCCAGGCGCTGCGCGACCGCCGGGCGCGGGTCTGCGTCGCCACCGACGTGGCCGCGCGCGGCATCGACCTCCCCAATCTCAGCCTCGTCGTCCATGTCGAAATCCCGCGCGACGCGGAAACGATGCAGCACCGCTCCGGCCGCACCGGCCGCGCCGGCAAGAAGGGCACGGCCGTGCTGATCGTCCCCTACCCCCGCCGCCGGAGGGTCGAATCCATGCTGCGCGGCGCGAAGATTCCCGTCGAATGGGGCACCCCGCCCGGCAAGGAAGCGATCCAGGAGCAGGACAATGCGCGCCTGCGCGAGAAGCTGATGGAGCGTGCCGAACTCGACGAGCAGGACTGGGCCCTGGGGGCAGAGCTGCTGGCCGAAAAATCGCCCAAGGAAATCGCCGCCATGCTGGTGAGGAGCGCCCGTGCCGCCCTCCCCGCCCCGGAGGAACTGCTGGATGCGAGCGAGGCACCCGCGCGCCGCGACGGGCCGCGTCCGGGCTTTGAGGATACGGTCTGGTTCCGCATGGACATCGGCCGCAACCAGAACGCCGATCCGCGCTGGATATTGCCGCTGATCTGCCGCCGCGGCCATGTGTCACGGCAGGAAATCGGCGCGATCCGCATCGCCGCCAATGAAACGATGTTCGAAATCCCCTCCGCCATCGCGGCGAAGTTCATCGGCGCGGTGAAACGCACCGGGCAGGCAAGCGACGAGGGGGCGGAAGTCGCGATCGAACAGATCGAGGGCAAGCCCCGCGAAATGGCGCGCGAGAACCGGCGCGACGGCGGCCCGCGCGGCAAAGGCCGCCCCAATGAAGGGCGCGGACCACAGCCCGCTTATGGCGCGCGACCCTTCAAGGGCGGCCCGCGCAAGAGCGGCCCGCGCAAGCCGAGAGGCTGAAGAGATGAAGCTCGTCCGACACCTGCCCCACAGTGTCGACGAGCTTCAGATGCCGGTCCATGGAACGATTTCCAGGCGATCGGCCTCTGGAGCGTTTCCATCATGAGTGGAAACGCTCTCGTCTTGACCCGCGTCGCTCTAGCCCGCACCGCAGAGCGACAGCATCCGCGCCGCGAGTTCCCTCTCCCCCATCACCACATGGGGTACGCCCAGCCCCTCCAGATGCTTGACCTCCGCATCGGAATGGGCGCGGGCGATGACCTGAAGGTCGGGATTGAGATGACGCGCATGTTCGTGGATCGCGCCGCCCTCAAACCCTTCAGGCACGGCGATCAGCAAGCGCCGTGCCTCGATTATGCCCGCCGCCCGTAGGTGCCGGTCCTCCAGCGCGCTGCCGCGCACGACCGTGAGGCCCGCTTCCTCCGCCTCCTCCGCCCGGTCGGCATCTGCTTCGACCACCACGAAATGCGCGCCCTTCTCGGCCAGCCGATCCGCGATCAGCTTCCCCACCCGGCCATAGCCGACCAGGATGACATGGCCGATGCGTGGGCCGATGCTTGCCTTGGCCTTAGCCCTTTCCGCCTGCGCCTCTTCCTCGACCTCCTCCTGCTTGTGCCCGCGCACGATGAGCGAGAAGATCAGCGGATTGAGAAAGATCGACACGATCGCGCCGGCAAGGATCAGGTCGCGCGCCTCGGCCGGCAACACCCCCAGCCCCGTGCCCAATGACGCCAGGATGAAGGAGAATTCCCCGATCTGCGCCAGGCTCGCCGCGATGGTGAGCGCCGTATCGCCCGGATGACCGAAGGCGCGGACGATAGCGAAGGCGGCGATCGACTTGCCGACGATGATGATCGCCACCGTGACCAACAACGGCAACGGCTGCTCGACCAGCACCGCCGGATTGAAGAGCATGCCGACCGAGACGAAGAAAAGCACCGCAAAAGCATCCCGCAGCGGCAGCGTCTCCTCGGTCGCACGGCGGCTGAGCGGCGTCTCGCCCAGGATCATGCCGGCGAAGAAGGCCCCGAGCGCAAAGGACACGTCGAAGGCGACCGCCGCGCCAAAGGCGACGCCCAGCGCGATCGCCAGGACGGCGAGGCGGAACAGCTCGCGCGATCCGCTATGGACGACCCAGTGCAGCGCCCAGGGAATGACGCGCCGGCCAACCACCAGCATCAGCGCGACGAAGCCCGCGACCTTCAGCAGCGTGCCCAGCAGCGGCGCCAGCAGGGCCGCCGCCCCGCCCGACGCATCGGCATTGTTCATGACGCCGGCAAGCGCAGGGAGCAGCACCAGCGCCAACACCATCACCAGATCCTCGACGATCAGCCATCCCACGGCGATCCGGCCCCTGCGGGTTTCCACCAGGTCCGCCCCCTGCAGGGCGCGCAGCAGGACGACCGTGCTCGCCACCGACAGCGCAAGGCCGAAGACCAGCCCGCCGAGCAGCGGCCAGCCCATGACATGCGCCAGGCCCATGCCCATCAGCGTCGCCACGGCGATCTGGCCAATCGCGCCGGGCACGGCGATGTTCTTCACCGACAGCAGGTCACGCAGGGAGAAATGCAGGCCGACGCCGAACATCAGCAGGATGACGCCGATTTCCGCCAGCTCATTGGCCAGGCTGGCATTGGCGACGAAGCCCGGCGTGAACGGCCCGACGATGATGCCGGCGACCAGATAGCCGACGAGCGGCGACAATTTCAGGCGATGGGCGATGGCGCCCATGACAAAGGCAACGACAAGGCCCGCGACGATCGTTCCGATCAGGGGCGTGTGATGGGGCATGGAGTGTCTTTCCCTGGCCGCCGACGGAGGGGCTTCCTCCATCGGCGGCATATCATATTCATTCAGCGATGGTCAGCATCGCCGCCGACAATAAGGCGCCGGCCGCGCCCAATCCCGCCATGACGGCGGGCATGAACCACCATGGCGGACGGCGGCGGGACGGCCTGGTGCCGCCGCGTCGCGATCTTCTGCGGGTCATGAAGGGGCTCCTTTTTCCTGACGGCGGCCGCAACGGCGGCCTGGAAACGATGCGTCAGGAAAGAACAGGAGGCGCCCGCGCCCGTTGGCGGGACAGCAGGCGCAAGGGCGGGAAGGAGAAGGAGGAACGCGGGAATCGGTTGCCGGCATATGGCAGGACGACAGCCAGCAGCATCGCCACGACCCCCGGCACGCCCACGGCGAACGTCGGCCACGACGCCCTTCCGTCGTCATCCGGCTCCATTGCCTGCATGGCAACGGGACTGGCATGGGCGCGGGCCTTCAACACCACGCTGGTGGTGGCCGGATTGAAGGCGGAGCCAGTGAACCGGCTGGACGGCGGCCCCAGGGGCGCGAGTGCGCTCAACAGGGCGACGCTCAGCGACAGCCACAATGTCAGGATGAACAACAACCGGCCCGCCAAGGCTTCATTCCTGTATGGCGCTGGCGTCATCCGTGATGCTATCCCTTCGCTGGCCGTCCGCTGGCCCTGCGCTGGGCGAAGATAGGGACGGACCAGGCCAAAAACCAGCCCCGAATGCCGCGCTTGCCGGTTGACATGGGCGAGTCATTCCAGTAGCGGGCCACATTCCCGCGCGGGTCCAACAGGGCATAGTCCCTCGACGATCTGCGTAAAGCAGATTTGAACGAGAAGAGAAGAGCCATGTTCGCAGTCGTGCGCACGGGCGGCAAGCAATATCGCGTCGCCGCCGGAGACAAGATCGTCGTCGAGAAGCTGGCCGGTGAGGCTGGCGACAAGGTGACGCTGGATGACGTCCTGTTCGCCGGCGAAGGCAGCGACGTGAAGGACGCAGCCAAGCTGACCGTCGCCGCCGAAATCATCGCGCAGGCGAAGGGCGAGAAGGTCATCGTTTTCAAGAAGCGCCGTCGGCACAACTACCGTCGTCGCAACGGCCATCGCCAGAATCACACGATCCTCAAGATCGTGTCGATCGCCTGAGCCGCAGCAAAGTCACGAGGAGTTTAAGTCATGGCACATAAGAAAGCTGGCGGTTCGTCGCGCAACGGTCGCGATTCGGAATCGAAGCGCCTTGGCGTGAAGAAGTTCGGCGGTCAGGAAGTGATCGGCGGCAACATCATCATTCGCCAGCGCGGCACCCGCGTCTATCCCGGCCGCAATGTCGGCATGGGCAAGGACCACACGCTGTTCGCGCTGGGTGAAGGCCGCGTGGTATTCCACACCGGCAAGCTCGGCCGCAAATATGTGTCGGTCGACGCCATGGCCGAAGCAGCCGAATAACGGACGATCGATGACGGATCGTCCCTCGCAATCGGGGCGATCCTCCTGACGGAACGGCTTTTGGCCAGACCGCCAGTGTTCGAGGGAAACAAGGGGCGCCCCTTCCGGGAGCGCCCCTTTTCGTATCAAAAGCCGTCTCCCCTGAATTTCCCTCAACTCTCTGGAACCGTGGCCTTTCTCGCGCGTCATGCGGGCGGGGCCCAGCCAGAGAAGACAGTCGTCAAGCCGTAACTTTTCACGGTCATTGGCGCGCCGGAGATTAGGAGACTTTCGATGTTCGCCCGTACCCCCCGCCTGTTGCTGCGGCCTGGCTGGATGGAAGATGCCCGCGCCCTTGCCGACGCAATCGGCGACCCAGCCGTCCTGCGCAATCTGGCCCGCGCGCCGGCCGCCTATGGCCTGGCCGATGCGGAGGCATTCCTGGCCCAGCCGCAGGACCTGCGCCTGCCCAACCTGCTCGCCTTCACCCGTACCAAGGGCGCGCCGCGCCTGGTGGGCGGCTGCGGCCTCCACAGGGCGCAGGATGGCGCGGTCGAACTGGGCTATTGGATCGCCCGCCCCTATTGGGGGCTCGGCTTCGCGACCGAGGCAGCCAGCGCCGTCATGTGCATGGCCCGCGCCTCGGGCGTCCGCGACACGCGCGCCGCCCATTTCGTGGACAATCCGGCGTCCGGCAACGTCCTGCGCAAGATCGGCTTCCACTACAGGGGAAAGACGGAAAGGCGCTTCAGCCTCGCTCGCGGCGCGGCGGCCGACTGCCTGATCTTCGAGCAGGGCGTCGCTGAGGAAGGGCGCGCAATCCCCATGATGACGGATTCGTCGATGGATCTTTACGGCGATTCGCTGCCCGCTCTGGCGGCCTGACCCCTTGCGGCCGGGAGGGCGGCTTTGCGCCGCCTTCCCCCCAGCCCGACAGTGTTTTGGAAGAAGCGGCCGCTTTTGCCGCGCCCCTGTTTAATTCCGCCGCATAAACCGCTATGGGCGCGCGATGCATTTTCTTGATCAAGCGAAGATTTACATCAAGTCCGGCTGGGGCGGTCCCGGCGCGGTCAGTTTCCGGCGCGAAAAATATGTCGAATATGGCGGTCCCGACGGCGGCAACGGCGGCAAGGGCGGCGACATCATCTTCGAGGCGGTGGCGGGACTGAACACCCTGATCGACTTCCGCTACACCCAACATTTCAAGGCGCAGCGCGGCATGCCCGGTATGGGCAAGAACCGCTATGGCGCCGGCGGCGACGACCTCGTCATCAAGGTGCCGGTCGGCACGCAAATCCTGTCCGATCCCACGCCCATAGACGGCACCGAGGATGAGGACGGCACGATGGAATATGAGCAGGCACTGCTTGCCGACTTCACCGAAGTCGGCCAGCGCATCGTGCTGCTGCGCGGCGGCGATGGCGGACGCGGCAACCTGTCCTACAAGACCAGCACCAACCGCGCCCCGCGCCAACATGGCACGGGCTGGCCGGGGCAGGAAATGTGGGTATGGCTGCGGCTGAAGCTGCTGGCCGATGTCGGGCTGGTCGGCATGCCCAATGCGGGCAAGTCCACCTTCATCAACCAGGTCACCAACACCAAGGCGAAGGTCGGCGCCTACGCCTTCACCACCACAAAGCCGCAATTGGGCGTGGTGCTGCATCGCGACCGGGAATTCGTCCTGGCCGACATTCCCGGCCTGATCGAGGGCGCGGCCGAGGGGGCCGGCATCGGCGACCGCTTCCTGGGCCATGTCGAGCGTTGCCGGGTGCTGCTGCACCTGATCGACGCGACCGGCGACGACCCCATCGAACAATTCCGCATCGTCCAGGATGAACTCGCGGCCTATGGCGGCGGCCTGGACGAAAAGCCGCAGATCGTGGCGCTCAACAAGGGCGACCTGCTGGGCCCGGACCTGATGGAGGACATTGCCGGCCAGCTCCGGGAAGAGGCCGGCGTGGAGGAGCTGTTCATCATCTCCGGCGCGACCGGCGAAGGCGTGCCGGCACTGCTGGATGCGGTATTGCCCTTGCTGGACCACCCCGGCGAAGAGGATGAGGATGAAGATAGGATGGAAGAAGACGACAAGCCGTGGTCGCCCCTCTGATTCTCCCCTCCCTCAGGCCGATGGTACCGGGCAACGGCGCTGATCACCTCTCCCCGGACCCAAGGCCCGCTTCGCTCGCGTTCACCCCAACCCTTCCCGCCTGCGGGAGGGGAGGAAGACATAGATGACCCCCTCCCTCTCCGGCTTTCCCCCTCCGCAAATCCGCCGCCTCGTCATCAAGATCGGCTCGGCGCTGCTCGTCGATCCCCAGGGCGAAGTGCGCACGGCATGGCTGCGCACGCTGGTGGCCGACATCGCGGCCCGCAAGACGGCGGGGCAGCAGATCATCATCGTCTCCTCCGGCGCGATCGCGCTTGGCGCACGACGGCTGAAGCTGCCCAGAGGCGGGCGCGGCTCGCTGGAGGACGCGCAGGCGGCGGCCGCCACTGGCCAGATCGCACTGTCGCAATGCTGGGCCAGCCTGCTCCACGAAAACGGCATCACCGCGGCGCAGATGCTGGTGACGCTGGACGATCTGGAAAACCGCCGCCGCTATCTCAATGCGTCGGCCACGCTGGAACGGCTGATGGCGCTCGACGTCGTACCGGTCGTGAACGAGAATGACAGCGTCGCCACGGCGGAGATCCGCTTTGGCGACAATGACCGGCTCGCGGCGCGCATCGGACAGGCGGCACGGGCTGACGCAGTTGTGCTGCTGTCGGACGTCGACGGGCTTTACACGGCGAACCCGCATGTCGATGCGGACGCCATGCTGATAGAGACAATCGAGCGCATCGATGCGCGCATCGCCGGGATGGCGGACGGCGGTTCGGCGTCCGGAATGGGATCGGGCGGCATGACCTCCAAGATCGAGGCGGCGCGGATAGCAACCGGGGCCGGCGCGCATCTGGCGATCATCTCAGGCAAGGTGGATTCGCCGCTATCGCACTGGACGAATGGCGGCAAGGGGTCGATCTTCCTCGCCGCGCAGGCCAGGGGCGCGCGAAAGGGCTGGCTGGCCGGGCGCCTGACGGTGCGCGGGCGGATCGTGGTCGACGCCGGGGCAGAGGCGGCCCTGGGACGCGGCAACAGCTTGCTCCCAGCCGGCGTGACTCGGTGCGAGGGCGTTTTCGCCCGTGGCGACGTGGTCGACATATTGGCGCAGGATGGACGGGTGATCGCTCGCGGCCTCATCGAATATGACAGCGAGGAAGCCTCCCGCATCGCCGGCAAGCGCAGCGAGGATATCGCCGCGCTGCTGGGGCACCTGCCCCGATCCGTGCTGGTCCATCGCGATCATATGGCGATGGTCTGATCCATGTCCCTGCGCATTGCGATGACGGGCGCGACGGGTTTCGTCGGTGCCGAGACGCTGAATCAGGCGCTGGCGGCGGGGCATCATGTCAGCGCCATCACCCGCCGCGCACAGCCGCCCCGCGCCCATCTCAAATGGGTACCCGGTGCGCTGGAGGACCGGGCGGCGCTCAACACGCTGGTCCGCGACGCCGATGTGGTCATCCACATTGCCGGCGTCGTGAACGCGCCCGACCGAGAAGGCTTCGAAATGGGCAATGCCCGCGGCACCATGGCGGTGGTCGACGCTATGCGACAGCGCGGCGTCAGGCGGCTGATCCACGTGTCCTCGCTCTCGGCGCGGGAGCCTGGGCTCTCGGACTATGGCTGGTCGAAGGAACTGGCGGAGCGGCACGTGAAGGCAAGCGGCCTCGACTGGACCATCGTCCGCCCGCCCGCCATCTACGGTCCGGGCGACCGGGAAATGCTGGAGCTGTTCCGCATGGCCCGGCGCGGGATCATGCTGCTGCCGCCGGGCGGACGCCTGTCGGTGATCGAGGTGAGCGACCTTGCACGCCTGTTCCTGACGCTGGCGGTCGAAAAGGACATGAAGAGCCTCACTCATGTCTATGAGGTCGATGACGGCACGCCCGGCGGCTGGGACCATATGGACTTCGCGCAGGCGATCGGCCGCGCAGTCGGACGGCCGGTCCGGGCCTTCGCGACGCCAGCCTGGCTGTTGGGCATGGGCGCGCGGCTTGACCGGCTGGTGCGCGGCAGGAACGCGAAGCTGACGCCCGACCGGGTCCGCTATTTCTGCCACCCCGATTGGGTGGTGAAGAAGCGCAAGCAACCTCTCAGGAAGCTGTGGGTGCCCAAGGTGCCGACCGAAGAGGGATTGAAGGCGACGGCCCAGGCCTATCGCGCGAAGGGCTGGCTCTGACGATCGGAACGGCGCCCGCTCAAGGCAGCGCGCGGACGCCGTTCCAGAGCGATTTCCAAGCGATAGGAACCGATCGCTGGTCAAGAAATCGCGGAAAACAAGGAATCCAGAGCGGCGATCTGGTTCGATCAGATCGAAACCCGTCCTAGACGGCGCTCAACCCCGCGTCCGCCAGGCCGCGCCAAAGGTGCAGCGCCTGTACGCTTTCCGCCACGTCGTGCACCCGCACCATCTGCGCGCCCAGTTCCGCGGCGCGGAACGCCAGGGCCACCGAACCGCCCAGCCGCTCGGCCGCCGGCGCCTCGTTCGACAGGGCCCCGATCAGGCGCTTGCGGCTGCCCGCGAACAGCAACGGCACGCCCAGCCCCTGAAGGGTCCCCAGGCCATTCACCAGCGCCAGATTGTCGGCAAGCGACTTGCCAAAGCCCAGTCCGGGATCGACCATGATCTTCCCGCGCGGCACCCCGGCCGCCAGACAGGCCTCCACCCGCTCCTCCAGCATGTCGAACACATCGGCCACGACATCGCCATAGCCGCCCGCATTGTCATGCGGATCATCGCCGGCCGACGGCGCATGCATCAGTATGACCGGGCATCCCGCCGCGACCACCACGTCCATGGCGCGGGGATCATGCCGCAGCGCGCTCACATCGTTGACCACCGCCGCTCCCGCGGCCAGCGCGGCCTCCATCACCGCCGCCTTGCGCGTGTCGATGGACATGGAAATGCCGGCCGCTGCCAGCCTTTCGATCACCGGCACGACGCGGGCAATCTCATCCCCCTCCCACAAGCGCGGCGCCCTGGGCCGGGTGGACTCCCCGCCCACATCGATCAGCGCGGCCCCCGCCGCCGCCATGGCGAAGCCCGCATCGGCCGCTGCCTGCGGATCATCCATATGCTTGCCGCCGTCGGAAAAGCTGTCCGGCGTGATGTTGAGGATCGCCATCACCTGCGGCGCGTCGAAACGGATGGTGCGTTCCCCCAGCATCAGGGGCTGCCGCGGCGCCGAGATATTGGCCGCCAACAGCCGCGCCCGTTCCGCCACGGGCTCGGGCAGGCCCGCCACCACATCGTCGAACGTCGCGACCGGCACCGTCGCCCGCGCCACTTTCCGCCCGCCCCTTCGCGCGGTCAGCTCATAGCCCTGGAACCAGATCAGCCCATTGCCCATCCGCGCCGCCGATCCTTCGGCCAGGCCGACAGGCGACGGCACGAACCATGTGGGACGCAGATAAAGCCGCGCATCGGCGGGAATTTGGGAAAGCATGTTCAAACCCCGCTCAGCCCGAACGGAAACATCCGATGATCCTCAGGGCTCGTTCGCCAACAAATAGGTCTGCCGCAGCGCGTCGATCGGCTTCAACACGCCCTCTATCTCGCAATGCCAGAAGGTCCAGCCGTTGCAGCTCGGCGCGCCCTGCAACGTCGCGCCCATCTTGTGGATCGACCCGGTATCCGCGCCCACGGACAGCGAACCGTCCGCCCGCACCACCGCCTGCCAGCGCCGCCGTGCGTCCACCAGCACCGCGCCGGGTTGCAGATAGCCGGTCTCGACCAGTGTGCCGAACGCCACCTTTGGCTGCTGCCGCGCGGTCTGCATGATGGTCAGCGCGCTTTCATCGAGCGGCAACGCCGCCTCGATCCGCTCCAGCGCGACCTCGATATAATCATCCTCGCGCTCGATGCCGATCCACCTGCGGCCCAGGCGCTTGGCGACCGCCCCCGTCGTCCCGGTGCCGAAAAAGGGATCAAGCACCACGTCGCCCGGCTTGGTGCAGGCCAGCATCACGCGATAGAGCAGCGCCTCGGGCTTCTGCGTCGGATGCGCCTTGGTGCCGTTGCGCTTCAGCCGCTCCTGCCCGCCGCAGATCGGCAGCACCCAGTCGGAACGCATCTGCAACTCGTCGTTCAGCGTCTTCATCGCCTTGTAGTTGAACGTATATTTGGCGTCCTCCCCCTGGCTCGCCCAGATCAGCGTCTCATGCGCGTTGGTGAAGCGGGTGCCCTTGAAATTGGGCATGGGGTTGGATTTACGCCAGATGATGTCGTTGAGGATCCAGAAGCCTTCATCCTGCAACGCGGTGCCGACGCGGAAGATATTGTGGTAGCTGCCGATCACCCAGATGGTGCCGTTGGGCTTCAATATGCGCCGCGCCTCGCGCAGCCATGCCTTGGTGAAACGGTCGTAGGAACCCAGCGTGTCGAACTTGTCCCAGTCATTGTCGACCGCGTCCACCCGGCTGCCCTCGGGCCGGAACAGGTCGCCGCCAAGCTGGAGATTATAGGGCGGATCCGCGAAGATCATGTCGATGCACGCGTCGGGCAGCTTCGCCATTTCAGCGATGCAGTCACCGCGCAGCAGCCGGTCGGCCTCGACCTCTACGGGCGCAACCGCCTTTTTCCGCCGCGGCGCGACGCGTTCCATGACACCCATTTCGTGACCCCCGTTTCCTTCTGAGGCCCAGCGATGAGTCCTCCGGAGTCAGCCGTCAAGATCAGCAACTTAGGGTTCACGCCTGACAAAATGGTTAACGCAACGGCGAACGAACCGGGTAGCCACTAGATATTGAGTCGACAGCCGCCTGAAAGACTCAAGATCGGCTAGTGTGACGCAAAAGACTCAGATGGAAAGAGGCTCGAAGTTTTTTTGGTTAACGCCATCTGGAAGGGTAAAAACGACGTTCACCTTGACCAATTCATAACCCGACGAGTATGGATTGGCCATGACGGAACATGTTTTGAGGGGCGATCGGTCGGCCTCCTGCGATGAATTATTCAAGGCCCTGTCGGACGGCACGCGACGCGCCCTGCTCGAATATCTGGTGCGCGAAGGGGAACAGAGCGTTCACGCCCTCACCGCCATCTCCGGCGTATCGCAACCCATGGTGTCCCGCCACCTCGGCAAGCTGAAACGCGCCAGCCTCGTGACGGCCCGTCGGGCCGGGCGCGAAACCTATTATACGGCCAGGGCAAAGGGCCTCGCCCCGGTGGTGCAATGGATGGCGGTCTATGGCGCGCTATGGTCCCAGCGATTCACCGCGCTGGAGGATCTGGACGGCTATTAAGGAACATCCTGCTCCTGAAGGCAGGAGCACGGCAATTCCATGTAGCAGATCTATTTAGCCGACTGGGCCAGGATCGCCTCGATCAGCAGCACATCATCCGGCTTGTCGGCATCGATGCAGGCCTCAGCCTTCTCCATCGCCACCAGCCGCGCGACCAGCCCGAACCGCCGCCCCACCCGCGCGATCCCGCCCCGCAGCGTGGAAATCCTGAACACCGCCCCCAGCAAGGCCAGCGGGCCAAAGGCGGACAATATCTTCCACCCCTTCTTCCGGTCCTGCTCGACCTCCTGCCACAAGGCGACCACTGGCCGCGCCTTGACGCTGCCGAACCAGAAGATGTTCGCCCCCGACCACCAGCCATCGCGGAATTTCAGCCATGTCCGCCGTGACCCGGGATAGCGCGCCAGCAGCGTGGCCCGCTCCACCATCGCCACGGCAATGTCCGCCCCGGACGCCTGCCCTGCCATCTGGTCGAGCATCGCCCCATCCAGCAGCACATGATCCGCCGTCGTCATCAGCAGCGGAAAGGGCAAATCCGCCCGATCCAGCAGGGCCATGATCGATGACGCGATCCCGCCCCCGCTCTTCTCGAACCGCACTTTGGGATGCTCCGCCAGCCAGGCGGTGGCGGGATCGGCGGCGAACAATTCCGGCGCCTGCGTCAGCACGACCAGCCGCCCGATCGCCGGATGCGCCAGCAGGGCACGGGCCGGGCGGTTGATCATCGGCTCCCCCGCCACGGGCACCAGCGGCTTGACTGCAACCCCGGCGGCCACCGCCAAAGGATCAGGGATCGGCCGCGACCCGGCCAGCAATATCGCGGTGATGTCGGAAGCCGCTGCGTTCATTCCCGCCCGTTAGCGGAGGGAGTACGCCACGAAAAGCTATTTCCCGGTCGCCGCCGGCCCTGCGGTCTTCTGCGCCACCTGCACCGGCAGGCCGATGCGCAGGCTCTTCAACTGCGCCAGCCGCGCCCGGAAGGCCGCCAGTTCCCTGCCCGCCAGTTGCGACGTCGTGGTGAAACGCACCGACAGCGGATTGATCGTCTGCCCGTTACGGTACAATTCATAATGCAGATGCGGTCCGGTCGACAGGCCCGACGACCCGACATAGCCGATCACCTGCCCCTGCCGCACCCGCTGCCCCGGCGATGCCGCGATGCGGCTCATATGCGCATAGCCGGTGGCAAGGCCGCCGCCATGCTCCAGCCGGACATAATTGCCATGCCCGCCATGCCGCCCGGCATAGGATACGACGCCGTCGGTCGCGGCATAGATGGGCGATCCATAGGCGGCGGCGAAGTCGATCCCCGCATGCATGCGGGTATAGCCCAATATGGGATGCCGCCGCATGCCGTAGCTGGACGACATGCGCCCCGCCACCGGCGCCGACAGCACGCCGCGCCGCTGGCCCACGCCGGATGCCTCGAACCATTGGGTCCGCCCGTCCTGCGTCCATTTCAGCATGTCGATGCCGCGCCCGCTCGCCCGATGCAGCCCGGCGAACAGCAGGTCGCCCACCTCCACATCGCCGGTGTCGGCCCGCCGATATTCGGTGACGATGTCGTATCGGTCGCCGGCGGAGATCGAACCCAGATCGACCTGCTGCGCCACGACGCGCAGGAAGCTCTGGATCGCCTTGGGCGGCGCCCCCGCCGCCCTGGCCGAGCGATAGAGGCTCTCGCCCACCACGCCCTGGATGCGCAGCGGCGTCTCGTCCACATGGATCGCCGTCCGCTGCACCTGCAACACGCCACCGACCCGCGCAATCTCGATCCCCAGGTCAAGCCGCGCCCGGAAAGCCAGCTTGTCCAGAGGCCGCGGCACGTCCTGGCTCGCCCGCCGGCCCAGCACGATGTCCAGCGGTGTCCCCGGCTTCAATCCCGCGCCGATGTCGCCCGCCATCAGGCTGGTGACCGTCGCCGTGTCGCTGCTGCTCACGCCCGCTCGCGCCAGTGCCCGTGACAGCGAATCGCTGCCGCCGATCTGCGCGCGCAATTCGATCTGCGGCCGCTCCGGCGTCTCGCGCAGCGGTTGCACCGCGTCGGTCGGTCCCATGCGCCGCCCGCTGTCCGCGCCCAGGGCCAGGGGCATGATCATCTGGCTGCGCACTTCATCGAACTGCCTGGCCGCCATCAGCGGCTGCCGTTCGCCGGGCAAGGGATGAAAGCCCGGCGACAGATAGAGCGCCGCCGCGCACAAGCCGAAACAGGTCGCAAGGCCCCGGAACCAGGTGAAACTTCCCACCCGCTGGCCAAGGTCGGGGACCAGTTCGACATCCTCGGCCCAGTCGCGCAGCTTCTCGCGCCAGTCGCGCCGGTCCGGCCCCCCGTTGCGGATCGAGTCAGTCAGCCACAGGGACGCGGAGGCGCCACCCTGCTGGGCATTGATCTGACCATCATGAAACACGGTAAAACAGGCCCCCGGGGCAAATGTCGCCCGACCCCCGCCGCGCGCTCATCCGCAATTTTGTAAAAGGGCAAGGTTAAAGTCAAATAAACGCGCCTTTTTTAACCCTTTTTCCGCGACCGGCCGTGCCGCGCAAGGGGCCGGCAGACCAATCCCCCTTGCCCTTGCCCGATCCATGCCCGACATAGCGGGGACCATGGCCCAGTTCGCCCGATCGCCCCTCACCGCCGTCCTGGGCCCCACCAATACCGGCAAGACGCATCTGGCGGTCGAACGCATGTGCGGCCATTCCTCCGGCATGATGGGCTTTCCGCTGCGCCTGCTGGCGCGGGAAGTCTATGACCGGGTGGTCGGCATGAAGGGGCCGGCGCAGGTCGCCCTTGTCACCGGCGAGGAAAAAATCGTGCCGCCGGGTGCGCGCTACTTCCTCTGCACGGCGGAATCGATGCCGATCGGCACAGGCCGGCAGGCTGGAACGGCGCAGGACGGGCTCGGCGATTATGCCTTCGTCGCCCTGGACGAGGCCCAGCTCGGCGCCGATCCGGAGCGGGGCCATGTCTTTACCGACCGCCTCCTCCGGGCAAGGGGGCGGGAGGAAACCATGATCCTGGGTTCAGCCAGCATCGGCCGCGTGGTGAAGGCGCTGGTCCCCGATGCGGAGATCATCGGCCGCCCCCGCTTCTCGACGCTCAGCTATGCCGGCGCGAAAAAGCTCTCCCGCCTGCCCAAACGCTCCGCCATCGTCGCCTTCTCCGCCGAGGAGGTCTATGCCGTGGCGGAAATGCTCCGCCGCTTCCGGGGTGGAGCGGCGGTGGTCATGGGCGCGCTCTCGCCCCGCACCCGCAATGCGCAGGTGCAGATGTTCCTGAACGGAGAAGTCGACTATCTGGTCGCCACCGACGCGATCGGCATGGGCCTCAACCTCGACGTGGCGCATGTCGCCTTCGCCTCGCTGCGCAAATATGACGGCCGCCGCACCCGCCGGCTGACGGTCGCGGAAATGGCGCAGATCGCGGGACGCGCCGGACGCCACCACCGGGACGGCACCTTCGGCAGCCTGGGCCATGAAGACGGCGACGCCGCCTTCACGCCGGAGGAGATAGAGGCGATAGAGGCCCACCGCTTCCCGCCGTTGGAACAGCTTTTCTGGCGCAACGGCACGCCCCGCACCGACAGGCTGGATCACCTCATTTCCGATCTGGAGCAGAAACCCGACCGCCCCGAACTGCGCGCCGCTCCCGAAGCGGTCGACCTCGCCGTGCTCAAACGGCTCGCCGACGATCCGCTGGTCATCGATCGGGCACGCGGCAGGAAGCAGGTCGAACGCCTCTGGGCCGCGTGCAGCCTGCCCGATTTCCAGAAGCTGGGCGCTGAACATCATGCCCGCGCCGTCGGCCGCATCTGGCGCTTCCTGTCGGACGACGGCCTGGGTGCCGGGGGCCATATTCCCCGCGACTGGTTCGCCCAGCAAATTGCCCGACTCGATTCGGTGCAGGGCGACATCGACACCCTGTCCGGCCGGATCGCCGCCGCCCGAACCTGGTCCTATATCGCCCACCGGGCCGACTGGCTCGCCCATCCGGCGGAAATGGCGGAGCGGACGCGCGCGCTGGAGGAAAAGCTGTCCGACGCCCTCCACGCCGCGCTGACGCAGCGTTTCGTGGACCGGCGCACCACGGTTCTGCTAAGGGATATTGGCCAGAGCGCGGCCAATCTGCCGGTCGAAATCGAACCGGATGGGACAGTCTGCGTCGATGGCGAGACGATCGGGCGACTTGACGGATTTCGTTTCTCGGTCGATCCCGCTACCCGGCATCAGGACAGGAAGATGCTGCTGGCGGCCGCTGAACGGCGCCTTGGAAGGATATTGCGAGTGAAGGCTGACGAATTGCTGGGCGCACCCGATACTGATTTCGCGCTCATGGACGAAGCAGGACAGACCCCCGGCATAGGCTGGAAGGGGGATCCGGTGGCCACGCTGCACGGCGGCGCCACGCTGCTGACACCGGAAATTCGGCTGGATCGCGCGCTTCTGGCGCTGGGCCAGGATGTGCAGAAGCAGGTGGCGGCCCGCCTCGCCGCGTGGATGGACGCGCAAAAGGAAAAGCATCTGCTGCCGCTCACCAAGATGGTGGCCAGCGCCTCCGACCCGGAAGTCCCCGCCGTCGTCCGCGCCGTCTTTGCCCAGCTTGCCGATGCCGGCGGCGTCATCGCGCGCACCGACCTCGATTCGGCGCTCGGCCATCTCGACAAGGACCAGCGCCATCTGCTGCGCCGCGCGGGCATCGATATCGGCGTGCTCGACATCTATCATCCCGGCCTGCTGAAGCCCGGCGCCGCACGCTGGCGCGCTGTCCTGCTGGCGGCGCGCCTGGGCAAGCCGTGCCTGCCCCTGCCCGGCCCCGGCCTCACCCTGATCCCGGCTGGCGAGAAGCCCGAACAGATGGGCGCGCGCATCGCCGGCTTCCGCGGCTTTGGCGAACAGATGCTGCGCATCGACATGGCCGAACGCATGGCCCGCACCGCGCATGAGGCCATTGCAAAGAACGAGGCCTTCACCGCGCAAAGCCCGCAGATCGTCTCGCTCGGCCTGTCGGAGGATGCCTTCCAGCAACTGATGCGCCTGGCGGGCTTCCGCGCCGTGGAGGCGCCGGCCGAGGGCGGACCCAACTGGGCCTTCCGCGGCCGGCAGAAGGCCCGCGCGCACCAACAGCACGCCAGCCGTGAAAAGCGCGGCGCACCGGCCCAGGGCAAGCCGCGCAACGACCGCGGGCCGCGCCCCGCCGCCTCGTCCGGCCCAGCCCCCACCGGCAACAACGCCTTTGCGGGCCTGGCCGAACTGCTCGGCCGCAATGGCTGACGCGGGCCTGGTTCCGGCCCACGGCCCCAGCCTGCGCATCGACAAGTTCCTCTGGTTCGCGCGCCTCGCGAAGAGCCGTTCCATCGCCCAGAAAATGGCGGAGGACGGTCACATCCGCCTCAATGGCCGCCGCATCGAACGCTCGCACGCGCCGGTGCGGGCGGGCGACCTCATCACCTTTCCCCACCCCAGCGGCGTCCGGGTGGTCCGCATCCTCCAGCTCCCCGGCCGCCGGGGCCCGGCGGCCGAAGCGCAATCCTGTTATGAGGAACTTACCGTGGGCGCCTGAGCCCCGATGATCCTTCCCGCCAAGCCCGGCTAACGCCCACCCAAAAATATCCTCATTGACCTTCGCCCCGGCCGCGCATAGCAGGCGCCGATTGTCTCAATTCCAAGAGTGTTGACCCATGACCTATGTGGTGACCGATAACTGCATCCGCTGCAAATATATGGATTGCGTCGAAGTTTGCCCCGTGGACTGTTTCTACGAGGGTGAGAACATGTTGGTCATCAATCCCAATGAGTGCATCGACTGCGGCGTGTGCGAACCGGAATGCCCGGCCGAAGCGATCCTGCCCGATACCGAGAACGGCCTGGAAAAATGGCTGGAGCTCAACACGAAATTCTCCGCCGAATGGCCGAACATCACGGTCAAGGGCGATGCGCCCGCGGACGCCGATGAAATGAAGGGCATCGAAAACAAGCTGGAGAAATTCTTCTCGGCGGAACCCGGCACCGGCAGCTGAGCGACCGTCCCCGGTCGTCCCAGGACTAGCTCTAGCGGTCAACTTGCGCGCCCACTCCCGGATTTTGTGTCCGGGGGTGGCAATTTTGTTACGAATCTGATAAATGGGAACCAACAGGTGGACATGGTCGCGTCCGCTACGGAGACAAATGCCTGATGTTATGATGGTGGCGCCGCGCTTCCCCTGGCAGGTGCGTCTTTTCGCACCTGCAACGCGAATGCCACCGTTCCCCCGAACACATGGAAAGGTTTCAAATGGCTGCCAAGGCGCTGTCCTTTGACGTAGGTGATTATGTTGTTTACCCCAAGCATGGCGTTGGCCGCGTCATAGAGCTGCAAAAGGAGCAGATCGCAGGCATGGAGCTGGAGCTGTACGTGCTCCGCTTCGAGAAGGAGCGCATGACGCTCCGCGTTCCCACGAACAAGGCCGAAGGCGTCGGCATGCGCAAGCTGTCCTCCAACAAGACGCTGGAGGAGGCGGTCGAAACGCTGAAGGGCAAGCCCAAGGTAAAGCGGACCATGTGGTCGCGCCGCGCCCAGGAATATGAAGCGAAGATCAACTCGGGCGACCTGGTGTCGATCGCGGAAGTGACGCGTGACCTGTTCCGCGCCGACGATCAGCCGGAACAGAGCTATTCCGAACGGCAGATCTTCGAGGCCGCGTCCAGCCGCCTCGCCCGCGAACTCGCGGCGATGGAGGAAACGGACGAACCCAGCGCCCTCAAGAAGATCCTGCGCATCCTCAATGAGGCCGCACCCCGGCACGTGAAGGTCGAAGGCTGAAGAATTCGGGCTGAACCGACAACGGCAGGCCTGGAAAAGGGCGCCCCCGATCGGGGGCGCCCTTTTTGCATGTCAGCCACGCGGATGAAGCCGGACGGCCGGTTCCGCCGAGGGCTTCACTCGCCCTTGGCCGCGCCTGCCGCATCCTTGGCCGCGTCGCCGACGTCGCTCGCCGCCTGACCGACCTGCGAGGCGGCGCTTTCGACCGCGTTGTCCTTCCGGCTCTGGCTGCTGATCAGGAAGAAGGCGGCAATGGCCACAACCACGACCAGCAGGAGAACCGCTATCATGGTGCCGCCGCCGCCACGTTTTTCGATGATCGTGGTCGTTGCTGGACGCTCCTGATAATCCGCCATATTGATCCTCCTCATCTTCACGCCACCCGGCGGCATAAATGCGCAAGCACACAGACGGGTTCCTGGCGGGTTCCTGGGCCGCGACGGCCGCGCCAAGGCGCCTTTCCGGATAATCCCTCAGCGGCAATAGCCCTCCCGTCCCGGCAGGACGATCAGGCAGTCCTGCCGGCCAGCCAGATCCTTGAAGCCGGTCTCCGCCCCCGTTCCCGGACGGATGGTCAGATCCTTGCCGTCGCGCATGAAGCGGATCGTCTTTCCTTCGGCCACGCCGGCATAATCCGCCTGCCGGTCCAGATTGTCCTGGTTCGCGATCGCATAATGGCCGCGCCGGCCGTCCGGCGAAGGCTGAATGTCCAGGAATAGCCCCTCCGGCCCGTTCCACCGTCCGACCCATTCGTCGGTCGGCAGGTTCGCCGACTCGTTGACGGCCGATCCGACGGCGTCCGGCTCCGCAATCGCCTCAACCTCCGGGGCCTCGGCATTATTTCCCTCGTTCCGGTCCACATTCTTCGTGCAGCCCGACGATAGCGCTCCCATTGCCATCAGCGGCAGGAGCAGGCCCAGATTGCGGCGTTTCATCCATCTTTCTCCTTGCAATTGACCCGATAAACCGCTGAACGCGAGGCTTCGATCCATTTTTCCGGAAGGGACGGAGCCGCATGTCAGCGGCTGCGGCGGGAAAATCGGATCATGGGCGGGGAAGAGAGATGGAGAACAAGGTTGAGGTGCGCCCGGAACGGGCGCGGTTCGTTCGCGAATCCGCTGATTTCCGGCGGCAGGCGCTGATAGAGGCGACGGCGCGCTGCCTTGCGGAAAAGGGCGTGGGCGGCACTTCCGTTCGTGCGATCTGCGCCTATGCCGGCGTCTCGGCGGGCTTGCTCACCCATTATTTCGATGGCGTCGACGCCTTGATCCTGGCCACCTATCGCGATGTCGGCGAAAAGGTCGCCGCCGCGATGGAACGCGCCGTGGCGGAGGCTGGACCCGATCCGCGTGACCGACTCTGGGCCTATCTGCGGTCGAACTTCCAGCCGCCCGTGCTGGACCCCAATCTGCTCGCGACCTGGATTTCCTTCTGGAGCCTCAACAAGACCAATCCGGCGATCGCCGCCACCCATGCCGAAACCTATGGCGGGGGACGCGAACGCATGGAGGTTCTGCTGCGTGAAGCAGCGCCGCAGATCCCGCGTCCCGACGCGCGCATCGCCGCGATCGGGCTGACCGCCATGATCGACGGCCTGTGGCTGGAACTGTGCCTCGACTCCTCGACCTTCACGATCGCCGAAGCGCTCGGCATGATAGAGGAAGCGATGAATTACGTGCTGGCGAAGCCCAGAAATGGCCAAGTCGATCAATGACGCGGGTAGTGATCGTTTTTATCAATCAAGCTGGCCAATAAAACCAATTTCACGCCACCCCGCGCATTCCCTACATGGGTCGGGCAACAGCAACCCCTGTAAAGGAACTGGAAAGCCCATGGCGCTTATCAATACGACCATCAAGCCGTTCACCGCCACCGCTTACAAGGAAGGCAAGTTCGTCGACGTGACCGACGCCGACGTGAAGGGCAAGTGGGCCGTCTTCTTCTTCTACCCCGCCGACTTCACCTTCGTCTGCCCGACGGAGCTGGAGGATCTGGCCGACATCTACCCGACGCTGCAAAAGCTGAATGTCGAGGTGTACTCGGTGTCGACCGACACGCATTTCAGCCACAAGGCTTGGCATGACACCTCGCCGGCCATCGGCAAGATCAATTATTACATGCTGGGCGACCAGTCGGGCCAGATCACCAATAATTTCGACGTGATGCGTCCGGGCGTCGGCCTGGCCGACCGCGCGACCTTCCTGGTCGATCCCGAAGGCGTGATCCAGTTCATGGAAATCACCTCGGAAGGCGTCGGCCGCAACGCGACCGAACTGCTTCGCAAGGTCAAGGCTGCGCAATATGTCGCCGCCAACCCCGGCGAAGTCTGCCCGGCCAAGTGGGAAGAAGGCGAAGCAACCCTCGCTCCGTCGCTCGACCTCGTCGGCAAGATCTAAGAGCCTTGAGTCTCGTCGGGCTGGGTCGAGATACGCTCTCCCCTGCCCGGCGGACCATCCTGGAACCGCGTTTTCCTGCGAAGACAGGAACACGGTCCCCTTTCGTGCCGAATTCCCGCCTTCGCAGGAAAACGGAACGTCAATACCGCCAGATCATTAGCAAGAACGCCGGGCCTTCGGGTCGCACCATCCCGGCGAAGATATAGAGCATCGTGCGCAAAAGTGGGAACCGGTTTTGCGCAAAAACGATGCGACATCAAAAGCATAGCGCGCGCTGCATGACTCGGACTTGACGCAACGCGCTCTAGCCGCGCCCCGGATAGGCGCGCCCAACCCAAGGAGACCAGAAGATGTTGGACGCAAATCTCAAGGGCCAGCTCAAGGCCTATATGGCGAACATCACCCAGCCGATCGAACTGGTCGCGTCGCTGGACGACGGCGCGAAGAGCCGTGAACTGAAGACCCTGCTGGACGAGATCGCCGAACTGTCGGACAAGGTGACCATCGCCGCCGGTCATGACAGGCGCGTGCCCAGCTTCATGATCCGCCGCACCGGCACGGACATCGGCGTCACCTTCGCCGGCCTGCCCATGGGCCATGAATTCACCTCGCTGGTGCTGGCGCTGCTCCAGGTCGGCGGCCACCCTTCCAAGGCGGCGCAGGACCTGATCCAGCAGATCAAGGATCTGGACGGCGACTTCGCCTTCGAAACCTATTTCTCCCTCTCCTGCCAGAATTGCCCCGACGTGGTGCAGGCTCTCAATCTGATGAGCGTGCTCAACCCGCGCATCAGCCACGTCGCGATCGACGGCGGGCTGTTCAAGGAAGAGGTCGACGCCCGCAAGGTCATGGCCGTCCCCACCGTCTTCCTGAACGGCGAACCCTTCGCCAGCGGCCGCATGGAGCTGGAGCAGATCGTCGCCAGGATCGACAGCGGCGCGGCAGCCCGCGCGGCCGAGAAGATCGAGGCCCAGGACCCGTTCGAGGTGCTGGTGGTCGGCGGCGGCCCCGCCGGCGCGGCCGCCGCGATCTATGCGGCGCGCAAGGGCATACGCACCGGCGTCGCGGCGGAGCGTTTCGGCGGCCAGGTGCTCGACACCATGGATATCGAAAATTTCATCTCGGTCAGCCGTACCGAGGGGCCCAAGCTGGCGTCGGCGCTGGAAGCGCACGTCAAGGATTATGAAGTCGAGATCATGAACCTTCAGAAGGCGGCAAAGCTGATCCCCGCCAGGACCGAAGGCGGCTATCATGAGGTCGTGCTGGAAAATGGCGCGTCGCTCAAGGGCCGGACCGTCATCCTCTCCACTGGCGCCCGCTGGCGGCAGATGGGCGTGCCGGGCGAAGAGGAATATCGCAACAAGGGCGTCGCCTATTGCCCGCATTGCGACGGTCCGCTGTTCAAGGGCAAGCGCGTGGCGGTGATCGGCGGCGGCAATAGCGGCGTCGAAGCCGCGATCGACCTTGCCGGCATCGTCGCCCATGTGACGCTGATCGAATTCGACAGCCAGCTTCGCGCCGACGCCGTGCTTCAGCGCAAGCTCGCCAGCCTGCCCAATGTCAGGATCATCACCTCGGCCCTGACGACCAGGGTGGACGGCAATGGGGAGAAAGTGACCGGCCTCAGCTACAAGGACCGCAACAGCGGCACGGAGCATGATGTCGAGCTGGAGGGCATCTTCGTCCAGATCGGCCTTGTCCCGAACACCGAATGGCTGAAGGACGCGATCGCCCTTTCCCCACGCGGCGAGATCGAGATCGACGCGCGCGGCGAAACCAGCCAGCCGGGCATCTTCGCCGCGGGCGACTGCACCACCGTGCCCTACAAGCAGATCGTGATCGCCATGGGTGCCGGATCGACGGCGGCGCTGTCCGCCTTCGACTATCTCATCCGCCTCCCCGCGACGGAGGAAGCCGCCGAAGCGGCCTGATCACAAGGACGGCAATCAGGAAGGCGGCGGGGTTCACAGGAGCCTCGCCGCCTTTCTCACACCCCTTCGGGCCTAACGCCGCATCAACCTCAACCGGAATATTCCCGGATCCACCTCCAGCATCGGCGCGCCCTCCACCGGATCGTCCCGCTGCGCCAGCGCGACCGGCGCCTGCGGGGTGAAGGTGGCGACGGCGCTGCCCGGATCGCCCAGCACCAGCGCGTCCACCATCAGCGTCGGGCTCAACCGCTCCGGCGTCACGCTGACCAGCGTTCCGACCTGCGTCATCCCGAACAGCTTGCGGGCGAAGGCATAGGGCAGGCGGATACAGCCATGGCTCGCCGGATAACCGGGATTGTGCCCGGCATGCAGCGCGATCCCGTCCCAGGTCAGCCGCTGCATGAAGGGCATGGGCGCGTTGGAATAGATGTTGGACCGATGCCATTCCCGCTTCTGCAGGACGGGAAACTCGCCGGTCGGCGTGCGATGCCCCTTCATCCCCGTCGACACGCTGGCGATGCCGACCAGCCGGTCACCGTCATAGACATGCACCCGCTGCCGCTCGATGCTGATGACCAGATAGAGCGGCCCGCCAAACGGCCCCTCCTCCAGCCAGCTATACCCCCCCGGCCCCAGCGATTCCTGCGCCCCCGCAGGCCGCGCAACCGCAAGGATCAGCAGCAGCAGGAAGGTCGGAAAGGTGCGCATAAACACCTTCTTAACCATAAGACCGGCCGGCACCAGCCCCCGCATGCCACTTCCCCGTATCGGAACGGGACGGGCCGCTGCAACGATCCCCTAGAGCAGGCTCAACTGCGCGACCGGCGCAAAGCTCCTGCGGTGCAGCGGCGTCGGCCCATGCTCGCGCAGCGCGGCCAGATGCCGGGCGCTGCCATAGCCCTTGTTGCTTTCCCAGCCATAATGCGGGTGCACCGCCGCCGCCTCTATCATCATCCGGTCGCGCGCCTCCTTCGCCAGGATGGAGGCGGCCGCGATCGACAGGCATTTGGCGTCGCCCTCGACCACTGCCGTCGAAGCCCATCGCCACTGCGGACAGCGATTGCCGTCGACCAGCACATGCGCGCAATCATGGGTCAGCGCCTCCACCGCCCGCGTCATCGCCAGCATGGTCGCCCACAGGATATTCAGGCTGTCGATCTCCTCGACCGACGCGACCCCCAGGCCCCAGCACAGCGCCCGCGCCTTGATCTGGCCCTCCAGCACGGCCCGCTTCGCCGCGCTGAGCTGCTTGCTGTCATTGAGCCCGTCGGGGCAATCCTCCTGCCGCAGGATCACCGCCGCCGCCACCACCGGCCCGGCCAGCGGCCCCCGCCCCGCTTCGTCCACCCCGGCGACCAGTCCGGGATGATGGCGCAGTTCATGGGCGAAATCAGGCATGGTCATGGAATCCGAAAGGCGCGCCCATCGGCCCATGTCCGCCGCCCAGCCCAGGCGCCAGCGCCAGCGCCTCCCGCACATATTTGCGCGCCCGTTCGATCGCGTCGATCATGTCCCATCCCTGGCCCAGCCCCGTCGCGATCGCGCTGGCCAGCGTGCAGCCGGTGCCATGGCTATGCCGCGTGTCGATCCGCGCATTGCTCCACGCCTTCACCACGCCGCGCGGCCCGATCAGCCGGTCGGTCAGCATCGGCCCCTCGCCATGGCCGCCCTTGGCGAGCACATGGGTGGCGAAGCGGATCGCGATCTCCTCCCCGCCCAGCGCCGCCAGTTCCGGGATATTGGGCGTCACCACCGTGGCCAGCGCCATCAGCCTCTCGAACGCCGCCACGGTCGCCTCATCGGCCAGCACCGAACCGCTGCTGGCGACCATGACCGGGTCGAAGACGATGGGCACGCCCTCCAGCATCGCCAGCCGCTCCGCCACCGCCGCGGCGGTCTGCGCCGATCCGATCATGCCGATCTTCACCGCGTCGACACCGATATCGCTGATGACGCTCTCCATCTGCCCGATCACCATGTCGGTCGGCACCGGGTGAACGCCCTGCACGCCCAGCGTGTTCTGCGCGGTGATCGCGGTGATCGCCGTCATGGCATGGCCGCCCAGCAGCGTCACGGTGCGGATATCGGCCTGGATGCCGGCCCCGCCGCCGCTGTCGGACCCGGCGATGATCAGGACGCGCGCGACGGTCATACCCTGAAACGCCGCTCCGCCGACGCCGGATGCCGCTTCAGCGCGTCGCCCGTCCGGGTCGGCCGGTCCATCAACTCCCCGCCGCAATTGGGGCAGCGGTCGTCCAGCGCCTCCGCACAGGACGCGCAGTAGGTGCATTCGAAGGAACAGATGAACGCGCCCGGCTCATCGGCGGGCAGGTCCACGCCGCAGCGCTCGCAATCGGGCCGCATCTCAAGCATGATCCGCACCCGCCGCTCGTCCGTCCTCTCTTCGCCGGCGGGAACGACCGCAACGCGACGCCATCACGCCGCCGCCCTGGCCACCGCGTCGCAGATGCGCTCCACCACATCCCTGACCTGTTCCTCCCGGTCGCCTTCCGCCATCACCCGGATCACCGGCTCCGTACCGGAAGGACGGATGACCAGCCGCCCGCTGCCCTGGAGTTCCGCCTCGGCCTGGGCGATGACGCGCTTCACATCCTCATGCTCCAGCGGCCTGCCGCCCGAAAAGCGGACATTCTTCAGCAATTGCGGCACGGGATCGAACTGGTGCAGCACCTCGCTCGCCGGCTTGCCCGATCGCACCAGCGCCGCCAGCACCTGCAGCGCCGCGACCGTGCCGTCGCCGGTCGTCGCATAGTCCGACAGGATCATATGTCCCGACTGCTCGCCCCCCACATTGAAGCCGCCCTCGCGCATCCGTTCCAGCACATAGCGGTCGCCGACCTTGGTCCGCTCCAGCGCCATGCCCTGCCCCGCCAGAAAACGCTCCAGCCCCAGGTTCGACATCACCGTCGCCACCAGCCCGCCGCCACGCAGCGTGCCCGCCTTCGCGAAATTGCCCGCGATCAGGGCCATGATCTGGTCGCCGTCGACGATCGTGCCATGCTCGTCCACCACGATCAGCCGGTCGGCGTCGCCGTCCAGCGCAATGCCGATGTCCGCGCCCGCCGACACCACGCTTTCCTGCAACAGCAGCGGCGCGGTCGATCCGCACTGGTCGTTGATGTTGATGCCGTTGGGCGTGACGCCGACCGCCACGACCTCCGCCCCCAGCTCCCACAGGGCGGAAGGCGCGACCTGATAGGCCGCGCCATTGGCGCAATCGACCACGATCTTGAGCCCGTCGAGCCGCAGTTCCGCCGGAAAGCTCGACTTCACCGCATGGATATAGCGGCCGCGCGCATCCTCCACGCGGCGGGCCCGGCCGATGTCCTGCGATGCGGCGAGCGGAATCTGCTGGTCCAGCATCGCCTCGATCTTCAGTTCATCCTCATCGGACAGCTTGTATCCGTCCGGACCGAACAGCTTGATGCCATTGTCGAAATAGGGATTATGACTGGCGGAGATCATCACGCCCAGGTCGGCGCGCATCGAATGGGCCAGTAACGCCACGGCGGGCGTCGGGATCGGCCCGAACTGCACGACGTCCATGCCGACCGCGGTGAACCCGGCGACCAGGGCATTTTCCACCATATAGCCCGACAGCCGCGTGTCCTTGCCGATCACCACGCGGTGGCGATGGGTGCCCCGCTGGAAATGCTTGCCCGCCGCCATGCCGACCTTCATCGCCAGCTCGGCCGTCATCGGCCACTGGTTCGTGCGCCCGCGAATGCCGTCCGTACCGAAATATTTCCTGCTCATCGTCCCTGCCCGCCCAGCGGTGAAGCTCTCACCCCTCCCATAGCAATCTTTGTTCGACTTTCCAGCCGGGACCGGCCATCCCCTTGCGAATGGACGGATTCAATGCAGCGGTCGACGCCCTTTCCGGCGCGGTCTTCATGAAGGTGCCGGTGCTGGGCACGCAGATCGAACTGATCGTGCTCTACCTCGCGCTGCCGATGCTGTTCTTCACTATCTGGCTCGGCTTTCCCAACCTGACGGCCGTGGGCCGGGCGCTCCGCATCCTCAAGGCGCAGCCCCATGCGGGCGAGGCGAAGGGCGACATCAGCCAATGGGGCGCGCTGTCAACGGCGCTGTCGGGCACCATCGGCCTCGGCAATATCGCCGGCGTCGCGGTCGCGCTGACGATGGGCGGGCCGGGCGCGATCCTCTGGATGTTCATCATCGGCTGGTTCGCCATGACGGTGAAGATGGCGGAAGTGACGCTGGGCCTCAAATATCGCGTCTTCGACGCGCAGGGCCATGTGCATGGCGGGCCGATGTATGTGCTGAAGGCGGTCGGCGCCGCGCGCGGCTGGCCCAGGGCCGGGCTGATCCTGGGCGGCCTCTACGCCTTTTTCGCGCTGTTCGGGGCGATCCCCATGGTTCAGGTCAACCAGAGCTTCGCGCAGGTGAAGGTAGTGACGGGCTTCGGCAATGGCTGGGCCTATGGCACGATGCTGGCGGGCGCGGTGGCGCTGGTGACGCTGGGCGGCGCGGCCTGGCTGGGCGAAGTGGCGAAACGTCTGACCCCGCTCAAGGTCGCGGTCTATCTGGTCGGCGTGGCGACCGTGCTGATCCTTCATGCCGCCGCCATTCCGGGCGCGCTGGCGGACATCTGGCACGGCGCATGGAACGGGCAGGCCGCGACCGGCGGCGCGGTCGGCGCCTTCGTCGCCGGCATGCGGCGCGCCGTGTTCGCCAGCGAGGCGGGCGTGGGATCGGCGGTGATGGCGCACAGCCTGGCGCGCGTGCGGCATCCGGTGTCGGAGGGGCTGGTCGCCCTGCTGGAACCGCTGCTCGGCACGATGATCGTCTGCGCCCTGGGCGGGCTGGCGCTGGTCGTGGCCGGCACCTGGAAGGGCGGGCTGGAGGGGATTGCCATCACCTCCGCCGCCTTCGCGCAGGTGTCGCCCTCCTTCCCCTGGCTGCTCGCGGTGGTGGTGGTGCTGTTCGCCTATTCGACGCTGGTCGCCTGGGGCTTTTACGGCCTTCAGGCCTGGGGCTATCTGTTCGGCAACGGCCCCAGGGCGCAATGGACCTGCAAGATCCTCTATATCGTCGCCCTGCCCCCCGCCGCCGCGATCGACCTCGGCCGGGTGGTCGGCATCGTCGACAGCAGCTTCTTCCTGATGGCGGTCCCCAATGTCATCGCCCTCTACCTCTGCGCCGGGGAGCTGCGACGCGATGTGCGGGACTATCTGGCAACCCCCGAAGAGGGCTGACCCTCCTTGTTTCAGCAAGCCGTGCTCCTGCGCAGGCAGGAGCCCAGTCCCGCCGCCTGAACGGCTCGCATCCCCCTGATCACCGAATGACGGCAGGGCAGGAACACCGTGCCCTTGTTGAGGCAGCCTATCGCGCCATCGCCGCCTCGACCTCCGCAATGCTGCGCGGCACGCCTTCGCTCAACCGCTGCGATCCGGTCGGCGTGATCAGGTACAGATCCTCGATCCGGATGCCGTAATTGGCGGACTGCACATACAGCCCCGGCTCCACGGTGATGACCGCGCCGGCGGGCAGCGGCTTCGACATGTCGCCCACATCATGGACGTCGAGCCCGACCAGATGCCCCAGCCCATGGGTGAAATCGTCCACCCGCCCCGCTTTCCGGAACACGTCCTTCGCCGCCTCGACCAGATCCTCATAATAGACCCCGGCCTTCAGCCCGGCGACTGCGGCGGTCTGCGCGGCGAGGACCAGTTCATAGGATGCGCGCTGTTCGTCGGTGAACCTGCCGCTGGCGGGAAAGGTGCGCGTCACGTCGCAGGCATAGCCCCCGACGGAGGCGGCCGCGTCGATCAGGATCAGGTCGCTCTCGCCGATCACGCCGCTGCCGCCCGTATAGTGCAGCGACGCCGCGTTGCGCCCGGTCGCGACGATGCTGTCATAGGCCAGCCCCTCGCCGCCTCCGGCGCGGAAGCCCTCCTCCAATATCGCCTTCAACTGCCGTTCGGTCATGCCGGGACGCACCTGCTTCATCGCGGCGATGTGACCCCGCGCCGTCGCTGCCATCGCCTTGCGCATCAACTCCAGTTCGCGCGCTTCCTTGACGATGCGCAGCGAAGGCAGAAGCGCGCTGTCATCCTTCATCGAAACGCCCGGCACGCGCTGCATCACCCTGCCATAGAGCTCCAGCGCCTTGGGCACGGGCGCCGATGCGCTGACGATCGGTCCCAGGAAATGCAGCGTCTTGGACCGCTCGGCCAGGGCGGTGACCAGGCTCCCCAGACCGCCGGTGCGCGAAACCCTGGCAAAGCCCGTGCGCCGCTCCAGTTCCGTGCCCAACGGCAGGCGCTCGACCTCCCAGCGCTCCGACTCCACATCGCGCGACGGCAGCAGCAGCCATTCCCTGATCGTGCGTTCGGCGGGCGCCATGACAAGGACGGCATCCGGCTCGTCGACAATGCCGGTCAGCCAGGCAAAATCGCCATCCTGCACGAAGGGCGGCGCCACCGCCGCGCTGCTTTCCACCGGCCCCGCGCCATGGACAACGGCGACCCCGTCCTTCAACGCCTCCATCACCCGGCGACGGCGTTCGCGGAACACCTCGGGCGCGAAGGGGACCGTTCCCGACGGCGTGGCAAAACCCTGCGGCGGCAGGACCTGCGCGCGCAATCCGGTCGCGCACAGGAGCGAAGCCGTCCCGCCCGCGATTATCGACCGTCGATCCAACATGTCCCTGAACTCCCTTGCCCACCAAGTGAAGCAGCAAGAGGTGTATGATGTCAATAATACAGTAAAAGGCCCCGCCAAAAAGGCGAGGCCATTCTATGAAACATTCATGGACTTTGATTCAGATCTTGTCGCCAAGAGCGCCCTTGACGGAACCCTTGATGTCCTGCGCCGTGCCCTTGACCTTCTGCGCCTGCCCCTCCGCAACCAGGTCAGGATCGCGCTGGTTGCGGCCGACAGCTTCCTTGATCGCGCCAGCGGCCTTGTTGCCCGCGGCCTTCACCTTGTCGGTCATCTCGCCCATCGGAAATCTCCTTGCGTTGCTGTTACCCGATGAACGGATGAGCAGAACCGAAAGTTTCCTCCAATACGCAAACGGAACGGACAGTATCGCGAAACGGGCGTCACGGCGGCGCGCGTTCAGACCGCCTAGTCCGAAGCGGATGGCTTGCGCGCCCGATGCTCCACCACGAATTCGCTGATCGCCTGACCGCTGGCATTGAGCAGCGGATATGTCCGGGCATCCGACAGCCAGTCGGGGCGTCGTGCGCCGCTGCCGTAAAAAGTGTCATAAACCAGGCTGAACGCCAGAAACACCAGCGTCGCGCCGATCAGGCCTTTGACCGCGCCGAAGCCCGCGCCCAGAACCCGATCGACAGGCCCCAGAATCGACTGCCGCGTGCGCCGGCCAATCGCGTGCGCCAGCATCTTGCCGGCGCCGAACGTGATGCCGAAGACCAGAACGAAGGCCAGCACAGCCGCCCCGCTCACACTGCCGACGAAGGGCGCCACCAGTTCCGTGGCAGAGGCATGGAAGAGCCGGATCGCAAAGATCGCCAGCACCCAGGCGATCAGCGACAGGGTTTCCTGCACGAAACCACGCATCAGCCCGAAAATGGCACAGCCGCCGATCAGCAGCAGGACGAGTATGTCGATCGCGTTCATCGCGCTGTTGGCTATCCGCGGCCGAGCATCTGGTCAACAAGTTGCGCAAGGGCGCGATAACCGCTCACGGAAATGCCCTTGACGCCGTCAGCCACGGCGGCGGGGACAAAGGCACGATTGAAGCCGAGCTTGGCCGCCTCGCGCAGTCGGAGCGGAGCATGGGCCACCGGCCGGATTTCGCCAGACAGCGCGATTTCCCCGAAGAGGACCACATCGGCGGGCACCGGACGCTCCGACAGGGCCGACATCAGCGCCGCCGCAACCGCCAGGTCGGCCGCAGGGTCCGACAGGCGATAGCCGCCCGCAACGTTCAGATAGACTTCGCAGGTCGAGAAGCTGAGGCCGCAGCGCGCCTCCAGCACGGCCAGCACCATGGCGAGCCGCCCGCTGTCCCATCCCACCACGGCGCGACGAGGCGTGGCGCCGCTGGAAAGACGGACGACCAGCGCCTGAATCTCGACCAGCACCGGGCGCGTTCCCTCCAGCGCCGGGAATACGGTCGCGCCGGTCACATTCTCGTCGCGATGGGTGAGGAACAGGGCGGAGGGATTGGCAACCTCCTCCAGCCCCTCCGCCACCATGGCGAAGACGCCGATCTCGTCCGTGCCGCCGAATCGGTTCTTGATCGCGCGCAGGATGCGATATTGATGGCTCCGCTCACCCTCGAAGCTCAACACGGTGTCGACCATATGCTCCAGCACGCGCGGACCGGCGATGCTGCCGTCCTTGGTGACATGGCCGACAAGGATCAGGGCCGTGCCGCGCTGCTTGGCAAAGCGGATCAGCTCCTGCGAGGAGGCGCGAACCTGGCTCACCGTGCCGGGCGCGCCCTCGATAAGGTCGCTGTGCATCGTCTGGATCGAATCGATGATCAGCAGCGCCGGTGGTGCACCCTCGCCCAGGGTCGTCAAAATGTCGCGCACGGAAGTGGCGCTGGCAAGCTGCACGGGCGCGTTGCCCAGCCCCAGCCGCTGCGCGCGCAGGCGCACCTGGTCCGATGCCTCCTCCCCGCTGATATAGGCGACGCTGTGCCCCGCAGATGCAATGCGGGCGGCGGCCTGCAGCAGCAGCGTCGACTTCCCGATACCGGGATCGCCGCCGATTAGGGTGGCCGAACCGGAGACGATGCCGCCTCCCAGTGCCCGGTCGAACTCCGCTATGCCGGTGGTGGTGCGCGGCGGCAGTTCCACCTTGTCGTCCAGCCCCACCAGCATCAGCGCCCTGCCCCCGCTATGCAGGTCATGACGGGCGGAAAAGACGGTTTCCGCAGCTTCCTGGACAATGCTGTTCCATTCGCCGCAATCGTCGCACTGCCCCTGCCACCGGCCCGAAACGGTGCCGCATTGCTGACAGACGAATTTGCGCTTTGCCTTGGCCATTGCGCACGCATAACAGAACATATACGGAACACAAATCCTCTTTGCATCTTCCCGTGGAAACCGGGCGCGGAGTGGCGCATTGTTTCGTCATGAAGACCGTCCGCGTCGCAAGCTACAACATCCGCAAGGCCATAGGCACCGACCGCCGCCGGGTTCCCGAACGAGTGATCGACGTTCTGAACGAACTGGATGCGGACATCATAGCCCTGCAAGAGGCCGACCGGCGCTTCGGTGTCCGGTCGGCCGCGCTGCCGCACTGGCTGGTTGAGAGCATCAGTCCCTACAAGCCCGTGCCGCTCAACGTGCAGGTCGATTCGATGGGCTGGCACGGCAATGCCATATTGGTGCGCAAGGAGGCAGAGGTGGGCGCGCACGACGTGCTGCACCTGCCCTGCCTGGAACCGCGCGGCGCCACCATGGCGGAGGTGACGCTGGGCCAGGCGTCCTTGCGCATCTTCGGCATGCATCTCGATCTGTCGGGACTATGGCGGCGCAAGCAGGCCGCCGCCGTGATCCATGCCGCGCATCTCGGCGATCCGATGCCGACGGTCCTGATGGGCGATCTCAACGAATGGAGCGCGGAGCGCGGCTGCCTCGCCGACTTCGCGCGGCATTACAGCTTCGCGCCCTGCGGTCGGTCCTTCCACGCGCGGCGCCCTGTAGCGAGGCTCGACCGGATCATGCATTGCGAGCGACTGAAGCTGGTCGACTGCGGCGTGCACGAAAGCGCTTCAGCGCGCAAGGCGTCGGACCATCTGCCGATCTGGGCGGAATTCAAACTGGGGTGACGAACCTGTTGGGCAAAGGCGCCTCTCCACCTACACCCCCTCGACAAGCCGCCCTTGCTCTGCAACTCTCGGCCCCATGAAAGAGCGGGAACTCAGGCTCGCACTGGTCTGCTATGGCGGGATCAGCCTGGCCGTCTACATGCACGGCATCACCAAGGAAATCTGGCACCTGGCCCGCGCCAGCCGAGCTTTTCATGACGGCGTCCCCTCCGGCAACAGCAGCGAGGCAGTCTATCGCCAGTTGCTGGAGGATCTGGAAAAGACCTGCGGCATCAAATTGCGGGTGATGCCCGATATCATCGCCGGGGCCAGCGCCGGCGGCATCAACGGCATCTTCCTGGCGCAGGCGATTGAGACGGGCCAGTCGCTGGACCCGCTGACCGACATGTGGCTCGACAATGCGGATGTGGAAAAGCTGCTCGATCCCGATGCCCGACCGGCGCGGCGGATCACCAAGTTCTGGGCGACGCCGCTCGTCTGGATGGCGGCGCGGCATCCGGGCGACACGGTCGAACGCACCGTCGCGCCTGACACGCGGGAGGAGGTTCGACACAAGCTGTCGCACTTCATCCGCTCCCGGTGGTTCGAGCCTCCCTTCGGCGGAGAAATCTTCACCGCCATGATCCTGGATGCCTTCGACGCGATGGAGGCGACCGGGCGCGGTCCACCCTTGTTGCCCGCCGGCCATCCTTTGGACCTGTTCGTCACTGTCACGGATTTTGAAGGTCATCCCCAGAGCCTGAACCTCAACAGCCCGCCACAGGTGGTGGAGACGGAGCATCGGCTCTCCATCGGCTTTCGCGCCCGCGGTCGGGACGGACGCAATCTTGCCGACCCGGCCGAACTGGTCTTCGCCGCCCGAGCCACTGCCAGCTTCCCCGGCGCCTTTCCGCCCTTCACCGTGCGTGAGCTGGATCGGGTGCTGAAACGCCGCCATCGCGCCTGGCCGACGCGCGACGCCTTTCTGGCGCGTGCCCTTCCCCGTCATGCGGCGCGCGGCCGTGCCGAGGACGCGGTGTTGATCGACGGCTCGGTGCTGGCCAACGCTCCCTTCGCGCAGGCCATCGGCGCGCTCAGGAACCGGCCGTCGCGTCGCGAGGTCGATCGGCGCTTCGTCTATATCGATCCCAAGCCCGGTCATCGCTCGATCCAGCTCAACCGACACGGCGAGGCGGAGGAAGCATCGGGCCAGGATGCGCCGCTGCCCGGCTTCTTCCGCACGATCTTCGGCGCCCTGAGCGATATTCCCCGCGAACAGCCGATCCGGGACAATCTGGAGGCGATCGACCGCCACAGTGCCCGTATCCGTCGCATGGTGCGCATTTTGAACGCGCTGCGACCAGGGATCGAGGCGGAGGTGGAAAGCGCCATCGGCGGTATGCTCTTCCTCGACCGGCCGACGCCGGCACGGCTTTCCGCCTGGCGCAACAAGGCGCAGCAGCGGGCGGCCAGTTCCGCCGGTTTCGCCTTTCCCGCTTATGGCCATCTCAAGCTGTCCGGCATCGTCGAGGATCTAGCCGACCTGCTGTTCCGCCTGAGCGGGGAGGAAAGCGCCCTGATGCGCGAAAGCTATCGCCAGGCCCTGTGGAGCCATGTGCGTGCCATGGGCGCTGACCAGTTGACGGAGGATGTCGGCCCCGCCTCTGCGCCGGTCGACTTCTTCCGCCTGCACGACCTGTCCTTCCGCATCCGGCGCCTGCGCTTCCTCGCCCGGCGGCTGGCCGAGACGCTGGAGGTGGAGGTGGAGGCGGCCGCCGCCGACCCCGCCATCCAGAAGATGCACGACGCCATCTATGCCGCCCTGTCGCACTATACCGAATGCGAGGGCACCGACTTCTACAATGGGGAGATCAAGGCGGCGGCCGGCCAGGTGCCGAGCGATGCTGGCGCGGCGCTGGAGGCGGTGGCGAAACTCCGCGGCCTCCGCGAACGGGACGAAGCGGCGGACATGATATTGGCCGAAGCCCTGGCCGCACTGCCCAAGGCAGCGCGGCGGACGATGCTGCTCGCCTATCTTGGCTTCCCTTTTTACGACATTGCCACCCTGCCGCTGCTGCAGGGCCATGGGATGGATGAATATGACCCGGTCAAGGTCGACCGCATTTCGCCGGAGGATTGCAGCGCGATCCGCCCTGGCGGCGCAGAAGCAACGCTCAAGGGCATAGAGTTCAATAATTTCGGCGCTTTTTTCAGCCGCACCTATCGGGAAAACGACTATCTCTGGGGACGTCTGCACGGGGTCGAGCGGCTGCTGGATATCGTGATTTCAGCATGTCCTGCGGCAAACCGTCTTTCCCGGGAAGCAGTGGATCAATATAGGCGAACCGCTTTCATGGCGATTCTCGACGAAGAGGAAGAGCGGCTGGACCATGTCGCCGATCTGATCGCCAGCTTGAGAGAGGAGATCGGGTGAACGCAGGCAAGGTGCTGTTTCCGATGATGATGCTGGCCCTGCTTGCCGGTTGTTCTCCCGACCCTGAGGGACGGGCAAACGCGAAAGCCGGACCACCATCCGCGCCAGGTCTCGCAGCCGGCCCCCTTCTCACCGGGGACAGCCCTCCACAGCGTGAACAGGATCCGGCCGCCCTGCCCGCATCGCCCGAGCTCGACCCCGCGCCTTCGCGCCATGGTGAAATGGACAGTGGACCGCGGAAGGAAATCGCGGCCGCCGGCGCATCAACCCTGCGCCCGCTGCCGATGAAGCCGTCCGTGGTCAACATCCCGCCGCCGCCCTATGTGCCCGACCTGCCGCCATCGAACGGCACGGCGGATCCCACGCCCTTTCCGGACGAGGTAACGCGATTCATGGTCGACCGCGACAGTTGCGACCATTTTCGCGGTGAGGAGGCCTATGACGCGGAACGGCTTGCCTATTTGCAGGACAATATCGCGGCGCTCTGCACCGGCACCGATGCGCGACTGTCGCTCCTGCGTCACCGCTATGCCGATGATCCGGCGGTCATGTCGGCCCTCAGCGGCTATGACGACCGGATCGAGGGCAATGCCTCCCAATAGAGTCTATAAAAGGGCATCGATCCGGGCGGCGAGGTCTATGTCCCGGCGTGACAGACCGCCCGCGTCATGGGTGGTCAGCAGGATCTCGACGCGATTGTAGACGTTCGACCATTCGGGATGGTGATCCGCCATTTCCGCCAGCAACGCCACGCGCGTCATGAAACCGAACGCCGCGGAGAAGTCCCTGAAGGTGAAAAGGCGGCGAATGCCGTCCGGATCCTGCACCGGCGTCCAATCCGGCAGGTTCCGTAGCGCCAGCGCGCGTTCCTCTCCGTCCAATTTCGCAATCATCCATTCATCCCCTGCCTCGCCGTCCCATTTTCCGGCGGCATTAACCCATTTCCCGGTGCGTCGGCGGTTTGCAGACGATTCGGAACATGCTTTATGTCTCCCTTATGGACGATGCCGGTCAACAGCCCCGATTTGCGCCGACGCGCGAGGATATTGAAAGCCTGGCGCTGGGGGCTCTCTCCCGATTGCCTGAGCCGTTCCGCTCGCACCTTTCCAATGTCCTGCTGTTCGTGGAGGAGTTTGCCGATCCCAAGCTGCTCAAGGAGATGGAGATCGATGATCCCTTCGGCCTGACCGGCCTTTATACCGGGCGCCCGGTTGGAGAAAGGGCACAGACCGGCGACCTGCCGCCGACCATCCACCTGTTCCGTCGCCCGTTGTTGGACGAATGGGTCGAAACCGGCGTGCCGCTCGACATGCTGATCACCCATGTCGTCGTGCACGAGATCGGCCATCATTTCGGCCTGTCTGACCTCGACATGCACGTGCTGGAGGACATGGTCACGCTATGAGCCCGGCGGGATTGCACCTGTCGGGCGTCGCGTGCGCGCGGGGCGGGAGGCTGCTGTTCCGCGACGTCGACCTCAGATTGGAGCCGGGCGGCAGTGCGTTGCTGAAGGGGCCGAACGGCATCGGCAAGTCCAGCCTGATGCGCATCTGCGCCGGCCTGCTGGCTGCGACCGCCGGGACAGTCGAACGCCAGGGCCGGGTAGCCCTTACAGACGAAAGGCTGGCCCTGGACACGGAGCAGCCACTTGGAACGGCGCTCCGTTTCTGGGCGCGGCTGGATGCAACAGCGCCGGAGGCCCTGGATGCAGCATTGGCGGCAATGGCGCTGGAACCTCTCAGCCAGGTGCCGGTGCGCCTGCTGTCGACGGGACAAAGGAAACGGGCGGCGCTGGCGCGCGTGATCGCGAGCGGCGCACCCATCTGGCTGCTCGACGAGCCGGGCAACGGGCTTGACGAGGCGGCGCTTGACCTGCTGGGAAAGGCGGTGACCCGGCATCTGGCCGATGGCGGGATCGTCGTGGCCGCGTCGCACCAACCCTTGCCGCTGGCCAGCCCCGCCATGGTGAAGATGCAGGACCATGTCTGGGCGATGGAGGAGGAGGCGTGACCATCCTCCTGACCCTGGCGGCGCGGGATTTGCGGCAATCCTGGCAATCCGCCGGACTGTGGCTGCCGGTCGCCTTTCTGCTGCTGGTGGCCAGCCTCTATCCCTTTGCCGTGGGTCCGGACGCGGCGTTGTTGCGGCGGAGCGGCGGCGGCATGCTGTGGATTGCGGCGTTGCTCGCCAGTCTGCTGCCAGTGGACCGGCTGGTGGCGCCGGATCGCGACGCCGGCGTGCTCGACCAGTTGGCGCTGCGCGGCATCGGGGAAGAAACGGTCGTGCTTGCCAGGCTGATTGCCCACTGGCTGGGATTTGGACCGGCGCTGATGGTCGCGACCTTGCCTGCGGCCGCGCTGTTGAAGCTCGACGGAACGACCATCGGGTTGCTCGAAGCAGGACTGCTGATCGGCACGCCCGCGCTGGCGGCATTGGGATTGCTGGTGGCGACGCTGACGGCAGGATTGCGCTCCAGCGGCGCGCTGTCGGGGCTGCTGGCCTTGCCGCTTGCTGTGCCGCTTCTGATCTTCGGCGCAGGGACGCTGGGCGATGGCAGCGGTGCGGCGCTCAAATTCCTGGGCGCCACGTCATTGCTGCTGGTAGCGATCACCCCCTTTGCCGGAGGCGCCGCCATTCGCGCGGGGCGGGAGTGAAAAAGGATCCGGCTCGGTTCCCGCCCACTCTTCATGCATAGCCGGGCGGACGGCTGAGGACCGCTCTTCCAGCCCAAAGCCGGCTGCATCCGACAAAAAAGGCGCCGCCCTCAGGCAGCGCCTTTCCGAATATAGAGGTGGGATCAAGCGCCAGCAGGCGATGGATCGCCGAAAGGCCCCTTGCGACGGCGCGTTTTCGGGATCGAAGATCCCGCCGCCGGGATCACCGACGGCTTGATCGTCGTGCCGTCGTCGCGGGTGATCTCACCCTTTTCGAGTAACGTCTTGATCTCGTCGCCCGAGAGCGTCTCATATTCCAGCATCGCATTGGCAAGCAGGTGAAGCTGATCCTCGTGTCCGCTCAGCACTTCCTGCGCCCGGGCATAGCCCTGCTCGACCAGCCCCCGAATTTCCTTGTCGATCAGCTTCGCCGTCTCGTCCGACATATGGACGCGCTGACTCTGCGAATAACCGAGGAAAGTCTCGCCCTGCTGCTCCTCATATTGAAGCGGCCCAAGCTTGTCGGACATGCCCCATTGCGTAACCATGTCGCGCGCCAATTTGGTGGCATATTGGATGTCGCCCGACGCACCCGACGACACCTTGTCATAGCCGAAGATGATCTCCTCGGCCACGCGGCCACCCATGGCGACGGCCATGTTCGCGTGCATCTTGTCGCGGTGGTAGCTATAGCTGTCCCGCTCAGGCAGGCGCATCACCATGCCCAGCGCACGGCCGCGCGGGATGATCGTCGCCTTGTGGATCGGGTCGGACGCCGGCTCATGGACCGCGACGATGGCATGGCCCGCCTCATGATAGGCGGTCATCTTCTTTTCATCGTCGGTCATGACCATGGAGCGGCGCTCGCTGCCCATCATGACCTTGTCCTTCGCCGCCTCGAACTCGTCCATGGCGACGAGGCGCTTGCCGCGACGAGCCGCCATCAGCGCGGCTTCATTGACGAGGTTGGCGAGGTCCGCGCCGGAGAAACCTGGCGTGCCCCGCGCGATAGTCCGCGGATTGACGTCCGGCGCCAGCGGCACCTTCTTCATGTGAACAGCCAGGATCTTCTCGCGGCCCTCGATGTCGGGACGGGGCACCACGACCTGCCGGTCGAAGCGGCCCGGACGAAGCAGCGCGGGGTCCAGCACGTCGGGGCGGTTCGTCGCCGCGACGATGATGATGCCCTCATTCGCCTCAAAGCCGTCCATCTCGACCAGAAGCTGGTTCAGCGTCTGCTCGCGTTCGTCATTGCCGTTGCCCAGGCCAGCGCCGCGATGGCGGCCGACCGCGTCGATTTCGTCGATGAAGACGATGCAGGGCGCATTCTTCTTTGCCTGCTCGAACATGTCGCGCACGCGGCTGGCGCCGACGCCGACGAACATCTCGACAAAGTCCGAACCCGAAATGGTGAAGAAGGGCACGCCCGCCTCACCCGCGATCGCGCGGGCCAGCAGCGTCTTGCCGGTGCCAGGCGAACCGACCAGCAGCGCGCCCTTGGGAATCTTGCCGCCCAGCCGCGCGAACTTGGTCGGGTCCTTCAGGAACTCGACGATTTCCTGAAGCTCCTCGCGCGCTTCGTCGATACCGGCGACGTCATCGAACGTCACCTTGCCGTGCTTCTCCGTCAGCAGCTTGGCCTTCGATTTGCCGAAGCCCATCGCGCCGCCCGCACCGCCGCCCTTCTGCATCTGGCGCAGCACGAAGAAGGCAATGCCCAGGATCAACAGGAATGGCAGCGACTGGTAGATGAGGATCATCCAGAAGCTCGGCTGTTCCTCCGCCTGTCCGGAATATTTGACATTATAGTCGTCCAGAAGGCCGGTAAGCCCCGGATCATTGACCGGGACCGTGCTGAATTTCTGGCCGCTGCTCAGTGTGCCGGAAATCCGGTCGGTGGCGATGGCGACGTCCTTGACCTGGCCTTCCTGCACCTTGGCGCGGAATTCGGAATAGGCGATGCCCGTGCCGGCGGTCGACGCCGTGCGGCTGTCGAACATGGAGACGAACAGCAGCAGGGCGACAATTACCCCCGCCCAAATCATCGCGCTCTTGATCCAGGGATTACCCTGCGGGTCCTTCTCGTCGTTCATTCACCACTCTCTTTCACCCGGCAAGATAGGATGCCGCAGCAAAATCGCAAGCGCGCGACCTTTCCGGTCAGCCGCCGACAAATTGCGACAAGGCAATATAGGCCAAGATCACCGCGACCCCTGCGGAAAGACCGCAGAGCATATACCCTGTGTAGAGCAACATTGGCGGATGGGGCCGTTCCATCCGGTGATTGCGCTGTGCTGCCGAAAGAATGACGCTGGCCAGCAGGCCATAGGTCACCGCTGCAAATTCAAACATGAATCGAAAAATCCCACGCTCAACTGGCCTCATTAACCAGCATAGGCGTTAAGGAAAGGTCATTTTGCGCGGACAAATCGACAGATGGTTCGCCGGACGCGCCAAGCGGTGGAACCTTTCCGTAACGATCCTCTATTGCCATCGCCGCTGCGGCGCGACGGTTAGCGTCCATCGGGATCCGCCCTTCAACACCAGGCGCCCAACACTCATTTTTCGTCCCTGGCGCGCTGCTTCGATCAGGCGATCGACGGCGTCCCCTCGAGGCGGCGAGGCGTCAGGCTGCAATCGCTTCACCATCCGCAGAAGCAATCGTCGCAGCAATTCGCGCGGCAGATCGGTGCGATCCAGCGCCAGCCCTTCTCCTTCGGCCGACAGGTGACGCGCAGCAAGATCGTCCACCATCCATTCCAATGCTTCCTCGGCCTCCGCCAGAGCCGCAGCACTGCGGCCCGCCGCCTCGGCATCTATCCATTCGACCCCCGCCAGCTCCGCTCGCAAGGCCGCCCGGTCAAAGCGCGGATCGCTGTTCGACGGATCATCGACATAAGGCAGCCCGCGCACACGCGCATAGGCCAACAATGCCGCCTTGCGCATCCCCAGCAGCGGTCGCAGAACCACACCCTGCCGCGCCCGCACGCCCGCCAACCCGCTGACGCCGGATCCCCGGTTGAGGCGCATCAGCAGTGTTTCGAGTTGGTCATCGGCGTGATGCGCGGTCAGCAGCCAGTCCAGGCCGCGTGCCACCCGCCAGCCCTCCAGCAGCGCATAACGCTGTGCCCGCGCCCAGCCCTGCACATTGCCCCGAACCGCGCCGTCAGGATGCAGCGTGGTATGGACGATCCCCGCCCGCGCGCACCAGTCCGCCACCATCGCGGCCTCGGCGGCGGATGCTTCGCGCAGACCGTGATCGACCGTCGCGGCCTCGACCCGCCCGGCAAAGGCCCTTCCCGCCATGTCGAGCAGCGCCATGCTGTCCGGACCGCCCGACACCGCCACGCCGAAGCGGGCGGCGCCGTCTTCCCCGATCAGCGAAGCAATCGCCCGGATCAGCTCGTCGACGGGATCGCCCTCACTCATCCGCGCTTCAGGCGGTACACTTGGCCCTGGTCCGGCCCTTGTCCATCATGCCGCGCAGACCGGTCGACAGGGTCGCACCATAGACCTGCTCCAGTTCCGCATAGACCTTGCATGCGTCAGCCGGTTTCTTGAGCTGGATCAGCGCTTCGCCCAGATAGGCCAGGCTGTCGGGCGCCCGGTCGCCCTTGGGACGCTTTTGATAATTTTCATAGAAGGCGACCGACGCGAGCGCCGGCTTGCCATCGTCCAGATAAGCGCGGCCCAGCAGGTTCGCCGCCTTGCTGGCGATCGGGCTGCTGCCATATTTGTCGACCGTCGCCTTCAGCTGCGCCTGCGCCTCCGGATAGAATTTCGCGTCCCATAGGCGGAAACCGTAGCTATAGGCATCGTCCGCCTCATTGCCGCTGGAAGGCCGCTCTATCGCGGCAACAGCGGTCTTGCGCTCCTCGCTTGCGCCGCTGGGGGCGGGGCGAGGCGCGGGGTGGCTGGATGCCGCAGCAGGCGCAACAGAAGCCGAGGGTGCGGAGACCGGGGGCACGACAACGGGCGCGGCGCGGCTTTCCTGCTCCGCCTTGTAGCGGTTGAACGCCTCCTCCAACTGCTTCAGCTTGAAACTGTTTTCCTCGACCTGACCGGTGACAGAGGCAAGTTGCGATTCCAGCGCGCTCACCCGCGCCGTCAGGTCGGCCACCGGCGTTGAGGAAGGCGATCCGGGCATGATGGCGGGCGTCGCCGGGCGGGTGATTTCCGCCTCCAGCGGCGCGCCGGCGGGAAACACCTTGCGCTGCACGGCGCGCATTTCCTTCTCCAGCCGGTCAACCCGCACATCGACGCTGACATTCTGGGCCGCGACGGGCGCGGCGAACGCGGCCAGCACCAGTGCAGAGGTCGCGAAAAAGGCGTTACGCATGATGATCCCCGACTTGAACTTCTTCAATGCAATACGGCGCATCCCGGCCGCTCTCCATCCGTAACCATAAGGCGTTATCCCGCTCGGTAAAGCGAGACTTTGCCTAAAGCCGTTGGCGTAAAGTCGACGCCTTAATCCTCAGGAGCGGTCTGGGCGGGAGCAGTCTCGACTGGAGCCATGCCGGGCGATGCCGATGCGGCTGGCGCCGCCGGAGCCGTGGGCGACGCAGCGGGAACCGCATGCCCGGCGCCCGTCCGGGTGGAAGGCGCCGGTGCCAGTGCCGGCGTCGTCGCCCCGCCAGTCGGCGCCGCGCGCGCGAGCAGCGCCTCGGCATTGACCGGCACGTCGGCAATGGTCCGGTCCGGCGGCCCCAGCGGCGCGATCCGCTTCCCTCCGACCGTCACGGTGAGCGCCTGCGGCCGGCCGGTCAATATCATTGGATTGCGCGCATTGGCCGGCAGCGTGAAGGTCTCGCCCTTCTTCATAAGGCCGTCCTTCAGCCGCTCGCCAGCCTCGTCATAGATGCGCAGCCACACATCGTCATTGGCAGTGAACAGCACGGTCTGCGATACCGGCGCAGCCTGGGGCGCGCCAGCGGCAGGATGGGCGGCGTTCGGTGCCGGCGCCTGCTGCGCCGCGATTTCCTCGCCCGTCGGCGGGGTCATGACCTGCATGCGCCACACCGCAAAGCCCGCCACCAGGATCACGACGATGGCGGCAGCCGTCCAGGCCAGCGCGCGGGACGGAACACGCGCCGGATCAGCCGGCTCGAACGCTTCGTAACGGACGCTGCCCATATCCGAATTATGCACGGCGCTGCGCACGTCGGCGGCAATCGCGACCTCATCCACGTCGATGGCGCGGGCATAGGCGCGGGCGAAGCCGACCGCATAGGGTATGCCGGGCAAGGCGGCATAATCGTCCCGCTCGATCGCCTCCAGTTGCCGTTGCGCTATGCGGGTGCGGGTGGCGACGTCCTGGATCGACAGCCCTTGCGCCTCTCGCGCCGCGCGCAGTCGCGCCCCCGGGGTGCCTAGCCGTTCCGGCGTCGCGACGCCGGCTTCCTGTTCAGCTTCTTCTGACATGCTGCTCCGCGATCCTTGAAGGCCGGCCTTGTCTCATTGCGGGACGGGGATTGTCAACGCCGCACCAGCCCGATGTGCCGCCACAATCCTCTCAATTCAATTCAATAGCATGTTCCCCGGCCCAGTCGACCAGCGCCGAGCGAACATCCGTCACACCCTCGTCGAGCAACTTGCGCATCACCGTCCGCAGCTTCGCCGCGTCGAGGGAACGGATCATCGCCTTGACCGGACCGACCGAGGCCGGCGTGATCGACAGGCGCCGCACGCCCAGCCCGACCAGCGCCATCGCCTCCAGCGTGCGCCCACCCATTTCACCACAGACGCCTACCGGCACCTCTTGCGCCTCGCAGGCACGAACCACCCTGTCGAGAAACCGCAAGATCGCTATGCTGAGCCAGTCATAGCGCTCCGCCAGGCGCGGATGCGCACGGTCGGCGGCAAAGAGGAACTGGGTGAGGTCGTTCGTGCCGATGGAGAGGAAGTCGACCCGGGGCAGGAGCAGGTCCAGCACCTCTGCCAGCGCGGGCACCTCCAGCATGGCGCCATAGCGCACCGATACCGGCAGCTTCTTCTTCTGGGCCATCAGCCATTCGCGCTGATGCTCGACCAGCGCGCGAGCCTGCTCATATTCCCAGGGTTCCGACACCATCGGGAACATGACGTGCAATGTCTTGCCTGCCGCCGCCTCCAGCAACGCGCGGGCCTGCGCCTTCATCAGCCCGTCCCGGTCCAGCGCCAGCCGCAGCGCGCGCCAGCCCATGGCCGGATTGTCCTCCAGTTCCTCCTCGCCGTCCCGCGCCATGTAGGGCAGCGCCTTGTCGCCGCCGATGTCGACGGTGCGGAAGATGACGGGACGATCCCCCGCCGCGTCCAGCACGTCGCGATAAAGGCGCTGCTGCTTTTCGCGCTGGGGCAGGGTCGCGGAAACCAGGAACTGGAATTCCGTGCGGAAAAGGCCGATGCCGTCCGCACCCACAATATCCAGCGCCTGCGCATCCTCCCGCAACCCGGCATTGACCATCAGCTCGATGCGCTGTCCGTCCGCCGTGACCGAGGGCAGGTCGCGCATCGCGGCAAATTCCGCCCGCCGCTTCTGCGTCACGTGCAGCTTGTTCTCGAACGCCTCCTCCATGTCGGGCGTCGGCCGGATCAGCAGGTTGTTGTCCGCGACGTCCATCAGGATCAGGTCACCCTCATTGACCTGATGGCGGATGTCACGCACGCGGCCCAGCACCGGCACGCCCATGGCGCGCGCGACGATGGTGACATGGGCGGTGAGCGATCCTTCCTCCAGGATGACGCCCTTCAGCCGCCGCCGGTCATATTCCAGCAGTTCCGCCGGCCCCAGGTTGCGCGCGATGAGGATGGCATCCTGCCTGAGGCCCAGCTGCGCCGCAGTCCCCAATTGCCCCGAAACGATGCGCAGCAACCGGTTCGCCATGTCCTCCAGATCGTGCATCCGGTCCTGCAACAGCGGATCGTCGATCTGGCGCATGCGCATGCGCGTGCGTTGCTGCACTCTCTCGATCGCGGCTTCGGCGGTCAGGCCGCTGTCGATCGCTTCGTTGATCCGCCTGATCCACCCCTCGTCATAGGCGAACATCTTGTAGGTTTCGAGCACCTCCTGATGCTCGCCCTCCGTACCGAACTCGGCCGTGCCGGTCATCCGGTCGATCTGCTCGCGCATTTTGGTGAAGGCGGAAATGACGCGCTGCCGCTCCGCCTCCGTATCTTCGGCGACGGTATGTTCGATATGCACGCGCGGCTGATGAAACACCGCATGGCCGCGCGCCATGCCCATCACCAGCTGCAACCCGTGCAGCACGGACGGACCCGTGTCCTGAACCCTGCTGTCCAGTGGCCCGTCATCGGCCAGTTCCGCATTGGCGATCAGCTCCGACAGCACCATGGCCACCGTCTGCAGCGCCTCTATCTCGATTTCCTCATAGCGGCGCGGCTCGACATGCTGGACGCAAAGCACGCCGATGGCGCGCTCCCGCCGCACGATCGGCACGCCGGCGAAACTGTGGAACAGTTCCTCCCCCGTTTCCGGCCGATAGCTGTAATCGGGGTGCGAGGCCGCCTCGTCCAGGTTCAGCGTCTCGACATTGGTGGCGATCATGCCGACCAGCCCCTCGCCCATCGCCATGCGGGTGACGTGGACGGCCTCCTGCTTGAGACCCCGGGTCGCGAACAGCTCCAGCAGCCCCTCGCGCACCAGATAGATGGAGCAGACCTCGCTCGACAGCGATTCCCCGATGATCTCCACCACCTTGTTCAGCTTCGCCTGCGCACTGGTGCGCGCGGCCATGACTTCCTGTAGGCGGACGAGGATCTGGCGGGCGGCGGCGGCGGGCGTGCTGAGCATATACCAAGCGCTAACAGATCGTACGTCCGCTTTCCAAGGCGAATATGCGCGGTTCCATCCAATTTCCTTCCCCGCCCATGGCGGAAAGAGGAAGCGAATTCGTTTACGGTCGTAAAATCTTGGTTGGTCAGCGAGTCAGGGAGACGAGCATATGGCAGAAATCGACACGAAGGCGTTCGAACAGGATCTGATCGACCGCGGCTATTCCCGCCGCCAGATGGGCAAGGTCGCCGCCCTGCTGAGTGCAGGCGCGGCAGCCCTGCGCGTCACCGGTGCCATGGCGCAACAGGCCGCAAAGCCGGTCGAGGGTGCCGTGCGCATCGGCGCCAATGAATGCTGGACCGGCCCCTTCCCTGTCGCCGCCGAAGCCGCGTTCAAGCTGGTACGGGAAGGCAATCGATACGAACCGGATGATGAGCATGCCAAGCTGTTCGCCGCGGTCGCCACCGTGGAGGGCATCCCCGCAGAGCATATCACCGCCTGGCCGGGCTCCAGCGATCCGTTGAGCCGCGTCGCCGTCGCCTATGCCTCCCCCACCCGCGGCATCGTCACCGGCAACCCTGCCTATGAAGCCATCTGGCGCACTGGCGACTGGCTGGGCGCAAAGGTGACGAAGGTGCCGCTTACCAAGGACTATGCCCATGACGTGAAGGCGATGCTGGCCGCCGATCCCAATGCGGGCGTCTATTATATCTGTTCGCCCAATAATCCCACGGGCACGATGACGCCCTTGGCGGACATCCAGTGGCTGGCCGACAACAAGCCCAAGGACGCGATCCTCGTCGTCGACGAAGCCTATATCCACTGGTTCGACGGTCCCAATGCCGCCAAACTGGCCGCAACCCGCGACGATGTGCTGATCCTGCGGACCTTTTCCAAGCTGTTCGGCATGGCGGGCATGCGCCTTGGCCTGACCTTCGCCAGCCCGGCGATCATGCAAAAGATGATGCGCTATGATGGCGGGCAGGTGACGGCGATGCTGCCGATGACGGCCGTCGCCTGCGGCACGGTGTCGGTGGCGCAGGCCGACCTTATCAAGGCCCGCCGCGCCGAAATGGTCGCCAACCGGGAAATGGCCATCGCGCATCTGAAAAAGAAGGGGATCAAGGTCATTCCGGGCAGCCAGGCCAATATGTTCATGGTCGACTGGGGCAAGCCGGCGAAGGAAATGCAGGCCGCGATCCTTGCGCAAAAGGTGCAGATCGGGCGCAACTGGCCGATCTGGCCAAACGTGTCGCGCGTCTCGGTCGGCTCGACCGAGGAGATGAAGGCCTTTTGCGACGCCGTCGACAAGGTCTGGAAAGCCTGATCAAGCACAGCGGCTCATTATTTCCCCGAAAACGGAGGCGGCGCATTGCGGAAATGCGCCGCCTCCTTCGTTTCCCCCGGTTGAATATACGCAGTCGTGCAAAACTAGGGGACAGACATGACCATGATGTTGGAAAAGGACGCCCGCGAAGACCTGCTCGAACGGGGCTATTCCCGTCGCACCATTGGCAAGATTTCCGCTTTGATGGCTGCCGGCGCGGCTGCCGGCAACCTGTTGGTCCAGCCCGCCTTCGCGCAGCAGCAGGCCGCGCGCGGAGTGAAGGGCGCGGTGCGCATCGGCGCCAACGAATGCTGGACCGGCCCGTTCGAACCGGGCGTGCAGGCCGCCGCCAGGGCCGCGGCCGTCGGCAACTGGTACGATCCGGATAACTACAAGGGCGACCTGATCGCTACCGTCGCCAAGGTGGAAGGCATTCCGGAATCACACATCATGCTGTGGCCCGGCTCCGGTGGCCCGCTGGTCAGCACCGTCGCGGCTTTCTGCTCCCCCACCAGGGGCCTTGTCACCGCCGATCCGACCTTCGAATCCGCCTGGCGCACGGCCGATTACCTGAAGGCCCCCATTGCCAAGGCGCCCCAGGCAGTCGGCAAGGGCCATGACGTGAAGGCGATGCTGGCCGCCAATCCCAATGCCGGGCTCTATTATATCTGCTCGCCCAACAACCCGACCGGCACCGTGACCCCGCTGGCCGACATCGAATGGCTGCTCGCCAACAAGCCCAAGGATTCGATCCTGCTGGTCGACGAAGCCTATATCCACTTCTCCGAAGCGCCCAGCGCGGTGAAGCTGGTGGCGGGCCGCAAGGACCTGATCGTCATGCGGACCTTTTCCAAGCTGTTCGGCATGGCGGGCGTGCGCCTGGGACTGACCTTCGCGGACCCGGAAATCCAGAAGCGCATCAGCCTCTTCGGCCCCACGGCCGGCGGCCTGTCGATCACCGCCATGGCCTGCGGCAATGCGGTCTACCCCGAAGCTGGCCTCATCAAGGCGCGGCGTCAGGAAATGATCGCGAACCGGGAGGAAACCATCGCCTGGCTCACCAGCAACGGCATAGAGGTGCAGCCTGGCAGCCAGGCCAACATGTTCATGGTGGACTGGAAGACCAAGCCGGCCAAGGACATGCAGGCCGCACTGATCGCCACACCGGAAAAGGTCCAGATCGGGCGCAACTGGGCGATCTGGCCCACCGTCTCACGCGTCACCGTCGGTTCGGCAGACGACATGGCGAAGTTCCGCGCAGCAGTGGGCAAGGTTTACAAGGCCTGACCCTTAAAAAGCCGAAGAAGGGCGCCCGGTGCGGTCCGGGCGCCCTTTTCTGTGCATCGACAGGTTGGCTGCGCATTTCGACCAAAACTCGCCGCCCGCTCGGCTTGAATTGCAACGCTAAAGCGGACATAAATTGCCCATGCTGAAAGTGCACAGCTTGATAGGCCGTTTTCCAAAAGTGGCCTTTATTGGTGGACTCCTTTTGTTCGTTGGTAGCTGCGTCGCCGCTTTCTATTCTATCTTGGCGGTAGGGGTGAGCGACGGTCCGGGCCTGATCACGGCACGCCTGATGCTCGGAGGCTGCATAGTTTTTCTCAGCAGTGCTCTGTATCTATTGTGGCGATCGACTACGACGCTGCTTCACCGCATTTAGCGCATGGCTGAGATCGACCATTTGTGGACGCTCAATGCCCATCGACGTGATCTCCGTTGCAGACATTGGCGGGATCGCGGATAATTGGAATATGACAGATCCAACCTCCTCGCCGCCGTCGCGGAATTGGTTCAGATTAAGCTGGTTGATTTATCTGGCCCTGCTAATTCCGGCCTCGCTTCTAGCTTATATAGGCTTCCTATGGGTCGATGCTTCTGCGCGAGGTTGGCAGACCCAAATCGCTGCCGCCGCATTGATCGCCGCATGGTTCCCCGTGGCACTGGGAGCATTTCACACACGACCCAGTTCCGTAGAAGTCGGGCCGAGCCGTCTATCAACAGCAGGCTATTTTTTCGCCGCCCTCTTTTTCTATGCCGTTGCTTTTTCATGGGGCGGACGGATGCTGATATAGTCGGCTAACGACCATTTGCAGTCATCCATAGTTACCAAGGCCAAGCCCGATAGCGGACCTCGCAAAGGTCGGCTAAGAATGCGGCATGGAGAAAACCAACTATTCGGGAATGACGTTGAACGAACGCTTGTTTGCAGCGGGCACTCTTGATGATTTCGATGCAGCAATCGACGAAAAAAATAGGGAAAGGGTCGTTGAACTACTCGGCGCGGTCGAGGTCGACAATCCTTACGGAATAGCCAACAGCCTACTTGGTCTGGGCTATGAATGTTGGTTTTGTGGCGCAGGTATTGAGCAGAATGGTCGTAAGGCGTTAGCGATTGGTCTTAGCGATCTCTGGTCCGATCAATGTGACGAACCGCCGACACAAATGATCTACGCCCATTTCGACTGCGCGCAAAAGCGCATGGAGGGATCGTCGATGGCTTTGGAGCAAGACGTTTTGTTTCCGTCGGTTCCCGACATCTGACAGTCCGCTAACCACCCATCTAAGCCATTCCCGCCGAAGTCTCGCACAAGGCCTTGAACTGCTCGGCCATCTGGTCCCAGCCCGGGTGGAAGCCCATCTGCTCGTGCTTCGTCATCGTCTCGGCATCCCAATGACGCGCAGTGGCGGTGAAGCGTGTGCCCTCGCCCTCGTCGGCGAAGCTCCAGATCGCCGTCATGAAGGGCGTCTGCGGTATCCAGCCGGATGCATAGGCGTCGGTCGTCACCACCTTCTCCTGCGGCACCACCTCCAGCACGATGCCCTCCATCGGCCCGGTATCCTCGCCATTGGGACCGAACATGCGCACCGCGCTCCGCCCGCCAGGCCGCAGATCCTCCTCAATCACTTCGGCACGCCAGGGTTTCGGGCAGAACCATTGGTCCTTGAGGTCCGTCCATACCTTCCATGCAATTTCACGCGGGGCGGCGACATGGCAGGTCACGGACAATTCGAACTCCGCCGCGCTCATGCCGATTTCCCTTCGAAAGCCGCCTTCATCCGGCCGGTATCCAGTTTCTGCATGGTCATCATCTCCGCCATCATTCGCTGGATGCCCGGTCCGTCGCCGGTTTTGTAAAGGTCCATGATCTCCTGCGTCACCAACTGCCAGGACAGGCCATATTTGTCCTTCAGCCAGCCGCATGGTCCGGGCGAACCGCCGTCGGCGGTCAAGGCTTCGAAGTAGCGGTCGATCTCCGCCTGGTCCTTGCAGGCGACGGATAGCGACACCGCCTCGGTGAAGCCGAATTCCGGCCCACCGTTCAGCGCCTGATAGCTGTCGCCGAACAGGGTGAATTCGACCAGCAGGACGTCCCCGCCCTTGAACGGACTGGGGCTGGGATTATCGTCGGGATAGCGGCTGATGAAATCGACCGTTCCCCCGAACAGCGACACATAAAAGCGCGCAGCCTCCTCTGCCTGCCCGTTATACCACAGGCAGGGTGAAATCTTCGACATGGTTCCTCTCCCTTATGCCGCGCCGGAGCGCATGCCCACCAGCGCGAACATCGCGCCCTGGGGATCGGCGGCCTGGATGATCCAGGCGCCGCCCGGCACCTCCATCGGTCCGTTCAGCACGGTCCCGCCGCCAGCCTTCACCTTCTCGAGCGCCATATCGATGTCGGGCACGGCGAAGTAGAACAGCCATAGCGGCACCGGCACTTGCGGGGGACGCGGCATGATGCCGCCGGTCATGCCCTGAAAATCAGCGCTGCCGGACTGAGAGACGAGCTGATAGCTGCCCATCTCCCCCATATCCATGGCATCGCCCTTCGCCCAGCCGAACTGCCCCGTGTAGAAGGCCAGATCGGCAGCGAAATCGCCGCTGTAGAGCTCATGCCAACCGACATGGCCGTTCGCCATCATCGGTGCCGGCTTCATCCCGTCCGGGCTGGAACCCCTGAGCAGCATGAACACCGCGCCGCCCGGATCGCTCATCACCGCAAAGCGCCCGACGCCCGGAATGTCCTCCGGCGGACGCTTCACGCTGCCGCCGGCCTCGGCCAGCCGCCTTGCGTCCGCGTCCACATCGGCCGAACCGATATAACCGCCCCACCAGGGCGACATGCCACAATCCTTCGCCTCCGCCGGAATGGACATGATCCCGCCCATCGGCCCCGCGCTGCCCGACAGGACATGATAGGGATCGTCGGTCCGTTCCCCGCCAAAGGGCTGCGCGGTCCAGCCTACGACATCGCCATAGAAGGCGATCGCCGCCTGCGGATCGCTGGTCATCAATTCATACCAGAAGAATTTGCCGTTCAGATCAGTCATCGCAGCCTCCATCAAGCCTTGGCGTCGATCAGCACTTCGAACCCGCCATAGATCAGCCGCGCGCCGACGAAAGGCATGTCTTCCCCTTCCTTCGGCTGCATTCGCGGATCCTTCATGACCTTCTCCGCACCCGTGTCGCGCGTTTCCTTGTCGGGCCATTCGATCCAGGAAAAGACGACCTCCTCACCCTCCTCGGCGATGACGGCGGTGCGGAAGTCGTTGACCTTGCCCGGCTTGATGTCGCTCGCCCAACATTCCACGACCCTCAGCGCGCCATGTTCGATGAAGATCGGCGCGGCATAAGCCGCAACCTCCCTGTACTTTTCCTTGTTACCCCTGGGTACGGGGATCACGAAACCATCCATGTAGCTCATTGTCTCTCTCCTCAGGACAAGGCAGAGTTCAGGCGGCGGCTTCCTTGTTCATCGCCAGCGCCGCTTCCACATCCATCCAGGTCACTTCCCAGATATGACCGTCCAGGTCGGCAAAGCTGCGGCCATACATGAAGCCATGATCCTGCCGGGGATTGGGCTCCGTCCCGCCTGCGGCCAGCGCCTTGTCGGTCGTCCCGTCGACGTCCGCCCGGCTCGCCTCGCTGAGCGCGAGCAGCACCTGCGCCGTCTCATGGGCATTGGGAATGCTGCGCGGCGTAAAGCCGGAGAAACGCTCATGCGTCAGCAGCATGACGTGGATATTTTCGGAAAAGCTCATCATCTGCGCGCTGTCGTCGGCAAAATCATTGTTCCGGACCGCGCCGACCGCTTCGTAAAATGCGATTGAGGCAGCCAGGTCCTTTACCGGCAGGTTGACGAAAATCATCTTTGGAGCGGGGGTGTTAGGCATCACACTTCTCCTTGGGGGTCGTTTTGCCTGATGGCCGCGCCGACTCATCAGCTTGAACTTTATGAACTTCTATATTATATTTCACAACTATCAAGTTATAAAAAATAACCAATGGATTGCACTGTGAAGAAACGGGCTTATCAGGACGGGTGTGCGACAGCCCATGCACTGGATCTGATCGGTGATCGCTGGGCCATGCTGATAATGCGGGAATTGATACTTGGCCCCAAGCGCTTCACTGATTTGCGCGGCAGCCTGCCCGGAATCAGCGCCAACGTGCTGACGCAAAGGCTCGAAGAACTGGAAGCCGCCAGCATTCTTGTTCGCCGCCGCCTGCCGCCGCCAGCCGCCAGCCAGATCTATGAGCTGACGGAATGGGGTCGCGAGTCGGAGATATTGTTCCAGGTGCTTGGCCGCTGGGCGTGCCGATCCCCCACGATGCAGCCGGGCATGCCGATGAGCAATGCATCGGTGATCCTGTCGATGCGCACAATGATCGACCGCAGCCGCATTGGGGACATGAACGCCACGATCGGCCTGCGTCTGGGGGACGAAGAGTTCCGCCTGATCATCAAAGGGGGTGATTTCACCGCCGACCGGGGCGAAGCAGCCGGCGCCGACGTCATCTTTTCGGGCGACCCGAATGCGTTGGCCGGCCTGATCTATGGTGGCCTGGCGTTTGAGGATGTCGCCGCTGCGCTTCAGGTGGACGGGAACAGGTCCCTGGCAGAACGCTTTGTCCGTCTCTTCCCCCTGCCACCCAAAGCACCCTCAACGGCAACGCCCTCTTCGGGGTGAGCCAAGGCAGGCAGACTCGCCTCCCCCTCACATGAGGGGGAGGACTTGACCTCTTTCCTCAGTGCGCGCCGTTCAGCATCGCGAACACCTGGCCGAACGCGCCGCGCTGCTCCGCCTCGCGCAGCATCTTCACGCCCTCCACGCAGATCTCCTCCAACGCCGGCTCCTGCCCCAGCAATGCCATGACCTCCGCGATGAATTGGTCGAGCGGCATCATCTGCGGATTTTCGGCATGGCCGGGCATCAGGTCGGTCTGCACGCCCGGCGGCACCAGTTCGATCAGTTCGACACTCGTGCCCTTGAGCTGTTCGCGCATCGACTGCGACCAGCTATGCATCGCCGCCTTGGTCGCGCAATAGGTCGGCGTCGCGGCCAGCGGGACGAAGGCAAGGCCCGACGTCACCGTCATCAGCGTCGCGGCCTTCTGCGCCAGCAGGTGCGGCAACAGCGCATGGGTCAGCCGGATCGGCCCCAGCAGGTTGGTCGCCACCGTCGCCTCCGCTATGGCAATGTCGACCTGCTCCTCTGCCACCATGATTCCGGCATTATGGATCACGACGTTGAGTGCCGGAAATTCCGTGACCAGCTTCGCCGCAAAGGTCGCAATTGCTGCGGGATCCTCCATGTCGATGGTCAGTGAGGCCATGCCGGGATGGTTCGACACCACGGCGTCCAGCGCCGCCTGCCGCCGTCCCGCGATGATGACCTGATTGCCCGCGGCATGGAATTCGTGCGCCAGCGCCGCGCCAATGCCCGAACCGCCGCCGGTGATCAGGACAGTGTTTCCGCTTTTCTGCATAGGTCGTTCCCCTTTCGAAGGATGATGTGATGGGCCATCTAGAGCATCGTGCGGAAATGTAGGAACCGCTTTTCCGATTGAAACAATGCAATGGTAATAAGCTGGAGCGTGACCTCCGCCTGGCCTTACGCCGCGCTCCCCAAAGGCAGTTTCGATCGGGATGAACCAGATCGGCGCTCGGCATCCGTGCCTCCCCTGTTTCCTGGCAAGGGATCGGCCCCGGTCACCTGGAAGCCGTTCTATTGCATGGGGATGTAGGTTTCCCGCATCGGCGTCAGCGGAAATGTCGGCACCTCCACCCGCACCGGGGCGCCGGGCACCCTGGTCGATGGCGGGATCGAGGATTGGGCCACGAAGCCGGCCGTGACCTCCTTGGGTGGGGTGGGCGGCGGCGGCAGCGGCGTGGGCGATACGACCACGCTCACCGTCCCGCCAAAGCGCGACTGCCATTCGGCCAGCCGCCGCAGATAATCGGCATAGGCGGCGTAAAATTCCTGGAACGGCTTTTCCAACTGGGTGAGCGCTTCGGGCGCATAGGCGAGAAGCTGGTTGGACGGCATCGCCAGGATCTTCGCGCCCACCTCTATCGCGACGGGGCAGAAGCTCTTCGTCACCGGCGGCAGGGCGAAGAAATTGTAGACCACCGTATTGAGCAGCTCGCGCGCCCTAAGGCCGCCCGTGCCGTAAGCGGCAAGATAATTGCGGTCGACCGCGGCATTCGCCTCTCTCAACACCCGCTCATGCACATGCAAAATCTGGTTATACTGGATGCGCGCCGGTTCGTTGACGCCATAGCAGGAAAGCGCCGCGACATTGAGCGCCATGCGCACATGCCAAAGAGCGGTGTTGGCCGTCACACCACGATTGGGCGTGAGATATTTTCCGTCATCCCCGACTTCGGGAATGCTCATTTCCTCTACCGCACCCATTGGCGGCAGCGGCTTTATGGTCGGCACCACCGGCGGTGGCGGCGTGGGCGGCGCTTTCTCGGGCGTGGAACATCCCGCCACCCAGGCAAGGGCGGCAAGAGAGCTTAGCTGGCAGAAACGGCGAAAAGCGGCACGGGGCGGCACCTGTCATCCCTTAGAACATGATCCGGACAGCACAACTCATCGCAAAGCCAAGCGTTCCTGACGACAGGTCAACGCTCAGTCCATCGGGCGATAGATTCGCTTCGTCCGGTTTCAGGCCCGCCGCTCGAGCGCCACCGCCGCTTCGTCCAGCAACTGGGCGATGATCTCGGCCACCGGCTCCTCCTTCGACACCATGCCGACCGACTGGCCCGCCATCAGCGAGCCACCCTCGACATCGCCGTCGATCACCGCGCGGCGCAAGGCGCCGGCCCAATAATGTTCGATCTGGAGCTGCGCCTCCCCCATATCGACCGCGCCGCTGTCCAGCAGATTGGCGACTTCCCTCTGCTTGGCCGTGAAGGCCTCGGTCCCGGCATTTTTGAGGGCGCGCACGGGAATGACCGGCAGGCGCGGGTCGATCTGCACGCTGGCGATCGCATCACGGGCGGATGCGCGAAAGAAGGCCTTCTTGAAGCTCGGATGGGCGATGCTCTCGGTCGCGCAGGCGAAGCGGGTGCCAAGCTGCACGCCCGCCGCACCCATTTCCAGATAACCGGCGATCAACTCGCCCCGGCCGATGCCGCCCGCGACGAAGACCGGAAGCTGCGACGCCATTTCCGGCAGGATTTCCTGCGCCAGCACGCTGGTGGACACGGGCCCGATATGGCCACCCGCCTCCATGCCCTCTATCACCAGCGCATCAACGCCGGAACGCGCCAGCTTCTTGGCCAGCGCCAGCGCCGGGGCGAAGCAGATCAGCTTCGCGCCTTTCTCCTTGATCGCCTCAATGCTCCCCTTGGGCGGCAGCCCGCCGGCCAGCACGACATGGCCGACATGGTGCTTCGCGCAGACGTCGATCAGCTCGAAAAGCTGCGGATGCATGGTGATCAGGTTGACGCCGAACGGCCTGGAGGTCAGCGCCTTGGTCGCCGCAATCTCCTTGTCGAGCAATTCGGGTGTCATCGCCCCGCAGGCGATCACGCCGAAGCCCCCCGCATTGGAGATCGCGGCGACCAGATTGCGCTCCGACACCCAGCTCATCGCCCCGCAGAGAATCGCGACCTCGCAGCCGAGAAAATCAGCGCCGCGAGCCATCAGGGAAGCGAGTTTGGCGTTGGTCATAATAACTCCGTCATCCCCTGAAGGCGGGGATTCATCTCCCATCCCATCCCCAGACGAAAGGCCGGGAAATGGAGTCCCGCCTTTGCGGGAATGGCGACTTTAGTAAAGAGCTTAGCTCAGGCGACCGGCGCGTCGAGGCCGTAGGCCGTATGCAGCACGCGCACGGCCAGTTCGGTTTCATCCTCGTCGATCAGCACCGACACCTTGATCTCGCTGGTGGAGATGGCAAGGATGTTGATCCCGCGATCGGCCAGCGACTTGAACATGGTGGACGCCACGCCCGCATGGCTCTTCATGCCGACGCCGACGACCGACACCTTCGCCACCTTCGTATCCGGGATCACCCGATTGAAGCCGATCACGTCCTTCTGGCTCTCCAGCACGTCCAGCGCGCGGGCCAGGTCAGCGCCCGGCACGGTGAAGGTGACGTCCGTCTCGCCCTTGTCGCGGCCGACATTCTGGATGATCATGTCCACATTGATCGCGCTGTCCGCCAGCGGGCCAAAGATGTGCGCCACCGCGCCCGGACGATCCGGCACGCGGGTCAGGGTGATCTTCGCCTCATTCTTGTCATGGGCGATGCCGGTGATGAGCTGACGTTCCATCTTGTCTTCCTTGAGCTTGGCTTCCAGTTCCTCCTCGCTGACGATCAGCGTGCCGGGGAGGTCGTCCTGGTTGGGATCATCGAAGGAGGAAAGCACCTGCACGACCACGCCTTCCTTCATGGCGAGGCCGACCGAGCGGGTCTGGAGCACCTTGGCGCCGACCGAAGCCAGTTCCAGCATCTCCTCATAGGTGACGAGGTCCAGCTTGCGCGCCCGCGCGACGATGCGGGGATCGGTGGTGTAGACGCCATCGACGTCGGTATAGATGTCGCAGCGGTCGGCCTTGAGCGCGGCGGCCACGGCCACCGCCGATGTATCGGACCCGCCGCGACCGAGGGTGGAGATGCGGCCATCCTCCATCATGCCCTGGAAGCCGGGGATGACCGCCACCGTACCCGACCGCATCGACGCCAGCAGGTCGATCGTGTCGATGTCCCCGATGCGCGCCTTGGCATGAGCTTCGTTGGTGCGGATCGGAAGCTGCCAGCCGAGCCAGCTCCGCGCGTCCACGCCCATCGCCTTCAGGGTCATGGCCAGCAGGCCGCTCGTCACCTGTTCGCCCGAAGCAACGACGACGTCATATTCCGCCGGGTCGTAGAGCGGCGAGGCTTCCTTGCAGAAACCCACCAGCCGATCGGTCTCGCCCGCCATGGCGGACACGACGACGGCGACCTCATGCCCCTGTTCGACGACATGTTTGACTCGTGCGGCCACGTTGCGAATTCGCTCCATCCCCGCCATGGAGGTGCCGCCGAATTTCATCACGATGCGCGCCATTTGCCTGTCGAACCCGCCTGCTGAAAAGAAATGAAATATCCCCGAAGGGCGCAAAAACGGCGCTCCTATTAGCAGCAGCGGCGAATATGGCAAGCAAAGCGATACCATTGCCCGGACGCAGCGGGGAACCGGCAGCCTGTCGTTCATTGGCTGTTCGGGGCCAGGCAACGGAGGATGCGATGAAAAGCAGCTTATGGGCGATGGTGACGATCGGCGGACCGATCCTGCCCGGCGTCGTGCTGATCTTCGTGATGCTCAGCAACTGCGAGACAGGACGAAAAACAGCCATAGCCTGCAATCCCCGACGCTGGTAGCAGGATGCCATGGAGAACATAGCGTCCAGCACCATCGATCCACGCGAGGCCGCCCATTTCGGCACCATGGCCGCCGACTGGTGGGATCCCAACGGCAGCAGCGCCATGCTGCACAAGCTTAATCCTGTCCGGCTGCGTTATATTCGTGATGCGGTCGACCGGCATTGGCCGGAACAGGGTGATGGCTTCCGCCCTCTCGCCGGCCGCCGCGCCCTGGACGTGGGTTGTGGAGCCGGGCTGCTGGCCGAACCGCTGGCGCGCCTGGGGGCAAGCCTGACTGCCCTCGATGCAGCGGAAGAGAATATCGCCGTGGCGCGCAACCATGCCGCCGGCCAGGGACTCGCCATCGACTATCGCGCTACCCCTGTGGAACGGCTGGAGGAAGGCGACTTTGACCTCATCACCTGCATGGAGGTGATCGAACATGTCGCGGACCCCGCCGCCTTCGTCGGCGCGCTGACCGACAGGCTGGCGCCCAAGGGCCTGCTGATCCTCTCGACGCCCAACCGCACGCCCCTCTCCCGCCTCGCCATGATCACCATCGGCGAAAGCATCGGCGGCATTCCCAAGGGCACGCATGACTGGCGCAAATTCCTCAATCCGGAAGAACTTGCGAGGCTGCTCGACAATGCGGGCCTGGAAGTGATCGACAGCAGCGGGCTCAGCTTCTCACCTGCCAGAGGCTTCATCCTCTCGCCCAACAAGGCGATCAACTATCTGTTGACCGCGCGCCACCGGCGCAGCTGATCCATGCCGGTCGATCCCCGCATCGACGCCTATATCGCGCGACAGGCCGACTTCGCCCGACCGATCCTCAGCCATTTGCGCGACCTCATCCACGCGACCTCTCCCGACATTGACGAGGCAGTCAAATGGGGCATGCCTTTCTTTACCTATCGGGACCGCAATCTCTGCCACATCGCAGGGTTCAAGCGGCATGTCGCCTTCGGCTTCTGGCATGACAAGGTTGCGTCTGGCGAAGCGCGGAGCGAAGCCATGGGGCAATTCGGACGGATTGAAAGCCGGGACGATCTGCCCAACGACGCGGAAATCGCGGTTTTGCTGAAGAAGGCCGTGGCGCTGATCGACGCCGGCGACGAAGCGCGCAGGGGCGCGAAGACGCCGCGTGCTCCGCTGCCGCTGCACCCCGCCTTCGCGGCCGCTCTCGACGCCAATCCTGCCGCCGCCGCGAATTGGGCTGATTTCCCGCCTGGCAAGGTTCGCGACTATTGCGAGTGGATCAACGATGCCCGAACCGACGCAACCCGCGACAGGCGTATCGCACAAGCCGTCGAATGGATCGCGGCAGGCAAGGGCCGCAACTGGAAATATGAAAAGCGCTGAAGGGCTACGAGACCGATAGCGAAACAGGCGGAACGCAGCGGGGCTCTGAAAAAAGCGTTCCGGGGCTCGCATTCCCCCAGCCGCGCTCCCCAAGGCGCGGCACCCATGGCACTCTCAACTGACCGGCTTGGCAACGGCCACCAACTGCGGCTGGGCGGCCGGAGCGGCATCCTTGGCTCCAGCATCCTTGACCCCCACATCGGCAGGCGGAGCCTTGAGGCTAGCCGCAGCCGATTGCAGCGCGACAGCGGCTGCCTCCAGCGCAGCCGCCGCGGATTGGGGCGTAACTGCAGGCGGTGCCGCTTCCGCCACGGCAACCGGCGCCGCCGCATCCCCCGCCAGCGCCACGGGCGGAGGCGCGGCTGCGACCGCCGTCACGTCACACAGGTCGCCCACCCCGGCCGGCTTTTCCGAAAAATTCCGCGCCAGCGTCGGCAATTCATTCTGACCGGCATTCATCGCCAACGTCAGCAACGTATCAGCCATCTCGCAGAAACCCGCCGACTGCACGCCATCGGTATGACTGTTCGCCATTTTCGTGATGAAATCGTCATAGGCGCGCTGTCCACCGGCAATGCCGTTCTCGCGCATGAACCGCAGCTTCAACGCATTGTTGTAATTGTCCGCACTTCCCATTTTTTCACGAAATTTGTCATATTTCGCCGTGATTTCACTGTTTGTTGAACGACATTTCAGTGATCCCAGCATCAATATGATCTGCAAATCCCTGACGCGCGCCGCCTCGATTTCATAAGGCTGCCAACATCGCGCCGCCTCGGCGGACGCAACCCCGCCGAAAAAGAGCGCAACGATACCACTGGCGGCACAGGCCGCCATCCTCAACCTGGACATGATGGACCTCGCAGAATCTCAGACCCCGCAAATTAAATCCTACCATTTTGCCGTAAAAATGCCATTAATTTATTTGACAGTGACATTTATGACGCATCCGGAAACATCCCGGATTTACGCGATTTCTTCGTTCACACGAGCCAGGCGGCCAGATTGCCCATGCCAAATAGTGTCAATCTTTGGGCGGAACTATGACACTATGGCATCCGCCCGCGCGATCAGCGCCTTCGCTTCCTCGACATGCATGCTCTCTATCATGCGTCCCTCGAACCGCTCGGCGCCGCCCGTCGCCGCTTCGATCAGCCGCCGCGCATCGGCGACCGACTGCGGATCCGGGCCGAACACCTGGTTGGCGACGGGGACCTGACTGGGATGGATCAGCGTCTTGCCGTCAAAACCCAGCGCATGGCCCGCCGCACACTCGCCCTCAAACCCGGCCTCATCGTCCAGCCGGTTGAACACGCCATCGAACACGGCGATCCGCGCCGCCCGCGCCGCGAGTATGACGGACTGCATGGAGAGGGTCAGACCCTCCCGTCCGGCCAAGGGCGGTATCCCGAGGTCCTGCCTCAGATCGTTATTCCCCATGAACAGCCCCGCGCACCCCTCCGCCGCGGCAATCGCCTGCGCCATGAGCACGCCGGCCGCACTCTCTATCATCGCGATCACGGGCTTCTGGCAAACGCTGAACACATCCTTCACCTGACGAGGATTTTCCACTTTGGGGATAACCACATAATCAGCGGCTGACGTCTTGAGCGTCACCATCTCCCGCCCGTGGGAGGGCGTGCCTTCCACATTGATGCGCACCGCGGAGAGACGGCTGCCAAAACCCTCCGCAACCGCTGCGACCGCATTGGCCAATGCCTCTTCCTTGCGATCGGGCGGTACTGCATCCTCCAGGTCCAGTATGACCATGTCGCAGGACAGCGTCCGCGCCTTGACGATGGCGCGCGTGTTGGACGCGGGCAGGAACAGCAGCGATCGGGCATGACGCAACAACATGGGGAACCTCCTGTCACTTTGTCTTCCCCCATTCATGATTTCGCGCCATAGTCCAAGCAGATTTCAGGGGGGAGCAGGCATGTTGACGACATTCGCGCTGACGGTGACCTTGCTGGTGCTGTTTTACCTGGCGGTCAGCGTCAAGGTCGTGCGCCAGGGCTATCAATATACCATCGAACGCTTCGGCCGTTTTACGGAGGTCGCGCGCCCCGGCCTCAACTTCTACCCTGCCTTCTTCTATGCCGTCGGGCGGAAGATCAACATGATGGAACAGGTGGTCGACATCCCTGGGCAGGAGATCATCACCAAGGACAATGCCATGGTGTCGGTCGACGGCGTGGTCTTCTTCCAGGTGCTGGACGCGGCCAAGGCTGCCTATGAGGTGTCGGAACTCTATGTCGCGATCATGCAGCTTGCGACCACCAACCTGCGCACGGTGATGGGATCGATGGACCTGGACGAAACCCTGTCCAAGCGCGATGAGATCAACGCCCGCCTGCTTTCGGTGGTCGACCATGCGACCAATGCCTGGGGGATCAAGATCACCCGCGTCGAACTGAAGGACATCCGCCCGCCTGCCGACATCGTCAACGCCATGGGCCGCCAGATGAAGGCGGAACGCGAGAAGCGCGCCCTGATCCTGGAATCGGAAGGCCTGCGCGCTTCGGAAATCCTGAAGGCGGAGGGACAGAAGCAGAGCCAGATATTGGAGGCCGAGGGTCGCCGCGAAGCCGCCTTTCGCGATGCCGAAGCGCGCGAACGCGAGGCGGAGGCCGAAGCAAAGGCGACACAGATGGTGTCCGAGGCCATTGCCAGCGGCAATGCGCAGGCGATCAACTATTTCATCGCCCAGAAATATGTGGAAGCGGTGAGCCAGTTCGCCACCTCTCCCAACGCCAAGACCATCCTCTTCCCGGTCGAGGCGACACAGTTGATCGGCACTTTGGGCGGCATAGGCGCGCTGGCGAAGGAAGCACTGGGTGAGCCGACAGCGCCGCCACCCCCTGCCCCGCCCCGCCGCGGGCCGTTTGGACAGGGGCCGGCATGACCGGCTGGCTCGCCATGCTGGACGATCATTGGGGCTGGCTCGTCTTCGCCGCGCTGCTCGGCATGGGCGAGGTAGCGATACCGGGGATATTCCTGATCTGGGTCGCACTGGCCGCTGCGGCGACGGGCCTCGTCGCCCTCGTGCTGCCGATCTCGGTGCCTTTGCAATTGCTGCTGTTTGCGGGGCTGTGCCTGCTGTCGGTCTGGGGCGGACGGCGCTGGTACACCGCCAATCCCGTGGACTCGCAGGATCCGCTTCTCAACGACCGAACCGCCCGCCTGGTGGGAGAGGTCGTCACCGTGGTCGAAGCGATCAACAATGGCCACGGCCGGGTCAAGGTGGGGGACAGCGTCTGGTCCTGCAGCGGGCCGGATGCGCCGGCCGGCGCCATCGTAAGGGTGACAGGCGCCAGAGCGTCGGTGCTGACGGTCGAACCGGCGTACGGGACTGCTCGGTAGATCGGGACGGGGGAGCAGTGCCCCGGCATCTGGCGACCCTGCTCCCACAGGTAATGGATGATCAAGCCGTCAGCGACCTCGGCGACGCCACAAGACGATACGGCATCTGGGCTGTGAGGAACCCCTGTTAAATGCCATTATACCATGACCAGCCGTTCTGGATCGTCCCAGCGCGACCCAGATCGTCGAACTTGTCGGTGACGACGATCCGTCGCAGGAACTTCAGGCTCTTGAAGCCCATCTGCCGTTCAATCCTCAGGCGCAGCGGTGCGCCATGGCCGATCGGCAGTTCTCGCCCGTTCATCCCATAGGCAAGGATCGTTTGCGGGTGAAGCGCATCGACCATGTCGATCCCGTCCGCCATCAGGTCAAAAGTGTAGAACTGGACGAAGCGCGCAGAGGGGCGGACACCCGCCGCCGCGAGCACCGAACGCAGCGGCACGCCGGTCCATTCTGCTATCGCCGTCCAGCCTTGTTCGCATGTATGCCGCGTGATCTGCGTCCGCGATTGCATTTTCTTGAGTTCGGCAAGTGAAAAACTTCTGGGATTGTTCACGCTGCCTTCGACCTTGAGCCGCCAGTCGGCGAAATCGCCATGTCGAAGCGCAGCATAGACTTCGCCGCCTTTTGGATCATGCAGCCCCACATCAGGGCGCGCAGGATCGATCGTACCGATCGCCGGCATCGAACTGATCTGCGACCGGTCATATTCGGTCACCAGCGCGCTCCGCGACAGCAGGAGGCGCTGGGCGTTATAGGTCAGATTGTCTCCCATCCTCAAAATATTGCCATAGGTCGGCGGCTGCTGGTCACTGCAACCGGAGAGCAGCAGACCGCCGCTGGAGGCGATGCCTCCAATAAGTGCGCGGCGCGAGAGTTGGAGGGGCCTGTCGGTCATGTCACTTTCCCAAAATCATTCCGCGCACTTGCCGCAGCGGTCCGGTCAGGAGGATCATCACGAGGTGGATGAGCAGGAAGATCGCAAGGAATGCGAAGGTGAAGAAATGGATTGTGCGAGCCGATTGCGCACCGCCGAAAATAGCGAGCAAGATCGGATAGTTCGCCGTTATGGCGGGAGACATGGTGATTCCGGTCAGGAACATCAGCGGCAGGGCGACCAGCACCACCGCCGTATAAGCCAACTTCTGCAGGATGGCGTAGGGTGGACCCGGTTCGGCTGCGGGCATCGGCAGACGCAAGTGCGCCCGGACATCCCGCCACAGGTTCTGCCGCCCAAGTTCATCCCGGCGCGGCCACAAGACGCGACGGACATGGCCGGTGATAAAGGCAAGGCAGAGATAGGCGAACAGCCCTGCCAAAAAGCACCACGCGGCCAGGAAATGCAGGCTGCGCGCCCAGGAATTCTGGTTCCACGGCGCCATTAGCAGGTCGGCAGTCACCGGCCCGTCGGGCGAGGCGAAAAAGGGCGTCGCGGCAGAGTAGCGGATATTGTGATAATTGGGGCCGAGCGGCACCTCGAACAGCGGCTGGATGAGATCATTGCCGACATCGCCCCAATAGAAGCGCGGATGCGCCATCAAAATGGTGACCCCGGAATAGATCAGCGTCAGAACCGCAGCAGCGATCAGCCAATGTGTCAGCCGCACCCACAATCGGTGGCCACGCGACCCGGCATTCGCTGCGGCTTCGCTTCCCCCTGTCATCCAACCTCCTGAGGCGAAAAAGCTATCGAGAATTGTCCATATCGCTGGACTTCCTTCATATCCTGCGCGCTGACATGACGCAGGTCGCTGCTGGCAGCATTCCCCCTCCTTGTCGTCCACGGATACCGACGGGCCGGGCTGTCATAGTTGTTATCGGGCTGTAACTGCCACCGCAAGATAAATCGATATATCATCCATATCGCGACGATCAGCGATATTTTGTCATGAATGTCGTTTCGAACGAAATTTGATCAAGCCGCCGGGGCGCAAATCCGGGACCGGCGATGCCGCGGTCACCGCTGCGGAATTTGTCCACGCCGCCCAGCCACAGCTTTCAATATTCAACAAATTGATTTTCGTTCGCCGCGCTGATCGGGTTTCATCCTGGGCTTTCGAAAACGCGACCGGCAGGATCAGCAAGAATCAATGCGCCAGTCCTGATGTTTCTCGGGGGGCTCGACGAGATCACACCGGCTGAACAGCGCAGAGCCTTTGAAGACGAAATGAACGCTGCTGGTGTCGATTGGCGTTCCATGATTTTTGGCCGGGCAGGACATAGCTTCACCAATCCGGAAGCGGATGCTCTGAATATCCCTCACGTTAATTATGACGCGACCGCCGATAGTAATTCATGGCAAGTCGCACTGTCCTTTCTGCGTGAGATGGGCGTCCTTCAGGACGGTGAATGAGAACGGGCCAGGGCCCAGTTCCGCCTCCATGTCGAATTGCCCGGACTTCGCGCCTGATGCGCCATGGCATCGCGGACACCTCGTCATCAAGGAATCTGCCTCTGGATTTTGACGGGCGTCAATTTGCCGGCATCGAAGCGAGTCTATCGTCTCTGCAAAGGAGACGCGCAATGGATCATTTAATCAGCCAATATTTCCCGCATATGGTCGCTACCCTGATGCTCATGTTCATGCTGGTGCTGGGCGGGCTCAGCCTCCAGGACGCGCTGCGCGGTCGGGGCAATTGAGTACCGGACAGCCGCCCTTTCTTGCGGTTGGCGGGCGTGACGGCGTTCATGGCATCGTCGACCGCTTCTATGATCTGATGGACAGCAGCCCCGCCTACAGCGATCTGCGCGCGATGCACGCCCAGGATCTTGCGCCCATGCGAACCTCGCTCAGCGGCTTCCTTTGCGGATGGCTGGGCGGAGACACGGATTGGTTCGCGGCCAATCCCGGCAAATGCATGATGTCGCTGCACTCGCGCTTTCCGATCAATGCCGCTGTCGCCGATCAATGGACGTCGGCCATGCGGCAGGCGATGGAAGATTGCGGCGTCGAAGTACAAACGGCATCGCGCATCAACACGGCGCTGGGCGCAATGGCCTCCGCCATGGTTCGCGCATGACATATCCGCCGCGCTGGTGGGCCCAACCGATTTGACCCGTCCGATTTCCCATCGAGCGCTTCCCTATTCCTCGTCGATCAATATCCGCGCCGCGGCGCCTTCGCTGTCATCGAACTGCCCATCCCGCAGCGCCCAGAAAAAGGCGGCGAGGCCGAGCAGCCCGAGGAATAATGCGATCGGGATCAACAGCCCAAGACCCGTCATTTCGCGGCTCCCTTCAAACGCAGCGCATTGGCGATCACGATCAGCGAGGATGTCGACATGGCGATCGCGGCGACCAGCGGCGTGACCTTGCCCGCCACGGCCAGCGGCACCGCCAGCACATTATAGCCGATCGCCAGCGCGAAATTCTGCTTCACCACGGCAATCGTCCGGCGCGCCGCCCGAACCGTCACAGCCACGGGCGCCAGCCTGTCGCCCAGGAACACGGCATCGGCCGTCAACTGGCTCGCATCGCTGGCAGAGGCCGGAGCCATGCTGGCATGGCCCGCCGCCAGCGCCGGACCATCATTCAGTCCGTCACCCACCATCAACACCTTTTCGCCTCGCGCCTGTAATCGCCCGACCAGCGCCAGCTTATCCGCCGGCCGCAGATGGCCGACCGCAGTCGTGCCCGTTGCGCGGGCGATCTCTTCGAGCGCTTCGGGACGATCCCCGCTGGCGATCAGCGTCTTGAGGCCAATGGAGCGCAGCTCTCTCAGCGTTTCGACCGCATCCGGGCGCAGGGCGTCGGTGAAGTGCAGCAGCACCGCACGTTCCCCGGACCGATATTCGCTAGCAAGGCCGAACAGGCTGACGACGCTGCGTGGCCGGGTCAGCGACACCGCCACGCCATCATGATCGGCGAAGACGCCCTCACCCGGAATTTCGCGAATCCGGTCGAGGGATGCCGGAGCGACTTGCCGAGCCTCCAGCGCCTGCCGCAGGGCGTCGCTCAATGGATGACGAGAGACCCTTGCCAGCGCCAGCAGTATCGACTGATCCTCACGCTCCAGGCGGTCGAGCCCTTGCGGAACCGGACGGCCAAGCGTCAACGTTCCGGTCTTGTCGAACAGCGCTTCACTCACCTCCGCCAGCCGCTCCAGCGCCGAGCCGTCCTTCACCAGTACGCCGCGCCGCATCAGCGCGCCGCATGCGACGATCTGCGCCGCCGGCACGGCAAGGCCCAGCGCGCAGGGACAGGTGATCAGCAGCACGGCCACCGCGATCAGCAGCGCCTGATGCGCGCCCGCACCCGCAATCATCCACCCCGCAAAGGACAGCGCGGCAAGCAGATGGACGCAGGGCGCATAATAGCGCGCGGCCCGGTCTGCGATCTGGACATGGCGGGATTTCCCCTGCCCCGCTTCCTCCATCAGGCGCGCGATGTCGGCGATCACCGTGTCGGCCCCGGCCGCCGTCACCTCCACCGTGATCGGCCCTTCTACATTCATCGCCCCCGCCTGCACAACGTCGCCGGCGCGCACGCGGACGGGCGCGCTTTCGCCGGTCAGGAAAGCGAGGTCGATGCCGCTTTCTCCCTCGGCCACGCGCCCATCCGCAGCCAGCCTCTCGCCCGCCGCGACGATCATGCGCATGCCTGGACGCAGCGCACTCGCCGCCGTCCACCCGCTGCGGCCGCCTGCGTCCAGCACCAGCGCCCCCGGCGCCGTCTGCTTCAGCAGCGCCGCCACGCCAGCGCGTGCGCGCGCCCGTATCATGCTGTCGAGGCAGCGCCCCGCCAACAGGAAGAAGAGCAGCATCACCGCTCCGTCGAACCAGGCATGTTCGCCGCCCCTTAGGGTTTCGAACAGGCTCATGGCTGTCGTCAGCAGCACGCCGATGCTGATTGGCACGTCCATGTTCGTCCGCCCCTGCCGCAATGCCGCCCAAGCCGAACGGAAGAAGGGCCGGCCCGCATAAGCAACGGCCGGCAATGCGATCAGCGCCGAAAGCCAATGGAACATCGTCCGCGTGGCCCCTTCGGCCCCGGACCAGATGGACACCGACAGCAGCATGATGTTCATCGCCGCGAAGCCCGCCACGGCGAGCGCGCGGACGAGCACCCTGCCCTCTGCGGCCGCGACGTCCTGGCCCGGATCGACAAGCGGCTCCGCATCGAAACCCAGCGCGACGATGGCTGCCTTCAGTTCCGGCGGAGTCAGCGCGGGATCGTGGCTGATCGCGACCCGCTTTGCGCTCATGTTCACGCGCGCGGAGCGGATGCCGGGGGTCTGCGACAAGCCATTCTCGATCTTCGAGATGCACCCGGCGCAGTGAATGCCGGGCACCGCGAACAGGCTTTCCTTCGCTTCAACCGGAGGGGCCTCGACAAGAGCAGGCTGGCTTGCCATCAGTCGATCTCCCGCAGCAGATGTTCTTCCCCGCCGCCGTGGCGAATGTCGAAGCGCAACTGCCACCGCCCGGCGGGCAAGGCGTGGTCGCTCACATAAAGTCCCGGCGCGGCCTCACGCAGGCTCAACATGATGTCCGGCGCGCGTCCCAGCGGATGTTGCGCCACCGCCTGCATCTGCGCACCGCGCACGTTCAGCTCCATCCGCACATGGCGCGCGGCGTCCAGCTCCACCCGGTCACGCCAACCCAGCTTCTCCTGCGCGCGCGCCTGCGCCAGCCAGCCATTGAACTTCTGGCTGGCGACATAGCTGTTCTCCACCACCACGCCACCGAAGGACCGCACCGCGATCGTCGCCATCAGCATGTTCACGGCGATGACGACGGAAAAGCTGGCGACGAGTATCGCGGTCATGTGCCAGCCGGTGAATGGACGGGCGTGTTTCATGTTCATGGCCTTTCGAAACGAGCATCTTCGCTGTCGCCGCCGCCTTCACGGTCGAGAGCGCGTACGGTGAAACGGAAATCCTGCCGCACCGGACCTGCGGCAGGCAGGGTCAGGAAGAGGCGCAGCTTCGTCACGCTGTCGGCAGCGACGGCCGCACGCACGGCGTCGCTCGCCTTCTCCCGCGATCCGGCGTCCGTCCAGATCTTTGCGCCGGGCAGATCGGCTACGCGCACTTCCACGTCGCGCCGGCGCGTTTCCATATTGCGCAGCTTCACCGTATAGGCGTTGCGGATCGCGCCGTCCGACAGGCGCACGAAAATCGGGTTGCGATCCTGCTGCGCGCTGATGTCCAGCCGCGTGCGCGCACCCAGCGCGAACAGCATCGCCGCGCCAATGCTCGCCCAGATCGCGAAATAGGCGATGGTGCGCGGGCGGAACAGGGTCCTCAGCACCGACCGGGGCGGCTCACCCTTCTTCTCCGCCTCCGCATCCTCTTCCGTGCAATAATCGATCAGGCCGCGCGGGCGGTCGACCTGCGTCATCACCTTGTCGCACGCATCGATGCACAGGGCACAGGTGATACAGCCGATCTGCGGCCCTTCGCGAATGTCGATGCCGGTGGGGCAGACCGCGACGCACTGGTTGCAATCGATGCAGTCGCCAAATTCGCCGGGATGCGCCTGCGCCTTCTTCAGGCTGCCGCGCTGCTCGCCGCGCCACGCCTTGTAGGTGACGACCAGCGATTTTTCATCGAGCATCGCCGTCTGGATACGCGGCCATGGGCACATATAGATGCACACCTGCTCGCGCATGAAGCCGCCCAGGATGAAGGTGGTGGCGGTCAGCACCGCTACTGTCCCATAGGCGACCGGCGCTGCCGTGCCGCTCCAGAACTGCTGCTGCAAAGTCGGCGCATCGGCGAAGTAGAAAATCCATGCACCACCGGTAATGAATGCAATCGCCAGCCACACGGACCATTTGGCAAGCCGCCGGGCTAGCTTGGCCAGTGCCCACGGCGCCTTTGCCAGCTTCAACTGCGCATTGCGGTCGCCATCGATGAAGCGTTCGACATGCTGGTACAGATCGGTCCACACTGTCTGCGGGCAGGCATAGCCGCACCAGGCGCGGCCCACGGCGGAGGTGACGAGAAACAGGCCGATCCCCGCCATGATGAGCAACCCTGCCACATAATAAAATTCATGAGGCCAGATCTCGATCGAGAACATGTAGAAACGCCGATGGGCGAGGTCGACCAGCACCGCCTGATCAGGTGCATAGGGGCCACGATCCCACCGCAGCCACGGCGTCACCCAGTAAATGCCGAGCGTCACCGCCATGATCGCCCACTTAAGACGGCGGTAAAACCCATCCACGGCCTTGGGATAGACGCCCTGGCGCTTTTCGTAGAGCGACGGCGAGCCGGACGTCAGCATGACCGCCTCCCGGCCGCCGTCCCAGGCTTGGTCCCGGATCCCGCTTCTCCTTCGCACCCATCGTCAAAGGCAGCGGAACCCCGCATCAAGTCCGGGGGGCGCCTGCTATCGTCCGGCATCGCCCTGCACCTTATCCGCAGCAACCTTCGCCGGTGCGGTCTCGCCGCCACCCAGGCTGTGCACATAGACCGCCAGCATCCGGATCGTCGCCTTGTCCAGCTTGTCGTCCCAGCGCGGCATCACGCCATGGCGGCTGTTCCACACGGTTTCATGGATGGTGTCCACGTCACCACCATAGAGCCAGATCGCGTCCGTCAGGTTCGGCGCACCAACCTCACGATTCCCCTTCCCCGCCGGACCATGGCACACCGCGCAATTGTCGGCGAAGACCTTGGCCCCACGCTGTGACGCCGGGCTGCGGCGGTCCTGCCCGCTGATTACTCGCACATGCGCAACCACGTCATCGACCTGCGCCGCCGTCAGCAACTGGTCCTTGCCGAAGGCTGGCATCAGCGACTGGCGGGTCGTGGCATGGTCGGGATTGCGGACGCCATCCGTAATGGTCTTCTCGATCATGGGAAGATCACCACCCCACAACCAGTCGTCGTCATTCAGGTTGGGATAGCCCTTCGACCCCGCCGCGCCCGATCCGTGGCATTGCACGCAATGCACGCGAAAGGCCGCGCGCCCGCCTTCCACTGCCGCCTGCATCAGCTGCGGCCGTGTCGGCAGCACCTCTATGGACGTGTCGGCGATCGCCTGCCGCACCGGCGCGATCTGCGCTTCCCGCGCCGCCAGTTCCTTGTCCAGTGCGCCCCGGCTGGACCAGCCCAGAACGCCGGCGGTCGCCCGATGCAGCATCGGCAACGCCGGATAGGCGATCACATAGCCAATCGCGAACAGGATCGTTGCATAGAATGTCCACAGCCACCATCGCGGCAGGGGCGTGTCCAGTTCCTGGATGCCGTCCCATTCATGATGCTTTATTTCCGTGCCGGTGGCGGCGTCGATCCGCTTGTCATCAGCCATGATCGGCCTCCGCATGATCAGTCTCGAAAATGGCGAGCGCGGCTTCCCTGCTATGCTCGCGTCCCTTGGGCCGGAAATGCCAGCCGATCAGCACGGCATAGCTCGCCCCCATGAAGACCAGTCCCCAGCTGTCGGCGAAATGCCGCAAGGCGTCGTAGCTCATCGTTCGACCTCCTGCGGCCTGGCGCTTTCCACATCGACCAGCGTGCCCAGCATCTGGAGATAGGCGACCAGTGCATCCATCTCCGTCACCTTGCCGGGATCACCATCGAAATCCCGCGCCTGCGCCTTGGGATAGCGCTTGATCATGTCCTTGGCGTCGGCGTCGGGATCGGCCTGCGCCTTCAGGTCGTCATTGGCCTTGACGATGTCATCCTTGCTGTAGGGCACGCCGACGTCGGTCAGCGCGGTCAGGTCCTTGCGCATGTCCGCTGGCTTCAATTCCCGCTCGGCCAGGAATGCATAGCCCGGCATGATCGACTCCGGCACCACCGCGCGCGGGTCCTTCAGATGCTGGACATGCCACTCATCGGAATATTTGCCGCCCACGCGGGCCAGGTCCGGCCCGGTGCGCTTGGAACCCCATTGGAAGGGATGGTCGTACATGCTCTCGGCCGCCAGGCTGTAATGGCCATAGCGTTCCGTCTCATCCCGGAAGGGACGGACCATCTGGCTGTGACAATTATAGCAGCCTTCGCGGATGTAGATGTTCCGCCCTGTCAATTCCAATGGCGTATAAGGGCGCATCCCGTCTACCTTCTCGATGGTGTTGTCGATCCAGAATAGCGGCGCGATCTCTACAATTCCGCCGATGGCGACTACGATCAGAGACGCGATGCCCAGCAAAGAGACATTGCGCTCCAGTCTGCCATGATCCCAGAACTTGCTCTTGGTCTTGCTCGTCATGTCTTTTGGTCCTTAAGCCGGCTGGGCAACAAGCGGCCGATCCACCGCCGGATCATAAGCCACGTCACTCATCGGCTTCTCCGCGCGCAGTGGGCTGCCCGCGATGGTCTTGCCGATATTCCAGGCCATGATGATCGCCCCGGCGAGGTACATGAGGCCTCCCGCCGCGCGGATCAGATACATCGGGAACATGGCGCTCACGACTTCGGAAAAGGCATAGACGAGGTAGCCGTCGCTGCCATATTCGCGCCACATCAGCCCCTGCATGATGCCCGCCACCCACATTGACGAAGCGTAGAGGACGATGCCCAGCGTCGCGAGCCAGAAGTGCCAGTTGACGAGGCGCAGGCTGTAAAGCCGGTCCCGCTTCCACAGACGCGGCGTCAGATAATAGAGGCAGGCGAAGGTGATGAGGCCGTTCCACCCCAGCGCGCCCGAATGGACATGGCCGATCGTCCAGTCGGTATAGTGCGACAGGCTGTTCACGGCCTTCACCGACATCATGGGCCCTTCGAAGGTGCTCATCCCGTAGAAGGCCAGCGCCATCACCATCATGCGGATGATCGGATCGGTGCGGATGCGGTCCCACGCGCCATTCAGCGTCATCAGGCCGTTGATCATCCCGCCCCAGCTCGGCATCCACAGCATGACCGAAAACACCATGCCCAGGGTCTGCGCCCAATCGGGCAGGGCCGTGTAATGAAGATGGTGCGGACCTGCCCAAATATAGAGGAAGATCAGCGACCAGAAGTGGATGATAGACAGCCGATAGCTGTAGACCGGCCGTTCCGCCTGCTTGGGCACGAAATAATACATCATGGCCAGGAAACCGGCGGTCAGGAAGAAACCGACCGCATTATGCCCGTACCACCATTGCGTCAGCGCATCCTGTACCCCCGCGAAAGCACTGTAGCTCTTGGAACCAAGCAGGCTGACCGGCATCGACAGGTTGTTGACGATGTGCAGCATTGCGATCGTCAGGATGAAACTCAAGTAAAACCAGTTCGCCACATAGATGTGCGGCTCGCTGCGGCGCAGGATCGTGCCGCCAAAGACGATCAGGTAAGCGACCCAGACGATCGTCAGCCAGATATCGACATACCATTCCGGCTCGGCATATTCGCGTCCTTCGGTAATGCCCATGACATAGCCGGTGGCGGCCAGCACGATGAACAATTGATATCCCCAGAACACGAACCGCGCGAGCGAGGGGAAGGCAAGCCGCGCCCGACAGGTGCGCTGCACCACATAGAAGCTGGTCGCGATCAGCGCGTTGCCGCCAAAGGCAAAGATCACGGCTGAAGTATGCAGCGGCCGCAATCGCCCGAAGCTCGTATATTCGATGCCAAGGTTCAGGGCGGGAAAGGCGAGCTGCAAGGCGATGTAGAGCCCCGCGAGAAACCCCGCCAATCCCCAGAATACGGTCGCGATCACGCCCCAGCGGATCGGATCGTCATCATATTTCCCCTGATCGGTGGGCATCTTCACCAGACCACGCGCGATGCTTGCGTAATCGGCGCCGCCGATCGTCACCACCGCCATCAGCAGCGCCGCCGCGCAGGCAATGCCCATATGGACGGCAAATCCGTTGTCCACGGCCATCAGCGACGCCAGAAAGGCGATGACGGCCAGCGCGAACCAGCCGCCCGATTTCAATAATAGTTGATCCATCGGATCCCCCCGCGAAAACTTGTCTGCGGCGCCCTTCCGCAGGGGCCGTCTTCGTGAACCAACCTCTGTCAAAGGCGGGGCGGCAGGTATGTAGGGGAATGTCCGTAGACGGACTGTCGCCACCCCTTCCCCCAGGGCTTGGGTCCACCCGCCCTGGAGCAAGCCGGCACGCTTGAGAAACGCTGACAGGGCTAACCGTTTCTCGCCCTTGCTCGAAGCGGACGGAAGACGGCAGAACGGTTTGACGCCACAGGCGCTCTAAAACCGGGGTTCACTCCCCCTCGGCCATGCTCTCCAGCCGATCGGCAGCACAGATCCGGACGCCCCGCCGCCCGGCGAGCGCGATCACGCCCAGCCGCTTCATGTCGCTGAACTGGCGCGAGACCGTCTCTATCGTCAGCCCCAGAATATCCGCGATCTGCTGGCGCGACAAAAGCAGGTCGATCGCGCCGCTCGGGTCCGCGCGCAGCCGCCGGCTCATGTCCAGCAGGAAGGATGCAACCTTCTCCCGCGCATTCTTGCGCCCGAGCAACAGCATCCAGCCGCGTGTCCGGTCAAGATCGTCCAAGGTCCGCTGCAGCAGCCGATGCTCCAATTGCGGGTGCCGGCGCGCAAAGCCATCGAAAGCGCCGCGTGGGTAAAGGCACAGCCGCGCATCGGTCAGCGCCGTGACGCTATGCGGCGTCCGCGCGCCAAAGGGTCGCCCGATGAAATCCGACGCATAGACCACGCCGACGATCTGCTCGCGTCCGTCGCCTGTCGATGTCGCGAGCTTCAACGTGCCTTCGATCACATTGGCGACGACCATGCTGTCGTCGCCCTCCCACATCACCGTCTGCCCGGCCTGCACCGTCACGCGCCGGCCGATCCGGTTGAGCGCCGCCCGCTCCTCCGGATCAAGGTCGGCGCAGATCGCCTGATCGCGCACCTCGCACCGATCGCAATAACCAGCCGCGCAGCCTCCGGAGACCGGAGTCATCATCGCCGCCATCTCGGGCCCGCCAGACGCCTTTTGCGCCAGATCAAATTGCATATCCATGCCCGCTGCATGCCGCCGTGCGGGTTCCGGACCTATCCGTAATTGTCCCTAGGGCCCTATCCGTCAGCACATTGAACCGCGCCGGCCACCACGGTCCGGAATAGTCCTTATATTCTTGCGAGCAGAAAGATCCGATCTGGATGGCATGACATGGACGACCATACGCCTCGAACTTGCCCGGACCGCCGATTTCCCCAATGGATCGGCGGCGCGCAGCTATGTGATGCGCCTGCCGCTTGGCGGTGACGGGCTGATCGATGAGCAGGAATATCGCCACCATCCCGAATTGGCGACGGTACGCCGCTTCTGGCCCAATGAACCCGACCGGCATGGATGCCTGCTGCGAACGGCCGACGGTTGGGCGCTGTCCTACCAGCCGGGGGAAGAGGATGACGAAATCCTCTTTCGTCTCGACGCGCACAGCATCAAGCCCGGCAGCTATCTGACCCTGACGGAGCCAGATGGCGAGCGCCTGCCCTTCATCGTGAAGGCGCTCGCCGCGGCCTGAAGTTCAGAGCTTCATGCCGATGCCGACGCCGAACACCAGCGGGTCAAGGTGCACGCGCACCGTCTGCACACCCGCCGCCGTGGTGGACAGCCGCGCCGTCGTATCCATGTCGATATATTTGACGTCGAGGTTGAGGAAGATCTTGTCCGTCAGGTCCAGGTCGACCCCGGCCTGCGCCGCCCAGCCGAAGCTATCCGACATATGAACCCTGGTCGGGCCCACCGCGCCTTTCAACGCATCGGATGCCTTTTCATTGTAGAACAGCGTATAGTTGACGCCCGCGCCGACATAGGGCCGGACCTTGCCATCGGGCAGGAAATGATATTGCGCCGTCAGCGTCGGCGGCAGCACCCAGGTCGAAGCGAGACGGCCGATCGCGCCCGTCGTGCCGCTACGCCCGCTGGCGCTATGCTTGGTGGTCGCGGCGATCAGTTCAAACCCGATATGGTCGCTCGCCATATAGGTCAGGTCGACCTCCGGCATCACGCTGTTGTCGACCTTGACCTTCTCGCCAGGGAAGCCGGGCAGCACGCTTCCACTGCGTTCGTTGGGCGCGACCATGATGCCGCGCACCCGCACCAGCACATCGCCCTGCGCGGCCTGAACTGGTGCCGAAATCGCAGCGCCAACGGCGGCCGCGCCCAGCAGGATAGTCTTGATGGTCATCAGATTGTCTCCGTCCCTGTTGTCGGTGGCCCTGCTCTGCCCCGGCGGACGGCATGCGGCATTGATCCTGCGCAACCAGCAATTTGACCTGCCTCAATGTGTCAGGGGGCAGTCCATGCGATCCGCTCTGCCATGTGGACCTATCACCCCGACCTGCTGGCCCAGCCGGTGCCGCGCTACACCAGCTATCCGACTGCCGCTCAGTTCACGACTGAAGTGGGCGCGGCGGATCTTGCCGCCCGGCTCGATGGGGTCGATGCGAACGCTCCCCTCTCCCTCTATGTCCACATCCCCTATTGCCACGACATATGCTGGTATTGCGGCTGCAACACCGGCGCGGCGAACCGCGCGCACCGCCTGACCGCTTATGTCGAGGCCCTGGAGCGGGAGATCGCCCTTGTCGCGGCACATCTGCGCGGACGTGGCCGGGTGGCGCGCATCGCATTTGGCGGCGGCAGTCCCAATTCGCTGCCACTCGTCGATTTCGTCCGCCTGCTCCAACAGCTGCTTCTCTGTTTTGATGCGCATCAGCCGGAGATTTCCGTCGAACTCGACCCGCGGCGCCTCGATATACAATGGATCGCCACCATGGCGGCGATGGGGATCGGCCGCGTCAACCTTGGCGTGCAGACCTTCACCCCGCATGTTCAGTCCGCCATCGGCCGCATCCAGCCGCTGGACATGGTGGAAAGGACCGCAGATCAGCTTCGGTCGGCCGGAATCGCGACCGGCTTCGACCTCATGTACGGCCTGCCGGGCCAGAGCCTCGATGATCTTGCGGCGACGCTGGAGGCCAGCATCACGATGCGGCCCGCCCGCATAGCCCTGTTCGGCTACGCCCATATGCCCCAGCTCTTGCCGCGCCAGCGCCGCATAGACGGCCGTGCCCTGCCCGATCTCGCCACCCGCTTCGAGATGGCGGCGCAGGGTCATCGCCTTCTCACCGAAGCTGGCTATGATGCGATCGGCTTCGATCATTTCGCCTTGCCGGACGACAGCATCGCCCGCGCTGCCCGCGAGGGCCGTCTTCGCCGCAATTTCCAGGGCTTCACCGATGATCCCGCCGAAATCCTCCTGGGTCTTGGCGCCAGCGCGATCAGCCAGTTCCCGGACCTCATCGTCCAGAATGAAAAGCAGGCGGGGCCCTGGCGCGAACGCGTGGAACGTGGCTCGCTGACCGCCACGCGTGGCACGCTGTGTACCGCCGATGATCGCCGTCGCGGCCGGATCATAGAGGCGATCCTCTGCCGCGGCGAAGCGCATGTGGACGCAATCACGCCAATGCCAGACCTGAAGCGCTTCGAACGGTTGGGCCTTGTCAGGGTAGATGGAGCCGATGTGCGACTGACGCCCGACGCCCTCCCCTATGCCCGCAGCATCGCCGCCACCTTCGACAGCTATCTACGGCCGGCGGAAATGCGGTTCAGCCATGCGGTATAGCGCGGCTGCGCTCGCCGCCCTCGCCTTCGCCAATCTCTCGGTCGGGCAAGTGCCCCATTATGCAGCGCGCTCATTCTATTTCTGCGGCATTGCTCCCCTCGGCTGGACGCCGCCGGGGCAGCACAGGCGACAGGACCAGGATAGAAACATCAGCGCCTGTCACGCGTTGATCGGCGGACGCAGTCGTCCCTTAGGGAAGCGGGCGAAACGGCTGGCCGACTGATAAGGGAGTTGTTCTACCGGCGCAGGCAGAGGAGCCAAAATGAGGCCGTGCGCAGATCGGATCAGCGGCGCCGATGCCTCCCGCCATCCGCATCCTTTCAGCCGTTCAGGGCGTGTTCGTAATCGCTTCGAAGGTCTGGGCGTAGTGATGCTGGAGCAGGGTGATCGCGCGATCGGCGTCGCGATTGATGCATGCATCGACCAGATCGCGATGTTCCTGCAGCTCATTGCGCTCCAGGACCTGCTCCAGCGCGAGAAGGCGATAGCGTTCCGCGGCGTCGAACAACTGGCCGCTGATCCGCTTGATCCACCGGCTGCCGCACCCGCCGATGAGAGCAAGGTGGAAGTCCTTGTGCCGGCTTTCCCATTCGGAACTTTCGCCCTGGCCCGTCTCCCCGCGATGGGTTCGCGACAGATGATGGAGCGCGAGTATGAGATTCTCCTCCCATGCCAGGTCGAACCGATCGATCGATTCACGAATGGCCAGGCCATCGATCCAGCAGCGCGTCTTGACGAGTTCCTTCAGCTCCTCGGCGCTCACCGGCGCGACACGAAAGCCCTTCTGCTCCTCGAGCGCGACGAAGCCTTCTGAAAGGAGCCGGTTGAGCGCTTCCCGAACGGGGCTGCTGGCCGTGTTGAACCGCTTGCGCAGGGCCCAGCGGCCCACTGTGGAAAGCCAAATCGGGCGAAAACCTGACAGAACTACTCGGCGAAGGATTTAAAATCCGCTCCGAGGCGCTCAAAGCCGCATATGCAAAGCGACGGGTCATTTATCAGCAGGCTTATGAAGATCACCTCAACTGGGAATTCACGGAAGCCGAACTCGCCGAAATTGTCGGATTTCTGAGCAAGCCGGTAGGTCGGCATTATCTCGATGGGCGGTGGAGGACGGAGGCCTACACCAATACGAATACAGAAGACTTGGAGGCGGAAATCGTTAGCGAGGCCGCCTCGACGCTGAGTAAATAGGTCAGTCCGCTTTCGCGCGATCCTATCCAAAAGCCGCGGCCCCGCTCTCCACCCATCCCGGCGATTTGGCCGGGTCAAAGGCGTGGCGGGTCGCGCCAGTGCTGCCGGTCCGGTTTGTATCCGCATGCAATCCAACGCCAGAACGGCGCTAATGGGTGGTTTTCCGACAGTCGGGTTTCAGGCTCGACTTTGAGGATAGCTGACCTTTCCAGCCATGCTATCTGGTCCAAACAATGGAGTCAGGTCGGGTATGAACATCCGTGAGTTTCGAGCCTTAACAGACGTGGCTTTTCGCGCTCAGGGTTTTGTCGAGCGGAGGCTAGTAGGCCAGAAGGTTTGGTCGTTGCCTGATGCGGAGGTGATCCGGTTCTTCCAACCCCTCGCATATAGGCGACCTTGGGGTTTTCTCCTCTCGGGTATCCTCGGGATTGAAATCCCGGAGCTTCGGACGTGGCTTGAGCAGCACAAGCCCAACCAAGAAAGCGGCATTTTCCAAGGTTGCTTCGTTGGCTACAATATCGCCAACGATAGCGTGCTTGGCGAGTTCAGATCGCTAATCGACACTCCCGTGCCCGCCGATTTGTGGGCCGGGTTAGTAATGGATCAGCTAGACCAGCTTCCTTCGCGGCTGGATGACCTCATTGACCAATATCGCCGCAACCGCGAACCTCTCGGTTGGCTTGCCCATCCTCATGACCGGTTCACATGGGACTTTCTGCTGCGCTGGCGACAAGACCCCGATCCTACCCTTCACGTCCCAAGAATGTCTCCGACCGGACAGATTGTCTGATAACCGCTTAGAGCGAGCGTACAGCCAACCTTGGATGACCGAGAATGGTCGCGTGCCGCCGGCCGCTTCCCCAAAGCGAACCGGACCGACAGGTTAGCGGTGACGCGAGGCGATTCGCAGGGCTGGAATGACGATGCGGGTGGACAGCGGACTGGCCGATTTCCATATGTGGCACCGTAATAGCTGCCTGTTGTCTTGGCTCCTCAATGTTGTCAGCGTGGGATTTATGCGGATTGAAGCTACCGAATATGAATGCATGCGATCTTGGTTGGGCCATATGGTGCCGAAGGTTTTCGCTGCTGAACTGCTAAATCCTGAAATCCACCCAATCGCCGTGCTTGATCTGATGGCGGCAAAGTCCCCTGCCAAGGCAAGAAGTGGCCTCGGCATGGCAATAGGGGATATTGTGGAATACACGGATGATTGGGCTGCTCCCGATGTGGCGAAGTGCAACAGCGAGCTTTCGGAGAAGGGCTTACCAACGCTGACCGAGGTGAGAGCGCGCTTTTCGAAGGTCGTGCAGCGGGTGGTTCGCCGGGGCCGGATAAAGACCGATGACGAATTTTATGCTCTTCGAAATGCGGTCGAACAACAGGGTATAAACGCAGAGATTTTGTGGCCGCTGCTTGAGGCATATGAAATACAAAGCATGAGCAACTGACCGCTTTCGGGGCGCGCGAACAGGACACTAATGACGGAAATTGGTCGGCGGCCGACCGGCAGCTTTTCCGCTGTCAGATCGACTGCTCATCCCTGGAGGAATGACCGCTTCCTGGAAATGAGAATGAGCCTCCGAACGGCGAAAAGTGGCCCATCGCTGCCACCTTCGACCCTTTTTTGCCATTCAGCTGCCCTTTTTTTTATTTCTAGGGCCGGACTGTCCGGTTTTTCCATTCTACGTGCCAGATCTTATCGACTGCGGAAGAGGGTGCTCGCCGCTGCGGCGACCCGCACTATTTTTGGCCATGCACTCGCTCCAACCAAGTTATTCTTTTCTCAGCCATCCGACAGATGCCCAATGAGCAGAACTTCTCCACTATTTTGAGCTTCATACGTTCTTCAAAAAGTGCCGCTGCGTTTCCTCTCGATGCTTCCGTAGATATGCCATGAATGGCGTGCCTCCAGTCCCCACCGCGCTACTGTTGCCCAAGGCGTCTTTCGCCTGCCGGTGGATATAGTTTGCTGCATATTCGAGGTGGCGGGTACGGAAACGGCCGAGACCGGCAACGCAGCGGTTATAGGCTTCGCGCAGATCGGGCCGCTCTGACGCGGCGACAAAATCACGCAGCCCACTCGCCTTTCGCACACGATCGATGAAGGCGCGGTGCAGCGGCGGGCGATAGGCGTGCAATTCGTCCAGGAAAGAGCGGAGCGGATCCTGCGCATGCTGAATGCCGAGCAGGGCGTCCATGGCAGGCACGATCGAACTTTGGGCTCCCGTCTGGCCGCGAAACAGCTGCGGCACGCCGCCAGCTTCGGCAACGCCCTCATAGATCAGGCCGCCGCCAAGGGCCGGATTGTCTTGCCAGCCGTGAATATAGGGCCGGACACGATGGAAGTAGATGTATGGATCGCACCGCTCCGGCATGCGATCGAATATCCTGTTGATATCATCCCAGCCTGCACTGATCATTGTCAGGCCGCGCTCAGCCGCTCCTGCATCGCCCTGGGCCGCCGCTTCCATGAGAGTGGGGATTTCTGCAAGCATCGCGCCTGCACGCGCCTCGATCGCGACATGAACCATCACGAACCACGCTTCGTCCTGGCCGCCAAGAAAATGCTGGACCATATAAAGATTGCCCAACGCGATGGGGCCTGATCGGTCCAGCCGGTCCCAATTGTCCAACACATAGGCCGAATAAGTGAGCAGTGGCTTCTGTTCGAGCCGCCGGGCGAGCGCCCATATGGGCACCGCCAGCGACGCGGGAAGCGAGGCGGGGGCCACCTCTTCGCCCCACACATAAGCCTGAACCAGAAAGGCATAGCGCACGAAGGCGGTGCGGATCTGATGTTCCGGCGCGTCCGCGCAGAAGGACGTCAGTTCCAGCAGGGGAAGTTGCTCAAGATGAGACCGGATGCGGCCGGTGGGCAACAGGCGTGGCAGATCATGCGCCGCTTCGGCAATCGGAGCCAGATCGCCTGACAGCGAAACGTCAGCCATATCATAGGCACACAAGAAGCCGCGCTGTCTGCTGATGGCGTGATCGGCGATGTCGAGGCTCGGCGTCATAGACTGCCTCCCTCCGTTCGGCGGCCCACACCCTATCTGGGCACGAAATGGGACAAGACAAGGGCCATGGCGGGCAGCAGCACCGCCGTCCGCCTCCGCCTCACCGATCGATCCCGCTGCTTTCGCCGCGGGTTCGTGCTATAAGGAAAACCTGCCGTCTCGCCAGGCATCAAGCCATTGGCGAAGGGATGGTAAGGTGGAATGCCCGTGAGGCATTGGACGATCCTCTTCCGGTGCGGCATCAGCCGCCTTCTTGCCCAATTGGGCAGCGTCATCCTGCTGTGCCTTTGCGTCACGCAATCCGGGCCATCGGACGCCGCTGCGCCTGCGCCTGCGCCTGTCATCATCCTCAATCTCGACGGCGTGGTGGGCCCGGCGACGGCCGATTATGTCCGCAAGGGTCTCCGGACCGCTGCCGCGCGCAAGGCGCCGCTTGTCATCCTGAGAATGGATACGCCCGGCGGCCTTGACACATCCATGCGCCTCATCATCCGGGCGATTCTCGCCTCGCCCGTTCCCGTCGCTTCCTACGTCTCCCCTAGCGGAGCGAGGGCAGCGAGCGCCGGGACGTTCATCCTCTATGCCAGCCATGTTGCGGCGATGGCGCCCGGCACCAACATGGGTGCCGCCACCCCCGTTCATATCGGCGGCATTGCGCCGGCACGGGACAACGATCAAAAGAACAACCCTCCCAATCCCATGGAAACAAAGGCGGTCAACGACGCCGCTGCCTTCATCAGGTCCCTGGCGGAGCTTCGCGGCCGTAATGCCAGCTGGGCGGAAAAGGCCGTCCGCGAAGCCGCCAGCCTTCCGGCTTCGACCGCCTTGAGCACGCATGTCATCGATATGGAGGCACGAGATGTAGCCGACCTGCTGCGCAAGCTGGATGGCAGGATCGTCAAGGTCAGCGCTGGTGCCGTGAAGATCGACGTCGCCCACCGCACTATCGAGGAGATCGCACCGGACTGGCGAACGCGACTGCTGGCGACGATCACCGATCCCAACGTCGCGCTGATCCTGATGACCCTAGGCGTTTACGGATTGGTCTTCGAATTCATGAATCCGGGGTCCTTCCTGCCCGGAACGCTGGGCGCAATCTGCCTGCTCACCGGACTTTACGCCTTCGCCGCCCTGCCGGTGAATTTTGCGGGTGTTGCCCTGATTGTCCTTGGTATCGGCCTGGTGGTTGCGGAAGGCTATCTCTTTTCCCACGGCGTTCTGGGCATTGGCGGATGCGTGGCCTTTGCGCTCGGCGCGGCGATGCTAATCGACACCGACACACCGGCTTTTCGCATCTCCTGGCCGTTGATCGCGGGACTGTCCCTGGCGACTGCCGCTTTCGTCCTTCTGGTTGTCCGCACGGCGCTGCGCGCGCGAAAACGCAGGATCGTAAGCGGCGCGGAAGAGATGACCGGCGCCATCGGCGTCGTACAGGATTGGAGCGGCGGCAAGGGCCATGTGTTCGTCCATGGCGAGCGTTGGGCAGCGGCCGGCCAGGAGGCGTACTCTCAGGGCCAACTGGTCCGGATCGTCAGAATTGCGGGGCTCACGGTCGAAGTGACCAGCGACGCGGCCAAGGAGGTTTAAATGCTCACGGATCTCGCCTTCTATCTCCCGCCGATCATTGTGCTGTTGCTGTTCCTGTCGGCAGCGATACGGATACTGCGTGAATATGAGCGCGGCGTCATATTCACGCTGGGCCGCTTTACCGGCATCAAGGGACCGGGGCTGATCCTCCTCATACCATTCATCCAGCAGATGGTCCGCACCGATCTGCGCATGACTGTGCTCGACGTACCCCCGCAGGACGTGATTTCCCGCGACAATGTTTCGGTTCGGGTCAACGCCGTGATCTACTTTCGCATCATCGACCCGGAACGCGCGATCATCCAGGTGGAGGACTTCCTCACCGCCACGAGCCAGCTTGCCCAGACGACCTTGCGATCGGTCCTCGGTAAGCATGAGCTCGACGAGATGCTCGCCGAACGGGACAAGCTCAACAATGACGTTCAGGAAATTCTCGACAGCCAGATCGCGGCCTGGGGCATCAAGGTCGCCAATGTCGAGATCAAGCAGGTCGATATCACCGAAACCATGATCCGCGCCATTGCGCGGCAGGCCGAAGCGGAGCGCGAGCGACGAGCCAAGATCATCAATGCCGAAGGCGAACGCCAGGCCGCGCAGCAACTGCTGGAGGCGGCCACCATCCTTGGGCAACGGCCGGAAGCGATGCAGTTACGCTATCTCGGTTCGCTCAACTTCATCGCCGGTGACAAGAACTCGACCATTGTTTTTCCATTTCCCATAGAATTCGTTCAATGGCTTAAGGACGTGCCCAATTCTGAAATTGGCAGATCCAGTCGCCACAATGAGCGCTAGAGAGGCTAATGACCCCGCAGCTACTGCCATATTGTCCTATCGTCGATTATCTCGTCCAGATGCACTGACATTCTGTGTGGCGCCTACAAGCACTCGCGAATTTTGCTCTCAAAATGGGAACCCGATGCAATCGACCCTTGTCGGACTCTCAGCACTCTATTTTTTCGTCCCAGGTGCGGAAGGTCCGCTATCCGGCAGGTGTCGACCAAATTGAGATACTTGGATCAGTCAATGTAACCGACGGCTTTTTCTCAAACCGGTCAGTCAACCATAACGGAACCAGCCGCTGCGAGCACACTGTTTGTGAATGCGCTATGAGCTGTATCGGTCAAGCGCACGGTTGCTGAGGCCGCCTTGGCGCGGGTTCATCGCAGCCAGGATCAGCCCTGAGGCCGTACCTTTCCCGTATAGCACCATGAGCCAAATGACACAAGATGCGATTGACTCGCATTATACAGTTTGCTTAAGCGAACCTCGTTTACGGGGGGCTCATGAAGCATCACTATTTTTTATCCGCGTCGCTGTTTGCTGCCTTGCTAGTATCTTCGGCTGGAGCAGCCGATGAAGTGCCATCTTCGGGCGAGCAGAACGAGATCATCGTCACCGGCGAAAAGGCGGCCCGGAGCCTGCAGAAGACGACCGCTTCGGTAAGTGTGACCACCGAAAGGAAGCTGGCCGAAGAAAATATCCTGACCATCCAGGACGTCTACAACCGCACGGCCAATGTGTCCGAAACCTATGGTCCCTCGGGTTTCTCGATCCGTGGCATCGACCAGCGGGGCGTTTCGGGGGGTGGTGACGCGGCGACAGCGACGGTGTTCGTCGATGGTGCGCCGGTGCCGCAGGATGTGCTGTCGAACGGGCCCACCGACATGTGGGATGTGGCGCAGGTGGAGATTTTCCGCGGGCCGCAATCGACCATCCAGGGTCTCAATGCGCTGGCTGGCGCGGTGCATATCCGCACGCAGGATCCGACCTTCAACTGGAGCGTGAAAGGCCGGGCGCTGGTCTCCTCTTTCGACACCACGCAGTTCGCTGTCGCTGGCGGCGGCCCCCTGGTGCCGGGCGAACTCGCCTTCCGCGTTTCGGCCGAGAAGCGGGATTCTGACGGCTATATCCGCAACATCACTCGTAATGAGCCAGAGAGCAGAGTGGACTCAACCTCTATCCGCGTTCGGCTGCTGTGGACGCCCTCCGCCGTGTCGGGGTTTGAGGCGCGCCTGAGCTACCATCATTTCGAAACGAAGGGTGGCTATCTCTTCACCTATGTCGATGCGACGGTGCCCGACTATTTTGATAATCGCACCAATCCCTCGGATTATCCCAACAGCAGCGATGTCGACAACGATCAGGTGACGCTGGACCTGCGCTATGATCTGGGCGGCGGCCTGTCGCTCAGCACGCTCGGCACCTGGACCGATACCGACTTCACCCGAAAATATGATGGCGACTCATCAGCCGCCAGCATCGCCTACAGCGACATCGCGGGCGGGGCGGAAATATTCACGCAAGAAGTGCGGCTCAATTATGAGGGCGACCGGCTGAGCGGTCTGGCCGGGCTGTTCTACTATAATCGCGACCAATATCGCCGTTCGCATCAGGTGACCTTGGTGCCGACGCCCGGCCCGACGATCGCCAGCCTGTTGACGCCTGCGCTCGGCGCGCAGACGGCGACGCAGGTCGCGGCCCTCTACACCACCGCGCTGCCCAACATTCCGGTGGATTACACGTCCGACTTTCCGACCAAGGTCGAGACGATGGCCCTGTTCGCCGACGCGCGCTATCGGCTGACCGACCGGCTCTCGCTGCTCGGCGGCTTCCGCTACGATCGCGAACGCAACAAAATCGGTGGCGAGGCAATCGCGCGCTTCGTAGGCTCTTTGCCGAACCCGGCGGCATATGGCCCGCTGGAACCAGCCTTCGCCGGTGTCAATGCTGCCGTGCTTGGCCTGGTGGACGATGCGAGCGGTTCGGCACCGACGGGTACGCGAACCTTCAACGCCTTCCTGCCCAAGGCAGGCATGGAAATGGCGTGGACTCCTGATCTTGCGACGGCCTTCGTCGCACAGCGCGGCTATCGCTCCGGGGGAAGCGGGTTCAATACCGCCCGTTCGCAGCTCTTTCCCTATGATCCGGAATTCACCTGGAACTATGAACTGTCTCTGCGTTCGACCTGGCTCGATGGTCGCCTGACCGTCAATGCCAACGCCTTCTACATCGACTGGAAGGACCAGCAGACCACCGCGAATTTCGGTAACGGTCTCTATGACACCCATACCGTCAACGCCGGCAAGTCGCATCTCTACGGTTTCGAGCTGGAACTGGCGCATCGCATTTCGCCCGCGTTCGACTGGTATGCGAGCGTCGGGCATACGCGCACGAAGTTCGACAGCTTCGTGACCGATGTGGGATCCATCACAGATCTGTCGGGCCTGGAATTCCCTTACGCCCCGAGATGGACCTTGGCGGGCGGTGCCAATATGCGGTTCGGCGGCGGCTTCAACGGCAATGTCAACGCGAGCTATCGCAGCGCGGTTTATACGGACGTATCCATCCCGCAGGCAGATGACCGGGTCGGCGCGCGTACGCTGGTCAACGCCCGCATCGGCTACGAGGCCAAGCATTGGAGCCTGTCGCTGTTTGCGAACAACCTGTTCGATGAGAAGTACGATCAGTATCTCAACAGCTTCACGAACTTCGCCGTCATCGGTGCGCCACGCAGCGTGGGCGTCATCCTGGAAGCCGGCTTTTGAGCCCCGAAGCGCCTCTTGCCGCGATGGCGCTCATTCTCGGCAGCTCTGCCGCCGGCGCCTGGATGCTGCGCCGCGCCTGGAGCCGCAAGGGCGGTAAGGCGCCGTGGCGCTGGGCAGGGCTGTGCATGCTCTTGCTCGCGATCCTCCTTGCCGCCTCCATGCTGGGCAAAGGACGCGGAATATTCACGGCCCTCACGCTGATGGGGGTCGCCGGACTCAGCGTGGTCGCTTCTGGCTACACCATGAAGCCAGCCAAGGCAGGTCGCGCGGCGCGGGAGGGCCTGGCGCCCGAACCGGCGGAGCAGGCGCCAAGCGCATGGCGCACCACGTTGCGTTGGTCACTGGCCGGGCCGATTGGCATGGTGGCAGCGATCAGCCTCGGCATCAGCTATGCCGTCTGGGCGCCGGGCGAGGCGCAGACGCGGCTCCTGATCGGCGGGCTGATCGTGCCGCTGGCCTGGGGCGGTGCCATGGCCTGGACCCTGGCCGACAGCCGAATTCTGCGCGCGACCGCCGTTTTGGTGGGAACTGCCATTGCAGGCTTCGGCGCAGCCATGCTCAGGGGATTTGCATGACGAAGGGAACAAAGGGCGCTGGCTTTCCATCGGCTGATCTCGTGCGCGCCGTGCTCAAGGGACATAGCGGCCTCGGCCTTGCCTTTGCCGCGCTGCTGTATCTCATATGCCTGACCGGAACGATCGCGGTTTTCGCTAATGAATTCCAGCGCTGGGAGAACCCGGCAGCGGAGCATATGGAAACGATGTCCGGGGAGGCTGTCCAGGCGGCCTATCGCGCCGCGCTGGGCCGCGCGGAAGGGCCGGTCGAGCATGTGCTCATCATCATGCCGAGCGAGGATCGCCCCTGGCCGACCATTCGGGTCGATGCCAAGGATGGGACCCAGACAAGCTGGGTTGCTGACAACGCCGGGCGCATCACGGGCAAGGTCCGCGACGGTTGGACCCAATTCCTGACGCGCCTGCACATCAATCTCCACCTGCCGCGAAGCTGGGGCGGCTTCATCGTCGGCTTGACCGGGGTTGCCCTGCTCTCTTCGCTCATCTCGGGCGTGCTGGCACATCCGCGCATCTTTCGCGATGCGTTTCACCTCCGGCTCGGCGGTTCGCGGCGGTTGCAGGAGGCCGACATTCACAACCGCATCGGCGTGTGGGGGCTGCCCTTCCACCTCATCGTATCTCTAACCGGCGCGCTGCTTGGTCTCAGCACCATCATCATCGGTGCGCTCGGAATGGCGGTGTTCCAGGGCGACACGGCCAAGGTCTATGCCATCTTCACGCCCCCTCATCCGGCGGAGGATGCGCGGCCCGCCCCGCCGCTCGACCTGCGCCCGATGTTCGCACAGATAGCCGCGCGCGCACCGAGCGGGCGCATCAGTTATCTCGCGCTCGAGCATCCCACCGAAGTGGGTGGCTCTGCCATGTTCGAGGTGGAAGATGGATCGTCCCGGCTCGCCAATGCGGACAGCTATGCTTTCGATCGCCAGGGCAGGCTCTATCATGAACAGAAGGCAGCTGAAAACAATGTGGGCCAGCAGATCCTGGGTTCGCTTGGTCCCTTGCACTTCGGCTGGTTCGGCGGCGGCACCATCAAGATCGCTTATTCTCTGCTGGGCCTCGGGCTCACCTATCTCGCGGCCGGCGGCGTTACCATCTGGCTGGCGCGCAGGCGGGACAAGGGACGGCCCGCACCCGGGTGGGAGCGGGTGTGGACCGCACTCGTCTGGGGACAGCCAGTCGCGCTGACCGGCGCCGCGTTCACGGCACTGTTCACGTCGTCGGTCACGCCCTTGATTTGGGTGTGGGCCGCCATAAGCATCGGCGCTCTTGCTGCCGCCGCTCTGTTTCCCTCCGCCACCTTATCGCAGACCGGTCGCGCCATCACGGGCACGTTGTTGATAGTCCTGGCCACGGCTCATCCCGCTTTCTTGGGGACGGGCGACAACATGGCCCTGATCGTCGATGGCGCTCTCGGACTGATTGGATTCATTCTGCTGGCAATCCTTATCCTTAGGATCCCGGTGCTCAAAAAGATGTCCCGGCTGAACGCCGACGAGCCCGATCGTGCAGGCTTGGCGGCCCGTGGTTGATGAAAGGAGATATTCCATGCGGCGCTTTGCTTCAGTTCTTCCGTTGTTGATGCCGTCCGCGGTGATTGCGCAGACCGGCGAGGATGCGCGCCCCCGGATTATCGTCTCCAGCGCCGCGACGATCCCCAGCCCTCCTGATCGCGCGGTCGTCAGCTTCTCCGTTCATGGTGAGGGCACGACCAGTGACGAGGCCGTGCGCGTCATGGTGGCGAAGCGGGACGCGATCGAGAAGGGACTGGCAAGTATCTCAGCGGGTTCCGACGTACGCGCCGCGCAGATCGGGATAGCCGAGGTGCGAGGGCGCGACTGCAATCGCAACACTTACGGCAACCCGCGCCTGTCGACCGGCGAATGCGCCATCGTTGGCTATACGGCAGATATCCAGATGGAGGTTCGCACGGCGGCGGTGAACGAGGCCGGCACGATGGTGTCGCTCGCCGGCCGTCTCGGCGCGACCAATCCCCGCATCGACCGCTTCTTTCTCGCCGAGGACAAGGAGATCCGCCGGCGCGGTGTCGCGCAGGCGCTGGCCGAAGCCAAGTTGCAGGCGGAAGCTATCGCTCGCGCCTCGGGCGTCAGGCTGGGCGGCGTCCTCAGCGTGTCCAATCTTAGCTTCAATGGCCCCGGCCCGTATGACGATATAGTTGTCACGGCGCAGCATGCCAGCGCGCCGCCACCGCCGCCACTACCGCCGCCCGTTGCGGTCGGACTGAAGCCCCGCGCGATCGAAACGCAGGTGAAGGTACAGGTCGTCTACGCGATTCAACCCTGAGGGTCGGATATCCTTAACGCGATTGTCGGCATTCAAGGAGCCGTCGCCACTTCTTAGCCGAAAAATTTGCAGGCCAGACGGTGGCGGCGGCAGGCGACCAGACCCGGTCTTTCGTGACCAGTCGGCTTCTGATAAATCAGATGCCCTTGAATTAATCCATATATCCGCTAACGTGGATATATGGACAACGACGCAGCCATCTTGGCGCGCTCGCGCAGGGCACGCGCCTCGATGCATTCCGCCTGCTGGTCCGCCACGAGCCTGCAGGCTTGGCCGCCGACGAAGTCGCCAAGGCCCTCAATGTGCCGCAGAACACCATGTCAGTGCATCTCGCGACCCTTGCCCGCGCGGGCTTGATCCGCTCCGAGCGGCGCAGCCGCGTCATCAACTACCGCGCCGACCTCGACCAGTTGAGGGCGCTCACCCTGTTTCTCGTGAAGGACTGCTGCGGCGGGAAGGCGGAGCTTTGCGAGCCGCTGATCGCCGAGCTCAACCCCTGCTGCTGAAGGCTGCCATGACCGTGGATATCATCATTTATCACAACCCCGAGTGCGGGACGTCGCGCAATACGCTAGCGATGATCCAGAACGCCGGCATCGAACCGCACGTCATCGAATACCTCAAGACGCCGCCGAACCGCTCGCGCCTCGTATCGCTGATCGGCCGCATGGGCATCACTCCACGCGCCCTGCTGCGCGAGAAGGGCACGCCCTATGCCGAGCTTGGCCTCGCCGACCCAGCGCTCACGGACGACCAGCTCATCGATAGGATGATCGAGCATCCGATCCTCATCAACCGTCCGATCGTCGTATCGCCGCTCGGCGTGAAGCTCTGCCGACCGTCAGAGGAGGTGCTCGATCTGCTGCCCGTGCGGCAGCGCGGGGCGTTCACCAAGGAAGATGGCGAGAGGGTCATCGACGACGCAGGCGACAGGATCGGGGCATGACCGCCACTGCGCCGGCCAAGCCGGCGATCAGCACGTTCGAACGCTATCTCAGCCTCTGGGTGGCGCTCTGCATCGTTGTCGGGATCGTGCTCGGCTACGCGCTGCCGGTATTGTTCGCCGCGATCGCGTCGGCCGAGGTCGCGCGCGTCAACCTCGTGGTGGCGGTGCTCATCTGGCTGATGATTATCCCGATGCTGCTCAAGATCGACTTGCGCGCGCTCGGCTCAGTCCGCCAGCATTGGAGGGGTGTTGGCATCACCCTCTTCATAAACTGGGCGGTAAAGCCGTTCTCGATGGCGCTGCTGGGCACGCTGTTCCTGGGCTGGCTATTTCGTCCGCTGCTGCCGGAGGGCGAGCTCAGCTCCTACATCGCCGGCCTGATCCTGCTCGCCGCCGCGCCTTGCACGGCAATGGTGTTCGTGTGGTCCAACCTCTGCGATGGCGAGCCGACCTACACGCTGAGCCAGGTCGCGCTGAACGACGTGATCATGGTGTTTGCGTTCGCGCCCTTGGTCGGCCTGCTGCTCGGGGTCGCGTCGATCACGGCGCCGTGGGACACGCTGCTCATCTCGGTCATGCTCTACATAGTCGTGCCGGTGATCGTCGCGCAGGTCGCGCGACGTGTCGTGATCGGTTCGGGCGGTCAACCAGCGCTCGATCGGCTGCTCGCCAGGCTTGGACCTATGTCATTGTTTGCCCTGCTCACCACGCTGGCGCTGCTGTTCGGGTTTCAGGGTGAGGCGATCGTCGCCCATCCGCTTGTCATCGTGCTGATCGCGGTACCGATCCTGATCCAGGTCTATTTCAACGCCGGCCTTGCCTATTAGCTGAGCCGCCGCCTCGGCGTGGCATGGTGTGTGGCCGCACCCGCTGCCCTGATCGGCGCCTCCAACTTCTTCGAGCTGGCGGTTGCCGCTGCGATCAGTCTGTTCGGCCTCAACTCGGGCGCAGCGCTGGCGACGGTCGTTGGCGTGCTGGTGGAGGTGCTGGTGATGCTGTCCGTGGTCACGATCGTGAAGCGGACCCGACCTTGGTACGAAGCGGGAGCCGTGGCATGACTCAGATCTATTTTTCTGAGGCACGCTACGCCGATGATGTCCTGCGTCTCGCCCTTAGCGCCGCCGGGCTCCCGACCGACGATATTGGTGGTCCCGACCAGATGTTCTTCAGCCTGTCCGACGACGTCGGGCTGATCGGGTTCATCGGGCTGGAGGGTGATGGCGCCGATCGGCTGCTTCGCTCGCTGGTCGTGCTGCCGACCCGCCGCGGTCAGGGCTATGGCCGCATGCTGGTCGAACGGCTCGAAGGCATCGCCGATGAGGCGATAGACCGGCTGCACCTCCTGACCAATGGCAAGGCCGAGTTCTTCCGCGCGCTCGGCTATGCCGATGCCGATCGCGACCGCGCACCGGACTTCATCGCCGCGACTGCGCAGTTCGCTTCGCTGTGCGGGCCGCGCGCGACCTATCTCGTCAAGGATCTTGGATGACCCGTCTCCGAACGCTGCGCGATCCTGACGATCTGCCTGCTCTCGATCGCGGCATCGTGATTGACCACCCTGGCGCTGGCATAGGCGACGATCAGCCGCCGCCGCGTATCCTCCTGCTCTATGGGTCGCTTCGCGAGCGGTCGTTCAGCCGGCTCGCGGTCGAGGAAGCGGCACGCCTCCTGATCCTGTTCGGCGCCGAGGTGCGGATATTCGACCCCAGCGACCTGCCGTTACCGGATCAGGTGGCGGGGGACGATCATCCCGCTGTGCATGAGTTTCGCCAGCACGCGCTATGGTCCGAGGGCATGGTCTGGTGCAGTCCCGAGCGGCATGGCCAGGTCACCGGGATCATGAAGGCCCAGATCGACCATCTGCCACTTGACTTCGGTGGTATGCGACCGACCCAGGGCCGGACCCTCGCGGTCATGCAAGTGTCAGGCGGTTCGCAGTCATTCAACGCCGTGAACACGCTACGTCTGCTCGGCCGCTGGATGCGGATGATCACCATCCCCAACCAGTCGAGCGTGGCGATGGCGTTCGAGGAGTTCGACGAGGCCGGTCGCATGCGACCGTCGAGCTACTACGATCGGATCGTCGACGTGATGGAAGAGCTGGTCTGGTTCACGGTCCTGACCCGGTCCCACGCCGGGCAACTGGTTGACCGCTATTCCGAGCGCAAGGCTGCTCAAGCGAAGCGTGACGCTGCCGTCGATCTCGCCTCACAGGCTCTCGAATGACAGCTTAGCTGGAAAGCCGTCATTCCGACGGATTGGCGTCAACGGCAGCTAACGTCCCAGGTGCCGCCTACCGCCATCGACCCATCCTTGCCATTCAGCCGCCCACTTCTCCTTCCCGATTTCGGCCAATGCGGTTTTCTCTCCGCGACGGCCAAGCGGCCAGATGGTTTGCCACCCGAGGCGACAAGCCATCCGGCCTTCGAGCCTAGTGATCAGATCTGCACCTGGCCGCCATCGACAAAGAGTTCGACGCCGTTGACGAAGCTCGCGTCATCAGAGGCGAGGAACAGCACGGCCCTGGCGATTTCCTCGGGCTGACCGATCCGACCCACGGGGATCAGGCTGGCGAGATAGGCCTTGGTGCCCGCCGCCTGCTCGCTGCCGCCGAAGAGATGGTCGAGCCCGGCGGTCTCGGTCACGCCAGGGCTGACGGCGTTGACACGGATGCGGCGATCCTTGAGGTCGAGGATCCAATTGCGCGCGAAGCTCCGCACCGCCGCCTTGGTCGCCGAGTACACGCTGAAGGCAGGCGTGCCCGAAATGCTCGTGGTCGAACTCGTCAGGATCACCGAGGCCCCGTCCTTCAGCAGCGGCAGCGCCTTCTGGACAGTGAACAGCACGCCCTTCATGTTGGTGTCGAAAGTGCTCTGGTAGTGCTCTTCGGTGATTGCGCCGAGCGGCATCATCTCGCCGCCGCCGGCGTTGGCGAAGACCACGTCGATCTGCGCATGCTGCTGCTGGACCGCGTCGTAGAGCCGGTCGATGTCTGCGAGCTTGGCCATGTCGCCCTGGACGCCGGTGACGCGCCCACCGATCGCCTTCACCACGGCATCGAGCGTTTCCTGCCGCCGCCCGGTGATGAATACCGATGCGCCCCCATCGGCGAAGGCCTTGGCCGTCGCGAGACCGATCCCGCTGGTGCCACCGGTCACTACCACCACCTTGTCGTTGAACTTGTTCGTCATCGTCTTTCTCCTTCGTGTTCCGGCGAAGCGCCGTTGCCCGAATGAGATGAGCTGAGAACGTGATGCGTGTAGACGGCAGATGTGGCACTCAGCGTTCCATTGGAGGAACGATGATGCGGATCGACCTAAACGACTATGCCTATTTTGCCGAAGTGGTGGCGCACCGCGGCTTCGCTGCTGCGGGGCGCGCGCTCCGGGAACCCAAGTCCAAGCTGAGCCGCCGCATCGCCGGGCTCGAGGAGCGCCTCGGCCTTCGCCTCATTGAACGATCCAGCCGCCGCTTCCGCGTGACCGACACCGGCCTTGCCTTCTATGAACGGTGCCGCGCCATCCTGGCCGAGGCCGAGCAGGCTGAGACGCTGGTGCTCGAGGCACAGGCCGAACCCCATGGCCGCATCCGCTTCAGCTGTCCCACCGGCATGGTCGAGCCTATCTCGGGCCTGATATCCGCGTTCCTTACTCGCTATCCCAAGGTGCGCCTGCAGTTCGTCGCGACAGACCGCGCGGTAGACCTGATCGAGGAACGGATCGATCTTGCCTTGCGGGTGCGCACCGCGTTGACCAGCGATGCCGCGCTCACAATGCGTTCGCTAGGCAGGTCGACGCGTATCCTCGTCGCCTGCCCCGGACTGGCAGGCCAGATCAAGCAGGTGGAGCAGCTCGCAAACCTGCCGATGCTCGCCACCGATGACGCCGCAGACGATCTCGAATGGCACCTGGAGACCGAGGATGGCCACAAACATGCCATCCGCACCGCGCCGCGCATGGGCTGCACTGACATGGCCGCCGTGCGCAACGCCGCCATCGACGGCCTGGGCATCGCGATCCTGCCCGACCACGTCTGCCGCGAGGCGCTGCTTACCGGCAAGCTGGTCCACGTGCTGCCCGCCTGGCGCGGCCTTCAGGGCATCGTGCACCTCGTGTTCACCACCCGCCGCGGCTTGCCGCCAGCTGTGCGAGCGTTGATCGATCATCTCGCGGCAGGGTTTCCCCGAGAGGTCGTGGCGCGGATGCCATGAGTTCAAGTTCGGGCAGACCGCGAGACCGTGGCCGACCAGAGCCGGTCGTTTATCCGGCTTCTTGTCGTGCTTGGAACCGGACGCTGACGGAAAACACCTGTTTTCCGTTTGGCCGATCGAGCACGATTGGGAAGCAGCCGGGCGGCACGCGCCCTCAACATTGCCGTTCGATCGATCGCCACGGCTTCCCGAAACCGGCCGCCTGAAGAATGTGCGACCGTCCCGTTTCTCCATCTCCGATGCGGCATTTCGGGAAAACACAATCGGGAACAGGTTTCGGGAAAGCCAGCCTCCCATCCGGTGCCTGTGCGCACCGTTACCGGCCGTCCCGCGACACGTTCGTTTGTGGGAAGGCGTTGACGCCATTCCGAAAGGCGAACGCCTGCGGCAAAACTGTCCAGTGTTAGTCCAATTGGCCGTTTCGGTAATATAATCTCAGCGTTATCGAGGGGGGTCTAGGCATAAATGACGCGAGAGTGTTGATGACAGTTAAGTTAATTGCACTTCTGACGAAGCGTCATGACCTATCCCGATCTGATTTCATGGCTTGGTATGAAGAAAACCATGTCCCTACCATTATCGAGGTGATGCCGGGGATTGTTGAATATAAGAGAAATTATCTTCCTGAAAGCGTTAAAAGAGTTGACGTGGTGACCGAGATATATTTCTCGGATAAGTCGTCGTACGACGCCGCTATGGCCACCGCCTTCGTACCGTCCGCCTTGGCGAGAATCGAGCACGATCAACAAATGCTTTTTGACCCAGAGGGCATCCATATCACTCTCGTCGACGAACGGGCTTGCTCGCTTTCGGATTAGGCCATTACTGAATCTAATCTCTTTTATCGGGTTCCGCTGGAAAAGCGTCTGTTATCCTACGTCGATAGTGCACCAAGCGACGCTTCGCTGGTCAAAGACCTGCACTGTGGGTTGAGGAAACTCGGCTGACGCGAATGCGCCTGCCGGCACAGAAATCATGCCGGGACGCATCTCAACGTCATAGAAGACGGTCGAACCGCAGGTCGGGCAAAAGTTGTAGACATTGGTTCTGCCGGAGTCTGTCGCACGCGCGAAGATGTGCCGTTTGCCCGCGATCTTGACCGCATCGGCAGGGAAGCTCGCATTCCACGCAAAGGCGCTGCCCGTTCGACGTTTGCTGAGGTGGCCTCGCCTTCTTGGACAGGTTGGCGGCTAAGTTAAGCTCATCGCGGATGTCGTTTTATGCCGCCATTTGGGTGATCAAATCCTGGGGGGCATGCCCCCCAGGATTTGAAGCGCCGAT